>JASJCQ010000039.1 GCA_030065915.1 Woeseiaceae bacterium
TTTGCACCTGTCGCCGTTGAGAAGAGCGCAAAAGCCTACCGTTTTCTTGCGGTTCGGTCTCCACTTTCATGTTGACTCTACATGTAGTGCGAATATCGCATTAAGCCACCACATATAGTAGTATTTCGAACGTACCAACTCGGTACGCACGGAGATGAGATGCAATTCAGGCACTGTGTGGGGGGTTGCCATAAGGGAGCTATGCGTTTGCAGCCGTACTGCGGGAATCCTCTCAACTCGCAGATCGTTCTCACGGCTTCGCTGGCCGTGCAAGCTGCAGACTAAGTCACCTTTCACACCAAAACCTTTTGAAACGTTTGTGCTCAGGTTCTAGGAAGCGAGCTTTTTGACAACGTCGGGTTTTAAGCCATTGCCATCTATGTGACGATTTAGCCGCCTGGTTTCCAGGCGGCTTTTTTCATTGCGGACCAGACACAAGATGAAGCGCACGATTGCATTGATTTCGCTACTCGGGATAGCGGCCTGCTCAGCATCAACGCCCAAACTGCCGTATCCGGCCTACGTTGCAACGGACAGCCTTTCCGACGTTTTCCTCGCGGAGCTTCCGGGCGTTCGCGCCAAGCGATTCGACTTTAACGCAAAGCTCCGTACCGGCAGCTACCGGATCGACCTGCCGGTTGCATGGACGGGCAGCAGCGGTGCATCGCCCGGCCTGTCGATCGAGATTTTCGTTCTGGCGGGACGTCTGACACTCGGTGACGACCTCGTGCTCGACGCCGGTGGATACGCATTCCTGCCGTCCGGTTCACTCGGGTTCAACCTGCAGACTTATGACGGCGCGCGAATCCTCTACGCGGTCAACCAGACGCACCCCGATTCGATGATCAGGACGCCGCTGATACTCGACAGTCGTCTGATTGACTGGGAGCCGACCGACGTCGACGGCGTATCGCGCAAGGTGCTACGGTCGGACCCGGGCAGCGGCGCGCTGACCTGGCTCACGCGAATCGCGCCCGGCGCCGAGCTCAACTGGGAGCGGTCTCTCGCGAGTCGCGAGTCCTATCTCGTCCAGGGATCGCTGGACTATGCCGAGTGTTTCGAGGGCGCCGTCGTTAGCGATGCCTACTTGCCCGGTGGCTACGTCTTTCGTCCTGCCGACATTGCGCATGGAGGTCCGGCTACCGTGGTCCGTGAAACGGCGATCTGGTACTCCCGCGAACAGTCAGCGATCGGCACCTCTACGCTGGACGACTGCCGCTAGGGTCAGGGCATGGCTCGCAGGGATCTAGCTTTTCCTGCTGACGAACTTCGTAATGCTCCTGCCGAGGCGCATGATCTTCATTAACGTCGGCGACGGAATCTCCCGAACGTCCTCGTACCAGGTACTCGTCGTCTGAACGAACTCGAGCATGTTTCGAACGCGCTCTTTCGTAACGGGGTCGGTATCGGATTCGTTCTCGATATCGGCGGCGCAGCTCTTCAGCATCGTCAGCGTCGGGTTCAGTTCGCGTTGCTTGCGTTGCTCGATGATGACACGAAAGAGTTCCCAGACGTCATGGATCGATTCGAAGTAGTCACGCCGGTCTCCGAGCGTATGCGTCATGCGCACCAGGCCGTAGCTCTGCAACTCACGGATGCTGGTGCTGACATTCGATCTGGCGACAGACAGCAGATCGCAGATCTGGTCGGCGTGCATCGGTGTCGGCGACAGGTAGAGCAGGGCCTGAATCTGAGCGACAGTGCGATTGGTACCCCACCGCGTGCCCATCTCGCCCCAGTGGAGAACGTATTTCTGAACGGCTGGCGTGAGTTCCATGGCGATTTCTCGTATTTCTGTTAAGACAGAAATTAGAGAAGCTACGGAACGGGGTCAAGCGAACCCGACAGTCAGGGTGCCAGCGCCTTGAGAATGGCACGCTGCGGCGCCGGCCAGCCTTCGACGGTTCTTGACGAGTCGTCCGGATCCAGCGCCTCGCGCAGGGACTCGAACGTCATCCAGTCGGTCGAGCGCTGCTCGTCGGTCGTCGTCCCGGTGACGTCGATCGTCTCGATATCCCGAAACCCGCAGCGACTCATCCAGACCCTCAGCTCGGGAACAGTGGGCAACAGCCAGACGTTTCGCATGCGCGCATAACGGTCCTGCGGCGTCCTGGCCATCGGCTCATCGCCGGGCAGGATCAGCGTTTCCAGCACCAGTTCGCCGCCGGGGCGCAAGTGGCTTCTGATCTGCCGCAGGTGGTCCAGCGGCGATCGCTGGTGATAAAGCACTCCCATCGAGAATGCCGTGTCGAATACGCTGCGACCTGCAGGCAGCTCCTCGAGACGCAATGGCAGGACGCTGATTTGCTCCGATGGCAAATAGCGTGACAGCGCCGCGAACTGGGCGACGAACAACAACGTCGGATCCAATCCGAACACGAGGCGCGCGCCGGCGCCGATCATGCGGTAAGCGTAGTAGCCATTGCCGCAGCCGATGTCCAGCACGTGCCGGCCCTCGAGCGAAGAGATCTTGTGGTCGAGGCGCGCCCACTTCATATCGCACCGCCACTCCGTGTCGATCTCAACGGGCCCGAGACGAAACGGGCCCTTGCGCCATGGCATCAACTGCCTAAGTGCGGCTTCAAAGGAGTCCTCGTCCAGGGTCGGGTCCAGCTCGACACCTACGCTTGCCGCATTCATTTCCGCGTTGTGCGTATCGACGGCCTGAAGCTGGTTGATCGCGTCTTCCCAGGCGTCGAGATTGCCGTGCGCCCGGGGCGAGAGTCTGGCCGATACCAGCGGCTCGAGCTCCGTTCGCCACGCGTCGAGATCAAGCTCGGACAGCAGGCGCGCCAGTTTATCGGAATCGAAGATCACCGCTTGATTGCGATTATCGACACGAAGTTGAAGTAGCGGAGCCAGACGGCAATGTCGACAAAGCCGGCCGCCTCCAGGCGCGCGCGGTGAGCGGATACCTTCTCGGGGACCAGCACGTTCTCCAGCGCGCTGCGCTTTCGGCTGATCTCCATTTCGCTGTAGTGGTTGCGGCGTTTGTGTTCGTGATGCAGGTCGATCAGCAGCGTCTCCATCGCAGGATTCTCATCGACGACTTTTTCGGACAGCAACAACAGGCCGTTCGGGTTCAGACCCTCGTAAATGCGACGAATCAGCGAGTCCCGTTGATCCTCGGACAGGAACTGCAGCGTGTAATTCAGCACGACCATCGACGCATTACGGATCTCCGTCTGCAATGCATCGCCAAGCACAACCTCGATGACTGACTGGGACTCCGGGTCCCGTGCCGTCTCGTCTGCAATAATCGCCTCACAGCGTTCGATCATGGCTTTCGAGTTGTCGACGGCGATGATGTTCGCCCGTTTGTCCGCAGCCCCCTGGCGCATCGCGATGCTTGCGGCACCCAGCGAGCAACCCAGGTCGTAGCAATGAGTACCGGCCTCGACGAACCGGGCGGCCAGCGAACCGATAGCCTCGATGCTTGCCGAGTAGCCGGGAATCGACCGTTTGAGCATGTCCGGAAACACCGAGGCCACCGAGGCGTCGAACCGAAACGGCTCGCTGCCGTCACGCTGCTTGTACAGCTGGTCATCCGTCATGTTGTCGGCTCTGCAGTGAATCTGGGACAATTCGCCTATGTTACGCCAGTTGCACCAGGAACTCGGTATTCCGGACGATTTCGCGCACCCGGGGTCCGCGCCGCTTTTCGAGGAGGCCGCCGAGCTCGTCGATGTCGGCCCGAATCTCGTAGGGCGAATGCAGCGCCTCGCACCGGCTGCCGCCGGGCAGTGGATTTCGATGGTCGATGCGGCTGCAGGGGACGATGTGGCGCTGATGATCGTATCCGGATTCCGGGGCTACGAGTACCAGGCCGGGCTGATCCGGCGCAAGCTCGAATCGGGCCAGATGATCGAGGAAATCCTCTGTGTAAACGCCGCGCCGGGCTATAGCGAGCACCACACGGGCCGGGCGGTCGACGTCGCAACGCCCGGATCGCGACCTTTGACCGAGGCGTTCGAAGATACCGACGCGTTCCGGTGGCTGAGCCGAAACGCGGAAATTTTCGGGTTTTCAATGAGTTACCCTCGCGATAATCCGCACGGGTTTATCTACGAGCCCTGGCACTGGGCCTTCCGCGACGCGTAACAATCGGGGCGTCGATTTCGATGAAAAAAGAGCCACTTGCCGGTTGACAGCAATAGTGAACGATTAGACAATGCCCGGCTTGTGTCGCGGAGGGGTACTCAAGCGGTCAACGAGGGCAGACTGTAAATCTGCTGGCTATGCCTACGTAGGTTCGAATCCTACCCCCTCCACCATCGGCAGGGGAGGACCGACTCCCTGGCAAAGGCGCTCGATCTGAAGCCTGTGACCGTTGCCCGGACGTCGATACAAGAGAGTAACCTGGTAGAGGTCGCCGTGAGCGACAGCATCAGGGGGAAGACAAGGATAGGCATGTTTACCGGACGGCCCGGAAGGCTGTCAGGTTTTTTGCACGTCCGAGAAACGCGCTTGAAGAGCCGATTAGTGGATCAACGAGTGCGTCGAATGGCGGGTGTAGTTCAATGGCAGCCAGTGACTGCCACAGCGACATCCGGTTGGCAAAGCGGTGTATCGGATGTAGCTAATCTGCCTGACACCAGCGGAGCCGACGAAGGTTGTATGGCGGGTGTAGTTCAATGGCAGTTAGTGACTGCCACAGCGGCATCCGGTTGGCAAAGCGGTGTATCGGATGTAGCTAATCTGCCTGACACCAGCGGAGCTGACGAAGGTTGTATGGCGGGTGTAGTTCAATGGTAGAACCTCAGCCTTCCAAGCTGATGATGTGGGTTCGATTCCCATCACCCGCTCCATAAAGTTGGAAGGCAGGTGTTGCTGATCCGGCCCACATAGCTCAGGGGCAGAGCACTTCCTTGGTAAGGAAGAGGTCCCCGGTTCAAATCCGGGTGTGGGCTCCAGAATCGGGGTGCGGTAAGTGCCTTGATCAAGCGGCTCCAGGGTCGCAGGACAAGTTTGCAGTAGGCGGCGCAGCCGGCAGAGCCGCGGCGTCTACGGAGTATTAATAAGGTATACAGCGCAATGGCGCTTTTAATTAACTGAAGAACCATCCGGGAACGGGGCAATGTCAAAAGAGAAATTTGAGAGAACAAAACCGCACGTAAACGTAGGCACGATTGGTCACGTTGACCATGGTAAGACGACGCTGACGGCGGCGTTGACGAA
>JASJCQ010000020.1 GCA_030065915.1 Woeseiaceae bacterium
TGGTTATTGAGCATTTACCTTAAACGGGGGTATCAAAATGCTTAGAAAAACTTCCGCAACAATCGCCGCTGTGGCGATTGCGGCAGCGCTGACAGCGTTGCCAGGCGCCGCCCAGGCACAGGGCGAAGCCAAGTCCAACCAGTTCTGGTGGCCCGACAGCCTGAACCTGAAGCCGCTGCGCGACCACAGCAGCGCGTCTAACCCGATGGGCGCAGACTTCGACTATGCCGAGGCCTTCTCGAAAGTCGATATCGATGCGCTGAAGAAGGACATCGACGCCGTCCTGACCGATTCGCAGGAATGGTGGCCCGCCGACTGGGGCAACTACGGCCCGTTCTTCATTCGCATGGCGTGGCATAGCGCCGGCACCTACCGAGTCGCTGACGGTCGCGGCGGCGCCGCTGGCGGCCAGCTTCGTTTCGAGCCGCTGAACAGCTGGCCCGACAACGCGAACCTCGACAAAGCGCGTCGCCTTCTCTGGCCGGTCAAGCAGAAATACGGTCGCTCCGTTTCCTGGGCAGACCTGATGGTCCTGACCGGTAACGTGTCTCTCGAGAACATGGGCTTCGACACCTACGGCTTTGCCGGCGGTCGCCAGGACGACTGGGAAGCCGATCTCGTCTATTGGGGTCCGGAGACCCAGTTCGGCGCCGACGAGCGCTACAGCGGCGACCGCAAACTGGCCAAGCCGCTTGCGGCCGTGCAGATGGGCCTGATCTACGTGAATCCGGAAGGCCCGAACGGCAACCCCGACCCGCTGCTGGCCGCGAAGGACATTCGCGAGACCTTCGGCCGCATGGCGATGAACGACGAAGAGACGGTGGCGTTGATCGCCGGCGGTCACACCTTCGGCAAGGCTCACGGCGCGAAGAAGCCCGACGGCTGCCTCAGCGTCGAGCCGGCGGCTGCCGATATCGAAGAGCAGGGCTTTGGCTGGACGAACAAGTGCGGCAAGGGTAACGCCGAGGATACGATCACGAGCGGCCTCGAAGGCGCCTGGTCCGCTGCACCGACCCGCTGGACGATGCAGTACCTGCAGAACCTGTGGGGCTTCGAGTGGGAAATGACGAAGAGCCCGGCCGGCGCCACGCAGTGGATCCCGACCGACGCCGCGGCACAGAATCTCGTGCCGGACGCGCACGTCGAGGGCAAGCGCTCCGCGCCGATCATGTTCACGACCGACCTGTCGCTAAAGTTCGACCCTGAGTACGCGAAAATCTCGAAACGCTTTCTGGAGAATCCGGAGCAATTCGAGGATGCGTTCGCCCGCGCCTGGTTCAAGCTGACGCACCGTGACATGGGTCCGCGTGCGCGCTACGTCGCAGTCGATCTTCCCGAAGAGGAACTGCTGTGGCAGGACCCCGTCCCGGCTGTCGACCACGAGTTGATCGACGCTAAAGACGCAGAAGCGCTGAAAGCCGAGATTCTCGACTCCGGTCTCGAGATTGACGAGCTCGTTCGCGTCGCATGGGCATCGGCGTCGTCGTTCCGCGGTTCCGACATGCGCGGTGGCGCAAACGGTGCGCGTATCCAGCTCGCACCACAGCGTTCCTGGTCGGTCAATAACCCGGATGAGCTCGACCGCGTCCTCGGACGCCTGGAATCGATCCAGGAAGACTTCAACAAGGGTCGCCGGGATGGCAAGGCCGTCTCGATGGCCGACCTGATCGTTCTGGGCGGCGCTGCCGCGATCGAGAAAGCGGCGGCAGCCAACGGCTACGACGTCACGGTACCGTTCTTCCCGGGACGGACCGACGCCACCCAGGCGCAGACCGACATCGAGTCGTTCGAAGTGCTGAAGCCGACCGCTGACGGTTTCCGCAACTACTACGGCGAAGGCGCCTATCGCTCACCGGCCGAGATGCTGGTCGACAAAGCTGACCTGCTGACGTTGACGGTTCCTGAAATGACGGTACTGGTTGGCGGTATGCGCGCCCTGGGTGCGAACGTGGCCGGTGTCGAGCACGGCCTGTTCACCGACCGCGCCGGCACGCTGTCGAATGACTTTTTCGTCAACCTGCTGTCGATGGACACGAATTGGACCAAGGCAGAGGACGCTGGCGTCTACGAGGGTCGTGACCGTACAAGCGGTGACCTCAGGTACACGGCGACGCCGGTCGACCTCGTGTTCGGTTCTCATGCTGAGCTGCGCGCAGTCTCCGAGGTCTATGCCGAACAGGGCGGTGAAGACAAGTTCATTGCGGACTTTGTCGACGCCTGGTCCAAGGTCATGACGCTGGATCGTTTCGATCTGGATGTTGATGACAGCAAGGAGATGATGGCTACCCGGTAAGGAGCGGCTTCGGAGCAGTCCGAGCGTGCAATAGAAGCACGTGCCGGACCGGCTCGTCTCAACGAGAACGGCGGCACCTCTGGTGTCGCCGTTTTCTCGTTTAAGGGCAGTGAATAGACTTCGTCTGCGGGCCGATTCTGCGGTCGATCCGGGTAACTATTGACGTCACTGCTCCTGCTCGCTGCTGGCAAAACGACGAAAGCCGACCTACCATCGACCGATGCCCGCGGCCAAAAAACCTGCAAAAAAAGACACCGAATTCCTCAGCACACTCGCGCGAGGGCTCTCCGTTTTGCGGGTTTTCACAAAAGAGCGGCCGGAGATGACGCTCAGCGAAGTGGCCGTCGCAACCGAACTGAATCCTGCCGTCGCGAGACGATGTCTGCACACGCTGGTCGAGCTTGGCTACGTTGGTAAAGAGGGCAAGATGTTTCTTTTAACTCCCGAGGTCATGGGCTTCGCTTCGGCCTTTCTCGAGTCGATGAATCTCGAAGAAGTCGTGCAGCCGCACCTGCAGAAGGTGCGCGACAAGACCGGTGACAGTGCCTCTCTCGCCGTCTATTCGAACCAGGAGATCCTGTATCTCGTCCATGTTTCAACCTTCCGCATGGTTCGAATGGGTGCCGGTGTCGGTACACGCTTCCCCGTGTATCCGACGTCGCTCGGCCGCGTGCTGCTAGCATTCCAGCCCGAGGGCCGAATTGAGGACTACTTTGACAGCGTTGAATTGAAGAAACTTACGAGCCAGACGGTGACGTCGGTGCCGAGGCTCAGAAAGACGCTGCGAGAGGTAAGGAACAACGGCTTTGCGTCCATTCAGGACGAACTGGACTACGGCATCGTCTCTGTGGCGGTGCCGATCTTCGCCCCGGATGGGGATATTCTCGCCGCGATTAACTGTTCGACGGCAACTACCCGAATTACCGAAGAAGAAATGGTCGACTCAAGATTGCCGCAGCTCCGTCGCGCGGCGGCCAAGATCGAAGGTGAGCTCGCCCGTTACCCGATCCTGATGCACTCGATCAAGAGTGCGTCGAACTAATTCGAATCGCTAAGCTACGCGACTGCAGAAGTCGCGGATCGCCGCGTTAAACGGCTCGGGGTGTGTCAGGTTGCTTAGGTGGCCGCCGCCACGAATGATGACTTCCTTGCTGTTCGGAACTCTTTCCTCGATGGCCCGCGCATGCAGCTTTCTCGCGTCCGTTTCATATTCGCCGGTCAGCAGCAACACTTGTTGGCGCGAAACGGCGAGCGCGCCAAGTATGTCGCCGTCGAACCTGTAATGCGAAGCGTCGAAGTTCACAAGGTCCTTGCCGCCGTAGGCCTCAAGCATGTCGCTAACCAACTGCTTTTGCGCTGTCGCACCGCCTGGCATCTGCATCATTGTGTGAGCCGACCAGTGTTCAACGACGTCACCTAGCTTTCCGTCCTGCGCCAGCGATGCGTATTCAGCAACCGGAATCTTTTCCTCGTCCGGTTCTGTGACGTCTAAGCCATCCACGACCGCGCCGAGCAGGATCAGGCTCTTTACTCGACTTGGCCGGCTTGCGGCGTATCGGAGTGCAAGGCGGCCGCCCTGGGATACGCCGAGCAGGTGAACCTGACCCAGGTCCAGCTCGTCGATGATGCGATCGATATCGCTCAGCTCTTCACCCATGTTCGGCGGCGCGGACGATTGACCAAAGCCGCGACGGTCAATCGCGACGACACGAAACTGGTCGGACAGGGCGTCGAGCTGCCGGTCGAACATGCGGTGGTCCAGCGGCCAGCCGTGCAGCATCAGCAACGCATCGCCCGAGCCGGCCGAGACGGCGAAGACTCTGCCGTCTTTTACGTCTATCGAGTGGCGCCGCATCGGGGTCGGCGGCTAGCCAGTGTAGTCGACGCGATCTTGTGCGCCTTCCCACATCGAATGGGCGGCCGGGTTTTGCATTTCTTCGTGCAGGTGGCCAACGAGTCCCGCGCAGCGGGCCGTCAAAACGATACCGCGCATCAAGCTTGCAGGGATCCCCGCCTCGCCAAGGACGGCACCAATCGCCGCGCTAATATTCGTTACGAGGTTCTTGCCCGTCACTTCGTTCAGAGCCTTCTCAAGCGTTCGCATGGCACCGATAAAGCTGCCTTCGGCGCCAGCTTTCTCCGCGACCGCAATCAGTCGCGGCACGCGCGGATCGTGTTCAGCGTGGATTGGATGACCGAAGCCAGGTAGCGGCCTTCGAATTTCGCGATAGGTCCGGACCTCATTGACCGCGGCTTCTTCGCGTTGGGTTTCCGGCACCGCTACGAGCCGTTCCAGCACTGCGCCACACTCTCCGGCCGTTCCCGCATAGCGATCGCCGACACCGAGCAGGCCCGCCGCTACGGCACCCTGGAACGACTCGGGCGCGCCGTAGTGGGTAAGGCGAGTCACGATGGCGGAGGGTACGAGGCCATGTTCCATGATAGTGACCAATACAGCATCGACAATGGCGGACTGTGTGGCAGTCGGTGACCGTCCGGTCGCCTGGAGGTAGAGGTAATCGGTAAAGCTAACTTCGCCGATCAGTTCGTTGGCCAGGTCTTTACCACGGACTTTGATCGTATCCGCGTCGAAACCGCAGATAGCCGTCGTTCCTCGCTGTTCCTTCTTATCCGACATTTGATATTCCTGCTCGGTTGGTGGGCGCTGTCAGCAGCCGATGCCGCAGTTTCATAGTCTTACGAGCCGCAACCGCTCAGTGACGCTGTTACAAACTGCAATATAATTTCGTAAATCGAAATTGATTTCGATAATCGAAAATAATACCATCAACCAACTTACGGTAAAAGCCAACTGACGGGGGTCATAATGAAAACTTGGCAATTCCTCATCATATCTGCCTGTGTCTCGGCAGTCTCACTCCCCATACTGCCCGCAGCATACGCGGATACCACCGCACTTGAAGAGGTCGTTGTCACGGCCCGTAAACGTGATGAGACGCTCGAGGATGCGCCGGTATCGGTGAGCGCATTCACCGCCGCCGACATCGAGTCGGCCGGCATTGAGTCACCCCGGGACTTCATTAACCTGACTCCAAATGTCACGCTCGTTGAGACGCAGAACGCCGGAAACGCATTCATCAACGTCCGCGGAATCTCGCAGGCGCGCAACAGTGAGATGTCAGTTGCTGTACTCGTCGATGGCGTTCTAATGCCGAACCCGGCGCAGTTCACACAACAGCTGTTCGATATCCAGCAGGTGGAGGTGCTGCGTGGACCACAGGGCGCATTGTATGGCCGCAACGCTATCGGTGGCGCCATCACTATCGTAACCAAGCAGCCGACCGAGGGACTGACCGGTCGCATCGTGCTTGGTGCCGACAGCGGCCCCGGTATCACAGCCCGCGGCTTCGTCAGCGGCCCGGTCGGCGATTCAGAAACGCTCAAGTATCGCGCCTCGGTGTCGTACACGGATACGGACGGCTTCCTCGATAACGAATACCTGGATGAAGAAGCGGACCCCTACGAGGACCTGTCTGCCCGTTTGAAATTGCTGTACGAGCCGACGGACACCTTCTCCGCAGACTTCCGCCTGAGCGCATCGATGCTCGAAACCCAGGCTCTGTATTTCGTGATCGGCGATGAGGCTGACAACACGGACATTCCAATCCGTGTGAACAATCCAGGTATCAACGAACGCGATATCTTAAGCGCAAGCCTCAAGCTCGAGTGGCAGCTCGGCGGCGGTTCATTCACGTCGATCACCTCCTACGACGACCTCGAGGAGATCCTGACCGGTGACAACTTCAATTTTGTTCCGCCGCAAGAGTCGATCATCAACTTCTTCCCGATCGGTGTTCTCGCTGCCCAGCTCACGGGTGACGGTTTCGCAGACCTGAGCCAGACGCAGTTCCTCGAGAGTGATGCGATCAGCCAGGAATTTCGTTTCGTCTCAGACTCCGGGGAGCGTCTGCGCTGGATCGCCGGCGCATATGTCATCGCGACGGATCGCTATATCTCGACCGGCAACCAGATTGATCGTGACCAGGGCGTCTTTCCGGTCTATCGTGATCCGCGTCCGTCTCTGTTCGTTGATCCGACCGACCCGAGCCCGCAGCTGAGTCTGCTGGAAGACGAGCAGGACAATCTCGCATACGCATTCTTCGGCGAGGTAGCCTACGACGTCAGTGACACTGTCGAAGCTTCGTTCTCGCTGCGTTTTGACGAGGACATTCGAGAAAACACAACGCTCACCGATCCACTATTCGACCCGTCCGCCGGCTTGATTGGCATCGTGCAGGGCGAGGTTCGCAAGGAGTCCTTTAACGACCTGCAGCCTAAGCTGACTGTTCGCTACCAGCCGAATGACAACGTTACGATTTACGGTGGCTACAGCCGCGGCTTCCGCAGCGGCGGCTTCAACCAGTCAGGCGTTGGCGCGGCCGTGCCGGAGCCGGGCGTCGAAGATCTTTTCGAGGAGCAAATCGCGGACACGCTCGAGGCAGGTTTCAAAACCACTTTCGGCGAGGGGCGTCAATCGTTCTCGGCCAGCGTTTATCAGACCGACTTCGAGAACGCTTACTTTTTCTTCTTCGATCCGACCACCAGTACGCAAAATCTCGGCGGCGTTCCTAAGGTCGACTACTTCGGCGTCGAGCTGGAGTGGAACGCACAGCTTAGCGACGTATTCAGCGCTTACATTGGCTATGGATTCACAGACAGTGAGATCAAAGAAGCTGCCGATTCTGCAGATAATGGCAACCAGGCGCCGCTCGTTACCGAGTACACGATCAACGTCGGCGGTGAGTATCGCCAGCCGCTCAATATATCTGGTGGTGACTACTACTTCACAGCGCGTCTGGACCAGCAATTCATCGGCGATACGTGGTGGGATCCGGGCAATATCTCAAAGCGCAGCCCGGTGAACCTGACCGACGCCAGAATAGGCTTCGAGGCTGATGGCAACTGGTCGGTCGTGCTTTGGGCCAAGAACCTGTTCGACGAAGAATACAATGCTGAGTTCTCGCCGGGCCCGGCGCCTGGCCTGAACTTTCTGTGGCCCGGCCAGCCGCGGCGCTGGGGTCTGACCTTTACGAAAAACTTTGATTAAGAACGACATAGGAGAACGCTCATGGCTGCTGTAGCTCCAATCCAATCCCGCTTGCATCACAACGCGCATGTCTGCACAGACATGGAGGCGGTTCGCGAGTTCTACGAAGACATCATCGGGTTCCCGCTGACTGCGACCTGGTGCGAGCAGACCGACCTGTTCGGCAAGGTCCGCACGTACATGCACTGCTTCTTCGACATTGGAAACGGCGAGAGTCTCGCGTTCTTCCAGTTCGCAGACGAGGAGGATTCGAAGGAATTCGGGCCTGAGCTGCCGTTGTCGGGTTTTCGTCACCTGGCAATGAAGGTCGACCAGGAAACGCAAGACGGCATTCGCGACCGCCTGGCGGCCGCCGGCATCGAAGCGCCGCAGACCTACATCCTGAATCATGGTTACTGTTACTCGCTGTACGTCTTCGATCCGGCCAATCTGTTGATCGAATTCACTGTCGATCATGACGACGTCGACCAGATTAACGACGACAAGAAAAAGACTGCGCATGAAGACCTCAAACGTTGGCTCGCCGGTGACCATTCGCCCAACAACGAAGCGTTCCACCGCTAAGACGAGAGGACACGGATATGAGTTATACGGTTTGCGTCGTCTATCACAGCGGCTACGGTCATACGGCCCGCCAGGCTGAGGCTGTGTCCGAGGGTGCCGGGAGCGTCGATGGCGTCACTTGCAGCACGATTCCGGTTGAAGATCTGTTTGACTCCGAGAGTGCGAGCTGGGCGACACTTGATGGCGCCAACGCGATCATCATCGGATGCCCGACTTACATGGGCTCTCCATCGTCGGCGATGAAGCAGTTCATGGAGGCGTCATCGGGTCGCTGGATGGAGCAGAAGTGGGCCGACAAGCTCGCGGCAGGATTCACAAACTCCGGCTCTCAGAACGGCGACAAGCAGAACACGCTGGTCGACATTGCGACCTTCGCCGCGCAGCACGGCATGGTATGGATCAACCTGAATCTGATGCCTGGCAACAACAGCTCGGGAGGCAGCATCGAAGACCTGAACCGGCTGGGCGCATCGCTCGGCGCTATGGCTCAGTCGAATGTAGACCAGGGCCCTGAGCATGGACCCACCGACGCCGACTTGAAGACGGCGACTGCGCTGGGTAAGCGCGTCGCGGAAAGCGCCAAGCGTTGGGGTTGAACCCGTTACACAGGACTCATTGAAAATGATCTACGATCCGGAAACAGAAACACGCCCTGTCGAGGAACAGTACGAGATAGATAAGGAGTCCTATCGCCGACAGGTTCAATACCTCTTCGACAACTCGGTTTTCTATCAGAAGAAACTTCGTGAGGCGGGCTTCGAAGATGCCGACGCCGTTGGCGGTCTCGACGATATTGCGAAGCTCCCGTTCACAGAGAAGGACGAGCTGCGCCAAACCCAGGCATCGGCGCCGCCTTTCGGCGAGCACTTATCCTGCGAGCCTGAGGATCTTCTGCGTGTGTTCAGCACGAGCGGGACGACCGGTGTGCCGTGCTACCTCGGTCTGACGCGGAAGGATATCGACATCTATGCGACCAACGTTGCGCGCGGCTATTCGGCGGCGGGATTCCGCAAGGGCCAGCGACTCGTCGTCGGCTTCAATGCCGGCCCGTTCGTCGCCGGCGCCGTCTACTACGGTTTCGACCAGATCGGCTGCACGGTCATCCCGGTGGGCACCGGCAACACGGAGCGACTCGTCACGGCGATCCAAAAGCTCAAGGCGACCGGCATAAGCTGCACGCCGTCATACGGCCTGTACCTGATCGACTGGTGCCAGCAGCACGACATCGACACGCGTTCGCTGGGTCTAACCAACATGATCACGGCGGGCGAGCCTGGCGGCGGCGATCCGCTGATTCGAGAGCGCATCGAGACAGCTTTCGGCTGCAAGGTCCGTGAATCGATGGGGATCGGCGACATCTCCCTGTCCGCATGGGCGGAGGACGATGATGGCAATGGCATGCACTTTATGGCGCGTGGCTTCGTACACGTTGAATTGATTGACCCCGCCTCGGGCGACCCGATTCCGTGGGAGGATGGGGCTGAAGGTGAGTTGGTCTACACGGCTTTGCAGCGCGACGCGATGCCGCTACTGCGTTTCCGCAGCCGCGATCACGTCGTCGTCAACATGCAGCCGAACCCGACCGGTCGAACCGGTCCTCGCATTCGCTGCATCGGTCGCACAGATGACATGCTGATCGTGCGCGGCGTCAACCTGTTCCCGTCGGCGATTCGAAGCATCCTGAACGAATTCACGCCGGACGTATCCGGCATGCTGCAGGTGCGCCCGAAAGAGCGAGGCGTGCTACAGACGCCGCCGTTGCCAATCGTTGTCGAACTCGGCGAAGATTTCTCTGGCAGCGCGGATGAGCTGAAGGGGCGCCTGAAAGACGAGATTCGCTCGCGACTGCTTGTCACGGCTGATATACAGTTGGTCCCGTACGGCACGGTGCCGCGAGAGACCTACAAGTCGAAACTGATCGACTATTCGGACGCCGAGACCGTAGAGGCGGGCGCCGCGTAACGTTTGGCGTCAATTGACCTGCAAGTTATGCGGGTTTTCTACCAACAACAAAAACGAACGAGGCGTCATCATGGCCGCAAGCGACCGCCGCATCCTGACCACACACACGGGCAGCCTGCCGAGGCCCGAGGACCTCATACAGATCATGTGGGCGAAGGGCGATGGCATCCCCGTCGATCAGCACGCGCTGGACGAGCGGATTGCCAACGCCGTTGATGAGGTCGTCAAGAAGCAGGTCGACGCCGGCGTGGCCATCGTTAACGACGGTGAGATGTCGAAGTCGAGTTATGCGATCTACGTTAAGGACCGCTTGAAAGGCTTCGGCGGAAAAGGCATCGAGAATTATTTCTTCCAGGATCTAGCGGACTACCCGAAAAGCGCGGAAGTAGTTGCAGCCAATCCGGGCCGCAAAAAGCGCTACGCGCCGGCCTGCAACGCGCCGATCGAGGTCGATGATGCCGATGCTGCCGCGCAAGATATGGTTAACCTCAGCAACGCTGCAAAGAAGTACGAAGCGCACGGCACGTTTTCCAGTGCCGCGTCTCCCGGTGTCATCTCGATCTTTTTCGGCAACGAGTACTACAAGAGCGACGAGGAATACCTGTTTGCCATTGCCGAAGCGATGCGCCACGAATACGAGGCGATCGTCGAGGCCGGCGCCACCGTGCAGCTCGACTGCCCGGATCTGGCGATGGGTCGGCATACGACCTACGCGGACCTGAGTCTCGAGGACTACCGCAAACGCATAGCGATGAACATCGAGGCTCTCAATCACGCGGTACGCAACATACCCTCGGAGAAAATCCGAATGCACCTGTGCTGGGGCAACTATCCCGGACCGCATCACTGCGATGTCGACCTTTCGGAGATCATTGACCTCGTCTGGCAGGCCAGGCCTCAGACGATCCTGTTCGAGGCCGCGAATCCACGCCACGCGCATGAGTGGCGGCTGTTTGAGACCGTTAAGGTGCCAGACGGCAAGGTGCTATGCCCGGGCGTCATTGAACCGCAGTCGAACTACATCGAACATCCCGAGCTCGTTGCACAACGCATCGAGCGCTACGCTAACCTTGTTGGCCCGGAACGCGTCATGGCGGGCGTCGATTGCGGCTTCAGCGTGCACGTCGGTATGCAGGGAATTGATCCTGATGTCGCCTTTGGCAAACTCGCGTCGCTCGCCGAGGGTGCAGCCATCGCATCGAAACGCCTCTTTTAGGGTCTGTTCGACACGAGTTCAGCGGCCGCTATGTCCCGTCATCTACGGCAAATATCAACGGCGTTAGAGAATTTCCCGTCGCGCCACGTCTCAGTACAATGCTAGTACCGGTAGTCTGAGGCCCCGCGAATGAATCGAAGGAAACTCTGGAAGCAACTCGTCGCAATTGCCGTGTTGGTGACCCTCGTCGGCACCGGTTCTTTCGTCGTCGGCAACTGGCAGCCGGACCAACCCGTCGAAGCGTTGATTGGCAAGTGGGCGCAGCCGCCCTCGACCTTCGTTGAGTTGCAGGGCATGAACGTGCACCTGCGCGACGAGGGTCCCAGGGACGATCCGTTGCCGATCGTCTTGCTGCACGGAACCGGAGCCTCACTGCACACCTGGGACGGGTGGGTGGAGGTCTTGAGCCAGGAGCGCCGCGTCATTCGATTCGACTTGCCTGGATTCGGGCTGACTGGTCCCAACGCTGACGGCGACTACGGTGTGAATCGCTACACAGAGTTTGTCGCGGCGATGCTCGATTCGATTGGCGTCGAGAAAACTGTGCTCGGCGGCAACTCACTCGGCGGGAACATTGCCTGGGCAACAGCCGTTCGTTACCCCGAGCGCGTGGACAAGCTGGTCCTGCTCAATGCCACCGGCTATGACTTCAAGCCTGAATCGGTGCCGATCGGCTTTACGCTCGCACGGATACCGGTCGTCAGGAACATGATTCGGAACGTCATGCCGCGAGACGCCGTTCGAAGCAGCATCGAGAGTGTTTACGGAGATCCTTCGCGCGTAACGCCGGAGCTGGTTGACCTGTATTTCGACATTTCGACGCGGGAGGGCAACAGGACGGCTCTGATGCAACGGCTGGAGCAACTCGAGGGCGGAGGCATGGCACACCTGATCAAAGAAGTGAGCCAGCCTACGCTGATCCTTTGGGGGCGGAAGGACCGCCTGGTCCCGGTCATCAACGCCGAAAGGTTCGACGCGGATATTGATGGCAGCGAGTTGGTTGTCTGGGACGATCTCGGACACGTACCGCACGAAGAGGACCCGGCGCGAACGGTGCAGGCCGTACAGGCCTTCCTCGAGGCGGACTGAGTCGAAACCACTGGATGAACGACAAGATCAGCGATTCCGTCCAGCGTGTCCAGGCATTCCTGTCTGAACGGGGTACGGAGCTCGTCGTCCAGTTGCTGTCGAGTACGACTCGGACGGCGGTGGAGGCAGCCGCAGCCCTCGGTTGCAAAGAAGCGCAGATCGCCAAGTCGCTCGTTTTCAGAGACGACGCGACGGGTGAGGCAGTATTGGTCGTCGCATCGGGCGCCAACCGGGTATCGCTCGAGAAAATCTGTCGTGAGACGGGAATCTCGCTCGGCAAGGCCGACGCCAACTTCGTTCGCGAAATGACCGGTTTCGCTATCGGCGGTATACCGCCTTTCGCCCATGTTAGCCAGCTACGGACCATGCTGGACCCGGATCTGCAGCAGTTCGATTCAGTGTGGGCAGCCGCCGGATCCCCATTTGCCGTGATCCAGATAAGCCCCGACGATCTTGAACGCCTGACCGGCGCAACCTGGGTCGAGCTAGCGGAATAGCGCACCCCTCAAAAGGCAGCAGTTCCGGCTCATTTCGGCGCAATTTCGCGGCTTTTCGCTAA
The DNA here is from genome assembly GCA_030065915.1 of Woeseiaceae bacterium. GTDB lineage: Bacteria > Pseudomonadota > Gammaproteobacteria > Steroidobacterales > Woeseiaceae > UBA1847. The sequence goes on from JASJCQ010000020.1 coordinate 12,752, forward strand.
AAAACGTGACCTACGTCTGGTAAATGTATAGCAAAATGCTATTATTTGTATGCTATTTTGCTTTGGGCATAAGCAAATGAATGACTTAAGACTATCAGTGTTTTCCGTAACCCTCTGGTTTACAGGCGGAATTCTGGCAATAGGTTGGTTCCTGGGCCAATTCTTTATTACAGACGGCGCAGCTTTCAGCGTTGCGTTACTAATGCAAACAGCCGCTGTTGCAGCCGTTTGCGGTCTGATTGTCGACACTCTCCGCTACCTGTCTACTCAGATCAGCTTGAAGGCGCACCGAAGTCTGAAGCGCAAACGCGTAGGAAAGGACATGCGTCGCCTGCTAGAGCAGAACCTCGGAACGGCATAGGCCATCATTTCTTGCGGCCTCACGGCACGCGACTACTGAGAGCTATACGATGCTGTAATGCTCGACTGCTGAATTCAGCGGCCGAGCTCTTTTCCTGTTCGAGCGAAACCGGGCCTTTCGATACAATGGTGCGTTTCTCGCAGCAACAGGCCCAACTATGGATCCGCGCGAATGGCTAGCCTTCGAGTTTCTCGGTAATTCCATCCTGACCTGGTGCATCGCCACCGGCATCACGTTCGCGCTACTGATCGTCTTCCTGCTGGTACGCCGCTTCGTGCGATCCAGCGTCGAACGTCTCGCGGCCGCATCCGATTCTCGCAGGGTGCACGTTGCGTCCGACGTCATTCGACATACGAAAGGACTGTTCCTCGTAGCGATCGCGGCGTTCTTCGGTTCCCGGGCGCTGACCCTGCCGGAGGCGGGTGTGACCCTGATGTCGCGCATCGCGGTCATCGCGCTGTTGATTCAGCTTGGTATCTGGGTGCTCTCAGGGCTGGCCCGCGTACTCGAGCAGCGGCGCGAGGAGAGGCTCGGCACTGACCCCGGTTCGGTTGCGGCGATGGACATGATGCACTTTGCGACCCGCGTGGCCGTCTGGGCTTTCGTCTTCCTGCTGGTTCTGGACAACCTGGGCGTCAATATCACCGCACTGGTCGCGGGACTGGGCGTCGGCGGCATCGCCGTTGCGCTCGCCGCGCAGAGTATCTTGAGCGATCTGTTTGCCTCCCTGTCGATCGTTCTCGACAAGCCATTTGTCGTCGGCGACTTCCTGATCATCGGCGAGTTCCTCGGCAGCGTCGAGAAGGTCGGGCTCAAGACAACGCGAATGCGGTCGCTGTCCGGCGAACAACTGATCTTTTCCAACACCGACCTGCTCAATAGCCGGATTCGGAACTATGGCCGAATGTTCGAACGCAGGGTCGTCTTCTCTATCGGCGTGACGTACCAGACCTCGGCTGAGAAGCTGGAGCAGATCCCCGTCATCATTCGCGAGGCGATCGAGTCCCAGGAAAAGGTCCGCTTCGACCGGGCACACTTCCAGCGATACGGCGACTTCGCTTTGATCTTCGAGGCTGTCTACTACGTGATCTCGCCAGACTACACGGAGTACATGGATATTCAGCAGGCGATCAACCTCAATATCTTCCGTCGTTTCGAAGACGAGCACATCGACTTCGCCTATCCGACCCAGACCCTGTACCTGAACTCGGTGCCCCAGGGTGGCGAGAACTGACCAGTTGAACCAAAAAACTGAATCCGGTGGCGATAGGCACCGGCCTCGGATTACTATACGGCAGCTGTCGCAGGGGGTGTGACAGCCCAGCAAAAGAAAAACGATAAGAGGAAGATTCGATGGGATTACTGGATTTCGCGCGCGACGTGGGTCGCCAGCTGTTCGATACGGACGCCGAGGCGGCGGACAACATCAAGCAGCACCTGGAGATAAAGACGTCGGGTATCAAGAATATCGAGGTCGAATTCGACGACGGCGTCGCTACGATTTGCGGCGACTGTGACAGCAAGGCTACGCGCGACCGTGCCATCCTGATGGTCGGCAACATAAAGGGCGTCGAAAAGGTGATAGCCGACGACCTAAACGCACCGGAACCGCCGCCCGAGGCGCCGCCGGAACCTGAAGAAACAGTCTACGAGATCAAGAGTGGCGACACGCTGGGCGCGATTGCCAAGCAGTTCTATGGCAAGGCTTCCAAGTACATGACGATCTTCGAGGCGAACAGGGACATCATCGACGATCCGAACAAGATCTATCCCGGCCAGAAGATTCGGATTCCCAGCGAATAGACCTCACAAAGGGGAGCACTATGGATCTCTTCGATCTGTTGAAGAAAAGCGGCGCCGACGGCAGCGTCGGCGAACTGGCCGGATCGCTTGGTCTCGGCCAGTCCCAGGCAAAAGACCTGATCGGCGCCTTGTCGCCGGCGCTGGTCGAGAGCATCAAGGGCCAGGTGGCGAAGCCGGGCGGTCTCGACGCTCTGCAGGGTGCATTGAAGACGGGCGGTCACCGCAAGTACATCGATCAACCCGACCTGTTGCGGTCCGAGGCCACGCGTTCCGATGGCAACAAGATTCTCGGCCACCTGTTCGGCAGCAAGGATGTCAGCCGTAACGTGGCCGCGAAGGCCGCGCAGGATACCGGCATCGATGCGTCGCTGATCAAGAAAGCGCTGCCACTCGTCGCGGGTCTCGCGATGGGAGCAATCGGCAAGAACACGGCCGAATCCAAAGGCGATGGCTTGAGCGGCCTGCTCGGCGGCCTCATCGGGTCCAGTGGTAATGGAAGTGACGTCGGCGATCTTATCGGGCTCGCCAAGAAGCTCTTCTAGATCCAGCTAAGGCGCACCGGATACTCCCCGTCCGACTGGGCGGCCGCCGATCGCGGCTGGCTTGGAACGAACGGGACAGAAAAAAATCAAAAGCATTTCACTGCCAAGAAGGAGAAAAACATGGCTGTAGCACGCATCACCGAAATTAGCGCCTCTTCCAAGAAGAGCTTTGAAGACGCTGTCGAGAACGGCATCGAACGGGCAAACGACACCTTGGACAACATCGAGGGCGCCTGGGTGCAGGACCTGAAGGTGACTTGTAAGGACGGCAAGATCGATGAGTACAGGGTTAACATGAAGGTCACCTTCGTCCTCAAATAGGCAACCCTTTTGAGGGGTTGGCATCGCCACACGACAAGAGAATCCGGTGCTCTGGCACTTCCTGGATAGGAATAACAAGAAAATGGCAAAGAAGATCGAAGACATCGAGGGCATCGGTCCAGCGAACGGCAAGAAACTGCGCGCTGCCGGTGTCAACTCTGTTGGCAAGTTGCTGGAGCAATGCTGCGACAAGAAAGGCCGCACAGCGACGGCAAAGAGCACCGGAGTCTCCGAGTCGAAACTACTGAAGTGGACCAATCATGCAGACCTGTTCCGCGTCAGCGGAATAGCAGGTCAGTATGCCGAGCTTCTCGAGGGCGCCGGCGTCGATACAGTGAAGGAGCTTCGTAACCGCAATGCGGAGAATCTCGCTGCGAAGATGCAGGAAGTCAACGACAAGAAGAAGCTGGTTCGCAGACCGCCTTCCGCCAAGGTGGTGGCTGGCTGGGTTGAGCAGGCGAAAGGTCTTCCGCCCACCGTAACTCACTAGGGAAATTTCGGAACGGCGCCAGTAGAGGCGCCGTTTCTTCAGGGTTGCGCCCGGCACCGGGCTTCAGCTCGACAGGGAAGGTCATGCCGGTGTTCTCAGGCATGATTATGATGAAAGGGCAGGCAGGTCTCCCGGCCGCCAACAATAGCCCGAAAAAGCAAAAGGGGAAATTCATGTTAGAAGAGTTCAAGAAATTTGCGATGCGCGGCAATGTCGTTGATATGGCCGTCGGTATCATTATCGGCGCGGCATTCGGCAAGATCGTCAGCTCGTTCGTCAACGACGTCGTCATGCCTCCGATTGGCATGCTGATGGGCGGCGTCGACTTCAGCAACCTGTTCGTCAATCTCGGAGAGGGCAGTTTCGAATCGCTCGCGGCTGCGGAGGCAGCTGGTGCGCCGATTATCAAGTACGGTGTCTTCGTCAACACTGTCCTCGATTTTCTGATCGTCGCTATCGCTGTTTTCATGGCGATCAAGGCGATGAACTCGCTGAAGAAGAAAGAGGAAGAGAAGCCGGCAGAGCCGCCGAAGCCGTCCGCCGAGGTTCAGCTGCTGACGGAGATTCGCGACTCCCTGAAGAGCAATGCCTGATCGGGTGCAACGATCTTCGAAGAAACCCGCCGCTAGGCGGGTTTTTTTATTCCCCTATCCGCCAGCCACTGCGCCTACGATTCGAAACGGCTCTCTGCCCTCCTTGATGGAGTCCGGAAGATCGATGGCCGGATCCATATTCGAAACATCTTTCGTTTCAACGAAAAAACGAACCCTGGGGCGACGATCAAGTGTCTCGTGGTCACGAATCGTGCCTCGGAGCATCGGAAAGCGCTCCTCCAGCGCATCAAGTACGGTCCTTTGCGACACGACATCGCCCGCATTGACCTGAACTTCGCGCGGGCAGCCAGCGAGGGTCTGGAGGTGCAGGGGCAGGATGACGCGAATCATGCGATCGTCTGGACCTCGACAGACAGAACGGCAGGGAGATCTCTCGCGATTGCCGTCCACGAGTCCCCTTCGTCATTCGACGCGTAGACCTGCCCGCCGGTCGTGCCGAAATAGACGCCGCACGGATCTGCCTTGTCCGTCGACATGGCGTCACGAAGCACGTTGACGTAGCAGTGTTCCTGCGGGAGCCCATCGGTCAGGGCCTCCCATTCCTCTCCGCCGCTACGGCTCCGATACACGCGGAGCTTTCCCTCCGGCGGGTAATGCAGCGAGTCACTCTCTATCGGTATAACGTACACCGTTTCCGGCTCGTGGGCGTGCACCGCTATCGGGAAGCCGAAGTCGCTCGGCAGGTTGCCGCTGATCTCGCGCCAGTTGTCGCCGCCATCATCACTGCGCATGACGTCCCAGTGTTTCTGCATGAACAGCGTATCGGGCCGGTCCGGGTGGATCGCGATGTTGTGGACACAATGTCCAACTTCAGCTGTCGGGTCCGGAATGATCTCCGAATGGAGACCCTGGTTGACCGGTTGCCACGTCGCCCCTCCGTTCTGTGTGCGGAACGTTCCGGCAGCACTGATCGCACAGAAGATCCTGTCTTCGTTGGACGGGTCGATGACGATTGTGTGCAGGCAGAGACCGCCAGCCCCCGGAGCCCAATCGGACGATGATGAATGCCCGCGTAGACCCGCCAACTCGTTCCAGGTCTCGCCACCATCGGCCGTCTTGAACAGCGCAGCGTCCTCGACGCCGGCGTAACAGGTATCCGGATCAGACAGCGAAGGCTCGAGGTGCCAGACGCGGGCAAATTCCCAGGGGTGCGGCGTCCCGTCATACCACTGGTGCGACGTCAGCGGCTTGCCCGTCGCTGCGGACGTGTCGTAGGCGAACTTGTTGCTTTCACCCTGGACGGATCCCCCTTCTTCAGGACCTGAGCCGGGTTGAAACCAGGTGCTGCCACCGTCATCCGAACGTTGAATCACCTGGCCGAACCAGCTCGACGACTGCGATGCGTACAGCCGCTGCGGATCAACAGGTGATCCTTTCAGGTGGTAGATCTCCCAGCCAGCAAAGTGAGGTCCATCGACCTGCCAACTGCGTCGATGGTCGTCCGACGTAAGAATGAAGGCACCTTTGCGCGTACCTACCAGGACTCTTATGGTTGTCATCCGTCCCCCCAATACGATTCGGCGTCGTACCTCCAATTCTGGACCATAATCCCGGAAACGCCAGCTACGAGCGCATTCAAGATCCAATGAATTTCGAGTAGAGGCTTCTCGCAGCCGTCACGTCATCCGTTCCCTTGATGATAGCGCGACCGTCTTTGAACAGACTGATCTCGTATTCCCGGTCGTGATGCCGGACGTTCATGCGAAGCATGAATTCATTGGTCACGATGTCGGCTTCCTCTCGGACGCGATCTGCGATCGATTCCAGATCCAGAACTGCGCCGCCCTGTTTGTGCCTGAGCTGCACAGCATTGCGTCCACACAAGGACACCGCGCTGGATCCCTGCTGTCCGCCCAGGAACTCGAATGATCGATGCCTGCAACACGGGCAGTTGCCGGACTGGAATGTGGCGTCGGCATTGAGCTGCAGGATGTCGTTCTCCCACACGTCAAAGTTCAACAGGCTGCGATTCACCTTGTGGAAGTTGCCGGTCAGGATCTTCAGTGCCTCCGCGACCTGGACGTTTGCAACCATCCCGACCGCGGCGCTGATCACGCCGACCGTGTCGCAGGTCGGTGTGGTACCCGGCGCCGGCATCTCCTCAAACAGGCAGCGCAGGCAGGCCGTGGCCAGGTTGCCTTGTGACGACGATTCCCAGGGCGACTGGCCATCGCTTCTCGGCAGAATCGTGAAGGCCATCCCGGTCGTTCCTACCGCAGCGCCATAGACGTAAGGCACGGTCTTTTTTACGGCGAGGTCGTTAGCGAGATAACGAGTTTCGAAGTTGTCGAGCCCGTCGATGATGACATCCGCGCCGTTACTGATCTTCTCGATGTTGGTGTGGTTGATATCGTCGACGATCGCGGTAATCCGAATCGACGAATTAACGGCCTGCAAGCGCCGCTTCGCCGCCTCGGCTTTGGGCAGCATGTCGGTCGCGTCCTGCTCATCGAACAACACCTGGCGCTGCAGGTTGCTGAGCTCGACGAAGTCTCTGTCTACGATGACCAGGTGTCCGACGCCCGCGCGCGCCAGCAGGTCGGCAGCGACACTGCCGAGTGCGCCGCAACCGAGAACCAGCGCTGTCGAGCGACTGAGTCTGTGCTGGCCGAATGCACCGAATCCGGGCAGCAACGATTGACGATGATAACGGTCAGAGTCGTCGGTCATGTCGCGACAGTAGCACGATCAGCGATGCCGTTTGATGAGCGGTATCAGGATTCGAGTTTCATGAGGAAGTACGAAGACACAAAGAAGGGGCTCGTTTGAGCCCCTTCCTGCAAACGTCGTGTAGCGTTCAGAGCGCCACGATGTTCTCCGCCTGCGGACCTTTCTGGCCCTCGGTAATGGTGAACTCGACTTTCTGGCCTTCGGCAAGCGTCTTGAAGCCGTCGCCCTGAATCGCGCTGAAGTGCACGAACACGTCGGGGCCCGATTCCTGTTCGATGAATCCGAAGCCTTTGGCGTCGTTGAACCACTTTACTGTTCCGGTTGTTGTAGACATTTCTAATCCCTGTAGATCATTAATACATGATGCCCCGCCAAGGGCTGCTAGTGCTCAAAGTGTTGCGATTACTAATAGAAACCAGGACGAGGAACTACGGAAGAGACTTCGGAGAAACCATCGAAATGAGTGCATAGTCAAAAGCGCACTTGAAACCCGGCGGAGTATAGGTCCTGAAAGTTTCCAGTCAAGGAAATTTCCGGTTCTTGGGGACTGTGGATACTACTTAGTCCGGCTATCTTCACGGGCATTCCTGGTCCGGATTTACAGGCACCTAACAAAGTGTCCGGGCATGGCTATCGCTCTAGCTCCAGGGCGAATCGCAGGTATGAGTTTGAGCTAAGTCACGAAATTATAAAGAAATGTCTTTCCTGCGGAACCCGATCTGCTATAGTCGCCGCCATCTTGACGCACATCGGTCTGCGTCACTGACTTCAACCCGCAATTCGGCGGCTGCGAAGCCACTCAAATATTCCAGCCTGGACCGAAACCTTGGCGGCCGTGCCGCTATCGTGTCAGGCGAACCGGAGATAATCCCGTGTCATTTACAGACCTCGGCCTTTCGGCCGAAATCCTGCGTGCGGTTAATGAAAAGGGCTATACGAAAGCAACGCCTATCCAGCACCAGTCTATTCCGCCCATCCTGTCCGGCCACGATGTCCTGGCCGGCGCCCAGACGGGAACCGGCAAGACAGCCAGCTTTACGCTGCCGCTACTGCATCGACTGCAGCACGGCACCGTCAATCGCCGTCGTATAAGAGCACTTGTCCTTACGCCGACGCGAGAACTCGGTGCGCAGATCGGCCAGAGTGTCCGCGACTACGGTGCACACTTGCCGTTTCGAAGCGTAGTCATTTTTGGCGGCGTCAGCATCAACACGCAGATTCAAAAGCTGCGCAAGGGTGCAGACGTCGTCGTCGCGACGCCCGGTCGCTTGCTGGACCATATGCAACAGGGAACGATCGATCTGAGTGCGATTGAACTCCTCGTCCTCGACGAGGCGGATCGAATGCTGGACATGGGATTCATCCGCGATATGCGTCGTATCGTACGCGCGCTGCCTGCCGAGCGACAGACACTGATGTTCTCTGCGACTTTCTCGAAAGACATTCGCAGGCTGGCCGCAGATTTTCTCAAGAGTCCGGTCGAGATCCAGATTTCGACAAACGGTAAGCCCGCAGACGGCATTCGGCAGGTCGTACTGCCGGTCGATAAACGTCGCAAACGTGAACTTCTGTCGCATCAGATAGGCGCTGGTAACTGGCAGCAGGTACTTGTCTTCACTCGTACCAAGCACGGCGCTAACAGACTGGCCGGGCAGTTGGAGGATGACGGGCTGACGACGGCCGCCATTCACGGCAACAAGTCACAGGCTGCGCGAACGCGCGCACTGGCCGACTTCAAGTCAGGCAAAGTCAGGGTTCTGGTTGCTACAGACGTTGCGGCACGCGGCATTGATATCCAACGCCTTCCTCACGTCGTCAATTACGAGCTGCCACACGTGCCGGAAGACTATGTTCACCGTATCGGTCGGACGGCAAGGGCCGGGCATTCCGGTGCGGCGGTCTCGCTTGTGTGTGTCGACGAGCACAAACTGCTGGCTGACATTGAGCGCCTGCTTCAGACGCGTCTGGAGCGGCGCGTGGTGGAAGGATACGCCCCGAATCCTCGAATCAAAGCGGAGCCAATTCCCCAAGGTCGCTCAAAGCACATGCCGAGCAAGCGAAGCGGTGGTGGTAGCAGTCGCCCGTCAGGAGCAAAAAGGCCGGGCGGTCGCCGCAAGCGTTCATCGCGACGGTCAGCCGTCACCAGTTGAAGCAGGGCGTCGCTCGAACCTCAGCTCCAGCTGGTCGGACCCGTAGACCGGTGAATCCTTGAAGCCCATTCTGCGGAAATAGCGTTCGTTCTGAATGACGCCGGTATCCACGATCAGGCGGGTGATACCCTCGTCGAGAAAAACGTCGCGACTCTGCTGAAAAAGAAATCGTCCAATCTTGTGATCGGCGTATTCCGGTATGACGAAGTCGATGAGTATCTTCAGCGTTCTCCTGTCGGTCTTGATTCCGGCGAACACGCCGGCCACCGCCATATTGCGTAGCGACAACAGTACGAACGCGTTATCAGGCAGCTCAAGATCGACTGACGGATACCATTTCCTGACGGCCGCCTCATGAAACTCGAGGAATTCTCTGAGGTAGGCATCGTCGGCACCAATGACGCCGGTCTTGAAGTAGTCTTCTTTGGTGTAGTACTGGGTCAGGTATATGACGTTGACGATTGCGATAGCGAAGTTGACGGCGGCGACGGGCCAGGCCTCAATCATCGTGCCATACACGGTGAAACACAAAGAGCCCGCCAGGTTGAACCAGCGCAGGCGGGCGATCGAACTCATCGACAGCGATATCAGGACCAGCGCCGAGGCCGCATAACCCAGCCATTCAATCCATGATATTTCGCTCATCGCTGTCTCTTGCCTGCCTGATTCAAGTTCTGATGTCGCTCGCTACCCAGGGCACGGCGATCCCGAGTATCGCAGCGAATCCCCCAGTTCTATCTCGCCGCCCTTCAAGACCCTGGCAGTAATGCCGCCGTGCCCGCGCATCGCATTATACCCGCCAGGACCCAGCGTCGATTCCATCAACGAACATGGGTGGCATAGTCCGGAATAGGCCAGCGTTGCATCGCCCAGCTCGAAGGTCTTGTCCTTGAGCGCCAGCAGATTGACGCCGCTGACGACGATATTCCGGCGCACGCTTTCTGCAGTAACCGCGCCAGTCCCCAACATCGATGCGACGGCGATCAGGTGTTCAGCCTGGATCAGCGTGACCTGACGATCGCCGCCTCGTTTCGAATAACGGTCACCTTTGAGCCCGTGATCGGCAATGGCCGTCGCTGTTTCAACGACCTGCATGTCGGCGCGACGATCGGGCCTCAGACCAATCCACTCGACTCGGCCTGCCTGCGGCAGTGTGTCCAGCAACGTTGTCAGTGTCTTCATGTCTGCGACGCGATCTGTGAGAACTCAGGTCCATTATCGTCCGTATCCGCCTAATTTTGTTGAACTATGCTAGACGAAAGCTGGGCAATGTATATACACTGATCCCTGCGGCGGGCAAACACCCTCGCAAACCGAGGCTGCGGTTCGATGCCCGCTTGTGAATGGCTGATCATTCAGCCAGTAGCGGCGCCGCGTCTCCTGGCTTCTCCAGTCTGAATCGTATTGGCAGGATCTAGTGGCGGACAAAAAAAACAAAAAGAACAAGAAAGACGCTCAGCTCGTTCTGCGACTGGATAGTGAGATGCGAGACAGGTTCAAGGATGCCTGCCACGATCTCGATACGTCCGCGGCGCGCGAAATCAGGAAATTCATCAAGCGGTTCCTGAATCGTTACGACAGGGGCGAGATAGACGAGTAAGGCGCCTGCGGAGCGTCAGCTATTCAGCCTCCCTCACTACAGGCGCCGCGCCCGGCGCTAGAATTCAGTTGGAGCAGGCGGGCTCGCGATCTGCTTAGGCGGCGACTTCTCGAGCTCCTCCAGCAGGTAAGCCACGGCTGCCTCCAGCGCCGGGTCCTGCCCGGCGGCGACCAGCTCGGGTCGGTCGACGACCTCGATATCGGGAGCCACGCCCTCATTCTCGACAGCCCATTGACCATCGGTATCGAGGAAGCGGAATGTCGACGCGAGAATGCTGCCGCCGTCAGCCAGCGACGGGTTGCCGGAGATACCGATCAGGCCGCCCCACGTCCGGGTGCCGATCAGCGGGCCAAGGCCCAGCTTCCGGAAGTAGTAGGGGAACGCGTCACCGCCTGAGGACGAGTATCCATTGATCAGCGTCGCTTTGGGACCATTGTGCGCGATAGCAGGCGTAGACTGCGGATCCAGCCCGCGTCGTTTCCAGTAGTTCAGCGACTTGCGGGAAACGATCTCGATCATCCTGTCCGGGATAAAGCCTCCGCCGTTGTAGCGCGCGTCGATGATCAGCGCATCCTTGTTGACCTGAGGCAGGAAGCGCTTGAAGAGCTCCCGGTTGCCTTGCACCGCCGTGTTCGGCAGGTGCAGGTAGCCGATCCGTCCGCCTGACAATTCCTCGACTCGTCGCGCCCGATCCTCAACCCAGTCCAGGTAGCGCAGCGACGTTTCACCGGTGATGGTCCTGACAAGGACGTCTCGTGCACCGCGATCCCGTGGCCGGTCGTTGACCCGCAGCGTCACGATGTCGCCGCCCGTGTTTTCCAGCAGCGAATAGAAGTTCGCGACGCGTTCCGTCGAGACGCCATTGATCGCGAGAATGAAGTCGCCCTCTGAAACATCGATCCCCGGCGCATCGAGCGGAGAATAGAACTCATCGTGCCAGGCTTCACCCTGGAAAATCTTGTCGATCCGGAAAAAGTCACCTGCTCTCGATACATCGGCGCCAAGCAGTCCGCCGGCACGCGGCTCAACCGAGGGCTGGTCTCCGGCCTGCACATAGATGTGACCGGCGTTCATTTCACCGGCAATCTCACCAAAGATGTAGTCGAGGTCGGCACGATGGGCGACGTGCTCGACGAGCGGTGCGTAGCGGTCGCGAATGCCTGCCCAGTCCATTCCGTGCATGCCGGGATCGTAGAACCAATCCCTCAGGATTCTCCACCCGTCGACGTACATCTGGCGCCACTCGGTCGCCGGGTCAACCATAACTTCCATCCCGGACAGGTCGAGCCGTCCCTCGCTGCTGTCCTGATCCGCCTTCAGGTCCGCGATGCCGAGGCTGCCGTTGGCCGAGAACAGCACTTTCTTGCCGTCGCCTGACAGAGAGAAATTCTGTACGCCGGTCAGGACAACCTTCTCTTCTTTTTCCTCGAGGTCGTATAGATGGACCGCGGTGTCGCTGCCCTCGCCAGCGAGATAGACGGGCCCTTTGGATGACGCCGCCAGGCTACGGTAGTTACCGCCTTCGTCCTGCAGGGCGACAACCCGGTCGGCGATACCATCGAGATCGATGCGAATGGGAGTGTCGTCTTCTTCCTCTTCCGATTCCTCGTCCTCTTCTTTCTCGCCCGTACTGACCTCGTCGCTCTCCGGCAAGAACAGTGCCGGTTGGTCGGCGTTTAGCTGCGCCGCATAGACACGAACGGAATCCGTCACCATGTAATCGAACTCCACCGAACTGAATTCCAGGTCGTAGTCACGCGACGAGAGGAAGTAGAGGTACCTGCCGTCAGGATCGAACACGGGATTACCGTCATTCGTCATGTCGCTGGTGACTTGCCGGTTCTCGCCATTCGACAGCGAGTGTATCCACACGCTGCCGAAGCCGGTCTCGTTGTCACGCACGTAAGCGATATGCTGGCTGTCCGGCGACCATGCGTAGTCAGTAATGTCGTTGCGCCTCGACCGGTCGACCGTGGTCAGCTCGCCATTGCGCATGTCCACGACGATCAGCTGCTGCTTCTTGTCTCCGAACAGCATCTTTTCGCCGTCGGGTGACCAGACGGGCGTGAAGCGCCAGATGTCGCCATTTCTCGTCACCTGGCGAGCGTCGCCGTTGCCCGACTGAGAACGCGTCCAGATCTCGTATTCGCCCGATGCGTCGGACAGGTACGCGACGGTTTGTCCATCGGGTGACCAGCGCGCCCCGATCTCACGGGTTGCAGGTGTTCGTGTGATGTTCCTGATCGGACCTTTCTCGGCTGGAACGCTGAAGACCTCGCCGCGCGCGCTGACAACGACTCGCTTGCCCTGCGGCGACAGCTCGGACGATTCGATGAACTCCGAGGCTTCCACGACACGCGGCATGCGATGCGGGCGATCGCCGCGGATGCTGATCGCAAGCTTCGTGGACTGCATCGTGTCCGGGTCGAATCGATATAGCCAGCCGCCGTGCTCGTAAACGATGGCTGACGGCCCCGCGCTGGGCCACAGGACGTCAAAGTCCTCGTGCGCTGTCACTTTTTCGGCACCGTTCTCCGTCATGCGAAATAGATTCAGCGTGTAGTTGCGATCCGACGTGAAATAAATGTCATCGCCGACCCACAAAGGCTGATTGTCGGTCGCCTCATGCGACGTCAGTTGTTCCGAGGTGCTGGCCTCGAGATCGTAGATCCAGACATCCTGTGCGCGACCGCCGCGGTAGCGCTTCCACGTCCTGAACTCCCGGTCGATGGGCGTGTAGACGATGCGCGTACCATCCGGAGAGTACATGCCAGCGCCGCCTTCCGGGATCTCCAGGGGCTGCTCGTCGCCGCCGCTCGCGGGGACGAGATAGAAGCGCCCCATTCGTACGCTCCAGGGCAGGCGGTTTGCCCTGACGAGTACGTGCCGACCATCGGGCGTCCAGTCAAGCACCCGGTAGTCGTAACCGCCGCGTGGCGGCATCGAGCCCACGTCGTTGTACCAGGTGAGTTGCTTCGGCTGGCCACCACTGGCCGGCATGACGTAGACCTGTCGGGTGCCGTTGTATTCGGCAGAGAACGCTATCTGGCTGCCGTCCGGAGAGAATTTCGGGAACAATTCCAGGCCTTCATGCGACGTGAGGCGCTTCGCGTCGCCACCGGTACTCGGTGCGACGTAGATGTCGCCCGCGTACACAAATGCCACGGTGTCTTCGTGGATATCGGGAAAACGAAGCAGACGGGTGTCATCCGCCAGGGCGGTCGATGCACTGGCGAATACAATCAAAAACAGGAATCGCATACTCACTCCGGGAGCAGAAAAAAGTGTGGGCCCCGAAGGGCCCACTGATGATTCGATCAATTGCTGTGGCTGACGGGCGCCTTTTCGGTCAGGCCGAAAATCTTCAACGCGAACGCATAGTCGTGCGTGCGCTCCTTCATGCGCTCGAAGCGAGCGGCGGAGCCCCCGTGACCGGCTTCCATGTTCATCTTCAGGAAGAATGGACCGCCCTTGGCTTCATCCCGCATCCTGGCGACCCACTTTGCGGGCTCCCAGTAGGTCACGCGGTAGTCGGTCAGGCCACCGGTGGCCAGCAGCGGCGGATACTCGACGTCGCTGCGAATGTTGTCGTACGGGGAGTAAGCCGCGATTGTCTCGTAGGCATCCTTGTCCGTGATCGGGTTACCCCATTCGACCCATTCCGGCGGGGTCAAGGGCAGATCCGCATCGGAGATCGTCGAGATGACGTCAACAAACGGGACGGCTGCGATCGCGCCGCCGAACAGATCGGGACGAAGGTTCAGCGTTGCGCCGACCAACAGTCCACCGGCGGAACCGCCGTAGATGACGGTCTCGCCTTTGCGTCCGTAGCCCCGCTCCTGCAGTTCCTCAGCGGCGTTGGCGAAGTCCGAGAACGAGTTCTTCTTCTTCTCCAGCTTGCCGTCCAGGTACCACTGGCGTCCTTTCGCTGCGCCACCTCGGATGTGCGCGGTCGCGTAGATGACGCCGCGATCGACGAGTGACAGCACGCTGGTGCTGAACCAGGCCTGCATCGTTGCGCCGTAGCTGCCGTAGCCGTACAGCATCAGCGGCGCCGAGCCGTCGACTGGCGTCGTCTTCAACCGCAGCACGGTGACCGGTACCTCTGCACCGTCGTCCGCCGTAATGGAGAAGCGCTCAACCATGTACAGGTCGGGGTTGTGGCCGCTCGGCACTTCCCGCGTCTTCCTCAAGACCCTGTCACGCGTCTCGATATTGAAATCGAACGTTTGGTCCGGCGTCGAAGGTGACTCGTAGGTGAAGCGGAACGTATCGGTATCGAATTCGTAGCCTGAAGAGAGGCCCAGGTTGTAGGCCGCTTCATCGAAGTCGATCTCGTACTCATTCTCGCGATCGTAATCCGAGACGACGATTCGCGGCAGCGCGTTTTCCCGTTCGAGCCTTATGACGCGATCTTTCAGCAGTACGCTGCCGTTGATGTAGACACCCGGGCGGTGCGGAAGCCAGTCTTCCCAGTTTTCCCGCCCTGGGTCGCTTACCGGCGCACGCACAACTTTGAAGTCGACCGCATCGTCTGCGTTCGTCTGAATGTAGAAATAATCGCCGCGGTGGCCGACGTAGTAGAGCTCGTCCTCAGCGCGCGGAGCGATCATCGTGGGTTTCGTGCCCGGAGCGGCGTCTGCCTTCAGGTACTGGTACTCCGTCGATGTGCCTTTGCCGACGCTGATGAAAATGTACTCACCGCTTTGGCTTTTGCCGACGCCGAGGAAGTAGGAATCATCGGCTTCCTCGTAGACCAGGATGTCATCGGCCGGGTCTGTGCCAACGACGTGGTGTTTGACGCGTTTCGGACGCTGGTTGTCATCACGTTCGACGTAGTAGAACGACTTAGAATCAGACGCCCACACGGCGTCGCCGCCGGTTGACGGAATCGTCTCGGGAAACTCTTCACCGGTCGCAATGTTGCGAATACGGATGTCGTAGTACTCGGATCCGAGCCGGTCAACGCCGTAGGCGATCAGTTCGTGGTTGGGGCTATGGTCGACCGAAGCGATACTGAAGAAGTCCTCACCTTCGCCCTCGAGGTCGCCGTCGAACAGGATCGTCTCGTCGCCCCCGTCGCGAGCGGTACGGACGTAGATCGGGTACTCACCGCCTTCACGAAAACGGACGAAGTAGGCGAAGTCACCATCCGGCGACGGGACCGAACTGTCGTCCTCCTTGATGCGCCCTCGCATTTCCTCGAACAGCGTGTCACGCAGGTCCGCCATGTCGTCGGTCGCCGCCTCGTAGAAGGTGTTCTCGGCGTTCAGGTGGTCGCGGATGTTGTCGTCCAACTGCTCCGGATCGCGCAGCACTTCCTGCCACTTCTCGTCGCGCATCCACGCGTAGTTGTCGACGCGCGTGATGCCGTGCTGTTCAATCTCGAGTGGGATCTTCTCGGCTTGCGGTGCATCCGCGTCGAGCACGGCGAACGGGCTCGAGGTGTTCTCGGTCATGGTCATATCGTTGGATTCAGTCGGTGTGTCGGTAGAATCGGAACCGCAGGCGGACAACAGCATGAGCGTGCTCGCGGCGAGGCCGATCGGAAAAAATGTGCGCATCAGAAGCTCCGGCAGCTTTGGTTTCAGGCGCGTCATTCTCCCGACTGGGCGCGGCATTGCAAGTGCGATTGGATATAACCGATTGAATAGCCGATTGCCGTGCCGAAACGCCATTTCAGTAGCCGTAAGCTGTTGATTTTCTGTCAATAGACGGCAAGCAGTAACCAGGTTTCGCGTATCCTGCGAGCGCCGAGGCAAAGACGCGTCGTTGCAATAGTGCATCGAATGGACGATTCCGGCGCTGGATTCGCCGAATAACAAGCGGCCCGGGGGCACTCATGGCAGACACGAAAAAGACACTACCTTACACAGCCATCACGGCGTCGGGCACGGAGCTCACCTTCCGATTCCCGTTGCACCCACTGACCGAGTCCGAAGAGCAGGTCGCGGACCTGTTGACCTGCGCTCTGGCCGCCATCGATGAAGTGATTGCCGAGCAGGCCTCGGTCAGCGATGGGGACATTATGCAGGCGCTGGCCATGGCCCTGGCTATTCGAACCAGGATGGTCGAGGCGGCGCACGGCCCGGTTCACCGGTTGGCGAAGGAGCTGGTTGCGTCGAGCCTCGGCGCGCGGAGCCTGAGCTCAGACGGGACCGTCCACTGACGTCTGTGCCGAATGCCCGACGACAGTAACAACGTCGACCCTGCAGTGATCGATCGAATCATCGAAATGGCATGGGAAGACCGCACGCCGTTCGAAGCGATTGAGGCACAGTTCGGCCTCAATGAGTCTTCGACGATACGGCTGATGCGTCAGGAGTTGTCGCCGTCGGCGTTTCGTCGGTGGCGCGCGAGGGTCAGCGGGCGCAATACGAAACACGCGACGCGACGACCCAAAGGCGTCTCTCGCCACCAGTCCAGGACCCACAACAAGATCAATCGCTAAGTGGTCAGCGCGAAGTAGAGTGTTGCTGTGGGGCGCACTGACGTCTTCTCATCACACTTGGACTCGTGATCAGGATATCAACCCAGTAATTCCGGGTTGAGTTGCCACAGTGCGAAATTCAAACCCGTGGCGAAGCTGACCCACAACAGGTAAGGGATCAGCAACGCACCGGCCAGCGGACGTACCCGCCAGAACAGGGCGATCGTACTGGCGATGGCAATCCACAGCAGTAACACTTCCGCGAGCGCCACACCGCCCATCTTCCACGCGAAGAACAGCCAGCTCCACAGTGCGTTCAGCAGCAGCTGCAAAGCGAACGCGCCGAGCGGCAGGCCCTGTGCTCGAAATCCACCGGTCCGCCAGACCAGCCAGGCCGCGATACCCATCAACACGTAGAGGACGGTCCAGACCGGCCCGAACAGCCAGGCAGGCGGCGCCCATCCGGGCTGCACGAGCTGGGCATAAAAGCTGCTGGCTTCGATAGATGCCCGGGCACCTATCCACGACACTGCAAACGTCGCCGCGAGCCATCCAACGAGTCCCAGGATATCTCTCTGTCTGTTCATTGCAGGTGAATCAGGCTCAATTCGCCGATGGCTTAAACAAAGCGAATGTGTTTGTTGAGCGGCAGTTCCCTGATTCGCTGACCCGTCGCGGCGAACACGGCGTTGGCGAGGGCAGGGGCCGCAGGGGGGAGACCGGGTTCACCGATCCCGCGAATCTTGGGTCCGTTCTCCAGTACAGCAACCGCGATGTCGGGCGCGCTCGCAATACGCAATGAGTCGTAGCGATTGAAATTCTGCTGCTCGATTCGACCGTCGCGGACCGTAATTTCATTCTGCATGGCCGCCGTCAAGCCATAAATGATGCCCGACTCGACCTGTCCCTCGATGTTGCGTGGGTCGAGTGCGACGCCGACATCCACCGCGGCATAGGCAGAGACCAGCCTGATGCCCGAGCCAGTCTTCTGCACCTCGATGACCTCGGCCACCGGCACACCGAAGGACATGACGAATGCGACACCGCGCGCGTGTCCGTCGGGTAGCTCGCCGCCCCAGTTCGATAACTCGGCAACCTTCTCTAAAACGCCGCGGCTCACGTTGTCTTTCAATAGCGCGAGACGGTACTCGAGGGGGTCCTTATCGGCCGCGTACGCCATCTCGTCGATCGCGCTCTCATGAAAAAAGCCGTTTTGTGATGCCCCGACCGCACGCCAGGAGCTGACCGGCAGCATAACCGGCGCACGATACGAGCGGACCCGGTAATTCGGGATGGCATATGGCTGGTCCCAGGCGGCCTGCGCGATGGTGATGTCGGGCCCTGCTACCGGCATGCCCAGGCGGCCAAACTGCGACTCCGCTACCGAAGGCGCGGAGACCTGCAGGTCGAGGGTGGGCGTCTGGCTCACGTTGGCGCGGAATCGTGCGATAGCCAACGGCCGGTAGTTGTCGTGCGTGGTGTCTTCTTCGCGCGTCCACGTGGTTAGCACCGGCGTCCCTTCCATTGCCGTGGCGACGTGTACGGCGCTCTTGATGAAGTCCATCTCTGCGCGTCGTCCGAAGGCGCCGCCCATGTAGGTCGTGTGCACGGTCACGTCGTCCTGGTCAACGCCGGCGATCTTCGCCCCGTCTTTCGCCGCCTGTATCGGCGCCTGGTTGCCCGCCCAGATGTCGAGCTTGCCATCGCGAAGGTAAGCCACGGCGTTAACCGGCTCCATCGTCGCGTGCGCGAGGTAGGGCACCTTGTATTCACCGTCGACCTCGACGCTCTCAATCAACGCCTCGTCTACGTCTCCGTCGTCGCGGAACTTGCTGTCAGGTTTATCGGCGAAGGCACGTTTCACAACGTCGAAATGACCCTCGGTCGTCGCCGGGTACGTGCCGGAATCCCAGTCGAAGCGGATGGCATTGGCCGCCCTGACGGCGTACCAGGTGTTGGTCGCGACAACGGCGACGCCACCCTCGAGCGGAACGATCTTTCTAACGCCCGGCATGTTCTCCGCGTCCGACGGGTCGTAGGCATTCATGCCAGCCCCGAGCACCGGATTCATCTTGATCGTTGCGAAAAGCATGTCGGGCAGGCGGACATCGATGGAGTAGGTCGCCGTACCGGTGCTCTTGGCAGGCACGTCAACGCGTGGCTGCGACTTGCCGAGCAGGCGCCACTTCGATCGCGGTCGGAGCTCCGGGTCAGACGGTGGTTCGATGTCGGCGGCCAGCGTGGCGAGCTCCGTGTAGGCGACGCTCCGTCCATCCTCGCTCTCGACGTATCCGCTGCGGGTCTTCAGCGTGTTTCTGTTTGCGCCCAGCTGTTTCGCCGCCGCCTCGATAAGCACCTCACGGGCCGCTGCGCCCGCTTTGCGCATTTTAACGAAACCATCCGGCGTCGATGTCGAACCCCCGGTCATCTGCAGCGCCAGGAGCTTCGCCGGGAAGTGCGTAAATGCGCGGACGCGCTCGGCCGTCTGGCTGTAGTCAATCGACGCGAACGGGATGCCTTCCTCGAGCAGCACGCCGTTGAAATAGGCTTTGGATGCAGGCCCGTGTTCAACGTTGATCGCATCGAGTTCGACGTCGAGTTCTTCGGCCACCATCGCCGCGAGCGTCGTGTGGACGCCCTGGCCCATCTCGGCCCGCGGGGTGATAACTGTGATCCCTTGCTGGTCGATACGCACGTACGGCGTCAACGCCGCCTCGCCAGGCTTCAGACTGTCGAGCAGCGGATTCGGATAGTCGGTCTTGTAGCGCCAGTATCCGAACACAACGCCACCGGCAACGGCGGCAGAGCCGATCAGGAAGGTTCGGCGCGCGATCGTCCTCGCCCTACCCATCCTGTTGTTCCGTCGTCGCAGCGGCTTTGATTGCCGCCCTGATTCTCGGATAGGTGCCGCAGCGGCACAGGTTTCCGTTCATCGCCTGGTCGATCTCGTCGTCCGAAGGATCCGGGTTCCCGTCCAGCAGCGCGACAGCCGACATGATCTGGCCGGACTGGCAATAGCCGCACTGTGCAACCTGCTCCGCGATCCACGCGGCCTGTGCCGGGTGAGGATCTTCCGGTGTCCCGAGACCCTCGATGGTCGTTATCTCGCCGGTAATCCGGCTCGCCGGGAAGACGCAGCTCCGGATGGGTGCGCCGTCTACGAGCACCGTGCAGGCGCCGCAGGAGGCAATGCCGCAGCCGTATTTTGGTCCCGTGATACCGAGCTCGTCGCGCAGCACCCAGAGCAACGGCATATCGTCTGCCACGTCAAGTTCGTGAACGGTTCCGTTAATCGTCAGTCTGAAGGCCATAGGCTCCCCGCGCGGTCCCTTCGTTTGTCCGTAATCATACGATAGTCGTCGCTGAAGCAGAATGCGGCCGAGTAGATCTATCTTGTCAATGATCGTCGCCCGGAGACCAAGTGCGGCGATGAAGCAACAGAGATGTCAGCGATTGCATCATGAATCTTGCTGCTGCGCAGGGCGGCAGTATTCGTGTTGGCCGGTGTTGTCATTTTGTTTCCTTTTCACCATCGGACTGACGGACCGGATTCACTACAGCAGTCTGTAAACTGTTGTAACGGTGTGCTGGCTACGTAAGACAGCCTGTTGTGTTGGTGTTACCGTCCGTTTTATGAGCTCACCTGCCTCACCATCTGTGACAGTCTGGTTCGACGGTAACTGCCCGCTATGCGTACGTGAAATCGCTTTCATGCGACGGTTGGATAAGCGGCGGCGAATACACTTCGTCGAAATTCAGACTGCCGAGAGCTGCCCGGTTGACCGCGCCGAACTCATGCGACGTTTTCACGCAAGAGAGCAGGGCGCTGACATTGTCAGTGGAGCAGCCGCGTTTGCCGCCATGTGGCGAGCGATTCCTATTCTTCGTCCGTTCGGCCTGGTCGCACGATCGAAGCTGGTGCTGTCGATCCTCGAGTGGCTGTACGTCCGTTTCCTGGCAATCCGTCCCTGGTTACAGCGCCGGCTGCGTGCAAGCGCCAGCGCGTAAACGAACAGGCAACTTCCCTGTCACCCGCCCGAAGATAGTCGCGTCTCGTCGCTTGCGACGACGCGCTGCGGCATCACTGGATCGAGCTCGTCCAATTCGAGTCGATCGATGATCGCCGGTATCTGTTTCTTTAACTTGAAGTAGCCACGCTGGGCATGCGGCCAGGTTTCCCGGTCGTATCGACGGCTGAGCTGAATGATGCGGATGCCGTAACGTGACAGCGTATGCGATGCGACCGCCAAAGCGTCAGCGACAGGCCCTACCGGGGGCATTGCCGTAACGATCGCGTTCACGTGATGTTGGGTCGCCCACTCGGCCAGGTT
Organism: Woeseiaceae bacterium; assembly: GCA_030065915.1. GTDB lineage: Bacteria > Pseudomonadota > Gammaproteobacteria > Steroidobacterales > Woeseiaceae > UBA1847. The sequence continues at coordinate 34,064 of JASJCQ010000020.1, forward strand.
CTCTGACCAGTCGTCGGCTTCAAAGTAACCGGTCTCCACGTTGAAAAGACGCCCGGCTCGATCAACGGCGTCTCTGATAGCACTGGAAGAGAAATTGAACGCTTCGATGCCGACGGGCAGGCTGGAGCGATTTCGTATGGCGAGCCCACCCGTCACAGCGGACGGCCTGAGTTGCGCTGCTAGCGATTCCGCATAGCAATCGTCTTCGGTGATCAGCAGACCGCATCTCTCGGTCGGAAGTGGCTCATCCCGAAATTCGAGTGCCTGCGGCTCATACTCCACGTCTTCCGTCAGCGGCTCGGCGGTCATCGACAACCCTTGTGGGTTAAATCGACCGTCCGTGTAGTTGACGATGTTCGATACGCGGGCGAGGTAGGTCTTGCCTTTGGTGTGCAGTCCGCTGACCCAGCGCCAACTTAGCGTGTTGGAGGCCGGATCGCCGTCGACAAGGTGGCGCAGGAAAAAATCGGCGCCGAGCTGCCAAGGCAATTTCAGCGTGAAAACCCAGATACTCGCGAACCACATCCGTGCGTGGTTATGCAGATAGCCGGTCTCGACCAGCTCGCGCGACCAGGCGTCGAAGCAGTCAATTCCGGTATTGCCGCCGACAGCGGCGTTGTATCGATCGAGCAGTTCGTTACCGGCTTCGAGCGCAGCGACCAGCGCGTCGACGCTGCGCCGGTAATCCGCCCACACAGCGGGACGATGCTGCAGCCAGCCTTTGAAATAGGCGCGCCAGAAGACTTCCTCGAGGAATTTTGCGACGTGGCCGGCTGAGTGACTTGCGAGCGTCTGAGCGATAACTTCCTGCTCAAGGATCAGTCGATGTCTGATGTACGGTGACAACACGGACACATTCGCGTGATTGCCCGGGCCGAAGTCGAAATTCCGCGATTTCGCGTACTGCCTGACGCCGTGGTGGACGAAAGCCTCAGTCCGCTCCAGCCCGGCTTCTCGTGTCGCGGTCACGGTCATTACCTGGCCTCGATTAACGTCGACTTCGGTGCCCGGAAGGCGCTCGTTGGCGAATCCTGACGCGCTTCATTCGAGACATGCTCTGATACTGCCGGGCGCAAAAAACTACGGCCGTGAGAATGCTGAGCGTCAGGAGGAGCATCGTCATGAGATCACGACTGCTTCGGCGCCCAGACGCTGCACCATCCCTTGCCGGCGACAGCCTTGCCCGGGAAGATGCTGCAACCCGCCCATTCGGCGTCTTTGTCACCCTGGTACAGCGCGCAGTTGTAGCAAAAGCGATCGGATGGGCGAATCGCTGAGTCGACGGACGTGGCGTCGTGAACGTAATTCAACGATTTGGCCATCGCGTCGCCCTCGTCAACCTTCGGCAACTCGGAAGCTCTCGCGTTCGCCGCGGACAGCCCCGTGGCTGCTGCCGCTACCGACAGGCCCGCCTGCTTAACGAAAAGGCGCCGGGTGATGGCGTTGTCCCAGAGTCTAGTGCCGCGGCTTTTCTTGCTCATTTCACTTGTCCTCGCTCGGAAGAGATTGGTGGCCGGCGCGATGCGCCGGCCGACCGAAACAGAGAACAGGGATTAGGGAGATGGATGGAGCTCTCTGTCGTTGACATCATCTGGGGATAGCGATGAGGTCGAGGACAAGTCTAATGACAGAGGGGTGTTTGTCAACTAAATATCTAGACGAAACCTAGACATCTATGTAACAAACTGTTTCAGTCCCGTCGGCTGCGACGTGAACGGCGGTTTGCAGCCTCAAATGTCGAGTTTTTCGAACTCAACCACCTTCTTCAGCGCAGTCTCAATAGTCGCGCGGGCCTGCGCCGTCGTGTAATGCAGGTACCGATGCAGCGCCGCGTCTTCTTCGTTTCGGTTCGCGCACTGCGAGCTGTAGATTTCGAAGGCCGTCAGATCGGTGACCAGCGACGCCAGGTGATGAGGACATTCGCAATCGATGGCCGATGTGATCTTGCTCAGTCTCGCCAGCTGTTGTTGCGTGTAGTGCCGGGCGGGAATCTCGCCTGTCGCCGGCCATTCAGCGCCCCCGCCATCGATCTCGGTCTCTTCATTGCGTGGCGCGATCGTTACGTTCTCGGAGGCGGCGCGCATTAACAGTGACCGCAGCTGATCGACGTCGGCCGGTGACCGCACGACGATAATTCCAAGGTCTTTCGCCCGATCGACGTCCTGCGATGTGCCGAACTTGTATAACGCCATGGCTGCACGGGCGCCGGACACGCGCACATACTCCGTCAGCCTCTGAATCGCTGGCTGATCGAGCACCGGGCACTCGACAATGATGTAGTCCAGCGACTGGTGGCCTATGTCGATGCCGAAACGCGTTGCGTCGTTGTCCGTCGCGACGATATTGAGCGGAGTAATCTGCCGATTGTGCTCGAGGAATTGCACGGGCAGGAAGTCGCCCAGCACAGCAACCCGTATCTCTTCCGGCGGCGTGCCCGCACCGATTTCTCCCATGTTCCGGGCGCGCTCTCGCAGTTCTGAAAGGCTGTGTCCGGCGATCTGACTGATTCCGATTCCCTGGTCGGTGAGCCGTTTCAGCAGCGCCAGCTTTTCAACGTCATCCTTCGAATACAGGCGACGGCCGGTATCGGAACGGTCCGCCACGATAGCCGAATAGCGGCGTTCCCAGACGCGAATCGTGTGGTCGGTCAGGCCTGTCATCTTGGACACCGCGCCTATGCCATAGCTGTCCATTTTCTCTGCTTTCACTTTCCTGGCGATCTCCGGCACTGTGTACGAGGTTGATTGGGTTGATATAGTGTCCCAAATTTCCTAGACATTATATAGACAGTCGGGCTCAGTGGAAAAGTTACCGATTTTCTTGACGTTGGCTGCCGCCGGCGCGTGGACCGGGGCCATCCTGTTCCACTCAGCCGTCGTTGCGCCGGCGACCTTTAAAGTGCTCGACGGCGACAACGCGGGCATCTTTCTGCGACGCTTGTTCCCTTCGTTCTTTCGCTTCGGCCTGGTGTGCGGTGGATTAATGCTCGCCGGGCTGGTCGCGAATGCGGCGATTTCGGATTCAATACGGGCGCAGGCACTCGCACTTACGGTTGTGATGTGCATTCTTCAGGCGATCTGCCTCGGGATGGTGCCGGCAATCAACGCCGCGCGCGATCAAGGGGAGAGAGGGAAGCAGCGCTTCGGCCGGTTGCATCTCGTCAACGTGCTGCTGACGGTCGCGGTGCTGGGTCTGGGGCTCGTCGTGATCTATCTGCTGATCAATTAAAGAACGAGAGCGCTGGGACTACGCTCCGCTTACGTAGCGGTAATACTCGATACCCACATCCTGGAAGTGTCGGTCGTCGCGTCGACCTACGTCATCGATAACGAACTCCTCCTGCTCGACGACATGCAGGCCAACCGCATTGCGGCCGTCATGCATCGCCTTGTACTGCGCCTCTGTCAGATCGGTTGCCGTGGACAGTGCTTCGCCGAAGCGGATTCTGCGGGTCGCTTCGCGCCAGCCGGCTTCGACATAGAAGGGAATCACCTCCGCTGCGTCACCGCTGCCATACCCGAGCGTCAGCAGCTCCTCGCCCGTCAGATCGATGTCTTCCTCCAGTGCTGCTTCGAGCCCTGCCGCCAGCCACGCAGGCATCGCGGCCGTGTAGAGGTTGCCGAGGTCACGAATGGTCTCACCGCCCAGCGACAGCTTGTCGATGACTTCGCTCTGGTACGCGTCCGACTTCCTGAAAACCTGTAGCACCGCCATCGTCAGCGGGTAGGCGTCGTTCTGCAGGCCCTGTTCGCAGGCGAATTCCGCCACGTCAGGAACCGCGCGCATTTCCCGGTCAAGATCCTCCAGCGCGATGCCCGCCACGTCGCAGTAGCCACGCAGTTCGTCACGATCAGAGTCGGTACCGTCATTTAATGCAAACAGGTAGACAATCGACCAGCCCGTCTCCGGCATGCGTCGATACGGCCTGTGCATGAAGATCCGCTTCAGCGAACGCATATGGTCGATCGCCGAGATGCCGCGCTTCTCGTACATGTCCCGAATCGCGTGCAGCGTCTCATCGATGTAGCAGGTCGTCGAGTACTTGCCGTTGAATACCGGGAAGTCCTGCACCTGATGCGTCTCGGAACGATCCTGGCCGCAGAACCTGAGCATGGGCTTGCGAAAATCCATGACGCGATAGTCTGAGGCGGAGCCCGAGTTCGCGAGATCGATACTGGCCAGTGTCGGGTTTTCCTCAACCAGCATCGCGACGGCGCCGGCACCCTGCGTTGGCTCGCCGCTGCTTCCGCGAGCGTATTCGGCAATGTCCGCGGAAACGACGATGGCCTTGCTGTTGCGACCGTCAGTGGCGAGAAAGCGCAGCGCGCCTTTCATCGCATAGACGCCGCCGAGGCAGGCGTGTTTGTACTCTGGTACCTCGCAGCTGCGAGATAGCGGAGGCAGGCCCCGGCTCTTCAAAGCCTGGTCAACCATGCCCTTGATGATGACCGCGCCAGCCGAGTTGTCGGTACTGGACTCAGTGCCCAGTGCGAGAAAGCGAACCTCCTGCGGATCGATATCGTATTGGTCGATCAGCCTGAGTACCGCCGTCGCCGACATCGTGTAGACACTGTGGTTCGGACCCCTGAGTCGGAAGCTGCGGCCTACGACGTCGCGGATCTTCGGCCAGTGGCTGTCAGTCCAGTCGCACCATTGTTCGAGCCACACCCGGTAGGGCGGTACATACGCGGCGAGTCCGCTGATTCCGATCTTGTTGTTTTGCTTGGCTGACACGTTCACTTCCCCCCCGATTATCGGTGGTTAATCGCTCACGCAGAGAGGCTTCGTCGCTGGATCGCGCGATTCTCTGCCGGCTTCGGCGCTGCAATTGCTTGTTGTGTTTCTGACTTGCATATGACGCTCGAGCCTACGAAGGATTCAGTCCCACGAGGTGGGCCAGGTCCTTGAAGAATATTCGGATGTGAGCAACCGGTTTCGCACGCACCAGTTGCTTGTTCATGTAGGCGTCCCACGTCAGCTTCTGGACATCAGGATCGCGACAGATCTCGACGAACTTTTCTCGGCGCTTGTCGCTGCTGTACCAGTAGTACTGCATGACACCGAGGATGAAGAACACCATTCTGTGCGCCTTCATGAAGTCTTTGCGCACCTTTTTCAACGCGCGGCTGTCGCCGGTCTGCAGAAGCTCATCAACGGCGCGCGTAGCGAATCGACCGCAGCTCATCGCATAGTAGATGCCTTCACCCGATGATGGCGCGACACAGCCCGCGGCATCGCCGATGAGTACGACATTCTTACCGTTGTCCCAGCGCTTGAGCGGCTTCAACGGCAGCGGTGCGCCCTCGCGTCGAATAATCTGGTTATCGTCCAGGCCGGTTTCGTCGCGCATGGCCTTGACCGCATTGCGCAGCGAGAATCCCTTGACCGCCGACCCGACGCCGACGCTGGTGCACTTGCCGTGCGGGAACACCCACCCATAAAAATCCGGTGAGATCTTGCCCTGGTAGTAGACGTCACAGCGTTTCGGGTCGAAACGCTCGGTCGTAGACTCCGGCGACTTGACGATCTCGTGGTACGCGAATACATGTTTCATCCGTTCCTGGTGAGAGAATGCCTGCTCGCGCACTCTCGACGCCGCTCCGTCGGCGCCAATGACGACGCGCGCCGTTATCGTCTGCGCGTCGCCACCTTTGGGCTGATACGTGATGCGAACCCTGCCGTCGACTGCCTGCTCGAGTGTTTGGAACTTGCCGACGACCAGGTCAGCGCCGGCCGCGCTGGCGCGTTCGCGGAGCCACGGATCGAACGTGGCTCGATCGACCATGCCCACAAATCCGCCGATGTCCATGTCGACGCTCTTGTCGGACGGGGCGACCATTCTCGCACCGGTGACTTTCGTTTCGAGCTGGGACTCCGGAACGCCAAACTCCCGAAGCAGGATAGGCGGAACCGCGCCGCCGCAAGGTTTAATGCGACCGTCGCGGTCCAGCAGCAGTACGTGATGGCCGGTCTCGGCGAGTTCCTTGGCCGCTGTCGATCCCGCGGGACCGCCGCCGATTACGGCGACATCGTAATTCTTATTGTTCATCAAGCTTCAGCTCCGATAGCGTCATTGCTCGGCAGGGCGGGTTGGCGGGACAGCTCTGCTGCCAGGTAGGCGGCAGAGGCGAACAGTGCGGCCTGCGCCAGGAATACGAGTGAGTAAGCGTTTAAGGCGGAACCGGTCAGCCAGCGAACGACGTCGACGGACAGGGTTCCGACCATGCCGCCGAGACCGAAGGCAATCGCCTGTGCGGCGCCCCAGACACCCATTCGGACACCGTCTCGCTGTCGGTGGCCTTTGGAAACGAGGCCCATCATCGACCCGATTGCGGCGACGGCGAATACGCCGTTGGCAACACCCAACAGGCCGACGTTCGCATGCAACGGCCAGTCCGGCGAAATGTAGCCAGAACCCGCGAGAACCAGCAGAAGGGCGGAGGAGGCTAGGCAGCCGAAGATCATGCATCGTCGCAATATGCTGTGGCGGCCGTCGCCCAGGCGATAGCCGATAAACGCGACAAGCAACATGCCGAGCAATACGCCGCCGTGCTGCGTACCGCCAAGCTGCGTCGATTCGCCTGGCGACATGCCAAAGACGGCGCCGGCGAATGGCTCCAGGACGAGGTCCTGTGCGCTGTAGGCCAGCATGGATATGAATACGAAGGCCGCGAAGCGGCGCGTGTGTGACTCACTCATGACATCACGAATCGCCGATTTGAAGTCGTGTGCGGCAATCCGGGTTTCGGGCCGCGCCGCGAAACCGGCGTGGCGGCGCTCGATCCTGCCGAGGGCAAGTACCGTCGTGACCAGCGCGACTGTGGATACGATGGCGGAAATCAGCAACAGGCGCCTGAACGAGAACGGATCGAGGAACGCGCCGATGATGCCGGCCGTAACAGCGAAACCGGCAATCATCATGATCCAAGTGATACTTGCGGCCGCCGCACGCCGGCGGTCGTCAACGGTCGCTGCGAGTAGCACCAGCAAGCAGGTTCCGCTCGCGCCGACACCGGCGCCGATCAGGATGAATGCGATCGTGGCAAGGACGATGCCTGCGGCGGTAGACGTTGCCATCAGCGCCGTGGCAGCGGCGGCCATAACCCCGCCGGCAGCCAGTACCGCCATGCCACCGATGATCCATGGCGTTCTCGCGCGGCCGGTGTCCGAGCCATGCCCGAAGCGGGGCCTCAGGATCTGGACGTAGTAGTGAATTGCGACGAGAAAGCCGGGCAACATGGCCGGCAGCGCGAGTTCGACCACCATGATGCGATTCAGTGTCGATGTCGTCATGACGACGATGGCGCCGAGCGAGGTCTGAACGAGACCGAGCCTGACAATGCCAGCCCAACTGATTGGCGTCTTCTTCATGTCGACAGCATGCCTCGAATGGCGAAGGCGCAGGCGAGCATGCCAAGCACGTAGAGCGTCACGCCGAAGCCGCTGAACCAGGTTGCGCGTTCAACCGGCGCTTTGACAAAGCGCTGCATCAGCACCAGCTGCACGACCAGTAACGCGCCGACGATGCCCGCCGTCGCCGTCTGTTGCCAGCTGACCAGAAGTCCCATGACGATGACTTGCGGAACGGCCATCACCGCGCAGGCGAGCCTAGCGGCTGACTGGGCGCCGAGTTGTACCGGCAATGAGCGGATGCCCATGATGCGGTCACCGTCGATCGCCTTGAAGTCGTTCAGCGTCATGATGCCGTGGGCGCCGATGCTGTAGAGCAGGGCCATCCACAGGATCTCGCTGCTGGGCAGGCCGCCGATCATGACGGCTGCCGCGGTGAACCAGGGCAGACCTTCATAACAGATCCCGACCGCCGCATTGCCGAACCAGCCGTTCTGCTTCAGTCGCGCCGGTGGCGCGCTATAGGCCCAGGCTAGCGCAAGACCGACGATGCCTGCGATCAGGACCCAGACACCCAACAGTGCGGCGACACAGATCGATACAACGGTCCAGACGATCGCGAAATACAGAGCGGTCTGGCCGGGCGCTCGCCCGGACGGGATCGGCCGATGCGGTTCATTGATGGCGTCGACGTGGCGGTCGAACCAGTCATTGACGACCTGGCTGGTGCCGCAGACGAGAGGGCCAGCGAGCAGGATGCCGGCAACGGCAAACGGCCAGCGATCGACGATGGATTGCCCGGACGAAATGACGCCGCAACCGAAGGCCCACATGGGTGGAAACCAAGTGATCGGTTTTAGCAGCTCCACGTACGCCGTCCAGACCGGACGGTCGGCTGCGAGCGTATTGGCTGTCGCACGCCCCATTGATTGACAATAATACTTGACACTATATAACGTCAACTAAATTTTACAGTTGACGGGGCGCGGAATCCAGCAGTTTTAACGGGAATTCAGGCGGTCTTGCGGTCGCGGCTGCTCGCGGCCCTCGACGATGCGCATTCAGATGATTTCGAAGGCAACTTTAGTCGTTATCTTCGTCGAGATCGCCGATGCCGTACCGACGTAATTTGACGTACAGACTCTGGCGGCTCAGGCCGAGCATCTCGGCCGCCGAGGCTCGGCTATCGTCCGTCATTTTCAGCGCCGCTTCGATGCACATCCGCTCGATGATGTCGGTGGTCTCGCGAACCAGATCCTTGAGCGGGACGCGGCCAACCAGTTCCGTCATTTCCTTCAGCGAACGTGGCAACTCTTCCTCGGACTCGTCCTTGTGACGGCTCGCCGAAATCTGTCGTCGGATAACGAAGCCGAAGCAGGGCTCGTCACTCTCCAGCGCGGAGACCGCTGACAGTTCGACGTCGACCGGTTCTCCGAATTCCGGAAATACCGTCGTCGCGAAGTGACGGACCTCGGGCCGGTTGCGAAGATTGCGAATCAGCAGGTTGGCGTCGACGCCCGGTCGACCCAGCCAGCGGTCCACCGGCTGGTTGATGACCTGCAACTCGGTCGCTATGGAACACATGTCGAGAAACGCTTTGTTAGCGGCCGCAATTCGGCCGTCCGGATCGGTGATGACGAAGGCGTCCGGCGACCGGCTGACGATATCGAGAATCTTTTGCGACGAGTCGTCCTTGCTCGAGTCGTCGGGTGCCCGTAGGCGAATCAGGAAATAGGGCCCGTCCTCGCGACGCACCAGTGATGCATTCAGCTTGAACGATCGGTGGTCGCCGGCCGAGCGCACGATAATGGCCTCGGCGCGTCCTGCCGCACGTACCCGGACGAGCATTTCATTGATCGAGTCATTGCTGTTATCGCTGAATCCGCGAGGGAAGCCGCGATTGAGTAGCTTGTTCGTCGGTGTATCGAGCAGTTTTCCGGCGGCCGGGTTGGCTTCGACGATCTTTCGGCTATCGGCGTCAACAAACAGGATCGCTTCGCTGGTCATCGAGAACAGCATGCGATAACGGATTTCGGCCTGGTGTAGTCGCGAGTAGTCCTGTTCCAGTGACTGCTGCACATCGAGCAATCGTTGCTGGAGATTGGAAACCTGGCTCAGATCGCGGCCCACTGCGAGCAGCATGTCATCACCGGCCCGGATCGTTTTGTACATCACCGGGATGTCGATGTCGTCTTCGGTCGGGTGGTTTACCTGACGCCAGCGAGCGACCGACGCATTCTTGGGGTGTTCGAGTAAATCATTGATTTTATTGTGAGTTTCGGGAGATACCGTGTCGATCCACTTGCGCCCAACCCACGTTAACGCCGCTTCAAGATGAGGTGCCGCGTCGCCGAGCGCGACGTCCTGAATCACGCCTTCGGCATCAATGAGCAGGCTGACATCGGAAGCCTCGGCGAGCAGCGTCGACGACATTTCGGATGTCAGCGACTCCGCGAGCAGCTTCGATGATCTGAACGAAGACAATGAATGCGATTCCCTGGTTGTAACCGGCCCGTCAGGCTGTTAGAGCCCGATCTGCAGACTTAGTTCGAAGGTTGATGCTGCGAGTCCTGTCGTAAGCGTCGAAGCTCGCTCACCGCCTCCTGACCGTCTACAGCGGTCGCATCCGCGCCGACCGTTGCTACAAGCTCGGGATTCTCGACGAAAACACGCCCGCCAGCTAGTACAACAGCATTGGCGTTACGGACACCATTACGGATTTCCGAGATCAGCTTTCGTGTTGTCTCAACGTTTGTGTCAGAGCTGACCGACAGGCCGATCACATCAAACTCCTGGGACTTGACCAGCTTGTGGAATTCACGTGTGTTGCCCGGGTTGCCGGTGTAGCAGTTCCAGCCACCTCGACGCATGAATTCCATGACCATCAATACGCCAAACGTATGCTGCTCACCCGGGATAGGAAGGACGAGCGCATTGCGGCCCGTCTGCACGGCGTCGACCGTTGCGTCAAAGCAGCGGCTGAACTCGAGCAAAACCTGGTTCATTCGGCAGACGCCGATCGTCACATCCGTGAAAGAGCATTCGTCCTCTTCCCACAGGGTACCCAGACGTCTTGCGGCGGGTGCCAGCAGGTCGAGGTAGAGCGCGGTGAGAGGTATCCCGTCGGTGCGCAGCGTACTGACGTAACGCGTAGCAACCGAGGCATCGTGCGATATGAGCAAATGGACGAACTCGTCGACGCTCTCGCGCAGTCGGTCGGCGATCGCTCGGTCTTGCTGAGTGGAGTTTGGTGAGTCTAATGCGAGCATAAGACGAGGAATAATGTCACCTTCGATTACACGACTCAGTCTTGACAGCATATGCCTGCCGACGCTGTTTACTGCGTCGTCATGCGACACAGCCGACGGGTCTTCGTGGCCCATGCCCTCAAGGCATTGTTCCTGCGTGTGGTCGGTCGAAGGTCGATCCCAGCCTTTATTCGTCATTCTTATTGGCACCCCAGCGATCAGGGGCATCTTAACGTAAAGCAGTGATCGCGTTCGACCGGCGCCGTAAAAACCAGGCGCTTTTTCACGCATCGCGGCTATCTTAACCCCGCTCACCGATATATTGTCAAGATATATTTACGTCAACAAAAAATGACACTATACTGCTTCCCGGGGTAAAGGTTGTGCCTGCATCTAGCAGTACAGCGCGTTATATAAAGGATAAGAATCGAATGCCGTCACCTGCATCTGGTCGCGTGGAAGCAGTGCTCTATTCAGAAGAAGAGCGGCAACGTCGCGATGCGTCGCCCTGGACGATCGTGCAAGGAGTCCTGGCGCCGCTCCAGTTCCTCGTGTTCATTGTTTCGACGCTTCTGGTCTGGCGTTTTTTCGCAACTGGTGAGGGTGCGACCATCGCCTCGGCCTCGGTCGTGCTCAAGACGGCTCTGCTCTACGCCATCATGATTACCGGATCCATCTGGGAGCGGGACGTTTTCGGCCAATACCTGTTCGCCCGGCCGTTCTTCTGGGAAGACGTCGTTAGCATGCTGGTTATGGCGCTGCATACCGCCTACCTGGTTTGCTTCTTCGGTGGCTACCTGAACGTCAGCGATCAGCTGGTCCTGGCGCTGGTCGCCTATTTCACCTACGTCGTCAACGCCGCCCAGTTCCTGATCAAGTTCCGCATGGCCCGCGTCACCGCCGCGGAGGGCAGGGTGTGAGCGGCGCATCAGCCGTTGCGGCTCCGTTGAAGCCGGCCCAGGAGATCCTGCGGCAGCGCGGACAGCGCGAAGTATTCTGCGGTCTGACGGGCATCGTCTGGCTGCATCGCAAGATCCAGGATGCCTTTTTCCTCGTCGTCGGCTCACGCACCTGCGCGCACCTGATCCAGTCGGCGGCCGGGGTCATGATCTTCGCCGAGCCGCGTTTCGCGACGGCGATCATCGATGAGCGCGACCTGGCCGGTCTCGCCGACATGAACGATGAGCTGGACAGGGAAGTCCAGAAGCTGCTCGCGCGGCGTCCGGACATTCGCACGCTGTTTCTCGTCGGTTCCTGCCCGTCGGAAGTGATCAAGCTGGATCTGTCACGCGCAGCCGAGCGCTTGTCGGCGCAGTTCATGCCGAACGTCCAGGTGCTGAATTACTCCGGTAGTGGTATCGAGACGACGTTCACGCAGGGCGAAGACGCCTGCCTGGCGACACTGGTCGAACAGATGCCGCATGCGGGCGACAAAGAGTCACTGCTCGTTGTCGGTGCTCTGGCCGATATCGTCGAAGACCAGTTTCGCGACCTGTTCAATGGCATGGGAATCGACACCGTCGAGTTCCTGCCGGCGCGAAAAGCGCGCGAGTTGCCGGCCGTTGGCAACAAGACACGTTACCTGCTGGCGCAGCCGTTCCTGACCGAGACCGCGATGGCGCTGGACAAACGCGGTGCGGTCCGGCTCAAGGCGCCGTTCCCGCTGGGAGAGCAGGGCACGACGGCCTGGCTGCAAGCCGCGGCTGACGAATGGAAAGTACCCCAAAAGACATTCGATGCAGTGACCGGGCCGGGCCGCAACCGGGCGCGGAAAGGGCTGGTCGAGTACCAGGAGCAGCTCGAGGGCAAAAAGATCTTTTTCTTCCCAGACTCGCAGCTGGAGATCCCGCTCGCTCGGTTCCTCGCGACTGAACTCGGCATGACGCTGACCGAGGTCGGTACGCCGTACCTGCACCGTGAACACCTCGCTGAAGAACTCGCGGCACTGCCGGACGGCGTTCAGCTGAGCGAAGGACAGGACGTGGACCTGCAGATCGATCGTTGCTGGGAAGCCGAGCCGGACGTTGTCGTCTGCGGCTTAGGGTTAGCCAATCCCTTCGAGGCGCAGGGCATGACGACCAAGTGGTCCATCGAACTACTCTTCACGCCGGTTCACGGCTACGAGCAGGCGGCGGACTGCGCCGAGCTGTTCGCACGTCCGTTGCGGCGCAGACAGGCACTGGCGTTTTAAATGAAGCTGACGCTCTGGACATACGAGGGACCCCCGCACGTTGGCGCCATGCGTGTCGCGACCGCGATGAAAGACGTGCATTACGTGCTGCATGCGCCCCAGGGCGATACCTACGCGGACCTGCTGTTCACGATGATCGAACGACGCGATGAGCGTCCGCCGGTCACCTACACGACCTTCCAGGCGCGAGACCTTGGCGCGGACACTGCGCAGTTGTTCCAGGACGCCGTGCAAAACGCCTACGAGCGCTTCAAGCCAAAAGCTATGATCGTCGGCGCGTCGTGTACCGCCGAGTTAATCCAGGACGATCCGGGCGGCTTGTCGGAAGCACTGAACCTCCCGATCCCCGTTATCCCGCTCGAGTTGCCGTCCTACCAGCGCAAGGAGAACTGGGGCGCCGCAGAGACTTTCTATTACATCACGAAAGGCCTCGCCGCCGAGCCTGCTAGCACCGACGTTGAGAACCTCCGGCCGAGCTGCAACCTGCTCGGGCCGACGGCGCTGGGTTTCCGGCACCGTGATGATGTGCACGAGCTGACGACGCTGATGCACCTGCTTGGCGTAGACGTCAATGTCGTGGCACCGTGGGAAGCGACGCCAGACGACGTTCGCAGGATTCCGGAGGCTGATTTCAATGTCGTCATGTATCCGGAAATCGCGGACACGACGGCACGTTGGCTCAAGCGCACTTTCAATCAACCGTTTACTGAGACCGTTCCAATCGGTGTAGGCGCTACGAGGCGATTCATCGAGGAGGTAGCGACACTGACCGGCATCGACCCATCCGCGGCACTTGCCGCGGGTGCTTCGCGGTTGCCTTGGTACTCGAGGTCCATCGATTCGACCTACCTGACGGGCAAGCGGGTCTTTATCTTCGGTGACGCCTCGCACGTCATCGCGGCTGCCCGGATCGCCAAAGAGGAGATGGCCTTCAACGTCGTCGGCATCGGGACCTACAGTCGCGAGTTTGCGCGCGACGTCAGGGCGCTGGCCCGCGAGTGGGACATCGAGGCGCTGATTACCGATGACTACCTCGAAGTCGAAGAGGCTGTGCAGGCACTACAGCCCGAGCTCGTTCTCGGTACGCAGATGGAACGTCATATCGCAAAGCGCCTCGGTATCGGATGCGCCGTGATCTCTGCGCCGGTCCACGTACAGGATCACCCCGCTGCGTATTCGCCACAGATGGGTTTCGAAGGCGCGAACACGATCTTCGACACGTGGGTGCACCCGTTGATGATGGGGCTCGAAGAGCACCTGTTGGGCATGTTCAGTGAGGACTTCGAGTTTCACAACGACGCCCGGCCGTCGCATCTCGGCGGCGGGGCTCGAAAAGCCGCGGACGAACCCGCAGTCGTGGCCGAGATGGCGGACGCTGTCGATGGCGTCAGCTGGACGTCAGACGCCGAGAAAACCCTGTCCCGGATTCCTTTCTTCGTTCGCGGTAAGGCTCGACGCAACACGGAGACCTTTGCCCGGGAAAAGGGCATAGCGACGATAACCACAGAGACACTCTACGATGCCAAAGCGCACTTCGGACGCTAACGCACCCATGCGGGTTGCGTTGATCACGCTTGACGGCCACCTGGCCGCAGCGGCGGATCGTGCGTTCGCGCAACTGGCGCGTGAAGCCCCCGGACTGTCGGGCACGATGCATTGCGCCGGGGAGTGGGCCAGCCATCCGGAGCTGCTGGATGCCTGTCTTGACGACATCAAGACCGCCAACATCATCATCGTCAGCATGTTGTTCATGGAAGAGCACATCAACCCCGTGCTGCCGGCCCTGGCCGCGCGGCGCGACGACTGCGACGCGATGATGTGCTTCATGTCGGCAAGCGAAGTGACAAAGCTGACTCGCGTCGGCGCGTTCTCGATGGCCGGCAAGCAGAGTGGGCCAATGGCGCTGTTACAAAAGCTGCGACCGAAAAAGAAAAACAATGCGGCCGCAAGCGGCGAAAAGCAGATGAAGATGCTGCGGCGCCTGCCTAAGATCCTGAAATATATCCCGGGCACGGCTCAGGATGTGCGCGCCTATTTCCTGGCGATGCAGTACTGGCTGTCGGGCTCCGAGCAGAATGTGCGCAACCTGGTGGCGCTCCTCGTGTCTCGCTATGCGGAGGATGAACGGGAAGTCTACCGGGAGCTCGTCAACGTTGAGTCGCCGGTCGAGTACCCCGAGGTCGGCGTTTACCATCCGGCGCTCGAGAATCGGGTGACGGATGTCCGGGACGACCTTCCGGATATCAGTGAGGAGAACGGCGGTACCGTCGGCGTCCTCGTGATGCGTTCCTATATTCTCGCGGGCAACTCGGCGCACTACGACGCCGTTATCCAGGGGTTGGAAGAAAAAGGACATCGGGTCATCACCGCATTCGCCAGCGGTCTCGACGCGCGGCCGGCGATAACCCGCTTCTTTATGGACGAAGACAAGCCGATTGTCGATGCGGTCGTTTCTCTGACCGGTTTCTCCCTCGTCGGCGGGCCTGCGTACAACGACGCCAATGCCGCAGAAGAAATGCTCGTCAAGCTCGACGTGCCGTATATCGCGGCGCACGGTACTGAGTTCCAGTCGCTGGAGACCTGGGAGTCATCGCGAAGTGGCTTGTTGCCGGTCGAGACGACGTTGATGGTTGCGATCCCGGAGCTGGATGGTGCCACCGGGCCGACACTGTTCGCCGGACGCTCCGAAGAATCGGCGCCGGGCGAACAACGTGACATGCGACCGCACGTCGAGCGCGTCGCGGCGCTGACCGAACGCGTGTCCCGCTTGATTCGGCTAAGACGCAAAGACCGCAAGGAACGTCGAATCGCGACGGTCCTGTTCAATTTCCCGCCCAATGGCGGCGCCGTTGGAACAGCCGCGCATCTGAGCGTCTTCTCTTCGTTGCTGAACACGATGCGAGCACTGGCTGACGCCGGCTATGACGTCGATGTCCCCGAGGATGCGGATGCACTACGAGATGCGCTGCTCGACGGCAATGCTGCGGAATACGGCACCGAAGCCAATGTGCATACGCGTATCTCCGTCGATGATCATGTGCGTCGCGAGCCTTTCCTCGCAGAGATTGAGAAGGAATGGGGTCCGGCGCCCGGGCGCCAGCTGAGCGATGGCGCTCACCTGCAGGTGTTGGGTCGGCGGTTCGGCAACCTGTTCGTCGGCATACAGCCCGGTTTCGGTTACGAGGGCGATCCAATGCGGCTGCTCTTCGAGAGCGGCCTTACGCCGACCCACGCGTTCTCGGCGTTCTACCGCTACCTGCGCGAGGACTTCGATGCCGACGCGGTTCTGCATTTCGGCACGCATGGCGCGCTTGAGTTCATGCCCGGCAAGCAGAGCGGCATGTCCGCGGAATGCTGGCCCGACCGGCTGATCGGAAGCCTGCCGAATTTCTACCTGTATGCCGCAAACAACCCGTCCGAAGGTGCAATTGCCAAACGGCGATCCGCCGCGACGTTAATCAGCTACCTGACCCCGGCGGTTACGAAGGCCGGCTTGTACAAGGAACTGTCCGAGCTCCAGGCATCGCTGGAACGCTGGCTGACGCTGGACCCGGAAGCTGCCAGGGAACGCCAGCTGCTTGCCCAGCTGATACTGACCCAGGCCTCCGAGCTTGAGCTTCAGGGCGCGGAGTGGGACTGGTCCGATGACCATGACGCCATGGTTGCCTCATTCTCTGACAAGCTGACAGAGCTCAGAGATACGTTGATCCCCCACGGCATGCATGTGGTTGGCGACATACCGACCGTGGAGTCGCGGCGAGAGTGGCTCTCGGCGGTCGCTGAGGCGAACGGCGTCGAAGCCATTTCGGAGGCAATGCTCGATGCCATCGAGCAAGCGTCGAATGACGACTCGATCCAGGAAATACAGGGCATCGACAGCCGCGTCGCCGAGACATTAATCAAGGTCAACCGTGAGCTTGGCCGTGACAGTGAGCTGGACGCGATCGTGCAGGCCCTGGATGGTGGTTTCATCCGTCCCGTTGCCGGCGGAGACCTGATGCGCAACACCGACATCTTGCCAACCGGCCGGAACATCCACAGTTTCGATCCATACCGGATGCCGAGCCGCTATGCCCTAACGGTTGGCGCCGCCCAGGCGGAGGAACTGGTGGAGCGCTACGTCGCCGATACCGGATCGATGCCAGAGTCCATCGCGATCGTCCTGTGGGGCACCGATAACATGAAGACGGAAGGCGGTCCGATTGCCCAGGCTCTCAGGCTTCTGGGTGCGCGGCCCCGATTCGACAGTTACGGGCGCCTGGCCGGAGCCGAGCTGATACCGCTGGAAGAGCTGGGGCGGCCGCGTATCGACGCCATCATGACGTTGTCCGGCATCTTCCGCGATCTCTTGCCGAACCAGACTCGCTTGCTGGCAGAGGCGGCGTGGCTGGCAGCCAGCGCGGAGGACGAAGATCCGTCGATGAACTTCGTGCGCAAGCATGCGCTGAAGTACAGCGAAGACTGCGGCTGCGATCTTGAAACGGCAGCGCTGCGTGTCTTCAGTAATGCCAACGGCGCCTACGGGTCTAACGTCAATCACCTGGTCGACAGCGGCGACTGGAACGATGACGACGCGCTTGCCGAGCAGTACACGCGTCGCAAGTGCTTTGCCTACAGCCGTGACGGTAAGCCGCAACGTGAAGCGGAGTTGTTGCAGCGCAGCCTGCAGGACGTCGACCTGAGCTACCAGAATCTCGAATCGTCGGAACTCGGCATCACGACGATCGACCATTACTTCGACACCCTCGGCGGCATCAGCAGCGCAGTCCAACGTGCGAAGGGAGCGTCCGTCGAGGTCTATATCGGCGACCAGACCGGTGATGGCAACACGATCCGGACCCTGTCCGAGCAGGTCGCGCTCGAAGCCCGGACTCGCATGCTCAATCCCAAGTGGTACGAGGGCATGTTGGAGCACGGCTATGAAGGCGTTCGCCAGATCGAAACCCACGTAACGAATACTGTCGGCTGGTCCGCCACAACCGGGAAGGTCGCGCCGTGGGTCTACCAGCAGATCACCGACACGTTTGTTCTGGATGAGGAGATGAGGAAGCGTCTCGCCAGCCTGAACCCGGCCGCTTCGGCCAAGGTCGCGAACCGGCTGCTGGAAGCACACGAAAGAGAGTACTGGTCACCCGATCCCGAAACCCTCGAGGCGCTGGAGCGCGCCGGCGAGGAACTTGAAGACGTATTGGAAGGAATTACCGAGGTAGTCGCAGCATGACGCAAACATCGACCGCATTGAAAAAGCCGTTTCCGGTTCCTGTGAACGTGCAGCCCAAGCAACCGGACGGCGACGGCAGCCTGCAGGTGCATCTCGATCCGTCGGACAAGATTGACGGCGCGAAAGTCTTTGCGATCTACGGTAAGGGCGGCATCGGCAAGTCGACGACGTCGTCGAATCTCTCCGTTGCATTCTCCAAGCTCGGCAAGCGGGTTTTGCAGATTGGCTGTGATCCGAAGCACGACTCGACGTTCACGTTGACGAAGAAGCTGATGCCGACGGTTATCGACGTACTCGAGTCCGTCGAGTTTCATTCCGAAGAGCTGCGTACCGACGACTTCGTCTACGAAGGCTACAACGGTGTCATGTGCGTGGAGGCGGGCGGGCCACCGGCAGGTACGGGCTGCGGCGGCTACGTTGTCGGACAGACGGTGAAGCTCCTGAAGCAGCACCATCTGCTCGAAGACACCGACGTTGTGATCTTCGACGTGCTCGGCGATGTCGTCTGCGGCGGCTTTGCCGCACCTTTGCAGCACGCGGATCGTGCGCTCGTCGTTGCCGCCAACGATTTCGATTCGATTTTCGCGATGAACCGCATCGTCTCGGCGATCTCGGCCAAGTCCAAGAACTACAAAGTCCGCTTCGGCGGCGTTATCGCCAACCGCAGCGCGGCGACGGACCAGATCGATGGCTTCAACGAACAGATCGGCCTGAAACGCCTCGCGCATTTCCCGGACCTCGACGTCATTCGTCGCAGCCGCCTGAAGAAATCGACGCTGTTCGAGATGGAATCATCGCCGGAGCTCGAGGCGGTACAGAATGAATACCTGCAACTGGCTCAGACGCTGCTGGATGGCACCGAAGAGTTGATTCCGCAACCGATGCGCGACCGTGACCTGTTTGATTTCTTAGGGTTTGATTGATGCGAACGTCTTCTTATCTTCGTCGTCGTGACCAGCTGACGACCTATTTCGACCAGACGGCAGCGGCCGCCTGGGCTGCGCTGACGTCGAACGAGCCGGTCAACCGCATTCGCGCAACGGTCAGGGCCGGGCGAGACGAGATGCGTGCAACGCTGATGAGTTGGTTGCCGGAAGACCTCAACGGCAAGACGCTGTTGGACGCCGGCTGCGGTACGGGTGCGCTGGCCGTCGACGCTGCGAGACGGGGTGCACACGTGATTGCAATCGATGTCGCAGCGAACCTTGTCGAGGTTGCGCGGAAGCGTGCCGCCGATGAGCATTTACAGGGCAGGATCGATTTCCGCGTCGGCGACATGCTTGCGGACGCGCCCGCGACGGTCGATTACACCGTCGCGATGGACTCGCTGATCCATTACGACGAAGTGGACGTCCGTCGCGTCGTTGCGGACCTCGCTGACCGGTCCGGTGAAGGCGTGCTGTTCACGGCCGCGCCGTGGACGCCCGCACTAGGGCTCATGCATTTCGTCGGTCGGCTGATCCCACATCAGAACAACCGTGCGCCAGCCATCGAGCCGCTCCACATTCCGAAACTGAAGAAAGCGCTGAACGAGGAACTCGGCATCGCCGGGTGGAGAACCGGCCAGCTGGCGCGGATCAAGAGCGGCTTCTACATCTCACAGGCGGTGGCACTGAATCGATCATGACGGCGTTGATGCAAAACTTCGAAGCGCGAATTCGGGAGCTGGTGCCGAAAATGCTCCCGTTCGCCGACGTGGCGACCGAGGACTTGCCGCTGTCGCGCATCCTGAGGCTGTCACTGTTCCAGGTATCCGTTGGTATGGCGCTCGTGCTGATCACAGGATCGTTGAATCGCGTGATGATCGTCGAACTGTCGGTGCCTGCCTGGTTCGTTGCGACGATGATCGCATTACCCGTCGTATTCGCGCCGGCAAGAGCCCTGATCGGATACAAGTCCGACGTACACAAATCAGCATTCGGCTGGCGTCGCGTGCCATTCATCTGGGTGGGCACGCTAATGCAATGGGGTGGGCTAGGCATCATGCCGTTCGCGATGCTCGTATTGTCGGGCGGCGGCGTCGGCCCGGTCTGGGCAGGCCAGCTCGGCGCCGGACTGGCATTTCTGCTGGTCGGTGCCGGATTGCACACCACGCAGACAGCGGGACTGGCCTTGGCATCCGACCTGAGCAAACCTGAACTTAGACCGCGCGTTGTGGCGTTGCTGTTCGTCATGCTACTGATCGGCATGGTCCTTAGCGCTCTGTTGTTCGGCTGGCTGCTGAGGGACTTTAGTCCTGTCCGGCTGATTCGCGTTGTGCAAAGCGCCGCCGTGATCACGCTCGTGCTGAATGTCATCGCACTTTGGAAGCAGGAGGCGCGTCGACCGGTCGAAGAGGTGGATGCCATGGTCGCTCCGGGCTTCAAGGAATCGTGGCAGGAACTGCGCAAGGACCCGAGGACCGTTCGTCTGCTGACCGCGGTAGCGCTTGGAACCGCCGGATTCGCCATGCAGGACATCCTGCTGGAACCTTTCGGCGGCGAGATTTTGGGCATGTCCGTCGCCGCCACAACGAGCCTTACCGCATTGCTGGCCGGCGGCATGCTTGTGGCATTCCTGTTGTCGGCAAGAAAACTCGGCACCGGGCAGGATCCGAACCGGCTCGCTGCCCACGGCGCACTGATTGGAGTCTTCGCCTTTGCAATCGTCGCCATCGTCAGCGCTATACAGATCAAGCTGTTGTTCCTCTTGGGCGTAGCCCTGATCGGGCTCGGTGGCGGCATGTTCGCCGTCGGCACGCTGACCTCGGCAATGGCTTTGACACAGCATGGCAACAGCGGTCTCGCTCTCGGCGCCTGGGGCGCCGTACAGGCGACCGCGACCGGCTGTGCACTCGCATTCGGCGGCATCATTCGTGATGTCGTTTCCCAGTTGGCATCGACTGGTGTATTCGGCCCTGCGATTTCAGGGCCGGCATCGGGCTACACCTTTGTCTATCACCTCGAGGTGTTGTTGCTGTTTGCCACGCTCGTAGCCATCGGCCCGCTCGCCGCGTTCTCGCAGCGGGACGATGCTGAGGGCAATAACCGACTCGGCCTTGCCGAGTTTCCAAGTTGAGAGAAAAACCGGAGGACCGCCATGTCCAGCGGACTAGCAAATATTGATCTTGTAGAAGTCTTATTCACCCTGTTCTGGGTGTTCTTTATCGGGCTCGTCTTGTACCTGCACCGAGAGTCGAAACGGGAAGGGTATCCTCTCGTTTCGGACCGGTCTGAGCACGTCACCGTCCAGGGCTTTCCGTCAATGCCTGCCCCAAAGACGTATCACGTCGAAGGCGGGCGGACGGTGCAGGCGCCACGACCGGAAGCGCCGGATGAGGATTTCCGAGCGGAGCCGGCCGCATCGAATCCAGGCGCGCCATTAAACCCGACGGGCGACCCGCTTTCTGCCAGATTCGGGCCCGGCGCCTACAGCAATCGGCCGGATATCGTCGAGAAGACACTCGAGGGCACGCCGCGAATCGTCCCACTGCGCGCTGCTCCTTCGTTCCATGTCGATGAGAAAGACATCGATCCCCGGGGCATGCCGGTTGTCGCTGCCGACGGCAAGAAGGTCGGCGATGTCAGCGACGTCTGGGTCGATCTCGCAGAACCGCAGATCTATTACATCGAAGTAGCCGCTGCCGATGGCAGCAAGATTGTCCCGTTCGGATTTGCGGACATCGACAAGGGCAACAGCCAGATCAAGGTGAACGCGATCTATAGCCACCAGTTCGCCAACGTGCCACAGCTCTCGTCTCCCGACCAGATTACCATGCTGGAGGAGGACAAGATCTCGGGCTACTTCGGTGCCGGTCTGTTGTTTGCCGATGACAAACGCGGGGAGCCGTTGTTTTGAATCCAATGCACGAACATGATGATGAGCCAGTAGTCGGCCTGCCACAGGAATTGCCGGAGGGTGAACGAATCCTCTGGCAGGGTCGTTCGGAGTTCTCGAGTCTCGCGCTCACGACAATGCATATCCGCAAGGTTGCCGTCTACTTTGCGGCCTTGTTGGCTCTGCGAATAGCGCTCGCGTTGAAGGACGGCCAAGCGTTAATCGATGCCGTCTCTGGTTCGATCGTTCTGCTGGTGCTGGCCGTTGTGGCGATCGGCTTGCTGGCCTACTACGCACAGCGAGCGGCCGCGGCGACGATGTTTACGATCACGAACCAGCGCGTTGTCATGCGATGCGGCGTCGCGGTCTCCGTAACGGTAAACCTGCCGTTTGCGATCATCGACGCTGCCGATCTCAGGCTGCACAAGGATGGGAGCGGCGACATTTCGATTAGGACAGATCGAAGTTCGCGCGCGTCCTACGTGCTGCTGTGGCCGATGGTTAAACCGTTCCGCTGGTTCGACGTCAGGCCCGTCTTGCGTGGCATCAGGAACGCCGAGTCTGTCGCAAAGACGCTGGCAACGGCCCTGGCTGACTACGCAGCAGACGCTGCAGCGCGGCCAGTGTCAGACCCGTCGACAGACGATAGCGCACCGGCGCCGCGCCGCGGCTGGTCGCTGCATCCACCGCTGGCTGCGGCGTCCGCCCTGATCGTATTCGCGATCGTGGCTGTGTCGATGTATCAGCTATCGGATCGTGGCAACGGCGACTTGTTGCTCGAGCCTGCCATCGAATCCGTTGACCTGTGGTTCGAAGACCAGGAAGGCGGGGCCGTCACGGTCATCGATGCGAATAGCGGACGGGTCGTGGACGTAGTAGCACCCGAGACGAACGGTTTCTTGAGGGGTGCTCTGAGGAGTCTCGCGCGCGAGCGCCGGGCTTCAGACATCGGTTCCGAGATTCCTTTCTCGGTTCGAAAGATGGCGTCCGGGTCCATCGTGCTGCACGACCCGGCCACGGGGCGCGTTATCGACCTCCGGGCTTTCGGTCCAACCAACCAGGAGGCCTTCGCACGATTTTTAGAAATTTCAGCGAAAGACCAGATAGCAGACGGGGGTCCGTCTGAAGCAGACGCTGCGGAAACAGGGGTAGCCGCGGTAGCGCTGACTCAACAGGAGACGAAATAGTGACTACGGATACGCGAACGAACACGTCTACGACGAAGGCGACTACAGAAACGCTGCTCACGCCGCGTTTCTATCGCACCGACTTCGACGCCATGGACAAGCTCGATATGGAACCCATTCGACAGGAGTGGGAAGACCTCATGGACGAGTTCCGTGACGACAACAACCAGAACCACTTCAA
This sequence comes from Woeseiaceae bacterium, assembly GCA_030065915.1. GTDB lineage: Bacteria > Pseudomonadota > Gammaproteobacteria > Steroidobacterales > Woeseiaceae > UBA1847. Next base: position 57,258 of record JASJCQ010000020.1, read on the forward strand.
ACGCGACGACAGTTTCGAGAGTGAGATTAAGGAGCTGTCGCCTGAGCTCTACAAGGAGTTCATGGACTTCCTCGTATCGTCTGCGACGTCCGAGTACTCAGGTCATGTGCTCTACGCCGACATAAAGAAGGCTGTCAAGAACGAAGACGTGCGTGAAGTGATGGGCTACATGGCGCGGGATGAGTCCCGTCATGCCGGCTTTATCAACCAGTCACTGAAGGACTTCAACGTTCCGGTAAACCTCGGTTTCCTTCGTAAAGCGAAGAAGTACACGTATTTCCGGCCGAAGTTCATTTTCTACGCGACTTATCTGTCGGAGAAGATCGGCTACGCACGCTACATTACGATCTACCGTCACCTCGAGCGCCATCCAGAGAAGCGTTTTCACCCGATCTTCCGCTGGTTCCAGGACTGGTGTAACGACGAGTTCCGCCATGGAGAAGTCTTCGCGCTCATCATGAAGGCGAATCCGAAATTACTGCGCGGCCACAACCTGCTGTGGATTCGCTTCTTCCTGCTCGCAGTCTACGCGACGATGTACGTTCGCGATCATACGCGACCGGCCATGCACGAGGCGCTCGGTTTCGATCCGACCGATTACGACAAGCGGGTTTTGTCGCTGACGACAGAGATTAGCCGACAGATCTTCCCCGTGTCGCTGAATCTCGAAGACGAACGTTTCTGGAAGGGCATGGACAAGCTCGTTGCCATCAATGAGAAAACGCTGGCGGCTAAAAAACGAGGAGGGGTCGCAGGATTGGTCAGGCGAGCGGGACTGTCAGTGCAAGGTGCGCTCGTCTTTGCCCGGTTGTACACCCTGCCAGTCGTGAGACACGAAATCCCGAGCAACGTTCGACTGGCACCGACCTGGTAAGTCAGCGCTCGTGGATTTCGTCCTGCCGATTGTCTTTGCGCTGGCGACCTGGTGGCTCAGTACGGTTGTACTGATTTACCGGGCCGGAATGCCCAGGAAATCCTATGCCGTAACCTTGGTCGGGACGACCGTCGTTGCGCTGCTGGGTATAGGCGCAATCTACGTCAGTCGACATGACATGACGGCCAGTGGGTCGTACCTGGCGTTTTTCGGCGCGCTGGCGGTCTGGGGTTGGCACGAAGTGTCGTACCTGTTCGGATATGTCAGTGGTCCCAGGCCGAAAGCCTGTCCGCCAGGGACCAGGGGCTGGAAGAAATTCGTGCTGGGCCTCAAGACCTGCATCTATCATGAGTTGCTCGTCGTAGCGACCGTCGTCGCTCTGGGCGTCTTGTTGTGGAATGCGACGAACCGAATCGCGTTTTGGACCTTTGCGATTCTCTGGTTGATGCGCTGGAGTGCCAAGCTGAACATCTTCCTCGGCGTTCGCAACCTGCATGAGGAATTCTGGCCGGAACACCTCGCTTATCTGAAGACGTTCGTCACTCGCAGGAAGATGAACGAGTTGTTTCCCGTGTCGGTGACCTTCTCGGTCGTCGGGCTGATTACGCTGGCCGCCCTGGCAGTCTCTGCCGGCGACAACATTGCTGAGCGGACCGGCGCCACTCTGCTCGCAACCTTGCTCGCCCTTGCGTTACTCGAACACTGGTTCCTGTTCGCTAAAACCAAGGATGACGTTCTGTGGCGTGCGGGTATGCGATCCCGTGACAACGGCGGTGCGGCGGCGGGCTGACGATGTTCCCTTTTTCAGCCATCGTCGGGCAGGACGATATGAAACTCGGCCTCATGATAGCGGCCGTCGACCAGAGCGTCGGCGGCGTACTGCTGTTCGGCGATCGCGGCACAGGCAAATCGACGGCGATTCGTGCGCTGGCAAGCCTCTTGCCGAAGATGCGGGCGGTCACTGTTTGCCCTTACGCATGCGACCTGGATTCCGATCATTGCGAGGCGTCACACTGCGGCGTCGACAGAAGCAAGCGCCGCGACAAGCTGATGCCCGTTCCCGTCGTCGATCTTCCACTTGGCGTAACCGAGGATCGTGTTGTCGGCGCGCTCGACATCGAGCGAGCCCTGGTACACGGCGAAAAGGCGTTTGAACCTGGCTTGCTGGCCAGGGCGAATCGGGGTTTTCTGTACATCGATGAGGTCAACCTGCTGGAAGATCACATCGTCGACCTGCTGCTGGACGTTGCCGCGTCCGGGGAGAATCTCGTCGAGAGAGAAGGACTGAGCGTTCGGCATCCGGCTAAGTTCGTGTTGGTCGGCAGCGGCAACCCGGAAGAGGGCGAACTGCGCCCGCAGTTGCTGGATCGCTTCGGCCTGGCTGTCGACGTATCGACGCCCTCAACGGTAGCCGAGCGCGTCGAAGTCATGAAGCGCCGAGACGCCTATGAGTCCGATCACGCTGCATTCCAGCGGAAGTGGTCAAGACAGGACGGCAAGCTCAGGCGCCAGATCGTCAAGGCACGAGAGCTACTGGTGTCGATCAAGGTCAATGACAGCGTGCTTGAGAAGGCCGCGGAGATCTGCATCGCGCTGGAGACTGACGGGTCACGCGGCGAACTGACGCTGCTGCGAGCAGCAAGGGCATATGCCGCATTGCAGGGCGCTGACGAAGTGTCCGTTTCGCACCTGAAAGATGTCGCGCACCTGGCGTTGGGACACAGGCTCAGGAGAAATCCGCTCGATGAGTCGAGTGCCGGCGTGCGTGTCGAACGCGTCTTGGACGAGGTCTTTAGCGAATGAGCAGGGAGTTGCCATCGCACGACGCTGCCCTGGTCGCATTGCTGTTGGCCGCGCATCCGCATGGTCTCGGGGGTGTGTCACTGAGAGGCATGCCATCACCCGAGCGCGATGACTGGCTCGCGAACTTCAGAGGCCTGCTGCCGGACGGGTCGCCCTGGATCAAGGTGCCGGTCAATGTCAGCGAGGACCGGCTATTGGGCGGACTGGATTTTGCGGCGACCGTCAGTGCCAAGAAACCCGTCTTCGCAACCGGAATTCTGGAGGCTGCCGACGAAGGCGTCATTGTCCTGACGATGGCTGAGCGCATCCCGGACGCCGCTGCTTCGATTATCGGCGAGGCGATGGACCGTCGGACTTTGCTCGTCGAACGAGATGGCGTCACACGGGAGTGTCGCGTGCATTACACCGTTGTCGCGCTGGACGAAGGCATAGACGATGACGAGAGGGTCGCCGCGGGTCTCGCGGAACGCATCGCGTTCAATCTGAAGGTCCGGGACCTGGCGGGATTCCAGGTGCAGCTGGATGAGTGGTCCGACGCAGACGTGCAGGAGGCGCGGGACCGTCTGTCGTCGGTCGAGGTACCGGACGCAATTATCGAGCAATTCTCACAGACAGCGGCGGCTTTCGGGCTGGCGTCGCTCAGAGGTGACCTGTTCATGCTCAACACGGCCCGAACCCTGGCGGCGTTTGATGGTGAGCCCGCCGTGACTGAAGCGCACGCGGCGACAGCTGCGCGGCTTATCCTGCCGCAGCGCGCGACGCGCATGCCGGCCGAGGCGGAGCCGCCGCCTCCACCCGAGACCGAGCCGCAGGAAGAGCAGGAAAGCACACCGGGAACCAAGGACATTCCTGATGACATACTGGTCGACGCGGTTCTCGCGGCGCTGCCGCCGGACCTGCTGGACGAGCTGGCCGAATCGTTGCCACGCTCGCAGCAGGGGTCGACCGGTGGGCGTGGAGGCCCCGCGACACGCAGCCGATTACGTGGTCGTCCGGTCGGCGTGGAAGCGACCCGTCAGGTCAGTGGTGCGCGGCTGAACGTGCTGGCGACGCTCAAAGCGGCGGCGCCGTGGCAGTCCATACGTCGCAGGGGCGAACGCTGCGGCGCACTCGCGCTGCGGCCCTCTGATCTGCATATCACCCGCTACCAGGATCGCGTGGAATCGACGACGATCTTCGTCGTCGACGCGTCCGGTTCGCAAGCGGCGCAGCGCCTTGCCGAGGTCAAGGGTGCAATCGAGCTGCTGTTGAACGACTGCTACGTGCGGCGCGACCAGGTGGCGTTGATCGCCTTTCGAAAGGATGCCGCCGAGGTGCTGCTTGAGCCCACGCGGGCGCTGGCTCGGGTGAAGCGCTCCCTGTCGGCTTTGCCAGGCGGCGGCGGCACACCCCTCGCGTCAGGTCTCGACGCTGCTCGACAACTGGCGGACTCGGTCTCGCGGCAGGGCAGGACGGCGGCAATCGTTCTGATGACAGACGGCCGCGCGAACATCGCTCGAGATACTTCGCCCGGCGCAGAGAAGGCCGAACATGATGCAATGAATGCGGCAAAGCTCCTGCGTGCCACGGGGCTCAGGTCGCTGCTCGTCGACACGTCCCGACGGCCCAAGCCGCGTGCGCAAAGACTGGCGGATGCGATGGGTGCCGGCTACATTGCGCTGCCGAATGCAGACGCGTCACGCATATCCGGTACCGTGCAAAGGAACCTCGCGTCGTGAGTGCGAGCATGACATTGGCTATGCCGTCGACCGGTGTGGGCTCGGTTCCCTATGACTGGCCTCATCGCAGCATCAGTCGCCTGACGGTTTCGCAAGGTTCGACCTGGCATGTCCAGAGAGCCGGGCGGGGCGATACGATTCTGCTGTTACACGGGACCGCCGCCTCGACCCACACCTGGCGCGACGTCATTCCGGCACTTTCGAATTCCTTCGATGTCGTCGCCGTCGATCTTCCCGGGCATGGCTTCTCGGAGCGCGTCGTTGGCGACAGCATGTCGCTCGACGACATCAGTGACGGGATTGCTGGCCTGTTGCAAGACCTCAAAATCTCTCCCCGCTGCATCGTTGGCCACTCTGCCGGGGCTGCCGTGGCCTTAAACCTCGTGTTGAAGAATCGTGTTGCGGCCGGTCACGTCATCGGTATCAACGCGGCGCTATTGCCGTTCGGGGGCACGCTCAGAAACGTGTTCTCGCCTCTGGCGCGCTTCTTCGCCAGTACCCGGCTGATGCCGAAGATGCTGGCGCGGCGTGCAACGGACAAACGAGCGGTCGAAAGGGTGCTCAATGGCACCGGGTCAACGATCGATCCCGACGGTACGGAATACTATCAGCGGCTGTTCCAGCGGGAGTCGCACTTGTCGTCGGTGCTGCAGATGATGGCCTCATGGGAACTGGGTCCGCTGTTAGAGGAACTCTCCGAACTGCAGGCGCGGCTGATGCTGATCGTCGGTGAGGAAGACCAGGCGGTCAGTCCAAAGGAAGCCAATTCGATCGGGAAACTGCTGAACAGGACGGAAGTGCTGCGGCTGCCGGGCCTCGGCCACCTGGCGCACGAAGAGGCGCCCACGCGCATCGCCGAACTGATCCGGGAGTTCATCGAAGCAGGTGAATCGAATGTATGAGCTTCCGGAAACAAAGGAGCACCCGCTTCGACGCGAGCTCAATGACGAAGTTCATGCCCGTCCGCCCGACAGCCTCGCGACTCCCAGTCAGATTACCTACCTGACCCGGCTGCCGGATCGTTCGGACGGCGAACGCCCGAACGTCGAAGTGCTGTCGAAATTCCTCGCCCATTTCGACGTGGCACCGCCACAAACGACCGTCAAGCATTTCGCGGCGGACATCGGTGCAGTCAGGCTGCGTTGGGAGCGTCACACCGAGTACAGCCGCTACACGCTGGCGAGAAACGGCGAGCCTGAGACTCCTTTCACGCAGACGCCGGGCGACCTGATCCCCGATGCCTGGATGGACAGCATCACGGGCTATCTGCTCATCGGCGTACAGGCGCAGGTCATCCGCATGGACGACTGGCGCGACAGGCTCGATGAGATCAGCGCGACGTTCTTCGATGGCAACGTCCTGGTCGGATCCGTCGTCGCCGACGATGGCGCGGTCGCATTGACAGACCTGCGAATCCATGGCGATGGCATGAGCCGGATACTGTTGATCAATGAGGCCATGAGCGAACAACAGACCGGGCGCGTCATGCAGCGGCTGCTCGAGATCGAGACCTACCGCATGATGTCGCTACTGGCGCTGCCCGTGGCACAACAGCTGACACCGGTGCTCGACGAAAGCGAGGAGGAGCTGACCCTGATCGGCGAAGCACTCGTCGACGCGGAGATGAACCAGGAACAGGCTTTGCTGGAGCGACTGACCCGTCTGTCAGCCACCAGTCAGCACCGCCACCTGCGAAGCAATTATCGCTTCGATGCGGCCGATGCCTACTACGAGATCGTTCTCCAGCGTATCCATGAGCTGCGAGAAACGCGCATTGTCGGCGTGCAGACCTTCGAGGAGTTCACAAACCGACGACTGGCGCCGGCGGTCAAGACTTACCGCGCCGTGTCGCGACGGCAGCAGTCGATACTCGAACAGATGGCCAGGGCGACCAAGCTCCTGTCGACGCGGATCGATATTGCCCGCCAGCGGCAAAACCAGTCACTGTTAGCATCGATGAATCGCCGAGTGAAAACGCAGTTGCGTTTGCAGGCGACGGTGGAGGGTTTGTCGGTAGCGGCGGTAACCTACTATATCGTTGGGCTGATTAACCTGTTGGCCAAAGGCCTGGTCGACTCGGGCTTGCCCGTCAGCCCTGCAATTGTGACCGGTGTTAGTATTCCCATAGTGGCGACATCGGTGTACATGGCGGTTCGGCGCTTGCGGAAGAAGATCTCCGCCGAGGAATCGGAATGAACAACGTCCCGCCATCGAGACTTACACTCAAGGATCTGCGATCGTGAAGAATCTGAAAGACACCCTGAGCAGGGACGCCGACCGATCGGATTGCCGCAACATTCTGCGCCATGGCTCACACTCATTCTATGCGGCCTCGCTGCTGATGCCGGATGAATATTGCGAGCCCATCACCGCGCTGTACGCGTTCTGTCGAATCGCTGACGACGCCGTTGACCTTGCCGAGGATCCTGCACTCGGACTGTCTTGCGTTCGCGACCGCCTCGAGCGGGTGTACGCCGGTTGCCCGATTGACTCTCCCGTGGACAGGACGTTTTCCGAGGTTGTGCGCAGGTATCAAATCCCGCAGGAACTGCCCGGCGCTTTGATTGAAGGGTTTGAATGGGACGTCCAGGGCCGGCGCTACGAGTCATTATCCGATACCTACGCCTACTGCACCCGTGTTGCCGGGACCGTCGGTGTCATGATGTCTATGCTGATGGGTGTTCGCGATACGGACGTGCTGAGCCGCGCCTGCGACCTCGGTGTTGCGATGCAACTTACGAACATTGCCAGGGATGTGGGTGAGGACGCGCGCAATGGGCGCATCTACCTGCCGCTGGAACTGCTGCGCCAGCACGGCGTTGACGAGGAGTCGTGGCTCGCGAATCCACGCCCGGGTAAAGGCATCAGCAAGACGCTGAAGCAAATCCTGGAGATTGCCGACAGGCACTACCAGCGTTCAGAATGGGGCATAAGCCGCCTGCCGCTTGGCGTACGACCGAGCATATTCGCGGCCCGCTCCATTTATGCAGAGATCGGTCGGGAGGTCGAACGTAACGCTTACGATTCGGTGACGCAGCGGGCCTACGTGAACAAACGCCGCAAGGCCGTGCTACTCGCGCGCGCGGTTCGTAAGGCCTTCAAATCGCACAAACAGGACCATGCGCCGCCACTTCGCGAGACCCGGTTCCTGCTGGACGCGGTGGCACAGACCTGTTGATGGACCTTGGTTTTCTAAAGGCCCTGTTTTTCAGTCTGCCGGTTCTGATCTTCGTAATCTGGCAATTGATCAGCGTTTCCAGGGAGCTGGAGGTCGATCGCAAGAGCGACGAAGCGGCGGCAGGCGAGTCAGCGGATTCGAGGCATTCGGAACGGCAGCAGTAGTCTGACCCAGCGCGCCTGGAAGCGGTCCAGGTCGAGGTACTCGTGCATCGTATCTCCCTCGAATGCCGTATCCGTCAGTATAGAACGCGTATAAAAAGGTGTGTCTTCGAGATCTCTCAACGCCCGTGGCGTCTTACCGCAGCATGCGTCGCGACGGACCCGCCAGAGACCAGGCCTCAGGCTAACAGTGTCCGGTAAGGGCACTTCTTCGACAGGCGCGGAATCAGAAAACCGGACCGATGCGGCTCGACGAGTGCCGTCTCGCAATGTGATTGAGTAGGTCACCTCACTGTGATGTCTGTCCTCGCGTCGTGTCCAGCTCCACCCCCTGAAGTCCTCCTCAAGCGCGCGGCTGCCGCTGTTCGTGTCAAAGTACCCATGCCCTCGCCACGAGAGTGTCGGCGATTCCATCTCCACATCGATTTCCGATGACGGAGCGACAGGCCTCCAGCGATGGCAGTCGTTCGGTTCGAGGTAGAACCCGTCCGCGTTCAAGAAGCGCGGACGAACCGTGACTCGACCCCGCACCTTCTGGCCGAAAGGAGAAGCTCGCTCGTCAATGTCGATCACCAGCTCATCGCCGCTCCACATCATTCGGCTTCGACCGACACGAAAGAACTCGACGTCGCGTTCGACGGAACGCTTGCTCCGCTCCGTCATACACCAGCGCCCGCCGCGGCGACGATACAGTCCGACGTTGATGGCACAGTGCTCCAGCGGATCCGCATCGCCGCGCTGGCGAGCCGCATAGTAGTAGGGCGAGAAGACACTGCCGATAAAACCGATCACAACGATGCCGTTGTCACCGTCGTCGCTGATGCCGTCGACATACCACCAACGATAACCATTGACGGGTACAGCGCTGCTGAAATCGGTTCTCAGAGTGTCGGAGCGATAACGGTGCAGCTGCTCAAAATCGGTCATAGGTGCTCTGGCTAGTCCGGTTCGGGCGCTCGCCGATATTGACGGACACTGTGCAAATGTCTATTGTAACTTACAATTTACACTGACAATATAAATTGACACATTCTCAATGGAGAGCCGTGATGGACGTTGATTCCCGAATCAACGCGGCGCTTAATAATGCGCTGCATTCCTCGAAAGGTCCGGCCTGTCCGCCGGGGCTAGCGGATGCCATGGAGTATGCGGTCTTCCCCGGTGGTCATCGAATCCGGCCCAGGCTCTGTTTCGCCGTCGCCATGGCGCATGAGGAGCCGGACGCCGCCGTGCTCGACGCGGCCGTCAGCAGCATCGAATTGCTGCATTGCGCCTCGCTCGTTCACGACGACATGCCTTGTTTCGACAACGCGGACATGCGCCGCGGCAAACCCGCTGTTCACGTGGAATTCGGTGAGTCGCTGGCGTTGCTTTGTGGCGACGCGCTGATCGTTCATGCGTTCCAGGTCCTCGCGGGCGTCGCACCGGTCGCGCCGCGTCGCGTGGCGAATCTGCTCGGCGTCGTCAGTCAGGGCGTCGGTGCGCCCGATGGCATCGTGGCCGGCCAGGCCTGGGAGTGTGAGACTTCTAGAAACCTCCGCGACTACCAGCGCGGCAAGACCGGCGTTCTCTTCGCTGCGGCAACCATGGCCGGTGCTGCCGCCGCCGGTGCTCCACACGAGGATTGGTTCGCGCTCGGTGAGTCGATGGGAGAGGCCTACCAGGTAGCCGACGATCTGCTCGATCGTTTCGGCACGGCCGAAGTGATCGGCAAGCCGGTGGGTCGGGACGCACAACTGGATCGTTCCAATGCCGTATCCGAGATGGGTGTTGACGGCGCGTCACAGCGTCTGAGTGACATTATCGACGAGATGATCGAAACGATCCCGGACTGTCCCGGTCGCAGGGGTCTGAGTGACCTGATCCGGGTTGAAGCGACCCGCTTCACCGAGCTCGCTCTGCGCGCCCGCCAGGCAGCCTGATTCCAGGCCCGAAGGGCGAGATCTCGCGTGGCTCCGGCGCCTTTTTTCAATCTCCGAAACCGGCTGCTGAGCAGTGCATCCTTTCGACGGAAGGCAGAAAAACTTCCGTTTGGTCAATGGCTTGCACGTCGGCACGCGGGCAGGTTGTTTCGAATTGCCGGGGGCTTTATCCATACCCAGGTCTTGCTGTCCTGTGTGCGCCTCAATCTGTTTGAAATCCTGAGGCCGCGGCCGCTGACCACGGCAGAGCTCGCCGCTCGAACACAGATTCCCGAGGACAGGTTGCGACATCTCCTGGCCGCTGCGGCTGCGCTGGACCTCCTCAAGCGCCGTCGTCGTGACCGGTTCGGACTGGGCCCGTTGGGTGCCGCAATGAATGAGAACGAAGCCGTCACCGCCTTTGTCCTGCACCACGATGCGTTCTACCAGGATCTCATCGATCCGGTTGCGCTGTTTGCAGGAACGGCTGAAACACGAATGTCGTCGTTGTGGTCCTATGCGACCGCAAGAACGACGGACAATCTCGAGCGCGACGACGTTCGCGCATACACGAAGCTGATGAGTGAATCGCAATCGATGGTAGCCGAGCAGGTGCTCGACGCGTTCTCGTTTGCGGAGAGTAAGAGCCTGATCGACATCGGTGGTGGCAGCGGCGCATTCGCAAAGGCAGTCGCGGCGCGTTGGCCAGAGCTCGCGATTACCGTCGCCGACCTACCGCCCGTCGCCGATATCGCGCGACAAAGCATGCTTGACGAGGGCCTCGAGCGACGTATCGACGTCATCGGCATCGATGCCACGAGCGGAGACATTCCCGGCACCTATGACGTCGTCAGTCTTGTGCGCATTATTCACGACCACGATGACGACCGGGCGTTGCAGATACTGAGAACTGCACGTGCTGCGCTGTCCGAGGGCGGCCGCCTGTTACTCGCCGAGCCTATGGCGGCTCGCAACCTTGCTGGCGTCCTTAACGATGCGTATTTCCAGGTCTATCTGCTGGCTATGGGGAGCGGTCGACCCAGGCGGTCCGGAGAACTCAAAAGACTCCTGAAAGAGGCCGGTTTCAGCAGCGTCAAGCGATGCAAGACCCGGGTTCCGCTGATCACCAGCGTTCTGGTCGCCAGGCCCTGACGTCCAGGTTGTAAACAAATATTGACAATAATAGTAGTCAGAGTAAACTGACACCGATGGTTAGCGAACCTGAAATAAAGGGGGAAAGCGGCCACGTTTCAGCGCAAGCGGTCGTATTCGAGAAACCGCAGGCGCTGGCGGTCCGTCAGCTTGATCTCAAGCCACCAGAGAGCGGTCAGGTCATCGTCGATGTCGAATGGACCGGCATCAGTACAGGCACCGAAAAGCTGCTGTGGAGCGGGCGAATGCCTGCGTTTCCCGGTATGGGCTATCCGTTGGTTCCCGGCTACGAAACGGTCGGGCGAGTCGCGGCTGCGGGCCCTGAAGTATCCGTTCGCGTCGGTGACCGCGTCTTCGTATCGGGCGCTTCCTGCTATGGCGACATTCGCGGGTTGTTTGGCGGCGCGTCATCGCGTTTGGTGGTCGACGAGCAAAAGCTGATTCCCGTCGGTGAGGATCTCGAAGAGGAGGCCATACTCCTGGCGCTCGCGGCGACCGCTCACCACGCGCTAATGACCGGCGACGCATCTCGTCTGCCCGAACTCATTGTTGGTCACGGCGTTCTCGGCCGATTGTTGGCGAGACTGACGGCGGCGCTTGGTGGTGTCTCTCCTGTCGTCTGGGAGGCCGATGAACGTCGGATGACCGGCTCGATGGACTACGACGTCGTTCTCCCTGGCGATGACGAACGCAGAGACTATGGTCGAATCATCGATGCCAGTGGAGACTCCGGCATTCTGGATACCGTCACGCAGCATCTCGCTCCGTCCGGCGAGATTGTGCTGGCGGGTTTCTATGCTCAACCACTGTCGTTCAACTTCGCACCCGCTTTTATGCGCGAAGCCACCATTCGCATAGCCGCGGAATGGCAACCAACTGACCTGAGAAGTGTGCGGTCGCTGATAGCAAGCGGTGCGCTGTCGCTCGATGGTCTGATCACACATCGATCGAGCGCTCAGGACGCACACACGGCCTATCCCACTGCGTTCACTGATCCCGATTGTCTGAAGATGGTCCTGGACTGGAGGTCCTGATGCTCGACCGAAAACAAGCCAAAGAACACAAGATCGATCCGCAGATTCAGATGCGAGACCGGCTGAGAGAAGAAGCATCGATAGATCCGGACCCGGTGTCGACGAGCGAGCCGGCGAAAGAGACGCAGGTCATCGCGATTTACGGCAAGGGCGGCATAGGTAAGAGTTTCACGCTGTCGAACCTGTCTTACATGATGGCCCAGCAGGGCAAAAAGGTGCTGCTCATCGGCTGCGATCCGAAGAGCGACACGACGTCGTTGCTGTTTGGCGGCAAGAGTTGTCCGACCATTATCGAGACCTCGTCGAAGAAGAAAGCCTCCGGCGAAGAAGTCGAGATTGGTGATGTCTGCTTCAAGCGCGACGGTGTCTTCGCGATGGAACTCGGCGGCCCCGAGGTCGGAAGAGGCTGCGGCGGCCGCGGCATAATCCACGGGTTTGAGCTGCTCGAGAAACTCGGTTTCCACGACTGGGATTTCGACTACGTCCTGCTCGATTTTCTCGGTGACGTCGTCTGCGGCGGATTCGGTCTGCCGATTGCTCGCGACATGTGCCAGAAGGTCATCGTCGTGGGTTCGAACGACCTGCAGTCGCTGTACGTGGCAAACAATGTCTGCTCAGCCGTCCAGTACTTCAGAAAGCTGGGCGGCAACGTCGGTGTGGCCGGCATGGTGATCAACAAGGACGACGGAACGGGTGAGGCGGCAAAGTTCGCCGAGTCCGTTGGCATCCCTGTCCTTTCCGCGATTCCGGCCGACGACGACATCCGCAAGAAGAGCGCGAACTACGAAATTATCGGGCGTCCGGAAACGCAGTGGGCCGGGCTGTTCGAGCAGCTGGCTGAAGGCGTTGCCGAGGCGCCGCCGCTACTGCCTGAGCCACTCGATCAGGATGGTTTGCTCGGCTTGTTTGACGGCAACGACGAGAGCGCCAGCGGACAGCTTACACCGGCGACGGCGGAGGACATGTGCGGCAAGAACTTCACGGCGAAACCTTCACTGGAAGTGGTTTACGACGAGGCTTAGGCGAAGTCAGTCAAAACGGTCGGGCAGGAAAATTACAACTAAAGAGTGCATGACTGAAACAAAGCAAAAACTGACGGGTAAGGAAAGGGTCGAATTCGATTCGATCGTCGACGCGCCTGACGCAGGTTCTGCGCCGGCCGCGGGTGGCTGCCATGCCAATGATGAATTGAAGAAGGCAGCGTCCGAAGCCGGCAAGTCCGGTGTGCTCGAGCAGTACGCGAAAGACTACTCGGTCGGGCCGCACGACCAGCCGCAGAGCATGTGCCCGGCATTCGGCAGCTTAAGGGTTGGCTTGAGAATGCGTCGCACGGCGACGATCCTGTCCGGATCAGCCTGCTGCGTCTATGGCCTGACGTTTACGTCGCATTTCTACGGCGCCCGGCGAACCGTCGGCTATGTCCCGTTCAACTCTGAAACGCTCGTGACCGGCAAACTGTACGAGGATATCCGCGATGCCGTACACGAGATCGCCGACCCTGAACACTACGATGCGGTTGTCGTAACCAACCTGTGTGTACCGACGGCCAGTGGCGTGCCGCTGCAGATGTTGCCGAAAGAAATCGACGGCGTGCGGATCATCGGCATCGACGTGCCCGGATTCGGTGTTCCGACGCATGCAGAGGCGAAAGACATTCTTGCCGGTGCCATGCTGAAGTATGCGCGGGAAGAAGCAGAGGCGGGGCCCGTCAAGGCGCCAGCCGATCGCAAACAACTACCCACGGTTACGCTGCTGGGCGAGATGTTCCCGGCCGACCCGGTCAGCATCGGCCAGCTTCTTGACCCGCTGGGTCTGGCGACCGGGCCCGTCGTACCCACGCGCGAGTGGCGCGAGTTGTACACGGCGCTGGAGAGCCAGGTCATCGCGGCGATCCATCCGTTCTACACGGCCTCGATACGAGAGTTCGAAGCTGCCGGTCGTACCATTGTAGGTTCAGCTCCGGTCGGCCAGCATGGCACGGCGGCGTGGCTTCGATCCATTGGCGAAGCCTACGACGTCGGGAAGGCGCTTATCGACAAAGCTATCAACCAGTTTGTTCCGGCGATCGCCGGTGCTACTGCTGCATCGCCCATCAAGGGCCGCATCACGATGTCCGGCTACGAGGGCTCAGAGCTCCTGGTCGCTCGCATGCTGGTCGAGAGCGGCGCCGACCTCAGATACGTCGGTACGGCGTGTCCAAGGACACGCTGGTCCGATGCCGACAGGGAGTGGCTGGAAGAGAAAGGCGTCATCGTCACGTTCCGGGCTTCGCTCGAGGATGACCTGGCGGCGATGCAAGAATTCGAACCCGATCTTGCGATCGGGACGACACCGGTGGTGCAGAAGGCAAAGGAAGCGGCGATCCCGGCGCTGTACTTCACCAACCTGATTTCGGCCCGACCGCTAATGGGCATTCCGGGCCCGGGCTCGCTCGCCCAGGTCGTCAATGCGGCGATGGGCCAGAAGTCGCGTTTCGACACGATGCGAGAGTTCTTCGAGGACGTGGGTCACGATCAGACGGCCGGCGTCTGGGAAAAGGCGCCTGCGAGTGCAGCGACTGGAGGTGCCGCGTGTTAGTGCTCGATCACGATCGTGCCGGCGGTTACTGGGGCAGCGTGTACGTCTTTGCCGCCGTCAAAGGCCTGCAGGTCATCATCGATGGTCCCGTGGGTTGCGAGAACCTGCCCGTCACCTCTGTTCTGCACTACACGGACGGCTTGCCGCCGCATGAGCTGCCTATCGTCGTCACCGGACTGTCAGAAGACGAGCTCGGTCAGCACGGGACCGAGGGCGCCATGAAGCGGGCTCATGGCACGCTGGATCCCAGGGTGCCCAGCGTCGTGGTCACCGGGTCGATCGCCGAGATGATCGGTGGTGGCGTTACGCCCGAAGGAACGAAGATCAAGCGCTTCCTGCCGAGGACGATCGACGAAGACCAGTGGCAGAGCGCTGACCGTGCGATGTACTGGCTGTGGACCGAGTTCGGTCCGAAGAAGGGCAAGGTACCGCCCGTCAAACCGCGCAAGAACGGCGAGAAGCCGCGCGTGAATATCATCGGCCCGAGCTACGGCATGTTTAACATGCCGTCGGACCTTGCAGAAGTACGGCGGTTGGTAGAAGGCATCGGCGCCGAGATCAACATGGTCTTCCCGCTGGGAAGCGACCTGAAAGACATCTCGAAGCTCGCGAACGCGGACGTCAATGTCTGCATGTATCGCGAATTCGGACGCGCGCTTTGCGAAGGGCTGGAACGCCCGTACCTGCAGGCGCCCATCGGCCTGCACAGCACAACCAAGTTCCTGCGAGAACTCGGCGGACTACTGGACCTCGATCCCGAGCCGTTTATCGAGCAGGAAAAACACACGACGATCAAACCGCTGTGGGACTTGTGGCGTTCGGTCACGCAGGACTTTTTCGGTACGGCAAGTATCGCCATCGTCGCCAACGAGACCTATGCGCGCGGCCTTCGAAACTTTCTGGAGAACGACCTCGGCATGCCCTGCGCCGTAACTTTCGAGCGCCGGGCTGGTGTCAAGCCTGACAACGCCGCGGTTCGGGATGCACTTAATGAGCACAACCCCCTTGTCGTATTCGGCAGCTACAACGAGCGGATGTACCTGGCGGAATCCGGTGCTCACGGCATTTACATCCCCGCTTCGTTTCCAGGCTCGATCATACGCCGACATACGGGTACGCCGTTCATGGGTTATGGCGGCGCAACTTACGTCGTGCAGGAAGTCTGCAATGCATTGTTCGACGCGTTGTTCAACATCCTGCCGCTGGGTACGCAGCTCGACCAGGCGGAGGCGACGCCGACCAGCAGCCACCAGGAGATTCGCTGGACCGACGAAGCGCAGGCCGCATTAGAGGCGCTTGTGGCAACCAAGCCGGTTCTGATCAGAATTTCGGCGACCAAGAGTCTGAGAGACGCCGCGGAGGCGCAGGCCCGACAGCAGGGCGTGGACGAGGTCACGCTCGATTGCTTCAAGGCGATCGCGGTACCGAGGGCAGCAGCATAAGAGGTTTTAGCAACGGGTTCGTTTATCCGTCCCCGTCGCAGATTGGAGAAGAAGTATGGAAAAGCACAGCACACTCACTCGAGGGCTGAGAAAGGAAGAAGTCTGGTCTTGCCGGTTCATCTGGCTGGTCTGCTTCGCGGTATTCCTTCCGGTCGCACTCGTGGCGCGTTTGTCCGGCTGGCGATGGCGCCCATGGTCTGCACCGTCGAAGGGCTACCGGTCGGTAATCCGTGAGGCCAAGACAATTTCGACGACGGTTACCGGCACTGTCTTTTCCATATAACAGCGTTCTGCGGCGTCGACTATTAGTCGGCGCTGCAAAACCCCCGCTGCGAGGTATTCGCAGTAACCACAACCATGTCGACTTGTGTTGAGGAGTAAAAACTATGTCTGACGAAAACAGATCTGCTTCAGGTCTAACTTCAAGGGAGGCCAAAGAGTTCCATAAGTACTTTATGCAGGGAACGCTAGGCTTTGTTGCTGTAACCATCGTTGCACACATCCTGGTCTGGATGTGGCGTCCATGGTTCTAAAGCTCTTTGCAATTAACTAACTAGCGTTAAAGGAGTACTTATCATGTGGAGAATTTGGCTCATGGTAGATCCACGCCGAGGATTAATCGCGGTTCTTGCGTTCGCGTTTTTCATGGTGTTGGTAAATCACTTTATTCAGCTTAGTACGCCGCGTTATGGCAGCTGGTTGAATGAGGAGTCCCACGGGACTTCGGCTGCGGTTCAACAGACCAGAGAAGAAGAGGTCTTGCTCGCTCAAGAGTGAGTATGAAGCGTTAGCCAGTCTTACTGGCCTCCAGCAGCTGAGTGGGACGCTGCGAAGCTGCTGGAGGTTAGTAAGGCAAGCTTTCGGCATAAAGAGGTAGCACACATGTCAATGCTGAGCTTTGAAAAGAAATATCGGGTACGCGGCGGTACGCTCATCGGCGGCGATCTGTTCGACTTCTGGGTCGGGCCGTTCTATGTCGGCTTTTTCGGCGTTACCACTTTGTTTTTTACGTTGCTGGGCGTCGTGTTCATTTTCTACGGTATCGCAACCGGACCAACCTGGAACGTCTGGCAGATCAGTATCGCACCGCCCGACCTGAGTTACGGGCTCGGCTTCGCACCCATACAAGAAGGCGGGCTCTGGCAGCTCATCACCATCTGTGCGATTGGTGCTTTCGTGTCGTGGGCACTCCGACAGGCGGAAATCAGTCGAAAACTGGGTATGAACTACCACGTGCCGATCGCGTTCGGCGTAGCGGTATTCGCTTACATCACGCTGGTGGTGATTCGGCCGGTCTTGATGGGCGCCTGGGGTCATGGCTTCCCGTACGGAATCATGAGTCACCTCGACTGGGTTTCCAACACGGGCTATCAGTATCTGCACTTCCATTACAACCCGGCGCATATCATCGCTGCATCGTTGTTCTTCGCAACGGTCCTGGCCTTAGGTATGCACGGTGGCGCTATCCTGTCGGCGACAAACCCGCACAAGAAGGGCGATACGGTCAAGACGCCGTATCACGAGAACAGTTACTTTCGTGACACGATCCAGTATTCGATCGGGTCGCAGGGTATTCACCGCCTCGGATTGCTCCTGGCCCTGAATGCAGGCCTCTGGAGCGCAATCTGCATTGTGATAAGCGGTCCGTTTTGGACCCGCGGCTGGCCAGAGTGGTACGACTGGTGGCTGTCACTGCCGATCTGGGCCTAGGAGAGCGATCGTTATGGCTTATCAAAATATTTTTAACAGGGTCCAGGTGCACGGCGCGCCGGAACCCGGCGTGCCACACCCGAAGGGCGGAATCTGGGGGCGCGGTAAAGCGCGTTTCTCTCGCTTGTTCGGTCGGGTCGGTGATGCGCAGGTCGGGCCGGGCTACCTTGGCACAACCGGCCTGTTGTCGCTGCTGTTCGGTATCGCCGCGTTCGAGATCATTGGCTTCAATATGTGGGCGTCGGTCGGATGGGATCCGGTGGAGTTCATTCGCCTGCTGCCCTGGCTCGCACTGGAGCCGCCGGCACCGGAATGGGGACTGCGTATACCGCCCTTGAACGAAGGCGGCTGGTTCATCCTCGCGGGACTGTGTTTGCTGATTTCTGTTCTGCTCTGGTGGGTACGGATGTATCGCCGCGCGACGGAACTCGGTATGGGAACGCATGTGGCCTGGGCATTCGCATCGGCTATCTGGTTGTTCCTGGTACTCGGCCTGATTCGCCCGATCATGATGGGCAGCTGGAGCGAGGCCGTTCCCTACGGGATTTTCCCGCACTTGGATTGGACCACCGCATTCTCGCTGCGTTACGGCAACCTGATGTACAACCCGTTCCACATGTTGTCGA
Organism: Woeseiaceae bacterium; assembly: GCA_030065915.1. Lineage (GTDB taxonomy): Bacteria > Pseudomonadota > Gammaproteobacteria > Steroidobacterales > Woeseiaceae > UBA1847. The sequence goes on from JASJCQ010000020.1 coordinate 75,434, forward strand.
TCACGTTCCTGTATGGCTCGGTGCTCTTGTTCGCTATGCACGGTGCAACGATTCTTGCATCGGGAAACTACGGTTCTCACCGGGAAATCGAACAGATCGTCGATCGCGGTACGGCAGCAGAGCGCGGCGCCATCTTCTGGCGCTGGACGATGGGTTTCAATGCGACATTCGAGTCCATTCATCGCTGGGCTTGGTGGTTCGCGGTACTGACCACGTTGACCGGAGGTATCGGGATTCTGCTGACAGGTACTGTCGTCGACAACTGGTACCTGTGGGGCCTCGAGCATGGACTGGTTCCGCCGTATCCGGAAGTGTTCCCGGGCATGGCTGACCCGGCCGCGGCACCTTAGGAGAAAGATGATGACTAGAAGACTAATTCTGCTTGTCTGTGCGTCTTTCGTGATGGTTGCCTGCGAACGGCCGCCCATCGAGACATCTCAGAACGGTTATCGTGGCACGGCAATGGTCGATGTCTCGAACCCGCGTGACCCGATGGTTGCGATGGAGTATCCGGCCGCTCTGCCGGCGGCGCCTTCGTCGGGTCCAAAGGCGGGCGAGGTTTATGAGAATGTGCAGGTCCTCGGCGACCTGTCCGTCGCGGAGTTTACTCGTGTCATGACGGCAATCACCGCGTGGGTCTCGCCGGAGCAGGGCTGTAACTACTGTCACAACGGCGCCGAATTCGCAAGCGACGACATGTACACGAAGGTCGTGTCGAGACGCATGATCGAGATGACCCAGCACATCAATTCGGAGTACGAATCACATGTCGGTGGTGCCGGCGTCAACTGTTACACCTGCCACAGAGGAAAGAATGTTCCGGAGTACATCTGGTTTGAACAAGGTGACTCCGCAAACGGCAACAAGTACTTCATGGGCTGGCGCAACGGGCAGAATCGCCCGGGCGCCGACGTCGCACTGACGTCACTACCATCGGATGTCTTCGTCCAGTACCTGACGGCAAACGACAACAACAGTGCCAGGGTCGCAAGCGACACGGCACACTCACCGTCGCCCAAGGAACCCGGCATCACGGCTGCCGAGCACAGCTTCGCGATCATGGCGAACTGGTCGCAGTCGCTCGGCGTTAACTGTACTTACTGTCACAACTCGGCGTCCTTCCAGAGCTGGGAGCAAAGTACGCCGGCAAGAACAAAGGCTCATCACGGCTTGAATATGGTCCGGTCCCTGAATTCGGATTATCTGATTCCCCTTGAGTCTGCTTACCCCGCGAATCGTCTGGGGCCAGAAATCGGTGACGCACCGAAGGCCTACTGCCTGACCTGCCATCAAGGTCAGAAGAAACCTTTGGGTGGAGCCGACGCGATAACAGCGTATCCATCCCTCGCGAAAAACTGACCCGGACGGTTAGCTTTGCGCGTCGCAACCTGAAAGGGTTGCGACGCGCTTCTTCTTTTCCGGGACCCGGTTGTTTTAATAGAGCGACTTCGCCCGCATCGGTAGACTGGGCTACCCGACAAGGAAATACGGGCGACGATGCTGGATCCGAACACAAGACGATACGATCTCGACTGGCTACGCATCATTGCGTTCGGCCTTCTGATCTTCTATCACGTTGGCATGTTCTACGTGACCTGGGGCTGGCACGTTAAGAGCGTCTACGCGTCACCGGCAGTTGAGCCATTGATGCGTATTGTTAACCCCTGGCGCCTGGCACTGCTGTTCTTCATCTCCGGGGTCGCGATTCGATTCGCGACCGACAAAGCAAACTCGCTAGGGCGGTTCGCCTGGTCACGCGTCAAGAGGATTGGCGTGCCGTTGCTCTTCGGCATCTACGTCTGGGTCATGCCGCAGGCCTATTACGAGTTCCTCCAGAGCGGCGAATGGTCGGGTTCAGTAATTGCGTTCTATCCCGGCTACGTTTCGACGGAACAGGCGTTTTCGACCATCACGCCAACCTGGAATCATCTTTGGTATCTCGCTTACGTTCTGGTCTATATCCTGCTTGCTATGGCATTGCTGCCTTGGTTGAGACGCTTTGCGGAATCCGGAATATGGCGCTACCTGACCGCAAGGCCACTGGCTGTTGTCTTCCTGTTTGTCGTCCCGTTTGTCATTGTCGAGACTTGGCTGACACCGATATACCCAACGACGCACAACCTCGTTCAAGACTGGGCAAATCATGCGCATCGGTTCCTCGCATTCCTGCTCGGGTTCTTCGCGGCTAAGGACGTTCGGTTCTGGCAGTCCATTGACAAAGTGTGGAAGTTCATGCCGCTGCTGGCGGTTTCTGCCTGGCTCATGCTCCAGGACGGGCGGGACATAAGCGCATGGGCTCGTGAGTTCCTGTCGGACTGGCAGCTGAGACTTCTGTTCAGTTACATTGCGGTCATCTACGCATGGTCGTGCATCCTGCTGTTGCTCGGTTTCGGTCAGCGGTTCCTGAATCGAGAGAGCCCGCTGCTACGCTACCTGACGGGTGCGATCTTCTGCTACTACGTCCTGCACCAGACAATTACCGTTGTCGCCGGCTATTACCTGACTGAATATCGGCTTGGTGCCGTCATTGAGTCGTTTCTCGTGACTGCCATTACCGTCGCCGGTTGTGTCATCGGCTACGAGCTGATTCGCCGCTTACCCTATGTCGGCATACTGTTCGGCGTACACAAGGTATCGGGCTATCGTCCCAGTCGTTGAGTCGACCTGCTTGCAGGAGGGCAAAACCCTCTCTTACATCGCCTGACATCAGCAGTCCTCGGTCTTCTCTTTCTCTTCAGGCCGAGGGTTCAGGCCATAGGGTCTAACGACTCGCCACACATGGTCGGGAACCATATGCTTCATGCGGCGCGGCTGCTGCCGCCGGAGATGCAGTACTGTTTCGATCGCTTTCATCTCGACACGAGCGCGTGCAAACTCGAGCCCGCGTGGCCCGATTCTCGGCATTAGCCAACCCATCAGCGGCCGCAGCCAATCCGGCATCGTGCGAAGCGGCAATCCGCCGGCAGCCCGTTCGGTATTCTTCAGGAATCCCTTCACGGAGCCCACTCGCTTTCCCGCGCTGCCGGGTTCTGAAGCCGCGAGTTCATCGCCAAGCAATTCGACAAGCTCGCGGCCGCGCTCGTTACGCACAATCAGCCATTGGTCGCCTTCACCACCCATGTAGCCCACCGTCAGATCCGCGAGCGAGTTCGTATAGTCGACACACGTACGGCAGGTCAGTGGAAAGAAGTCGCTCGGCAATTTCGAGATTGGCAACTTCAGGAAAGGAATCTCCCTGGTTTCGCCGTCGTCGAAACGCAACTCGACCCGGTAATCGGCTCGAAACTCGAGGTAGTTGATCTGCTCCGGGCGCCTCGACAAGAGCCTGAGAAACTGATGGAAGTTCTCAGTGCTTGTGTTATCGGAGCAGGGCGTTCCGATGACATAGATCTTCTCGACACCCAGCTCCTGCTCCAACGCTCGCAGAGCATAGACCTGGCAGGGAATACCGATGACGGCAAGACGCCGATACCCGGACGCTATTGCAGGCTCGAGCAGCGACAGCAGCGGCGCGTAGCCCATGCGCATGCCCCGGCAGCCTGCCATGTCTGCCGGGTCCGTGACGAGTACGGGAACGGGTCGCCAGCGATCGTGCTCATCTGGCCGAACGGTCAGCACCGCATCAACGTCCCCGGTCTCCAGCAGTCTTTCACCGATTCGCGTCGTGATGCCGGTCCACTGTGCGTTTTTCTTCGGGCTCCGGAGTCGGGCTCGAAGCAGCTCAAAGTAGACGCCGAAGAAGCGCTCATCGCCCTGGTTCGGCGCGCGCTGTCGACCATGTACGGCTTTCTCCAGCTGCGGGTAGTCCGGTTTAATGAACTGGCAGGCGCGCGCGCACCGGGATGGCTCCGCCGTGCGGGAGACACCGCAGTCCGTGCACAGGTCCCGATGCGGTGCAGCAGGCAACGTCATGCAGGTGATTGTTCCGTGACGCCGGCAAGGAAGGCACGGTAGGAGTATGAGAATCCGTCAGCGTCCTCGAAATGCGGCAGGGCGCCGCTCTCGAACGGCTGCAATTGCCAGTTGCCCCGGTCATGCGTCCAATCGGCGCCGCTGAAGTCCCGGAAGTCTCCGCGGGTTCCGTGGGGCACCCATATCGGCAGGCGAATCGATTCGTAGACGCGACGAATGTCCTTGCTGAAGAGCTTGCCGGACAGGAACGCGAGCGGTGCATACATAGCGCCCGACTGATGCGTCGTCAGGTCGTCATAGTGGGCAAGCGCTTCGTCATAGCTGTCCGTTCCCCAGGTGCGCTTCAGGAAGTAACGGATGACGCCGGGTTTCACCAGCAAGCCGAACAGACCCTGGTTGAGACCGGGAATGCGCAGGAACGAGGACAGAAGAGCCATCTCGCGGGTTTCACCCTCGTCACCAACCAGCTGCGACGAACTCCGGTTCAGCCCGGTCGGAGTGACCAGCGCCAGCGATCGGAAACGTTCCGGATGATTCCTCGCGGCACGAGCGAGAAACTCTGAGGACAGGGACAATGCCAAGCTATCAATACCATGCGATCCGTGTGCCCGGGCAATGACGTCCAGCATGTCCTCGATAGCAGCGACGTAGAGTGAGACGGTGTACTCGCGATCTGACCGGTCCGAGTGGCCGAAGCCCGGAAGATCCGGGACGTAGACGGTGTGCGATTGTCGCATTGCGTCGAAGATCGGCTTGACCTCGTAAGCCGATCCCGCGGCATTGATGCTGTGTAGGAGCAGCATTGGCGGACCATTGCCGCCCACGTAGTAGCTCAGCTGGCCGGATTGGCCATGGGTCGTTAGCAGCTCTGCATCCAGTGCAGGAGGTAATGGCTCGGACAAGAGGTCTTCCCTGGTTTGTTGGCTAGCAGGATACCGTATCTCCAGTGCGCATGAATCACATATCGGAGGGTCCCACCGCGAGCGGCCGCTCGATAATCCGTGGAAGGTGTACGCTCGCCGAGTGCAGCGCGTTTCCGACGACGCAGATATCCTGCTTCGTGAGCTGTGAGAACCGGCCGAAAAGTCCGGCGTTCTCAAGTCTGGCGAACGTCGCACGCCCTGGATCCATGACAAACATCGCCATGTGCACACCGTGACGGTGCAGGATGTCCTTCAACAAGGCTCGCCAGTCTGCCGCTGAGTCTTCAGTCGCTACCACGTCATGCAGGCGAACGTACCGGAAATTCCTCGGGTCGAACCGACGCTTGGCGGGCGGGAACACGTCGATCATATTGCCGTAGATGCGAGACCAGAACCCGCCGGGCACGGCCACGTTCAGTCGCACGATCTCAGCCCTTGCGCCTGCCACCAATCTTCCGCCTCGGATCACCGCGTAAAACGATCCCGTACCCTGCGACAACGGCTTCAATCCGCAGTCAGCATGCTCTGTCTGCAGGGCTACGCTGACCCGCCGCGCGTCATCTACGATCTCGACACTGTCGTCTCGTTTCGTCCACTGGCGGTAGACCAGCATTGATCTGAGTTCACCCAGACGTTCGGCCCCCATCGATTCAAGAAGCCGCATTGACCGTTCATTGCTCTTGTCGATACAGCCAAAGGTGATATGTGCCTGCCCCGCAGTGTGCTGCCGGAGCCAGTCGAGTGCACCTCGAACAAGGATTCGGCCCGCACCGGAAGACTGCCGGTCGGGCGCGACGGTCAACAGGCCGCGATATGTGCCGCCGACCTCGATATCGTCAACACTGAGCCTCTGCGGGCAGAACATATAGGTGCCAATCAACTGCCCGTGCTTGTGCAGCTCCAGGTATCGTGCGCTGTAAAGGCGCGAGGAAATATGCTCGCAGTCCAGTCGGCGATAACGCAGGTCGGCGGTGCCAAACTCGGTTTCAGCGAGTTGCGTCACGAACCCCTCGCTCGCGCTGCCCCGGCAAAACAGCTCGTGGCCTTCGTCGTCCGTATAGATCAACATGCCTACGGCAAGTCCCGATGGCGCCATTCGACGTCGGCGACGGAGGCACTGGCGAAGCTGTGCTCACGAGACATCGCCTTTGCGATGATTCGCCAGGAGTTGACGGTCATCAGCAGGAACGGCCACGGATCGCTGCGTTGCCAGGTGATATCCCTCGACGATCGCATGACGTTGGCGATGCTTCGGAACCTTTCGAGTGAAAAAGCTGAAGCAAGCAGGCGCGTGAAGCAGGAATAGGACTCCTTTAGCCGCTGTTCCGGGAGCGGTTTCATGTCCAGTCTCGATCCATCGCCGACGATGGCCGCCAGCAGCGTCTCAGGGGTCAGAAAGTGAATACCGCTGGTCGCACGGGGGTTGCATTCAATCGGCAGACTTCGCCCGTCGTCTTCGACGATGAAATCGAAAGAGATTAAGCCCGTGTGATTGATCTCACCGACGAACCGCTTTGCCCAGTCGACGACTGCGGCGCTGTCCGGGGCCGATTCAAACGCTATCGACACGCTGCCGTCGATCAGGGTAGGCCGATAAACGGCCCAGGCGGCCAGTTGACCGTCGCGTGCTACACAGAAAATACTCTGGTGTTCTCCATGCAGTTGCTCCTGCAGCACGGTCTGCTCATCAGCTTGTACGTTGACCCCGGCTGCATGGACCCTGATGCCGCGACCCGAGCATGAAAATCGTGGCTTGCTCACGAAGGAAGTCGACCGGGTGAAGTCCGGTGACTCATTGGCAAGGGCAGTCCTAGGCACGGGCATGTGGAACGATTCAGCCAGCCTGATGAAACGCGCCTTGTCGTGCAGTTCGAGCGTCTTTGACTGGCCCATCGAGAACACAGGAAGCCCGCGATCACGCAATGCCGATACGTAGACGCTTTCCTCTGATACCGGAACGACCAGGTCGACGGCCTCGTCGTCACAAATTCCGGCGAGCTGTTCACAGTAGTTGCCTGGATCCGGATGCGGAGAGTCGACGACACGGCAACGGGTCACAGACTTCGACATACGGAGCAAGTGCATGGCCCAGGGATCGGCTACGATCACTCGCCAACCAGCGGCTGAAAACGCGCGCGAAATGTCCAATGCTACGGGCAGTCGGCCAAGTGTCAGCAATACGGTTTTATTTATCGACACGGGGCATCATCCGGGGCTGGTAAGGCCTATAATACTTGCTGTTAGCGCGCATCACGAGACATGGAATTCGGCAAAAAATGAGCGACCTGTTTCGTCCGCCCGCACCCCGCCCATTGACGCCCATCAGGTCACTGATTCGTGTGCTGCGGCAGGGTGATGGAGACCTGCTCAGCCTGGTCCCGATCGATGCCTATACCAAGCCCTGCACGTGGTTGGGATACTCGCGGCGCTCGATACTGCTGGTCAACGACCTCAAACTCGTGCGCGAGGTCCTGACTGACCCCCTCGAGATTTTTCCGAAGAATGACCTGATGGCCGGTGCCCTGGAGCCGCTCGTCGGTGATTCGGTTTTCGTATCGAGCGGCGCCACATGGCGCAGGCAGCGTGCGATGATTGACCCGGCCTTCTCGCACATGCGCATCAACCGCGCGTTCCCTTCGATGCGGGACGCTGTCGTCGACTACGCTACGTTACTCGACCGGCGTGCCGGAACCGGCGAGTACTTCTCGCTCGATCTCGCGATGAGTGAGTTGACCGCCGATGTCATATGTCGAACGGTGTTCTCGACCAAACTCGGCTCGGAGACGGCGCGAGACGTTTTCGAGGCCTTTGCCGAGTTCGAAGACAGTGTCGCAAACGTCAATCTCCGCGAATTGATATTCGGTAAGCCATGGTCGGACGTGAGGCAGCCGGAGAACGTATTGGCGGCCTGCGAGCGAATCCGGCGGCATATCGGTGACCTGATCGATCCGAGGCTGGTCGGGGAGTCGGAGCAGCCCGATGACATCGTCTCCGAGCTGATTGCGGCGCGGGACCCGGAAGGCGGCAAAGGCTTCAGCCGAAAGGAACTGATCGATCAGCTCGGCGTGTTCTTCCTCGCTGGGCACGAGACAACGGCGAGTGCGCTGACCTGGGTGTTCTACATACTCTCGCAGCACCCGGAGACGACGGTGAGAATGCGCGACGAAATTGATCGCGTTGTTGGCGCCGGGCCGGTCGAGTTCAAGCACGTCAAGCAGCTGGCATTCATCCGAAACGTCTTCAGGGAGACGCTTCGCCTTTACCCGCCGATTACCTTTATTCCGAGGGTCGCCGCCGAAGCCACGCAGATCGGAGATTTCAAGGTTAAGAAAGGCGCGATGATCATGATTTCCCCATGGACGTCTCACCGCAACCGGGAGCTGTGGCAGAACGCTGACTGTTTCGACCCTGATCGGGACGAAGAGGGGGTGTTATTGTCGTTTGGCCTGGGCCCGCGCGTTTGCATCGGCGCCGCTTTCTCGACTATCGAGTCTGGCCTGATACTCGCGGAACTGGTTCGTCGATACGACTTTGAGGTCAAGTCTCCGGAGAACGTGAGACCAGTGTCCCGATTGACGACGCGCCCGGCCCGCGAGATCCAGTGCCGCGTGTCGCTGCGTGAACCGCTGGCAAAGACCGCGTGAAGAAACACGTCATTGTCGTCGGCGCAGGAATGGGCGGCCTCGTTTCAGCGCTCGACCTGGCGGCGACCGGATTCCGAGTGACGCTGCTGGAGCGACAGTCGGAGCCCGGCGGCAAGATGCACGAGGTCACCGTCGGCGGTGACGGAGTCGATTCGGGCCCTACTGTGTTCACCATGCGATGGGTGTTCGACAGCCTCTTTAAGGACGCGGGCCTGTCGCTGGATGACTGTGTAGAACTCGTTGAAGCGGAGGACCTGGCGCGCCACGCGTGGCTCGACGGCAGCCGGCTGGACCTGTACGCGGACCTCGAGCGTTCCGTCGCGTCCGTCGCTGAATTTGCCGGCAGTGCAGAGGCGGAGGCCTATAGACAGTTTGCGTGCCAATCCGCGTCCGTCTTCGAGACATTGGACGACACGTTTATGCGTTGCGAGAAGCCGGGGCCATTCGGGCTTACGCTGTCAGTCGGATTGACGCGCCTGAACAGGCTTCTGCAAACCAAACCGTTCTCGAGTCTCTGGGCGGAGCTCGGGCGGGTCTTTCGCGACCCGAGACTCCGGCAACTGTTTGCTCGCTACGCCACGTATTGCGGATCTTCCCCATTCGAATCGCCCGCGACGCTGATGCTGATTGCACACGCCGAGCGAGCCGGTGTTTGGATGGTGCGTGGCGGGATGCAGCGTTTTGCCGAGGCGCTCCTGAAAGCCGCGCAGGATCGCGGGGTGGAGACCCGACTTGACACGGCTGTTGACGAAATAGTCAGCGAGCGAAGCAAGGTGGTCGGCGTTCGACTGCAGAACGGCGAGACGCTGAGTTCCGATTTCGTTGTGTTCAACGGAGACGTCAACGCGCTGAGTCACGGGCTGCTGGGTGCCAGCGTTGAGAAAGCGGTACCGGACAGACGCAAGGAGTCGCGATCGCTGTCTGCGTTAACGTGGAGTATGAAAGCGACTCCGCGAGGCTTCCCGCTGCGCTATCACACGGTGTTCTTCGGTGCTGACTACCGGGCCGAGTTCGACGCCATATTCAAGCGACAGACTGTTTGCGACGAGCCGACACTCTATGTCTGTGCCCAGGACAGGATCGAGGGCAGGGAGCCGGAAGGGGCAGAAAAGCTCTTCGTGCTGATGAATGCGCCACCCAGGGCCCTGTCGGAATCGGAGATCGATGACTTCGAAGCACGTGCGTTCAGTTTGCTGGGTCGTCACGGGCTGGGGCTCGATATCGCATCTGTCGAGCGCAGGATTCCGTCGGATTTCGATGCACGCTTTCCCGGCAGCCAGGGCGCGATATACGGCTGGCCCACGCATGGCGCGTTCGGCACGTTCAAGCGCTCAGGATCTCGCTCATCGATCAAGGGGCTGTATTTCGCGGGAGGCACCGTCCATCCGGGCCCGGGCATTCCGATGGCGGCACTGTCGGGCCGCATTGCGGCTGCCAGCATCCGCAAGGACGCCTGAGTCACGCCGGGTCCGGCACGACCTCGTCCAGCACCTTGGCCGACGAGATAACGCCGGGCAATCCGGCGCCCGGATGGGTGCCGGCACCAACGATGTAGAGATCGTCGACCTCTTCGCTGCGGTTATGCGGCCTGAACCAGGCGGTCTGTGTCAGCACGGGCTCAAGGCCGAATGCTGCGCCCTTGACAGACGACAGCCTTTCCTTGAAATCAATCGGTGTCAGAAGCCGCGAGGTGACGACGTGTTTCTCGAGGTCGGGCAGAACACTGTCGGACAACGTCTTCGCGATCCGTTGACGGTACTGTTCCGCCTGCTGCTCCCAGTCAATATCACTGTCCAGGTGCGGGACTGGCGACAGTACATAGAATGCGTCGCAGCCAGGCGGTGCCAGCGATGAATCCGTTGCCGTCGGGCGGTGCAGGTAGAGGCTGTAGTCGTCCGCGAGGACCTTCTTCGAGAAGATGTCTTTCAACAGCTCCTTGTAGCGATCGCCCAGCATGATCATGTGATGGGGTACATCCGGGTACTGGCGGTCTGTGCCGAAGTACCAGACAAACAGGCTCATCGAATAGCGCGCCCGGTCGAGCTTTGCATCCGTCCAGCGCTTGCGGCGATGGTCCGATAACAGGTGCTTGTACGTTGCCGCTGAGTCGGCATTGGATACGACGAGATCGGAACGGACGATTTCTCCGTTCTCCAGTTCTACGCCCCTGGCCGCGCCGTTCTCGACGATGATCCGCCGCACGGATGCGTTGTATCGCATCTCGCCACCCTGCGATTCGATAAGGCCGACGAGGCCCTCGATAATTGCGCCGGTGCCGCCCATCGCGAAGTGGATGCCGTGCTTGCGCTCAAGTTGTGCGATGAGCGCGTAGGCTGCCGTGGCCGTAAACGGATTGCCGCCGATCAGCAACGGGTGAAAGCTGAAGATCCGCCTGAGTTTGGGGTGCTTGATGTAACGCGCGACCAGCCCATGTACGGAGCGATAGAACTGCGCGTCGATGAGTTTCGGCAGGATCTCGAGCATTTTGCCGAATGAGTCAAAGGAGACGTGCAACAGCTTGTCAAAGCCTATGTCGTACAATTTGGCGCTGGCCTTGAGGAATTGTTCGTAGCCAGCGACGTCGTCGGGATTGAAACGTGCAATCTCGCGTTTCATCGCCTCCGGGTCGCCGCTGTAATCGAAATGGCTGCCGTCGTCGAAGCGAATCGTGTAGTAGGGCGACAATTCTCGGAGATCGATGTCGTCGGACATCTGCTTGCCGCACAGGGCCCATAGCTCCTCAAGCAGGAAGGGTGCGGTGATGATCGTCGGGCCCGCGTCGAAAACGAATCCGTCCTGTCGATAAACGAAGGCGCGTCCTCCTGGACCATCGAGCTTTTCGACGACGGTGACGTCATAACCCCTGGCGCTCAGCCTGACCGCTGCGGCCAGTCCGCCGAACCCGCTACCGATGACGATAGCCTTTGCCCGATTACCCATTTGCCCGGTGTTCCCTCAACGCGCGATTCAGTGCTCAATACTATAGAATTGCAGCACTGCTAGACAGTCTGGACAGGAGCAGGTTTTGGTTGTCCATCTATTCGAGTCGCTCATCGTGGCCCACATTATTACAGGCACCGTCGGCCTGTTATGTGTGTGGATTCCGATAGTGGGTCGAAAGGGCAGCCGCCTGCACAAACTGTGGGGCAAGGTCTTCGCCTACAGCATGCTGACGACCGGAACGATCGCGATCGGCATCAGCCTGTGCACACTGCACTCGCCACTCGAGACACATCTTTTTTCCGACGACGAACCACTGATTAGGGGCATCTTCGGATGGATGATGCTGTATCTCGCCACAATGACCATCATGCTGGCCTGGTATGGGTTGCTCTGTATTCGTAATCGCCAGTCGCATGAACGCAACCGGAATCCGGTCAATCTGACGCTGCAGTTTCTGACCTTCCTGACGGCAGCGAATTGCGCGTACCAGGGGATCCTGCTGAAGAACGGCCTCATGATCGGGATTTCAACGATCGGTCTTGCCGCGGCGGTTCTGAATACACACTTCATCTTCCGCCAGTCACCGCCGATGAATGAGTGGTTGATTCAACACTCACGGGGTCTCGTGGGCGCCGCGATTTCGGTCTACACGGCCTTCCTCGCGTTTGGCGCCGTGAACCTGTTGCCGGAATATGCGTTAAGCCCTGTGCTTTGGTCGATGCCGACGATTCTGGGGGTCACGTACCTGCTGTATCACCAGGCGAAGATAACGATGCAGCGTCGCCGGCTGGAGGCGCGCCAGGGTACCTGATGGAACGTTAGTGCAAGCCCCCGCGCTGCCAGGCAACGGTCGCCATTGCGATACCAATTACAACGAACATGACGGCGATCGCTTTCTGCAGCGTTCGCTGGTTGAACCGGCCCTGCAGGCGCGGGCCGATCTGTCCCCCGATCAACACGCCTGGAATGTCCCAGACCAGCAGGTGCCAGGGTACTGCTGCCCAGCCTCCGTCCCTAATGAGCTCCACCGCAAGCGCCGACGACGCCGTCGCTACGGTCAGGATAACGACCAGGACCGACGTCGCGGCGGCGACAGCAATCGGTACACCCCGACGCGTCAGCTGTGAGATCGTAACTTCGCCGATGCCTACGGACACGAGCCCGGTCATGAAAGCGCCGACGCCAGTCAACAGCTTGTCCTTGATGTGCAGTCCGTCGTGAAGAAATTCATGCCGGTTGCCGGCGCTGTCGATAACCAGCCTGAGCTCCTGCGGGACGTCGTCACGCACCGGCACGCGAGTCCGGGTCTGCTGGAACAAGCCAACCGCGAGCAGCAGCACGAGCAGGGCGTACCCGGCAAGCAGCAGGTGATCCGGCATCGCATTAGCCAACATGGCTCCGGCAATGGCGACCGGCACCGCGATAATCAGCAGGCGTGACGCAAGCCCGTAGTCGATGAGTCTGCGACGCTGGTAGCCGATGAATCCGGACAGGAAGCCGAAGGTTTGTGTAATTAACGCGGCTGCGATCGCGGCGACGGTTGAGGAGAGCACATATTCCTCGCCCAGCAGCGGGAAGATCAGGACGAAGATCGGCGTGAACAGCGCCGCTCCGCCAATGCCGCTGAGCATTGCGCAGGTAGCCACACAGATGGCCACCGGGAACATAAACCAGTAAAGCGTAAAGTCCATGAGTCTTCCGTGACGACGAGTCGGCTAGGTCCCTCGCTGCCAGCGTGCGCTTATATCAAGCACATGAAACACGAGCGACGTAACGAGCCACAGCGCTATCCACTGCCAGCCGGCGTCCGTGACGGCCGCCTTGATGGCGAGCGCGAGGCTGCCACCCGCACCGATGTTGACCAGCAAAGGGTAGGGGGGAATGCCCTTACCCTGTGTCCGATAGAGGATCGAGACCAAAAGAAGCTCGACAATCAGGACGCCGATGACGATATCGATGATCCGGCCCGACAGGATCAACTCGCTCAATATCTCCATTTACTCTAGCTCCTCGTCGCCCACCGGCGATGCCCGTCAGGACGCGCTAACATACCGATTAGCGCGATCAAGTCAAAAATGCGGGATGGAACCAGTGCCTAGAGGATGGCTCGAAATTCCTCTGCCAGCGCGGCCGCGCTCCTGAAGGCGGCCTCGATACGTCCCCTGATGAACCAGTCTCCGCAGGCTGCAATTTTCGATTCCCGGTCCACGAAGCATGCCGGCCCGTTTTGTTTGTCGGTGTTCGCATAGCGCCAGCGGTGGATCTGCCTTTCACTCGCCCTGCGGCCGTCGATGCCAGAGACCGACTCGAGTTGCTCAAGCATGTGCGCACTGACCTCCGCCAGGTCGAGCTCGATATTGGCATCGGCCCATGCATTGGTCGCGTGCACGACGAGAGTGAAGTCGCCCGATCGCCCCGGCTTGGAGCTGTTGACGGAGATCCAGCTGATGTCGGCTTGTAGGACACGCGCCGCGTCGAACGGCGTCGCCACGGGCTGATCGAAACCGAGCATCAACGCATAGCAGGCTTTCATCTCGACAGAATCCGCCAGCGCACCAAGCGCGCTATCCGCACCGATGACCGGCGTGATCTGCGGCGAGGGCTGCGTGCAGACCAGCCAGTCGAAACCGCCGAATTCCGAGCCGTCGTCAGCAAACAGTGTCCAGAGGCCTTTCTCGAGGTTCGCCCGCTCGATCCTCAAGCCGAGCCGGGTATCCAGCCCTTCAGCCAACGCCTTCGGCAATGCGTTCATGGCTGGCGCACCGACGTAATGCGGGTGGTCATCGTCCCAGGATCGTTCGGATGTGATCGTGTCGCCGGTGAGCTCCGCGAACCGGGCATGCCATGGCGCGACGACACCGGCCCCGATGAGCGGCTCGAGGAATTTGCGAAATGTCGCCGAGCGCGCGGTGAAGAATTGGGCGCCATGATCGAAGCGGTAGGGATCGGCGTAACGCGTCGCCATTCGGCCTCCGACGCCGCGGGATTTATCGAACAGAACGACGTCATTCTGCGCGGACACTTCCCGAGCAAACACGAGTCCCGCGAGTCCTGCACCTATCACGGCAATCCTGGTCACTGATTTTTTCCGAAACGACTTGTTACAGACGCATCCTAGCGCGGCCGCCGCGCAGCGGCCAAACTAGCGACTCCGCCGTTCGACCCATCACGATGCACAAGAAGCTGAACCTGCCGACCAAGACCTGCCCAACCTGCCTGCGCCCGTTCACGTGGCGTAAGAAATGGGAAAGGGACTGGGACGCCGTGCGTTACTGCTCCAAGCGCTGCCGAGGAGAGCGCCATGCCCGAGGGGCCTGAGATCCGGCTCGCGGCCGACAAGATCGCCCGCGTTCTCGTCGGAAAGAAACTCGCAAACGTGACTCTGACGCTGCCATTAATGCAGGAATACGAAGATGTCCTGCGCGGCCGCACGATCACCGCCATCGATACGCGCGGCAAGGCCATGTTGACCCGTTTCGACAATGGACTGGTCATGTACAGCCACAACCAGCTCTACGGCCGATGGTATACGTCGAAGTTGCCGCGCCTGCCCAGGACAACCCGAAGTCTCCGCGTTGCGTTCGATACCGACACGCACACGGCCAGGCTCTACAGCGCGACAGACATCGACATACTGGAAGAAGACCGGCTTGAAGAACACCCGTTCCTGAAGGCTGTCGGACCCGACGTGCTTGACCCTGAGCTGAAGCCGGTCGACATCGTCAAGCGGCTCGAATCGAAACGCTTCTCCGGGCGTGCCTTCGGCAGCCTGTACCTCGACCAGCACTTTCTTGCCGGTATTGGCAACTACCTCAGGTCCGAGATCCTCTGGGCGGGCGGTGTGTTCCCAACCAACCGCCCGAAAGACGTCGACCGGGCAACGTTGCAGAGACTCGCACGCGAGACGCTGAAGATCAGTCGCCGTTCCTATCGGACGAAGGGCATTACCGTCACGGCGAAAATCGCGCAGCAGCAGAAGGCGAGGGGTCTTCGCTACGGTCAGTACCGTCACTACGTATTCAGCAGGGGCGGTGAAAACTGTCATACATGCTCGACACGCATCGAGCGGACCGACGTAGGCAGTCGTAAACTCTTTTATTGTCCCTCTTGCCAGCCGGCCTGACGCCTGATCGACCGGTAGCTCCTACCAGCATAGAATCGTGCCAAACCGCCGCGGCCGCTCCTGGCAGGATATGCATTGGAACTTTTCTCACCTGCTAGCGTCTGCATTGATCTGATTCGTTCCACAGGGGGAGATAATGACGAACAGAAGAACATTCCTCGCGGGTTCCGGCGCCGCGTTGGGCCTCGCTGCAACCGGTTCGTTCGCGAAGTCCGAACCGAGCAAAAGCCTGAAGATTCTATTCCTGGGCGGCACCGGTTTCCTCGGTCCGCACACGGTCCAATACGCGATCGACCGCGGGCACGACGTCACATTGTTTAACCGCGGCAGGACCAACAACGATCTGTTCCCGGAGCTGGAGAAGATCATCGGCAATCGCGACCCCGACGTGGACCAGGGTCTGAGCAACCTGAAGGGCCGCAAGTGGGACGCCGTTGTCGACACATCCGGATACGTGCCGCGTATCGTCGGTGCGTCAGCGAAACTGATGGCCGACAGCGCTGACCAGTACCTGTTTGTCTCGACGATTTGTCAGTACGACGGTTGGCTCGAAGGTCCGCAGCTTCGAACGGAAGCCATCGCCGGAGCGACGCTTGAAGACCCGACCACGGAGGACGTGTCCACGCATTACTGCGCGCTTAAGGCTTACTGTGAGCGAGCCGCCGAAGCAGCCATGCCGGAACGCGTCACGCAGATCCGGCCCGGACTGATCGTCGGCCCGCGCGATCGCACCGATCGCTTCACCTATTGGCCGAACCGGGCCGACCTCGGTGGAGAAATGCTGGCGCCTGGCAAACGTGCCGACCTGACGCAGTACATCGACGTACGCGATCTTGCGGAGTTCATGGTGCATTGCCTGGAGCAGAATCGACTCGACAGCTTCAACCTCGTGCGAGAGCCGATGCCTATGGGCGATTTTCTCAAGGCCTGTGTGGCTGTCACGGACAAGGGAACCGAGCTGACCTGGGTGCCGGCTGAGTTCCTGACGGCGGAGGGTCTGCTGGCCTGGCAGAACATCCCGATGTGGGCGGATTCCGACAGTCCGATGACCGGATCGCTGACCTGGTCGCCCGCGAAGGCGCTGAAGGCCGGGCTGACGATTCGACCGGTAGAGACGACGATCCGGGATACGCTCGCGTGGTTCCGTTCACTGCCCGAGGACCGGCAGGCAACGCTGCGGGCCGGCATCGCGCCTGACAGGGAGAAGGAAGTTCTCGCGTCCTGGCACGCGTCGAAGGAAGACGCTCAGGAGTCTTGAGGCAGGCTTGTCAGCCGTAGCCTGAGCTCGGAAAGCCTGGCTTTCACACGAGTCATGGCATCTGGCCCGATTCGGACCAGTATTTTCTGGCCGCTGGACAGGTCTTCAAGTTGCGGGTCCGCGTATTCGTAGAGTACGTGCGGCCGGCGCAGCAGCACGGGCCCCGCGACCTGCGGTGTCTCGAGCAGGTGGTCGATGACCTCGACCAGCCGGTCGTTGAAATAGCCGTCGGGATAGCCGAGCGCCTCATAGGCTTGCTGCAGCAGCGGGTAAAAGCGCCGATAGCTTGCGATCATTGTGTCCATATCGGCCTGCTCGAACAGCCGAACATAGTCTTCGTAGCGCTGATAGTTCGCGGACGATAGCTCGAAGAGCTTGTCACCGGCTTGCTCGACGACCAGCGTACTGCCGACGGCTGCCACGGGCCTGAGGCGTTCCGACAGCGTCGACCTCGGGAGGTTGTCGACCGTTGTCACGAAGCGTTCGATGCCGCCGCTCTCAACGAGCATGACGTCGAGCGAAGCACCGAAGAGATCTTTCAGCGTGAGATTGAAGTAGGCGTCGCTATCGTTGAGTGGCGGAAGATCGACGAGGTCTGCAGGCGCCTGCGACCTGGACTTGGGTACCGCGAACCTCGGTTCACTCGGCTCCGCGGCTGTCTCCTCCGGCACGGTGGGCTCGGAGACGGGTAGCGGTTCGACGGATTGCTCGCGATTCAATATCCAGTAGCCGGCGCCACCGATGATCGCGACGATGACAACCAGCATCAGCCAGTCGCTACTTGAAGTCGACATCTCTACAATCCCCCCTGCGTTTCTGCGCAAGTCGTGTCTGATTGGATTTGATCCGGAGCCAAACCATTAGTTTCAATTCGCTTCCGATTCCAGCCCGGCTTCCCACGCGGCATCCAGCAGCGCCTGCGTCCGTTCGCTCGCCCGGATACTGGCGGCGATACCGTCCGCATCGCCCACCAGGGATGCCACATCATCGAACATCTGCGTCGCTGCTGCTGCCGAGGAAGAAACACTGCGAGTCTCGTTAGTCCCATCCGGCCCCCAGCCGCCCCTGCGGAAAAGATAGTCCGCGGAGAAGTCTGGCTTGTGGCCGATGAAATCGTCGACATTGACACAGGCCTCTGTGCCCGATATCCGCAGATCCATGACGACGGCGCCGGAGTCGAAACCGCAGTTCCATGTGCTGGTCGACCCGTCGTCGAAGCGAAGCAGGCCGCTACCGCTGATGGCGGCGCCCGTTTCAGCGTCGCGCCGGATCGCAGTGCTGGCGGAGACCAGCGTGATGTCCGGAGACAGAAATTCAACGGCAGCACGCATGTTGTACCAGCCGGTGTCGCCGACAGCACCGTAGGGCTCGAGGGCGGGGTTGTAGCGGATGTCGTCGCGATTCTGAAGATTGGCGTGAAACCCGGAGTCGACCGACCACACCCAGCCGAGCGTCGACAGTTGCCTTAATTCGTCGGTCCTTGGGTGATGCACGAAGTGAGTCGCGTCCATAAAAACAACGTCGTTGCCCCGGCAGGCCGCCGTAATTCTCTGCAACGAAGCGAGGTTCGCGAAGGGCTTCTCGCCGATCACTTGCTTGCAGGCGTGGGCTGCGGCAACGCAAATCTCCTCGCGGACGCCGGTCGGCGTCGCCACGTAGACCGCGTCGATGTCCGGGCTCTCAATCATCCTGCGCCAATCGTCAAAACGCAGCGGCACAGAATGCGAGTCGCCGAAGGTGTTGGCCGATGCCATCGTTCGGCTGCAGACGGCACACAGGTCAGCAGCACTGGCGTCGGCCAGGCGGTTCGCCATCGCGTTGGCGATCGACCCGGTCCCGACTATTCCCCAACGAAGTTTCTGCGGCTTCATACACCTGTCCCGGTTCAATTAGAGAGTCACAGCGGAGTCCTGCCAGACACTGACTGCGTGACAGACGATCATAATCCAGAGGCAGTCCGTCTGCATCGAAGCCGTCGAAACAGGAGTGCCATGGAACGAGTCTTTATCGCGGGGCAAGCCTGTGCCACACTGCACCCAAGTCCGAGGCCATTTCCGCGGGCGGTCATTGATAATCTGGAGCGTGCGACTGTGGCACCTGGATCGGGGGGGAGAGTTCTGGTTGTCGACGACCATGAGCTGGTTCGCAGCTTGCTTGTCGATGTTCTCGAAGGCGCGGGTCTCGAAGTTCTTGCCGCCGATTCGGGACCGGCGGCGCTGGAGATCGTCACCGAACACGGCGAAGATATCGGCTGCATCGTCCAGGATATGTCGATGCCCGGAATGTCGGGACCGGAGACGATCGACAAGACCCTCGGTATCCTGCCGGACGCGCGAATCATCGTATTGAGTGTTGACGACGAGGCGACCGTTCGATCCCAGCTCGTAAACGCACCGATCAGGGCCTGTCTCGAAAAGCCCTGCGATACAGACAGGCTCGTCGACCTTGTCCAACAGACGATCAATTCAGCTTGAGGCACGACGATGCGCCACGCCCGTTCCTCGATGTGACGTAGCCGCAAGCTGATGTCGTCGCGATTAAGAAACACCAATATCACTCGACTGAAAGAACAGTCGTTCGATGTGTGCGTCATCGGGGCGGGCATCAATGGCGCGGTCTCAGCGGCCGCGCTTGCCGGACAGGGGCTGAAAGTGGCGCTGATCGACAAGGGCGACTTCGGTGGCTTCACGAGTTCGCAGTCATCCAACCTGGCCTGGGGCGGCATCAAGTACATGGAAACCGGCGAGTTCGGACTGGTCTGGAAGCTGTGCAAGAGCCGTAACCTGCTAAGCCGCAGCTACCCGTCGACCGTAAAGGAGATCCGATTCCTGACGACCGTCGAGAAGGACTTCCGTCTGCCGTCGTTTTTCGTCTACCTTGGGACGCTGGTGTATTGGTTGATCGGACGATTCGCGACCCGCGCTCCGAAGTTTTTCTCACCGCAAAAGCTGAAGGAGCGTGAACCACTTATCGAGACCCGCGATGCTGTTGCCGGCATCGAATACTCCGACTGCTACCTTCACGACAACGACGCTCGTTTCGTCTGGGGATTTGTCCGCAAGGCGCTCGATTACGGCGCAGCGGCGGTGAATTATGTATGTTCAACCGGCGCGCGGCGAGAGGGCGATGACTGGATAGTCGCCGCTCGCGAAGAGCTTTCAGGCCTGGAGTTCGACATCCGGGCGCGCGTGCTGGTCAATGCCTGTGGCCCGTATGTCGACGAGCACAATGCATTGACCGGACAGGAAACGACGCACCGGCACCTGTTCTCGAAGGGCATTCATCTCGTGGTCGATCGCGTCATGGAACGCAAGCGAATACTGACGTTCTTCGCAAGTGACGGTCGGCTGTTCTTCATTTTGCCGATGGGGCCGAAAACCTGCATTGGAACGACGGACACGCGCGTCGATGACCCCGAGACCGGCGTGACGGACGAGGACCGGGACTTCGTGCTCGCGAACGCCAATGAATTGCTGGCTCTAACGACGCCTCTGACGAGGGCAGATATCATTGCCGAGCGTTGCGGCGTCCGGCCCCTGGCAGTCACAGGGCACAGCGACAGCGACTGGATTTCGCTGTCCCGCAAGCATGCAATCGATGTCGACGAAGCCGCGCGCCACATCAGCATTTTCGGCGGCAAACTCACCGACTGCATCAACGTCGGCGATGAGGTCGCCGATATCGTCGAATCACTGGGCCTGAAGCGGCCCTTCGCCGGTCGCAAGTGGTACGGCGAGCCCGACGAGGCGACGCGGGAGGAATTCATGCACCAGGCTCAGCTGATGGGCCTGGATGACATGACGGATGCCGACTCCAGCGAAGTCCTGTCTGAGCGATTCTGGCGACGATACGGCGCCGATGCCTTCGAGATGCTGGAATCCATACGTGCGAATCCGGACAACGCCAAACGCATGCTGAAGACGGCCGAGTACCTGAGGTGCGAGATCGAACACACCGGCAGGCGTGAAATGATCACGCGGCTGGAGGACTTCCTGCGTCGTCGTTCGAAGATCAGCCAGGTCGTGCGCGAGGAATCTCTGCGTGAATCCCCGGGATTATTGAAGGCCTGCAGAGTGTTCTTCGGCGATGACGCAGAGATGAAGCTGGATGAGTACTGGGCAACGCGCGAGCCGAAGGACCAGCCACCAGCCGAACCGGGGCCAACCCTATAGAAGGCGTTCAGGTGCGATGACATCCAGAAGATCAGATTCAGGCCAGAAGTCTCATGAGTAAACCAGGAAACACGGGACTGATGCGTGCGTTCCGTGCTGCGAAATTTTCGGGGCAGGGCCTGAAGCAGGCCTGGCAACACGAGTCGGCCTTTCGGCAGGAGGTTACCCTGCTCGTCGTCATGATCCCGCTGGCTATCTGGCTTGGACGCACGCTGGTCGAGCAGGCTTTGCTGATCGCTGTCTGCCTGCTCGTCCTGCTTGTCGAGCTGTTGAATTCAGCCATCGAGGCAGCCATCGACCGGCAGGGCAGCGAACGACATGAGCTGTCGGGCCGCGCCAAGGACATGGGTTCCGCCGCTGTCAGCATTGCGTTGCTGATTGTTGTCGTGGTCTGGTCATCTGTCGCGATTCAGCGATTTGCCTAGCAGTCTGACCTCATCGTCGTGCGCGGTCAGTCCCTGACCTGGTAGAGGCCGAGCGCCAGTCTGTCCGCACGAGACAATGGTCTCTTCGCGAGAAAACCGGCGCAGACGACCGCAACCAGCCAGTAGATGGCATGCACCAGGGACAGGCCCGACACCAGCCATTCGGCGAGGATAGACGGGGGCTGTGCTTGCAGGACGTCCAGCGGTGACGTTCTCGTTGCCCGGGCGACGTTAAGCACTTGCATGAACACATTGCCAAGTACGCAGCCAATAACCGTATAAGTGACAGCCAGTACGGTGAATTTCGCCTCAATGCCGCGTCCAAGAAAGCCCATTGCCAGGCCGACGATCAGGCCGACGCCGGCTGCCGCAAATCCGTAGAAAACGGGCCACACGCTGACTGTGATGCCGTAGCCGAGCGCGGCGAGCAACGCCGCAGTCGCGCCGGCGATGATGGCTGCCGCGAAGTTCTGTTCCGACAGGAGCTTCTCAGCCAGCGCGTAGTTTTCTTGCTTTTCCTTGTCCTTCATCGCCCTTGGCTCAACACTGCTGCGCCGCCACTTTCCGTTGCCTTCTCATACGAACGAGTCAACGCGGCCAGTCAGCATCAGTCTATCTGAAACTGACTGCCGGGCAGTATCGGAAGCGGACTGACGAAGGGTTTTCCTTCAGTCAAGGCTTTCTCAGAACGCCTTCGGCTCGAGCAGCGGCTCGCAATAGGACTTCGGCTGGCCCCAGGTTTCCCTGCTGGTGCGCTTCTTTGCCTTGACCGGCAGGATCATCCCCCCGCTGTATATCTCCGACACTGAAACCGAGCAGGATCCGGCCGATTCGGGGCCCGACAGGACAATGTAGTAGTCCTTGTCCGGCTCGACAGGGAAGGACACAAGCGAGTTGCAGCCGATTGCGGCGAATCGCTTGGACAGGACCGGTTCCGGACCGCTGCCAGTGACCCCCAGCTCGATCGCGTAGTTCTCGCTCTCGACGGTATCCAGCGACGCGAGAAACGCGAAGTCGCTACCGGCCGCCACACGTGTCGAGCGTGAATTGCCCGCCGGAATCGTCTTGTCCTCGTCGAATCGAATGTACTGTCGTCCGGTACAGGCGGTTGCGTCCTGGAATGCGATGAACGTGCCCCGTTGTTGTTCCGAGCTGTTGACGAAAGTAATGACGGATGTCGGCTCTTCTGTCGGCGGCTCATAGATGGACACGTCGGTCGCACAGCCGAATAGCGCCAGCAGCATCGAGGCTGCAGCACTGGCGGAGACTGTCATTCGAATGTTCGTCGTTCTGTTCATCGGAGTCGCCAGCAGGAATCGAACCGCCCGTCGCTCATCGCCTGGCGCCGCAGATTCTCTGGATTGTGACTCTAGCAGTCGATGGGCAACCAGGACGGGAGGCCGTCACAGATTCTAAAAGCCGATGCCATCCATACCGACGTCGGGAGTGAAGAGGAGTGTGCTATTCGATCCTGGAGAATGTCTGCGCGATGACCGTCCACTGATCCGCCCGTTTGATGGCGATCCACGTGAACTTTGTTCCGCCATCTTCAGATACATCGATGACAACGGCTGTATCGCCGTGTAATCGAATGTCTTCATTGACGACACTGAAAGGGGCAATGTCGAGCGCGACGATGAAGTCGATATACGCGGCCTTGCCCATTGTGACGCCGGACGCAAACGTGGACAGGAAGTCGTCATGCAGGATTCTCTCCAGCGTTGCCCGGTCATCGTTTACCTCGGCGTCAATCCAGTCTTCAACCAGCGCTGTCAGCTCGGACCTCACCTTCGAGTCTGGCTGTAGCTTTGCCGGTTCGCCCGCATGCCCCAATGCTGAGAAGAGAATAAGAAAGTGAAAGATGTGCCTCGGTATGTTCAAGATGTGCTCCCTGACTGCCTGGGTGCTGATCAGTATCGACGGTAACCCGCGGTCTGCAACGAGCGCGGCCTCCCGTCGATGGTATCACCCGGAGCACTGCTTGCCGGTACATCGATTCGGTCAGTGCCCGGCCGGTAGCGGATCGTATCTATCGCGCCAGTGAGCTGCGATCTTCAGATAGACTAGCGCTCTTGCGTCCCGGATATGTCCCTATGAGATACCTGATGTTATTGCTGTTCTCGAGCGTTGCGTTCGCCGATGTTGACGTACGCGAATTCGATGCACAGATGTTCCCTGACGATGTCAGCTACGTGGAAGGCATCCCGACGCCAGCCGAGTTCCTCGGTTTCGAGCTGGGTACCGAGCCCGTGCGGCATCATCAGCTCGTCGAGTACATCAGGTTAGTAGCGAGCATGAGTGACCGGCTCCGTGTCGAGACGATTGGTTATTCACATGAGCGCCGCCCCATTCTCTTCGTCGTCGCGACGTCGGAATCCAATAGGAACAACCTGGAACAGATTCGCCAACGGCACGTGGCACTCACAGAGCCGGACAGCGGGCAGTCTGTCGAAGACGACATGCCGATAGTGACCTGGCTCAACTATGGTGTGCACGGTGCTGAGGCGAGCGGAATGGACGCGGCGTTACCGTTTGTCTATTACCTCGCGGCGGCTGAAGGCGAAGAGATTGAGGCGATCCTCGATGACAGCGTCATTCTCGTTACGGCGATCTTCAATCCCGACGGCCATTCGAAACGAATCGCCTGGGTCGATGCTTACGGTGGCAAGCGTCGTGTCAGCAATCCCGATCACATGGAGCACCAGTCAAGCTGGCGTTTTGCACGCACGAACCACTACTGGTTCGACCTGAATCGCCAGTGGCTGCTCGTGACACAACCGGAGCCCAAGGCCTGGATGAAGAAGTGGCATCAGTGGCGCCCCAACCTGACCGTCGACTACCACGAGATGGGAGGCGCGCAGACCTATTATTTCCATCCTGGGGTCAGGACCAGGACCAACCCGCTGGCTCCCGAGGCGGCGGAAGTGCTGATGGCAAGAACCGCGGCGTTCTCCGAAGAGGTGCTCGACAGGGAAGGGCGCCTGTATTTTCAGGGTGAGCGATTTGACAACTACTACGTTGGCAAGGGTTCGACCTTTCCTCTCCTGAACGGCGGTGTCGGCATTCTCTACGAGGCAGCCGCGGCGCTTGGGCGGGAGATCGAAACACCGAACGGCCTGCGCACGTACCGGGAGAACATCCGTAAGCAGTTCCGAACCAGTATCGCGAGTATCCGTGCCGGCGCCAGTCAGCGTCTGGACTATCTTCGCTACCAGAAGCGCTTCTATTCAGACGCCGTAGATGCTGCGGAAAAGAGTCCGACCCAGGCATGGGTGTTCTCGGCAAACGGCGACTCGGCCCGGCTCAGAGCATTCATCGAGTTGCTCGAAACGCATCGTATCGACGCGTTTGCTCTGACTCGCGACTTCGAAAGGGACGGCATTGTCTTTGAGCAAGCTCATTCGATGGTCGTTCCAACGGCACAGCCGCAATACACGCTGATTCGCAGCATCTTCGAAACGGTGGATACCTTTGAAGACGCGACGTTTTACGATGTATCCACGTGGACGCTGCCGCCAGCCTTTGGCCTCGACTATGCCGAGCTATCGAGACGCGAACTGCGCGGTCTGGCAGGCGGGGAATATGCATTCGAAACGGCCACCGGCGCCGTACCGCAGTCGAGTTTCGGCTACGTTCTCGAGTGGGCACCGTACCTTGCGCCGCGTGCTCTGTATCGTCTGCTCGAGGAGGGTCTGCTGGCCCGGGTCGCAACCGAGCCGTTCCAGGTCGAGACGACGGAGGGGCCACGGTCCCTGCCGCGCGGCAGCATCTTCGTTCCACTGGACCGCCAGACGGTGTCGCGCGAGGAGATTCTCGCACTGATGCAGGATGTCGCCGGAATCGAAGGCCAGCGCGTCCACGCGCTGACGTCAGGTCGAAGTGTGAATGGAACCCGCGGCGTCAATGTAGGTGGTCCGTCTTTCCATCCGCTCAGGAAACCCGAGGTCCTGATGGCCATTGGAGAGGCCGTCGATCTGTACGACGCCGGCGAAATCTGGCACCTGCTGGACTATCGCATGGATATTCCTCTGACCATGAGAGACGTTGATAAGCTCGCGGACATCGACTGGTCTCGCTACACGCATATCGTGATGCCTTCGGGAGACTATTCGGCGCTGGATCCCCTGGTCTCGGATCGCCTGCGCCAGTGGATTAGCGAAGGTGGTACGCTCGTCGCGTTCAGTGAAGCAATCACCTGGCTTCGAGGCGTAACACTTGACTATGTCCCCGAGCCAGACGGTGTGTTGGCACCGGATATGGATGCGACGGTTGAAGACGAGATGACTGAAGACGCTGAGGATGAGGAGCCGGTAGGCCGGTTCGACTATGCCAGCAAGGATGATCGCGAGGCCGTCGATGTCCTCGGCGGCGCGATTTTCCGCGCAGACCTGGACACATCGCATCCTTTGGGCTTCGGTATCTCTCGCCGGGATATTGCGCTGCACAAAAACCACAAGGAAGTGCTGGAGCCGACAGATAACCCTTACGCCGTTGTCATTCAGTACGCTGAGCAACCGCTATTGTCAGGTTACGCGTCGGAAGAAAACCGGCAAGCCATAGCATCTACGCCCGCGCTGATCGCCGAGCGCTATGAGAGCGGATCGATCATCCTGTTTGCCGACAATACAAACTTCCGAGGCTACTGGTATGGGACCAACAAGCTGTTCCTGAACAGCCTGTTCTTCTCGAAGGCATTCAGCGCACCGGAAGAATAGCCTGATCTCACGGCGAGGCGGCCCTGCCTAGGCGTTCTGGTCGCGTTGCAGCGACAGCTCGATGACTTGCGCCAACTGCGTGTCGCCTATGCTCTCTTCTGAGGTGCCGACGCGATTGCGGCCCTCGGACTTCGCTTTGTAGAGAGCTTCGTCGGCGACTCGCAGCAGTTCCTCCGGGCCGTCGCCGGGCGGAACGATACTCGATACGCCAGCGCTGATGGTCACCATCTTCGATGTCGGTGACGCGACGTGCTCGAACATGTTCTTGACGACTTCCTTGCGCACGTCCTCGATAATTCGTGCCGCCTGTCCCGTGTTGCAGCCGGGCAGCAGGACAACGAACTCTTCGCCGCCGTAGCGCGCCGCGAGATCCAGTGGTCGCTTGGCCGCCGTCTCGATGATCGGGGCAATGTTGATCAGGCAGTCGTCGCCAGCCTGGTGTCCGTAGTGGTCGTTGTATTGCTTGAAATGATCGATGTCTACGAGTGCGAGAGCGATGGGAATCTGCTCACGCTGGCAGTGCCGCCAGGTCCGGTCGAAGTGCTTGTCGAAGGCGCCGCGGTTGGCGATCTTCGTCAACGCGTCCTGATCCGCCATGAATCGAAGCTCCCCTTCTTCGAGGAAGCTCAGTCGTTTGCTGTATTCGAGGTTGTAGAGGCCCGTGGTGCCTATGACATTCGCGAAGGTGAGCATGACGCCACTGAAGACCAGCGTATTACCGGGCATAGGGCCAACGACACCTACGGTGATGAACATTGCATACAATGCGACCGAGGTGGCGACGGCCGGCCAGAACCTCAAGCCCAGGTAGAAGTAAATGTAGAAGGTGCTCAACAGATAGCCCGTCAGGTCCGACGCGTTGCCGAACGCGCCGCCGGCCGATTCCATGAACAGGGTCGTCATACCGATACTCATGCCGACGGCGACACCCGCGTAGGTCAACAGGCTTCGGAAACGTGCCATGTAGGTAAACGCGAACATCAGGATGATCAGCGGCTGCGTTATCGCTGTACGCATCGGGATGCTGGGATCGCTGAATCCCGGACCGTCAAAGAAGTAGTCCATGGTCGGGAAGGACAGC
This sequence comes from Woeseiaceae bacterium, assembly GCA_030065915.1. Taxonomy (GTDB): domain Bacteria; phylum Pseudomonadota; class Gammaproteobacteria; order Steroidobacterales; family Woeseiaceae; genus UBA1847. The sequence goes on from JASJCQ010000020.1 coordinate 102,630, forward strand.
TGGTATAGCGAGCCGATCATCAGCGCGAGCCGCAGCTGGGACAGGCCGGCGCAGCCAACGTCTTCCAGGTATTCTTTTTCGAGCGTGGGTTCGAACCGGAGTGCTTTAAAGCCGCGTTCGATTTGACTGTGATAGAGGGACTTCATAGTAGAGGCTTTAGTGTCTCGTTGTTATCAAGTGCACGAGCCGCCCGGGCAGTAAAGGCGCGCAGCTCGTCCCCCGAGATATCGGCCGACGGTGGGGAAAATTTAGCTCTCGATAAAATCTTTTCTGCGCGTGTGTTGTGCCGAATCCGCGCATAAGTCCCTGTTTTTGTTAGGTGACACGTGCAGCGCCCCGTAATTGGGTAGTTCTGATGGCCAGAGCGTGAAGCGTGGGGCTGCACTCGACCCGACGCCGGGACTGGAGCCGTCCTGCGACGGTATGCCCTGTTTGGGCATCTACGTTATCGATGACTAACACTGGGGAGACACAACAATGAAGTACCGATGGATGACCTTGCTTCTGCCGTTCCTTGCGACGGCGTTCGCCGGCGAGCACAGCAAGATGGAAATCAAGGTGATCAGCAGTGATACCGACGGCGTGGTGAGAATCGACAGCGACGACCTCGACTTCGATTTGCTCGAGATGCAGGTCGGTGAAAATCGCTCGATTGTCGACAGTAACGGCAAGAACGTACTGATCACGCGGACTGACGACGGCTTTGACCTCAACGTCGATGGCGATGTCGTCCAGATTCCCGACCCGGGCAAGCTGCACGGCGTTGGAGACTTTGACACGGATATCGACGTTGACGTCATCCACAAGAAGGTCCATATCGGCGACGCGGACGAGTCAGGCGCCGTCATCGTGACGCGCGGTGTAATCGAGCCGGTTATCCAGGAGCAGATTCGTTCCCTGTTGCAGTCGGCCGGCGTCGACGGTGACGTCCGATTCGTGGAAGGTGGTGGCGATGGCCCGCACATCATCAAGGATGTACGCGTCATTCGCGAGAAGTCGCTCTAGTAGTCGAAAGCCCCGCCGCCAGCATTGTGTTGGCGGCCGGCTCTACGCTTGCTTCTTTTTTCTAGCGCTCCTGGGCCGCAGACGATCGCGAGATCAGCCAGACGTCGCGTAGGAGACGGCTATCTCGGCTGCAAGGCGTGCATTGTTTACCACCAGCGCCATGTTCGCGGCCAGACTGTCGCCGGCGGACAGTTCGGTGATTCGTTGGAGCAAGAATGGCGTCGCGTCCTTCCCGGTAATGGCTGCAGCCTCCATCTCTTTGATCGCCGTGTTGATTAGCCTGTCCATCGTCTCGCGTGGCAACGCGTGCGCTGCCGGAATCGGGTTCGCAATAAGCGTGCCGTTGTTCAGCCCAATGGAATCGTGGGCAATCAGCATTGCCGCGATGTCAGCTGCCGTTTCCACGCGGTAGTCCAGCGGCAATCCGCTGTCCCTCGCATAAAAAGCAGGCAGGTTGTCGATGCGGAATCCGAGAACGGCGACACCCTTGGTTTCCAGGTATTCCAGCGTTCTTGGCAGATCCAGGACAGACTTTATGCCGGCGCAGACCACGGCGACCGGTGTCTGAGCCAGCTCCTCGAGGTCTGCAGAAACGTCCAGGGTGTTCTCGTATCCCCGGTGCACGCCACCGATACCGCCCGTCGCAAAAATCCTGATGCCAGCGAGATGGGCGATCATCATTGTCGCGGCGACCGTTGTGCCCCCGGTCAGCTTGCTCGCAACCGCCGCGGCGAGGTCGCGACGACTGGCCTTGATGGCCGACGTATCGGCGAGCTTGTCCATTTCGTCTGGCGTCAGGCCGACGACCAGGTCTCCGTCGACGATCGCGATTGTGGCGGCACGGGCGCCGGAAGCTTCAACAGCCGACTCGACATTTCTCGCGCACTCGACGTTCTGCGGAAAGGGCATGCCATGGCTGATGATCGTCGATTCCAGGGCGACGATCGGTTCGCTATTCCTTAGCGCAATTGCCACTTCATCCGAGACCCGCAGCGGCCTACGCATATCGGTTCTCCTCCAGTTGATAGGTATCGGTCAGTTGTTTCAGGGCTTGCGCGTCCACAGTTGCGGTGGACGATTCCAGTGCAATTCTCGCGACATCGTTGGCGAGCTCAGCCATTTCTGCTGTAGCCGTGTCGTTCAGAGACCCGAGAATGAGCCCGGCTACCAGCGCATCGCCAGCCCCGCTAACGGACGCTACGCTGGCGGCGCGCCTGGCGGGTACGAGCCTCGCGGTCGTTCCGTCGGCCGCGAAGACGCCGTGGGCGCCGAGCGAGATGAATACCTGTCCGACGCCACGTTCCAGAAGCGCTCGTGCTGCGCTGCCGGCCTGCTGCCTGCTGCGCAGGCGTTTCCCGAGCAATGCGCCGGCTTCAATGAGCGTCGGCTTCAGTATGTCTATCCGGGAGAGGAAAGCGGCAAGCCTGGGCGCCTTCGCAACTGAAACCGGGTCAGCAATGATTGTCTTGTCAGAAAACCGGTCGAACAGATAGCCAAGCGCGTTTTCACTCAAGTTTGCGTCGAGGAATATGGCGCTGGCATTTCGAAGGCTCGACTCCTGTTCCTGCAAGAGCTCGACGCTCAGCTGGTCCATAATCTCCATGTCGGATATCCCTGCACCCAGGTCACCCCGCTCATCGAAGATGGAGACGTAGGTTGCGGTGCGTTGGCCGGCGAGCCTGACGATGCCCGCCACGTCGATACCGGCATTGTGTGCGGTACTTGCGATCAGGTCGCCGTGATTGTCATCGCCGACGACCGTAATCAGACGGCAGTTGATGCCGAGCCTCGAAGTGCTCTCCGCGACGTTGCGTGCAACACCACCGGCAGACAGGGTGACGGTGCCCGGATTCGAGTCACCCGCTCGCAGCCGCGCAGCCGGTCGACCGCTTATGTCTATGGTTGCACCGCCAACAGCTACGACATACGGCGCTTCGTTGAGGACGTACGCTCGTCCTCGGATAAGCCCCTTTGCGCCCAGGTTGGTTATATGAACTGCGACGGCGGCACGCGATAGACCGAGTCGGGAAGCAATGGCCTCCTGGGACGCCATCGGGTTGTTCCGGATGCAGTCGAGAACCTGCCTTTCTCTTGGGGTCAGCATTAATAAAGATTAGCATTACTAATGTTTATTAAGAAAGTATTATTGTGCCCGGATGCGGATTGCCTGAAGTTCTCTGAAAAAGACCCGGACGTAGAGTATGCTCTCGACTATCTGGGCTATCGTGCTGAAACCGCGGTTCTGATTGGGGTTCGGAAATCGTCGCCCGTCCAGCAGCCGATGCCCGGCAGCCGAATACGGAGCGTGCAGTCCGGCGCCTGTCTCATTGACCGACAATGCCGTTACAACGGCAGGGGAAAACATGTCAAAAACCGATGACAATCTCGCGTTGTTCTGCGACTTCGAAAACATCGCTCTCGGAGTACGAGACGCGAAGGACGCCGAATTCGACATCAACCATGTGCTGGAACGGCTGCTCGTTAAGGGAAGCATCGTTGTCAAGAAGGCGTACTGTGACTGGGAGCGCTATCGCGAGTTCAAGAAACCGATGCATGAAGCGGCGTTCGAACTGATCGACATTCCTCATGTTCGGCAATCCGGCAAGAACTCGGCAGATATCCGCATGGTCGTCGATGCCCTGGACTTGTGCTACACGAAGTCGCACGTCAACACATTCGTGATCATCAGCGGCGATTCGGATTTCTCGCCGCTCGTCAGCAAGCTTCGTGAAAACGCCAAGACCGTTATCGGTGTCGGCGTCAGGAATTCGACGTCGGACCTGCTAACCAGCAATTGCGATGAGTTCATCTTTTATGACGACCTCGTTCGCGAGCAGAAGCGTCGAGGGCAGAGCAAGGCGTCCTCGAAGACGCGCAAACGCAAGCAGACCAAGACCCAGAAGCCCGACGAGGCGCAGGAAGCCATCGATCTGGCGCTTGAAACGGCCGCCGCGCTGAAGGCTGAGCGCGGCGATGAGGAGAAGCTGTGGGGCTCGATGGTCAAGCAGGCGCTAAAAAGGCGACGTCCTGGGTTTAACGAAAGTGCTTATGGCTTCGAGTCGTTCAGCAAGCTGCTCGAGGAAGCTCAAAAACGCGGGCACCTGGACCTGGAGCTCGACGAGCGTTCAGGCGGCTACATCCTGCGGCGGCTGAATAGTTGAAGTCGCCGCTGCCGTCAGGCAGCGTTTAGAACGAGTCTTAGGTTTGGTGACCTTTCCAACAGCGAATCTCGTCTTCGAGAGGCGGCTTTCATGATGGGATGAGACGCAGTTTGCGCAGAAACTGCACAGAGTTCGTGAGGCGTGTCTGCGAATTTACTTGAAGTAGAAAACGCAAATATCGGTTTCAAAAAGACCTCCGAAATCTCCTCTTCATAATTGCAAATGAAAGCATTGCACTCACACTCCAGATCGCTATTCTCGATACTGAGGCGAGAGCCTCCGCAGCAAGTCCGCTTGCTGTAACCGCCCTGCTGAATGAGGTCCGAGCCTCACCAAGTGTCGGGGGCGGAGGACGCAAACGGCGGAACCTGCGAGGAAAGCGCGAAGCGAAAGCGGAGCGGTGGAATCGAAGGAACGCAGTGGTCGACTCGGAACAGACCGATGTGTTACGCCAAGGGTAACCCGATACCAAGAACGTGCTCGGGTCGGAGAGGGAGAAGGAAGCCGAAAGGTGACCGGATCGCTCGAAGAGACGAAAACGCGACCAAGCAGTACTACCTATGCGTCCACTAACACAAGCAGCCGAGAGGCTGCTTTGTTGTATCTGGGGCACGCCCAGCCCCGATTCCGGCCAATCCCGCTCTGCTTACCGACCGGCTTACGAAACACTTGAGAACCTTCGTCTCGCTGCCAATCTCCAATCGATCTAAAGGCGTCGCCACAAAGCGGCTCGCGGATGTAGACACGATCTCCGTGATTCTGCGAGACTGCGATCACAGCCTGAACGGGGAAACCTTATGCTTCGAAGAATCGCCTTTCTGCTCGCGCTCGCCGTTGCCTGTTCCAGCGCAATGGCCGACAGCCCGACGCTTGAGCGCATCGCAGAAACGGGAGAGTTCAGAATCGGCTACGTGCCAGACGCGCCGCCGCTATCTTTCAAGGACTTCGAAGGCGATGCCATCGGCTACTCGGTTGATCTTTGCAAGCACATCGCGGCGACGGTCAAGGATCACCTGGGTCTCGAGAAGCTGGAGACCAGTTTCGTTCCCCTGGTATCGATGGAGGATCGGATCTCCGCAGTCGAGAAGGGTGACGTGGACATCGAATGCGGTGCGACGACGGTAACCTTGTCGCGGCGGGAGCGTGTTGACTTCACGTTGATGACGTTCATCACCGGCAGCGCCATCCTGTCTCGCATCTCCAGGCCGATCAACACGCTTGACGATGCGGGCGGCAAGACGATTGCGGCGATTCGTGGCACAACGACTGAAGCAGTCGTCCGCAGGTTTGCCGAGATCAATGAGATTCCGATCAAACTTGCACTGATCGACACCCACGACGAGGGCATGGAGCTGTTGAATGCCGGTCGCGTCGACGGTTACGCGTCCGATCGCGCCATGCTGATAGGGCAGGTCTTCAGAGCGGACAATGCCAAGGAAGAATACGCGATGAGTCGGGGCGCTCTGTCATTCGAACCTTACGCCATGATGATTCGTCGCGGCGACAGCGAGTTTCGCCTGGTCGCGGATCGAGCGCTGGCGGAGCTCTTCCGTGGCATTCGGATTCGCCGGCTGCACCAGATCTGGTTCGGTCAGTTGGGCGAACCCATGACTCCTGTCGTCGAAGCGATGTACCAGTTCCAGGCGGTAGGCGAATAATCCGGCCGGCTGAGGCTTGGCCAATACGCCGCTAGGCAGAGCCGTTCGTCGGAATAAATATCGTCGCCGGGTGTTCCAGCATCTGTCGAATCTCCTGGACCATCGCGGCAGCGTCGTAACCGTCGACGAATCGATGGTCGAATGACGTAGACAGATTCATCATAAGCCGAACGGCGACCTGTCCGTTGACGACCATAGGACGCTCGACCGCACGGTTTACGCCGATGATGCCAACTTCCGGCATGTTGATGACTGGTGTCGAAACGATGCCACCCAGCTTGCCGAGGCTCGTTATCGTAATGGTCGACCCGCTGAGCATGTTCTTGTTTGCCGTATTGTTGCGGGCAGCGTCCGTCACTTCCCTGATGCGTGCAGACAGCTGGTTGATGTCGAGCCGTTCAGCATTGTGGACCACCGGCACCTTCAGCCCGTCTGGCGTCTGAGTCGCTATGCCCAGGTGCACCGGACCGTGCTGAATGATGACATTGCGCTCCCTGTCGTAGGTCGCGTTGCATTGCGGGAATTGGTTGATCGCACGAATCAGGGCCAGTGCCAGGAAGGGCAGCAGGGTCAGTCGCTCACTTCGATTCGCGTTGAGGTGTTTACGAAGTGCTTCGAGCTCTGTGATGTCGACCTCTTCAACGTATGAGAAGTGCGGTATTTCGCGCTTGGCCGTGCTCATGCGCTCCGCGATCATCCGGCGCAAACCGATGACCTTGATTTCCCTGGTCTCGGGGGCGACGTGCTGCTGGATCGGTGCGCTGCCGGCGAAGGCCTGGCGTTTCAGGTACTGGTCGAAGTCGCGTCGCGTGATCCGGCCGCCGGGCCCGCTGCCGGGCACCTGGGACAGGTCGACGCCGAGTTCTTTCGCACGCCGGCGATTGGCCGGCGAAGTAATCACGCGGGTTCGCCCGTTGACGTCGAAGGCCGGCTCGGCGACCGGCTGCGGTGGCTGAGCTTCTGCGACAGGCGCAGGCTCGGGAACAGGGGCTGGCTTCTCAGGCTCTACGGGCGGCACTTCCGCGGCATGCCCGGCGCTTTCTTGCTGCGGTACCGCGTCGGCCGCGGTTTCGAAAACAACGAGCGGTGCCCCGACGGCGACGATGTCGCCGGGCTCACCCGCCAGCCTGATGACTTTACCGGAGACTGGTGCAGACAGCTCGACGGCCGCTTTGTCTGTCATCATCGTGCCAACGACGGTTTCCTCTTCGACCTGGTCCCCTACCTTGATGAACCATTCGGCGATCTCCGATTCAACCGTGCCCTCGCCGAGGTCCGGCAGCTTGAAGACGTACTCGCTCATGCTTCCTCCATCATCTTCCTGATGCCGGCCATCATGCGTTTCTTGCCGGGGAAATACTGCCATTCGAACGCATGCGGGTAGGGCGTGTCCCATCCTGCGACACGACCTATCGGTGCTTCAAGATGATAGAAGCAGTCTTTCTGGATCCTTGCCGCCAGTTCCGCGCCGTATCCGGCGAATCGCGTCGCCTCGTGCGCGACAAGACATCGGCCAGTCTTCCTGACCGAGTCGCTCAGCGTCCCGGTGTCCAGCGGGAAGATGGACCGAACGTCGATGACTTCCGCGTCAACCCCGGTGGCTTCCGCCGCCGCCTGCGCGACGTGAACCAGGGTTCCGTAGGTCACGATGGTCAGCTCTTCCCCAGACTGAACGACTTCCGCACTGCCCAGCGGTACCGTGTAGTAGCCCTCCGGTACTTCCCCCTTGGGGTGAGAGGTCCAGGGCACGGCGGGTTTGTCCGGGTCACCGTCGAACGGGCCGTTGTAGATTCGCTTGGGCTCGAAGAACACGACCGGGTCGTCCGATTCGATCGCCGATATCAGCATGCCCTTCGCGTCATACGGGTTGGACGGCATGACGGTCTTGATACCGCTGATGTGCGCGAAGATGGCCTCCGGACTCTGTGAGTGCGTCTGGCCACCCCGAATGCCGCCGCCACAGGGTGTGCGGATCGTGACCGGCGAGAAAAACTCGCCGGCAGATCGATAGCGCAAACGGGCAAGTTCGCTGACGACCTGGTCGAAACCCGGGTAGATATAGTCTGCGAACTGGATCTCTGCGACCGGCCGGAGTCCGTTGACGCCCATCCCGATGGCGGCGCCTATGATGCCGCCCTCTGCGATCGGCGCATCGATGACGCGATGTTCACCGTACTTGCGCTGCAGACCGTCCGTGCAGCGAAACACGCCGCCGAAGTAACCGACGTCTTCGCCCAGAATGACGACGCCCGGGTCCTTGTCCATGACAACGTCGAGCCCGGAGCGGATCGCTTCGATCATATTCATTTGTGCCATGGCTTATTCTCCGCTCTCGATCTCGAGCATGTATCGCCGTTGCGATTCCAGGCTGGGCGGAATCTCCGCGAACACGTCGTCGAACATCGTTGCGGGATCGAGGAACGGCCCCTCAGTCATCGTTCCCGCTTTCTGTGCTTCCTTCCACGCTGCCAGCACCTCGGTCTTCAGTTCTTCCGTCAAGGCCTCGTGCTTCTGTTCCGACCAGTGGCCTTCGGTGATCAGGTGTTGCTTGAGCCGCTCGATCGGGTCACCCAGCGGGAACGCCGACCACTCGTCCTTCGGCCGATACTTCGACGGATCGTCGCTCGTAGAGTGGGCGCCGCCACGATACGTCACGAGTTCGATCAACGTCGGGCCGCCGCCGCGCCTCGCCCGGTCCGCTGCCCATAACGTGACTGCGTACACGGCCAGCAGGTCGTTGCCATCGACGCGGATGCCCGGGATGCCCAGGCCGAGACCGCGCGCCGCAAACGGCCGACGCTCGCCGCCGGCAAATCCCTGGAAGGTCGAGATCGCCCACTGGTTATTGACGACATTCAGAATGACCGGCGCCTGGTAAACGGCAGCAAAAGTCAGCGCGTGGTGGAAGTCGGCTTCGGCCGTGCTGCCATCACCGAGCCAGCTGGCGGCGATATGATCTTCGCCGCGAATGGCCGAGGCCATGGCCCAGCCGACGGCGTTCGGATACTGGGTGCCGAGGTTGCCGGATATCGAGTAAATGTTGGCTTTCTTGCTGTGATACATGATCGGCAGCTGACGGCCCTTGCACATATCCCGCGTATTCGAAAGACACTGGCACATCATGTCGACCAGCTTGACGCCGCGGAGCATGTACAGCCCCTGGTTCCTGTACGACGGGAAGCACATGTCGCCGGGACGAAGCGCCATGCCCTGTGCGATCGATACGGCTTCCTCGCCGGCCGCCTGCATATAAAAGGATATGCGGCCCTGTCGCTGGATCTGCCACATGCGATCGTCGAAAACCCGGTTCAGCAACATCCAGCGCAATGCGACCTGCAGCTTGTCCGGATCAATGGCCGGATTCCACGGGCCCACCGCCTTGTGATCCTCGTCCAGGACGCGCACGAGGTCCTCACTGAGGTACTCGATGTCGCGCGTCCTCGAATTGACCGGCGGTTTGTCGACACTGCCGGCCGGGCTCAGATTGAGGTAACTGAAGTCAGGCTTCTCGCCCGGCCGAGCGGTCGGTCTCGGAATATGCAGTCTGGATTTCTTGCTTGCCATTATCAGCTTCCTGTTCTTGTGCTCAGGCAATGCGCCGTGAGTCTGTTTTTTTCGCCTCTCTGACGATCGACTCTGCCACCCGGTCGGCGACGACATTCGTTGATTCGTTGGACTCATCGGACCTGGCATAAATAGCACTGAGGCGTTTGGCGATCTGGTCGATCTCTTCGCGAACTACCTGCTCAGTGGCGCCGCCCACGTATTCCCTGGCCACGGCAATGATGCCGCCAGCGTTGATGACGTAGTCGGGGGCCAACAGGATGCCGGCGTCTCTCAGCAGCTTTCCGTCAGCGTCGCGTCCGAGTTGGTTGTTGGCGGCGCCGGCGACGATCTTTGCCTTGATTCCGGGGATGCTCTGCTGGTTGATGACATTGCCGAGCGCGCAGGGCGACAGGATGTCACAGTCGACGCCGAGAATAGACTCGATCCCGACCGCCGTCGCCCCGAACTCGTCGGTGACCCGGCGCAGGTTGTCCCGACTGACGTCGGCGACGATCAATTCTGCGCCGGCCGCATGCAGAAGCTTGCAAAGCTGGTAGCCGACATGCCCGACGCCCTGGATCGCCACACGGAGCCCTTTCAGTTCTCGCGTGCCAAACACGTGTTCGGCCGAAGCCGCCATGCCGTTGAAAACGCCCAGTGCGGTCCACGGCGACGGGTCGCCGCCCACGAGACGACTTTGTTCGCTGACCCCGGTTACGTACGGTGTGATCTCGCGCACGACCTGCATGTCGCCGACCGCTATCCCTACGTCCTCCGCCGTGATGTAGGTGCCGTCGAGCGAGTGCACCGCGCGACCGAAGGCATGGAACAGCTCGCGACTCTTGGGTGCTTCGTCCCTTGCCATTATGACGGCCTTGCCGCCGCCCAACGGGAGACCGGCTATCGCGTTCTTGTAGGTCATGCCGCGTGAAAGTCGCAAGACGTCCGTCAGCGCCTCGGTGCTGTTCGCGTATTGCCAGCGTCGGCAGCCGCCGGCAGCGGGTCCCAGCGCGGTGGAGTGCAGGGCGATGATGCAGTTCAAGCCGGACGCGGCATCTTCGATGAAATGCACGGCTTCATGGTGGTCAAATTCGGGGTGATCGAAAACGCTCATGACTGTCCTTAAAGAAGCCGATGGTCAGGTATGCACAATATATCGCCTTGAGCGCCACAAATTGTCGCGAAAACTGGATCTAAGTTGCTGAAAGAAGCATGTATAATGCGCTGAAATAGTATTTTGAGCATAGAAAATGCAGAATATTCGAATTGACGCAACCGACCGCCGAATCCTGGCCTTGCTGCAGACAGAGCCGGGCATCAATGCCGCAGCGATCGGCGAGAAGATCGGCCTGTCACAGTCGGCGGTCTGGCGACGCATCGCAGGCTTGCGAGAACAAGGAGTTATCCGTGACCAGGCGGCCAAGATCGACCGCGAAAAGGTCGGCCTGAATACGATGGTTTTTGCGCACGTGAAGCTGACGTCTCATGGCCGCAGCAATCTCTCGGCGTTCTCGGAAGCCGTGCAGCGCTACCCCGAGGTGCTCGACTGCTACGTGCTGCTGGGTAACGTCGACTTTCTGCTGCGCGTCGTGACCGAGGACATCAAGGCCTACGAGCAGTTCTTCTTTGAGAAGCTATCTCAGCTCGAGGGGATCCAGGAGGTGCACTCGAGCATTGTGTTGTCCGAGACCAAGCACTCGTCGATTCTGCCCATATAATCGACTGACTTTCCGCTCATCGGACCGATATGTTCCCGATACGAGATGACAACCCGCACGTTCGCGTGCCATACGCCACATTCGTCCTGATCGGCCTGAACGTCGCCGTCTGGGTGCTGCTGCAGGGCGCGGGTACCGAGCCGCAGTTGTCGCGGTCGATCTGTCAGCTCGCGCTGATTCCCGGCGAGCTCCTGGGCAATATCGACGCCGGCGTCAGGATACAGCTCAGCGCAGTCACCGAGTGTGTGCTCGGCACGACCACGGCGTGGCACACGGTACTGTCATCCATGTTCATGCACGGCGGCTGGCTGCACCTGATAGGCAATCTCTGGTTCCTCTGGATTTTCGGCGGCAACGTTGAAGATGCGATGGGTCGCGGGCGTTTTGTCCTGTTCTATCTTCTGTGTGGCCTCGCCGCGGCGGCGGCACAGATCGCGTCCGGACCGGAGTCGACGATTCCGATGGTAGGGGCGTCCGGCGCGATCGGTGGCGTCATGGGTGCCTACATCGTGCTCTACCCGAGGGTCAGCGTGCACATGTTGATCATTCTCGGATTCTTCGTCACGACGGTAGCCGTCCCGGCGATACTGATGCTGGCCTATTGGTTCGTGTTGCAGCTGATCAGCGGCCTCGCCAGCCTGGGTCAGACCGGCGGTGGGGTGGCGTTCTGGGCACACGCAGGCGGGTTTCTTGCCGGCACGATTCTCGTGTTCGTATTCCGGAACATGCGCTACCTGCGCGAGCATCCCTTTTATGGCTGGAATGCCTCGCCGAATCGGAGTTTCAGACGCATCAAGCGATAACTGGCAACCTGCGACCGGATGCGGAACTTTCTTTAACGAAGTGAGGTTTTTGTGAAACTGTGACCACATTCATGGGCGAGTTCGCGTCGATACCGCACACTCTCTAACCATGAAACGCCTTCTCGTTTGCACCACATGCCTCCTCCTGCTTCCACTCTTTGCGAGCGCCGATGTCTGGAAGTGGACGGATGCCAAGGGCAAGGTTCACTACGTCGAATCCGATCGTACGATCTTCACCTGGGTGGAGTCCGACAGGGTTTTCTACAGTGACTCCCCGGATCACGAAGATGCGGTCGCCGTCGTGCTGGTCTGGCACTCGACGGGCAGGATAGAAGATCTCGAGCAGGGCGGTTCGAAGCTTGAAGCCACGGACGACATGCCGGAGAAGAGCCCCGAACAATTGGCTGCAGAGGCCCACTATTGCAAGCGCGTCAGGGAGATCTACGACGCCTACGTCAACGCGCCAAAGCTCTACCAGTCAAAGGAAGGGCAGCGGGAATACCTCGACGACAAGGCGACTGAAGCGAAGATCGCCGAAACCAAGGCGAAGCTCGACAAGCACTGCAACTAGGCTTGCCCCGGCAGGTTTCAGGCAGCATCAACCGGAATCCGATGATTCGTCGGAAAAAGCCCGAACGTTTGGCCCAGCCAATCCGCTCTCGAACCACTCAATTACCTGCGGCAACAGTCTGACCATCTGTTCGACCAACGCATCGGTCGAGGCCCGGTCGTCTGCTTTCGGATCGTAGCGAAAGTAATTCAGGCGATCGTCGTTGCGCTCGGTTGTCGCCAGTAGCCGCGCGCGCGTCGCCGGGTTCGTGTAGGCGACGTCAATCTTCTCTTCAGGCACCGTTTCGCCCCATGCAGTCTGCAGGTCGCCCGCCGCATGCTTCGCAAACTCGAGGATGAAGCCACCGCCCCACTTGTCGTGCTGCAGGCTGACGAGTTCCAGTTCGCCGTTCCGGGTTCGTTGAAAGTGCGGGTAGCGAATCCGGAAGCCTAGCTCCGCCATAGCCGGTTCGAGAATTCTCCTGGTTGAGCTACGCAGTTTGCCAGCCATACTGCCATCCTAAAGCCTGAATACGACGGTGTCGCAAACGTCGAACCTCTCAGCCTGGACGACGACGCGCGCGAACGGGTGCAATGCCCTGCCATGCCAGGTAGATCAAACATCCCCACAATGCGCCGTTGGGCGCGAACCAGGCTCGAGAGACTGGATCGTATCCGACTAGGTGTCCCTCCTACTTAACTATCGCATCAGTGCCGTGACCGAATACTCGCTCACGGCCGGCTGCCAACATCACGCAGCACGGCTATGGCGTCAATTTCGGCCGGGCGGGCCGAGAATGTCTCAAATTGTTTCCGTCATTGATGGCTCATAGTTATATTGTTATGTTGTTAATACTAAAAGAACAAAGAGCCGCCCAAAGCCAGTATGTATGCGGCTTACGGCACCCGGAGCGAAGGCAATGGCAATATGACATCCACCCCCGACCGAAAAGGGCCGCTGACCGATGTTCGGCTGGTCGAGCTCGGCCAGCTCATCGCCGGGCCGTTCTGCGGCCAGCTGATGGCCGACATGGGAGCCGACGTCATCAAGGTCGAGCCCCCCAATCAGGGCGACCCGATGCGTGTCTGGGGACGGGGCGACTACCCCCTCTGGTGGCAGGTCTGTGCCCGCAACAAGCGCGTCGTCACCGCTAACCTTCGCGAAGAAGAAGGGCAGGCGCTTGTCAGGAAGCTGGTGGAAAAGGCCGACATGCTCCTGGAGAATTTTCGCCCCGGAACGCTCGAACGCTGGGGCCTCAGCTACGAAGAGCTATCGAAAATCAACCCCGGCCTGATCATGATTCGCGTGTCGGGCTACGGTCAGACCGGGCCGTACTCCAAGCGCGCTGGTTACGCAGCCATCGGCGAGGCGATGGGTGGCATGCGCTATCTCTGTGGCGAGCCCGACCGGCAGCCGAGCCGCACCGGGCTCTCGATCGGCGACACGCTGGCGGCGACGTTCGCCTGCAATGCAGCTCTCGCCGCTTTGCACCACCGTGACAGGACCGGCGAGGGCCAGGTTATTGACGCGTCCATCTACGAGTCCGTGTTAAACGTCATGGAAGCGACGATTCCCGAGTACACGGTCAGCGAACATATCCGAGAGCGCTCAGGCGCCACGTTGCCCGGCGTATCACCGTCAAATATCTACGACTGCAAGGACGGCATCTTCCTGATCGCCGCCAACCAGGACACGGTGTTCAAACGACTCGCCGAAACCATGGGACAGCCCGAGCTCGCGACCGACGATCGCTTCAATTCGCACACGGCTCGTGGCGCCAACATGAAAGCACTCGACGACATCATCAACGAGTGGACCAAGACGCTGACCGTCGACGAGGTCGATGCGCTGATGCAGCAGGCGGGCGTGCCGGCGGGCCGCATCTATCGCGCGCCGGACATGCTGGACGATCCGCACTTCCACGCGAGGGAAGCGATCGTCGATACGCCGACCGAAAACTGGCCCAACCTGAAGATGCAGAACGTCTTTCCGAAGATGTCGAAGACACAGGGCGAGATTCGCTGGACCGGTCCGAAGTCGCTCGGTCAGCACAACGATGAAGTCTACCGTGAGCTGATCGGCCTGACGGCCGAGGAAATGGAAGAACTAAAGGAAAAGTCGATCATCTGATCGGCTGTTGTACGCCGCCATAGCGCGGTTAGAAGTGTTTGAAGGGGAAGAGAATGACGTTTCGTCTTGGAGTCGATGTGGGTGGAACCTTCACCGACCTGTTGCTGGTCAACGAGTCCAGCGGCAAAACCTACATGGCGAAAGTGCCGTCTACGCCGGAGGATTCCTCCATCGGTGTTCTAAACGGCGTTGCGCGAATCTGCGATGAGTCCGGTGTCGATCCGAAAGAGATCAGCAAGGTCATGCACGGCACGACCGTCGCGACCAACGCGGTCCTGACGCGCAAGGGCGCAAAAGTGGGTCTCGTCACAACGAAGGGCTACCGACAGGTGCTGCAGGTCGCGCGTTCTTTTTGTCCGGGTGGACTCGGCGGCTGGGTCAGCTACGTCAAAGCGCCGCTGATGGCGCCCCTGGAGCTGACGATCGAGGCTGACGAACGCATGGGCGCCGACGGTGAGGCGGTGTCGCCGCTGGACGTCGACACCCTGAAGCAAGACCTCGAGGCGCTGAAGGCTACCGGCGAAGTCGAGGCACTGACGATCTGCCTGCTGAACTCATACGTGAACGGCGCGCACGAACACGAAGCCCGCAGCGTGGCTGAGAGCATCTTCAACGACATTCCGATTTCCCTGAGCTCCGACGTGGTGCCCGAGATGCAGGAGTACGAGCGTACGGAAACGACGGTCGTCAACTCGTATGTCCGTCCGCAGGTATCGACCTACGTTGACAACCTGCAGAGTTCGCTCGAAGAGCGCATGGGCGGCGAAGTATCGCTGGCCATACTGCGTTCGGACGGCGGTCTGGCCTCGGGCCGTGCGTCCGGCGAGTCCCCGGTCAATCTGCTGCTGTCAGGCCCGGCCGGCGGTGTTGCCGGGGCTATCTACTTTTGCCAGCGTGGCGGCTTCGAGAACATCCTGACCTTCGACATGGGTGGCACGTCGACGGACGTGGCGCTGATCCAGAACGGCGAGGCGCGCATTCGGCGCGAGACGCGCGTCAGTGATGTCACGGTCCGTGCGCCGTCGGTCGACGTTCGCACCGTGGGCGCCGGCGGGGGTTCCATCGCGTTTGTACCCGAGTTGACCAAGGCTCTGCGCGTCGGTCCCGAGTCGGCCGGCGCCGATCCTGGTCCGGCGGCGTACATGAAAGGCGGCGACAAGCCCACCGTCTGCGACGCTAATGTCGTGCTCGGTTACCTGCCGTCCGACGTCAAGCTGGGCGGTGCAATGACCATCGATCGCGACGCGGCTGAGAAGGCCGTGCAGACCATCGCCGATGCCGTCGGCATCAGTCTGATGGAAGCGGCCGAAGGCATCATCAAGATCGTTAACGAGGCGATGCTCGGTGCGCTGCGGCTCGTGTCGGTCGAGCAGGGCTACGACCCGCGCGATTTCGCGCTGGTCGGATTCGGCGGTGCTGGTCCACTGCACGCCAACGCACTGGGCGTGCTGTCAGGATCGTGGCCCGTCATCGTGCCGCCGGGCCCCGGCGTCCTGTGTGCCTACGGCGATGCGACGACCAAGGTGACCGACGAAGCATCGCGCACTTACGTCACTCGCGTCGACGAGATCTCATCGGACGACTTCATTTCGGCACTCAAAGAGCTCATGCAGAAGGCGAGCGAGTCATTCGCCGCCGATGGCTTCAGCGAGCATGACCTCGACGTCCAGTACCAGGCCGACATCCGCTACGCCGGCCAGGCATTCCAGCTGTCGCTTAACGTGACCGAGGACCAGCTTGCGACCGAGGGCCTCGCAGTACTGACCAACGAGTTCGACAAGCAGCATGAGCAGCTGTTTACCTTCGCTCACGGCAAGGATCACGAGATCGTCATGATCCGGGCCGTCGTCAAGGCGCGCAGTTCACTGCAGGCCGATCTGGACGAGGTGGGTTCCGAGAAGACCGACCTCGACGATGCGACGATCCACGACACCAGGTTCTATTACGAGGGCGCCTGGCACGACGCCGCCATCTTCGAACGGCACAAGCTTGGCGTCGGAACTGAGGTCCCCGGCCCGGCGATCGTCCAGGAAATGGACTCGACGACGCTGATCCTCCCGGGCCATGTCGCCACTGTCGACAAGGTCGGCAATCTCCTCATCAATCCTGCGTAAGGGACGGGACTGACATGACAGCAAGAATTGTAGAGACCAACGACACCCCGTTTAAGCTGATCGACGTCGACACGGTCACCGTCGACATCATCGAAAATTCCTTAAGGAACGTCCGCGAGGAAATGGACGCGGTCCTGTTCCGCACGGCCATGAGCCCCGGTATCCGCGAGCAGGGTGACTGCTTCCCGATGGTCGCCAACCGCGACGGCAAGATGGTTGTCGGCCAGTTCGGTTCATTCATCCACGGCTTCCTCGAGGCCTACGATGACGAGATCGAGGAGGGCGACATCATCCTGACCAACGATCCGTACATGTGTAACGGCGCCGTGTCCCACTTGCCCGACTGGATCGTGCTGGTGCCGATCTTCAAGGACGGCCGGCATATGGCCTGGTCCGCAATGTTCGGTCACATGTCCGACAATGGCGGCATGGTGCCGGGCTCGATACCGATCAAGGCCGAGTCCATCTACCAGGAAGGCATCCGGATTCCGCCGACCAAGCTGTACAAACAAGGCAAGCTGCAACAGGACATCCTCGAGTTGATCCTGCACAACGTCCGGACCTCCGAATGGAACCGCTTCGACCTGAACGCGCTCGTCGCTTCGTGCCGCACGGCCGGCAAGCGCTGCGTCGAAATTGCCGAGCGTTTCGGCGACGACACCTTCTACTCAACGATGCAGATCATGCTCGATCGCAATCTCGAGGCGATGCGCGCAATCATCAACATGATCGTGCCGGAAGAGCCGCAGTACTTCGAGGACTATGTCTGCGACGACGGCGTCGGCAAAGGTCCCTACAAGATCGCCTGCAAACTGTGGCGTGAAGGCGACGTAGCAATCTTCGATTTCGAAGGCACGGATCCGCAGGCCAAGAGTTCGATCAATTTCTATATGAACGAAGAGATGTTCAAGATGTTCTTCGGTTCATTCACGATCAATCTCTTCGACCCCGGCATCCTGTTCAACGACGGCTTCTACGAGCTCGTGGACGTCAGGATTCCGGAAGGCAGCCTGCTGAAGCCGAAATTTCCGGCGGCATTGTCCGGGCGCACCCACGCCCTCGGCCGGATCTTCGACGTGATGGGCGGCGTGCTCGGGCAGGGCGCGCCTGATGCGATGAACGCGGCAGGCTTCTCCGACAGCCCGCACCTGTTCTACTCCGGCTACGACAAGAACGGCGAATGGTTCCAGTTGTTCCAGATCGGTTTCGGCGGTGTACCCGGCCGTCCGGTCGGCGATGGACCCGACGGACACTCGCTGTGGCCGGGCTTCACCAACGTTCCCAATGAATTCATCGAAGCCTACTTCCCGCTGCGCATCGTCAAGTACGAGCCGATCGCGGATTCCGGTGGCGCCGGATTGCATCGTGGCGGCAACGGACTGTCCGTTGCCTACGAGTTTCTCGTCGATGGCCAGATCGCGATTCACGACGAGCGCTGGCTGACCTACCCGTGGGGTGTGAGAGGCGGCGAGCCCGGCATGCGTTCGACGAAGCGACTGGTACGCAAGGACGGCACGGAGGAGTGGCTGCCCGCGAAGTGCGATGACGTCGACGTCAAGGAAGGCGACGTCCTTTATTTCAACACCTGGGGTGGCGGCGGCTGGGGCGACCCGCTCGAAAGAGATCCGGCGCTGGTCATGACCGACATCAACCGGGGCCTCGTCAGCACCGAAGGCGCCAGGCGTTACGGCGTCGTTGTCGCCGATGGCCAGGTTGACGACGGGGCGACAGACAAGCTGCGCGAAGAGATTCGCTCGACGCGCAAGGACGAGGGCCTGTTCAGCTTCGGCGGCACGATCGAGGAGATCAAGGCGCGTTCGCTGGAAGAAACCCACTTACCGGCGCCCGTTTCACCGAATGGTTGATCGCGCCGACATCGTGCAGGACGCCATCGGGCGTTCCCGGGCCAACGGTACCGGGAGCATCCTGGAGTCGCTGGTGTCCAGCTGGAACCTGGAGCAGGAGGAATCCGTGAGCCGGGCGCCGCTGTATCACCAGCTCTTCCTGCTGCTGAAGCGCGCCATTCTCGATGGCTCGATCCAGCACGGTATGCAGGTGCCGACGGAGCAGCAGCTGGCAGAAGCGTTTGGCGTTTCGCGCATTACGACACGGCGCGCCGTGGACGAACTGGCCGCCGAAAAGCTCGTCAGGCGCCAGCGCGGCAAGGGTACGCATGTCATCTACCAGTTCAGGCCGCAGACGATGCGTGCGCCGATGGTCGGCGTGCTGGAGAACTTCATCCAGTTAGGCAACAACAGCCAGGTGCGCGTCGTCGATTTGGCAAACATCCGGGCGCCCGCTGACGTTCAGCACCTTTTCGGCCTGCAGGATGAGGCGACCGTGATGGCGGTCGTTCGTGTCAGCAGCACCGAGACCGGCGATCGTTATGCCTACTACCAGAGCTGGACGCGAGAGCCTGTCGACACGGTGACGCGCGATGCGCTGCAGAAGAATTCAAGGCTGCACCTGCTGCAAGAGGGCGGCCTGAACATCGTCAGGGTCGAACAGGTCCTCGGCGCACTCAACGCGCCGGTGCCAGTCGCGGCGGAGCTCGATGTCGAGCCCGGGTTTGCGCTGTTATCGCTTCGCCGGCTCTCGTATGACGATAAGGATCAATTGGTAGATATCGTGGACTGTTTATACAACCCGCGACGTTTTGAGTACGCAATGGAATTGAGTATGGACTAGCGGCGGTGTCGCCAGTTCATATCGGGGGACAAGTCGAACGTGTTTCCGGTACGGCTTGCTCATGTTTGGTGAAAGTAAAACAGAGAAGAGATCGAGTTATGAACGCAACTAAGAAACCGTTGCTCGCTGTAATTGCTCTGGCAATGGTCCCGGTGGCCGGCGTCGCACAGGAGCAGGGTGCGAGCTATATTGAAGAGGTTGTCGTATCGGCACGTAAACGCGAGGAAAGTCTGCAGGACGTGCCCATCGCAATTACGGCATTCACAGAAGAGACGATCGAACGGGCTGGCATCGAGCGCCCGGCAGACTTCATCTCGCTGATGCCCAACGTGACGATTGTCGACACAGCGAACGTCGGTGACACGCAGGTCAGCATTCGCGGCATCGTTTCGACGCGCGACGCCGAGTCGACGTTTGCTTACATCGTCGACGGCGTGCTGAGTACCAACCCGAACAGCTTCAACGAAGAGCTGGTCGACATCAGCCAGATCGAGGTGCTGAAAGGCCCGCAGGGCGCACTCTACGGCCGTAATGCCGTCGCCGGTGCCATCCTGGTCTCGACGAGAGAGCCCGAGGCTGGTTTCGACGGCAGCATCAACCTCGGCGCCGGCAACAACGGCCAGCAAAAAGCCTCGCTGAGCCTCAGTGGCGGCAGTGAGACGCTGCGTGGCAGCATTGTCGGCAGCTATCGCAACAATGACGGTTTCTACGAGAATATCTTCCTGGGCTCAGACGACTCGGTTGACTATCTCGAAGATACAACGGTCCGCGGCCGGCTGATTTTCGAGCCGAATGAATCGTTCAAGCTGGACTTCCGCGCCGGCACGTCCGAAGTTGAAGGCGGTGCGATCAACTTCAACGCGGTGTTCGCAATCCCGGCATTCGAGTTCGCCTTCGGCAGCCCGACCTTCTTCGCAGATGTGAACGAGCATAACTTCACCTATGCGTTCAATGTTCCGGGCATCAACGAGCAGACAACGAACGATTTCTCGCTGAAGGCCGACTGGGACAACGGTGGCATTGCCGTTACCGCAATCGCGACCTTCAACGATCTCGAAGAAGACCTGATCTCGGACGGCACCAGTGCAACGTTCTACGGTTACGAGCTCACGCCTGCTTGCCAGACCGATCGCGCTACATTGAATAACGCGCCCTTCGGCGCCAACCGGACCGACCTGTTCGGCGAGTTCTTCCAGCCGTTCGGCATTCTTCCGCCGGGCGGCGGTGACCCCGCGCTGGATTTCGCGGGTGTTTACGGTCCGTATACCCCGACCAGCTGTGACGGCTATCAGTACCAGGCGCGTAACCAGGAGGACACGGGTTTCGAGATTCGCCTGACGTCACCGCAGGATCAGCCGGTTCGCTGGATTGCTGGCGCTTACGCCGCGGAAATCGATCGCGAAGTGGTTGTGGCCTACGGTGCCGACACGGGCGCGGGCTTCCTGCGTCAGCCGTACGTCGCCCCCACAGGACCGAACCCGACAGACCTGCTGTTCTGGGATGATTTCGAGACCAGCGTGATCGCGCTGTTCGGTGAGATCAGTTTCGACGTTGGCGATGCCAGCGAAGTCTCTATCGCGTTGCGCTGGGACGAGGAAGATCGTTCGGTGTCCAACAACGTACCGAACGTTTCGGCCTCCGGCCTGAATGTGAACACGCTGGATCCGATTACGTTCCAGCCCGGCCCGATCAACCCTGGCTTCCTGGCCAACCCGACCGGCATACCCGATCGCTCACGCAAGTTTGATCAGCTGCAGCCGAAGATCACGTGGCGCTACTCGCCGGATGAAAACGTCAGCGTCTATGCGAGCTGGGGTATCGGCTTCAGGAGCGGTGGCTTCAACTCCCTCGGTAGCTCTGACCTGCTGGCATTCTGGTTCAACGACCAGGGCAACCCGGCACTCCCGGGCGCCGCTGTCGATGCGAACCTGGTCATCAACGATGAGTATGAGAAGGAAGTGTCCAGCGCGTTCGAGATTGGAATCAAGACGCAGTGGCTCGACAACCGGATGCGGATCAATGCGGCGCTGTTCAACACGGACGTCGATGACAACCAGTTCTTCGAGTTCTTCGCCGGGCCGTTCGGCATCCTTCGTGTCGTTACGACGATCGAGGAAGTCTCGATTCGCGGTGCCGAGGCTGACTTCGTCTACCAGGTGAATGACGCACTGTCCGTATTCGGTGGCATGGGCTTCCTCGACTCCGAGATCAAGGAGAACATTAATCGTCCGGCGTCCGTCGGCAACCCGGCACCGCAGGCGCCAGAGTTCACGTCGAACCTCGGTGCGCAGTGGGAGACCGAGGTGGCCGGTTCCATGACGTTCTTCGCGCGCGCCGACTGGCAATACATCGGCGAGACCTGGTTCCACACGCTGCAGGGCGAAACAACGCCAACGATCTGGCAGGTGTTCTTCGGCCCGGGTCTGAACCAGGACTTCTCGAAGACGAAACGCGATCCGTATGACACGCTCAACATTCGTGCTGGTCTCCAGGGCGAGCGGTGGGCGCTGACGGCTTACGGTCGCAACGTACTCGATGAAGAGTATCTCGAGGAAATCATTCCAGCGGCCGAGTTCGGCGGTTCCTTCATCCACCAGGGTGTCGGTGCAGCCTACGGCGTCGAGTTCAGTTACGACTTCTGATACCAACAACAGCGGACGAGTGCAGGCCGGGTTAACCGGCCTGCGGCTCTCTTTATGACAGACGACCTGACTGAAAATTACGCTGACACCTTCGACGGCAGCCTTGGCTTCGGGCAGTCCCCCGCGCTGATCCTTGTCGACATTGTGCAAGCCTACTTCGAAGAATCGAGCCCGCTCTATGCGGGTGTCGAGGACGAGCTGGAGACGGCATTGTCCCTCGTGGAAGAAGCCCGGAAAGCTGCCGTTCCGATCTTCTACACCAACGTCGTCTACCAGGCCGGCGGCGCCGACGGCGGTATCTTTTACCAGAAGCTACCGGCGCTAAGCGTGTTCGATGAAGGCAATGAGCTCGGTGACTGGGCGGACGGCGTCGAGCCGGACGACGATGAGTTCGTCATCTCCAAGCAGTATCCCAGTGCATTCTTCGGCACGTCGCTGGCGTCGACGCTGACGTCGCTCGGCGTCGATACGCTGGTCATCGCGGGCGTAACGACCAGCGGATGCGTGCGTGCGACCTGCGTCGATGCGATGAGCTACGGCTTCATTCCGATTGTCGTATCGGATGCCTGCGGCGATCGCCACAATGCACCGCACGAGGCGAATCTTTTTGACATGCAGGCCAAGTACGCCGACGTCGTCGAGTCCGACGCCGTGCTTGACTACCTTCGACAGGTAGAGACCGAATGAGAACCATCGAAATCGTAGAAGTGGGCCCGCGCGACGGTTTGCAGAGCGAACCTGAAGTGCTCTCAACAGAGGCCAAGCTTTCATTCATCCAGAAAGCCATCGATGCCGGGATCAAGCGTCTCGAAGTCGCGAGCTTCGTACACCCGAAGCGCGTGCCGCAGATGGCGGATGCCGAGGCTTTGATCGAAGTTCTCCCCGACATTGACGATGTGTCCTACATCGGCCTGATCATGAACGAACGGGGACTCGACCGAGCGCTTCAGACGAAAGTGCAGGAGATCGGCATGGTGGTCGTGGCAACGGACACCTACAACCAGAAGAACCAGGGGGTCAGGACGAGTGAATCGGTCGATGCCTGGCTGAGGCTCTCAAAGCGAGCCAGGGATGAGGGGCGTCGTGCGAACGTCATGTTGTCTGCCGCATTCGGATGCCCTTACGAGGGAGAGGTCTCCGTCGACCGGGTCGTCGAGCTGGCCAGGCGCGTGCTCGAGGGTGAGCCGGCAGAGCTCGGGATTGCCGACAGCATCGGCGTCGGTGTGCCGTCGCAGGTGACGGAGTTGCTCGGCCGCGTCGCTGAGCTTTCGCCCGACTTGCCTTTGCGCTGTCACTTCCACAACACCCGCAATACCGGCCTGGCGAACGCCCAGGCTGCTGTCGACGCAGGCGTTACTTCTCTGGACGCCAGCATCGGCGGCATCGGTGGCTGCCCGTTTGCGCCGGCCGCAACAGGAAACATTCCTACCGACGACCTGCTTTACATGCTCGACCGCTCCGGCGTATCGACGGGCGTGTCGCTGGACAAGATCATAGACGCCAGCCGATGGCTGGAGTCGACGCTGGGCCGCGGCGTGCCGGCCCTGTTGCCGAAGGCGGGCCAGTTCCCGTCGGGTCGAGCGGCCTGATATGACGCCACCGAAGCGTATCCATCACATCAACTTCCTGGTCCGTGACATGGAAGCCGCGATTCGATTGTATGAAGAAAGCATGGGACTGCCACCGTTCGTGACGATCGATCACGATATTCGCGGCTCGCGAATCGCTCGCTCGAAGATTGGAGACACCTGGTTTGTCCTGATTTGCCCGTATGACGACGACTCGGTGCCGGGCCGACACCTCAAAGAGCACGGCGAGGGCTTCTTCTTGCTGTCACTAGGGGTCAACGATCTGGAAGAACACTTGCGGCAACTGGAGCAGGAGGACCGCGGCGCGATTCGGCGGGGCATTCTCGACTGGAGAATTGCTGACGCCGGATCACACTTCGGCGTCAATCTGCAGTTCACAGAGGACTCGGCCTGATCCATGTTCGATTCAAATCAGTTCGCGTCACCGCCTCGTACAGTAAGCACCTGATCGAAAGCGGACGGCAGCTATCAAACAGGCCAGATCGGCTGTCCGGCCCTCGCTTGTACAAATAGGAACGTCGCGAGCGCAGCTTGCACTCCGGCCACGCTCAGCACGACCAGCCAGGGATTCCAGGACTTCCGGTCTGCGAGCCAACCCGCCAGGGGAACGGTCTGCATCAAATGCAGACTGACGAAATGCGAAGGCCGCAAATCGCCGTATTCGCGGCTCCAGCCGAACAGAGGCACGACGGCCCCGCCGCCTTCGAGCGGAGCACCGACATACCGTCCGACGCTCGACAAATAGCTCGCGAACAGCAGCGTTATCGCGAAGCCGAGCGATAGCCCAACGATAGATCCAAGCCAGACGCCTCTGCGAGACCGGTCGCCATGGCGCCAGATCTGGATGGCCAGCACCAACGCAACGAGAATCAAAAGCACTGCGCCGATGCCCATCGCGGCGTAGATGAGCGATTCGATCTGTGTTTCAAAATTGAAATGTGAACGACGCGCCCGGCCTGCCTGGATCGTTATGTATAGGTATTCGAAGATCAATGAAGCAGCCGCGAGATAGCTGAAGATCATCAATGCCCAGCCGTTGCGGGTCTTGCGCGGTACGAGTTGAACCAGTACCGCCAATGTCAGGGCGTGGAGCGCCAGAGAGAGATTGAATTTCTGCGGTTTGATCCAGACAGGCGAGCTGTCGAGCGTTCGCGGGTCAAGAATCATGGCCGGAACAAAGACTATTGCGCTCGCCATCATGAACAGCCCCAATGACATGTAGAGCCGGGTGACATGATCGTCATCGAGCCAATTGAAGAGCGGTATTCTCCCGAAGGGCTGAAGCCTGTTCACGCGGCTGCCTCCAGGGGTTCATCGGGCGATTTTCGAAAATACCCGGCACGCACAGCGAGGAAGATCGCGAGCCCAACCGGACCAAACATGAAAGTGGCAATCAGGATAGGGGCCTGCACCAATCGGCTGAGCCCGATTCTGTCGGCATTCACCGCGATCCAGCCGCCGATGAACAGATCGAAGGCGAGATAGTGCACCCAGCCAGCAAGCAGCATTTCTTCTTTAGAGAGAAGTACGCGGACTTCGGCAAGCGACCCGTATCCACCACCATCGACAGTGAAGAAGTGCGCCATCGCAAGCCCGGCGTACAGCAGCGATAGTCCGAAGGGAATGATGTAACGCGGAACGGCCAGCAACCAGGGCCAGCGTCGGGGGAGGAGCACCAGAACCAGCCAGCCCACCATGGCGGCTTGACCAGCCCATCCAAACAATTGATCCGGGGTTGGCATTGGCCGTAACCCTCTCGAGACAAGATCGGCTGAATGTACCAGCTAATCGCGTCCAAAACTGAGTTGCTTCCTCCGCCTGACTCTGGCCGAGTCCAGATGCACAGGCATGTAAGGTAGACTGGCGATTACCGATCCAGAGCGGCCGGTGCTCTGATTGTTGGTTGTTGTCTTTCTCGGAGAGATTCTTGGCTTACCTGCTGACGTTTGAAACGGCTCTATTGGATCCTTCAGGGGAGTCGGAGAACCCGCACAACCCGATTCGTGGCAGCACAGTTCTGGATTGGTTACGCCACAACTGCTTTTCCGAGCCCCTCCGGTGGACGGAGCCAGAACCGGAGGACTGGGGTTGGTACATTGATGTCGTGGATGGGGAGGACAGCTTTCTCGTCGGTGGCGTCTGCTTCGAAAACCCCGAAGACGAACCGTCCGACAGCCACGAGTGGCTCATCCAGATTCACAAACAACGTTCGATCATCGACAAGCTGCTGGGTCGGAACAGGCTGAGTCCTGCTGATCCGGTCGTCGCACTGATCCGCGATGCGATCATGAACGAGCCGGGTTTCGCGAAAGTCGAGGTTGAGGAAGACGCATAACACTATGCTCATGTCATGTCCGTCTCTGTCTGTGCACAGCTACTCGGCGAATGTCATCCATTCCGGCGGCCCTGGCGAGAGGCAGACTCTGAGGGTCGCCGATGACTGAGGCTGTTTTCTGGATGCTTATCTCCCTGCTGAATTAGCTGGCGTTGCCTTTCGCCACGGTGTATTTCGGCGAGAGATTCGCGAATCGCCAGAGCGGTGATGCCGAGATGCCTGTCCAACTAGCAGCTTCTGGCCGAATCCAGACTAGAGGCCTCTTCAGGTAGACTCGACTCCTACCGAGCCGAAACCGACGTTGGATTCAGACTTTGTTGGCCTCGGAAACAAGCTCCTGGAAGGCTCAGATTTGCGAAGCATGGGACACTGACTGCCCCGCGCGCATGGCAGCGGTTTTGGAGCCAACTATCAAACGGAAACAGGAAACCCAATGACAATCTTCATACGCACAACGACAATTCTCGCTTTGGTCTCGATTCTCGGTCTTGTTGAACCCGTGTGGTCGGACGAAGGCGAGTGGGAGTATCAGGTAGTGATTCTCAAGGGGATCACCGCAGGAGGCACGATCGAAAGAAAGTCCAGCCGCATCTACATCGATACGAATAAGACCGAGGCGCTTGCCGAACTGGCTGCCGATGGCTGGGAAGTGGTGTCAGTAGTAGGCGCACCCGGGTCAGATGACTCTGTCTATCTCCGACGACCGCGGAAGAAGTAACGTCCGACTGACGAAAGAAACAGGCATCGAATCCGGTTTGTAGGACCAGGCTTGGCTGCGCCAAGGGCCCGTTGATCCCGTCGTCCTTTCTCTATCACCGTCCGCCGCTGGCCGGTATCTGCCGGTCAGATAATTCAGGCTATAGTTTCTACTTGCAACCCCTTGCAGTCTTTTGACACCCCGAGGATTTGCACATGAACCTTCGTTCCGGCCAAGCACTACTCGGGACAATGTTCATGCGGCCTGTCGCTCTCGCCGCCGGCGAAAGCACCGCTCCGACCGCAATCGAGACCACCCCGGCGAGCGACAGCACCACTGTCGATCCGGCGACAACGGAACTCAGGGTAACGTTCGATAAGCCGATGTCAGCAGGAAGCAGGTCCTGGGCGTATGAGAACAGAGAGAGCAGGCGTCAGTCGCGTGCCTCCGCAGTGGCGTCGCGCAGCGCCTTGAATTCGCTGCCTTCCGCCCAGTTCGGCCATTCCCCACTATTGCCCAGCCGTTCTGCGACCGCTTTTATCAGCTGAGCATCGCGAATGATGCCGCTCAGATCCCAGTCGGGCGACCATTCGTCACTTTGCTGGTGATAGTCTTCCGCTGCATAGGCCAACCTGATCTGCTCCGCCCGCTCTGTCCCGCCATCGACGAGATCGCTGCCCGAGCGGAAGCTGACGGCCGGTACGCCAGCCTGCGCGAAGGCGAAATGGTCGGAGCGGAAGAAGCTGCCCGCTGCCGGGTTGGGATCGGGCGAATAGCGACGCTCCATCTTTGCCGCTTCTTCGATCATGACGTCGAGCAGTCCGAGTTTGGCACTTCCCGAGATCGAGAAGTCACGGGTAGGGCCATGAACGCCGGGCGCGTCGGTGTTTATCACCCCGACCGTCGTCTCCAACGGATAGAGCGGATTGGCGGCATAGTACTTCGCGCCAAGCAGCCCGCTTTCCTCGGCGCCGACGGCGAGAAAGACGAGGCTGCGCTCGGCCCCTCCGTCGTTCACGAAGCTGCGGCCCATCTCGATCATCAGCGCCAGCCCCGTGGCATTGTCGATTGCGCCGTTGTAGATGGTGTCGCCCGTTTCGTCGGGTTCGCCGACGCCCAGGTGGTCATGGTGTCCCGTGAAAACGATATGCTCGTCGGGGCACTCCGTTCCGGGCAGGATGCCGACGACATTCTTCGCGGCGATCTGCTCGCTGCGGGAGAGCAGCGTGGCATCGATGGTCGCGCCCATATCCATAGGCTGGAAATCACGCCGCTGCGCCATGGCCTTGGCGTCCTCGTAGCTCGTGCCTGCCGCCTCGAAGATCCGGCTGGCGATATCGACATGCATCCAGCCCTGCAGCGCTGTGTGCGCCGCCGCGGGATCCTCGCGAACGATATCCAAAGTCACATTGTTGCCGTTGGCGATGACGCCCCAGGGATAGCTGGCCGGTTTGGTTTCGTGAATAACCAGCACGCCTGCCGCGCCGCGTCTCGCGGCTTCTTCGTATTTGTAGGTCCAGCGACCGTAATAGGTCATCGCCTCGCCGCCAAAGTCGCCTTCGCCACCTTCGAAGTCGGGGTCGTTGACGAGCACCACGATCACTTTGCCCGTGACGTCCATGTCCTTGAAATCGGACCAGTCGCGCTCGGGCGCGTGCGTACCGTATCCGGCGAAAATCAGGGGTACGTCTTCAAGCCGTACCTCTGCCATGCCGTTGACGGGCGAGCGTACGGCGAGATCCTGGTCCTGCACCATGGCGACGCGTTCTCCGCCAATGTTAATGAAGAGTGACGGATCCTCGATCATGGTCGAACGATTGAGAATCACGTCCTGGGTCCAGGTCCGCGAGCCGTCGGATCGTAAGTCGCCGCCCGGCTGGAGCCCGACGCTGGCGAAGGCGCCGGACAGGTAAGCTACGGTCTTGTCCTCGCCTGGCGTCCCCGGCGCACGGCCTTCGAACCAGTCGTCCGACAATGTGCGGATATGCTGGTCGATGCGCTCAATGGAAAAGTCCTCCGCGGCGGCGGGGAGGGGGGCGACAATCGCGATAACACTAGCGATGGCGGCGGCAAGCAAGCGGGTCATACAAAGTCTCCTGAAAGTGGTTCGCCGCGACCTTTTGGGTCGGCGGCTGATTCGAAAAGCGTCCGTCCTTCTCGAACTATGCCGAGCGGATAGTGCACAAAAGAAACAACAATGTCAGCAGCGAAACCGTGGGACCGAGCAAAAACCGCGCCGGGGAGTGCCCAACGTGGCGGCTGGAGTTGGCGGCTGCGCGATCCTCCCGGCGACGATAACAATGAGTCGGCCAGCTCCCAAACACACCGTCGCGACAACCTTTGAGCCTCAGTGTTTCCGCTATACTCGGACGGTGCAGGGGAGCCTTCGATCGGCTGGCTCCAGACGTCCAGGCTTCCCACGGCAGGGCGGCTGCGACTGACCTTTCGCGACCTTTCCATTTCTATACCACCCGAAATCTCGTTTCTCAGATCGTGGAAGAACTGTTCGACACATACAGCGAGGAAGGCGAGCCCACGGGCCTGGTCGCTCGCGAAGTAGTTCACAGGCTCGGTCTCTGGCACCGCGCATCGAACGTCTTCCTGTTCAGACCCGATGGACGACTCGTCGTGCAACGTCGCCACGAGTCAAAAGACGTCTGTCCTGGTGCGTGGGACCTTAGCGTGGCTGAACACTTGAGGTCCGGCGAGAGCTTCACCGATGGCGCCACCCGCGGTCTACGCGAAGAACTGGGCGTATCGGGCGTTAGCCTTGAACCTGCGGGGGAAGTCATTCAGACAAGACTCGAAATCCCGGAGCGCAACATCAAGGATTACGAGTTTCAGTGCTCCTTCAAAGGTGTATCTGACGCCGAGCTCAAGCTGCAACCGATAGAGGTTGCAGAAGTCCAGCTGTTTGAACTCGACGATCTTCGTCTTGAGATGCTCAATAACCCTGAAAGTTTCACGCCCTGGTTTCGGAGCCGTGCGAAAGACATCGGCCTCTTCGACTGACGGACGATCGTTCGCCGCGTTTCCCGATGCTCGATCAACGTCCGGTATGCTGGCATTTGCCGATGGTGAGGCGATCGAAGACAGTTGTATCCGGTCGTTTGACGAATCGTGATGTCGACTACCCGGGCGGTGACCGGCCGTTTCTTCGCGAATCGAAGCGCCCAGGCGCTTCGAGGTAGACTGCCGGCTACTGACCTGGAATGCCCACACCCATCGTCGAGAGGCAACTAAACCATGAAGTATGCCATTCCAATACTCCTTGCAGTCATTCTTTGGCCGATCGACGGCTGGGCCCAGTCAGACGCCGACCGTGATGCAATCCTTGAGACTTTCGAATCATGGAATGAAGGCTGGGCGCAGGCCGATGCCGACCTGGCCGCGCAGGACTACGCCGAAGATACCGACTGGACCAACGCGTTCGGCGACAGATTCGAAGGCCGTGACGCGTTGAGAGACGGGCTCGCCTACATATTCGGCCTTGGTTTCGTAATGGCGGGTACCTCGGCCGGGAATGAGTTCACTGACATTGAATTTCTCTCCCCGGACATCGCGATCGTCCGAAGCAAGCTGGTCCGTACCGGTCAAGAGACGTCTACGGGTGAGCGAATGCCTGATCGTCATATCAATCATCTCAGGGTCTATCAGAAGCGTGACGGACGGTGGCTTATCGTCAGCCATATGATTTCGCAGGCCCAGCCAAAACGATAGGAAGTCGAACGACCGTTTCTGGCCGGGAGCCTACGGCCCAGCTGGTCGAGCTGTTGCTTCAGCTTCTGACCAGTACCGAAAATCGGCCGTGGCTTACTCCAACTCGCTGACGGTCGATATGTCGATCAGCGGGTTCGCCGCGAGCATGCCGTCAGCCGTAAGCTCGGGATAGGGTTTTCCCATGGCACGGTAACGCTCCGCAATATCGGGATATGACCATTCGAACAACGTACGGGCACGCTCGTCGGGCGTCATGCGCGACTGGTCGTACAGCCCCGCCGCGCGCCGCTGCCGTTCGGCCTCGGACAGAATGATGCCGACGACGACTGACACGCTCAGCGACGATCCGTGACCGTGCATTGGAATAGCGATGTGCTCGTCGGCCTCGGCGCGTGCAGCGTCACTCAGTCCAACGTGTTCGCCCCCGACCATGATCGCCACCTTCTGCGTGTAATCGACATCGCGATAGTCGCGCGATCTTTCGCCACTGTACGCGGCCACGAGCTGCCAGCCATCGGCACGCAACGCAGAGAGCGCGGCGCGCGTCGAGCGGTGCGTCGTCACAGCCACCCAGTGTTTCGCGCCGCCCAGGCTCTTGTGATTTCGATGCGCCAACTCGCCCGTCGAGGTTCTGTGCACTTGCTGAATTCCGACGGCGTCGGCCGTGCGGACGATCGCAGAGACGTTGTGTGGCCTGGTCACTGCGTCCATCAAAACCGTAAGGTCGGGCTGGCGGGCGTCGAGGACGCGCTGGTGGCTTGCGGTCTGATCGCGTGTCATCGGTGTTCCTTGCCGAACGTGGGCGGATATCGTAGCAGCGGGCTGCGCGCACGAAACGGTACGACTTCACAGTTGCTCGCTGGTACGTCGAACCAGCGCTTCCGCTTATGTTGCATTGCGACGGTGGGCTAGTTTGCCCAGGACCTTCGTTAGCTAAGACACTCGTTGCCGATCCGTGCCCGGGCAACGCTTACCGACGGCCTGCACCCCCGCCGGCATTTGCGCTACGCTGTGCCCATGAAAAAGACCGTCGTCTTCTACGCGCTGGCGCTTGCTGTCGGCGCCTTGTTGCTGCAATGGGTAGAACACCAGTACGCACTGCGTCTGCTGTCCGTCGAGGTGTACATCCTCATTCTCGCGACGGGCTTCACCGTCCTCGGCATATGGCTGGGTCACCGCCTGACCCGGGGCCCGAAACAGGCGCCGCCCACTCGCAACCAGAAGGCGCTGGACGCACTGAGGATCAGCGGCAAGGAATACGAAGTGCTGGAGTTGTTGGCGGCAGGCCATTCCAACCAGGAGATTGCCGAGCGCCTGTTTGTATCGCCGAATACGATCAAGACTCACCTCGCCAGCCTCTATCGCAAGCTCGAGGTCTCCCGGCGCACCCAGGCCGTCAGCCGGGCCCGAGAGCTGAGACTGATTGTCTGAACGGATGCGCTGGTGCAAACGGTTGATTTTGAACAAATCATCCTTTCGGGTGATAGGTTGGCAGCAACGATCTGGGTAGCTTTGCGGCCACACACATTGCCCGTGAGGAGACCGACATGAAAAAAACCATAATCACCTACGGCCTGATCGCCGGTGCCATTATCGCCTCCGTTGTTGCATTGGGCCTGGCGATCGATACCGACAGCGAGCACCTGGCCGGCCTGGAATGGCTGGGTTACGCGGTCATGATCATCGCGTTCAGTATGATTTTCGTCGCCATCAAGGGGTACCGGGACAGGGAGCTGGGCGGCGTGATCCGTTTCGGCACGGCGTTCGGAATAGGCATTGGCGTCACACTGGTTGCCAGCGTCATCTACGTGGTCGCCTGGGAAATCAACCTCGCATTGACCGACTACGCGTTCATGGAAGACTACACGCAGTCGGTGATCGCGGCTGAGGCAGCCGCCGGTGCCAGCGATGCCGAGCTGGCCGCGTTGCAGGCCGACATGGACGTCATGAAGGAGCGTTACTCGAATCCGCTGTTCCGGGTGCCGATCACGCTACTGGAGATCTTCCCGGTAGGCCTGCTGATTACGCTGATTTCGGCCGCGGTGCTGCGAAATTCAAAGGTCCTGCCGGCCTGAACCAAATACGAACCCTGGCGTTAATGGCGTATAGCGGGTGTCCTGTGCCGTCTGCGGTCGTAAACTGCCGACGGTCAGGTCGCGCCCTTTCTTTGTTTGAGCAGTTTCGCTTCTTTCACCATCTTCCCGAAGCTACGCCCGTGTTCGCGCTTCTCCGCCAGCGTCGCTGATGCCAGCGCATTCTCGCGCTGCAGTTTCTGGTAACTCAGCAACCTGCGCACATCGAGTCTGTCTTCTTCTATCGCCTTGAGCACGGCACAGCCAGGTTCGGACTCGTGTTTACAGTCAGTAAACTGGCATTGCATTGCCAATTGCTCGATGTCCTCGAATACCGTCCCCAGCGATTCTTCGACGCCAGCCAGCCTTAGCTCCCGCATACCCGGGACGTCGATGAGAAGACCGCCGGACGGAAGCTGGTGCAACTCGCGATGCGTCGTTGTGTGGCGCCCCTTCTTGTCCTGCTCTCGAACCTCGTTTGTTGCAGCCAAGGAGTCTTCCGCCAAAGAATTCAGAAGCGTGGATTTGCCAACGCCGGAGGACCCCACCAGCGCAACGGTAGAGTTGTCGCTTATCCAGGCGCGAACACCATCCAGGGTGGCGGGATCAAGGGCATTGGCTGTCTCGACCGGTATGCCGTCCTTAACGCTGCGTGCACGACGAACGTGGTCAGCCGTATCGTCAGTAAGGTCGATCTTCGTCAGCACGATAACAGGCGTCACACCTGCTTCATCGCACAACGCCAGGTAACGCTCCAGGCGCGACTCCTTGAACTCTTCGTTGCAGGAAGTAACGATGAACAAGGTGTCGATGTTCGCTGCGACAGGCTGAAACTCTGTACGAGTTCCGGCCCCGATACGTTTGAACAGGCTTTTTCTTTCAAGCACCTGTTCGACCCTGGTACGTGACTCATCCAACACGACCCAGTCGCCAACCGTTGGGCGGTCAAGCGGTTTAGCCTGTTGAAGCGTCGGCGACAGGCCTGCCGGCATAGCTTCCGAGTCACAGAGAACGGCAATGTTCGAGCGCTGCACTGACGTTACACGACCGACACGGCTATCCAGTAAGCTCGCGTCGGCCAATTGTTGAGTGAAAAAGGGCACCAAGCCAAGTTTCTGCAGCGCTTCACTCATGGTGGCGACCTGGTATCTCTTCGCAAGACGAATTCTGGGTTTCCTGGCATACAAGCACAGTGGCCGGCCGCATGTAAACGTCTGCTATAGGCCGAATCCAGTCGACCAGGCCATTTGAGGTAGACTGACGGCTCCTGACCCAGTGCGGTCGTTGGCCTGGGCCGTAATCTGACGAACTGACGAGTCGTTTCAGAATGCCTGACGCGCTTGAACCGATGCGAGAGATGCGGGCCGTCGTCTACGACCGGTACGGTGGCCCAGAGAATCTCAGAATCTCTTCCATCCAGGTCCCGGCACCCGCCAAGGACGAGGTTCGGGTGAAAGTGTCGGCATGCGCTGTGAACCTCTCCGACTGGGAGTACCTCGTTGGGTCGCCATTCTATACTCGGCTGATCGATGGCCTGATTCGCCCAAGATCACACGTCCTGGGGTCAGACGTTGTGGGTGTCATCGACAAGCTGGGCTCCGATGTTTCTGAATTCAGAGTAGGCCAGCGCATCATGGGTGACTTCGTCATGACCCGCGGTGGTTTCGCCGAATACGTGTGCGTGCCAGCTCGTGACGCGATAGTTGTCCCCGACGGCCTGAGCGACGAGGTCGCCGCCTGTCTCCCGCAAGCAGGCGGTATAGCGGTAACCGGGGCGGCCGGCCTGAAGGCGGGTACGCGACTATTGATCAACGGTGCCGGTGGCGGCTCGGGCACTATGGCGCTGCAGCTCGCCAAGGCTGCCGGATCTCACGTAACGGCGGTGGACAACGCCAAGAAGATCGAGTGGCTAGAGTCTTTGGGAGCCGATGAAGTCCTGGACTATCGCAAGATCGATTTTGCTGAATCCGGCAAGAAATGGGACGTGATTCTCGACATGGTCGCAACGCGTGGGCCAGGAAAGATCGCGAGCGTTCTTGCCGAAGGTGGCGTCTACAAAGCCGTCGGCGGCAGTGTCCCCGTCCTGCTGTCTCTCGTGATCGGAGGCCGGTTTTGGCGCAGAAAGTGTTCTATCGGGTTGTTGATTGTACCGTCCGGGCGGGCGCTGACCGAACGCGTGGTCCGCTTTGCGCTGGAAGGTCGGATTACACCGCATCTGGATTCAGTGCTTCCGCTTTCGTCAGTGCCAGATGCAGTATCGCGTACCGGTCGCGGCGAAGTCCGTGGAAAAATCGTGGTGAGGCCTTAGCCGTGTTGAGTAGCGCCCGATGTGCAGCAGCGAAGAGCCTAAGGCGGGCCTTGCAGGTTGGCTTTTCCAATGAGGGCCAACGTTGAATCCAGACGTCGAAGCATTTTGAGGTAGACTGGCAGCCTCTGATCCGAATCATCTTCTTGGTTAGAAGGTAGCGAACAGCCGTTGAATAGAAAGTGTCCAAATTGCTCTGGTGATTCAATCTCAGTCACAAAGCTGATTCTTGAGGACGTCCGATGCCCCGATTGCGACCGGACGATCGGGGTGCACTGGGCCTTCAGAGCCGTCTTTTTCGTAATTGTCCTCGTGGCTACAGTTAGCGTGGGTCTCGTCGTGCTTGTCGACCAAGGCTTGTATGCCGCTCTCTTGATCGTCTCACTACCGATCGGAGCAATCGGATTCATCAAAGCCCGCTTTTCTCCTTTGTCTGTCCGAAAGCAAGAACGCAGCGCCGAAGGGACTTCGAGTTAGCTGACACATGACCGACCGGTTATGGCTGTGAGCAGCCGGAGAGGCGTTTTGAAGTAGACTGGCGGCTCATGACTCACAGCGGACTTTCAGAGAGCATTGAGTAATCGCACCGCTATCCTGGCTCTTCTCTTGCTCGCCTCACTGTCCCTGACGGGGTGCGGAAAAACTGTCTCGACCGGGGTAGAGAGGGTTTCTCGCGCACAAGCAGATGCCATTGAGACTTGGAGCGAACGCAATCATCGACCGCACAAATTCCTGTTCACACAGAGGGCAGAGTTTGGCGTGACAGTACCGCCTACCTGGATAACGGTCGTTGATCATGAAATCGTTGCAATGAATGATCGTGACGGGACTCGAGTGGATTCCAGATCATCGGCATATCGAACAATCGATAATCTTCATCGAACGCTTGCTGAGGAGTTGATTCGTTACGAGGCAAGGATAACAGCCGGACTCGACGATGAGCATTCCATATTGATACAGGCAAGCTTCGACAAGTCTACTGGCGTCCCTTTAAGGCTGACATGGGACGTTCATTCTGCAATTGACGACAAATATACCTGGGAAATCCTTGGCTTTGAGTTCTTAGACGAATAGCAGGAAGAAGGCAGCTTACACTGACTACCTGACCTCACGGGTGTGTTTGCTATGATTTCAGATTCTGACCCAAAGCAGACGCCGGAGAATCTCATTCGTACGGGCTGACAAGTATGCGACAACGCGCGTTTACCTTTAGCTTACTGTGCCTAATGGTAATGATTGGACCAGTTGTTTGGGCTGAAGACTATGAAGTAGCGGATCTGGAAGCGGACTTCGCGAAGGCTGATCTTCGAATAATCAATAAGACCGCCGACATACCGCTCGATACTCAAGAGAAGCTCTTTTCAATCACCGGCGAAAATATCGCTGATTTCGGGGAATACTGGAATTCCACGGATATGCTTTATGCTGGCACGCCAACAGTTCAACATCTTTTTAGCGGAGAGTCTGACCTGGTCGCCGCCGTCGCGTTCCGAACGGGCGGTTGGGGTGGAGCTTCGTTGCGCTTGCTGCTTGCGAGACGACAGTCAGAATGGTTTTGTCTGTATTACTTGCCCGTGCAGGAGAGAATCGCAGACAGCATGTTATTTATTCAAAATCTATTTCCTTCGCGGAACAACAGCAAGCTTAACTGTCTTCGTAAACCAGCCCCTGAAGAATAGCCGCTTCTGGCCGTGAGCGGCCACCCAAGCGTTTGAGGTAGACTGACGGCTACTGACCCAACGTGGACGCTCGCAGATGTGTCTATGTTAGACCGCAAATCGCGACAATCTTAACGCACCAATCGCAATGCTAATTCGCATCATCTTTTCCATACTATGGGGTGCCCTCGTATTTGGTGTCTATTGGGCGCTTTCTGAAACGGTCATTTGGAGCTTGCAGGAACACCCATTTGTGGTCTTGACGGTTATAGCCGTAGGGGGGGTGCCGGTCGGGTATTTCGTAACTCGATATGCAAACAGAGAATCGCAGAAGCGATCAATCTGGTCCACGCTCAGGGACGTATCGCGTGGCAAAGGAATATCGATTCCTGAACCGCGGATTGAAGATCGAGTGTTGGGCGCAGCAAACATCGATGGTATTCCATTCCGAATGGTCTCCATACACGTAACGCCTGAGGGCGTACGGCTCGACAGGCCGTTTGTAAGTGTCCGCCCCATCTCAATTCCGTGGCAGGAGATTCAAAGAGTCGACAATTTCAGCGTGCCGCAAAAGAAGAAGCAACCATTGCCAGGTGCGCTGATTCAGCTAAGGAATTCCGATCGGGAGATCATTGTTTTCCCATGGGATGAGTCAAATACTGAGCAGATTCCAGAAAATGTTGGAACGACTGAACTATATGTGTCGACGCAATAATATTGGGCATTTCAACGGCTGCTTGTGGCCGATTGCTGCCACTCGAAACTCACTAAAAAGCAGACACACAATGACCGCTTATTCCCAATAGCAGTCGAAGCAGTCAGTGTCCGGTCTGTAAACTATTCTTTACTAAGCTGTCAGGCTCCGCTCTCGACTCACCAAGTCAGAAGCTGCGTTTTGCTTCCAGCAGAATCTGCACATCATCGATGGACGCATCACCGTCCAAAGGAAACGCGAGATCAATGTGGGCGATCTTGGTTGTGCCGCCGCGGGTTGGCGCCAGGCGCAGCCCGATGCCGACGTCCTTAAGCCAGCCTTGCTCTTCCTCGACCAGCGGACGATCGCCGAAGCTTCGTCCTGCGTCGAAGAAGATGGCGCCGCCAACCCGGAAGAGACGCCACGGGTACCAATCTGTGAAGTAGCGCTGTTCGACCGTAAAAAGGACCTTCGACTCGGCATTCTGGTAACGCAGCGGATAACCGCGAAGGCCTGATTTACCGCCGAGCCGGACCGGATTGTCGAGATCCAGCTTGTCGCCGTAGGTGCCGGACGCCGACATGAAGAAGACGCGCTTTTCTGACTGTCTTCGATAATAGTCGACGGACAGGTCTATGCGCGTGTTAACGGCTTCGCCGTCCTCGACGCGTCCGCTGGCCGTGGCGCCGAGCAGCAGCGCCTTGCGGGTCAGGCTGCCAAATCCCTTGCTGGCCTGGGCGTTGTATACGAACGCGTCCCTGTCCGAGCCGAAAGACTCTGCCGCATAGCCGACTGTTCCCTGGAAACGGGTGCCGAGGTAGAAGTCTTCGGTTCTGCCGATGCGATTGCGATTCGCTGACTCTTCGAACTTGTCCTCGACTATCTCGATGCCAATAAACGGATAGATCAGCTTGCGGTTGTCGGGGATCGCCTGCAAGAGCGTTGGCTCCGGAACGTCGAAGAACGTGTTTTCGTCGTAGACGACGCCGGCCGTCCAGCGTTGAACCCAGCCGTCCTTGAGGCCGCCGGACCATCCGTGGAAGAGCGACGCATACTGTTGCTCACTCTGAAACTCAGCGGCTTCGTCACCGAGGCTGTACAGCGCCGTGCGGCGTTCATCGTCCACGAGCCGGAGCCCGGCAGACCAGCGCGAATCCAGCTGGATGAAGGGCCGCACCAGCGACAGGATGTTCGACCTGCCGTCGGAGTTGTCGGCGAGGCGAAGAAAACCGGAGACCCAGCTGCGTCCCAGGTGCTGGTCGGCGAACTCGAATCGTCGGGAGACCCGGTCGACGGTCTCGATTCGAGCGACTCGCAGCGTCTGTCCCCGTCCCAGCAGGTTCGTGTCCTCGAGACCGTACTTGGTGCGGTTCTCGCCGCCGGATCGCGATACCGAGATGTCCGGCAACAGCGTCCAGACATCCCGGGTCAGGACGTTGATCTTTGCTTTTCCGTCTTCGACCTCGGTGACATCCAGCGATACGTCCCAGAGATAGTCGTTCCTTCGAAGAATGCGCTCAGATTCCTGCAGCAGTCGCGCTGAGAACGGTTCCCCTTCCTTCAGCAGCAGTTGCTTTCGGATCACTTTGTCCTGGGTAACGACATGCAGGCGGTTGGCCCATCGATACAGCCAGTTGTTCTCTTCCGGGTTGTCGAGATCGAAGATGTTGTGCTTCTCGAGAACGATCTCGCCGACAACGGCGCCTTGCGCCTCGACCGCTTCGGGAGACAGCTCATTCTCAGCGTGGGCTGCTATCGCCGCCAGCAGGGCGATCGTCATTGCGGAAATTCGGTTGCGCATCGTGGGTCGTCAGAGGTTCACGGCTGCCAAAGCTACCACAGGAAACTTGTTAGTATCTGCCGACACGTCACAGTCATCCGAGTAATTCATGCCACGCTTGTTCTTTTCTGTTCTTCTCGTGTTTCTCGTCTACGGACGCGCGTCTGCTGTGCCGCCGCTGGCGGACTACGCCGCGCTGCCCGACGTCGACCTGGTAACGCTGTCACCGTCCGGGCGGCTGATGGCGCTCCGCCAGACGTCCGGGGGCTCCGACAACGTTGTCGTTTACGATCTCCTCGAACGGCGCTACGTGACCGGCGTCGACGTGTCCGAAGTGGATCCCCGGCAATTGATGTTTACCAACGACGAGCACTTGCTGCTTGTCGCCGGTTCCACACAACGCAGCATGTATGTTCGAAGTGCCTTTGACTACAGCGCCGCGTTCTCCCTGGACCTCAGCACCGGCGAGGTGACGCGGTTGCTGCGTCGCGCGAAGGACCTGTACCCCTACCAATCCGGTCTGGGGCGCGTTATCGGCGCCAGCGAGGACGGTAATCACATCTACATGCCTGCGTACGAGTCGGAAAAGAACGCGCAAAACCCTCGTTACAGCGTATTCCGAGTCGAACTCGACAGTAACCGTACACGGAAGGTTCGCAATGGCAGCGTCGATACGATCGACTGGTTCGTCGACGCCGACGGTCGACCGCTCGTCCGGGAAGACTACGACAACCAGGACGAGCTGCACCAGATCTGGGTTACCGATGGCAACAAGCGACGCCTGGTCTATGAGCATGCCGGCGGCTTGCCCAGGATCAGTCCCGTTGGCCTGACGCCGGACCGTCAGGCGCTGATCGTCGCGGGGTATTCAGACGCCGGGCGACGCACGTTTTTCAAGCTCGATCTGGACGACGGCGAGATGAGCGGTCCGATTCTCGATCGAGAGGGCAAGAGCGCTTACCGGGTGCTGGTCGACGTCAATCGCGTCGTGCACGGTGTTGAATTCGCGGGATTCAAGCCCGAGTACGAATTCTTCGACCCTGAGTTGAACAAGCGCATCAATAGCATCCAGTCCCGATTACCGCAGACATCGGCGCGCCTGCAAAGCTACAGCGCCAATTTTTCGGATCTTGCAATTCACGTGTCCGGCGGCTGGCATTCCGGCGCATCGTTGCTGTTCAGAAAGGGCGCGGATGAACCCGAGATGATCGCGACCGATCGTGAGACGATTACGTCCGACTTCGTCGCACCCACATCGATTATTCAATACGAAGCGGGCGACGGGCTGACGATTCCTGCCTTGGTGACAGCGTATGACGCCGTGATGGAAGAGGGCAACGCTCCGCTGGTTGTGATGCCGCACGGTGGACCTGAGTCGCACGACAAGTTTCACTTCGACTGGCTGGCGCAGTATTTCGCGAGCAGGAACTACGTCGTGCTGCAGCCGCAGTTCAGGGGCTCCGACGGTTTCGGCTGGGATTTCCGCGAGGCAGGCCGCGGAGAATGGGGCGGCAAAATGCAGACCGATCTCGATGATGGCGTCGATCACCTGGTCCAGTTAGGAAAGGTGGATCCCGATCGTGTCTGCATCGTGGGCGCGAGCTATGGCGGCTACGCAGCGCTGGCGGCCAGCGTGCAGTCCGAGGGACGCTACCATTGTGCGGCGTCGGTCAACGGCCTTTCCGATTTGCGCCGAATGCTGTCAGACAGGAGTCGGGATTTTGGCCGGGACCACTGGGTCATCCGTTATTGGGAGACGCTCTATGGAACGGACCGCTACGATAAAGAGACCATCGATGCGTTGTCGCCTGCGAAAATGGCCGACAGGGTCGACATTCCCGTCCTGCTCATCCACGGCAAAGACGACACGGTGGTGCCCATTGAGCAAAGTCGAGTCATGCATAAAGCGCTGAGGCGCGCAGACAAAGACGTAACATTTATTCAGCTCAAGGGCGAAGACCATTGGTTGTCCTATGGGGATACTCGACTCGCGGCACTGGGGGCGATATCGGAGTTCGTCGAGCGCCACATAGGCGCCGGCGAGCAATAGGTTTCCCGCGCAACCTTTCTTCTGCGATCGGCGCTGTCGATGGAGATGTCATTCGCTATACTCCCGTAGCTGAATTGCGCGGGAATCGGGAAATGGACGGAAGCTTGCTGGAACAGGGCACGACGCTGATGCTGGTCGGTATGGGCACCGTGTTTGTCTTCCTGACGATGCTGGTCGTGGCTGTCACCGGAATGGCTCGATTTGCGGCGCTTTTCAAGAAAGAACCAGACGTCGACACCGGCATCCAGCCGGACGAAGTCGCTGCGATCACCGCAGCCATCACGAAACATCGCAGCTCCTGAGCGGACAAGTCTATGAGTAATTCACAAGCGCTCGGCATCACCGAGCTCGTTTTGCGCGATGGGCACCAGAGCCTGCTCGCCACCCGGATGCGCACCGAGGACATGTTGCCGATCGCCGAGAAGCTCGACAGCGTCGGTTTCTGGTCCATCGAGTCCTGGGGCGGAGCGACCTTCGATTCGTGCATTCGGTACCTGGGCGAGGATCCGTGGGAGCGGATCCGGCAGCTCAAAGCCGCGATGCCGAAGACGCCGCAACAGATGCTATTCCGCGGCCAGAACATCCTCGGCTACCGACACTATGCGGACGACCTCGTCGAGAAGTTTGTCGAGCGCTGCGCCGTCAACGGCGTCGATGTGTTCAGGATTTTCGACGCGTTGAATGACATGCGAAATCTAGAGACGGCGATCAAGGCAACGCTGGCCGTCGACAAGCATGCGCAGGGGACACTGTCTTATACCGTGAGCCCCGTGCACACCATGGACCTGTGGGTCGACATGGGACGTCGAATCGAAGACATGGGCGCCCACTCGATCGCCATCAAGGACATGGCGGGCCTCCTGAAGCCCTACGTGGCCTTCGAACTCGTCACGCGCCTCAAGGAGGCCGTGGATATCCCGATCCACATGCAGTGCCACGCAACGACCGGCCTGTCGACGGCAGCGAATTTGAAGGCGGCGGAGGCGGGCATCGACAACATCGATACCGCAATCTCGTCGATGAGTATGACTTACGGCCATACGTCGACGGAAACCATGGTTGCTTCTCTCGAGGATGAGCCGCGTTCCACGGGCCTCGATCTGAAGCTGCTCGAGGAGATCGCGGCCTACTTCCGCGACGTTCGCAAGAAGTACGCGAAGTTCGAGGGCGGTCTCAGGGGGACCGACTCCAGGATTCTCGTCGCTCAGGTGCCCGGCGGCATGCTGACCAACCTCGAGAACCAGCTGCGCGAGCAGAATGCGAGCGACAAGCTCGATGAAGTACTTGACGAGATTCCCCGGGTGCGCGAAGACCTCGGCATGCTGCCGCTCGTGACACCGACGTCCCAGATTGTCGGGACTCAAGCCGTCATCAACGTACTGTCGGGCGGTCGCTACAAGACGATCAGCAAGGAAACCGCCGGTATCCTCAAGGGTGAATACGGTGCCACGCCGACGGAAGTGAACAAGGAGCTGCAGGCGCAGGTGCTCGAAGGTGCCGATCCGATCACCGTGCGACCCGCTGACCTTCTGGAGCCCGAGCTCGAGCACCAGACAGAGGAATTATTGAAAATCGCGAAGGAGGAGGGTATTCGACTGGCGGATGACGTTGTTGACGACGTTCTGACCTACGCGCTTTTCCCGCAGATCGGTATCAAGTTCCTGAAGAATCGGGACAACCCGGACGCGTTTGAGCCGGCACCGGGCAGCGAGCCGGAGCCTGCAGCAGCCCCTGCGGCGGCAGCGCCGGCGACCGGCGCGGCGGTCTATGACGTTCGCGTCAACGGCAAGCCGTTCACGGTCGAAGTGGCTGCCAGCGGAGCCCTGCAGTCGGTGGCCCCGGCTGTGGCACCTGCGCCCGCGGCAGCAGCGCCGGCCGGTGGCGGTGAACCCGTCGACGCTGTGCTGGCAGGCAACATCTTCAAGGTCAACGTGAAGCCTGGCGATTCAGTAGCCGAGGGCGACACGCTGGTTGTCGTTGAGGCAATGAAGATGGAGACGGCAGTTGCCGCACCCAGGTCGGGCACGGTAGCGGAAGTGCACGTGGCCGAAGGCGATGTGATCGCCGTCGGCGATACGCTCGTCACGATCGCCTGAAGATGGAACTGGTTCAGCAACTCTGGCAAGGCTCCGGCCTGTATCAGCTGAGCTTCGGCCAGGTGGCCATGTTGCTCATCTGCCTCGGGTTGCTCTACCTCGGTATCGCAAAAAAGTTCGAGCCGCTGCTGCTCGTCACGATCGGCTTTGGCGGGCTGCTCAGTAATATCCCGGGTGTCGA
Source organism: Woeseiaceae bacterium (assembly GCA_030065915.1). GTDB lineage: Bacteria > Pseudomonadota > Gammaproteobacteria > Steroidobacterales > Woeseiaceae > UBA1847. Next base: position 145,822 of record JASJCQ010000020.1, read on the forward strand.
GATTGCAACCGGCGAAGGTTGGCTGTATCTCGTCTACACGGTGGGCATCGAGACCGGCGTGTTCCCGCTGATCATCTTCATGGGCGTCGGCGCAATGACCGACTTCGGTCCGCTGTTGGCGAATCCACGCACGCTGTTCCTCGGCGCGGCGGCACAGTTCGGTATTTTCGCGACGCTGCTGGGCGCGCTGGCACTGACCAACTTTGGCATCATGGATTTCTCCCTGAAAGAAGCAGCCGCGATCGCCATCATCGGCGGAGCCGATGGCCCGACGGCGATCTACGTCGCCGGACAACTGGCGCCGCACCTGCTCGGCGCCATCGCCGTAGCGGCATATTCGTACATGGCGCTGGTACCGATCATTCAGCCGCCCATCATGAAGCTCCTGACCACCGAGTCGGAGCGCAAGATCAAGATGGTGCAGCTGCGGGAAGTCTCCAAGCTCGAACGCATCATGTTCCCCATTTTGCTGTTGTTGCTGGTCGCATTGCTGCTGCCTTCGGCAGCGCCGCTGCTCGGAATGCTGGCCTTCGGCAACCTGATGCGTGAGTGTGGCGTCGTGGACCGGCTGTCGGACACCGCGCAAAATGCGTTGATCAATATCGTGACGATTTTCTTAGGATTGGCGGTTGGCTCAAAGCTGAGTGCGGAGGCGTTTCTTGCGCCGAGCACACTCGGCATCCTGCTGCTCGGCATGGTGGCTTTCGCCATCGGTACGGCAAGCGGCGTCATCATGGGCAAGATCATGAACAAGCTGTCGACGAATCCGATCAACCCGCTGATCGGCGCGGCCGGCGTATCGGCGGTGCCCATGGCAGCCCGAGTTGCGAACAAGGTCGGGCTCGAGGCCAACCCGCACAATATCCTGCTGATGCATGCAATGGGCCCCAACGTGGCCGGCGTCATCGGCTCCGCGGTCGCGGCCGGCGTCATGATCCTGTTCGCAGGCTAGCTCCGCAAAGGGCTGCTGCACCGCTTTTCGTCACTGCCCCGTCCCCTTAATACCTGTCTTATGTCCAGACGGTGAAGTCTGAGCCGCGAGACGATCGCTGAGCGCGAGCAACGTTGACGACGCGAAAGGCCCGAACACCGCACCGTTGCTGCAATCGAAATTCTCACGTCAACCAAACCAGATCCCGCCCGTTGCTAGGAGGAAGAACCTCTCAATCACTCTTATCAAGGGAACTGTCATGAAAGGGATGCTACGTAATTTGGGTTTACTTATTGCGCCGCTCGTACTGGTTGCGTGCGGTGGCGGCGGATCGTCGGAGACCAGCGTTCCGCCGGTTGCTGCAGTCTGTGATCCGGCGAATCCGGCTACGCACGATGAATGCGGCACTGTCCTGCTTGGGCTGACCGATGCGGACGGTGACTTCCTGAACTACACCGTCGACGTCGTGTCGCTGACGCTTCAAACCGCGAACGGTCGCGTCATCGAGACGCTTCCTCGCAGCACGCGTATCAACTTCGCTGAGTACGTGGACCTGACCGAGCTGTTCACGGTCGCGACGGTGCCGCCTGCCACGTACGTGGGCGGTTCGATCACGCTGGACTACAGCGAGGCCGAGGTCTTCGTCGAGGAAAACGGCGAGGCGAGGGAGGCCACTGTCATCGACGATGAAGGCGCTGAACTGACACAGGCGACCTTATCCGTCTCCCTGTCGAACCGTGATCGCCTCATCGTGACCCGCGGTCGGCCGGCGTTTCTTCAGCTCGACTTCGATCTCGAGGCATCGCACATCGTCGACCTGACGCCAGTCGAGGCAACCGCAGAGGCTGAGCCGTTTATTCTCGCCGAGGTCACCCCGGTCGATGAGAAGACGATTCGCGTGCGCGGCCCGGTTGTCGAAGTGGCTGTCGATGCGATGAGCTACACCGTTGCCGTCCGCCCGTTCCGCGACCGTGACGGCGACTTCGGCCGGGCTACCGTTAACGTGACGGACGACACGGAGTTCGAAGTGAATGGCGAGATGTCTGGCGGCGTCGCTGGCCTTGAGGCTCTGGCGGCGGCCGGCGCCGGGACGCCGAGCATCGCCCTGGGTGTGCTGAACGTCCAGGCTCGTGAGTTCACGGCTGAACGTGTGTTGGCCGGCAGCAGTGTTCCCGGCATTGATCGTGACGCTGTGAAAGGCAACATCATCGCTCGCAACGGGAACTTCCTGACGATTCGTGGCGCGACGATTATTCCGTCGGATCGTCGCGCGCACTTCCATGACGATGTCGTTGTCGAAGTCAGTGAAAACACGCGCGTGTTCAAAGACGGTGAGCGCGACGCCGCAGTGACGATCGACGATCTGTCTATCGGCCAGCGCGTGACGGTCCGAGGCAATCAGCCTGTGCCGTCGGTCGACGCCAATGCACCGGACATTCTCTTCGATGCTACGGAAGGCGCCGTGCGGATGCACCTGACGCGGTTGTCGGGCGTTGTCAACGAGGTCGTCTCCGGCGAGACATCGATTGACCTGCAGTCCATCGATCGCCGTCGTGTGTCGATCTTTGACTTCAGCGGAACCGGCACGTCGCCCGATACGGACGCCGATCCGGATAACTACCAGGTCGTCACCGGGCCGATCACGCTGTCGAACTTCGCCGAAGGCAAGCCGATCGTCGCCAAGGGATTCCCGACGGCGTTCGGGTTCGCGCCGCCCGACTTCATGGGCCGCACGGTGATTGACTTCACCGACGTCCGCAGCAAGCTGGGTATTGGTTGGGGTGCCGAAGGCACGGTCGCACCGTTCCTGTCCATCGGCACTGACGGGCTCGTCATCGACAACCAGAACCCGGACATCGACGTACGCAAGTACATCAAGCAGGGTCCGGTCCTGATCGACCTGACGGAGCTGCCGTCTGGAACGACGATCGTGCCTCGGGAGACGGATCGTATGCTGTTCTCGATCAAGTCTGGCGACAGCATCCGCCTGTACTCGGACTTCGGTGACTTCATCGACGACCTGTCGACCAGTCTCGACGGTGCGACGGCAGCGAGGTCGATGCACGCGGTCGGCATGTATGACGCCGGCAGCAATGTCTTCACCGCCGCCAAGATCGGCATCCTGCTGATCGACTAGGGCAACGTTCTTCTGGTAGGTGAGGCGCCACGATCTCGTGGCGCCTCTTTTTTTTGCGGAGACTCTCCCCGGACAAGTAAACGTTTCAGTCGACTGATTGGCAGGGACATAGAAAAAGGGGACCGTCGGGTCCCCTTATTTGCCGGTCAGCCAGAAAGCGTTATGCGGCTTTTTTCACCCCCGACTTGTGCTCAAAGTGGTCCTTCAGGACTTGCGCGACGCAGGCCGTGAGTCGCTTGCCGGTCTCGATGTGCAGGAACTCGTTCGGTCCGTGCGCATTCGACTTCGGCCCGAGCAGGCCGGTAATCAGGAACTGCGCATCGGGGAAACGCTCGCCCAGCATGCTCATGAACGGGATCGTTCCGCCTGTGCCCATGTACATTGAAGGCTTGCCGAAGAACGCCATCGATGCCGTTTGCATCGAATCGTGTAACCAATCGGCCACTGGGGGCGCGCTCCAGCCCTGTCCACCGTCATTCGCGTCGAAGGTTACCTTACACAGCGGCGGTGGATCCGACTCCAGCACCTGCCTTATGGCTTCGCCGGCTTCCTGCGCATTGCAGGTGGGCGGCAGTCGGAAAGACAGCTTGAGCGCGTTGAACGGAAGTTGCGTGTTACCGGCATTGCCCAGCGCCGGCAAACCGTCGGCGCCGGTCACGCTGAGGGTCGGCCGCCATGTGTTGTTCAACAGAAGCTCCGCATGCGACTCGGCCGGCTTCGGGCTGTCGACTGCCCACGGGTACTTGTCGTACACCGTGATTCCGAGGGTCTCGGCGGCCAGTCTTGCCTGCTCGACGCGCTCCTCGGGGATCTCCGCATGCAGAGCGTCCAGTGTGATCCGGCCGGTCAACTCGTCTTCTAGCCGGGACAACAGTTGCCGCAATATGCGAAAGCTGTTCGGCACGATGCCGCCTGCGCCGCCCGAGTGCACGCCTTCGGTCAGGACATCCACACGCAATTCCCCGGTCAGGTTGCCGCGCAGCGAGGTCGTGCACCACAGCTGGTCGTAGTTACCGCACTCGGCATCGAGGCAGACGACGAGGTCGGGCTGGCCGATGCGGTCTTCCAGCAGGTCGATGTAGTAGGGCAGGTCGAAGCTGCCGCTTTCCTCGCAGCCTTCGATCAGGACGACGCAATGCGCATGCGGGATGCCCTGTTCCTGCAGCGCGCGGATCGCCGTCAGCGAGCCGAACGTCGAATAGCCGTCGTCGGCGCCGCCACGACCGTACAACTTGCCGTCCTTGATCTTCGGCTCCCACGGCGACAGGTCGTCGGCCCAGCCGGTGAATTCCGGCTGTTTGTCGTAGTGACCATACAGCAGGACAACATCATCAGACCGGCCGGGAATATCGATGAACAGCACCGGCGTACGCCCCTCGATCTGCACCACCTCGACCGTCATTCCGTCGATCGGCTGTTTCGCGCTCCAGGCCTCGAGCTGGCGCACGGCTTTCTCCATGTGGCCGTGCTCGTCCCAGTCAGGGTCAAACATCGGCGATTTGTTGGGAATACGGATGTAGTCCTCCAGCTCCGGGATGATCTCGGAGTCCCAGAGTCCGTAGACAAAGTCTTCTGCCTTTTTCGTGTCCATAGGTCGCATTACTCCGTCAGGTCGCGATACAGCGTGCGCGTCATGCGCTCGGTCGTGATAAATGCCCAGTTGTATTCTTCGTGGTATTCGGCCAGCGGATTCTCGGCGACAACCTCGTCGGCGCTCATGCCCTGGTCGACCAGCGCTTTGACCTTCGCCTGGCCGTCGACGAGCACCTTGAGGTCTCGCTCGAGGTCGGCACGGCTGGCCAGCGCGCCGTGCCCGGCGATGATTTTCGTGTTCTCGTCGGTCATTTCGATCATCTTCTTCTGCGCCGCGATGTACCCGTCCACGGTTCCGCCGTTGTCGAGGTCGATGTACGGGAACATGTGATTGAACAATGCGTCGCCGGAATGCATGACGTTCTGGTCGGGAAAGTGAATAATTGCATCGCCGTCCGTATGCGCTTTGGCGACGTGGAAGACATATGCGGTCATCCCGTTCAGGTGAAACGTAACGCTGTCGGAGAATGTCAGTATCGGAAGGCCGTCCGGGTCCGTCTCTTCGTCGGCGAGCATGCGCTTGCGGATATTGTCGTGGGAGACGATCGTGGCGCCGTGGTGTGCGAGCGTCGCGTTGCCGCCGATGTGATCGCCGTGCACGTGGGTGTTGATGACGAAGTCGACCGGCCGTCCTGCGATCTCGCCGGCGGTCTTGAGCAAAATTCCGCTCACGGGTTCGACAAAGTCATCGATCAGGACAATGCGTTCCTCCCCGACCAGCAGGCCGACGTTCCCGCCAGCGAATCCGTCTGCGCCCTCGATCATGAAGATGCCGGGTGCGACTTCTGTCGTCTTGAGCTCGGTGGGTACCTCGAACTGTGCATTCGATAGAGCACTGAGGCTCAACAACAGAATGGCGAACAATGATCGTTGCATGACAATTCCCCCTGATTATCGGACTCCGTAGTGTTCCGCATTAGGCTCTGCAACGCCAGCGTCGAGAACTAACGCATTTGTGGTACTGGTCATCCGAAGGCCTTTAGTGGCACAGTTACGCCCCGGGAGATGGGTAGTAAACAATGAGTCAGTTCGGAACGAATTTTTGCGAGTACTTCGCCAAGGCGCGCTACGTGGATGGGGCCTGGCAGGCGCCGGAGGTGGTGCCGCTGGAGCCGCTGCAAATGCACCCGGCGTCGCATGTTTTTCACTATGCAAGCACCTGCTTCGAGGGCTTCAAGGCGTATCGCTGGTCCGACGGCAAGGCGCGCGTTTTTCGGCTCGCCGATCACGCTCGGCGCATGCAGGGCAGCGCCCGTTCCCTGTGCCTGCCCGTCCCGGACGTCGAGCTCTTGTCGGACATGGTCCTGCAGCTGGTCAGCCACCAGGTCGAGGACATTCCTGAGCCGCCGAGCTCGCTGTATCTCCGGCCTACGCTGATCGGTACGCTGCCGAATATTGGCGCGGCCGCAGCTCCGTCAACGGAAGCACTGCTGTTCGTGCTCGCGTCCCCGGTCGGCGACTACTTCGCCGGCGGATCCAGGCCACTGAAGCTGCTCGTGGACGACAAGCGCGCGAGATCGACGGAACAGCTCGGCAGCACCAAGACGGGCGGCAACTATGCCGCTGCTCTCGGTCCGACGCTCGCGGCCCGAGCAGAATTCGGCGTCGACCAGGTGCTGTTTTGCCCGGACGGTGACGTGCAGGAAACTGGCGCAGCCAATTTCCTTCTGATCAGTGACGACGAGATCATCACCAAGCCTCTCGACACGAGCTTCCTGCACGGGATGACTCGCGCATCGATCATTTCGCTTGGACGGGACTTGGGATACACCATCAACGAGCGGAATTTCACCGTTGACGAGCTGCTCGCCTGGGCGCCTGGTTACGAGGCGGCGCTCTCAGGAACGGCCGCTTGCCTGACCGCCGTCGGCACACTCGTGCACAACGGCAAGGAACACACGGTCAGGGACGGCAAGACCGGGCCCAACACGGATCGACTTCGGAAGGCGTTGCAGGACATCCAGTACGGTTCAGCGCCGGATCCGCATGGCTGGCTCACCGAGGTCTAGCTGCGGTTAACGGCTTCAACCCGACGCAGGACCGCAGTCCAATCCGGCTACGGCTCAGGACGCTAGACGTTCGCGTCAGGTCTTTGACCTGAGGCTGTGAATAAGAAACACGCCGCTGGACAGTAGCAGCAGCGCCACCGCCTGGTGCGCAACCCCGATCAGGATGGGCACGGCCATCAGTACCGCGCTGATGCCTAGCGCAACCTGCAGGATCGATGAGTGCAGGAATGCATTCCGTGCGATGCGCGCACGGCGTGGAAACTCGGCCTGGCGCGACCGGAACCAGTACAGCACGATCAGCGAGAACGTCAGCAGCGCCAGCACGCGATGATCGAACTGAACCGTCACGGCATTCTCGAAGATGTTCTTCCAGGCTGGCGTCATCGCCGTAATCTCAGGCGGCACCCAGTGGTCGCCCATCATGGGAAACGTGTTGTAGATCTTGCCGGCCTTGAGCCCGGCGACAAAGCCACCGGACGTGATCGTCACCGCCAGCAATGACACCAGGGCAACGCTTCGTCCGAACCACGGATGCCGTTTGTCGCCGGTTTTCGGGAAGAGCAGCGACAGGGCCACCCAGAGCATGGCCGAGTAAATGATGAATGCGAGGCTCAGGTGTGCGGTCAACCGGTACTGGCTCACGCTGGGAATATCGACCAGACCGCTCTTGACCATGTACCAGCCGAGCAGCCCCTGCGAACCCCCTAGGAGCAGCAGCAGGAAGTACTTGGGTGACTCGCGCAGCGTAATATTGCCGCGCAGCAGGAACCACGCGAATGGCACGATAAAGGCGATACCGATGATGCGTCCCAGGACGCGATGCAGGTACTCGAGCCAGAAAATTCCTTTGAAGGCTTCGACATCCATCCAGTCGTTGACCTTCTGGTATTGCGGCGAGGCCTGGTACATCTCGAAAGTCGCCGCCCATTGCTCTGCCGTGAGCGGCGGCAGCCAACCCGTAATCGGACGCCAGTCGACCATTGACAGGCCGGATCCGGTCAGTCGAGTGAATCCTCCCAGCACGACCATCGAAAACACGAGCCCGCAACAGGCCAGTAACCAGATAGCCACCGGGCGCTGACGGGCGAGGTCGGAAACGTTGTCAAAGCGGGAGACCGCCGTCTTGTTGGCGGCGTCAGCGTACGTCGTATCCATCCGCAGCAGTATAACGTCAGCGTGATATTCTGCGAGCATGAAACTGGCGCACTGCAACAATCTCATGGATTTGCGAATAATTGCGCGCCGGCGACTGCCCGCGCCGGTATTCCACTATCTCGATGGCGGTGCAGATGATGAGGTCACGCTGCGTCGGAATACAGCGGCCTTCGATGACTATGAGCTGCTGCCGACCCAGCTCTCGGACGCGAGCGACATCGACCTCTCGACGACGCTGTTCGGTCAGCCCATCGACTGGCCGGTCATGTTGTCGCCCACCGGTGCGAGCAAGCTGTTCCACGGTGACGGTGAAGTCGGCGTTGCCCGTATCGCCGAGAAGTTCGGCACGATTTACAGCCTGTCGACACTGGGCACGACGACGATCGAGGATGTCGCTGCCGCATCGGAGGGGCCGAAGCTCTTCCAGTTGTACATGTTCAAAGATCGCGGCTTGTCCGAGGAGCTGATTCGTCGCTCTAAAGAAGCGGGCTACGTTGCACTCTGCCTGACCGTCGACACGCCGGTCGCCGGCAATCGCGAGCGCGACTTCGTCTACGGCTTCTCGGCCACGCCCCGCTCTCGGCTGCGACAGGTCGCCAGCTTCCTTCGTCATCCGCTATGGCTCAAGCGAGCGCTGATCGACAAGGACCTCGAGATGGTGAACCTGACGAGAAGCGAAACACTGTCCGCGTCCCTGCCATCCGACATACGCACCTATATCGATGCCGAGCTGGATCGCTCTCTAACGTGGCGCGACGTCGAGTGGATTGCCGAGCGCTGGCAGGGTCCGCTCGTCATTAAGGGCGTACAAATCGTCGACGATTGCCGCAAGGCGGCCGACGCCGGCGCTACAGCCGTCATGTTGTCCAACCACGGCGGGCGCCAGCTCGAATCTGCGCCTGCGCCGGTAGACTGCGTCTCGGCGGTAGCGGATGCGCTGCACGACAGGCTCGAGATCATCTGCGATGGCGGCATTCGTCGCGGCAACCACGTGGTCAAAGCGATCGCCGCGGGGGCGAAGGCCTGTAGCATTGGCCGCGGCTACCTGTTTGGCCTGGCGGCCGGCGGAGGGCGAGGTGTCGAGCATGCGCTGACGCTGTTGAAGGCGGAGACGGAACGCACGATGGCCCTGTGTGGCTGCAACTCGCTGGCCAAGCTATCAAGAAGTTACGTTCGTAACCTTCGCTGATTCGCGCAAATCTCAATCATCGTCGAGGTCAGAGTGCGTTCCTGCACATCCGCCTCTGGTAAAAAGAAACCAGAAAAACCCCTTTTAGCTCAACTGTTTCCGCAGACAAAATTACCTCGCAGCCTCTGTTACATAGTTACAGCTTTGGATTTTTTTTAACCACAGTGGTTAGATTTGAGCGCGCTTCGGGAAGGAGCGGTTTTCTGTATTACGAGGTAAGCATGTCGGAAGAAAGAGTTGCTGGAACCGTTAAATGGTTCAACGATGACAAGGGATTCGGATTCATTGAAAGGGAGGGCGGTAAAGACGTCTTCGTTCACCACAGCGCCATTGTCATGGAAGGGTTCAAGACGCTGAAAGAAGGGCAGAGCGTGACGATGGAAGTCACGCAGGGCCAGAAGGGGCCACAAGCAGAAAATGTGATCGCTGACTGAGCGGGTAGTAGTACCGCAAGGCCCGGCCGGGTGGTCAGCCGGCCAGGCCGTCGTAGGTAAGTTTCAGCCCGACGATCAACAGCAGGGCGTATACGACCTCGTAGAAATAGCGGTCGGATACCCGTGAGTGCAGCCAGGCGCCGGTCAACACGCCGACGGCTGCCGGAATGAAAAGCGTGGCTGAGATTTTCAGGTTGTCTGTGTCCAGCTGTCCCAGCAGGCCGTAGGGAATCAGCTTCAAAAAGTTCACGGCCGCAAAAAAGAACACGGTCGTCGCGACGAACGTCGTCTTGTCGAGTGAGCGCTTTAGCAAAAACATGTTCACCGGCGGTCCGCCTGCGTGCGCGACGAAACTGGTAAAGCCGGCAATCGAGCTGGCGATCAGCCCGATGCCCGGGCCGAGTTGCCCTGATCCGGGGCTGATCCGGTGACCCAGGTAATGATAGGCGGCGAAACTGGCGGCCACGACGCCGACGATGAGTTTGATGAGCGACTCATCGAGGTACTGAAACGTCGCCGTACCAACGAGTATGCCGACAACAGAGGCGGGCAGCATGAGTCGCAGATCCGCCCACGACCAGCGTTTCCAGTACACGCGAACGCTCAGGATATCCATGAAGCACAGGATGGGCAGCAGTATGGCAGCCGCCTGGATGGGAGAGATGACCAGGGCCATCAGCGGCACGGCCATGACGCCAAGACCGCCGCCGAAGCCGCCTTTCGAAATGCCAAACAACAAAACTGCCGGGATCGCCACGGCATAGAATAAGGGGTCGCTGATCAATGGTGTTCTTGGACGACGATTCGAAGCGCGAGTCTATCCTGCAGCGTCGCTCCTTGTCTCGCGCCATGTTATGTCTTATCTGCTGTCTGAAATCGTGATTTAATCGCGTGTCAGGCTTGGGGTTTTGCTGTGAAACTCAGAATCAAGGACAACTCGATACGGTTTCGCCTGACAAGGAGCGAAATCGATGCGCTTAATCAAAGCGGCGTTGTCAGCGCCAGCACCGGCTTCCCCGGTGGGCGGCGTCTGAACTATGTCGTCGAGAGCAGTCCGGCGAGCGTGACGCCGGCAGCGTTCTATTCCGAGAACACCGTTTCTGTCCGGCTCCCCGAGGCCATGGTGCTCGCTCTTGCCACGACTGAGCAGGTCTCGATCGACGACCAGCAAGTACTCGTCGACGGCGACAAACTAAGAGTCATCGTTGAAAAAGACTTCGCCTGTCTCACGCCCCGCGAAGGAGAGGACGAGTCCGATATGTATCCTCACCCGAAAGCGGGTGAGTCGACCTGCTAGGTATGGCGTCGCGCTACGCATCGTTTACGCCCTCGACGCTCAAGTTTCTTGAGCAGCTCGCCGAGAACAACGAGCGCGAGTGGTTCAAGGAAAACAAGTCACGCTATGAGCAGGACGTGCTGGATGTCGCCCTCCGCTTCATCGCATCGATGCAAAATCCGCTGGAGAATATCGCACCGCACTTTACAGCGATAGCTGAGCGCCAGGGCGGCTCGTTGATGCGCATCTATCGCGACACCCGGTTCTCAAAGAACAAACAGCCTTACAAGACCAACATCGGCATCCAATTCCGGCACGAAAACGCCAAAGACGTACACGCACCAGGCTACTATTTGCATATCGAACCCGGCAGCAGTTTTATCGGCATGGGCATGTGGATGCCGGAGTCATCGGCGCTCAAAGCGATACGGACCCGTATCGTCGAGAAGCCAACCGTCTGGTCTGACGTGCTCGACAGCGTCAAGCGGCCGCTGTCACTCGGCGGAACGAGCCTGACACGCCCGCCCAAGGGGTTCAGCGCCGACGATCCTTATATCGACGACCTGAAACGAAAGAGCTTCATCCTGGTTCGAGAATTGCCACCCGAGCAGTGCCTCGCACCGCAGTTTCAACGCACGGTGGAGAACACGTTCAGGAACGGCGAGTCGCTGATGCGTTTTCTCTGCGACGCGCTACGAATACCTTTCTGAACATGGGCGTGTTCAGCAATCCTGCCTTCGACGATCACGAACGCGTCGTGTTCTGTCATGATGCTGCGACGGGTCTTTCAAGCATCATCGCAATCCATTCGACCACGCGCGGCCCCGGCGCAGGTGGTTGTCGCCTGTGGGCGTATGCTGACGAAGACGCGGCACTGACCGACGTCTTGCGGCTTTCGCAGGGCATGAGCTACAAGAACGCGATGGCAGAGCTGCCGCTGGGCGGTGGCAAGGCCGTCATTATCAAACACTCCGACTTCACCGGTAGTGACGCGCTGTACGAGCGGTTCGGCGAATTCGTGGAGTCACTGGGCGGTGCCTACATCACTGCTGAAGACATGGGAATGTCAGAAGCCATCATGCAGGTAATCGGATCGCGAACGAGCTATGTCAGCGGTCTGCCCGCGGAAGGTGGCGCGGCCGGCGGGGATCCGTCACCAAAGACAGCTCTGGGTATCTACGCAGGCATCAGGACTGCGGTCGAGTTTCGGGATGCTCGTTCGAGCCTGTCCGGTCTGCGCGTCGCTGTGCAGGGCGTCGGTAACGTGGGCTACAACCTGTGCAAGCTTTTGCATGCCGATGGCGCGATTCTGCTCGTGGCCGACATGGACGAGGCACGCGTGGCCAGGGCGGTGTCCGAGTTCGACGCCACACCGGTGGGCCTGGATGACGTCCTGTCGGTCGATGCGGACGTACTCGCTCCGTGCGCGATGGGTGCCGTGCTGACAGAAGAGTCCATCCCCGATCTCCGGGTTGGCATCGTTGCCGGCGGCGCAAACAACCAGCTCGCCGCACCCGGCGACGGTCAGAGACTGCATGACGCCGGCATCCTGTATGCGCCCGACTACGTAATAAACGCCGGTGGCATCATCAACGTCGCCTGCGAGTACCAGGGCGGATTCACCGACGCAGACGTGGACGAGAGCGTCATGCGCATCGGGGCACGGCTCAAGCGGATCTTCGAACGCTCGGCGGATAACGACGTACCGACCAACCGAATCGCGGATGCACAAGCCCGTCGATTTATCGGCAGGAACTGATCAGCGGCCGACGACGCGCCGCAGTTCGGCCAGCAGCTTCTTCGAGTCCGGACGGTCGGCGACGGTCTTTGACACTTCGCTGAACCGGATGATGCCTTCGGCATCCACAACCAGCGCAGCAGGCCATACCGTCTCGTTGCCATATTCGACATGGTAGTCGCCTGGGACACCATCGCGGTGAAGAAGATCGAGCTGCCTCGTGATGCTGAGTTGCTCGTCCAGCCAGAAATCGAATTCAACCTCATAGAACTCCGCGACCCGGCGAGTCGTCTCCAACGGCTTCGGTGTGACGAATATGAGGCGGCTGCCGAGATCTACAATTTCCTTGTAGTGACTCGTCAGGTCTGCAACCTGCTTCGTGCAGAACGGACACCAGTTGCCGCGGACGAACAGGATTACGGCGGGCGCGCCGCCGAGGCTGCCTGACTCGACAACATTGCCTTTTTCGTCAGTCGCCCGGAAATCCGGCAGCGGCTGGCCGCGCCTGAGTACAGCCGGCATCCTTCGACCGGTCTTCGATCGCCTGAACAGCCAAAATCCTGCGGCGACAACCAGTATCGCAACGATCCCTATCAGTGCGTTTTCCATGTACCGCTTCCGTCGTTGTTTGAATCGAGTCTTCGACATGCTGACGGACGCGACGATTTCAAGCAAACGTCCGGCTACAGCGACCGTAAACAGATGGCCGCTATCGAGCTCCGGAGTCCGGCCGGGAAGGCCTCTGAGTGATAGGATAGGCATGTCTATGAGCGAGAATCCGATACTGTGGCAACCGGGCCTTGAGCGGCGCCGGCGATCGTACATGTACCGATTCATGACGCAGCAGGGGTTCAAGCAGTATGCGGATCTTCATAGCTGGTCCGTACGGCACCCGGGTGCTTTCTGGGAGGCGTTCGCGTATTTCGCCGATGTCCGATTCTCGAAGCGCGCCGATGCCATTGCCGAAGGCCTCGACGACATGCGTCATGCGAAGTACTTCCCTGGCGCTACATTGAACTACGCTGAACATCTGCTGGCCGACGCCGACGATCGCCCCGCCATAATTGCGATCGATGAGACCGGCAGGCGGCGAGAGATCAGCCGTGTCGACCTGAAGCGACACGTCGAGGCTTTTGCGACAGGTCTGCGCCGTGGCGGGGTCGCGCGCGGGGACCGCGTCGCCGGTTTCCTGCCGAACTGTCCGGAGGCGATCGTTGCTATGCTTGCGACGACGAGCATCGGGGCAGTCTGGTCTTCGTGCTCGCCGGACTTTGGCGCCAATGGTGTCGTCGATCGATTCGGCCAGATCGAGCCACGCTTGTTCGTAACCGTTGACGGTTACTACTACGGCGGCAAGACGCTGGACAGCCTGCCGGTTGTCGCCGAGATCGTCGCGCGTATCCCGTCTATCGAATCCACCGTTGTCGTGCCGTTCCTGGCCGACGGACCGATCTCGGATATGCCGCCGGATGCTGTGTCTCTCGGGGATTTTATGCAGGCTCCGGAACCGTTGGAATTCGAGCAGGTTCCATTCGACCATCCGCTGTTCGTCATGTTTTCGTCTGGGACGACCGGCGTGCCGAAGTGCATCGTCCATGGACACGGCGGGACGCTGATTCAACACCTCAAGGAACATCAGCTGCATACGGATCTGTATGACGACGACACCTTGTTTTACTTCACGACCTGCGGATGGATGATGTGGAACTGGCTCGTCAGCGCGCTGGCGAGCGGCGCGCGCCTGCTGCTCTACGACGGCTCACCGTTCGCCGATGACGGCCACGTTCTTTGGAAGGCGGCCGAGACGGAGCAGGTCAGCGTCTTCGGTACCAGCGCAAAATACCTCTCGGCACTTGAGAAGGCCGGCATTCGCCCTCGCAAGCACTACGACATGCCAGAGCTGCGCGCCGTGCTGTCGACCGGGTCTCCGCTGTCGCCGGACAGTTTCGACTTCGTCTACGACGCGATATCGCCGGACGTCCAGCTGTCTTCCATCGCGGGCGGTACGGACATCCTGAGCTGCTTTGTCCTCGGCAACCCGCTGCTGCCGGTAAGACGCGGCGAAATCCAATGCGCGGGGCTAGGCATGGACGTGCAGATCGTTGACGACGAGGGCCGGCGCATCTACGGGCAGCAGGGAGAACTCGTCTGCTGCACGCCGTTCCCGTCGCAGCCTGTCGGTTTCTGGGGTGACGCCGACGGCAGCCGCTACACGTCGGCCTACTTTGAGCGTTTCCCCGGCATGTGGGCGCACGGGGACTTCGCTGAGGAGACCGCCAACGGTGGATTCATCATCACCGGCCGTTCGGATGCCGTCCTCAATCCGGGTGGCGTCCGAATCGGCACGGCCGAAATTTACCGCCAGGTCGACAGCCTCGACGAAATACTCGAAAGCATCGTGGTCGGCCAGGACTGGGCGGACGACGTTCGCGTCATCCTCTTTGTCGTAACGCGTGACGGCGTGGTGCTCGACGATGAACTCAGGCAGAAAATCAAGACGACGATCCGCAGCAATACGACACCGCGCCACGTTCCTGCGAAGATCATCGCCGTGCCGGAGATTCCGCGTACGAAGAGTGGCAAGATCGTAGAGCTGGCCGTGCGTGACGTCATTCACGGCCGGCCGGTGAAGAACACCGAGGCGCTGGCAAACGCCGACGCGCTGGGTCATTTCAAGGATCTCGACGAGCTGCAGGACGCCTGATGAGCCGGCAACAATCGACAATCGGCGACGTCGTTTACGAGGGTGCCATCCTGGACGAGTGGATCGACGTCAACGATCACATGAACGTCGCTTACTACGTCCTCGCCTTTGACCTGGCAATTGACGGGCTCTGGCATCAGCTTGGAATAACGCAGGACTATATCCGCGATCGCAGGCTGTCAACGTTTGCCGTCGAGTCTCACATTGAGTACCTGCGCGAGCTGCGCGCGGCAGAGCCGATAGTCATCACGACGCAGCTACTCGCATACGATCAGAAGCGGATACA
>JASJCQ010000019.1 GCA_030065915.1 Woeseiaceae bacterium
TCGTGGTCACCGCGGCGTATCGAGAGCAGGGACTGAGTGATGTCCCGGTTTCGGTTTCTGCCGTCACCGGCGATGCGCTGATTGAGACGACTGTGCAGAAGGCCGAGGACCTGCAGTTCCTCGTGCCCAACTTCAACGTCACGGAAACCGGCATCTCGACGAACGTGTTCATTCGCGGCATCGGCTCCGGCATCAACCAGGCGTTCGAGCAGTCGGTCGGCACCTATATTGATGGCGTGTCATTCGGTCGCGCGCAGATGTTCCGCTCGCCGTTCCTCGACCTTGAGCGCGTCGAGGTGCTGCGTGGACCCCAGTCGATCCTGTTCGGCAAGAACTCGGTCGCCGGCGCGTTGAATATCACGACGGCGAAACCGACTGACGAGATCGAGGGCCGCGTGTTTGTCGCACAGGAATTCGAAGACGACGAGATCATCGGCGAGGGTGTAATCTCCGGGCCGTTTACGGACCGCCTGCGAGGTCGCCTGGCCGTTCGTTACCGTGACGCGCAAGGCTATGTCGAGAACACGACGCTGAATGTCGATGAGCCGAACCGGGAAGACACGACGGTGCGTGGCACGCTGGAATTCGACGTGTCCGACGACCTGACGGCTACATTGAAGATCGAAGACAGCGAGTTCAAGGTATTCGGCCGCCAGATCGAGATCATCAATGAGCAGCCTGCTCCGGCAGGACCGTTCACCGGTCTGCAGTACAACCAGATCCTGCAGTTGGGCTTCGGTGCAGATCCCAGTGTCGGCAACGTGACCCAGGACTACGTGCGTTCTTCGAACGGTGACTTCAGCCTCAATGAGTCAACCAACGCCGTGCTGACCCTTGATTGGACGCTCGGCGAGCACACGCTGCAGTCGATCACGGCGTTCACTGACTTCGAGTACGACGAGCTCTGCGACTGCGACTTCACCGGGGCGAATGTCTTCAAGGCAGCGCTGCAGGAAACCTACGAGCAGTTCAGCCAGGAAATCCGGCTGTCTTCGCCGCTGCGCGACGACTTCGACTATATCGTCGGTCTGTACTACCAGACCAGCGATCATAAGTTCAATGACCAGATCCTGGTCCCGGCGAACTCGATCCTGGTGCCCGCAATTAATGCACAGTCACCCGGATCAGGTTCTCTCGTTGCGAACACGCAGGCCGCTCGCGTTGCCTCTGTCGACAACGACATCATCTCCGCGTTCGCGCAGGTGAACTGGCACATTAGCGAGGACTTCACGCTGCAGATCGGCGGTCGCATCACCGACGATCAGCGTGACGGCAGCCGTACCCTGGCCATCGAGTCCATCGGTGGCGCGGCGCTGCCGGCAGCGCAGGTGCCGGCGCCGTTGGTGTACGCGAGTGTGTTCGGCATCACGTCAACAAACCTGGCAGCCCTCGGCCCGACGGGCGCGGGCCTGATTGCCTTGCTTGGCGAGCTGCCGGTATCGGGTGACCGTTCGACGACGAAGTTTTCGCCGGAGATCAAAGGCATCTGGGACGTGACGGACGACGCGATGGTCTACCTGAGCTGGGCCGAGGGCTTCAAGAGCGGCAGCTACGACTTCCGCGCAAACAACCGGTCCTTCTACAGCAGTATGGCCGAGTCATTCGAGTTCGACGACGAAGAGGCTTCCAACATCGAGCTTGGAGCGAAGCTCGTGCTCGCTGACGGCATCGCCGAACTGAACATGGCGTATTTCTACACCGACTACTCCGAGCTGCAGATCTCGATCTTCGATGGCGTTCTCGGATTCAACGTCGGCAACGCCGCCGAGGCGTCGATCAACGGCTTCGAGATTGACGGTCGTATTGCGGCCAGCGAGTACCTGACAATCAGCGGTGGTTTCGCGTTTACGGATTTCAACTTCGACGACTTCCAGAATGGCCAGTGCTACTTCGGACAGGCGCCCGACGTCGACCTCGACAACGACGGTACGCCAGAGCTCTGCGACTACACCGGCAACTCAAACCAGATGTTGTCGGATTTCCAGGGCAACCTGACGTTCGATTTCGGTTACCCGCTGAGCAACACCCTGGATCTCGGCGTCCGTCTCGACGTGTTCCACACGAGCGAATACGACGCCAGCGCGACTTACGATCCGGCGCTCGTACAGGATTCCTACACGAAGATGGACCTGCGTGTGGCGCTGCGTACCGATACCTGGGAAGTGGCCGTGCTCGGCAAGAACCTGACAGATGAACAGGTACTGTTCTTCGGCGGCGACACGCCGCTCGCAGGCAGCACCTTCGGCACCAAGTCGAATTACTCGTTCTTCGGCCAGGGCCGGACGGTTACGCTGCAAGCCGCGTATAACTTCTGATTCGTCAGGGTTTCGCGTTTGACAGAGGCCGGCGTTTTCGGGCGCCGGCCTTTTTCTTGGGGCGAAACTGTGCGCCAGGGCAGGACGGAATGTCGACTGGTTAACACTTTCGGCACTCGAATCGCTCAGATTATGGAAAATATTCTCACTACCTGCTGATACTGACTCCTGACCACGGAGGAATGTGTCATGCAAACTGCCGATGTTGATTACCGTCTCGTTAGCGCGATCAGTGATCTCGTGCTTTGCAGCCGGTGCTTCCGGTCGGGAAAAGTGACGCCGGTACCGCAGCTTTTCTCGCAGCGACACACAATCAAGAATCTCTGTCCATCCTGTACCGAAGCGTCGCTTCCGAAGCGCGGCGAACAGTCAGACACTCGTCGCCGCCTGATCGCCCGATACCTGCAACGATAAGTCTCAACCGGGGTGCATCTTCCCCAGCCGGATGACACAATCCGGACTCCCGAAAAACCAGGTGCGCGCACCGGAGTCCGATTGTTCCATGGCCAAGCTCTACTTTTACTACTCGTCGATGAACGCGGGTAAGTCGACGTCTCTGCTTCAATCAAGCTACAACTACAAGGAAAGAGGCATGGACACGCTGGTCCTGGCTCCGGAGCTGGACGATCGCTACGGCGTCGGCCGTGTCACGTCACGGATCGGTCTCGAGGCGGACGCAACGACATTCCGGCCAGACGACGATTTGCTCGAGATCGTTAAACAACGCAAGGAACAGCAGCCACTGCATTGCGTACTCATCGACGAGGCACAATTTTTGACGAAGGGCCAGGTCTTCCAGCTGGGCGACGTGGCCGACAAGCTCAACATCCCCGTTCTGGCGTATGGGCTGCGCACGGATTTCAAGGGAGAGCCGTTTGAGGGCAGCAAATACCTGCTGGCCTGGTCGGACAACCTCAAAGAGCTGAAGGCGATCTGCCATTGCGGCGCGAAGGCGACCATGGTCATTCGCACCGATGAGCACGGCACGCCTATTCGCGAAGGCTCGCAGATCCAGATTGGGGGCAATGAACGCTACGTCTCGATGTGCCGGAAGCACTTCAAGGAGAACCTGTACGACTGACGGCGACGGCCGGGGCCTGTTAGCACTAGGGTACGTAGGTGGGCAGGTTCTCGCTGTTTGCCGCGGGCAGCATCTCGGTGTTTTCCTGCGCGAGCAGGGAGCGCATGTCTTCGAGTGACTTCATGATTGCCGTGTCCGCGAAGTCCACGCCTTCGACGACGCCGCGTGTCGTCGCATCCGGGTCGACGAACTTGATGCGGTGATTGCCGACGCTGAGAACGTCGCCGTCAATGAGCACGTGATTGGACACTCGCCTCGAGTTGACGTAAGTCCCATTCGTCGAGTTCAGGTCCATCATGAACGTCGTCTTGCCGTGCCTGACCAGCAACAGGTGGTGACGGCTGACGAACTTGCTGTTGATCGAGATATCGTTGTGATCGGACCGGCCAATCAGTATGCGACTCCGGTCGAAGTCGATCTCGCTCAGCATCTGGCCCTGGCAAGAGATGATCAGCTTCGGCAGCCGTGGCTGTTCGCCGTCCTCCGTCGAAGAGTCCTGTGCTTTGTCGTCCCAGGTACCGGCAGGCAGGGACGGCCGCTCCACCGATGTGACGGACACCGGCAGCGACTCGCTCTTGGCAAGGGCGAGCAGGGCGACCCTGTCGAGAATGCCTGGCCAGCCGCCAGACGACTGCCAGAGCTCGGTACAAATCGCGCTCGGAAATACTTGTTCGGGGTCCTGGGATCCGGCGGCGCGCAGCTTCGAATGAATGTAGGTCCGAGCATCCTCGGAGGACATGGGCCGGATATGAACGTTCTTGCTGATTCGTTTGGCGATGCATTCCATCGCCGGCGCCTCGATCATTGATCGCAGGGATTGGCTGCTCAGCAAGACCATCTTCAGCGCGTTGTTCTGGCGCACGTTGAGTTCAGCAAGCTCGCACAGCGCTCGCAGCGCGCTGGGGTTCAGATCATGCGCGTTTTCCAACAACAGCACGGGCGGCTTGTGAGACGCCGTCTGCTGCAGGCAAAAGACCTTGACCATTGCCAGGAGTTCGCTCGTTGAGTTGCTGTCGATTTCGTAGCCGTACTGCCTGAGCATCGAACTCAGCAGGCCCGTCGTGTTGAGCCCGCGACCGTCGATGACGGCAACGGCGCACTCACCTGAAAGCGAGTCTGCAAAATCCCGGGTTATGGTCGTCTTGCCTGAGAGCGGCGGGCCCTGGAGCAGGACCAGGCCGTGCCGACAGTCGAGCATGTCGGTCAGCGCATCGTACGCAGCGATATAGGATGCGTACCTGATGGTTACCAGCGGGCGTCCGTGAGTCCGGAAAGGTTGCTCAGACAGGCCAGCCGCAGCAAGGTCCATAAAGGTGAACTCGTTAGTCGATATAAGATCGTTTTAGTAGTTATTGTTTACCGGCTAGAATATCCCCGCAGCCGGACCTGACAATATAGTTATCTTGGCCCCGGCTTGTAAACTACCGCACGCTCTTACAGTACAAAACAAGGATTCGGAACACTGTTGTAATAAAAAGCTTAATAAACCATTTATAAGTTATTGTTTATTATAATTTTAAGTGCGAGAATCGTTGCCTCCAATCGATATCCAGACTCCCTAAGCCCTTGAATCACAAGCTAGTAGCCGAAGACTTGACCCTGTTCCGGGGAGAGCGTTGTCTCTTCTCGGGAATCGGCTTTGCGCTGGGTGTGGGTGGGGTGCTCGCGCTAAAGGGTGCCAACGGTAGCGGAAAGACCAGTCTGCTCAGGGCCCTGGCCGGCCTGATCGACCTCGAAGAGGGCACGATCAGCTGGGACGGACGGCCGGTTCTCGACGATCCACAGCAGTTTCGTTCGCAGTTTGCGTGGTACGGTCATCGGACCGGTTTCAAGCATGACCTGACGCCGCTCGAAAACCTGAGATTCGATGCGATGCTCAGGCCTCAGAGAGACTCGAGCCCGAGGGATGTGTTGCGTTCCGTAGGCCTGGAAAAGCAGATGGAACTCCCGATGCGGCTGTTGTCAGCGGGTCAGCAGCGCCGTGCGGCGCTCGCAAGGATGTTGATCGCGGATGTGCCGCTGTGGCTGATGGACGAGCCGTTCACCAACCTGGACATAGCGGGTCGTGAGTTTGTCGAGACAACACTTGGCACGCACCTGGCGCGAGGTGGCATGGCGATTATCGCGACCCACATGGCCCTGAGTCTGGATGCAAACCTCGACGAGCTGGTGATCCAGTGAACGAATCGGGACAGTCTATGCCGGGCATGATCGCTGCATTCGTTGCGACGACTCAGCGCGAGCTGCTGCTGTCACTTCGCCGGCCTGGCGACATGCTGAATCCGCTGGTGTTCTTCCTGATGGTCAGCACGCTGTTCCCGCTGGCGGTGGGGCCTGACAATGAGACGCTCAAGGAGATTGGCCCCGGCGTCACCTGGGTGGCAGCGCTGTTGGCGATGCTCTTGTCTCTGAACAGCCTGTTCATGAGCGACTACGAGGACGGCAGCCTGGAGCAGCTGCTGCTCAGCGCACAGCCCCTGCCGGTCCTGGGGCTCGGCAAGACACTTGCGCACTGGCTCGTCACGGGTTTGCCGCTCGTGATCGTGGCGCCGATTGTGGCAGTCACGTACCGGCTGCCCAATGAGGTCATCTTCGTCATGATGCTGACGCTGTTGCTGGGTACGATCAGCCTGAGCCTGTTGGGAGCGATCGGAGCAGCGCTGACGGTCGGTATTCATCGGGGCACCGCTCTGTTGAGTCTTCTTGTCTTGCCCCTGTCTATGCCTCTGCTAATCTTCGGTGCGCGGACGGTAGCCCTGGCAGCGAACAACGAGGTTTACTCGGCCGGCATCTATTTTCTGGCAGCCTACGCCGTGGGTGCTCTGACCTTGGCACCCTTCGCGACGGCAGCCGCTCTTCGAATCAGCAACGAGTAGAGTTCGACCAAGACTTATGTGGAACACAATCTGGACGTTTTTTCACAAGCTGGCATCTCCGCCGCATTTCTACCGCATCTCGGCGATCCTGTTGCCGTGGCTCGCGGTGCCGGGTTATCTGCTGGTGGCGTGGGGAACCTACAACGGCCTGTTCACAGCGCCCGAGGATTACCAGCAAAAAGACGCGTTTCGCATCATCTACGTTCACGTACCGTCCGCATATCTTTCGATGATGGCCTACATGGTCATGGCGATTTCGGCGGGCATCGGGCTGATCTGGCGCATGAAGCTGGCCCACGCAGTGGCGGCAGCCGCAGCGCCCATCGGCGCAGCCTTTACGTTTCTCGCTCTGGCGACCGGCTCGATCTGGGGGCGGCCGATGTGGGGAACCTGGTGGGAGTGGGGCGATCCAAGGCTAACGTCAGAATTGATCCTGCTGTTCCTCTACTTCGGCTACATGGCGCTCAGATCCTCGATTGGCGACACGGCAAAAGCAGACAAGGCCAGCGCGGTACTGGCGCTGGTCGGGGCCATTAACGTGCCGATCATCCACTACTCGGTAGAGTGGTGGACGTCGCTGCACCAGGGACAAACACTGCTGGCGGAAGGCGGTCCGGCGATCGATACGGCTATGCTGTGGCCGCTGCTCGCGAATATCTTCGGCTTTTCGCTGATTTTCGGCAGTATGCTCTTGCGGCGCCTCCGCACCGAGGTATTGTTTCGGGAGCGGCGTAAGCGCTGGGTCAAGGAGCTTGCGCTCGGGGGGCAGCAGTCATGATGGAGATGTTCAACATGGGGGACTATGGTCCCTATGTGTGGTCATGTTTCGGTTTGACCGCGTTCGTTGTCGGGATAATCGAATGGCGGGCGCGGCAGCGGCATAAGATAATGGCACGAGAAATTGAGGTTCGTCTGAGAGCCATGGAAGGACGAGAATGAAACCGAGACAACAGAGAATGCTGGCCGTTGGGCTGGCAGCGGCTGGTCTGGCCATCGCGACGGCCCTGACGTTGAGGGCCTTTCAGGACAACATGATGTTCTTCGTCACGGTGACCGACGTTATCGCTGGTGAATACCCGGCGGACAAGAATTTCCGCATAGGCGGCCTCGTCGTCGACGGCAGCATCGAACGCGTTGAAGAGTCGTTGGAGGTCAGTTTTCGTGTCACGGACATGCGCTGCGAGATGCCGGTGAGTTACACAGGGGTGCTCCCGGACCTGTTCCGCGAGGGCCAGGGCGTGGTAGCGCATGGCAAGATCGACGACGCATCCGGCATATTCGTTGCGAATAAGATCCTCGCCAAGCACGACGAGAATTACATGGCTCCGGAAGTCGCCGAGTCCCTGGCAGCCCACGTCGACGAAAAGATGGAGCAGGCGGCCAGTGGGTCCGAAGAGTGTAATTACTCGTGATCCCTGAGATTGGACATTTCGCGCTGATCCTTGCGCTGTCACTGGCGCTGTGCCAGGGCATTTTCCCGTTCATCGGTGCTCATCGCGGCGACAGCGCAATGATGGCAATCGGAAAGACCGCGGCGAACGGTCAATTCGTGTTCGTTGCGTTCTCATTCGCTGCGCTGGTCTATGCCTTTTTGCAGAGCGACTTCTCGGTGGCCTACGTCGCCAACAACTCGCAGCTTGCGCTGCCGACGATGTACAAGGTCTCCGCGGTTTGGGGAGCGCATGAGGGCTCACTGCTGCTTTGGATACTGATCCTGTCAACGTGGACGGTACTCGTCGGGTATTTCAGCCACAGCCTGCCGGATCGCTTCGCGGCTCGCGTCATGGGGACCCTGGGATTGTTGTCAGTGGGTTTCCTGCTGTTCACGCTATTGACGTCGAACCCGTTTGACCGGCTGTTCCCGGCACCGGCGGATGGCGCGGACCTGAACCCGCTGTTGCAGGACCCCGGACTCGCCATCCACCCGCCGATGCTCTACATCGGTTATGTCGGGTTCTCGGTTGCCTTCGCCTTCGCCATCGCCGCGATGTTGAGTGGTGACCTCGATCAGCGCTGGGCGCGCTGGACGCGTCCGTGGACGACGTCCGCCTGGCTGTTCCTGACGATCGGCATCGCGCTCGGCAGCTGGTGGGCTTATTACGAGCTCGGCTGGGGCGGCTGGTGGTTCTGGGATCCCGTCGAGAACGCGTCATTCATGCCGTGGCTGGTCGGCACCGCACTGATACATTCACTCGCCGTCACCGAGAAGCGCGGCCTGTTCAAGAGCTGGACGCTGCTCCTCGCAATCGCGGCGTTCTCGTTGAGCCTGCTGGGTACCTTCCTCGTGCGCTCAGGCATCCTGGTTTCCGTCCACGCGTTTGCAACGGATCCGGCCCGCGGCTTCTTTATCCTGGCGTTCCTCGGCGTCGTGATCATGAGCGCGCTGATACTCTACGCGTGGCGTGCGCCATCGCTGGACTCGCAGGCGGGCTTCAAAGCGAATTCACGCGAGACGTTCCTGCTGTTGAACAACGTGCTGCTGGTCATCGCCGCTGCTCTGATCTTCATCGGCACACTCGCGCCTCTGGTGGTCGAGGTGTTCGAGGCCGGCAAGATCTCGGTGGGCGCCCCGTGGTTTGAGGTTGCATTCGCTATACCAATGATACCGCTCACATTCCTGATTGGTGTCGGTATGCATACGGCCTGGCGCCACACGCCAAACGGTGTACTGAGCCGCAAGCTGAAGTGGGCGGCGCTGATCGCCGTTGTCGCCGGTATCTTCGTGCCGGGCATCCTGTACGAACGCTTCGGGCTCATGGTCGGTATCGGCGTCGCCGCGGGTGTCTGGATCATGGCGGCATCCGTCATTGAGCCGTATCGAGCCTGGAGACGTGCCGACGGCACTACCGGCCTGACCCGCTCCGCGCTCGGCATGCACGTCGCACACTTTGGCGTCGGGATGTTCACGCTGGGCGTGGCGGTTGTCCTGGCGTATTCGATCGAGACCGATCGTTCGTTGCGCCCGGGCGAGTCCGTAACCGTGGGCCACTACAACTACGAGCTTCGGGAGCTCAGGAACGTCGAGGGGCCGAACTACTCCGCGATTGAGGGTGTCGTCGAGATTCGCCGCGACGGGCAGTACATAGGCGAGGTGCGTCCGCAGAAGCGCAAGTACCTCGTGCAGACCAGTCCGATGACCGAGGCGGGCATCCTGGCGCTCTGGAATCGCGACTTGTTCGTCGCGCTGGGCGATCCACTGGGCAACGACGCGTGGAGCGTGCGCGTGCAGTACAAGCCGTTGATCCGTCTCATCTGGCTCGGCTCCTTCATCATGGCGCTGGGTGGCCTGATCGCTGCAACCGATCGGCGTTACCGCACAAGGGCGCGGGCCAGGGCGCCGGCTGTAGGCGCCGAGGTGTCTGCATGAGCCGGTTCCTGCTGCCGCTTGCAGCCTTTTTCATTCTCATCCCGATCTTCATCGTCGGGCTGACGAAAGACCCCAGGCAGCTGCCGTCACCGTTCATTGACGAGCTGGCGCCTAGCTTCACGTTGCCCTCGCTGACAGATCCGGAAAAAACCGTCAGTTCCGGCGACTATGCCGGCCAGTATGCGCTGGTTAACGTCTGGGCGACCTGGTGCGTGGGCTGTCGCCAGGAGCATGAATTCCTGATGGAGCTGTCGCGTAGCCAGAGCGTTCCGATCTACGGCATTAATTGGCGAGACGGGCGCAGCGAGGCGTTGCGCTGGCTGCAGGCTCTTGGCGACCCCTACGTCGCATCCGGTTTCGACGAGGATGGCCGCGTCGGCATCGACTGGGGCGTCTACGGCGCGCCGGAAACGTTCCTGGTCAGCGCCGACGGTATCGTGCTGCACAAACACCTGGGCCCGCTGGATGCGACCGCCTGGGAGCGCGACTTCGTGCCGAAGATCGGAGGTGGCTCGTGAAGACCGCATGGCTCGCAGTGTTGTTGCTCGTCCCTTACGTCGCCGTGGCGATAGACACGGACAAGGCGTTTGAAGATCCCGAACTCCAGGCCCGCTACGAAGAGATTACGGCCGAAGTGCGCTGTCTCAAATGCCAGAACCAGTCGATCAAGGACTCCAATGCGTTTCTGGCCTCAGACCTGAGGCGCGAGATTCGACGTTTGCTCGAAGAAGGAAAGACCAACGACGAAATCTATGACTTCCTCGTAGCGCGTTACGGCGAGTTCGCGCTGTATCGTCCGCGCATGTCCGGCAAGACGCTCGTACTCTGGATCGCGCCCATCCTTCTCCTGCTCGTCGGTGGGGGCGTGATCGTGAATGTCATTCGACGCCGTATGAGTATGCCGATCGAAGACGACCTGCAGGAATCGACCAACACGTGACACTCTGGATCGTATTTATCGTCATGGCCCTCGCGGCCGCGGCGTTTGTCGTTCGCCCCATGGTCAGGCCCGGTGCGATGTACCTTGGCATTGCGGCAGGCGTCTTCGTCGTCGCCGCGTCATTCCTGCTGTACCGCGACATCGGCAGCCCCGAGCTCAAGTCGCATACGCCGAACGTCGTACCGGACGTCACCGAGGTGGTCGAGGCTCTCGCTGCACGCCTCGAAAGCGAACCCGGTGATATCGATGGGTGGAAGATGCTCGGCCGTTCTTATCTCGCGCTGGGTGAGTACCAACCGGCCGCGGATGCCTTCGAGCAGGCCGTTACGCTGGAAGAGGGCAAAGTTGCGCAGACGCTGGTCGATCTGGGTGAATCGAGGCTTGCGGCGTCCGGCCAGTCGTTGACCTCCGATATCGTCCAGCTATTCGAAAATGCGCTGGCGTTGGAGCCCGGTAACGCGAGGGCGCTTTTCTGGGGCGGCATCGCGTCGGCCAACCGCAGGGACCTCGCGGAGGCGGCCGATCGCTGGGAGAAGTTGCTGGCGACCGGGCCGCCGCCCGAAGTCCGGCAACTGATCGAGCAGCGCGTTGCCGAATGGCGCGGTGTGGAGGCTCCCCCGGCGGCGAGCACGCCGACCCCCGTGGCTTCAGCTCCCGCTGAAGTGGCGCCTGAATCTGGTCTCAGTCTGACCGTCGATATGCCCGCGCAGACGAAGCAGTCGCTGCCGCCAAACACGGTTGTCTTCATTATCGCGCGCGACCCGGCTCAACCTGCACCGCCGATCGCGGTTCAGCGTCGACAGCTCAGCGAACTGCCGACGACCGTCGTCATGACGGATGCGGATGCAATGATCCCGGGAAGGGGGATCAGCACGCTCGAATCCATTGAGGTCATCGCTCGCGCCTCACTGACCGGCCAGCCCGCGGCGAGCAGCGGCGACTGGTTCGGTACGGCCCAGGCGGCACCAGGCAGCAGCCTCAGCGTGACGCTCGACCAACGGGTTCCTTAAGTTGTCGCAACCCGTCGAAGCGGCGACGATGTGCTTTGCGTGCGGCGTCGACAACCCGATCGGTTTGAAAATCCAGTTCGAATTTGACGGGCAGGTCTGCAGCGCTCAATTCACGCCGACGGAGCACCACGTGGGCTGGGAAGACACCGTGCATGGCGGAATCATCTACTCCGCGCTCGATGACGTGACCGCGAATGTCCTGTACCGGCAGGGCCGAAAAGCCCACACAGCACGCTGCGAGATCCGCTACCGTGACGCGGTACGAGTAGGCCAGGTGCTTTCTCTGAGGGGCTGGATAGAGCGCGAGAAAGGACGGCTGGTGGTTCTGAAAGGTGAAGCGACCCGGATCGAGGATGGCCGCGTCGTGGCCGATTGCGAGGCGAGTTTCATGCTCGAGAAACAAACCCGGTGACTGGGCGACTCGGCCGGCTGTTAGCATAGGTCATTTGAACCAGGGCAAACCATGTCGCTCCCAGCAAGTCTCGAAGGAAAACTCCGGCTGCCGCTGATTGGCGCACCGATGTTTATCGTATCGCAGCCAGATCTCGTCGCAGCCCAGTGCGCCTCGGGCATCGTCGGTTCTTTCCCGGCACTGAATGCGAGGCCGCAGTCGTTGCTCGATGAGTGGCTCACCGATATAAAACGGCGGCTGGCGACGCACACGGCGAAGTACCCCGACGATCCCGTTGCCCCGTTTGCGGTCAACCAGATCGTGCATGCGAGCAATACTCGGCTGATGGAGGATATGGAGACTTGCGTCAGGCACGAGGTTCCGATTGTCATTACCAGCCTTAGGCCGCCCGGTGACGTCGTCGAGGCGGTGCACAGTTATGGCGGACTGGTGTTTCACGATGTCATCAGCATCAGGCACGCGCGCAAAGCGATGGAGCAGGGTGTCGACGGCATCATCGCTGTCTGCTCCGGCGCAGGCGGTCACGCGGGCAGGCTGAGTCCCTTCGCACTGGTAAAGGAGATCCGCAAAGAGTGGGATGGCACCCTTATCCTGTCCGGTGCGATCAGCACCGGCGGCGATATCGTGGCGGCTCGCGCGCTGGGTGCGGACCTTGCCTACGCAGGGACGCGCTTCATCGCGACTCGTGAAGCGCATGCCGTCGATGCCTACAAGCAGATGATCGTTGACAGCGCGGCGGACGACATCGTCTACACATCGCTGTTCTCCGGTGTGTATGGCAGCTACCTGAAAGACAGCGTCAGAAACGTCGGCCTGGACCCTGACCATCTTCCCGAGGGCGACAAGGCGGCGATGAATTTTGCGGCCGAGTCGAAATCGAAAGCGTGGCGGGATATCTGGAGCGCCGGGCAGGGCGTGGGTTCCATCGATGATGTGCCGTCCGTCCGCGAACTGGTGGAGCGCCTCGAACGCGAGTACAAGGACACGCTCGAGGCGTTGTCGGCTTGAAGGTTCTTGCCCTGGGTTACCTGTTCGTGGCGGCCGGCGGCGCGCTGGGGGCCGTGGCGCGTTTCGCTTTGAACCTCGCACTGCAACGCGACACGAATTATCCGTGGGGCACGTTGATGTCCAACCTGTTGGGCTGCCTTGTCATGGGCGTTGTCGCCTACCTCGTGGCCAACAGCCAGTGGTTTAACTCGGCCGGCATCGTTCCCGACCAGTATCGGCTGCTGTTTGCGGTGGGTTTTTGCGGCAGCTTTACAACGCTGTCATCGCTGGTGCTCGAGATGAACACGATGCTGCAAAAAGGCAGCGTCATGGCCAGCTTCGGCTACTTCGCGGCAACCATGATCGGCTCTTTCATCTGCTTCTACCTCGGCTACGCGGCGACCAAAGCGATCGCGACCTGATCACGAGTCGCCCAACTCGCTAAGGACCCCGATGATGTCGTGCGCCCACTCGTCGTGTTCCGGTTTCATCAGTACCGATCGCAGGCAGGTGACCGTGTCTTCTTCACTTGCATCTATTGGCATGCGGTTGCTGACGAATTCGACGGGCATCTCGATCAAGGCGAGGTGCAGGTTGCGCCTCGAAGCGCGATCGAACAGGCGCTGATTTGCGGCACTGATAGTCTCGGCGTCGTCGCCCGTGACCGAGAATACGATGATGTCGAGCATGGGATCGTGAAGCACGGTGAATGCGACATTGGCGTCGAGAGCGGCCCGCACCTGGTGCATGGCCGAAATGCAGCGATCCAGTGACGTCGCGAATTCGCCCTCCGCGACGGGAGGCAGCATCCGGTGCGTGGCCCACAGCGCAACGGCCGAAGAACCGGCTCTCGAGCACTCGAGGCTGATTTCTCCCAGATGCAGCTCGTCTGAGGAAAAATACGTGTACGCCGAGTCATGCTTGTAATGTTTGACGACCGATGGGTCTTTGAACAGGACGCAGCCACAGCCGTAAGGCTGCAAACCGTGCTTGTGCGGATCGATGACAATGGAGTCGACCTCAGTCAACGCGTCGTAGCGTCTCCGGACGTCGTCGCCCAGGGCGGATGCGAGCACGAAATAGCCACCGTAAGCGGCGTCCGCGTGGATCCTGAAACCGTACTTCGCCTGTAGCGCGAGAATCTCCGGCAGCGGATCGACGGCGCCGAGGCCCGTCGTTCCCATCGTTGTGACGACGGTGCCAACGTCGCCCTGCCTGAGCTCGTTCTCGAGTGCCTTCAGGTCCATTGAGCCGGTGGCAGTGGACGCCACGGCGCCGAAGGGGATCTTTAAGACCTCTGTGATTCGACCGTGCGTGTAATGCGCCTGGTCTGAAGCGAGTATGCGTTTCCCGGGATGCAACCGGTCGCTGATCCATAACGCCTCGAGATTGGCCATCGTACCGCCACCGGTCAGGTGCCCCAGCGGCTCGGACCAGCCAAACATCGCAGCGATGTCCCGGATGCACTCCTTTTCCATCGCGGAACTGGCCCTGCCGCCGTCAAGGGCGTGGTTGTTCGGATTAATGTACATCGACAAGGCATAGGCGATTCGGGCGACAGGATGCGGTGGTTTCAACATCTGGCCGGCATAGTAGGGATGCGGGTACGGGTAGTTGTCCTGCATCCGCGTCGCGACCTCTTCAAGGACCGGCCTGAGACGCTGCGGGTCGAGCTCAGGGGCAAAAGCCGGCAGGTCGGCAAAGCCCCCCTCCAGCGTCTCAAGAGCTTCCTCGAGCATCGCAATTTCCGCGTGGTTGATCATCGTCAGCATTCCCTCAGAGAGGCACGGAGAATAGCGCATTTGTGAAGACGTAATGCGCCCGATCACTTAAACTCGCGCGATGAACCTGATCGCACTCGCTGTCCCCTTTTTTCTGCTCGCGCTGACGATTGAGTTGCTGCTCGATAAGGCGCGGGGCACGGGCTTCTATCGGCTCAACGACGCGATCAACAGCCTGAATGCCGGCACGCTGAACGTCACGACCGGCTACTTTACGAGGTTCCTCGCGATACTGTTGTGGGGCCTCGTCCTGGAGCACCTGGCGATCGCCGAGATTCCCCTGGCGAACTTCGACCTGTCGGCGACCGGGCTCGCCTGGTGGGCCCTCGCGATTGTGCTCTGGGACTTCTGCTACTACTGGAATCACCGGCTTGGCCACGAGATATCGATTCTGTGGGCGGCGCACGCGGTTCATCATCAGAGCGAGGAGTACAACCTGTCCACGGCCCTGCGACAGACGAGTACCGGTTTCCTGTTCAGCTGGGTGTTCTATGTCCCGCTCTTTGTGCTCGGTTTCCCAGTGGAAGTACTGGTGACCGCTAACGCAATTAACCTGATCTACCAGTTCTGGGTTCACACGCGCTTCGTCGACAAGCTCGGTGTGCTGGACCGGATACTGGTGACGCCATCGAATCACCGCGTGCATCATGCTCAGAATGCCGCGTATATCGACAAAAACTACGGCGGGATCTTCATTCTCTGGGATCGCCTGTTCGGTACGTTCCAGGAAGAACTCGACGACGAGCCGGTTATCTTCGGTGTCAGAAAGCCGCTGGCCAGCTGGAACCCGTTCTGGGCGAACGTCCAGGTCTACAGTTACCTCTGGTTCGATGCATCGAGGACGCGTCGCTGGCGCGACAAACTGGGGATCTGGTTCCGTCGCACCGGCTGGAGGCCGGACGACGTCGAGCTCGAGTGGCCGCGCACGCCGTCAGATCTCGACAGGTTCGAGAAATACGATCCGCCCATCGCGTCGGGCGCCAGGGATTACCTGCTGATTCAGTTCCTGTTGCTCGTGCCCGTCGTGCTGGGCATCGGCGTCTTGTTCGCGCGCGATGGGGCAGCGGCGGTGGTGGTTCCCTGTCTGTGGCTTTGGAGCCTGCTGTTTAGCCTCGGGTTTATCAGCGACGGCAAGCCGGTCGCACACGCGTTCGAGCTGATCCGACTGACCCTGATCACGCCGATTGCAGCATTTGCCAGCGGCTTGCCTTTCGCGTTGCCGGTCAGTGCAGGCTATGCGCTGCTGTCGTTGTATGTCTTTTATTTATGCATTTTTAGGAATAATAAACAGGAAGTTATGGCTGAAATATCGAATTCACATGAGGTACGACATGACGCTTAAGCGAGTGAGCTCCGGCGCGCCGTGGGAGTCGAAAGTCGGGTATTGTCGAGCCACCTGTCATGCCGGGCACGTCGCGGTATCGGGTACGGCGGCCGTCGGCGACGATGGAAAAGTCGTCGGCGTTGGCGATCCTTACACACAGACGAAGCGGTGCCTCGAGATCCTGTTGCAGGCGCTATCCGAGTGCGGTGCTGCTGCCTCGGATGTCATGCGGACACGGATCTTTGTCACCAACATCGACGACTGGTCCGAGATCGGCCGGGCGCATGTCGAGGTATTCGGAGAATCTCCGCCAGCGACGTCAATGGTCGAGGTCAGTCGGCTGATCCATCCGGACATGGTCGTGGAGATCGAGGCCGACGCTGTGATTGCAGGATCGGGTGACGGGTCGTGAAGCGCCGAAGTGTTCTGAAGCTGTTCCTCGGCGGCGTGGCGGCTGTGCTCGCCGGTTGTGTACCGAAGTCGATGCGCCCCGTCGACACACCTCGATTCGATCACAGCGTTGCCAGCGGGGATCCGTTGTCTGACCGCGTCATCCTGTGGACACGCATTGCCGGGGTTAGCGTTCCAACCAAGGTCCGTTGGGAGATTTCGAGAGACGCCGCCTTCACCCGAGTGGTTTCTTCCGGGGACGTGTCAACCGACGCTAGCCGAGACTACACGGTCAAGGTCGATGCGGCCGGACTTCCGGCGGGCGAGCGCCTGTACTTCCGATTCGAGGCGGGCGGCACATGGTCTCCGGTTGGTCGAACCCGCACAGCACCCACAGGCGCTGTCGAGGCGGCCAATTTCGCCGTGGTTTCCTGTTCCAATCATCCTTACGGCTATTTCCATGTCTACCGGGACATCGCGCAGCAGGAAGATCTCGATGCCGTCATACACCTCGGTGACTACATCTACGAATACGGTCCGGGCGGATACGCGACCGAACATGCCGAAGCGCTCGGCCGCGTGCCAGACCCACCGTACGAGATCACGAGCCTGTCTGACTATCGAACCCGGTATGCGCAATACCGCTCCGACCCCGACCTGCAGGCCGCCCACCAGAATCATCCTTTCGTCGTGGTCTGGGACGACCATGAGCTGACGAATGACGCCTGGCAGGACGGTGCGCAGAATCATGACCTGTCTGAAGGCGACTGGGCAACGCGCCGCGACGCGGCCGTACAGGCGTATTTGGAATGGATGCCGATTCGAGCCGAGGCGCGTGGGGGCAAAACGAAAATCTTCCGTCGCTTCGACTTCGGAGACCTGTTGAGCCTGATCATGCTGGACACGCGACTGTACGGACGAGACATACAACCCGACGTTGGAGAGGATACGTCGAAGGAAGCCATCATCGCCGCGATGGAGGATCCCGAACGTCGACTGCTTGGCAGAGACCAGGAGGCCTGGCTTGACGAGCAGCTCAAGGCATCCGGGGATACGCGCTGGCAGATGATCGGGCAGCAGCTCATGGTGATGCCCAACGTATCGCCCGACCTGGAGCCCTTGCTCGATCTCGAGAGCCCGGCTTTGTTACCCAGGGAGCAGCTGGACCACTACGTTGCGGTGAGTAAAGGCAATCCGCCGATGATCCTCGACACGTGGAACGGCTACCCGCTGGCGCGTCAGGATTTCCTGGCAAGTCTCGCGAAGTACGCGTCGAATCCGGTCGTGATCAGCGGAGACCTGCATACGTCGATGGCGGGCGAGCTCACGCCGATCGGCATGGAACGGCCCGTGGCTGCGGAATTCATGACGACGTCGGTCACGTCGCCAGGTTTCGCCGAGTACCTGCCGGAAGCCTATCCTGGTGCCGTGCGGGACGGCGCCATGGCGATCAATCCGCACATTCGTTACATGGACACCGACCATCGCGGCTGGCTCAAGATGTCACTGGACCCCGAGGAGTGCCGAGGCGAATGGCGCCTGATCGATCGTTTGAGAGACAGCGATTACGAAATCACCCTGGACCAGACGCTGGCCGTTCGGGCCGGCCGAATTCACGAAGGGATGTATGAGCCGGATTAGTGGTTGGAGATTCTGCCTGGATCGCCTTGTAAGTAAAGACCGTCCACACCCAGCCTGATGAAGCGGAGACTCGAATGTCGAATTCCATGATTGACCTGTTGATCGAACCCAAGCCACGAGACCTCGGGGAATTCAGCGTACGTCGTACGCTGCCGGACCGGCGACGCCAGCGCGTCGGTCCTTTCATCTTTTTCGATCATATGGGACCCGCGGACTTCCCGCCTGGGAAGGGCGTCAATGTCCGCTCGCATCCGCACATCGGTCTCGCAACGGTAACCTACCTGTTCGACGGAGAGATTCTGCACAGGGACAGCCTG
The DNA here is from genome assembly GCA_030065915.1 of Woeseiaceae bacterium. Classification (GTDB taxonomy): domain Bacteria; phylum Pseudomonadota; class Gammaproteobacteria; order Steroidobacterales; family Woeseiaceae; genus UBA1847. The sequence continues at coordinate 18,442 of JASJCQ010000019.1, forward strand.
GGTTACGTGCAGCCGATTCGCCCCGGCGAGGTGAACTGGATGACCGCAGGCCGCGGTATTGTGCACTCGGAGAAGGTCACTGACGAGGTGCTGGCGAGCGGCCAGCACCTGCACGGTCTGCAAATCTGGGTTGCGCTACCGGTGGAAAAGGAAGAAATCGAGCCTCGATTCGAGCACTACACGGCCGGCGACATCCCGGCGGTCGAACGCGACGACGCGACGATCACGATCATCATCGGCGAAGCGTTTGGCCGGGCGTCGCCGGTGCGCACGGAGAGTACGACGATCTATGCCGCGGTCGAGGCCCAGGAGGGCGCCAGCGTCGAGCTTCCGGAAGCGGAAGAGCTGGCCGTCTACGTTGTAGATGGCGACGTGGACATCGCCGGCAACTCAATTGGCGGCGGCGTCATGGCCATTCTGTCGGATAGACGCGACGCGCCCGTGATTGCGAAATCGCCCAGCCGATTCATGTTCGCCGGTGGCGACCGGCTCGAGGGCGATCGCGAGATCTGGTGGAATTTCGTCAGCAGTTCACCGAAGCTCATGGCGGCCGCGAAGGAGGCCTGGAAATCCGGTCAGTTCGACGAGGTGCCCGGCGAAACGGACTTCATCCCGCTGCCCGAAGGGTAGACTGCGCTAAAGACGTGACGTCGTGCTGACTGACCGACCCGAACTGACACGCCCTTCCGCGATCGTCCTGTTGGCGGTCAACAGTCTGCCTCTTTTCGGTGTCCTGCTGTTCGGCTGGTCTGTGTTCGACGTCGTATTCTTCTACTGGGCGGAGAACGTCATCATCGGCGCCATCAACGTGGCCAGAATCCTGACGAGCCGTGGCGACATGATTTCGCCCGACGACCCTCGATTGCGGGGACACAACATCGGTCAGCTCGGCAAGGAGGGTGGCGCGGCGAAACTGTTCCTGGCGGCCTTCTTCGCTGTTCACTACGGTCTGTTCTGTTTCGGACACCAACAGTTCGTGATCGGACTGTTTGGCGACGGGCGTTCAGCCGTCGACCTTGTGTCGGACCCCGTGATCGGCATAGGTCTGTTGGCCATAGCGGGAAGTCACTTGTTCTCGTTTTTCAAGAATTATCTCGGCGGCGGCGAGAACAAGCGCATGTCGGCGGCAATGCTGATGACCCGGCCTTACGGCAGGATCATCGTTCTGCACATCACGATAATCATCGGCGGCTTCCTGGTCATGCTGGCAGATAGCCCCGTCTTGCTGCTGGTAGCCCTGATCGGCATCAAGACATTCGTCGACCTGCGTCAGCATGATCGGGAGCGTGGCTTGCTTGCCGCCGTGACGTAGCGGTCCTGGAAGAGCTTCGACTAGGGGTCGTCGGTCTGTTGCTTACCGCCCCAGCGCTGCTTGCGACGCTCGGCCATCCGGGCTTTTGCGGCAGCACGCTCTTCTTCTGACATCGAATCCCAGCGCTCGCGCTGCTTGGCGCGCTTCTGGTCGCGATCGTTGCGTCGCTGCTCAACGACGGCCTGCCGCTCTTCCTCGGACATAGCGTCCCACTTCGCCCTGTTCTCGGCCCGGCGCTGGTCTCTCTCGGCGCGCCTCTGCTCGCGTAGCGCCAGCTTTTCTTCCTCGCTCAGGGAATCGAACTGCTCTCGAAGCTCTTCGCGTTTGGCCGTTCGTTCTTCCGGCGACATGGCCTGGAAGTAGGCTTTCCGGTCTTCCGGCGTCATGGCGCGTATGTCGTCCGCGTCCTGTGCTGCCGCTGCTCCGGCGAACAGCATACCGGCCAGCAGGGTCAACAAGATGATAGGTTTCATTGCAGGCTCCAGAAACAGGGTTCAGTTGAGTTACATCTAACGCTATAACGATGCTCGTGCCGATTGGTTGACGTCGCTTTGCTACTGGGCGAGGTCAGCCTTTTTGTGTAGTTTGGCGTTTTTGGTCTCCGGATGACACAGTGCGGCAGGTTTTTCTGACAGGTCTGTTGGTGCTCGCGGGCTGCGCGGCGCCCGTCGTGCTCGATCCGCCGCCAACCGGGATCCCGGACGATATCGACTTCACCGGCTATTGGAGCCTGCAGCAGGTCGAGGGCAGGCAGCAGCCGACGCGTGCGACCGACGCGCTGATCATTCCCAAAGACAGGCGCGCGCCGGTTCGCCGGAGTAGCCGTTCGGAGCCGGGTTCCGCTGCGCGCGTTTTCCTCGAATCCGGCAATGAGCTGAAGATCACGCAGGCCGAATCGGCGCTTTTCATCAGTTTCGATCGGTCGATCGTCGAGGAACATCGCTTCGGTGTGTTGAGGGAGATCTCGGTCGGACCGATTGAGGCACAACGCTCGGCGGGCTGGGTCGGTGACACCCTGGAGATCAAAACGCTCGACGACGATGGTGCGCTGTTGACGGAGCGCTGGACGCTCCGGCTGGGCGGAGACCAGCTTGTCCGGGAAGTGCAGCTGATTCACAAAGACGAGGTTCTGATGAAAGGCACACAGGTCTTTCGTCGGCGCGGCGACCGTTAGCGCGGCGGATCATTCCTCGCAGTTAACGCCCTGTAGTCTTTGAGCTTCGCCCGCAGCCGCAGCTTTCCTTTGCGGTGCTGCTCGATGATCACAGGTAGAAAATCCAGCTCCTCCGCGCACCAGAGTGTTGTCGTGCGCGACGACCCCTCGGCCTGGTGGCGTATGCCGATCACGTTGAACTTACCGGCCGGGGTCTTAACCTCACGCTCGCCAATGTTAGAGACGTTGAGGACCTTTACCTCGTCAATGTCGAACAACCGATACTGCTCACGTAATTGGCCCTGCTTGAGATCACGCATCAGCTGGTACTGGATTGATACCCGGTCGAGCATGCCATCCTCGATCTCGAAATCGGCGGGCTCGCCGTTGATGCTGCCGTCGAGGCGCTCGTTCTCCCAGTCGAATACGACGTCAGCGTTCGTCTTGTCCTTGGTCAGTTCGTCGACCGACCGATAGTCGCCGGGCACGACTCGATCGTCGTTAATAGCGAATTCCGAGGTCTCGTCGATCTTGCCGCTCGCAGCGAGCTTTGACAGGCCGGTCGGGCGAATGACGTGATTGGCCGCGTAACCCGCGCCGTCGGCGACCAGGCGTGTGTTCAGGTCGCCGCCGAGAATACTGATCTTGACGCGATACTCGGCTTCGTGGGGCGTCAGTTCAGTGGCCGACGCCGCAGCACAAGCAAGCAGAAGAATTGCCGTAAAAAGCAGTTTTTGCACGTCTATCGGGACCCCGTCTGTAAAGCGTCTTCGCATTCTCGCATCAGGGACCTGACTGCTTCCTGAACGTGCAGGCGGTGGGGCTCGATGTCCGACAGCGGCAACTTGGGTGGAATCGCGTAGGGCTCGCCGATGCCGACGATGACACGCGCAAAGGGCTTGGGGATCATGAATTTATCCCAGCGATTCAGGTACCAGGCGCGATCGGCCGCGCAGGCGACCGGTATGATCGGCACGTTGGCGATTCGCGCCATCAGTACGGCACCGGACTTGAACTCGTAGAGGGGTCCCCTCGGTCCATCAACGGTTGTGACGATACTGTAGCCGCGTTTCATCATCGCCTGCATATCCCGCAGGGCCAGCGCGCCGCTCTGGTTAGCAGAACCCCGAATGACTTCGGCTCCCCAGGAACGCGCGATTCGCTCGGGTACCTCGCCGTCGACCGAGCCGGAAATCAGGAAACAGGCTTTGAAGCCGCGATTGACCCAGCTTCGAATCAGGTTAGAGCAAAGCACGTGATTCTGGTGCCAGTAGCAGGGCGCACAGAGTTCGCCCGAGACAATGTACGGCTCGATGTGCTCTTTGCCGAGCACGGCATGGTATCGATACGTCGACGTGAGCAGACGCAGCATGCCTCGCAACAGAGGCAGCCCGAGTGCGTAGTACAGTCGCCGCGAGGCGGACATCTTGCGTTTTGACGCGTCGCTGCGGCGAGATTCTACGGACGAGTAGTCGACGGGTTTCTGGTCGGTCATGGCGAGAACAGGGCCTTTCAGAGAATCAGTTTGCAGTATCGGTCACTGTTCGGTCAATGTAGAATTCGGCGCAGCTTCGGCCCCTGAACCCTGACTACGTGAGCAACAAAATCAACGAATTCCGCCGGCCGCCGGGCCCGGGAGCGCCGGTCGCTCTGGGCATCGACGCCGAGACCCTTAAGGCGCTGACTGAACTGAGAGATCAGTACGGGAACATGGTTTGCGTCGAGAAGCCCAGCGGACGCCTCGCGTACTTTATCAATGATGCGCATGAGGTCCGCCGCATCCTGCTCAGGCGCCACAGCAAGTATCGCAAAGGGCCCGGGTTCGAGCGCGTCAAGATGCTGCTCGGAAACGGCCTGATCGTCAGTGACGACGATGTCTGGCGACGCTCGAGGACGATGATTCAGCCGGCCTTCAGCCGGCAGAACGTGCACCAACTCGTCGACGCGATGTCGCAGTGTGCAATCTCGCTGACGGACCGTTGGCAGGCGTTTGCAGAATCCGGGAAGACTCCGAATATCAACGTCGAGACCAGCGACTTCGCGCTGCAACTGATCCTGCTGACGATTTTCGGCGACGACTACGAAGAGCGGATACTGGCCCAGGGTGAGAACCCGTTTTCCTTCCTCGCCGAAGATTCTACGCGCGACCTCGGCGTGGTCATGAAGGTCCGGCAGCTTCGCAATTTCATGCTCGAGATCATTGCCGACCGGAGGAACGCCGATCAGTCGGAGGTCTACGATTTCCTGTCGATGTACATCCAGGCAACGGACAAGCAGGGGCAGCCGTTCAACGACAAGGAACTGCTGGATGAACTGATGACGCTGATCGTCGCCGGATTCGAGACGTCCGCAAACACGCTGGCCTGGGTCTGGTACCTGTTGTCCGGTCATGACGATGTCGAGCAGAGACTGCTGGACGAGATCGCCGAGTGCATGCCGGACCCTGGTTCGGTCAGCGCTGAGAATGCGGCGCGCATGACCTACACGCAACAGGTACTCGAGGAGGCGCTCAGGCTGTATCCGCCGGTCTGGCTGTTTACCCGACGAGCCTGCGAACTGGATGAGCTCGATGAATTCGATGTGCCGCCGGGCGCGGACATCTACCTGTCTCCCTACCTGCTGCACCGGACGGAGGCCTACTGGCCGAATCCCGACGAGTTCGATCCGGATCGTTTCGAGCTGAGTGACAAGCCGAAGAAGGATCGGCCCTATTTCCCGTTCTCGCTGGGTCCCAGGCGCTGCCTCGGTGAGTACTTCTCCTTCCTCGAAATGAAGATCCATCTCGCACTGTTACTGCCAAAATTCCGTATGATGCGCTGCAGCGACGAGGAGCCGGAGCTGGAGCTGGCGATTAACCTCCGTTCGCGCGACGATATCTACTTAAAGCCCATACTGCGAAATCCATGAAACTGTACGACACGATGATTGAGCTGCTCGATGATGCGCGCAGCAAAGACCGTCATATTCGCTTCATCGACGGAGAGAAAGACGAGTCTGACCTGGCTTTCGGGGACCTGTGGGAGCAGGCATCGGCACTGCTGGGCGCGCTGCAGAGCAGGGGGATGGGCCCCGGCGACGAGCTGGTCATATTCAGCAAGTCCAACGAGAGTTTCGTCGTGGCCTACTGGGCCGCAATCCTCGGTGGAATCGTGCCCGTGCCGGTCGCGGTCGGCATCAGCGATGAGCACCGTTTCAAGCTGTTCAGAATCATCAAGCAGCTTCACAACGGGACGTTATTCACCGAGCAGGACCTGCTGGATCGACTGAAGGATTTCGCGACCGAGCGCAAGCTCGACGACGTGAGCCGCCTGCTCGACGAAAAGACGGTCCTGATGAGCGACGTGACCGTTGGCGACCACGGGGATGTCTACTCGGCATCACCGGCGGACACGGCCTTTATCCAGTATTCGTCAGGCTCGACGAGCGACCCCAAGGGCGTCGTGCTGACGCACAGGAACCTGTGCACCAACATCCGCGCGATCTGCGAGGGCGCAGCCTGGAAGGAAGACGACCAGAGCCTGAGCTGGATGCCGCTGACACACGACATGGGTCTGATCGGCTACCACCTGTCGGTCCTGGCGGCCGGAATGAACCATGCGGTGATGGACACCAATCTGTTCGTGAGGCGTCCGCTGCTCTGGATGAGCAAAGCGAGCGAACTGCGTGCGACGCAACTGTGCTCGCCCAACTTCGGCTACAAGCATTTCCTGAAGCTCTTTGAGCGTAAGGGGCTGCCCGACCTCGACCTCTCATCGGTAAAGCTGATTCTCAATGGCGCAGAGCCAATCTCGTGGGAATTGTGTGAGGATTTCCTGGCTGCCCTGGCGCCGCACGGTCTGAATCGTAACGCGATGTTCCCGGTCTATGGGCTGGCGGAAGCGACGGTGGGCGTGTCATTCGGAACCGTCGGGGACGAATACTCTCGGATTGTGGTCGATCGCCACAGCCTGAAGGTTGGCGAAACCTATCACCCGGTTTCTCCCGACGATCCGGATGCGGTCAGCTTCGTCAAGGTGGGGGGTGCTATTCGGGATGTCGAGATCCGGATCGCAGACGACGATGACGAGGTACTCACTGACGAGCACATCGGCAACATCCAGCTCAAAGGCGCGAGTGTCACGGAGACGATTTACGGTGACGACGAGGCGACTGCGGCGCTGTTCACCGGGGATGGCTGGCTCAAGACCGGAGATGTTGGCTTGTTCGTCGATGGGCAGCTGGTCATCACCGGGCGCGAGAAAGACATCATCATTCTGAACGGACAGAACTACTACCCGCACGATCTCGAGGAAATCATCGCCGAAATTGACGGCCTCGACCTCGGCAAGGTGGTCGTGGCCGGCGCGACGCCCAAGGGCGAGCAGACGGAATCACTGATCTGTTTCATCCTGTTCCGCAAGGATGTCTCGGAGTTTCGCCCGATCGCCGAAGCGGCACATACACTGCTGGGCGAGCGCGTTGGAATCGAAATTGATCACGTGGTTCCGGTGCCGCGTATCCCGAAGACGACGAGTGGCAAGGTCCAGCGAGCGCATCTGCTGCGTGACTATCTCGAGGGAGAGTTCGATGACGTGATCGCGTCACTGACCTCGCCGGCCGAGACGATCGAGGAAGACGACGATCCGCTCGTGGCGGAGCTCGTGACCATTTGCCGGGAATTTTCGAAGGAGCGCGTCATCGGCCCGGACGACAACCTGTTCGAGGTCGGTGTGAGTTCCCTTACGCTGACCGAGATCACGCTCGCGATCGACGAGCGCTATCCGGGTAAACTCGACATCAGCGACCTGTTCGATTATCCGACACTTCGCGAGATTGCCGATTTCATGCGGCAAAAGGACTGATATGCCCAACAGTCGAATCGCCGGGACCGGCAGTTACCTGCCCGAGAAGGTCATCACAAACCAGGATCTCGAGAAGATCATGGATACTTCCGACGAGTGGATCCGTGAACGCAGTGGTATCAAGAGGCGTCACGTTGCCGCAGACGATGAATCCAGTGCGGACATGGGCTTGTACGCCGCCCGCAAAGCGCTGGACGCCGCGGGTATCGATGCGACTGACCTCGACCTGATCGTTGTTGCGACGACAACGCCCGACAAGGTCTTCCCGAGTACCGCCTGCATCATCCAGCGCAGACTGGATATTCATGAGTGTCCGGCATTCGACGTTCACGCCGCCTGCGCAGGCTTCGTCTACGCGCTGGACGTCGCGGATCGGTTTATCCGGACCGGTGGCGCAACGACGGCTTTGGTCATCGGCACCGAAACCTACAGCCGCATCCTGGACTGGGAGGATCGCTCAACCGCCGTGCTCTTTGGTGATGGTGCCGGCGCCGTCGTGCTCCAGCCTACCGAGGAAGAGGGCATTATTCGGACCGCGATTCACGCCGACGGTAAGTTCGAGGACCTGTTGCACGTACCGAAGGGCATCTCGACCGGTTACTCGCCGGAAGACCCGGAGGGTGCCTACATCCAGATGAAGGGCCACGCGGTCTTCAAGAAGGCAGTTGCGACGCTGGACTCGATGGCTCGGGAGGCGCTCGAGCATTCCGGTCACGGCGCCGATGAAATCGACTGGCTGGTCCCGCACCAGGCCAACTTGCGGATCATCGCTGCCGCGGCGAAGAAATTTAACTTGCCGATGGATCGGGTCGTTGTCACCGTCGACGAGCACGCGAATACTTCCAGTGCGTCAATTCCGCTGGCACTGGATGTCGCGGTTCGGGATGGCCGAATCAAGCGCGGCGAGCTGCTCCTGTTCGAAGCATTTGGCGCCGGGTTTACCTGGGGATCGACGCTGGTTCGGTTCTAGTCGAGTTTCCAGTGAAAAACTGACCTAGCTGTTAAAAAGACACATATTCAGCCAGTTTTGAACATAATGTCCTAAATCACTGCTTTTCAGCCGTTTTTTGTGTGATGCAGTTCACACTTTGGCCCGTTTCGGCTACCTATACTGACCCGAAATCAACCGTCGCCATTTTGCGACAGTCGACAGGAAAAGCGATTCATGGACGATTCAAGATCTAGCTACAAAGACTCGCCGCTCTCCGAGAGCAGCGTTTCGCTGAAATTGTCATTGATCCAGCGGCAGTGCAGCGACCTGCTGGATGCCGGAAACGATTTCGGCGGACTCTCGCTCGAAGAGCCGCTGCCCGAGAACGACAACACGAACCCCTATAACCGCGGCTGACACGCTAAAGCCGGGTTGCGTCGGCCTTCCAGGCTGATCTGTGGCTCGGCAACCAACCGATGCGGCCTCCGCGGCGAATCTCTCGTTGCCGCTCACCGTCTCTCTAACGTCCACTGCCACCCGAAACTCAGCCGGTACCGGGATTCCCGGTCATTCTCCCGGTTCTTCTCCCCAAGTGCCTTCCTGCCCGCAGCGTTCCGGCAGGCAGATTCGCGCAAGCGCCGCCGCTCGCCTATGATCGGGGGTGTCGTTCCGGAACTTTGCTGCCGGTAGATCGGCCAAAGCCTTGAGAGTCTGCGTCGGGGAGAATCATGGAAATCAAGCTAACGATCAATAATGAGGACCACACACTGTCTGTGGAGCCTGGTATGCCGCTGCTCTGGGCCATCAGAGATATCGTCGGCCTGACTGGCACCAAGTTTGGCTGCGGCAAGGCCTTGTGCGGCGCCTGCGCAGTGCACCTGGATGGCCAGCCGATTCGCTCCTGCACGTTTCCGGTCAGTGCGGCCAGTGGAAAGTCGATCACAACGATAGAGGGGCTTTCGCCGGACGGAAATCACCCGGTGCAGAAAGCCTGGCGCAAGCATAACGTCGCGCAATGCGGCTACTGCCAGTCCGGCCAAATCATGTCGGCAGCCGCGTTGCTCGAGCGCAATCCCAAGCCCACGAGAGACGAAATCCGTACGGCGATGAACGGCAACATCTGCCGTTGCGGTACCTACAACCGTATCGAAGCGGCGATCGCCGACGCAGCGGAGGAACTGTCATGAGCGGTGTACAGAAACTGACGCGGCGCGATTTCCTGAAGCGCACCGGGCAGGCAGGTGGCGGCCTGATGCTGATGACGCACCTGCCATCCGTCGCGAGAGCAGCGGGCGACGCGTCGCTCGAGCCCAATGTGTTTATCCAGGTCCGCTCCGACAGCACGGTCCGGATCGTCTGTCATCGTTCCGAGATGGGGCAGGGGATCCGGACCAGCCTGCAGCAGATCTTCGCCGATGAGCTGGAGGCAGACTGGGACTCGATTGACCTCGTACAGGCCGTCGGCGACAAGAAATACGGCGACCAGAATACGGACGGTTCCACGAGCATCCGCCGCCACCTGAAGACACTGCGGCAGGCGGGTGCCAGCGCCAGGCAGTTGCTCGAGCAGGCCGCAGCCGATACCTGGGGCGTTGAGCGCTCAGAGTGCAAGGCCGAGCTGAACGAAGTCGTTCACTCGGGTAGTGGCCGACGCCTTGCCTACGGGGATCTCGTAGCGGATGCAGCGCAACTCGAGCCGCCGAGCGATCCGGACCTGAAGTCGCCCGGCGAGTTCCGTTACATCGGTAAATCGCCGGACTCGGTTGACGGCGTCGCTATGACCACCGGTGCAGCAAGTTACGGGATCGACACGGTCCTGCCGGGAATGGTCTACGCGTCAATCGAGCGTTCGCCCGTGCTCGGCGGTACGCCGACGACTTACGATGAAGATGCTGCACTGGCGGTTCCGGGCGTCGAGGCGGTGCTCCGCCTGCCCGAGGCGACCAGCCCGGTATTCTTCAATCCGATTGGCGGGCTTGCGGTGATTGCCGGAAACACGTGGGCGGCGCAGCAGGGTCGAGCGGCGCTGAACGTCGACTGGTCAGACGGCGACAATGCGTCCTATTCTTCCGATCCTTACAGGGACGAATTGTTCGAGGCCGTACACAAGGATGGGTTCAGCGTGCTGGCGCGCGGCGACGTTGAAGCGGCTTTTGTCGACGCGGAAACGGTCGTCGAAGCCGACTACTACGCGCCACACCTCGCGCAAGCGCCGATGGAGCCGCCGAGCGCGACCGCTGTCATTCGCGACGACGGTCATTGCGAAGTCTGGGCGTGTACCCAGGCCCCGCAGGCCGCGCGGAGCACTGTCGCACAGGTGCTCGGCCTCGGCGAGGACAAGGTGACGATTCACATGACGCTGCTGGGTGGCGGTTTCGGACGCAAGTCCAAGGCGGATTTCGTTGCGGAGGCGGCCTGGCTGGCTAAGCGCACGGGCAAGCCGGTGAAAGTGACGTGGACCCGTGAGGACGATCTGCGGCATGGCTTCCTCCACTCCGTGAGTGGGCAATACCTGAAAGCCGGTCTCGACGAGGACGGCAATCCGACAAGTTGGCTGCATCGCAGCGCGTTCCCGCCGATCGGTACAACCTTCAGCCGAGAAGCGTCATCGTCAAATGCGTTCGAGAAAGATCTCGGCCTCGTCGATAACCCTTTCGCTGTTCCGAACATGCAGATCGAGGTGTCGACCTTGCCGGCACATGTTCGTATCGGCTGGCTGCGTTCGGTCGCCAATATCTTCCATGCATTCGCCGCCTCGAGCTTTGCGGATGAGATGGCGTACGCGGCGGGTGAGGATCCCAAAGACTACCTTCTGCGGCTGATTGGGCCGGCGCGCAAGTACAATCCGGCTGACGACGGTGCGCAGTACGGGAACTACGGGCAGAGTATCGAGGAGTACCCGATCGACACGAAGAGAATGGCAGATACCGTGAACAAGGTCGCTGACATGGCAAGCTGGGGGCGTGAGTTACCCGATGGCCATGGCCTCGGCATTGCGGTTCACCGCTCGTTTCTCAGTTACGTCGCCGTTGTGGCCGAGGTGGCCGCGGATGAGGCCGGCAAGATGACCGTCGACAAGTTGTGGATGGCTATCGATGCGGGCCTGGTAATCAACCCGGATCGAGTCAAATCGCAGCTCGAGGGAGCCGGTATCTTCGGCGTCAGCCTGACCCTCTTCAGCGGCCTTACTGCCGACCAGGGGCGGATCGTGGAAGGGAACTTTGACACGTATCCCGTGGCGCGTATGTCCGATACTCCAACGGAAATCCATACACACATCATGCAAGTCGATGCGCCCCCGGGTGGCGTCGGCGAGCCGGGTGTGCCACCGGTCGCCCCGGCCATTACGAATGCCTATTTCGCTGCAACGGGCAAGCGGTTACGCAACCTGCCATTAAGAGAGGCAGGAGTTGTATGAAAAATAGGCTGCGGTTTCGCGCCGGATGCCCCGGTACAGGCTGAGTGTCCTAGAATCGCCGTTCCCCAACGGATGGCGATCCAATGAAACGGCTTGAACTGAAGATAACGCCTGACGGCGAGCAGCTGATTACCGATGTGCGCGGGCTTGGCGTGCTGCGCTATCCCTTGCTGAACAAGGGCACCGGGTTTACGCAGGAGGAACGGCGCCAGCTCGATATCGAGGGCCTGTTGCCGTCACAGTGCAACGACATCGAGAAGCAAGCAGCGCGCATCTACAAGTCGATCATGCGCAACGAGGACCCAGTCGGGCGGCATATCGGGCTCGCTGCCTTGCAGGGCAGAAATGAGCATCTCTTCTACAAGGTCCTTTGCCTGCACCTCGAAGAGTTGATGCCGGTCATCTACACACCGACGGTTGGACTCGCGTCGCAGCACTATTCCACGCACTTCCGACGCGCTCGTGGACTGTTTATCACACCCGACTATCGCGGCCGGATTGAACACATCCTCAAGACGGCTATCCCGATCAGGGACATTCGGTTGATGGTAGTCACCGACAACGAGTCGATTCTCGGCATTGGCGACCAGGGCGCCGGTGGCATGGCGATCAGCAATGGCAAGCTGGCCCTGTATTGTGCGGGCGCCGGCATCCATCCGTATTACACGTTGCCGGTCAGCCTGGATGTCGGCACGGACAACGAAGACCTGCTCGAAGACCCGCTGTATCTCGGCTACAGGCATCGCCGGCTCCGCGGCGACGCCTACATCGAGCTTGTCGACGAATTCGTCGAAGCCTGCAAGACCGTGTTCCCGAAGGCATTGATCCAGTGGGAGGATTTCCGCAAGGACAACGCGCTGTCGATCGTCGATCGCTACCAGGACCAGCTGCCGTCTTTCAATGATGACATCCAGGGCACCGGCGCTGTGGCGACAGCCTGCGTGACGGCAGGCGCCCGGATCGCGGGCCTCAACCTGTCTGACGTTCGGGTGCTGATTTACGGCGCTGGCGCTGCGGGACTCGGCATCAGCCGCCAGGTCAAAAACAAGCTCAGCAACGCGGGTCTCCGCGGCGAGGCACTGGCCCGCGCCGTGCTGGTCATGGACAGCCGAGGCGTCATCTCGGACGATCGCAGTGGCCTGGATGTTTACAAAGAGGAAATGGCCTGGCCCTCAGCGATGGCCGCCGATCTCGGCCTCGAAGGAGAACAACTGAATGACCTCGCCGCTGTAACGAGAGCTTACGGCGCCAACATTCTCATCGGCGCCTCGGGGCAGGGTGGCTCATTCGACGTAGACACTGTCGAGGCCATGCTCGGGACCACTGACCGTCCGATCATTCTGCCAATGTCGAATCCGACGTCAATCAGCGAGGCTGTGCCGAGCCAATTGCTCGACTGGACGGACGGAAAAGCACTGATCGCGACGGGAAGCCCGTTTGCTCCGGTAAAGACTCCGAAAGGCGAGGTGCCCATCGGCCAGGCGAACAACGTCTTTGTCTTTCCGGGCATCGGGCTCGGGACAATTGCGGCAGGCGCCTCGTCGATCAGCGATACGATGATCGCGGAAGCCGCAACCGGTATGGCCGACAGCCTGACCGAAGAGGAAATCGCTGCGGGACGACTGGTTCCCAGCGTGTCGAGGCTTTGGGAGGTCTGCGGCCAGGTCGCGCTGGCTGTCGCGAGACAGGCCGTTATCGAGGGCAGGGCGCCGGCAAAGAGTGACGATGAGCTTGAAGCCGCGATCAGCGCATTCCGCTGGAAACCCCGGTATCCCGAGATCATCTGCACCGATGATTGACGTCGCGCTGGCCAGCACGGGAATCTCAGTCGGCCCTGAGCTCCGCCCACTCCGGGTGGCGATCAAAACTCGCGCGTACGAATGAGCACTGCGGCACGATCCGGAAGCCCTCTTCAACGGCATCTGCAATCAGGCGTTTGACGAGCGCGGTGGCAATGCCGCGTCCGCGGAGCGCATTCGGTACGAACGTGCGGTCCGCGATAACCGTATTCGCATCGACGCGCTGGTAGGTCAACAGCCCGGATGCGTCGCTGTCCTCAACCCGAGCTTCGTACTGGCCACCCGAATCCGTCGCTTCGTGTGTGATGTTGACCGAGGCGATCATGACGCAACCTTGGTTTTGCGGGACTGACGGTAGCGTCTACCGATTCTCACGCAATGCCGACCGCGCCCGGTACCGGCAGCACATGCAGCGCGACTGCAAGAAAATGGCAAATGCCGCCGACCAATACGAAGACATGCCAGATCGCATGATTGAATCGCATCGAACGGATGGAATAGAACAGTGCGCCCACCGTGTAGGCAATACCGCCGGCGACCAGCCAGGCGATGCCTCCGCTGCCGACGGCGTCAGCCAGCTCAGGCGCGGCGATCACGACGAGCCAACCCATGACCAGGTAGCTCGCCATGGCGAGCTTCGGAAACCGGTGCCGCAGCCAGATCTTCGACACGATACCGAAAGCCGCCAGCGTCCAGATTGCCCCGAACAGCCACCAGCCGGTCGGGTTGCGCATAGCGACCAGGATGAAAGGTGTGTACGTGCCAGCGATCATCAGGTAAATGGCGCAATGGTCGAGCAGCTTGTAGATGTGCTTGTGTTCGGACGCGTGCAGCGCGTGATAGACCGTCGATGCCAGGAAGAGCAGCAGCAGGCACAGGCCGTAGACGATGCTCGCTGAAATCCGCCAGGGGTCCGCCGCGACAATCGAAATGTAGAGCATCCAGGAAAGCCCAGCGACGCTTAAGAGCACTCCGGCGCCGTGACTCACTGCGTGGAAAACTTCTTCTTTTACCGAATAGTCCATTTCGAAGGTCACCGGCTGGTCCCAATACGCTCACTGTAGATCATGCTGGCTCAAAAGTGTTTCGAAATGACGCCAAAGTTATGAAGATTTCGTTGCGATAAATTGAGCGATCTCGTCGGAATCGGGCGCATTCGAAGTACGACGACTGACTCAGGCCGCACTATCGGATGCGTCCGCAGACTCGTCATCATTCGACGCCATGCCCAGCTGCCTGGCGATAATGTCCCGCAATGCAGGCATTGTGAAGGGCTTTGACAGGTAATCGTTCATGCCGGCCTCGAGGCAGCGCTCACGGTCTCCTGTCAACGCGTTGGCCGTTAGTGCCACGATTGACTGTGCCGACTTGCCTGCGTCTCGCTCGTGTTCCCGCACGGCCCTGGTTGCCGAGAATCCGTCCATCTCCGGCATCTGGCAGTCCATCAGGACGATATCGAAGCTTTGGTCCTGCTCTATGAGCAGCTCGACCGCTTCTTTGCCGTTCATTGCACTCGTGGTCTCGCAACCGAGCATCTTCAGCATGGCCTTGGCGACTTCCTGGTTGACGAGGTTGTCTTCAACCAGGAGCACGTTGGCGTCAAGCAGCTCTGCTGCGTCTTCCGCCTCAGGTTCCGGTTGCGATATCGTGGCCGTATAACTGGTGTCAACGTCATTGACGAGGCCGGCGATGCAGGCCTTCAGCAGACGTTGGCGAATGGGTTTGGTCAGCGTCGATGTGATCTGCAGATTTTCACGTTCGGCCTGGGTGAGTTGCCGTGACAGCGAGCTCAGCAGCACTATCCTGGCGTCGGAGCAGGCATCCGATTCCTTCAGTGCTGCCGCAGTATCCAGACCGTCCATCTCGGGCATGTGCAGATCCAGCAATACGACATCCGGGCGGAGGCCACCCCTGATCTTCTGCAGCGCTTGTTTTCCGGACTCCGCCAGAGTGACATCGATACCCCAGCTCGAAAGCTGCGAATGTAGGATTTCCCGGTTTGTTTCGTTGTCGTCGACAACCAGTGTCGTAACGCCCTTCAGCGATTCGTCAGCTGATTGCTCTGACTTGACCTGACGTTCGAGCGCAATCTCGAACCAGAATGACGTACCTCGTCCCTGGGAGCTCTCCACGTTGATGGTTCCGCCCATCAGGTCGACGAGCTGCCTGGAGATCGCGAGCCCGAGTCCGGTACCGCCGAAGCGGCGCGTGACCGATCCGTCCTCCTGTGAGAAGGAGTCGAACACACGCGCGATATTCTCCGGGTCGATGCCGATGCCGGTGTCCCTGACTTCGATAGCGACGAGGTCGTCATCTCGGTCAACGCTCTCCGCCGGCCTGGTAACGCGAAGAACAACCTCTCCTGACTCGGTGAACTTGACGGCATTGCCCAGCAGATTCAGCAGCACCTGCCGAATCCTCAGGCCGTCTCCGATGCGGTTGGCCTCCAACGTCGGCTCGATGTCGCAAAGCAGTTCGAGTCCCTTTCGGCTCGCCTGTTCCGCCAGCAATTCTGTCACTTCCTCGACGGTGTCACGGAAATCAAACGGCGCACAGTCCAGCTCGAGCCTGCCGGCCTCGATCTTGGAGAAGTCGAGGATGTCGTTAATGATGCTGAGCAGGGATTCGGCGGAGTGGTTGATATTCTCCGCGTAACGTCGCTGGCGCTGGTCGATGTCACCGGAAGCCAGCATCAGTTCGGTCATTCCGAGCACGCCGTTCATCGGCGTACGGATCTCGTGACTCATGCGAGCGAGGAACTCACTCTTGGCATTGCTGGCTGCCTCGGCTTTATCGCGCGCATCCCGCAGCTCCTCTATGAAGTCCTCAAGGCGATTGTTCGCCTCGGCAAGGCTCCGCGTACGTTCGTCGACCTCGGCCTGCAGGTGCTCGCGATGCGCCTCAAGGCGTCGATCGCGAACTTCCAGCTTCTTCAGCATGTCATTGATGGCGGTCGCCAGGGACGCAATCTCGTCCTGTCCGTCGACCGACGCTCGAAGAGAGAAGTCCTCGTCTGCCGAAACGGACTGCGCGAGGCCGGACAATTTCTGAATAGGTCCAACGATAGCGGGCGTCAGCAGAGATGACAGAACGAACGAGATCACCGTACCGATGACCAATGCCAGGGCAGTCAGTGCCATCGACGTGTAGATGCTGTTGAAGACCGGCAACATGTTCGAGCGCACGTAGATCGTGCCAATCGTCTCGCCTTCGAAGCGGATGGGCTGGATGATTTCCAGCGTGCGAATACCGCTCGTACGGTATTCGCTCTCATTGCTGTCGTGATGCTCGGCAATCCACGCCTGCGGTAAATGCTCGACATCAGACAGTGCCAGTGTTCCCAACTCGTCACCTGCTGCGGAGAACAGTGCGGCGGCTTCTACACTAGACTGAGCCTGCAGCGACGAGAGCACAAGATTAGCCTGTTCGACGTCGTCGAAAGTCAGTGCGCCGAGGCTGTTCTTGCCGATGACATCCGCCAGGACCGAGAGCTGCGCCCGCAACGAGTCGCGTGCCTGGAAGCCCTGGCCCAGCAGAAGAAACAGCGATGAGGCCAGCAACGCGACGGCGGCCGCGGACATGATGATGACCTGGACTTTTCTCGTCAGGGGCAGGTTGCTGAGATAGCCGATCATCGCCGGGCCTTTCTGTTGTCATTAACGAGGTCCGCAAGCTCAAGCAGTTGAGAGCTGATGACGAGACCCGACGACTCGTAAGCCGCCACGTTGATCTTCATCGAGATCTTGTTGCTGCGTTTGGACAAGCCGATCATTCCGCCGCTATTGACAAACTCCGGTGTGTCGCTGACCGTCAGTACGGGAGTTCCTTTCGATGCATCCAGCACGCTGACGAAGCGCTCCTTCTTCACGCCGACCATGTAGAGCACGTCACAGCGGGACTCAAACTCTCTGGCGATGTCGCGAAGCAGATTGACCTGAATATCGCGATCACGGATCTTTCGCCCGGTCAGGCGGTCGGTCGCTCGTTTGTGCAGCTTCTTCTCAGCGACGCAGAGCCTGAAAGGTCGATCCGCATCGGCTTCGGATTCGGGCCACGTCACGAAACGGGCGATCTTATAGACGAGTGCGAGCTTAACGTCCTCGTCGGACACTGGATTCGCAAAGGTGGGCAGCGTGATGCTGCTGGCAAGCAGTACCACCTGCAGCGATCGGCGAATGCGTCGTCGGAAGCTCATCGAAACAACAGGGTTCGGCTCTATCAGAAGGAGTAGCGCAGATTCAGGAATGCTGTTCGTTCGATCGCTGTCGGTACAACGTCACCGGGCTCGGAGTAGTACTCATAGGTTGCATCGTCGAGGAGGTTGCGGACACCCATCGACAGGACCCAGCTGTCCTCGATGCGCCAGCGAACGTGCGCGTTGGCCTGCCAATACTCGTCAATGTTCCGAAACTCTACGTCGTCGACGTAGCGTATGAGTGCCGCGACATCGATGCTGTCGGCGGGCGACCATTCGGAACGCAGGCTGAACTGCCACTCGGGATACGTGCCGTCTATCGACAGGGTGTTGAGTTCCTGCGTTGCATCCTCGGTGGCGTAGCTCAGCGCGGTACGCAGACGGAAGTCTTTCATGACGACCCAATCGAGCGAAGCCTCGATGCCTGAGACGGTACTCTCGTTGATGTTGGAAAACTGATACAGGGCAAGCAGACTGTTGGAATCCAGTACGCAAAGCGGATTCACACTAAAGGACACGCCGGACGGCTGGCACAGCACGTCACCGGGCGAAAAGGAGCGTATGTCGCCATACTCCATTCGGAACAGCGCGACGTCATAGCTGACGTTCTTGCTGATCTGTCCGCGCGCGCCCAGTTCGTAAGCCTGGTTGGACTCTGACTTGAAGTCGGGGTTGCCTACGCTCGCAACGCGCGCCGGCACCGGCGTCGGATTGACCGGGTCACCGGGTGGAATCGCCGGCACGATGTCGTTGGCAACGGCCGACAGGTCGGCGATCGAAGGGGTTCGGACGGCGCGGGTCACAGACGCCCATAACGCATGGTCAGCGACCGGCTTCCACAGCATACGAACGGTCGGCATGACCTCGATTTCGTCCGGTGACAACTCGTTGTCCTCCAGCTTCAAGCCGACGGTCAGGCTGAGTTCGTCTTCGATCAGCGTGATCTCGTCCTGGATGAACGCACTGATGACGGTGTCTTCATTGATTTCGTCCAGGAACTGGATGACGCCGGACCCGGCGAGGTCGTACTCGTTGAAGCGCAGCCATCCGCCGAAGACGATTTCGTGACGCCCCAACGTTCTATGATGCTGGACGTCGAGGCTGTAGGTCGTTCGCTCCTCGTTGTACAGAGATGAGGTGCGGTCTGTGTAGTCGATATATGCCTGTCCGTTGGTATGCGCATTCTCGCTATGGCTGACGTTCCAATGTCCCATTATGAAGCCGCCGCTGACGTCGGCGACGTCCGAGGAAACCGCAAGATATGTCGGGGGCGTCGGTGCGAATACCTGTTGGGTTGAGCCCATTTCTCCCGAGTAGCCCTCGACGGTGAACTTGAACTCCTTATTGTCGACCAGCCAGTCAGCCCTGAAGCTTGCTCGCAACAACTCCCAATCGTCATCGGCTTCGGTACCGTCGAGGAGCTGGTTTCCTTCTGCGGATTGGTATTTGACGAAAGTCCTGTAGGTGGCCTCGTCACTGATTTGACTTTCGTAACGCGCGGCGAAGAAGCTGCCACCTTCGGGATCGAGACCGCCGACAACTGCGCCGCCGTTGGCGTCGCTGGAAGAGCGGGTGATGATGTTAACGACGCCGTTGACCGCGTTTGTGCCCCACGCGACCGCGCCCGGTCCGCGGATTATCTCTATTCGCTCGATCTCCTCGATCAGCGTGCTCTGTACGTCCCAGAATACGCCTGAGAATGAGGGCGTGTAGAGCAGGCGACCGTCCATGAGTACTAGCAGCTTGTTGGCGTAGCGTCCCGAGAGGCCGCGACTACCGATCGCCCATTTGTTGGCATCGATCTGTGCGACGTTCAGTCCCGGTGCGAGACGCAAGGCATCGGGAATACTCCGAATACCGTGTCTCGCAATGTCGTCTCTCGTGATCACAAAGACCGCGGACGTCGCGTCCGCGAGCCGTTCAGCCTTGCGTGATACGGAGGTAATCTCAAGATTGACGAGCTCTTCGATACTGAGGTCAAACAGGTCATTTGCAGAATCGGCGATAGCAGAGCCGGAGATGCATAGGACGAGGCTGCTGCCCGCGAAGAGGGCGCTCTTGAGGGCATTCAGGCGTGTCGTGTGTTTCATGATTGTTCCGCTGTCGAGGATTTCTAACCAGGTCTGATTGGTTATCGACCTTTCGGGCCACATCTTTACCGGCTGAATAGTCAAAAGACATTCGGGAAACGGAACAAAATCAGGGACTTCCATCGGTCCCCGGTAGCGGTCGGTCGAGAGGGTTGTGACGCATCTTCGATCGACGCCGATTGGCTATCGATGGCGATGGGTCTGGCCAATGACGTGACCGGTTGACGCAATATTCAAAAAAAATAATAAAAACATTAAATTAAAGATATTGTATAAAGTAGATTCGAGGTATGTTCGCGCAAGATTTAGAACGGGATGAGATCACGGTAGCCCTGTCCTGAAGAAAGCGTCGGCCAAAGACGGCAAGTGATATGCACGGAGCGCCAGTCTAGAATGCCGTTGAGACTCATTCCCATAGCAACATCTGGAGGTAAGCGATGGTGTCACCTGAACAAGCGGATAAAGCCTCTGACAGTTTGCTTGAACCGTCGAAAAAAGAGCTGGCCAAGAGGCAGGCGAAGCTGGCGGCAAGAAAAGCAGCGTTAGTCAGCCAGCGTATGTCACCGCTGTTTCCAGCGGCTGTCGGCGCAGCCGTCGCACTGCTCGCGCAGGACGCTGATCGTTTTTCCAGCGACATGATCCCGTTTCTGATCGGCGCTATCGCCGGCTGGGTGTTCGGTTTGGTCTTGCGTCGAGGTCAGGGCGCCAACCCTGCTCAGGCGTAGCTCACGGCTCTTCGCAAGCTTAAACCGAGCAGACCAACAGGAGTACACAACATGACTGGCAATATTGGCGCAGGAATCGCGATAGGGGTGGGTCTCGGTGTCGCCATCGGCACGGCCATCGACAATGTTGCTGCCGGGATCGCTATTGGTGTTGCGCTTGGCGCAGGGTTCGGGGTCGCGATGCAGGGCGGCAACAGCGATGCTGATTCCGACGTTCCGTTCGACAAGAATGACGACAGCTAAGTCCAGGTGACCGGCGATGAGTGGCTCCTGACACAGGTGGCCGTTCTTTTCACTACGGCGTCTCGGTCGGACAAGCTATACAATAACGCGAACAAAGCGGCATACCGTTGGTCCAAACGGTGTGTTGATGTAACCGAACAGCGATAATAAACGGTTTCGATTAGGGGAGATCATGCGGCTGACTCGTTCCAGCTTGGCTAATCCCGCTGCGGTGGCAATCGTAGCGGCGGTCGTCGTGTTGCTCGGCACAATCTCGGTGCTGCGCATTCCCGCGCAGTTGCTGCCGCAGATCGAGAAGCCCGTTGTTTCTATTGGCGCTGCGTGGCCCGGGGCGTCACCGCGAGAGATCGAATCCGAGATCACGGTCCAGATCGAAGAGGTGCTTCAGGGCACCCCGAACATGACCGAGATGGCGGCCTGGAGTATGCCCAATTTTGTCTGGTTCCAGCTCGAGTTTGCGCTCGAGACCGACATGACCCGGACGCTGATCGAGATCATCAGTCGCCTCAATCAGCTACGACCTTTGCCCGCCAATGCGCAGCGACCGAGTGTCAGTCTCGGTGAGTGGGGTGATGCGAACGATCAGCTGATCGAGTACTTCGTCGAACAACTGGAAGGCGACGAGAGTGACCTGATTCAGAACAAGCGCTACCTCCGCGAGGTGATCCGTCCGCAGGTGGCGAGTCTTTACGGCGTGTCGCAAGTCAGCATGTTCGATACCAGCGGCAACACCAGGGACCAGTTGCAGATCGTCATCGACCCGTACAAGGCCGCAGAGCTTGGCATAGACATCGCGCGCGCGGCTGACCGGATCGGTCGCTCCGCAAACGTATCGTCAGGTGTCGTTGACGTGGGACGACGCAGCTACACGCTGCGCGTCGAGGGTCGTTGGGACGTCGACGAACTGGCCGGCCTGATACTCGAATGGCGAGGCGGCCTGCCGATCAAGCTCGGTGATGTGGCAACCATTGAATACGGGCCGCCGCAGCGCGAAGGCTTCATCTACCACAACGGCAAATCAGCGGCGCGCTTCTCGATAACCAAGACCAATGAAGCAAACGTTCTCGAGTCGCTGGATGGCGTCAAGCAGTTGATGGAGGAGTTCAACGAGAACGAATTCAAAGAACGTGATCTCTACGCCGCCTACAGTTTCGACCCGTCGGTCTATATCAAGCGCTCTATCAATCTGCTGACAGGCAATCTCGCGGCGGGCGTCCTGCTGGCGATCGGTGTCTTGTGGCTCTTTCTTCGCCAGTGGCGGGCGACGTTGATCATCGCACTGGCGATCCCGATATCGCTGCTGACGACGTTCGTCGTGCTGTCCCTGGCGGGTCGGTCGTTGAATGTCATTTCGCTCGCGGGTCTCGCGTTTGCGACGGGCATGGTGCTGGATGCGGCGATCGTCGTGCTCGAGAACATCGTCAGGCTGCGTGAGCGTGGCGAATCGGCGGCTGAGGCCAGCAATACCGGTACGAACCAGGTGTGGGGCGCACTGCTTGCATCGACAGCGACGACAGTCGCCATTTTCATCCCGATCATGTTTTTGCAGGACGTGGAAGGGCAGATGTTCGCGGACCTGGCGTTGACTATTGCTATCGGTGTCAGCGTCTCTTTGCTGGTTGCTATTACGATTCTGCCGACGGCGGCACGCTACTGGATGCGCCGCCTTCCCCCCGAGCACGGACAGCAGGAGACCTGGGATCGACTGGCCGATCGCATTGTGGGTCTGACGAGCACGCGTCCTCGCCAGGTCGGCTGGATCGTCGGGCTCATGGCGGGTTCGGTGGTGTTTACGCTGCTGTTGTGGCCGGAGAGCAACTACCTGCCGCCGGTCAAGAGGGACACGGTCGACAGCTTCCTGTTCTTCCCGCCCGGCACCAACATCGATACCACCGACCGGGAGATCGCGCAGCTGCTCATCGACCGGCTCGAACCGCATCTCGATGGGCGGGAGACGCCTCAAATTCGCGACTATTTCCTCTGGTCGTTCCCGGGTGGGGGCGGCGGCTGGCTGGCGATCAATCCCGTCGAGGGCGCCGACCTCGACGAGTTCCAGGCGCTCGTGCAGAGCGAGATTCTTGCCGGCATCCCGGATACTTTCGCATTTACTTTCCGTCGTAGCCTGTTCGGCGGGTTCGAGAGCTCCAACAGCGTCGAGATGCGCCTCGCGGCAACGGATACCGAGAGCCTGAAACCGGTCGTCGCTACGGCCATGAACCTGATTCCGCAGCAGATGCCCGGTGCCTCCGCACAGCCGAACCCGGACCCGTTCGCGGAGGCGAATGAACTACGATTTTCTCCGAACGACACCCGCTTGGCCGAGGTCGGCTGGAACCGAACCGACCTGACCCGAATCATCCTGCAACTTGGCCAGGGCGTGTGGCTCGGCGAGTATTTCACCGGGCGCGAGCGTGTCGACATTTACTTAAAGACCGAGCGATTCGAGACGCCGGAGCAGATGGCCGCGCTGCCTGTGGAGACGCCTGCAGGCGGGGTCGTGCCGCTCGGTGAGCTCGCCTCGATATCTGTCACGCCATCGCCAAGCCAGATAACGCGCATCAATCGCGCGCGTGTCTACAGCGTCGTCGTCAACCCGCCTGAGGGGATGTCGCTCGAGGCGCTCATCGAGGAATTGCAGACGAATATCGAACCTCAGCTTCAGGCGATGATGCCGTCGGACGGGACCATCCAGTATGCGGGCAGTGTCGAGGACCTCGAACGAGCGGTTGGAACTCTCGGCACCAACTTCCTGATGGCGATCGGACTCCTCGTTCTGATCATGGCGGGACTGTTTCGTTCACTGAAGGACGCGCTGCTTGTCGTCATCTCGATTCCGCTCGCTGCGGTAGGCGGCGTGTTCGCGTTGAACATCGTCAACGCGATCGAGTTTCAGCCGCTCGATCTGCTCGGCATGATCGGCTTCATCATCCTGCTCGGCCTGGTCGTTAATAACGCAATCCTGCTCGTGGCTCAGACGCGGTCGGCGGAAGCCGATGGCTTCAGCCGCAGCGAGGCGGTCCAGCAGGCGTTGCGCTACCGTCTGCGACCAATCTTCATGAGCACGTTAACCAGCCTGTTTGGCATGTTACCGTTGCTGGTCGTTCCGGGCGCCGGCAGCGAGATCTATCGAGGCATGGCCGCCGCGATCGTCGGTGGCATGGCGGTTTCGACGCTGTTTACGTTGTTGTTGTTGCCCAGCCTGTTGCAACTGACGCCGCAGATGCGCGAAGCTCGTCTCGAGGCAGCAGGGGAGGCGGCGCAGTGACAGTGAGACAAAACCTGGCAATGATCGCCCTGGTCGGGGTATCCCTGTGTGCGCTCACTCGACCGTCGTATGCACAGGACGGTGGCTTCGAGATGCCGCCGGCACGAGTCGAGGTTGCGAGCGCCGAACGCCGGGACATGGCGCCGTCAGTCGATGTGTCTGGAACCGTCGTCAGTCTGAACGATTCCCGAATAGCCAGCGAAGTCGAAGGTGTGCTGACCTGGCTGGCTGAGGTCGGGTCCCATGTGGACGAGGGCGATACCATCGCGCGCATTGACCCGCGCCTGTTGCGCATCGAGGTCACTCGAGCCGAGGCTGACGTCGCACGCCTGGAGTCGGATTTCCGGTATCGGCAAAAGCAGCTCGAACGCACCGAGGACCTCGCCGCGAGGAACAGTGCGTCGAAGACACTGCTCGACGAGGCGGTCGCACAGCGGGACCAGGCGCAGTACTCGTTGCGCGATGCGCGCGCTGCGCTCGATCGCGCCAAGGCGGACCTCGAACGATCGAACATCCGTGCCCGATTCGCAGGCCACGTGACGCAACGCCTGGCGTCGGTAGGCGAGTTCGTCAGCATTGGCGAGGACGTCGTGCGGCTCGTCGACACGCACCGGGTTGAGATCGCGCTGCCCGCGTCGATCGCGTTGTCACGCCATATCAAGCCCGGCCTTGTGGTACCGGTGCGGAGCAATGGCACCGTTCGGGAACATCCCGTTCGTACCGTCGTTCCGGTCGGCGACGCCGTCTCGCGCATGGTCGAGGTTCGCCTCAGCGCTGATGACAGCGGCTGGCTTGTGGGTACGCCGGTCCAGATAAGCTTGCCCAGCGATGCGACCAAGTCGACCGTCGCGGTGCCCCGCGACGCCCTGGTGGAACGAAGCGGCCAGAACTTCGTTTACAAAGTCGGCGAGAACAACACCGCGGAACAGGTGACCGTGAACATCAATGCCATCGTTGGCCTTTGGGTAGGCGTTGCGGAGGGCATAGAAGCCGGCGATCTCGTCATTGTTCGAGGCGCAGAACGCCTTTCGCCGGGGCAGTCCGTTGAGGTGATCGATCGCGTCAGCGTGCGGTAACCACGCAGAGATTCCACGATGAGTGCACGTCTGGTCTTTCTGAGTCCCGGTCAGGCTTTCGTGGATATCGACGGCGAGGTGTTCAACGTCAATGGTGAAGGGAAAGGCGACGGCACCTGGGAGGTCTTTCCCTTGATGGTCTATGAGCGAGCTCCCGACAGCCGCTGGGTGCTAATCCAGGATGCAGGCAAGCGAGAACGGATCATCGCCGCTCTGAAAACCTGCTGGCCAGACAATCACCCGGGTGGATGGACCCGGCTTGAGATCGCAGATCATGAGCCATTTGATCGCCCATTGATCCTGCCGGTCGACATAGTGCAGCGCGTTGTTTCCGATTTTACAGACCCTGATGAAGCGGCTGCTGTTCGCGGACTGCTGGAGTCACTCGAGATCCCCGAAGCAGAACGCGTCGCACGATGCATTCTGCACCTTTCAGCCGGTTCGGCATCGGCGGTCCTGGATAACATCGCGTTAGCTAAGCGAGACTACAGAGACGCGATACTGTTTGCTGAGTACGATCGCAACGACAATCGTCTCCATGACTTCTCGAAGCCTTTCAGGCTCAACGAGACTTAGCCAGCGCCCGCTATTGACGTTCAGACTCGTGCAGGCTGTCTCTCTGGCGTTTCATGTCGGCATTAATGGTCTCGATGATCGCCGCATACTCGGGTGTCTCTCGTAGACTCGAGAGCGCCATGTCGTGCTCCAGTTCGAATCTCCACGAGACGCGCCAACCCGCATCGACGGCTTCCCGCAGCAGGGCTAACGCTTGCTCATCGTTACCCAGAATCGCCTGAATACGAACATCGGCGAGCATCGAACCGAACCAGCTCATCCTGGGCCGGGATTCGATGAACGGCTTGGCCAGCTGCAGAATCTTCTCTGCGCGCTCCGGCCGACCTTCAAGAACAAGCAAGTAGGCAATGTCGATCGCAGCCGCGAAATTGCTGGGTCCGATCAGCGGCGGATCGTCACCAAGTAAATTGGAAAAAGAAAATTCGTACGCTTCGAATGCCATCGGTACGCCGCCGTTCGCCAGTTCCTGGTCCCTGAGATAGCGCAGCGTCGGGACATGCCACGGCCAGTTCTTGAGAACCGTCTCCGCATCCGCCCGCGCAACACCGAAGTCTCCAGTTATCGCGGCCAGAACCACTCTCGCGGCTGCCGAGCGAGGGTCGCCCGGCGCTATCTGTTCGGCCCGGTCCAGCAGCGAGGCGGCCTTATCAAAATCATCCAGATCGGCGTATGCGGCGGCCAGCGACAGCAACGGGTAGGGCGATGAAGGACTCATCGACTGCGTCTTCTCGATCAGCGGTATTGCCTCGGCGACCCGCCCGAATACGCCGTGGTAAAGAACGCCAAGGTCGTTGTAGACCGGCGCAAACTCCGGATCGATTTCAATGACGGCTTTGTACTGCTCGACCGCCTCATCGAAACGGCCGGCGGCAATCAGCGTATAGGCGTAGTCGCGGTTGATAATTGCCGATCTCGGGTCGAGGGCAACGGAAATCCGGGCGTAGGAGACCGCTTCTCGCGGTCTCGCTACGTAGACCCAGAGGAACTCGGCGTACCACTGGTACAACGGCGCGTAATTTGGGCTAAGTTCGATACCGCGTTTGAATGCTTCTTCGGCTTCCCAGTAATTACCGCGGGGGCCGAGCAGATGACCGAGCGAGGCGTAGGCTTCACCCAGACGGTCATCAATACTGAGCGCGTTTCGAATAGCCGCTATCCCCTGCTGATCGGCAACGCTCCAGGGCAGGGTTCCATCGCTTGATCGCAGCCGGAGCGTGTCGGCGAGAGCGACGTATGCCAAGGCGAACTCAGGATCGTTCTCAATCGCCGAACCGAGCAGTTCGGATGCTCGGCTTAGCTCCTCGGGCCTGCGGGACTCCATTAGCTGACGGGCTTCGAAATAGGCATCGAGGGCCGCCAGGCTTTCTGTCGGCGTCCGAACTAGCCTGGCACGATCTTCGGATGACAGTGTGATCCTCAATGAGCGAAGAACCGCCGCGGCGATCTCGCTGCGTATCGCGAAGACGTTGGTTGCACTTAATGCCTCATCGAACTGCTCATGCCAGACTTGATCGCCGGTATCCGCGTCGACAAGCTGAACGTCGACTCTGAGTGCGTCGTCCTCTCTGCGCACGCTGCCTTCGAGTATATGGCTGACATCAAGCTGCTCGGCGATGCCGGATACGCCTTCACTCTGGCCGCGATACGAGAACGAGGAGGTACGAGCGATGACCTTCAACCCCCGCTGCGTCGAAAGGGAGTTGATGATCTCTTCCGATAGGCCGTCGGAGAAGTACGACTGGCTCTCGTCCGAGTTCATGTTGGCGAACGGCAGGACAGCGATCGAAGGCCTGTCCGATTCCGCCTCTTTCCGTATGTCGTCCTGCCCTGGACTGTGCCCAACATCGAAGTACCAAAGTACGAGCGCCAGACCGGCTGCTGCAGCGGCGGTGATGCGTAGCCAACGTACCGGTGGGGCGGGCTCTGGCACATGGCCATGGCCATGGCCATCAGGCGAGGACGCCGGCGTTGACTTGCTGGCCGTTCTATCGCTGCTCATGTGCCTGGTCATTGAGGGCCCTACGCGCGTTCTTCCGGTTGCCGGGCCACGCAATAAACATGGCTCAGCGCCACGCTCATTCTAGCGACTGACGGGATAGAGTCCATGATTCGACCAATTACGGGTCAGCTACGAAAGTGACGCTTGAGAAGATGGACTCAGCCGGAGCTGAGGTGCTCTGGCCGCTAACCGGAACTGAAGTACGGGCAAGGCAGAAAATGGAAGGTGACGATCCTTAGAGAGTGCCGTTCGCTTTGAGTCGGCTAGCCGTGCTTCCTGACCATCGGCACAACCGCTGCATTGCGGACGTCCTCTATGGCTTCTGACTGCTGCTTCTCGATGTCTTCGAAGTTCTTCTGCAGATCGTCCAGCTTCAGGCGCAGCGTATCGGACAGTTTTTCGGACTCGTCGGCCTTGTCGCGATATCGGTTGGCGTCTTCCTCGTGCGCTTTGCGGCTGTTTTCCAGGGCTTCAACGCATTGCACCAGCTGCTTGTTGTTGAGCCGGAGTTGCTCCAGCTCGGTACGGTCGCGTTCGATTGATGCGATCTCCCGCTTGAGCCGCACGGCGTCCTGGCGAAGCTCTTCGTTTTCAGTCTCGAGCTTGTTGATATTTCGCTCGAGGACGTCGAGCTGACCCAGTCGGAGTTGTGCCGCAATGACCATGTTCTCCTCGGACCCGTGTTCGAGGCTGGCCGTTTCAACCGCCTTGGCGAAACTTTCCTGTTCCGCTCGCGCGTCCACGACGTCTTTTTCCAGCTCTTTTCGCTTGTTCAGCGACTTCAGAAGCTCACGCTTGTAGAACTCACGAGTCTTGTTGAATTCATTCTGCAGGTTACTGGTTTGTTGTTTCAGAGTGGTCAGAGCAGTCTGCAGCGAGCCTAGCTTCAGCTTGGTGTTCTCGCGCTCTGTCTGGAGGATGCGAACGTTTTTGGCTAACAGTCTGGCTTTCTTCTTGACGTCGTCATACTTGGCGCGTTGCTTAACGCCCTGGAGTTCGGCCTGTTCCAGTTCGGACAGCGCGCGCCTGAACTGGGCATCGAAATCGTTTCTCTGGGCAACGGCCTCGTCCAGGCGGCCCTGGAAATTGCTGGCCAGGTACCCCATCTTGCGATTCGCGCGAATGGTCTGGACCGTCCAGCCGACAACGCCTCCGAGCGCGCAACCACCGAGCGCGTAGAGTGCTGTCTGAAGAAATCCGGCGTCCATGCGTGTCCCTGATGCGTAGATGGCCTCATTGCCTGAGCGAACAGTGTGGTTCCTTTGCCGGAATTTTGCGACGACGGAACGCACAAAACGGACACGTCCAGATCGAAACTAGCCCGTCTACTGGGAATCTGGCGACGCAATCGTTGATCGATCGAGCAATTTATTCGTCGGCCGTGTGTATCTGCCCGGTAGAAGGTCGGTTGGAATATGTTCAATTCGCAGAAACTGTCGTTGCAGCCAGGCATCGCATGCTAGTCCCGACAATAGAAGATAGTTATCGCTGCCGTCCTGTCTTCCACTGGAATCCCGGCAACAGGAATGCCCACAAAGCATTGCCCGAAGCTCAGTCCCAGACCCAGGACGCCGGCAGGATTCCTGAATTGATAGCTCGGCAGTATCTGGGCATTCAGTTCGAGGGCTTCTTTCTCCCCGGGTTTGAACAGCACGGAACCTGTCGTCCGCCATTTGTCCGATTTCCGCATTTCTGCCTCTGAGCGGTGCTGCAGGTATTCAGCCGCCGCCGCGTTTGCAATCGCCCGCCAGTCGACGCCCTTGCTCTGCGAGGGAGCTTTCACTGCAGGCACCTCATCGTCCAAAGCTTCGGTGCCGGCGATTCGAGTCCGGGCCGATTCGACAAGGCCGGGAACCGGTGACGCGGGTTCCGGGCGCCGGACCTGCGGCTGGTCTTCAGCGATCGCCGAACCATCGGCGTCAGGGCTCGTCGCCCGTTGTCGCTCGACATAGGACAGCAAGACGTTCAGCGGACGAACGCTCTCTCGTTGGATGTTTGTTAGCGCGCCCTGTGAATATAGGATCAGCGCAAGGGACTGAAACAACAGGCCAACCAGGACGACGGCGGGGGCCATCGACAATAAGAGACGAAAGTCTGGTTCGCTTATGTTGGCAGCCATTCGTTTGTCCGCGGATTACCTTCCTGTAGACCAGCGCCCGGCGCAGAAGGTCCCCCCCAAAGATCCTGACTACTACGGTTCCTAGCTGTCGCTGACGCAGGCAGCCTTGATCCGCAAAGGCTCGTACAGGGACGGACCTAGCCGTCGGAAGTCGTACTGACAGCCGTGCCCGGCCAGTCAACGCCGACAAAGCGAGCCAGCCTTCCCAGCTCGGACTGCAGGCGTGCCTCACGGGAGGGTGTCCAGGCGACTTTGGCTTCTGGCCAGAGATTCAACACCGTCAACGTGCCCGCCTTGCGATTGGCCTTGACTTCGATGCGCCCAACGAAGCGATCCCCTTCGAGCAACGGGTAAACGTAGTAGCCCCAACGCCGTTGCTTTGCCGGCACAAACATCTCGACACGGTAGTCGAAGCCAAAAAGCCGCTCGAGTCTCGTCCGATCGCGAATCACGGGGTCGAACGGGTTGATGATTCGCAGGCGACTGGTAGGAGAGGGTGCCTCCTTAAGCCTGCCCTCGATATCTGCAGGAGCAAGAGCCTTGCGCCAGACTCGATCCGCACCTTCGACTTCCACGGATACGAGGTTCTTCCGGTTTTCGTTTGCCCAGGACCTGGCCTCGGCTGAGTCCACGGCGTCCCAGAAGCGCTGGATGTCGCCCTCTGCTCCGAAACTCAATCGATCAAGCGCGGCTGTGCAGAGCCAATGGACTTGATCCTGTTCAGGCATCGCTCGGTCCAGGACGTCGCCCGGAATGACGCGTTCCGTCAGGTCGTAGTACTTGGTGAAATTTACTCGATGCGACGTGGACAATTCGCCCGCATACCAGAGGTATTCGAGCGCCCGCTTGTGTGACGGCAGCGACCACATGTCTCTATTGCCGCGATCTTCTGCGTTGAAGTCCCTGGTGCTCAATGGACCGTCGATCTCGATGCGTCGTCGCACAGTCTCGTGGCTGGATTCCCCCGCATCGTCAACGTGCCAGCCCCGACGCCGAAGGCTGGCTTCCAGGCGACGGAACTGTCGCTGCCACATCGGATAGAAATCCATCGGAATCAACGATGCGTCGTGCGTGAAGTGCTCGAACACGCGTCGGTGTTCAACCATGTGCCGGTCCAGCATCGGCTCGCGATAATGCTGGTTGCGACTCCACAGGATATGGTGATGCGCTCTTGCTACGACCTGTATCGTATCGAGCTGCACGAAACCGAGGTCATGGATAAGCTGCTCGAGGTCCAGCGGGCCGGTCGGTGTTTCCGCGAGCCCTTGCGCGCTCAAGAACAATCGTCTGGCGTCTCGGTTGCGGATTCGCAGGGGAGCAGTCATTTCTGAGTTGTCATCTCACGAGAGGCTTCGCAATGGGTGTGTCATCAGAATAGACGGCCGCCTGCCGCAGGGCCACCGACACCAGACAGAAATCCGGGTACTGCGGACCCAGCGTAGTGAATGCTCTGAGTCCGCAAGTCCCCCCGTTTCCTGTTAGCGCTCCGTGCTACGGATAAGGAACCGTCTGACTGAAGCAGACGAGGTCATCCCCGAGCACGAGAATGCCGTCACCGAATTCCTCGATGGCCGCAAGATTCTGTATATCGCAACCCCACTGCCGGCTGCCTAATTGTCCCGTCGTGCTCGTATCGTAGACGCGTGCAGAATCTGTCTGCGTATCGCCGACCAGCAGCTTCGTACCGTCTGCACTGACCGTCGATCGCCCGGCCGGGAACTGCGTGACTTGTGAGAATGTCTCTGTCGAGAGCACCTGGCCGGAGCCCAGGTAGATCCGGCTGCCATCGGGGTTCAACGCGAGACTGAAGGTGCCGGATACCTGCCCGTGGTCGTCCTCAAGCACGATCGGAAGCGCCGCCTGAGTCGCATCCAGTTTGTACAACGAATTCGGTGAGAAGCCCGAGCCTACGTAAACAGAGGATCGATCTGGGCTCACTCTGAACACGGGTGACGCCCGGATGATGGTCTGGTTGGCGACGCGCGTTGCAGAATTGCCGAGGTCGCGACGTACCTCGACGATATAGCCAAAGCCGTTGCTGCCGGGGTTGGTGGATACAACAATCCGGTTCATCGACACTTCCGCGACGTCCCAGGTCCTGTCGTCGTCGAGTTCGACGGAGATATCGATGTTCTCTGAGTTACCGGTAGCGGTGTCGAGGACGGCCACGTCACCGAGGCCGTTCAATGCCGCGTAAACCGTCTGGCCGTCCATGCTCAGGTCGATACCGTATGGTTGACCGGCCAGCGTGAAGTTATCGGCGATCGATCCGGCGCCCAGGTCGATTTCCGAAACCCTGTTGAGGCTCGGAATCGAGACGAAGATGCGATTCCCGGCGAGATCAAACGCCATGTCCTGGCCGATGCCGCCGAGTTCGATACGCACTGTGTCGGTACAGGAATCCGCAGTGACAGAAACGCCTCCCGAGGCGAGCTGATCGAGCTCGGTGCACGGTACGCCGGCGTTACCGGTGAGGTTTGCGGACACCAGGCTCGAGACGCTCAGCAGAGGCGATACGTCCGAAATACTGGCATCCACAGCGACAAGCGTCTGCAGTGACGCCATGGCAGCAAGAGGGGACAAGTCGATGACACCGCTGTTCGAGATATCCAGGTTCTCGAGGTTTGTCAGGCGATCGATATCTTCGAGGCTCAGTATCGTTCGGGGTGTCGTGCTGCAGTCCAGCGTAACGAACTCTTCAGGCTCGGTGTATCCCATCGCCACCGCTGTATCGATGACACACTCCTCGAGCGCGAGATCCGGGAATCGCAGCGACGCGAACGGATCCGGCGGCGTCGATCGCGATACCGATGCGTACAGGCAGGCCTCGTCCGCCTGCAGCAACATGAAGGAGTCATCGCTGTCGTAGGCAAGAATGCGTGTGCTGGCGCTATTGTCACAGCCGGTCTCTAACGTGCCGGTCTGCGCAAGCGTCGTGAAATCGAACGACTCGATCTGTCCTGCCGGACCGGCGACGAACAGCGTATCGGTCACCGAACTGCCAATCGATCGGCCGCTGGACACGCGTCCTTCTTCGATAAAGGACCCGGTGCGCAACACCTGGCCACTGCTTAATGCGATGCGTGTTCCCGACTGGTTTAGCGCGAGGTTGTCTGTACCGCCGACGCTACCGTGATCATCTTCAAGCACGATAGGTGCCTCGGGGTCGAGCAGGCTGAGCTTGTACAACGAATTCGGCGAGAAGCCGGAGCCCACATAGACGAATGCCTGGTCGGGCGAGCGCGCGAGCGTGGGCCGCGCGCGAATGATGTTCTGGCTGGCCACTCGGGTCGCGATATTGCCCTGGTCGAGTCGCACCTGGACGATGTAAGCGATGCCGCTTGAGCTCGGATTGGCGGAGACAAACAGACGATCGGGCTCTCCCTCGACCACATCCCATGTTCTCGGATCACCCGTGGTGTCACCGAGTTCGATCGTGCTGACAGAACGCTGTTCGATATCGATGACAGCTACCGAATTGCTGTTATTCAGTGCCGCAAAGATGCGAGTGCCGTCGATACTGAGGTCGATGCCGAAAGGCGCACCCGGCATCAGCAGGCGGTCCACGATACGCAGGTCCGCTGTGGAAATGACGACGATCTCGCTGCGCGTCGGCACGCTGACGTAAATCCGGCCTCTGACGTCATCGAGAATTGCATCGAAACCGTTGGCGCCAAGATCGAGCGCGAATGCGCCGCGACAGGCGTCGTCGACAAGCAGGTCTGTGCCCTCCGTCAGGCGCTCAGCCAGCTGATCGATCTCTCCGCAAGGCAGTGTCGGGTTGCCGCGCAGATCGACGAATTGCAGATCGGCGAGACCGAGAATCGCCTGCAGGGATGTGAGGTTGTTTCCGGAGAGATCCAGCGTAGTGAGTGCGCTGAACACGTCGAGGCCGCTGACGTCCGAGACACCGGTGCAGGTCAGGCTCGTCAGCTCGACAACTTCGACTAATCCACCCGCGGTCGCTGCGTCATCGACGCATTGCCGGAGGGCAGCATCCGGAAGGCTCACGTCGGCGATGTTCGGGAACGCAACAACAAAGATATTCATCGTGTCGACGCGCTGTTCGCCGCCGGTGAAGCTGACGTCCAGCTGCATCGTGACGACGGCGTCCGCATCCAGGCTCGGCAGCTCAATCGACGGTTGCAGCGTGTCGCCGCCGGTAATGACAACAGACGGGCCGTCAATCTGACTCCAGCTGATGGTGTCCACGTCGTTCGGGCTGGTTGTCGATCCGTTCAGCGTTACCGTTGAACGCTCGTCGGCGTTGATGTCGTTGCCGGCCGAGGCCTGTGTCCCAACTCGGAACAGGTCGATCGATACATCGAAGACACCCCGTCGGAATTCGCCGGATAAGCTGTTTACCTGGACACTGAGTGAGTAGCCGCCATTCGCAAACGTTGCTATCAACGCATTATCAAACTCGACACGCACGTTGAGCTGGTTGTTGATAAGCACCGGCGTCGCTGTAAACCAGGGCGTCGTGTTCGGCAGACCGGTGCTGAATATCTGGACACTGACTTCGCTTTCGGTCAGCTGCTGGCCAGTGCTCGTGAATATCGGTATGTCCCGGACAATAGGTGACAGCAGCGCGGCATCGTTTATGAACTCGAATACGTTGCCCGAAGGCGTAATCGAAGGCAGCAGCAGAAACACGTCGAATATGGCGTCATTTAAGGTGTCCAGATTAAGGGGCGAGAACAAGGCATCTATGGCCGCAACCGACGGTTCATTCGTGTTGCGAATCTCGAACATCTGGGCCAGCAGGACAATAGTGAAAGACTCCAGGCTCGGCTCGCTGAACTCCTGACCGGAGACCGGCAATTCCGACAGAGCAGCGACCTGGCTACTGACTCGACTGATAAAGCCGCCTGTGGAGACGGTGGGAGTCGACAGGCCCACCATGCTGCTGTTGATCAGAGAGAGAAGCAGGCTCAGCGCGTCATTGGTTCCGCCAGGAGCCGGGAGATTTTGCAGGTCGAACAACTCTATCGCTGCGAAGTTGTCCGGCAACGTTACTGTTAGCTCATCGAGAAGAGCCCCATAAGCGGACTCGAGCAACGCCGCGATGTCAGCGTTGGCTGCGTTGACGTTGGTCGTCGTCAGGGTCCCGATCGTATCCAATCGAACCGCGGCAAAGTTCGACACCAAGCTGACAGATACAAACTGGCCGTTGCTGGCGGACGGCAAGACCGCTTCGAGTGTGCCGTCGAAATCGATGCTTGAGCCCCAGGGCAGGAAGTCGCCATTCGCAGGGCAGCCTACTCGAAAATCGCAAATCCAGGTTGAACTGGCGTTACCGTTTACGCGGATACGTAGCGGGCCGTTGTAGTCCCCGCTGTAATTAATGGGGCCGAAGCTGCCGTCTGCAGCGGTCACACCCGTGGCCAGCACGCCCCCGGTACCGATGATGCTAACGTCGGCACCCGATACCGGTCCCAGCATCACAATGCCGCTGATGGACTTCGGCGGGGCAGGTGCGGGCGTCGATGGACCGCTTGAGCCACCCCCGCCGCCGCCGCAGGCGCTGAGAGTGATGGTCAGAAAAGTAAGAAATAGCGTTCTTGCGCGGCCTAAGCCTGTAGCGCGTCCTTGCATGGTCCACCCCAAACCTTTTTTCTTATCTGGCCAGAGTATGCCACGTGAGGAGGCGTCTACAATCAGATTTTGCCGCTCGTATCGCGACTGTCAGTAGGGCTCGTTGCTTGCAGGTTTGGTGGCTGGACAGTCACGACTTCAGCGCGCTTGTTACATAATGATTTTCTGCACGTCTTCGCCGGCGTCAGCACCGCCGTGCTTTTTGAACAGCAGCTCTTTGGCCTGACCGATCCAGTCGTCCTGTTCCATACGGCCCCTGAACTCCTTGAGCTTCGCGTTCACGCGGGCAATGTCGTGGACGCCAAAGTTCGCCAGTTGCCTGAAGGAGTAGATGCCGAGATCGTTGAGCGCGCTTTCAAAGACCTTGCCAATGCCTACGATCTGCTTGAGGTCGTCGACCTCGTGGATCGACTCGTCGTCGTTGGCGCTGGGTTCATTTGCCGACAGGGCTTCCTCGCGCGCTTGCTGGATTGCGTCTTGCTGCTGGGCCTCGAGTTCGAGGAAGTTCTTCTCGACCTCATCCAGTCGAAAACGTAGCGTGTCCGACTGCTTCTCAGACTCGCTCGCAATGGTTTTGTAGCGTTTGGCGTCCTCTTCGTACTGCTTGCGGCTCGCCTCCATGGACTTCAGGACTTCGGACATCTCGGTGTTCTGAACTTTCAGCTGCTCCAGCTCGCTGAGGTCGCGCTTGAGTACCTGGATCTCCTGCTTTGCGAGTGCGTAGTCGTGATTGAGTTGGGCATTGTCGGCCTCGAGGCGAATGACATCCTGTTCGAGCTTATCAATCTCGGCCAGCCTGTTTTGCGCCGACTCGAGCATCCTGTTGATGGATTCCTGCTCGGAGCGAGAGCCGTTCAAGAGGTTCCTTAGCGAATCCTGTTCAGCGTTGGCATTCTCGATACTCGTCTGGAGCGCCTTGCGTTTCTCGAAGGCTTTGCGCAGTTCGCCCTTGTAGAACTCTCGGGACTTCATGAACTCCTGCTGCAGCTCCTGCGACTGGTGCTTCACAGAAATGAGTGCGTGTTGAAACGTGATCAGCTTTTGTTTCGAGTCCTCGCGTTCGCTGCGAAGCGTGAACAGGTCTTTGGACAGGGATTTGATTTTCTCTTCGGCGGAGCTCAGCGATGTGTTACTGCGCTTGGCCGCTGCTGCGTGCTTCTGAATCTCGGCGTGCTGTGAATCGATGGTCGCTCGGTACTTGTTGGCTTCGGCAACGAGGCCGTCACGTTTTCGGCATAGATCGTCAACTCGCGTCTGCCATTCGTCGACGAGCTGCCCCGTCTGGCGATTGGCGACTGTGCCCCGACCTATCCACGCAAGCAGGCCGGCGACGGCGCCGGTGCCTAGCAGTACCGCTAGCGTTTCTGTCGAAAATTCAGCGAGCATTTGACCCCGTATTCGCGATCCGGATAGCAAATATCACGGGGAGTATGAGTGTCGCTCGATATCTGGCATATGACTTAATCCACAAAATGGTGCTTTGCGGACGGGTTTTTTGCCGAATTTCAGGGTTTCATGCGGATTTCGAGACCCTGACGGCCCGCGGGGCTTCCGAAGCAGCCTTTTGAGGCCGGCTTTGTGGACGCTGGGGGAAATCCCTCGTCATGTCGCGGGCGACGTCTAGCCCTAGCGAGGAAGCGTCGCTCCGACGAGCGATCAGGGCAGGCTTACTCGGACCAGATCGCGAAACGCAGCCTGGATGACGGACGGCGAGAACGGTCGCTTGCAGTAGGCCTGCTCGTCGTCTTCCTTGGAATCGGTGACAAATAGCGGCTGTGCCGATGGATGCTGTTTCTTGTAGCTCTTCCACCACGATTCGGCGAGTCGGTTGTCCTTGTTTACCACGACGATGCCGCAGTCGCCGGCTTGCTTGGGTTCCCGCAGTTCGAACTCGGCGTCGAGATTTCCGGCGCTGCTCATCATGCTTCTGAGTGAAGCGACTTCGTGCGCCAGCAGGCCGAAGTAGGTGATACCGAGCTTCCTGCGACGTTTTCTGCCAAGCCCGAGCATCAAGACACTCGAGCGTCGCTGATGCGCCGGTCCGGTATCGTCAGAGGCACCACGGGGCGACCGCCTGCCAAAAGGCGTAACGTATGAGATTTTCCTGGTTTCGAGTCCATACGGCACCGAGGGAATATGAGACTTGCCTCATTAGAGCACCGATGACAAATCGACGGAGGTGGCAAGTTGACTGGTGCCGCGGGGCTTTATGAGACGCAGCTCACATAAGCTGCGTGTTAAATCGATGGAGCAGTGAGAAATCCGCAAACGAGTATGCCGGTCGATGGCGAATGCTCAACTTCATCAATTTCGATCGCCGTCCTGTATGCTGACCGCTCGCCCGATGAACCGCTGGGGCTCTACGAGGATCTCGCCAATGAAAAAGATCGCCACCGCGCTGGTTGCTCTCGTCGCTATTGAGCACCTCTACATCCTTGTTCTGGAGATGTTTCTCTGGACAAAACCGGCAGGTCTCAGGGCATTCGGGCTGACACCGGAGTTTGCCGAGCAGACTGCCGTGCTCGCGGCGAACCAGGGCCTGTACAACGGATTTCTTGCAGCCGGACTGATCTGGGCCCTCGTTCGAAAAGACGACGGTTTCCCGCTGCGAGTGTTTTTTCTGAGCTGCGTTATTATCGCCGGGGTCTTTGGTGCGATAACGGCGAAGCCATCAATTCTCTATGTGCAAGCCGCTCCAGCCTTTGTTGCGCTGGTAATGACATTGCTCGCACAACGACGGACGGAGGGGCAACAATGAGTGGTGAAGCAGAGAATACGGTTGAGAAGCAGGGTCGCTGCCTTTGCGGCAAAGTGACAATCACCGCAAAGCACGCCAGTAACGACGTTGGAGCGTGCCATTGCAGGATGTGTCGCCGGTGGGGTGGGGGACCTTTCATGGAAATTGACTGTGGCGCGGAAGTCGTCATTGACGGTGAGGACAGTGTCTCGGTATTCGATTCATCGGATTGGGCCGAGCGCGGTTTCTGCAAGAACTGCGGCACACACCTGTTCTACCGCCTGAAGCAAACCGGGCAACACATGGTGCCGGTCGGCCTGTTCGAGGATAGTCCAAGCCTCGAATTCAAGGGGCAGGTCTTTATCGATGAGAGGCCGGGCTATTACGAGTTCGCCAACAAGACGAAGAACTACACCGGCGCCGAAATATTCGCGATGTTCGCTTCGTCGTAGCGTATCCATCCAGACCTGGTTGCGCTCAAGCTGATCGATGCAAGTACCGACCGACCGGCGTATACTGCTCGCAACGGCCAATTAGAGCCGACG
Organism: Woeseiaceae bacterium; assembly: GCA_030065915.1. Lineage (GTDB taxonomy): Bacteria > Pseudomonadota > Gammaproteobacteria > Steroidobacterales > Woeseiaceae > UBA1847. The sequence continues at coordinate 57,064 of JASJCQ010000019.1, forward strand.
CGCGACCGGCCCTCGATCCTCCGATCCGCACCGGGACGACGGTCGCGCAATCATCTGGGGGGATGATCATGCTTCTAAGACTAACTTCCGTGTTGGTATTCCTTGCCATTGCGTCGAGCGCTTTCGCGCGCGGCGACTCCGCGCCACAGGATTCCCGCGTGTTTCCGTTGGGTGATTCCGGGGTGTTCGAGCCGACGCCGCTGACTGAGACCCTGCGAGAGGGTGTCGACAGCAAAGGCGCGATTTATCGCTACGAGGTACCGCACAACTGGAATGGTGACCTCGTGATGTACGCGCACGGCTTCCGCGGTTGCTTCCGTTCGGACGGGACACTGGTGCCGCTGACCGTTGAGAACCCGCCGCTTCGGGCTTATTACCTGGCCAACGGTTACGCCTGGGCTGCGTCGAGTTATTCGAAGAACTGCTACGACGTGAAGGACGGTGTCGAGAGCACCAACCGGCTTGTGCGCATTTTCTCGAAGGAGGTTGGAAAGCCCAACCGGACGCTGATCACCGGTTTCTCGATGGGCGGGCACGTAACGGGCGCCGCAATCGAGATGTTCCCGAACGTGCGCTGCCCGGACGGCAGGCGCGGTTACATCTGCCGCCGCTTCGCCCACATCCTGGGCAAGCTGTCCGGGGGTGTCGCTTACGATGGCGCCGCGCCGCGCTGCGGTGTCATGGGTGACGTTGAGCAGTTCAATTACCTCAGCGATTTTGCGCTGGCTGCAGCCGCGCTGGCCGCCGAGGTAAATCCGCTGGTGCAGCAGGAGTTTCCGCCACCGCCCGACTACTACATCAACAAGCTGCCGCTTATCATCGGCACGCTGTTCGCCGGCGATGGCGCCGGCTATCCGTTCGTCCTGACAGAGCAGGGCGAAAAGCTCAAGGGCCTGACCCGCGAGATCACGGGCGGCGATCGACCGCTGTTCAACGAGGCCTTCCCGCTGTTCCAGGAGCTGTTGTACGGCTTCTCCGGCGCCGACCCGACACTGGACGGTGTCCTGCCAGGCATTCTTTACGACAACCGCAACCGTGTCTATCAGTTCGACGCCGACCCGGTGCTGACGCCGGCCGAGGAGTCGCTCAACGAGTCGATCATCCGTGTTAAGGGGAATCCCAGGGTCAACCGGAAGCGCTTCCTGAGGTTGCAGCGGATTCCGGAGATCAGAGGACGCATCGCTATCCCGGTCTTGTCGGTACACACGCTGGGCGACCTGTTCGTGCCGTTCGCGTCGGAACAGATTTACGCGCGTGAAGTTCAGTCGCACGGCCGCTCGGAACTGCTGGTGTCCCGGGCAACACGGGCCATCGGGCACTGCGAGTTCTCGTCTGAAGAGCTGATCCAGACCTTCGATGACCTGGTGAACTGGGTGAACAACGGCGTGAGGCCGGCGGGCGACGATATCCTCGACCCCGAGAAAGTGTCTGACACGTTCTACGGCTGCCAATTCACCAAGGGCACGCTACCGGGAGAGTTCGCTACACCCGAAGCGCTGCGCAGCGGAATCTGTGAACTGGCGCAATAGTCGAATGCAGCTGCCCGGCAAATGCGTCGGCGCTCGTTGTGTACCAGCGCCGACGCCGTCATTCCAGGTTGTCCGAATCTGGCGTTCCGGGTAGCTCGGACCTTGCCGCTTCGAGTTCCCTGGAGGCCTCGACCTCCATTGCTTCCGCCAGTTCAAAGCGGGTGAGTGCGTCCTCATAGGCCCAGAATGCCGGTTGTAGCCTGGCAAGTCCCTCGTCTGCATAGTCCACAGGGTCCTCGCCGCGCGCCTCGATGTCGGCGACCCATTTTTCAAGCGCCTCGAGCTCTTTTTCCGCGGCTTGCATTTCTGCTTCCGCCGCCTTCTTTTGAGCCACGGCTTCCTCGAGCGCGAGCGTTGCGTCGGCAATGCGGCGCCTGGCTGCCGTGAGTTCGCTCGCTTCGCGGGTGCCGGGATTGGCACCTGGGTCGAGAAGCCGTTCCCCAGGAGTGCTCGTCGATGCTTCCGGGTCGTCGCGCCGATCCAGTGTCTCGGTGCCGTCGTTCAGCATCCACCAGCCGGCTCCAACGACGAGCAGGAAGATGGGTGCAATGATTATTCGCTTGTTCACTGACGATTCCGACGAAGATCGATCAGGTCATTGGCTGCGATCTACCGGTTCTGGTAAATCTTGCCTAATTGCTTACCCTGCAAGTAGCCTAACCCGATGTAAGCGAGCGACTGATCCAAATAGAAGCTCTGATCTTCGGTTCCGAAATGGGGGAACTGGTACCTGCTCGGCAGCACACGGGAAGGCAGGAACTTTAAACCACACTCGCTCAGATCACCCGAGTTTAGACACTCTGAGTACGACAAGACGATGTATTTTAGGAACTCTTCCATCCCGGCTGCGTTCCTGTTTGGCGTACGCCAGTAGTCTCTCGCACTATCGCAATCAAGAGTTTCCTCCTTGCTTTCGTCAGCAGGTGACCTAACGGTGTTCCAGAATTCTCCGTAGGCCCGCTTTCCGGATTGCCAGTCAATGACCGGCTCTTCTCTTGGGAGTGAGGCCGGCAGCGACATCTTCAAGTAATAGATGTCCGTTTTCCTGGCCGTTGTGTCCTCAGCGCGCTTATCTCTGATTCTTCCCTTGTGCACAGCTTTAGCGATGTGTCCGCCGGGCTGCAGGTTGCGCCAATCGTCCCCGCTGTCGATGGTCATCTCATGGTCCATAGCGCCGAGGCGTTTGTTCAGTATATTGAACCCATCGAAGCTGTAGTTCTTATTGAACTCGGCATCGATGACTATGATGTTCCTGGTATTGCGCCGGACCAGCGCCAACGCGCCGAGATTCTCAATGTGCCCGCCGTCTGACACATGCAAGTGCGACATGCATGATGCATCGTTCTTATTGTTGCAATCCGACCACCTCAAAGTCTGTTCCTGCAAACGCAGGGGGCCGAGCCGGGCAAACGCGGCGCCGGAAACAGAAATAGCCGTTAACAGCGTCTCCTGGTGGTTTCGCTGGTCCCATGGCTGGTAGCGCAGCTTCTCCGAGCCAAACCAAAGCGGGGTGAATTCTATGCCGGCCCGTGCAAAACCATCGAGGGGGCAAGATTCGTTATTGGGTTCGCACCCTTGCAACGTGGCATTGAAAATGGGAAACGGTATCTTCGCGCCATTGTTGCCAGTCACATTGTGCGGGACTTCCCTGACATTCAAACCGTCCCGCGACTTTTCATCACGTGCATACGTCCTAAAGATCGAATCCTTGTACAGATTGTGGGCCCTTGTGTCCCAGTTGAAGCCTGCGAAACCGGCGAACAATGTCCGGATGTATTGGCCATTGGTGACGAAATTACCAGTCGTCGCCAGCCGACAGGCCTGGACGGGAAACTCGGCGTCAGAAAACAGGCCCTCACCAAAGTCTCCGCGGTCCATATTTGCCGCGTGATCTGTGTACAGCGCGTAGGAGATATAGCCGCCGCCCGACACTGAGGAGAGCAGATCCGCTTCCTGCAGGACGCCTTCGTCGTACAAAGCCTTGAGCGCCCCGAACACGTAAAGCGACGAACGTAGCCCGCCACCGGAGAGCGCGATTCCCAGGTCGTAACTCTCCACATCAAGCGCCTGGCGCTCCCAAACGAGCGGCGCTTGATCGACATAGACAGCGGACTCGGGTACCGCAACTTTCTTGAACGCGCCGCAACCCGTCATAAGAACGGCGCACAATGCCAAGATCAGTACTCGCAACATCGGATCATTCCTTTGAATTCATGTTTCTCGGTCAACTGCTCGGCCAGAAGAGTAAAGGTAAACCGGTACATCCGTCGAGCCCGCCTGGCGGCACGACCTTTCGACGGGTCACATGTTCCCTCGGCTGGATTGCCTCAGAAAGCTTGCCTGGAGGAGGCTGGATTGGTTCGGTTTTTCCCTAGTTGCAGGTAAGTTGCCAGGTAAAGTCATCGCCGTTGGGTCCAACGTGACTGGTTCCGCCAGGCTTCCGGTTGCCGTCGAGTCGTATACTCCACCAATCCTTCGAAAGTGCCCACTGGCTTCTCGCGGCAATTGCCAAAGGGCCTACCGCTCTCGGTGTCACGTCGAATGTCAGCGTGTAGTCGTCGACGAAGCGGGCATTCGTGACTCTCGCATTGCAGCCGGAAACTTGAGGAATTCTATTCGCGAAGCGCTTCTGTAGCGGCGCATCAAACGTAATTTTGAATGTTTCCGTCTTGCCGATGGATAACGGATGATCCGGAGCGCAGGACGATACGCCGGGTGATAGAACCGTTTTCCCTTCCTCTCTCGACGTCAGCACAACGGCTGGAGCTGCTCCCGACGACGGAACGAACGTGGCCTGATAAGCGTCGCCAACATTACGCTTGGTGCCAGCATCCTTCACACCGGAAAGACGTGCCCAAAAGTCTCTCCACGGCGCCGGAGAAATCCCGGGGCATGTGCCTTGATAGCCAAGCGCTTCCCTTGCACCAAATCTCTGGACATAAAGGCTGGTGACACAGCCCTCGTAGATTGCGATCGTATTCCGATCCTTCCACGGCAGGGTTGCGAAGACGGAAGAAGGAACAGCGACGTAGTGGTAGCCTCTGCTCGTCACGCTGGCATGAAACCCCGAGTCTCCCGTTGAACTTGCGTAGGCATCCCCCTTCAGTGCTGCGACCCATGCATATGGGGATGGATCAAATCGCATGCTTCCATGTGCGCATATGTAGAGTATTCCCGCCTTGCCGGAAGCATTTTTCAACGCGGTGAAGGTGGCAGCCTTCCCGTCATACTCAATCACGGAATAGTCATGCAGCTTGACGGCTTCAGAGAGTGCCGGAGTAGCGCACGTCATGCCGGGCTCAACGGTAATCGGCGAAAAGACGTACGCCTTGTGCTGTGACGGCGTACGTGACCGCTTATGATGGCCGGGGGATGCATTGTGATCCGCGCAAGCACTGGTAATGGTTGGCGGTGGTGGCGCCTTTTGCTCCGGTTCGATTGCGGAGCTGGCGTGAAGGGCCATGACGTGGTCCAGCATGCGATCCCCGAATACCCCACCGGCTACAAGTGAACGGGCGAGTTCTCTTGAGCCTAAAACAGCATCCAGATACAGCTCCTGTGTTATGCCGGACATCTCTGCCGCCAACAACAGGTCGCGAGCCATCTGAGGCGATTGCGTCCCCGGAACCCTCAAGCTCACTCCATCAGCGTGGATAAACGTACCGCCGGACTTCAACAATTCCTGATCGCTTTCTGCGACCTGCTCCAATCGCTTCAAGACCTCTCGATCCGACACCCTCGGCGGTTCGAGCACGCCTATGCTCCGCCGTTGTCCGTGCTTGTCGGTTATCGTGATGAGGGAGTCCTGCAACTCGTAAGTGAACTCGTCTCGGTTGTCGCGTAGTTCATCCAGGATCTCGTCGATCGCCTCTTCCGAGAATGTCGGTGTGCCGATGGCGTCGCGCTCCAGTCCAACTTGGCGCAAACGATCGATTGCGAGGTCGATAGGTTCAGAATCTCCGGCACTTCCCGGGGGAGCGGCTCGACTCAACGGCACAGTCTTAACCGGCAAACCATTGAGCTCGAGCATCAAGTTATCGTCCCTTTCGACGACAGACAGGCGGTAGGGCGGCGCTACGTATGTGCCGTCTACGATCGCCAGGCCAATCGGTTCATCAAGCGACTCGGGTTCAATCGCGAAAGCACTGTCGATCGCGAAAAAGGCAAATCCAATTGTTATCAGGCTATCGATTTGAAAGCGCACGTCTCTGGCCTCCTGGTTTTGACCGCACGTCGGCGTAGGACATTACTTCCTGTAACTTCGAGTTATTCCACAAAAGGTATTGTTTTATATAAATATAATTCAGTCTGAATATGACTCGCCGATCACTCTCGCTACGTCCAGTCTGTGTGCCGTTTTAAATCATGTAACGAGAGTCCCTTCTGTTAGTCAGGGGATGAAGATTCGCCAATTCATTCCACAGACTATTCTGGTATCAACGATCATGGCAAGGCGACGAGCTGGCTGGCGCATCTTTAAGACTGATGGCTGCGTTGTTCGCAGGTGAGGGGTATGTCATTGCTCCGACGCGTAAAGCCTGCTCTCTCGTCCGTTGACGCGGCGACGGTAGGGTGCCAGCGCGCTGAGCAACAACCAGTCGGGAAACGACGAAACCAGTTGCCTCGGGCCAGCGAGGTGTATCTTCCCGCTGCGTATCTCCTGGCGGAGATCACGAAATCCGCGCCACGCTTCCACGAAACACCGCATATCCGATCGAACGTGCAGATCGGTCTCGTAGCCCGGATCCTTCAGGCACATGTCGACCTTGCCGTCGTTGTTGACCAGCCAGAATCGTCGAAACTCGGTGGGCGTCCCCGAGAATTCGAACTCAACGACGGTTCGTCCCTTGGGCATTGCCTCGGTGTTCATCCTCAGGGACATGCTCCACGCCAGGAACGCGGGATCCAGGTCATCCATATCCATGTCACGCGACCAGTGTTGCCCCCAGACCGCCATCTGGTCTATCAGGCCGGCCAGATCCATTGCGGCCTCGGTCGGCTCGTAGCGGTAGCGATTCTCGTTGCGAATCTTGCGTCGCTCCACGAGACCGGCGTGTTCAAGCTCAGACAGTCGCGTCGATAGCAGGCTCGGTGAGATCTTCGGAATGCCCTGGTGAATCTCATTGAACGTCCTGCATCCATCGACGAGCCGGCTGATAACAAGGATTGTCCAGCGTCGACAGAGCAGCTCAGCCGCGAGTGCCAGCGGGCAGTACTGGCCGTAAGTCGATGATTTTTTTGCGTTGTTCATCGCAGGGTCCGCCGTTTTGCGCACTACAGAAATAAGAGTAGTCCAAGATTCGCCTGACCGATAGGGTTGTCACTTCATCGGAGATAGCAGGGGAATGCGAATGATCGCCAACAGATTTGCCGTCGGTGTGGCCATGCTGGCCCTAAGTGCTGCAACGAGTAGTGCATCGGCCAGCGATTCGGGCCTCGCGACCGAGTGGAACAGGACCGTGCTCGAACTCGCCGAGGCCGAAGACGGTTTTTTAACGTTAAAGGGCCTGCGGACGGTCACAATGATGCACCTCGCCATGCACGATGCGCTGGCCGCGATCGACGGGAACTACGAGGCCTATGCCCATGTCAGCGTCACCCCCGAGGCGTCCCCGCTCGTGGCGGCTAATCAAGCCGCGTTCGTCGTAGCAGCAGACCAGTACCCGGATCAGACAGCAACGCTCGAGGCGATGCGGGACCGATGGCTGCGTGACACTGGATCGGGCAAGTCCCAGCGGGCAGGGAAGGCACTGGGAGAGCTCGCGGCGCGCGCCATTCTCGACGATCGTGACGGTGACGGGTGGGATGCCGACGCGGAGTATCGTTGGCATCCAATGGCGCCCGGTGTCTATGCGGAGTTTGAGGAGCACAGCGGCACGCCACAGGGGTTCGTCTTTGGCGCCGGCTGGGCGAAAGCCAGGGGCTTCGCGCTCGGGAAGCCTGATCAGTTCCGGGCACCGCCTCCACCCGAGATTTCGAGCGATGCCTACACCCGGGCGTTCAATGAGGTGAAGGAGCTCGGCCGGTTCCAGAGCATGAGCCGTACCCCGGACCAGACGCACATTGCGTTGTGGTGGAAGGACTTTGCGGAGAACTCGCACAATCGACTTGCGCGTGACTTGATCGAGAAGGAGGGGCTGCCGCTACAGGAAGCCGTTCGACTGCTGGCGCTTGTGAATATGGCCGTTTTCGACGGCTACGTCAGCAGTTTCGACAACAAGTTTTTCTACAATCACTGGCGTCCGTACACGGCGATCCGGTGGGCGGCCAATGACGGCAATGAGGCTACGATGCCCGAGGAGAGCTGGACCAATACGCACCGGCATACCTACGCGTTCCCGTCCTACCCGTCGGCGCATGGCACTGCTTGTGCCGCGGCGATGGCGGCGTTTGTCGACGTATTCGGTGAAGACTATGCCTTCACGATGCGTATCCCGATGGTTGATGTGGCAGGGCCGTTCTCGGGCAAGATAGAAATGCACCCGCCGACACGAGCGTTCGGCGATTTCTCCGAAGCCGCTATGCAGTGTGGGCTATCGAGAATCTATCTCGGGATCCACTTTCGATATGACTCGATTGAAGGCGTACGTCTCGGTGGCAAAGTCGGAAACAATGTCGTCAGCAACCACCTGCAGCCCAGAAGCGATCGTTAGATTGGCCTGCGCCGGAAACAATCACCGAACGTTTGCTGGCGGACTTTAGTTGCGAGGTTTTCCGGATCGCGGTGCCGTTCGCCTGTACAGCAGCGGCTCCTCTCGGACGCCGCTCTCGCTTCTCATCACGATGTAGCCTTCTATCGTGTCGTCGTCGATGCGATAGAAACTGAGCCCCGAAAAGTGAATGGCATCGGGATCGATGCGGACGAGGGGAAACGAAACGTAGTCCTCTTTTTCTTCCCAGGCAACGAAATCCGACGTGAAGTGTTTGACTCGCAACGCAAGGGAACCTTCTTCTTCGATCAAGAGCAGCAGCTCATAGAAGTCGACTCCTTCATCGCCGTAGAGCTTGAACATACCGACCATGGATCCGGCGGATGCGGGATTCCAGACCTCTTCGAAACGCTGTCCGAACGCGGTGCCGACCCAGGATCCGACCAGCCATTCGACGTCGTCGAGCGTTGCAGCTGGCCGCTGCTCCGCGTCTTTGAGCCGGAATGTCTTCTTGTCCGCCGTCGAATCCGACACGACGGTTCCCGTCGTAAGGCAAAGGAGCAGGACGGCCAGACTTGTCTTCAGATTAAGCACCGTCCGACAGGTCCTGGAAGAGCATGAGCGTGTTGCCGTCCGGGTCGTAGAACGTCTGCAGGCTCACCATGTCCGGGATCGTCTGGACCTCGCCATCGAGTTTCACTTGCTTGTTTTCGAGCGTCGCTCGCGCGGCCTCGATATCCCGCACACCGAAAGTCGGCGTCGTTTCTCCCGGTTTCGTTTCCTCGGTGACGCTCAGTCCCAGGTTGACCCCGTCGACGCCGGTGGACATTTCGCACCAGCCCATCTCATCCATTTTGTACAGGAGTTCGAAGCCCAGCGTGTCCTGGTACCAGGCAATGGACTTGTCCATATCGGACACCGGAATGGACAGCGTGAGTCGGCCGTCGTAATCGATAGGTGTTGTCATTTTTATTCTCCCCGTGACTATGGTTCCAAAAGTATACTTAGTATATTATTTGTGTCATGACTCCAGCGCAAGACCAAATCGCATTGCGGCCGCTGATCGACCTGGCACACCATCGATGGAATATCCCGGTGATCGCCGAGCTGCACCGGCAATCCGGTGCGAAGTTCATTACGCTGGCCAATACCGTTGGCGTGAGCCGGAATTCGCTGAGCACATCACTGAACGACCTCATCGAACTGGGCCTCGTCATGAAGAACCCCGGCTACGGCCACCCGATGCGCCCCGAGTACCTCCTCACCCAGCACGGCGAAGCCATTGGCGAGCGTTGCCTGCAACTCGCCACGCTGCTCAATCGTCGCCATGAGGTCGATGTCGGCTTCCGAAAATGGACGCTTCCATTGGTCGTGGCGATAGGCGAGGGCGTGCAGCGTTTCAGCGAGGTTCGTGCGTCGCTCGGTGATCTGGCAACGCCGCGTGCCGTCACGCTGGGCCTTAAGTCGATGCTCTCGGCTGACTGGGCCACCCGCTCGGTGATCGACGACTATCCGCCGAGAGCCGGGTACTCGCTGACGCCGAAGGGGCACAGCGTCTATGTGTTGGCGGATGGGATCTGCAGCTAGCCGGCGATTGACGCATGAAGGCGTGTCTGCACGTCGAGCTGGCCTACCGTCGTCGTGAACGGCCTCGCTGGTTATCCAGGCACCCGGAAATGTCGCGAATCGACGGCTATACGGGTCAGGTTCCAACATCCGATTTCACGGTCTCCGACCCGGTCAGCGACTCGCGGCGACGCTAGACCAGATTGCGTTTCGAGTTATCGCTCGGGACTGTTCTGACGCTGAGGTGAAAAAGGTACGCCAAACCATTGATTACCAATGTGCTTTTTTGTGCGGCAGATACCAGAAATGCTTGCCATCTATTGGGATGATGCCGTTTGCGACGGGCCGACCCCGCCGTTTATCGCGCAGTCAGAGGCATTCGAGGGCATTGAGGCGATGGCAAACAGCGATTCGTACAGAGTAGTAACCACCGGACAGATCCTTGAGGGATTCGACCCTGTCGACGTTCGGAATCATCTTGTTTCGGTTCTTAGGCTGAAGCCCGAGCTTGCCGCCCGTTTCTTCGAGCAACCGCGCGTCATAAAGAAAGACGTGACGCGAGCGGCCGCGGACAAGCTTTGCGCACAACTCGCCAAGCTGGGTGTGGCCGCGGGTGTGCAAGACCCTGCGCCGCCTGCAGCGACAGCTCCCGTCGAGCCGGCGCCCGGGCTACAGGAGGCATCGGGCGGCGCACCACCGAGCCTCGAGATCGTCGACTATGAGAGTAGTTCGACGCCAAAAAAGGACACCATGGAGTGTCCGAACTGCCAACACGTGCAAGCCAGGTCGGAACAGTGCGAGGCATGCGGGGTCTGGTTCCACAAGTTCGAACCGTCGGCTGTTGCATTGGAGCCGGTGACGGCGTCCAACGCCGTGCCCGGTGTCATTCCTGTCGAGCAGGCTGCGGACAGCGACGTCGTGACCGAGACGCACAGTGGCGCCTCGGAGGAGGGCTCATTCAGCCCAGCCGCTATCGCCGCTGCGGCGGCCGTTGCGCTGTTTGGCGCCTGGGTGTGGAAATTCGTTGCGGTCACTTTTGAATATGAGTTTGGCCTGATCGCCTGGGCAATCGGCGGCGCCGTTGGATTCACAGCGGCGGCTTCGGGATCGCGGGGCATGCAGGCCGGAATTGTATGCGGTGTGCTCGCACTCGGCTCCATCGTCGTCGGGAAATACTGGGCGTACAGTGCTTTCGTGGATCAGTTCCAGGATGCGGTCTCTGGCGTCATGACCTCCGACGATGAAATGAACGACTACTATGAACAGGAAGTCTCGGATGCGCGAGCGTTCGTTGACGGATCCGGCAGTGACGACTTCGTTCGTAGTTTCATGGTGGAACGAGGCTACACCGACGCCACTGATCCGGCGCGCGTCAGCGCTGACGACATCGAGTACTTTCGCGACTATGTCGAACCTGCGCTGCGGGAGATGGCGGAGCAACCACAGGACTTCGAGCAATGGCAGGCAAATAGTATTGAGGCCATCGGCGAGATCTCGCCATGGGCAATGATGCGCGAAAGTTTCGGCCTGTTCGACATCCTGTTTGCCTTCCTCGGCATCGGGACAGCGTTCCGCCTGGGCAGCCAACAGGGCTAAACCATCATCGGGGTACTGCCCTGAAGGTCGACATGCACAAGTCGGGTTGCCGCCCATAATCGAATCCGATAGGCAGTATTCAGGGTGGTCGCCTCGACTACCTGGTTGTTCCCAAGGCCTCCTTGCATCCAGGCTCAACAGGGTGGCGGCAAAAGCGCCACCCGAGCATTCACACTTCCCAAGCGCCAACGTGGTCGAAGAACGATAAGCCAACGTCCTACGGGCCCCTTGAGCTATGCCCTTCGCAGCCGTCATTCGACCTTGTCTCCATCCCGTAGCTGCTATGCTTATTGGAGAGCAGTATCCCGGGTGACCGTGTGGATAACGAACTTCTGGACGGGTTTTATCTGAACGCCTATCGCGTTGAACCGTTGACGGGTGCGGTGGACGTGGATGGCGTGTCCGCACACCTGCCATCGAAGGCGATGGAAGTGCTGCTTGCGTTGGCCAAGAATCCGCGTCGCCTCGTGACACGACACGATCTCCTCGCAAAGGTCTGGGGCGACGGCCACGGTAGTAACGAAACTCTAAACCATGCCGTCAGCGAGATTCGCCAGGTCCTGGGCGATCATGCTGACGATCCGGCTTACATCCAGACCGTACCGAAGCGAGGTTACCGCTTGCTGATCGAGCCACGACTGGAGATTGACCAGTCGTCGCCATACGACGCGCATGGCTCTTCGAGCAATTTCTGGGATGCCTTGATACGACACGGCGTTGTACAGGCCAGTGTCGCCTACCTGGTTGCCGGCTGGTTGCTGATTCAGGTGGCTGACACAACCTTCGAAAACATCGGCCTGCCTGCATGGGCAATGCAGTTTGTGACCTTTGCCGTTATTGGCGGCTTTCCGGTCGTTGTGTTGCTTGCCTGGTTTCTCGAGTTCGCGGAAGGCCGCATGGTTCGGGACGAAGGCACACAGCCGGGCGGGCTATTGCAGGGTCTGCAACGAAACTACCTGGCGATCATCGCTGCATACGGAATAGCTGCCGTGGGCGCCGGCGTCTACCAGGCAACCGTCGGCTTCACTCCGCCTGATACCGGGACGGACCAGGCAGAGGAGGAGCTCGTACCGATTGCCGACAACTCGCTCGCTGTGCTGCGGCTGGTCAGCATCGACGGCGACGAACGCGCACAAGTGTTCAGCAATGGGCTCAGCGAGGACATACTCGATGGCCTTGCGAGACTGCCCGGTCTGTTCGTGGCATCGCGCGGCGACGCCTGGTCGCTGCCGCCAAACGCACCCTCCGACCTGGTGAGACGACGCCTCCGCGTCGCCTACTTTCTGGAGGGCAGCGTACGCTTCACCAACGCCAACCGTCTTCGTGTCGTCGTGCAGCTCATCGACTCTCGTACTGGCTTCCACATCTTCTCGCGCGGGTTCGAACACGAACTGGATGAGTTTGGTGAGCTGCAGAACGAGATCACCAGCGTTGTAGTTGCCAATCTCCGAGTCGCTCTCGATGAGCAGATCGATGGTGTTGAATTGCCGCCGGCGCGCACTGCGAACATGGATGCCTACTACCTGTATCGGCAGGGCCTGGAAGCCATGTATGAGGCCTACACTCCCGGAAATCTCGAACGCGCGGTCGGGTTCTTCGACGAGGCGCTTCGAATCGACCCGGGCTATCCGGCGGCACACGCGGGCCGTTGTCGCGCCTACACCGGCCTGCACGACCTTCAACGTGGCGACGTCAACATCGCGCTTGCTGAAGCTTCTTGTGCCGCGGCACTCGACCAGGGACCCAGGCTGGCCGTTGTGCAGAATGCCGTCGGCCAGTTCTACAAGGCTACCGGCGAACTGACTCGAGCGCGGCAGATGTTCGAGCAGGTGCTTGCCGAGAATCCACAGGATGTTATCGCCACCTTGGGCCTCGCCGAGCTCGATCTGCGCGATCAACGTCTCGATGAGGCAGAGGCACACTTCAAGCGCGTTGCGGAGTTTCAGCCAGGCAATCCCGAGACCGAGCGGGCGCTCGGCGATATGTACTTCCGCACCGGTCGCTTCAGCGAGGCTATCGCCGAGTACCGCCGCGCAATTTTCATTGACCCGAACAACTACAACGCGTTGCGCAACCTCGGTAGCGCCACGCTCATGACCGGCGAATTCGAGGTGGCGCGCGAGGCCATTGAGAAGGTCGTCGAAATCAAACCCGACGCCATTGCCTTGTCAAACCTCGCGATCGTCTACTACTACCTTGGCGACTACGAGGCCTCGCTGAAGATTCACGAGGCAAGCATCGAAATGACACCCGATGTCCACACGCCATGGTTGAATCTTGCCGACTCTTTGTACTTTGCAGGTCGCGAAGACGAAGCTGTCGATGCCTACCTGCGTGCCGCAGTTCTCGCCGAACTGCAGCTCGATGTAGACAGTCAGGATGCGGAGGCGCTTACTGCACTGGCATGGGCGAAAGCCAAGACAGGGAGCGTAGAGGACGGGCTCAACTACGCCCGGCGGGCGCTCGAACTGAACCCGGCGGACCCTTATTCACATTACTTTCTGGCGCTCGTTTTATTGGAGAACGGCGACCGTGAATCGGCGGTCGATTCGCTGGAACAGGCCTTGTTGACCGGCTTCCCGGCGGCGATGCTTGCCGCCGAGCCACATCTTCAATCGTTGAAGTCGGATATCCGGTTTACCAGTCTCTTGACGTCAGGGGATAAAAGAGGAGAACAATAATGGAAATCACACACTACAACAGGCTGCTGATAGCCGTGATCGCGTCCGCAGGTCTGGTCGCACCGGCGTGTGCCCAGAGCACCTGCCCGCCGGGACCCAAGCCGAAACTCAAGGTGGGCGAGTACCAGTTGGCACTGACGAACACGAGTGCATTCTGCGTAAAGAAAAACGGCAGTTTCAAGATCAGAATCGTCGACGGACAATCTCCTATCACGATCGGTGACGGCACTATCAAGGTTCGCGGGAAGCCGACCAACGATCCGAATGCACCCACTATCGAGGGTGACAGCGAAGCTGGTGAAGACAAGATCAGGGTAAAGGTCTCTGACGCCGGCTTCGTCGGTCAGGAATACCGTTTTTACATCGAGGTTGTTGGTGTCGGAAAGCTCGACCCCCGGGTGCGAATTGTGACGCCGTCAGTGCTGAGACGGCATGCCTATAATCTCGGGGTCTATGCCATTGAGGACGAGCTCGGTTTTGACGCCCTGGGTCTGGAAACAGACGATCCGGACGAAAAACCCGGTATCGAAGCGCTGATACAGCAGGTTGAACGCGACAAAGAAGAGAAACCCGACTGAGGGCAGGCCGACAAGCGCCCCGGTTTGTGGGGCGCCTCTCGGCCTCTTTTGAGACCAGTACCGGGTGCTCTAGTCGTCCTCGCAGCATTTTCGAAAGCATCCCGATCGGCGCTGCTGGCAGAGCGATGAGCAGGTCGACATCAAACTTCACTGCGTGGCCAGCAGTTTCGCAGCGAAGCGTTTCAACTTGCCGCCACTCTTGATCCCGCTCAGATACTCGATGGTTTTCGCGTCACTGACAGGCGTTTCCGTCAGGACGGTTAGTTCGTAAAGCAACTCAACAAGGCCGCCGACATCACGGGGCGGTGAAGCGGGATCGTGACGCAGCGAGCCCTCTATCAGCTCGCGGACGAAATCAGCGTGTTCCTTCGACCGGGTGCTTAACTCGCCAAGGGTCTTTGTCCATCGGCCTACTGGAATCCGTCCAACCGGAAGCAGGCGGATCAGTGCCTCTTGCACGAGATCAACCGAGATGCGGCTCTGGGCGATCGCTGCGATAGCGCTGTCCAGCGCTACGCTACGGACGGCAGGGTCGCTGCTTGCCAGGCCCATTATCAGAAGTATCGATCCCACTTCTCCGATGACGACGTGCTCCTCAAGCATCGGCTCGACGAAGCCAGCGTATGGCGAGTTGGCAAGTCGCTGGTCATAGTTGAAGACGCGCAGGCCCTGGGAGAAAAAAGGCTCCGTGTTGAGTGGCCACACGGTGGCGCTCCAACGGATCATGTTGACGTGATCGCCGCAGGTACTCCAGAGATTCCAACGGCCGGCGGCCGGGATGTGAAACCGCGAGACGATATAGCCTTTGGGCCAGTCCGCCGACATCGACGGTTGCACATTGACGCTGGTAAAGAAGCCTTTGTCGAAGCTGACTTCGTAGCGGGCTTTCGTGCCGGCGTCCGGCAGACCATGCCCGTGTTTTTCCGCGATTGCTGGACGATCCGCATAGGGCCGTCTGGCGGCGGCTGCGGCGACCCACAGCCAACCGGTGTCGCCGATCGAAACGTCGCCCCCTAGTGCAAACGCAATCGCATTTTCGGTTTCGTCCTCAGGTTCCAGAGTCTCAAGCGCTTCACTCCGACCCTCCGGAGCGAGGCGTTGCAGCGCCAGTGCCATATCCGTCACACCGGGTCGGATGCCCTGCGCACGGTACTCGGCATAACGAGATAGCAAAGACCTGGCAGCAACAAAGCCCCGACTGTCGGTCGGCGCACTGATCATCGGTAGACGGTAACCATCCTCGATCTGCAACAACAACTCGGCACCTCGAATCGCGAACACCTCCGCCAGCGCGCCTGTCTCCCGCCTCGAGTTGGAACCGACTGATTCGCCATCGCCTTGCTGTTTCACTGCCCATTGTCGGATGTCACCCCGCGTGTAGGCCGACGCCAGCCAGGCCAGCAGGAACTGGAGCCGGTCATCCGGTTGGCGGTCGACAATGGCCGCGGCGCGCTTCGCTAATGGCCCCATCGCTTTGGCGAAATCGTCGGGTCTTGCCGCACCCCTGCGCGACAGGCCGTCCATGACACGTTCAACGTCGAGCGGATCACTGGGATCCTCGAGGACACGCAGCCATTCCGCATTGAGTTCGTGAAACGACTCGATGGGCCGCACGTCAGTCGTCTTCTCTGCACTTGCCTGCAACGGCGGCGCATCAGTATCCGCCGACGCATCGCTCGTACCGACCATGGCGGCGAACCGCTCGCGGACCGATGGCGCAATGCCGTCGGCGTAGTCTTTCATCGCATCGACGACCTCCGGCTCGTCCGCGCCGCCCAGCGTTTCGATCAGGTCCAGGGCCTTCATCTGGACGTCCGCTGCCTCATGCAGGAGCGCGTCGGCGGCCAATCGCGCCGCTCGACTCGACTCCGCAGGCGCTCGCGTCGCGGCTCGGGCGAGTAGTCTGAGTGCGGTCACAACCGTGCCCTTGGCACGCGCTTGCAGGACGGGACGCACATGGGAAAGGAGGTCTTCGGGCAGCAACCTGTCCGCTTTGTCGATAACGCCGATAGCCCTCAAGGCAAACGACACTGTGGGCGGTATGCTACTGCCCAGCAGACGGAGGTACTGCTCGCATCGCGCGACTCGCTCGTCGAGCGTGGGCTCGAGTTGTTCATGGAAGCGAGAGAACCAGCCCGCACGAAACTGGGCGAAATCACGTTCCAGTGTGTTCAGGCTTTCATCGAGCAGGCGGTCACGGCTCAACGTGCCATCGGCCGCCAACTCGACGAGCGCTCCCGCCCAGCCGCTCGTCTTCCTGCCGCCGATGTACTTGTCGAACGTGGCGAGGCTGAGTTCACCGCCGCCCTCGACCTCGAACAGGCGCCAGACGTCCTGATCGCGAATATCCGGGGTGTTTCGGATGCGGTTGGCCAAAGTCATGTCCTTGGACCAAAGCTTGTCCGCGCGAGCCCTCCATCCCGGAAGGCCTTCGATCATGCCAAGGATGTAGCCATCGCTGGTCGGCTTGTCGCACAGCCCCGCGTCGTACAAGAGCCGGATCTCCAGGAATGTACGAGGCTCATCATCGACGAGGTATCGTGCCCACTCACTGGTCCAGTCGGGCTGGATCGTGCGCACAACGTCGAGGACGAAACCGTCGCGGGGGAGGGCGTCCCATCCGAGCTTTTTCAACTCGCCCAGCGTGGCCGTGGCGAGTATGCAGACCCTGGCGTTCTCCTGCTCGTCCCAGGGCGAGTTCCGCCTGAACCGCTTTTTCGTGAGCTCGACGCCATCCTGCTTCCACGCCCGGTCGGCCTCCTTGAACTTCCGAAGCGCAAGCTCTGCAAACGCCCGCCTCTCGTCGGGAGACTTGGCTTTGAAGAAATCCAGGCAGTCCTGCTTCGACCTTGTCTCGATCAGTTTCTCGAGGCGATCGTGCTCGTTAGCCGGTCTCATGCCTGCTCATCCAGCACCATCTCCGTTGCCAGTATGTGTTTACAAGGTCCGCGAGCGCCCTGGTGTTTGGCGTACCACGGACACGTGCAGGTAGAACCGTCAGCTTGGATTGTCACCCGGTGAACGACACCGCCACTGGATACATCGGCGACGACCCCGTCGTCTTGTCGAGTGACTTCGACCGCGTCCTGGCGAACCAGCTTCCTGGCGCTCTCGATGCGTGGATTCAGATTCTCGATTAACGACAGGTCAAACGGCAATACGCGATGGAAATACGATCGACTGACGAGGTCGAATCCGAGCAGTCCCTGTGCTGCGAGGACATCCATCGCACGCGCGACCGATGTGCGGTCCTGCCCGATCCGGTCGGCGATCAGGACGGGATCCAGGTCTCCCTGCCACTTCAGCTGCGCCTTGACGGCCGCAACAGCGGCTTTGTCATCGGCAGCCAGGGCGGACAGGAGCTGCCCGTCCCCTGAGAAGCCTCGCCATGGGTCCGAGTTCAGCACGATCATGAGCCGCTGTTCATTGAAGTCGAGGATCCACGCCGAGCTGCCCTGGCGCTCGTTGAACCAGGCTTCCATTCGTTCAGCGTCGGCAGCCAGCTTCTCGAGCAGCCGCAGCCGTTGCGTTCCCTTTACCCGGACCCCGTCACCGGACGATCGAACGGATAACTGCGCTCCGCGCGACGATGCGGTAACCCACTGCTCGTGGTCTGCCTGCGCGCGGGGGAGGGAACGCAGGAATCGCTGCGCCTGTACACGCGACAACGAGAACTTTTTCGACATGCCGGTCAGGTGCGACTGCACCTCGGCAAATCCCCTGATCCAGCGCACGGGCAAAGGAACCTTGCGTTCGATGACCTCGGTTTCTGGCTGGTGAAGCTCAACTGCATCCTGGTGGACCACAATCCTGACCGGTGTCTTCTCGCGAATGTTCGCAAGCGCCGCTCGCATCTCGGCACGAAAGTCGACGTTAGTTGTACCAGGCGCCAGGCGGTCTGCCTCAAAGCTCCCTTCCAGCATGTCGTGCCGCACGTATGTACTGCAACACGCCGAGAAGCCCTCGAATCGAACCTGATCCCGGCCGACCGTCGCTACGGGGTCGGCCTCTCTGAGGATGCGGGCGAGCATGCTCGGCGGAACATAGAATCGAGTCCCGACGAGGTCTGAGACCGTCCGCAGGCACCTGGCTGTCACCATCGGGTTGAGGAGTTTGCCCGTGAAGAACGTTGCTTTCGTTTGCTCACTGACTTGTGCAGCCAGTTCCAGTGCCAATCCATGATCGCTTTCTGTCAGCGATGACGGGCAGGGGTAGCGATAGACGTGCTCTACGGTAGCCATGCGTGCATCTTACCCGCGACTGCGCGCTGCCTGCACTAGCCGGCGATCCTGGTTTCACGTTGGAGCTTAGGGAGGGGTCTACTGGCTTGCAGATTCGAGGTTCAGTTTGTGCGTAGCTGTTGCGCACGCCTGCCAAGTACTGCGGTTTGCCTCGATACCGCCAGACCACGATTTTTGATAGCGTAATTTATGCGTAAGGCTGACATGTTCTGCGGGAGGTTCACGATGAAGATTCTCGTTATCAATGGCTCCTATCGCGAAGACGGAGTCACAGATTCTGCGATCACCTGTGCCGTCGACGAGCTCAAATTGGGTGGTCATGAGATAGAGCAGGTTGTACTGCGCGACACGCCGATCGAGTTCTGCCTGAACTGCCGGCACTGCATGCAAGAGCCCGGAGAAGGTCCAGGCAGTTGCGTTCAGGACGATGATATGACCGCAATCATCGAGCGTATCGAATCGGCTGATGCCTACATCCTGGCCGCACCGGTCAACTTCGGTTCCGTTACGGCGGTATTCAAACGATTCATGGAACGCCTGTCAGGCTACGGCTATTGGCCGGCAGGGCAGCCTTATCCGCTGCTTAGAAAGGATAAGGTGTCGCCAAAGAAGAAAGCGCTGATAGTCTCGTCCTGTGCGGCGCCCGGACTGTTGGATCGAATGGTCTTCGGTAGTGTGCGTCAACTAAAGAACACGGCGCATCTCATCGGTGCGAAGCCTGTAGGCGTTGTTTTCGTTGGCTACGCCGACAAGGCGAGTTCGGCAGGGCTGCGTAAACGCCAGGTCGGAGAGCTGCTCGAATCTGCGCATCGGCTGGTTGCTTGAGGTATCAGGACACACGCGGTTCGTATGTATGGAAAACGACCGATCCCTGTGTGTAGCAAACTATAGACATGTAGTCGGGAAGGAGGGCTGCCTCGGTGTCGCGTTAGAAATTAGGGCCGAGAACAGTAGGCTGCGCGAAGCGCTGCGGGTATCTACGGCGCTATCGGTTCGAATGACTCACAGGAAATCTGGCCGCTGGTAATGGTCAGGAAACTCGCCTCGGGCACGGCGACCCATTCGGCCTCGAGATCGTCCAGCGGCTCGGAAACAATCGCACGCGCATTCCTCGAGAACCGGCCCGCTTCAGGGGCGATCTCCATCGTCGCATCGCGGCTTGCGCTGTAAAATAACGATCGCGATTTGCCTTCCGTCGAATAACGGATCGCGTACAAGGATTCGCCGTCGCTGATCCCCAGCGTCATCTGCACAGCATTGTCTATTTCATGGGACTTGGCTATGTGCTCGACGAATCCCGCCATGCGTGCCACGCCGGCTTTCACGTCGCCGTCCATGCCGAAACTCAGGGCGAGTAGAAACATGAGCTCGGAGTCGGTCGATCCCTGGATGAGTGGAAACAGATCCGGCGAAATGGCGAACGAAAGATCGCGATGCAGCCTCTCGTAGCCGTTGATGAGGCCGTTGTGCACGAACAACCATTTCCGGTGATTGAACGGGTGGCAGTTGGTGCGCTGTACCGGTGAGCCCGTTGTAGCACGCACATGGGCCAGGAACATCGACGATTCGATCTGAGCGGCCAGCGCCTGCAGGTTCGCGTCGTTCCAGGCCGGCCGGATATCCTTGTAGACGCCGGGAACGTCACGTGTGCCATACCAACCAATTCCGAACCCATCGCCGTTCGTCGTAGTAGACGTTTCCGATGCCTGGAGGCTCTGGTCGATGAGCGAGTGGTCCGTCTTGAACAGAACTTCGTCGAGATGAACTGGAGCGCCCGAATAGGCAAGCCAACGGCACATGAGGTTCTCCTTCGCGATGCCACGATGAAGGGTTCATTGAGTTTGAGGGCTCGACAGGGAATTCGCAAATTGTCTTCCATCTGTGTGAACAAGCCCTGTGTTGTTCGGTCGCTGCGGATGCACTGCCCCCGTGCAACAGCAGGGCAGAGAGTTTCGTTACGCCCGAATCTCACTTGCTCGCTGGAGTTGCCTGGGGAGCCGCCAGGACACTGTCGAGTACGTGGCGAAAGCGTGTTGAGTGCAGTTTTGTCGTCGAACGCTGTGCCCGAACCAGATACCCGCCTTAGCGCGTACGGCAAATTTGAAGTTTTTTCGGGGTATTTGTCGGCAAATGGCGCAATCAATCCTGAAGGCCCGCAATTGTTGCGAGCCGGCTTGCCCGGACGGGCAGCCAGAACTGATTATCAGGAGATAGACATGCCTGCATTTAATGAACAAGCGTTGGAAAAAGCCCTGAACGCCATTTTTAAGGGGCCCGAGAAGAAAAAGGTCAGGATCAAGAAGCACGAGTTCAACTTCAAGAAGATCGAGACGCGAGAAGTTAACGGTAGACTCTTCGTCAACGGAAACGACGGACACCACATCTCGCACCATCTCACGTTTCGCCCGGACGATCAGATCTTTTACGAGTTCGAGGTCACCGAGACCGGGCAGATCGAGAACGTCGAGGTGAAGATCTCGAAAGGTTCCGACAAGCTCGTCAAGTGGGTTAAACAGGCGGGTGAGGCGATTGCGCTGATCACGACGCTGCTTGGCGCGTCGGGCGTGAAGAGCGACGATGCCGCGGATCTTGTTTCCGAGGTCGCCAGCGGCAAGGCAGAGGGACTGCTGGATGGCAGCTGGCGGGGTGAGGCGATGTTTGTCATCGCCAACGTGATGCTGTTGCTCGCCGCCGAACAAATCAAGAAGGTGAAGCCACAGGCCACGCGCCGACGCCCGCGGCCGCGTTTCGCTGTCGCCGCAATCCGCTAGTGCGATGACGCTTCGTCAGGGAAGGTGCTTGCACCTTCCCTGACTTCCGTCATTCACCCCGCGACAATTTCAATGGCGGGATAATCGTTTCCCGATCTCCGCCGGTCGGCACATCCGGGGGCTCCGGAATCTCGATATCGATATCTCCGATGTCCAGTTGTTGCCCGTCTATGTCCAGTCGAAATCGTAGTTTGGCGACTTTCCCCCTGCGCATGCCCTGCAGGATTATCGGCGTGCTGTACTCCTCGTTCTTGTTTGAGTTCGGGTTATCGAGGTTCACGATCTTGGTTTTCTTCTTGCTCATTGGGCTACCTCTCCACTGCTCGCGGGTTTTTCTTGGACACACTCGAACGGTAGACTACACCACACTTGGGGCTTTTCTACCATCGAGGTGGCAGTGGACGACGCGAAGGTCACGCAGCTGCTTTCAAAGTGGCAGGCAGGCGACACAGACGCCTTTGACCGTCTTGTCACGCTGTTGTACCCGGAGTTCAAGGCCATTGCGGTCAATCAGTTCCGGCGGGAACGTGCCGGTCACACGCTTCAGCCCACCGCGCTGATCAACGAAGCGTTTCTACAGCTTCGCGATGCCGATATCGAGATCGAAAATGACTTGCACCTGAAGCGCGTCGTCGCCTTCACGATGCGGCGCGTCCTGGTCGATCACGCGCGTCGGAGGAACCGGGAGAAGCGCGGCGGCAACCTGTCGATCCGAACCTTTCGCGACGACGTCGCCGACAGAGACGACCTCGTCGGTGTCGTCGACCTCGACAACGCCATTCAGGAACTTTCGGCTTTCGATCCCTTGTCGGCCGAGTTGCTCTGCCTGCACTATTTCGGCGGCATGACATACGCAGAGATGTCGGCGATAGTCAGCAAGGCGGAGTCGACCGTGCACAGCAAGCTGCGCCACGCGCGAGCGTGGCTCGCGTCGCGAGGATCCCTGTGACCCCCGAGCAATGGCAAGGCCTGTGCGAGGCCGTGGCGGCTGCCGAATCCAGACCCGTAGCCGAACAGCGCGCGTACCTACTGGCTAAATTCGCAGACGACCCGTCCCTTGCTTCTCTCGCGATCGGCATGTTGGCCGAGCTGAATCAAGATGCTACGCGCGTATCGGCTGCAGTCGATGCTGCGCTTGATGACTTCACGTCCTCGACTCGTATCCACCCAGGAGACATGATTGGCGGATACCGCGTAGAGGCCGAAATCGGCGCGGGTGGCATGGGATCCGTTTATCGGGCCCGAAAGACCGGCGCGGACTATGACATGCCGGTTGCCCTGAAGGTGGTGCCCGTGTACGCAAAAGCGGGCGCGCCGGATCTGTCCGAGATTCGGCTGCTCGCCACGCTGTCTCACCCGAACATCGCACGCTTGATCGACGGCGGCGTCCACCCGCGAGTCGGTCTCTACCTGGTCACCGAATATGTGGACGGGTTGTCGCTTCGCGAATTCATCGATGACAGACAGCTGTCGGCCGCCGCAAGCCTTGGACTGTTCATGGACATATGCGCGGCCGTGCAACATGCCCATCAGCAACTGATCGTCCACTGCGATATCAAGCCAGCCAATATCCTGGTGTCGGACGGGATCGCGAAGCTGTTGGACTTTGGTATTGCGTCAAAAGTCGGTCCCGAGCCCGATGACAGCTCTGAGACAGGAGTCACCGCTTATTCCCCAAACTACGCAAGTCCCGAACAGCTACGCGGGGATTCACCGACAACCGGCACAGACATCTATTCGCTCGGGCTATTGCTTTGGGAGCTGCTGACAGGCCGACCGGCGTTTCAGGGGGACAAGCACAGGGAGGCGGCGCTCGAAGAGCGAAGGGCACTCGACGCGCGGCAACGCCGGACAATAGATATCGAACTTGCGGCCATCATCAACATGGCCTGTGCGTTTGATCCGGGGAACCGGTACGCGAGCGCCGCCGATTTACGCGACGATATCCAAAACTACCTGGGGGGCTACCCGGTAAGACCGCTGGCTGGCAGCCGGTGGCACCGCCTGAGCAGATTTGTGCGAAGAAATCTCGCGGCATCGATTGCGACGTTCGCCTTACTTGCTTCGCTTGTCGCATTTTCGATCATCACAACGCTACAGGCGACAGACCTTCGCGCGGAGCGGGATCGACTGGAAGTGGAGCGCAGCGCCAAAGCCGCGTCCACGGCCTTTCTCGCGACAACACTGCAGACCTTCGATCCTGTAACGCTCGAGAAGGATCTCTCACCGGTACCGGCGGAATTTCTTCAACAGCTCGCGGTGAGAGCGCGCTCCGACCTCGAAGCGGTACCACTCGCACGGGCCGAGGTGCTCACGATTCTCGGGGACGCTCTGCACTCAAGGAGCGAGTACGATACTGCAATTCCGATTCTAATGGAGGCAACGGACCTCTACCAGGATACCCGGGAAGCTAACCCTGCCAATGTCGCTATTGCTCTCGCGAAACTGGGCACAGCGGTATCGACTGTTGGCGACTACGATCAAGCTGCCACACACTTCGAGCAAGCGCTTGCGTTGCTCGAGCAAGCTGGCGAGCGCAACACGATCCATCATGCTCGAATCTACCGGGCATTGGGGGCGCGCGAACGAATTCTGGGCAACCATGATCAATCCCGAACCTACCTGGAGAATGCTGTAGACATCTTCCGAGAGACGGCAGGCGACAGCTCGGCCGAAACGGCAGGTATTATTGGCAGCCTCGGCTACCACTTCCTGTTTGTCGGTCAGCCGGATAAAGCGATTCCGCTCCTTATCGAGGCGATGGACGTTACCGAACGCTCGGTTGGCTCCCAGCATCTCAACTACGGGCGCCAGATGGCTCACCTTGCCTCGGCCTATCGCGAGAACGGCAGCCTGGACAATGCGCTGGCGATGTACCCGCGTGCAATAGACATCATCGGCACGGCGGTGGGCACGCACCATTCCTATGTCATCAATGCACGCGCGGAGTACGGTCGGGCATTGCAGAGGATGGGGGAATTCGACGCCGCGCTTGCCGAGTTTGAGGGTGCCGCCCGGAGTGCCGAAGTCACGTTCGGTGATGATCACTACCAGTGGGGCATCCAGCGACTGAACCTCGCGATCTTAAATCACCAAACCGGCGCGCTCGCGGAGTCTGCCGCCGAGTACGAGCTGGTTCTCGAGACTGTCAGCCAGACCCTTCCGCCTGACAATGCGTATCGCGCGGCCGCGCTGATGGGATTAGCGTTGATCGATCTCGACAAGGGCATTGCAGACGCCGCGAGGGAGAAAAACGAATCCGCGCGCGAGGCGATCGTGAACAGTCTTGGCACCGGTCACTGGTATTTCGACCTCAATCGTTGCATCGAGGCAACGGCCCTGAAGATGCTCGGCCAGGACGTGGCTGGCGGACAGCTGTTCAGCGATCATTTCGACGCATTTCGTAACGCACGACCCGACGGAGACTTTCGGGTCGCCAAGATAGCTAGTTACTGGGACTCGCCACCGTGAGAGTCATGGCAGCTACTCGACCGGCGCAAGACCTTGGGAGACGAGCCGCCTACGATCCAGCCTGCTATAGCACCTCTCTAGCGACAACCGCTGACCCAGTGCCTTGCCCATTGTGAGGGGGACTTGCCAGAATCTGTGCAATAGTCGGTCAGCAAGGCTTACTTTGAGTACGAATCACATGCATCTGACGAGATTCCTCGATGGGCAACCTGGATAACTCCCGCAAGCTCGAATTCCGCTCACGCCGGGAGATTCGAGACTGGCTCAAGGTCAACCATGCGACCGCAGAGCCGTTCTGGATCGTGACTTTCAAGAAGCACGTATCAGATCGATACATACCTTACGGTGAGATCGTAGAAGAGCTGCTGTGTTTTGGCTGGGTAGATAGCCGGACACGGCGCCTCGATGATGACCGCACGATGCTCTTCGTCAGCCCACGCAAGCCCGGCAGCACGTGGTCCGCACCAAACAAGAAACGGGTCGCAGAACTCACCAGGAAAAGCCTGATGACGCCGGCGGGCCAGGCAACGATCGATTCAGCGAAGTCTGATGGCTCCTGGACGTTCTTAGACGAGATCGAGAACCTGGTGATTCCAAAGGACCTCGCGAAGCAGCTGAACGCGAACAGGGCCGCGAAGAAGAACTTCGAAGCGTTTAACGATTCGGCGAAGAAGGTGATCCTGCTTTGGCTCAAGACGGCGAAGCGCGCAGACACGCGAGCCAAGCGTGTGCGGGAAACCGTTCGACTGGCTGGCAAGGGGATTAAAGCCGCACATCCGGAGGCCAAAGGTCAATGACGGGGGGGTTCCTCGACATACACTGGCCTCGCGCTATCCCAGCATGCCGCCCCTAGACCGCCAGACTTTAGGGAAGAAAGCTGGGAAGAGCCCGGTTTTGGCGTCACATTTGCCGCTTTAAGAAAGCAGTAAGCCGGAGGAGGGCGGATTCAGCTTTCGTTAAAGAGCGATTCCAGATCAACATCTCAAGAGCACGGTGGACAACTGTACCGCGACCAGACATTCGAGCCGTTGCTCCCGGGGCAATGGCGGTCCGCCAGGTGGCCAACAAGGAGCTGTTCTTCGCTTTGGCCCGAATGAGACAGGCCGGACCAGCACCAGCGATAGCTGGCCTTCAGAGCCTCCAAAACGACAGAACTCGAAAGACTGTCAGCCGCAGTTCCGGGGGGATCACCAGGCAAGCGTTCCAGTCTGGAGAGGACTCCAAGCGTAAGAGTTGCTCTTGCCCCCGAAACTCGGCCGTCGATCGACCCATAGCTGCCGCGAACGGGGAGGGGCTACGGTGCGACCGCGCGTTGGGTGGGGTTCTCAGCGGCCCCGTTATCTTGGCCTGATTTAGTTGTCAGGCGCCTGCTGTCCGAGCGCACGAACGTACTGCCACACCTGCGAGATCACAACCGATCCTTCACCTGCTGCGGATGCCACGCGCTTCACGGAACCGGAGCGAACGTCGCCGACCGCGTACACACCCGGCATTGACGTGCCGAACGAGTCGGTGCTGCCGGCATCGACGCCAGTCTCAACAAATCCGTTTCGGTCGAGTTGCACCAGGTCGCTCAGCCATCCGGTATTGGGTGCCGCACCGACCATCAGGAACAAGCCGCCAACAGGGAGGCGCTTCGACTCGCCAGCGTCTTTCGTCGACACCGAGATCGCCGTCAGCCAGTCGTCTCCGTGCAGGGTTTCCACCTGGGTCTGGTAGTGCAGCGTGATGTTGGGTGTTGCATCCAGTCGGCTGGACAGATAATCCGACATCGAGGCGGCCAGCGTCTGGCCACGAACGAGGACGTGTACATGATCGGCGTGCTCGCTTAGAAACATCGCGGCCTGGCCGGCCGAGTTGCCGCCGCCGACGACGGCAACCTCCCGGTTGCGGCAGAACCTCGCCTCCGCGTCGGTAGCGGCATAGTAAACGCCGCTACCTTCGAAATCCTCGAGCCGATCCAGCGGCAGGCGCCGATACTGGACTCCGGCCGAGATGATCACAGCGCGGCTCCGAATCGACACGCAGTTGTCGAGCTGCGCGACAAACAGGCCATCATCTCGACGACGCTCCAGCCTCGATACACGCCGCGGCATGGCGAATCGTGCGCCGAACTTCATCGCCTGCACCTGTCCGCGCCACAGCAGGTCCGCGCCGGAAATACCGGTCGGAAAGCCCATGTAATTTTCGATGCGCGAGGACGTGCCGGCCTGACCGCCGATGGCAATCTCGTCCACAACCAACGACGACAGACCTTCAGCGCCCGCGTAAACGGCCGCGGCGACACCCGCCGGTCCGCCCCCAACGACGAGCACATCAAACGTTTGACCTTCTTCGACTGTTAGATCGAGGCCGAGCAGCGCAGCGATGCTGCGGGGCGTAGGCTCGTCGATGACCCGACGTCGCCCGAAGACCACGAGTGGCTCGCCAACGCCGCGTTTGCAGGCTTTCGCGATGCGCCGCGCTTCCTCTGAGTGGAGCTCCAGATCGCGATACGGGATACGACTGCGCGAGGCAAAGCCGGCGATCTGGCGCAGCGCCCGGCTTTCGTCGGTGCCGATCAGCGTCAGACTGCTGTCGTTCGACTCCAGGGCGCGCCGCCGCCGGGCATTAAACACGTTGACGATGATGTCGCTCATTGCCGGAATCTCGGCCATGAGCTCGAGAATGGTGTCCCTGGAGGCCGTCAGGGCGACTGTGTCACGCGCGGCACGAAGCGGGATCGTGTAGGAACCGCCATAGAGAAACGCCATCTCACCGGTAAACTGCCCCGGCCCGAGAGAATCGGGAAGATACGGTTCACGCGTGTAGGGGTCGATCAGTTCGATGCCGCCCTCGAGGATGTAGACGAATCGGTCCATCGGCGTACCGACGTCAACAATCAGCTCTCCCTTCTTGAAGCGGACTTCCGACCCGCGATCACGGATGCAGTCGACGTGCTCCGGCAGCAGCGGGGTTCGGGGTGTGTGGCGAAGATCAGGTGCGAACGATTCCATGGGCGAAGACCAACGCGGTCGACTGTCAATCCTCTATTGAAGTGGCTACTTCACTACTTGCGGCAGCGCGGGTGGACCTAGTCAGGTCGACTCGGGCTCTTTCCTGGTCTCCGCAAGAGCGACCGGTCTGGCAAGTTCCGTCGATTCGATTCTGTCCAGTCGACGAGACGATCTAACGCAGTGATTCTGACACTAAACCTCCATTCGTAGCGACAGTCGGAACGACCGCAATCGTATCAGTACGTAACTGTGCGCCAACGCGGAAGGCCCCGCCTGCACACTTCGCAGCATTCAGCCTTTGCCCGGTAGCTTTGTCCGTCGGGGATGTCGAAGCGCCAAACCGCTTCAAGAAAGTCTGGCGACACGTGGTCGGCGTCAAAGGTGATTTAGCCGCGGATCAAGATAGCGAATCTTGCGGGTACCAGGGACTAGCGTGTACAGGAAACTGCAAAACTGGCTGCAAAGGGCACCAAAGCTGTGCATCTGGTTAATCGAACGAGACATCATCGTTCACGATCTTTGGAATTAATGTACAGGAACCAAAGTGCGGATAAGGTGCCAGCCGCAAAGACGAGAACACGCAAGTAGGTGACGATCGTCGAATCGACAAACGGTTCGGCGCCCTGTTCGATGGCCAATGCCAGATATCTGTCTGCAGAAATGCCGCTGACTACATATCTGGCGATAAGCAGGGTGACAGTCAGTACGTAAAGGGCGCCGAACGCCACGGAAACACCGGGCTTGAGCAGTCTTCTGCCCAAAAACGTCGCGGCGATAAACGCGAAAGAGATAGTCAGCCAATATTCAAACGACCTCTGAGCTTCCTCTCTCAGAAGCAACGCGATCTCCAATGTCTCAGCTGCTGTCATGGATTTCCAGAGGGGGCAGGGCCCGAATTAGCGGTCGGCTTCTTGCGGCCTGATTTCTACGTCTTCCTGCGGCACGAGTCTATAGTGCATCCGCAGATTGTAGAAGCACTCAACGTGGAAGCGGCGTCATAGCCATCGATCCGGAAGCGACGGAGCGGAAGCCAGCAATCCTCACGGTCGGCGCTGACACAGTCCAAAGCCGCGTCGGCGTTTACGAAACAGCCGTAGACGGTGGCAAAGCCGCCAATGGCGACGAAGGGCTCATTGAGACGGAATCATGAGGCCTCAGTCAGAGCCCGCGGTCACCTCCATGATCCAGTCGCGCAAGACATCGACACGGCTGTAGTACTCGATCACGCCATACCGGCCTTCGAGGCCGCCCGTCGGCTCCGTGTCCTGGCCTGAACTGACGGCAAGGACGCAGAACCCTGTCTTGGTTTGCAGGTAAGCCGGACCGCCGCTATCTCCCGGGCCGCTGATCCCTTCCAGTTCCACTGCGTCTTCCGAATCGGGCGAATCGAAAATGAACGCTACAAATTTCTCGCCCACCGAACTGATGACGTTGCGTGCCGCCCGCATCTTGCCGTCTGCGCTAACCGGCCCCGTCTTGCCGTCGCCAAAATCGCCGGCGCCAACGAAGACTACCGTTTCGCCTTCAAGAGCCGTCACCGGGCAGACGTCGACCGGCTTGGCGTCCCCGGTCGCTCGCGAGACCTTGATGAGCGCGACGTCTACCGGCATGTCCGGCCAATCGGCATGCACGGTTACTGCTTCGACCTTGAGTTCTCGTTCGATGCCAATGCTGTCGCCGACCTTTATCATTTCGCCCACATGAGCCGCCGTCAGTATCCAGTCGGGCGTGATCCAGGTGCCCATGCCATCGGCCGATCCCAGTCTATTGGTGAACAGGATGACAGGGGAGGGGACGCTCGTGGCGAATTCGAGGTATTTCGAGTCCGGCACGTCGTGACGAATCACGATCGCAAAGGCCGGAGTCAGAGTCAGAGACAAAGCGAAGAGCGCGAAAGACAGCCCAGCGACTCGTTTCATGTGTGATCCCCCCAATTGATGTACAGCAGCCTTCAGAGGCCGCACAGAGTCTCCGTTTGCAGTTAGATGCAGCGATGGAGGAAAGAGTCGCACCTGGCACGATATTGTCGAGACGTTAGAACACTCGGGTTCTTCAGGGGATGGCACGTCCTGGCTATGGCAATTCTCCTGCCGAGGCTTCACCGCAACGCGCGCCTGCTGACAGACTCAACTACGTGTCTATGGTCGGGATTGCCTTGTACATGTTACCGCCGCGTTGCGAATCAGGCGTAGCGGGACTCGAGCCGACGTTGCACCAGCGACGCATTAACGCCCGATACGTCGTCCGGTCTGGGCGAACTGCCAGTGCCGGCCTTCGCAATCCTGAGCGGTGTAGGCGCGGTAGCCGTGCTCGGCAATCGGCGTGACGATCGTTGCGCCATGGGCGCGAGCGTGTTCCAGGTGTGCGTCGAGATCGTCGACGTAGACGATCGGTGTGTCCGCACCCACTTCGCCGTTGCCGCCCCAGAGCACAAGCATGCCGTTGCCGATTCGAAACTCGATCCACGTGTGCTCGGGGTCGCTCTCGGTCTCCGGGATGTCGGCGGTGCATTCGAGTTGAAAGGTATCGGCGAGCCACCGGGCGGTCGCTGCCGGGGTGGCAGAGCACAGGGCGAGACCAAACCGCCCGAGGTTCTGACGGACTCGTCCTTCCTTGCGGCGATCGAGATAGCGAGGGAACCACTGAGGCGCCATACGCAGCATTGACGTATCGGCCGTGCCATCCACGCCCTCCGGCACGCGGGCAGTGACGATGACGCGCGTGCCATGTCCCTGCTTTTCGAAAGTGACCTCTGCCTCGATCGCATTGCGGCTCGTCCACGCGACGCGTCTGCCAGGCTCCCAGATCGTGATCGTGCCCAGGACACGTTCCTCGTCGCCATAGTCCTCGACGAGTCGTCCGCCGACACCGGGCTCGATCCTATTTTCGACAACCCGCCACGATGCGTAGGCGTCTATCGGTCCGTTGCCCCACCACTGGTCGTATTCTTCGGTGAACGCCTTGAAGGCCGTTGCCGGATCGACTTCGACGTAGATCTCCGTGCTCATCGTGCTCATGATTGTTGCGCCTCTACATGTCGCTTAAATGCCTGGAGTTGGTCACGCCACTCGGCCTGCAGCTGGTCAAGGTACGCCTGAACGTCCTCGAGCGAATCGGGACGAAGCCTGAACATTCGTACTCGTGCGTCATCGGGAATCCGCTCGTCCTCGATGATCGACGCGTCGAGCAGCAGTTTGAGATGGCGGCTCAACGCGGATGCGGACGTGCCGAGCTCGCCGGCCAGCTCACCGGCGCGCCGTGGCCGACGCCCAAGAAGTTGGACAACCTGTCTTCGCGTCGGGTCTGCCAGTGCCTGAAATACATCCATAGTCTGTAAATATTTCACAAGAACGTGAACTATGTCAATTGTCGCTCGAGACTTGGACGCCGGCAGCTGGGTAAGACCGGATACCAAGTAGGGGAAGCAGAGTTACTGCGGGCAGGCAAAGCAGGTCCGTTCTTGTCCTCGGGGTGATGAGGGTTCTTGGTCGGGATCAGAAACGGAAGAGGTT
Source organism: Woeseiaceae bacterium (assembly GCA_030065915.1). GTDB lineage: Bacteria > Pseudomonadota > Gammaproteobacteria > Steroidobacterales > Woeseiaceae > UBA1847. The sequence continues at coordinate 88,655 of JASJCQ010000019.1, forward strand.
CGATAAAAAACAGTAAGTTGAAGAGGTTTCCTCGACCACTTTGTAACAAATGAGATCGCTAAGGAGAACCGGCGCTACAAGGGTCATTCAGGTAGGGTTGCCGCCTTCGGAGCCAACCGGGGCTTTGGGTCGATCGTTAACCCTGGTCCGCTGCCTCGACGAGCTCCTGCAGCGCCTCCACATGACGCAAAATGGCGCTTCGCCCGTCTTTGGTGATCCGGTATCGGCTTTGCGGCCGTCGGCCGACGAAGCGCTTCTCTTCCTCGATGTAGCCGCTGCTCAGCAGTTTGGCGAGATGGCTGCCGAGGTTTCCGTTGGTGGTGCCCGCCGCCTCGCACAGTTCCTTGAAAGGTACCCATTCCGCCGACAGCAGCTCAGCCACGACCGAAAGACGAACCTTCGAGAGGAGCATCTCATCCATCAACCCGTTTCCAGGCCAGAATCACTCCAGGCAGGACCATGCCGGCAAACCATCCGAGGGCCAGGAGACCGTTGAAGAACCCGGGGAACCACGCCGTTGAAAGACAGGCGACAAGCAGCAGGAACCCGCCGATCAATAGCGGGCGACTGGCCTCGATGCCGACGACGATCAGCGCGATCGCAAAGCCGAGACCCCAGAAGATACCAATGGCCTGATAAGGCACTACCTTGTGCTGCAAAATTACGCTGGCAAGCAGCAGCACCCCAAAGACCACGGCAAACAGGATGCCGGTGTGCCGGTCAACGAGGGTCTCACGCTGACTGTCTCCCCGAAGGCTCATCACCACCGTAGCGCCGATGGCGACCAAGAGGAGCGGGAGTTGAATCGTGGAATCGCTTGGCAGCTGAAAACCGGCAACACGCATTTGCGCCAACGTGTTCACTGTGGTGCCGAAGAGCCCCCAGATGATGAAGACCCACGCCGGAAAGCGCAGTCGTCGATCTGCGTGCCGAAGAATGGTTGCTGCCGAATCCAGGTGGTCCCGAGCTTGACTGGTATCCATGTCGATATGCTCCTGAAAGGTGACTAAAGACAGAGTACTCTGTTAAACAGACTAAAACAAGCCGAATGACCTGTTTATTGCCGAAGAGGGGACACCAGGCTTACTGACAAAATGCCTGCAAAGCCAGGAACGGTCAGGACGAGTTTTTGCGGTTGCGAATGGCGATATCCGCTGCTAGACAGTACGTTGGAACGCTGCAGAAAAGCTCAGCGCAAGCCTTCAGATGACTACACGGGGCGAAATGGATGAACAACGCCTTAATGACTGTCGCGAGACAACTCCTTGCAATAACGGTCGTGGGTTTCTGCCTCTTGAATCTGTCCGCAGCGGAGGAAGGTCAGACTGAACAGCCACAAGAATCGTCCGCCGAGAAACTGGCCGCTTCCTTCTCCGGAGAGGAAGCACCGGACGGTTTGGTATTTCAACACCTGGCACGCCTAATTCCACATGGTTTTGACTCCGATCCAGAACGAACCATCAGGAATGTCAGGCGTCACATGTTCCCGAATGACGAGCAGAAGGTTCGACTGTTCGTCGATGCGTTGTCCAACGCAGTTGAGCAGCTCGATAGAGTGAAGCTCGAGGCAAAGGTCCAATACCTGTGTAGGGCAGATCCGTCGCGAACTGAAGCAGAGCTCTATGATGACCTGAACGAACTCACGGACGTGGAGATCGCGTTAGCCGAGATTGCGTACGAAGAATTTCTAGCCGAGCTTGAGGAGCATGAGGCGGAACGATTCAAGAATTGGATTCAGGATGCCAAGCAGGGATTTGCTTACTTTGTACCGTCGGCTGAATACCATCTTAGCCGATCGGGCAAAGACGCCATCCAGCTTTACAAGGAAAAGTGTATCGGCCTGGAGCAATCATTGGCTACGCAATAGATGCGTACGATGTATACGAGGGCGAGACTACTGTTTCGCCTTCGACTAATTTACGTCATTGAGATCGGATTGGGCGCTGCGCTGCTGATCAACTCAATTGAGTACTTCGCCGTCTATGCATGTTTCGGTTGCTTTCTGAGCTTGCTGTTTGGCCACTACCTATTGCAGGGGTGGTCAAGCGTCAATCAGATCCTGGAATACCTGTTTTTCGGCATTTGCTGCCTATTGTCGCCGATGCATAGACCCGGGCTACGGCGAGACAGCGACAGCTTTGTCGTTTAGATCGTCCGTGATGTCACAAAACCGTTGTCTCAATCGACATACCTGTACCAATCATTGAACTGACAACGAGGAATGAGATGAGTGCAACAGGTACGATCAGCTACGAGCAGGTAGCCCCTGAGATTCTGCAAGCAATGGCAAACGTTCACCCAGCGATCGATGCGCAAGGGCTTGAGCGGACCATTCACCATCTGGTCCAGCTGAGAGCATCGCAGATCAACCGCTGCGGCTTCTGCGCCAAGATGCACACCAAAGAATCTCGTCAGGACGGTGAATCCAGCGACCGGCTGGATCGGCTGGTCGTCTGGGACCAGGTCAAAGACTTCAGCGAGAAGGAGCGCGCTGCTCTCGCATGGACCGAGGCGCTGACGGTGCTTGACTCGGATGCCGATCTTGGAGAGCTACGCGCACGGCTGCGGAAACACTTCGCGGAGAAGGAGATCGCGGCCCTGACGGCTACTGTCGCGATGATCAACCTGTGGAACCGCATCAACATTTCGAGGCATTGACATGCACAAGTCAGTTAACGCCACCATCTTCGAGAGCGTCCGTCCGACACTGCTCGGTTTGGCCTATCGGATACTGGGCTCTTTTGCCGACGCGGAAGACGCTGTCCAGGACACGTTCGTCGATTGGACCAACGCCAAACACGAATCCATCGACAACCCCCAGGGATGGCTGACGACCACCTGCACTCGACGCTGCCTCGATCTGCTTCGCGCTGCACATCGCACCCGAGTGAACTACGTGGGAGCGTGGCTGCCGGAGCCGGTGCAGGTGCCCGTCGAACGCAACTCCGAGGCCGATATGGAACTCGCCGCGTCGCTCAAGACCGCCTTCCTGCTAGTGCTGGAGAGATTGACGCCCAGGGAGAGAGCCGCCTACCTGCTCCACGAGGTTTTCGAGATGCCGTATCCGGAAGTCGCCGAGACGCTGGACACCACTGAGAGTGCGTGCCGTCAACTCGTGTCTCGCGCGAAATCACACCTGGACCAATCGCAGACTCGGTTTACGACGCCGGTCGAACGCCAGGACGAGTTGCTCACGGCCTTTCAAGCAGCGATTACGGAGGGTTCCATCGGTCGCCTGGCGTCGCTTCTCGCAGTCGACGTCCAGTTGACAGCGGATGGCGGCGGCAAGGTTCCGACCATTCGAAAGGTACTTCGCGGCATGGAGGCAGTCACCACGTTTCTCACGCGCAGCCTCCACGAGTATTGGTCCGGATTGCAGTGGAACGTGGTCGACGTGAATGGCGAGCGTGGCGTCGTCCTCACTGATCAAGGTCGAGTCGACGCCGTAGTCTCCTTCGCTTACGACCAAACCGGGAAGGCCACAGACGTTTTCATCGTGCGGAATCCCGACAAGCTCGGGAACCTGCGCGAGATCTCCCTTCACTAGGGACAGATCAAGCGCAGAAATTCAGCCTTCAGTCTTATCCTGCTTTCAGGAGTATTGTTCACAATGAGCAGCACAGCTATCTCTAGCGACGCCACGGCGTCGACCGTCCACCTCACATACGTAAACCCATCCGAGCTGTACGACCCGACCCCGAACGGGTACAGCCACGCAGTAGTCGCCTCGAGCGGGACGAGAGTCGCGTACATTGCGGGGCAGGGCGGTGAGGATCGTAGTGGAGCACTGTCTCCGACGTTCGAAGACCAGGTGCGCCAGGCTTGTTCCAACCTTGAGGCTGTCCTGCTCAGTGTCGGCGCGACGCCTGGCAAGGTCGCCCGAATTACCACCTATGTCGTGGACTATGACGAATCAAAACTGAAGGTGATGACGAATCACATTCAAGCGCTCTTTGGTGACAAGCTACCCGCGCAGACGCTGGTGCCCGTCCCGCGGCTCGCGCTGGACGGCATGCTCTTCGAAGTCGATGCAACCGCAATCCTCGATAGCGAAGCCGTGAGCACCGGGCGCCAGGTCGTTCGACGCGCCGGTGAGCAGTCGAACAGCGGAGCCAACGCGTGAATCGCAGTCAGGCAGTGCAGGTGGCAGTGCCGGGATCGGTTCTCAGGCGATAAGGACGATATCAATGACTAACCTTGTCGAAAAAGACAGAACCTGTGTAGACCTCAGCACTTCCGGTGTCGCTGCGAAAGTGACACCGTCGTTGAATGAGCTGCTGCAGATCTTTGCAGGCGCGTGGCGAGCGGGCGACTGCGAGGCGATAATTCAACTGATGGCTCCGGACGTGATCTGGGTGAACTCGTACGGCGAATTCCTGCACGGGTCAGAGCAGGCTGCTGAGCATCTTCGAAGTACGCTGTGCTTGCCGTTTGATCCAGATATCACACCGAGCGAGGCAGAACACTTGCACGCCGTCGCAAACACTCACATGGGCGACAATGTAGTTTCAGTCCAGCTGTTTGCGGTTGGCCCGGTTCGTCAACGGACTGTGTCGATGGTTTGCGAGAAAGCGTCAGATCGCTGGCTCATTCGCCACTGTATGATTGGCAGCTGTCTTTGATCCGACAGAGAGCAGACCGGTATCCTCGAGGCGCCGATAAAGTGGATCGTATCGAGGAAGCCCGATGCCAACGATAGAAAGCGCAAGTATTCGAATTCTGGGAACCGCAGTCGCGGTGATACTTGCCGGACTCTCAAGCGCATCGGACGCCTCGGTCGAGGTGACGACACTCGCCGCGGAAGACCCCGGACCCGATCAGTACTTCGGATTCAGTGTGGCGATTTCCGGGTCAACCGTGGCTGTTGGCGCGCAAGGAGATGATGACAATGGCGAGGAGTCGGGAGCCGCGTACGTGTTCGTGTCCTCGGAGCGCTGTTGGTCTCAGCAAGCCAAGATTGCCGCCTCGGATGCCGCGGCCGGCGACCAGTTCGGCGGCAGCATTGCGCTCGACGGTGACACGCTCCTGGCAGGGGCTCGACGAAATGACGATAGCGGCAATGACTCGGGCGCAGCGTATCTATTTGAGCGATCCGGATCCGAATGGATACAAACGGCCAAGTTGGAAGCTTGGGACGGTGATGAGGGTGATGAGTTTGGCCGCAGCGTCGCGCTGTCTGGAGATACGGCGATCCTCGCAGCCCCAATGGACGACGATAACGGTGAGGACTCGGGTTCAGTCTACGTTTTTACCCGGTCCGGACACGTGTGGACCCAACAGGCGAAACTGACTGCCCCCGACGGTGCCAAGGGTGATCTATTCGGAATCAGCGTTGCCTTTGACGGTGACACGCTGCTGATCGGGGCCGACCTCGACGATGACAATGGCGAAAACACGGGATCCGTGTACGTCTTCGTTCGCTCGAATGACTCGTGGAGCCACGAAGCGAAGCTCACGGCTGCCGATGCTGGTGACGTCGACATTTTTGGCGTCAGGGTCGCACTGTATGGCGACACCGCGCTGATTGCAGCTCGCAGAGATGACGACGAAACGAGCGGCGCCGATTCCGGTTCGGCGTATGTGTTCGTCCGCTCCGGCTCGAGCTGGACCCAGCAAGCGAAGCTAACGGCCGGGGATGCCGAGACCGGCGACCTGTTCGGTTACAACGTCGGTCTCTATGCAGACACGGCTATCGTCACCGCTGCCATGGACGATGACAAGGCCGAGAATTCTGGCGCGGCGTACCTGTTTTTTCGCTCCGGATCCAAGTGGACTCAGCAGGCAAAGTTCACGGCACCGAACGGCGCTAAGAACGACGTTCTTGGTTGGAGCGTGGCGCTCTCAGCAGACACTGCGGTGGTTGGCGCCCCGACGTCGATACACGATCCATCTGGACGGTCAGGGCTAGTTCACCTGCTGCGCCGGTCCGGGGAGAGCTGGAGCCAGATCACAGACAAACCGGCAGATTGCAAACCGTAGACCGTATCCCCGCGGTCGCAGCCACCCGTGCTGTGGGATTTCCCGATTCCCGTCCCAAGGCTCAGTGAGCAAGCGCGACTAGACACGGAGTATTGATAAGCGGCGTTGTCGATCCCGTTCAACTATGGCGAGAAACGAGGCACGGCATCCAAGTCCGAGTCGGAATCTAGTGTGACGTGGAGTGTGCCGCACCAGGGAACCGAATCTCGGTGACTTCAGCCTTGAAGAATGGGAAATACTCGGGTGTGCCGAAATGGTTGCCGCCCGCAACGCGCGTGGGCAGGCGATACCCGCCAAATCGTCGAAATTCCGAGAGCTCCCCGCCGAATGGCTGCTCACGGTACTCTTCGTCGGCGTTGGCATTGCTCCAACGCGGGATTAGTACGTGAGTCGGCGTGCCAGTCTCGTCGATCGTGATCTCCACCGCCTGCTCGAAGAGTTCGAATCGCACGATGGCACGTGCGCTGTCGTTATCGATCGCTTCCCAGCGCACGAACTCGCCAGGCAGAAGGCTCGAAGGGACCCAGAATGCGGCTTCGGCAACAACTCGCCCGAACGCAGAGCGGCGATGATCATGGCCGCTGACTCGCACGACCGGCAGCAGGTCAAACAGCCAGAATCGCGTCCACGACGTGCCGGGCAATGCGGCATCCGAACCACTGAATGATCCGGCCTCGAGTTGCCACACCAGACCACGGGGCGGAGCGAGGATCTGGCGTGCGCTCATTTCGCGGTAATTGGGCGCCGCTTGTGTGCCAAGCCCGATCTGGCCCGTCATCTCGATCTCGACGACCGAGTGCAACGGCGCACCTGGCTCAATCATGTAGTTGAAATAGCGCTGCGCTGGATCCGGCAGCTCGGCGACCATCGCGGGGTCGTACGTGCCAACCCCGGTTTCGATTGTTACTGCGAGTTCGTCCCACGCCCGCGTGTCGGCCTGCCGGTCGAGGTGACGCCACGAACTGAGCGCCGCGATGCCGGCCAACACCAGGCCTATTAAGACGACAATCCACACGTTCATGGGCCGATCCGATTCGTTGTTTCGATCAGTATCCCGGGTCGGCACGAAAAGCGTGTATACGGACATGCCGAAAGCTGTTGACGCTCACATAGCTGCTACGATGATTCTCGATCGACGTCTCATTGCATTGTTGCCGAATGACAGAACCATGACGCTAGCTCGCGCACTATTGGGCGTAGTGGCCCTTGCGATTGCACCAGCGGTGATTGTTTCGTTCATGGCCATCAACGAGGTGGGAAAACGGCAGGCCCAATTGGATGCCGAACGATCACTTGCTGTAACTGACCACGGCATCGTCGAATACGTGACGTGGGGATCGGGCCCCGTCGTCCTAGTCATCCATGGCGCAGGGGGCGGTTTCGACCAGGGGCGACTGCTCGCTGAAGCGCTGGGCGGGGCAGGGTTTCAGTGGATTGCCGTGTCTCGATTCGGCTACCTGGGCAGCGACCTGCCAGAGGACCCCTCGATTCCCGCGCAGGCGCGCGCGTTCGAAGCGCTACTCGATCAGCTACAGATCGAGACGGCGCACATCCTCGCCATGTCGGGCGGTGTTCCACCGGCGTTGAAGTTCGCCGAGCTTCTCCCGGGCCGCACCGGGCGGATGGTGTTGTTGTCGTCCGCGCCCTTCACCCCGTTCGGCCCGGACGTTGACGAAAGGCCCATACCGACCTGGATGTATAGCGCATTGCTCGGCAACGATGTTGTCTATTGGGTACTCACAAGAGTCTCAAGGGGCATGATCGAAGAGGCCTTCGACGCCCGTGCTGACCTGCGAAGCGGCAAAATCCCGGAGGAAGAAGCATTTGTCAGAGAACTGGTCGACACCTTTCTACCAGCATCAAAGCGCGTCCAGGGCGTCATAAACGAGGCCGCCGCCGTCGATCCTTCGCTGACGTATCGTCTTGACCGGATCGAATCCCAGGTACTGATCGTGCACGCAGTCGATGGCCGACTTAACCCCTTCGATATCGGCCAGACCCTGGCTGTAGACATCAGCGGCTCGGAGTTCCTGAGTATGGAGACGGGAGGGCACCTGCTCCTCGGCCATCATGCGGAGCTGCGCAAAAAGATTTCCGAGCATCTGGCTGCCCCCCGGGACTGACGTGCCGAAGCTCGAGCAGGCGTCGCAAATCGAGAGGCTAAGCCTGCCGGCAGTCTATCCGACCTCGTATCAAGGGTAGTGGCCAGAAGCTGTGCATTATTTTGGTGAGCATCTAAACAAAGTCGGCTTACCCGCTCACGAGGCATCTACGTAAACTAAATGATAGGCAAACTAGATATGGAGACCAGACTCAATGATCCGATCCTTCCTCAAAGTGGCTTATACGGTGCTAAGACGCGTTAGTGATGCAATGTGGCTTCCGTCCCGCGCCCTGGTGTCAGCTCTTTCAACTATACCCGGAACTGCCGTGTTCCAGGACTACGACGGAGACATTGCGAAGTTCACTCGATTCGTCTTCTACCTGTGTACAGGCGGCGTCATCTCGGGACTCGTTCAGATGAGATTCTGTACCGGGTTCTTCGTCCGTGTATGCGAAAGAGAATCGTTGTTCAGTGCATACCAGGAATTTCATTTTGACGCAGCGGTGTCCGTTACGCTCGTCGTTGGACTACTGATCTGGTGCGAGAAGCTCCGACAGCAGAGAAGCTCTTGAAAAGCAGTCTCTACTAGGTGACAGAATTTGGGTGCGTGACCCTGAGGCGAAAGGGCGCTGATGCGGCCAACTGGGTCACCACACACCGGGCAACAGTCGATAGCGGACGCGCTTCGCATACGCTTCATATCCGTCGAGCTCCTGGCGCAACGTGCGATCTTCCAGTGCAGTCCGGACAACAAGCCCGATAACCGAGAGTATCGCCGGTGCGAAGGCCCACCAGGAAGCCAGGAGGAGGGGGGCGGACAGGCACCATCCGGAAAACCCAAGGTAACCCGGATGCCGAACAAATGCGTATGGCCCGGTGTCGATGACTCTGTGTCCACGGTCCGTCTGGATGCGAACTGTCTTCTCGAAGAAGGGATTGACGCCCATCGACCACGAGAAAAGCATCGTGCCCGGCAGGAAAATAATCAGGCCGAGAGGCCAGTACAGCGCAGACATTGTCGACCACTCAAATCTGACGGCGTCGAACCCTGCGACGATGTACATCGAAATGAGTACCGGGCCGAAGAACAGCCCCCAGACGATGTCCCAACGCTTGGTGCCTTTGCTCATCCGCAACCGGGCCTCGATCAGCTCGGGGTTGACTCGTTTCAGGTAGATAGCGTTGGCCAGGTGGTTCAGTGCAATGATGCCGACGTACAGCCAGCCCGCCACCCAGTCCAAACGGCCGGCCGGCCAAAATATGACGACGGCGTAGACAACGACAGCCGCGAGCAAGTAAATGGCCAGTCGGATGGTCTCCATTTATAGGTCACCGTGCCCTTGTGACTCCAGAACAATTCCTTTCTGTGCAAACTAGTGAGGCAACTCCTTGCGGCAATTCGTACTTGCCGTAGCGCTTCATAGCAAGGGAGCAGGCATTGCACACTTTCTTGTTCTCTTTTGATTCCAGGCAGCCTGTACACACCTGACAACTGGCAATACGCGCTTCCCAGAATTGACGCAAACGAGCACCCGTCGCACATTGGATTGAGTTGTTTGAGTGGATGAGATTCGGCGTGGCCTGTCTGAACTCGACGTCACCATGCCGAGGAGGGTGCAGAAGTGGATTTCAACGCAAGAGATATTCAGAACGCAGCGAAAATTGGCTCGAACCTTGGAGCAAGGGAGCGGCGGGCGATGATGAACGAAATCGGCGAGCGATATGGAATTCCTCCCGGCGGATTTCCCAGAGGCCCACGCTTGACCAGGACCAATGACATTGTTTTTGCCGACTGGCTCCGAAAGCTGAAACACCGGCGTGCCAGCCTTTCAACTTTTGCCAACCTCGAGCGTGGATTCAAGTACGTACCCGAAATGTCGCCGATGTTGGTATTGACGACGGCAGCGCGCGAATACTACGGCGCTCCTACTGCGCGTGGCCAGCAACTGATTGAGACGTTCGACAAGGGTGGGCTCGATTTTCTCGGGAAGAACAAGAATCATCTGGGTCTGCCGAAAGGAATCACAAAGCGCTGGATTCCCGTACCACCATACAAGAGCCCCGAATCGCACAAGTTGACGAACATTCCCAAGGTCTACCCGGCGAAAATCCCGGCGCGAGATCAAGTGCTTGCCTATGCCGCGCAAATGCGCTCGAGCTATGCCAATTGGGAGAAACACGTCAAGAAAGTTCTGGGCAACGAAGCTGGAACGGCTGCGTTGAACGCACTTACCGACGAATCACGGGCGGTATGGCAAGCTTATGCGTTCCTGGCACCGGGCGGAAACAAATTCAATACTACGAAGCCGATAAGTTCTCAGCATGGCGGGAATTTTGGCGTTAAGTCGGCGCTTGGCTATCTCAAACACAAGGCCGCTCAAGAAGGACGTCCGCTCAACCTCAACGATATTACTACCGATAAAGCCATCAACGGGACTCACTATGTGAAGACGGCGAAATACCGGGCGGCGGAAGCGGACTTCTTTAGCGATCTCATTATGTCTTCGCAACAAAGAGACATCGAGGGACCAAAATGGCTGAATCCATTCTGGCACTTCCTGGATCGTTCGTTGGACTTCCCACTGTCACGCTACAAGAGAGTCGGGTTAAACCTCAACAGGGACGGTAATCCCGACAGACTGGAATTCAGAATTAACGGAGACCCAGTTTTTCGATCCTCACTTCAGCTGGGAGACGCTAACGAAAACGGAATACCGGATCATCTGGAACTTCGGACGTATGGCAAGCCGTCTCTCAGAACTACAACGTCTTTAGGAGACTCCGACAATAACGGAATTCCAGATCACCTTGAGTTGCGTTTACACGGAAAACCGCTCTTCACGCAGAAGTTTCGTCTGGGCAGTACCCAGAACAAGCTTGGTCTCGACAGAATCGAGCTGAAGGTGCAAGACAAACAGCGCTTCAGGAAGAGTCTCTTTCTGGGTGACGCCAACAAGAACGGTATCCCTGATCATCTGGAACTAAGACTCAACGGTAAGACCTTTGCAGAGACCAAGCTACAGCTTGGTGACGCGAACAAGAACGGTATCCCGGACCATCTCGAGCTTCAGGCGCACGGTAAGCTGCTACCCAACACGATGTTGGATTTTAAGCCTGCTCCGTACGGCGGAATGGATGGCAATCCGTTTACCAGCATCTGAAATCGGAAACGCCAGGTCGTAGTACGGCTTGAACCACGCGTCGTCCGGTCGCTCGAGTTGTAACGAAGTCCGCGGTTCGCTTATGTGATTGCAGTGCCGTTAAACGGGAGTTCGACACGCGACCAGGCGCGAAGCTGACCGAGGCCTTCCAGGACTTCGGGGAAGGAAACAGGGACAGGTCGGCCAGTCAGGAGGCTAAACACATGGTGGAATTTGTGACTCGATACAAGCGCTATGCACAGATCACGGCGGCGTTTGCTCGACATGACTTTGGCTATCTCTCCGACAAGATGGGTTTCAGCAAGCTCTATGCAGGGGAGGAAGCTCTGCCTCCTCATGAGGACAGCAAGGAAAGAGAGGCATCTTCTCAACCGACTGGACACTTGAGCGCGCCGGAGCGTCTGCGCATGGTCTGCGAAGAACTGGGACCCACTTTCGTCAAGATGGGGCAGATCCTGAGTACTCGCCCGGATCTGTTGCCGAAGCCCTACATCACAGAGTTACGGAAGCTCCAGGACCACGCCTCCAAGATCCCCTTTGAAGAGGTGAGGAAAGTGGTCGAGACGGAGATGGGGAAAGAACTCAATGAGATCTTCCCCGCCTTTGAGGAGAAGCCGCTTGCGGCGGCCTCGATTGCCCAGGTGCATCGCTGCACTCTGCCCGATGGAACGCAGGCCGTCGCCAAGGTTCTGCGCCCCGGGATTGAAGAGCAGATCCGCATGGATCTCTCGATCCTCTACGGAATGGCTCGCCTTGCCAACCGCAGCAGATTTGCCGAAACCATCGATAAGGTGAAGGTGATCCAGGAGTTTGAACGGGTCATCCTGCGCGAGCTGGACTTCGTCGCAGAGGGCCACCTCACAGAGGAGTTTGCGCGCAATTTCCAGGACGACCCGAAGGTGCACATAGCTCGCATTTTCTGGGATTACTCCGGTCAACGCGTGCTCACCATGGAATTCCTCGATGGCGTCAACATCAGCCAACTCGACGAGCATCTCAAGCAAGAAGTCGATACCCGCGAGCTGGCAAAGACGGTGGTGATGGTCACATTGAAACAGATTTTCCGCGACGGGCTCTTTCACGCCGACCCTCACCCGGGCAACTTGATGCTCCTGCCGAACGGCGTACTCGGAATTCTCGACTTCGGTATGATCGGGCGCTTCGATCGCCACACCCTGGCCATGCTCCGCGCGATCGTTTTTGACGTCATCCGGCGAGACCACGTCAGCATGGCCGCGCACCTCCTCGACTATGACATCGTTGGACATGATGTCGACATGCGGAAGCTGCGCGAAGACCTGCGACTGTTGTTCCGGAATATCGCCACCATGCCGAGGGCACAGGCCAGTGAGGCCCTGCAGAGCTTTGTGGTTGAGCACGAGCTCCATATCCCTGCCGATCTCTTCTTGCTCGATAAGACCTTCGGCACCCTCGATGGCACCATCCGGCTCCTCGATCCAAGATTCGATCTCCAGGCCGTCGCCGAGGACTTTGGAGCAGAGGAGGGAATGAAGGTCCTCGATATCGAGACGATGGTCAAGGAACTCGGGATGCGCATCTTTCAAGATGCCGATGCCTTCGTGGAAATGCCGGTTCTGCTAAGGCGTATCATGCGCCGAGTCGATGAAGGTCATTTCGCCACCCGAACTCGCTTACAGATCGACGACGAGACTTATGCGCGCCTCAACAAACTCGGCCTCAACCTGTTCACCGGTGCGACCGGTATCGCCGCCCTGATGTTTGCGTGGTTCACTCGCGCCGCCACTGATATCGTACTTCCCTTCGGCATCAACTTGCCCGCTTTCCTACTGGTTGCTGGAGGGCTTCTCGTCTTCCTCACAACCTGGTCGCTCTGGAAGGGGAAGAAACTGTAGCGGGCATCCAGTCTGAATAGGCTAGTGGAGGTGAGCTATCGCAGATATCTGAGCCGCGCTCCTTACGTGGCGATCGAAGAGCTTCGCCGTGACTGTGTTTGCTGATCCGCGATTCGGGGGGGCGGTACGTTCGGACGGTTCGAATGAGCGCGTATGGTCGGTTTATTGCGCCAAGTCGCCGGCCAAGAGTCGTGAGGCAGGGCGCCTCCCACGCTTATTAAACCAATTCTCCTGGTTCATTCTGTAAGATTTTCCACTCTGGCGCGTCCTGTTCTTGAAATCTCGATAACAGGAGCTCAAATGACAACTACAGGAGTACAGTGTATGGCGCGCCTTACCGAGGGTTTGACGGGGTGGCGTGGCTTACGCGCAGCTCGACGCGCGGAACTGATCGAAGCGCTGAATGCCCATGCGGGGATCATGATCGCGACCGCGATTCGCGTTCTGGGAAGCCTCCACGATGCCGAAGATGTTGCCCAGGACATCGCCGAAAGACTGCTGCGTTCACCGCCAACGTCGATAAAAAACTGGCCGGCCTACCTGAAAACGCTATCAATCAACCGGGCAATTGACCGGCTGCGAAAAAGACGCTCCACGTTGGGTACCGACGATATCGCCGATTCCAGCACACCGGAGACGCAGTTCGAGGCTGACCAGCGCGCCCGAGCGCTACGGGATGCGATTTCCACGTTGAAGCATCGCGACGCAACGCTGTTCAGCCTCTACTACCTGGCTGATTTGAGCCAATCCGAGATTGGCCGCCAGCTCGATATGACGGAAAGCGCTGTTGGAGTGGCATTGCACCGAATCCGACAAAAACTCAGTGACAATCTTCGAGCGCACTTGCAGCTTGGCGAACAGGAATAACGACATGAATGACATCACACACAGTAACGAAGACGAACGCTTCCTTGAGCCATTTATTGCGTCCGCACGCAATGACGCTGACGATGAAGCCGTGGCGCAGGCTGCAGAGCGTATGCGCCAGCGCTTGCCGGTCGTACCGGAACGCCGTTTCTTTAGCTGGAGCCCTCGATTCGCCACGGCGGCGGTTCTCATTGCCGGGCTCGCGGTCACGCTCAGCCTGTTCGTGCCCGGCGGTAGCGGCACGGCATTTGCGGACGTCCAGGCGTGGTTTTCGAGCTACCGGACGCTGGACGTTCGAACAAGCTTGACGCTTGGCGATCAAGAGATGGTCAACATCAGGGTACAGACAAACGCAGACGGGGATACTCGCATCGAGCAGTCCGGCGTAGTCCAAATACTCAGCGTCAGTGACGGCACCTTTACAACGCTGTTGCCGGGTAATCGCTATTTCGAGCAAGCTATCGAACTGTATCGCGACACCGATCGCAACCTGCAATGGGTCGAGAAACTGAGAGCGTTCCGCGGCGAGGCGGCAGTGCTGAGCGATACCAGAGTGATCGACGGCCAGGAAGTTACTGGACACAGGCTCGTCATCGACGACATCAACCTCACGCTCTGGAGTCAGATCAACACTAACCAGCCGGTCTTACTCGAAGGCGAACTTTCTGGCGGGTTGCAGCTTGAGACTCGCTTCAGGTTTAACGTTTCACTCGCAAGCCAGTTGTTCGAAGTTCCGGCGGGCTTCGAACTGGTGACGCAAGACTGACTGTGGAAGCCGTGCCGAGCCTGGCCTATGGCCGGGTTCGGCGTCTATTGTTGAGAAGCGCGATGGCATCAGCATTACGCAACATTCGAAGCGGACAACCCCGCAGTGCTACCGCATCAGGAGCGTGATTAGCATGTGTGGAAAAGTTCAGTGTCGAAAAGAGGCTGCATTACGACTATCGACGGTCGGCCGCAGATTCGCCGGTATTAGCAAAGTGAGAGGAGGGCACCGGCCTTCCCAACTATTCCGCAAAAGTTGGGGTGCATGGCATTTCTAATGCAATCAAACTGCATAATTAGTCCGATTGCTCCCAAAATGGGATCATGTTACTGTTTTTCGAATGCGAATCATTGCCCGTAGGACGCTTCGAGATTTCTGGATGCGGTACCCGCGGGCGGAACAGCCTTTAAAAGCCTGGTTTAGAGAATCCGCTACGGCCGATTGGGCGGGCCCCGAGGATGTGAAACGGCATTATCGTCATGCGAGCATCCTCAAAGGCAACCGGGTGGTTTTCAATATTGCCGGCAACAGATACAGGCTCATCGTGCAGATCAACTATGATTTTAGAGTTATCTACATTCGGTTCGTCGGTTCACACTCGGACTATGACAAGATCAATGCGGAGACCATTTAGATGACCATTCGACCAATTAGAAACGAACGTGACCACGAGCGTGCTCTGAAACGCATCCAAGCGCTAATGTCGGCCAAGGTGGGTACAGACGATGGTGATGAACTCGACGTTCTTGCGACGCTCGTTGATGCGTATGAAACGAACAGCTTTCCTGTTGATCCTCCGGATCCGATTGAAGCGATCCGTTTCAGGATGGAACAGCTTGGGTTGGACAGAAAAGACCTGGAGGCTTCTATTGGGTCACGTGCCAGAGTGTCAGAGGTGCTTAATAAGAAACGGGGCTTGTCGCTGAAGATGATCAGGGCCTTACACGAAGAGTTGGATATCCCTCTGGAGGCACTTATCGGCAAGGATGCTTGATGTATCGGCGTGCCAATAACTGCGCATAATGTATATTATGTTAAATAGGATACCTGGTCGGGGTCAGGTCAGCCGATAGAAGCCCCCTTTTCCAAAATTAGTGGGACTCTTTTTCAACACTCTATTCGAGCGCTCTAATTCAGAAAAACCTCGTTTCTGTAGGCAAAACCGTCCACGAGAGTGCCCTGAAACAGTTTCGGCCGGTCCGAAGTCCCCAGAACCTAATGCTTCTGCCTGCACGTATGGGTGGGTTGCGTTTGTGTGGATTCAAAGCAACCAGAAGTCCAGAAAGCTGCCCACTCACCCTTGGCAACCGCCGGGACCACGTAAACAGACGTAATCAATCCCGTTACGCGCTTTTGGGTGTATTTGGCGATCCAAGAACACACCCGGATTCCCCGGTCTTTCGTTTTGAGAAACAGGTCCCTGAATAGCTTCAGATCCATTGCTAATGTGACATATCTCGCGAAATGATCTCGCTTGAATCTGGAGTCAAAGCAATGACCAAGGGCATGGATGCTGCCGAGCTGGCGAAGTTCTCGCCGTTCAACGCGCTGAATTCAACCAATATCGACGAGCTGCTTAAGGACGTCATCGTCCTTGAGGCTACACAGGGCGAAGTGCTCTTCAGCCAGGGCGACAAGGGCAGGCGTTCGATTTACCTCCTTTCGGGCACGATCTCGCTGAACGAGAACGACGACGTGAAGGAAACACTGGTCGGCGGGTCTGAAGAGGCTCGGAACCCCGTTGCTCCGGTTCTGCCACGCCAGGTCACAGCGGTTGCCGAGGGTGATGTCCGGTATTTCAGTATCGACAGCGAAGCACTGGATCTCACGCTGACGCTCGAGCAGACGGGCATCTACGAAGTCGGCGACATTGAAGCAACGATGACTTCCGCCGAGGGCGACTGGATGAGCGCCCTACTTCGCACCAAGACGTTTCAGCTGATCCCCCCGCAGAACATCCAGATGATTTTCATGCGCCTGCAGCGTAGAGAATACAAGGCTGGCGAGGTCGTCATTAAGCAGGGCGACAAGGGCGATCATTTCTACATTATTACCAGCGGCCGGTGCATGGTGACGCGGGAGACGCCAGGCAACGGCAGCAATATCGATCTTGCCGATCTGGGCGTCGGAGCGACTTTTGGTGAGGAAGCACTGATCTCAAATGAGGCTCGAAACGCCACGATTACGATGCTGACCGATGGCACGTTGATGGAGTTGGGCCGCGACGACTTCCAGTCGCTCCTGAATGACGAGGTGGTTGTTTCCCTGAGTCATGACGATGCCGATGAGGCCGTCAGCCAGGGCGGCCAGTGGCTCGACGTCCGGGTACCGAGCGAATTCAAAGCATCGAGCAAGGCCAATGCCACTAATCTGCCGCTCTACATGCTTCGCCATAAGTTGGACGACCTGGATCGAAGGACACCGTATGTCGTCTATTGCGACACGGGTCGACGCAGCTCAGCCGCCGCGTTCATCCTGAACCAGCGAGGATTCGAGACCGCGGTCCTTAAAGGTGGCTTGAACTGCAGCGAACTCTAGCTGCAAGCCCTGCGCTTATTCGCGCTGCTCCGATTTGACAAAATGCGCACATTTTCAGCGTATAGCGCCGACTGACGCCAAATTGCGACAGTCAGCGAATTAAATAATAAGTATATAAAATATTTACTTATACGCTTTTTGTAGAAGTGACTGTAGGTCAGTATTCGGTCGTTAGACTTTCGAAACGACTCGGCGTTAGCATTCGCGCCAAGTCGAAACACGTTCGATTATCCGATAAACGCTTGGGCAGCAATTTCGAGAGATGACTATGAAAAAACTACTTATGGTGGCTGCGGTATTGGCATTGCCGATGACCGCGACGGCGCAATCTGTGCAGAAAGAAAATGCCGGCGATCTGAGCTACAACTTCGCCGAGATTCGATTCGTTGACGTCGATGAAAGCGACGGTGACGGTCTTCGCTTTGCCGGCTCGTTCGAAATCAACGATGAATGGATCCTCGTAGGCGGCCTGACATTGCTGGACTTCGATTTCGACATCGACTCCACCACGCTGGAGATTGGCGGTGGCTACGTCTGGAACTACTCGGATGACTTCGACCTCGTCAGCACGTTGCGCTACGTTCGCGTGGATTTCGACACACCGCTCGGTGACTTCGACGACTCCGGTTTCGCTTTGTCGTCGGGCATCCGTGGCTTCATCGCCCCGCAGTTCGAGATTCGCGGTTCGGCGAATTACATCAACGTCGATGACAGCGATACGTTCATCGAACTGGCCGGCGACTACTATTTCACGGACCAGATCTCGGCCGGCATCAGTCTCCAACTTGCGGGTGATGCTGATGTATTCAGCATCGGTGCTCGCTGGTATTTCCGCTAGGGCTTCCGTGAGGGCGGAGTCGTACGGACTCCGTGATTGCAGGACATCCTCAGCACCGGTCCGGAAGCAGACCGCACGAGTTGGGTAGTGCGAACCGCAGTGTTCGCAACCGCCCTCCTCGTCGCGTCCGGCTGCGTCAGTACGCCTGGGGACGCGCTGATATGTCGCTCAAACGGCATGGCCGGCGTCCAGTACGGGCAGACGATCGAATCCACGACGGCGAAAGTCGACGAGATCACGTCGGTCGGCGTGCGTTACTACACGATGGAGCCCGCCCTCGACATTGCGCCGTTCGAAAGACTGGTCGTCGGGGCTACGCCTGCCTCGGGCCAGGTGTTCTCGATCAGGTTGGAAAAACACGGTAATGCAGCGGATCTGGATCGTGATATCGCCATGGTCAAAGCCAGGCTCGAAGATGCGTATCCGACGATGGCCTGGCAAGTGATCGGTAATCATCACCACGCGAAAGGCATGCCTGACCTCGACCTCACGGTCTACAGGATCGGCGAACTGAAAGGCGGCCGGCCCTCGTTCCTATTGTCTTATGACTGTGATAACAAACGGTATCGACAGGTCGTGATCGACGAGGCAAGAACGGTAGGCGAACAACAGTGATTCTTGCGGCCGGGAAAACCATGAGCCTGCCTGACGGATGCCGTTCCAGGGCTACATTCCGCCCGGCCGGCCGTTTCGTCCCGCGACTGTTGCAGAAGAGAATCCTGAGCCAGGCCCTGGGATCGGCTCTGATAATCTGTCTGCTGTTCTCGGTTCCGGTTCGCGCTGACGTCAGTATGACAACGAAAGACTCACTGCAGGCCATCAAGGCCTGGCTCGAAGAGCATGCGCCGCCGCTTGTCCGCCAGCTCAATTCCCCGGCGAGCGAGGACGACATCCGGCAGTTTGAGTCAAGAAGCGGAATCCAACTGCCGGCTTCGGTCCGAGCCGCGTACCGGATGCACGACGGTGAAGACCCGTCGTCCCAGGGGCTGTTCGGTACGTGGCGCTGGCTGCCGCTGGACGAGGTAGAAGCCTATCGACTGGAAATACTCAGCACCGGCGAGAGCCTGGCGAATAACGCGGCTCCTGTCCTGATGTCCGGAGGCGGCGACTTCTACTACGTCGAGTCTGTCGACAAGCCCGGGCTTGAGTCGCCGGTGATCGAATGGTGGCACGAACAACCCACTCGAGATGTCCGGTTCGATAACTTTGCCGCGCTGCTGCACGAATTTGCACGTGGGCTGGAACGAGGCCAATACGTGTATCTGCCGGATACGCTATCCGGACTGATCGACAAGGACGAGCTCTGACCGCGCACTTCGACGTGCCTTCAGACCAGCCAGCCGAATACACCACCTGTGATCAACGCGTAGATCAGCGCGTCGAAGATGTTCTTCGCCGTCGTCGACCACGGCCGCGCGAACCAAATGCTCTCCTGAACATAGGCCAGGCCGTGTGCTGCCCAGGCGACCGTGCCGGTCAGCTGAAAGATCTGAAGGTAGCTGGCATCCGGCGGCGCGAAGTGCCGAACCAGGTAAGCGCAGAGGCCGCCAATAAACAGATAGAAGATGAAGATCTTCAACAGGCGATGTCCCATCTTCGGCAGACCCTTCTCTTGCACGGTGATATAGGCCACTGGACCGTCAATGAACTTCTGCTGGCTCTCGGGCTTCTTGAACTCCTCCGGTTCAATGCAGTGCGGTACGAGGTAAGCGCCAGGGCTGAGGTTCTTGAGGGCGGCACGGATGCCCTCCTCTTCATTAAGTGTCTTCTTGAAATCTGTCTTGTGCCACGGCATCGCCATCCAGACGATCGCGCTGACGAAGAAGACGAGAACGGCAGACAGGACTATCGGCTGCCACAGTGCGAGAATGCTCATAAGTGCCCCCTATCATTCTTGTGCGACGCTCTGACCGGCGCCTGAGAGCCACATTCTAGACAAAATTCGGTAGCCAGACCCGCAGATGATCACTCTCCGCTCACTCCCGTTGATCGCAGCCGTCGTCCCGTTCGTCGGCGTGACGATTTCCTATGCGATCGGTACGTACTACGACCTGGTCCCGTCCTGCATTCCCTATATCGATGGCTGCACGTCGATCAGCGCAACGGGGCGCTACGAGCCGGCCAGCTTTCTCTTCAGGGCGATACAGATGCCGCTCGGCGTTTTGCACATCGTGATCTGGCTGCTGTGCATCGAGTGGCTGAGAGCCATGGGACACCATTCCCGAGCTGCGCACCTGACGCTCTGCTACAGCGGAATCGTCGGCGGGATCTCGTTGATCATCTACGTGACTTTCCTCGGCACGCAGCAGCCCTTCTACGAATTCATGCGCCGTTTCGGCATCTACGGCTATTTTCTGGGCGTCGCCATCGCACAGGTAACGTTGGCATTCTCGGTGTCAAAAGTGGATTCGAAAACGGTGCGATTCGACGGTCACCGACAGGGCACGCCGCTCGTCTGGCTGGCCCTGCTGCCGTTTGCGCTGGGCATCCTGAACCTGGTGTTGAAGTCGATACTGGATGACGCCGACCAGTGGGAGAACCGCATAGAGTGGGTCGCGGCACTGATCATGCAGCTCTACTTCCTGTTTCTCTGGAATGCCTGGCGCGTCACCGGCTTCGACGCCAGGGTCACGTCCGACGTGCGCTAGCTACCTCTGCTGAGGTTCGGCGGATTCCGGGGGCTGCCCGGCGGCCGTCGCCTCGGTCCACGGGGAAGACCAGCGAGGGTCGCTCAGCGCGGCTTCGTCCGTCAGTGACTCCAGGAAGGCGAGCAGGTCCCGCTTTTCCGCCTCGGTCAGTTCGAAACCGCGGACGAACTCGGACTTGAACGGGTTGACGTTGCCGTCGCCGGCATTCGGTCCCTCCTCGATCAGCCGCCCTCCTCTCGCATAGTGCTCGATGACGTCCTCGAGTGTCGCAATGCTGCCGTCATGCATGTACGGCGCAGTTACAGCGATATTGCGCAGTGTGGGTGCGCGGAACTTGCCCATATCCCTGCGCTTGCCGGTGATGTCGATCAACCCGGGGTTGTCCGCCGGATAAGCACCCGTGTTGCCGAGGTTGTACAAACCCGTGTTGTGGTAGCCGAACCGCTCGACCCGGGCGTCCTTATGTGTCGTGCTGTCGGTGAAATTGAAGCCTCCATGGCAGTGGAAACACTCGAGGCGCTCTGAGAAAAACAAGGCCTCCCCACGTTGCGCAGACTCGCTGATTGCCGTGGCGTCGCCCGCAAGCCAGGCATCGTAGGGTGAGCGAAAACTCACGATGCTGCGGGTAAACGAACTGATCGCACGGACCATGTTTATGACCGTGCCCGGCCGCTCCTGTCTCGGGAAGGCTTCGCGAAACAGGTCCGCGTAGCGTTGGTCATTCGTAAACAGCTCGGCGAGGGCATCTTCGCGGCCGCCGAGGCCCATCTCGATCGGGTCATCCCCGAACAATGGTGTCAGGGCCTGGTCCTCGAGGCTCGCTGTCAGGGAGTTGGCCCAAGTCAACCGGCTCGCATAGGCCGAATTGACGAGGCTCATTGCGCTGCGGGGGTGTACTTCCCCGGTCGCGCCAACAGCCCGTCGCCGGCCATCGGTGAATGCCAGTGCCTGGACATGGCAGCTGCCGCAGGAGAATGCACCATTGATCGACAGGCGCGTGTCGTAGAACAGCCATCGCCCGAGCTCAACCTTGACGCTGCTCATCGGGTTGTTAACAGGCACATCCGGCGTGGGCATGCCCTTGGCCAGTGACCAATCATACGGCCGCGGATACAGGAGCCATAGCGCCACACCGACGACCAGGGCCGTAATCAGCAGGACGCGCTTCATCGGGCCGGCCTCACTGTGACACCGTGGCCTGTCTCGGGCGCGCTGCGAACACCCCATCGGCGATCGTCGAAGCCTCCGGACCCAGACCGAGTGTGGCGAGTACCGGCGGACAACTCTGCTCGGTAGGACCGGAGGAGCAGTCTGACCGTTCGCCGTCCTCGAGGTCTACCGCGTCGAACAGCCGGCCGATATCGATAACGACGCTATCCGTTTGCGGATTGAATCCCGCGAGTTCCACTATCGGCCGGTTCGGGCTGTCGCAGCCTGAGATGTTGCCGGTCGTTCCCTGGCAGGCCGTCGAGCCCAAATGGAACCAGAAGCTGTCATTATCGGTCTCCACACCGGCTCTCAGGAATTTGTACCCGGAACGCCAGTGCCAGTGCATTGCCGCGTCGTCCAGCGGCGGCGCTGCCTCCAACAGGTTGCTGTGGTTCAGTTCGAACGGAACGCCCAGCGTGAAACGCAGTCCCTGCAGGCCGGCAAGGTCGCTATCGCTGGAAACACTGGCTATGACTCGGGCATTGGACTCCGGCGTTCCGTCGTCACAGCCACCCTGCCCGTTTTCGAGGTCGATGAATGCGACAGCCCCGTTCTGCCATGCCGAGTCGCGCTTAAGCCGCGTCGGCACGACCGTCCCGTCTGCGCCCGTTAACTCGAGGTCGTGAATGAAGAACCGCAGATCCGTCAGGGCGACGGGGGACTCAGAGTCACAGCGAATCGGCTGACCATTGAATTCGACGTTGAATGCAATCGAGACCTGCTGCTGATTCGACTCGCAGGCAGACAGCGTGAACAAGATCAGCAGCAGTGATCGCTTCATGGGTTTCGAGATTTGGCTGGCGCCTAAGTAACGAGGGCCTTAAGTGTAGACCAATCTGAGCTACAAGAGTTTTACGCAGCCCACATGCGGACAGAAAGGCCGATCAGGCGGTTGGCTGGACGTCCTCGTGACGGTCCTGCCCTTCCTGGTCATTCGCGCCCTCTTCACCGTCTGGCGCCACCGCGTAGTCGAGAACACCCGTGGCAATCAGGTCTGTGGACGCCTGGGCAACGGAGAGTTCTGTCTCAACCTCGCGAAGCTTGGCTTCTGATTTCACGTTCTCCGTGGCGCGATCCTGGAGCTCTGCGCGCAGTTCCCGCGTCTTCTTTACCGAGTCCGTCAGGTCTTTCTTGAGGTCATCGATCTTGGTTTGCTGATGCGAGATCACATTGTCTCGCTTCTCGTTGCCTTCAACCGCTTCGTCGCGCGCTGTCTCGGCTTCCTCGAGCGACGTCCGAACTTTGTCGGTTTCCGACTGTGCGATTCGCAATTCCGCCTCGAGGGAACGAATGCGATCGTCCCTCGGGTCCCGGCGTCGAGCCTTGGCCTTGCTTCCAATAGCGCTACTGATCATTGACAGAACCCAGCCCAGCACGAATGCGCCGGCTGTCATCAGGATCAGCTCTTGCGGAAAATCAACAAACATCCGTTAACGATATGCCCCTGCACGATGTCTGAAAAGAACCCATGTCTCACAACGGAAAAAAACTGACATGTCGGTCAATCCCCTGTTCGACCCGCATGTATATACCACCGTAGACTATAAAAAACAGCGAATTAGCCTACCTTTTTAACCAAAATACTAAGCTCTGATCAGGTCTGGAAAGTCCGTAAACACGGCCTCGACTTTCAATTCCTCGCGAAGAAATCGGGCGGCGTCGTCGAATCTCGAAAATCCCGGCGGCAAGTCGTCTCTTCGAAGTGTATACGGATGTACCTCGCATCCGACAGCCTGTATCCGTTCCGCAAGCCCGGTGGACACCGGTCTCCCATCCTTGTCCGGCTCAACGACTTGCCTGATCCACGGTCCGAAGCCGTCAACGTATGCGGCGACTTCTTCTATCCCGGTGGCCGACCGCAACGCATCGTAGTCCGTGTCGGACTCCTGCCAGGCATTGTCACCGATCAGTTGTACGAGCTTCAGTTCGCAGTTGAAGTCGTCGTAGATCCGCTTCAGCTCCGCTGCGTCAAAGCACTGCACGAATATCGGATCGGACGCCTGTGTATAACCCTGGTCGCTCAACACATCCAGGAACAGCGACGTTATGTCGACGCCCTCAGACTTGTGAAAGGCCGGACGTTTGATTTCAGGATAAACGCCGACGTCGCGTCCGGTCGACTTGTTGAGTCCACGGACGAACGAGAGCTCCTCTGAAAAGGTATGCGGCGCGAACGGTTCTCCCGTTAACGGATATCGTCCGGGATAGACCGCAGCGCCAGCTGCGTCCACCCGCTCGTGTACTCGGAGCTTACGAAGCTCCGCCAGATCGAAATCGATGACGTAGTAGCGGCCATCCTCGCGGGCCCGCCCGGGATACTGTTCAGAGACATCGGTCACACGATCGAGGTGAATATCGTGCAGGACGATCAACTCCTCGTCCCGGGTCGCAACGACGTCCTGCTCCAGGTAGTCAGCGCCCATCGCGTGAGCGAGGGCTTTCGCCGGCAGGGTGTGCTCTGGCAGGTAACCGCTGGCTCCCCGATGTGCGATGACCTTCATATAATATTTAACATTAAATAAGCTTTATAACTTATTCTTTATTATCGTCTTTCATTAGGTCTTCGATGCCGGGAAAGTCGATGACCTCCCATCGCGCCGTGTCCTCTCCGCGACCGTGCTTCTTGATCGCGTCGACCATATCGCGCTCATTCCATTCAGTGATCTCGTTACAGCGTTCCTCGACTTCCTTCGGCACCGTGCCCATTCCACCGAAAGGCTTTATCGAGATTTTCGGAATGTCGTTGGCGTCCGCGACGTCCATCTGGAAACGGCTCAGATCCGGCTTTTGATCATGGGTGGACGGCAGTACGATGATGACCTCGGACTGCTTGATCTGCTGGATCAGCTCGTCCTTGATCGCTTCCAGCCCGCCCGATTCGGGAATGTTCTCGGGTTTCGCCACATTCAGGTAGTAGAAGCGATCATCGCTCTCCAGGAACTCGAAGACGCGCAGATAATCGTCACTCTCGTCGAACGCGTGCGTCACGTAGACGCGAATCGGATTGCTCTCAGACACTCGGTTTATCCCCAGGTTGTTCCAGTATCGATTCTATCGAATTCATGCAAGCGCTGCCGGGCAGTTACTCGGGTCCCCGGACTTTCGAAAATCGATACTGTCAGGGCCGGGCTCCGGTTCCTTAGAGGCCCCCGTTTCGGTATCGTTGGATCAACAGCTTTCTCCCCTGGCCTCAACGACCCGGATGCGCTTACTGCTCTACAACATTCGCTACGCCCTCGGTGGCAGCGCTAGTCTGCATGTGCCCGTGCCGGGCGCCGGTTATGTCCTCGGGAATCAACTGATGTTGCCCAAGCTGACCGACTTTATTCGCTCTGTGGATCCGGACATCGTCGGCCTGATTGAAGTAGACACGGGTTCGATCAGGAGCCGCATGGTCAACCACGCCGAGAAGATCGCTGCGGACCTGGGCATGAACAGCTCCTACGAGACGAAGTACGGCGAAAACTCCTTCAACAAGCTGTTGCCGATCGTCCGCAAGCAAGGGAACGCATTCCTGGCGGCTGAGCGTGTCCACGGCGAAAAGTTTCACTACTTCGATGCCGGTATCAAGCGCCTGATCATCGAGCTGGAAATGGAGGAGTTCGCGGTCTTCCTGGTGCATTTGTCGCTCAAGTATCGGCACCGGCACCTGCAATTGCGCCACCTGCACGATCTGATCGAAGCAACGAAGAAGCCGGTCATCGTTGCCGGTGACTTCAACACGTTCTGGGGAGAAAACGAGATCTATCTCTTCATGAAGGCATCCGGCCTGCATTCGGCCAATGTGGAGAGCAAACCGACCTATCCCAGCCGCGCTCCCCGGAGGGAGCTCGATTTCATTCTCTACCAGAAAGGTATCCATGTATCGAAGCTGGACGTTCCGGACGTTCGGCTTTCTGATCACCTCCCGCTCGTCTGCGACTTCGAGGTTGAATGAGGCCTATGGAGTCAACGCCGGCAGGACACACCCTTTAATAGGAACGATCTCACGTCTAAGCGAGAGAACACACTCATGGCAAACACACACTGGTCTTCCGAATCCGATGCCGACGGCATCGTCTGGTTGCGAATTGACAAGGCCGACGGCGGGGCAAACGTTCTGTCCGGCCCGGTCCTGATGGAGCTCAACGACTTGCTGGAGAAGCTCGCGTCAAGCCCGCCCAAGGGCGTCGTAATCCACTCGGGCAAGGCAAACGGCTTCATCATGGGCGCCGATATCAATGAATTCACGACGATCGAGAATCCTGACCAGGCCTACGAGCTGATCCGTCTAGGACAGCAAGTCCTCGATAAGCTCGAGGCGCTTCGCTGCCCTACCGTGGCTGCGATCAATGGCTTCGCATTGGGTGGCGGCCTCGAACTCGCGATGGCCTGTGATTATCGGCTCGCGTTTACCGGCGACCGCAAGGCCTTCGGTCTGCCGGAGGTACAGCTTGGCATCCACCCTGGTTTCGGGGGTACGGTGCGAGCCGTACAGATCATGGGCGTCCGCCCGGCGATGCAGTTGATGCTGACCGGGGCGCCGATCAATGCCGCTAAGGCGCGCAAGCAAGGGTTGGTGGACCGCATCGCGAGTGAGGACAACTGGCGCCAGGCGGCGAAAGAGATGATCGCCGCGCCGCCGCCCAGGCAGTCAGCGCCGTTTGCCGAGAAGCTCCTGAATCTGCCGTTTGTTCGCCCGCTGATAAAGCCGACGCTGGTCAAGCAAGTCGCCAGGAAAGCGCGCAAAGATCACTACCCGGCGCCCTACGCCATTATCGATCTCTGGGCGAAATACGGCGCATCGCCCAAGAGTGGCTACGAAGCCGAAGCGCGCTCGATCGCCGAGCTGATGTGTTCAGACACGTCTCGCAATCTCGTGCGGGTCTTCTTCCTGCAAAACCAGCTGAAGTCGCAAGGCAACAAGACGGACGCAAAGATCGAACACGTGCACGTTGTCGGTGCCGGCGTCATGGGCGGCGATATCGCGGCCTGGTGCGCGCTTCGCGGCCTGGATGTGTCGCTGCAGGACCGGGAGATGAAGTACATCGAGCCGGCCCTGGAGCGAGCCGGCAAGTTGTTCTCAAAGCGCATCCGTGACGACAAAAAGCGTGCGGCGGCGACTGCACGCCTTGTCGCGGATCCAGACGCCAATCATGTCAAGGACGCGGATCTGATCATTGAGGCGATCTTCGAGGACCGGGATGCCAAACGCGAGCTGTACGCGAACCTGCAGCCGTCGATGAAGGATGCCGCGCTGCTGGCGACGAACACGTCCAGCATCCGGCTCGAGGAACTGCGCGAAGGGCTCGAACAGCCGGAGCGCTTTATCGGCCTGCACTTCTTTAATCCCGTTGCCCAGATGATGATTGTCGAGGTCATCCGCTGCGAAGACACGACGCAGGAAGCCCTGGATGCAGGCTTCGCATTCGTGAAGCGCATTGGCAAGCTGCCGCTCGAGTGTGCGAGTGCGCCGGGTTTCGTCGTCAATCGCATCCTCGCGCCGTACATGGCCGAGGCGATGGCGCTGATCGACAGTGGCGTCGCCCTGCAGGACATCGATAAGGCAGCCGAGCGATTCGGCATGCCCATGGGGCCCGTGGAACTCATCGACAGCGTCGGTATCGACGTCGCCTTGAATGTGTCAAAGGTACTCGGCGCCGCGATGAACCGGCCTGTTCCCGAGAGACTGGAAAAGATGGTCGCCGGCGGCCAGTTGGGACGTAAGTCCGGCCAGGGCTTCTACGCATGGGAAGGTAACAAGCCGAACAAGCCGACGGAGTCACATTCAGACGTACCCGGAGACATCGAGGACCGCCTGATTCTGCCAATGGTCAATGAGGCGGTCGCCTGCCTTAGCGATGGTGTTGTCAATGACCCGGACCTGCTGGATGCCGGCGTGATCTTCGGTACCGGATTCGCCCCGTTTCGCGGCGGGCCAATCAACTACGCGAGAGATCGCGGCATCGACGATGTAACCGCGTCGCTCAAGACGCTGGCCAGCCATTACGGTAGTCACTTTGAACCACATGCGGGTTTTTCGGCTCTTAAGAACGACTGACCGGCAGCACGCGAAACAAAGTGAGCGGTCGGTCACGATGCACGACAATAATCCTATCGGAAGTCATTGAATTAAAGGTAGAATACCGACGATTTTGCGGGCCGGTTCGGTCCGTTTAGAACAAGCAAGAATGATCATTGCGAAGAAATCTAAGAAGGTGACGCAACAGGATGTGGCATGTCCGCTGAGGTAGAAACCGCGCTCTTGAGGCAATTTACGCCGCTAAATGGCTTGAAGCGGGATAACCTGGTCGCGCTGAGCCGCAAGGTCCAGCTGCGTGAGTTATCGCCAGGACAGGTGCTTTTTAAGGAAGGCGATACTGAAAAACGCACGATTTACGTGGTCTCCGGCACGCTGGAGCTGGTCGACCAGGGCAAGGTGGCCGGCACCATCGTAGGCGGCACCGACCCCGCCAAAAACCCCGTTTCCCCCGTATTCCCGCGCGAGTTGACAGCCAAGGCCCGGGATCGCGTCCAGTTCGTCTCCATCGACAGCGATCTGCTCGACGTGATGCTTACCTGGGACCAGACCGGCACTTACGAAGTGTCAGAGCTGCAGGGTGAAGGCGACGAGGCCGAAGAGGACTGGATGACGATGCTGCTCCAGACCAAGGCCTTCCACAAGATTCCGCCGGCAAACATCCAGGCGATCTTCATGCGGATGCAGCAGATCAACTACAAGTCTGGCGACATCGTCCTGAAACAGGGCGCCGAGGGCGACTATTTCTACGTGTTGATTCGTGGCCGGGCGCTGGTGACCCGCGAGACCCCGCTCAGCAAAGACGGCATCAAGCTTGCTGAGTTGCACGTCGGAGACACCTTCGGGGAAGAAGCGCTGATCTCCGAAGCCAAACGAAATGCGACCGTCACGATGACAACGGACGGTGCGGTCATGCGCCTCGGCAAAGAGGACTTCAAAAAGCTCTTGAACGAGCCGATGCTCGACTGGGTTGACCGCTCGGAGGCGGACAAGATCATAGCGAACGGTGGCCAATGGCTGGACGTCAGGTTGCCGAGCGAGTTCGAGAATGCGCACATCGATGGCGCCGTCAACATTCCGCTCTACTTCATTCGCTTAAAGATGAACATGCTCGACAAAGACAAGTCGTACGTCGTCTGCTGTGATACGGGCCGACGAAGCTCAGCGGGCGCGTACATCCTGAACGAACGTGGCTACAACGCATACGTCCTTCGGGGTGGCGTCAGCACACAAAGCTAGCCGGTTTGTCCTGCGCTTTCAGCGGCAGGTAGCAGCATTCTGAATCTCGAATAAAGAACTGCGCTCGCGGGATGCGGCTCAGTTGCCATTCACATCGTGTGTGTTGGCTTGTCCCCGCCCAGCGCCCCAGCCAGGTAAGTCTCTATCTTCTTTTGGGTGTTACCCTGGTCCTGGTCGCTGAACTGGACGCCGATGCCGGCGGTCCGCTTGCCCTGCGCGCCCTTTGGCGTCATCCAGATGACCTTGCCCGCTACCGGGATTTTCTCTTCTTCTCCCATCAGGTTCAGGAGCATGAAGACCTCATCGCCAAGACGATACGAGCTGTTGGTCGGTATGAACAAGCCACCATTGACGACATAGGGCATGTACGCAAGATACAGCGCGCTCTTGTCCTTGATCGTCAGCGTCAGTAGTCCGGGTTTGCTCATCTACGTTATCCAGCGGCCTGAATCTGGCTCAGCCCATCGAAGTTGTCGTGCCAGCTGACGTGTTTCAGCCCGTCAGCCCAGTCAATCAGCAGCCGCTCCAGCATCAGCTGGACATTAAAGCTGCCTTTAGGACTCGCTCTTAAGCGATTGATTATGTCTAAATAACAAATCAATTTTCGTGTGTCCATGCGCTGAAGCACAGAATTGTCTAAAGCGAGAACTCCTGCCCACTTTTGGCACCCGCTTCGCGCTTTTATCAGTTTCAGGACCTGGTTTGAGAGCCAGTCCAGCACCATTGGCGTATCGAGTTTGGTCCATTTGGCCGCTACGGTCGTGGGCGGCATTGATCGCTGCGCGACCCCTCTAAATTCAGAGGCCATTTCCTTCAAGACGTCCAACGAGTCCAGCAATTCGAGCGCTACCAACGGCGCTCCCCCGGCGAAATCCAGCGCCATGCGCCAGTCGGCGCTGCTGCTCAGGTTATGCAGCCAGTCCAGCGCCACGTCCTCGGCAGGCACGGCGATGCCGATCTGCTGGCAGCGGCTGAAGATCGTTGCGGGCATGGCGCCGGTCCTGTCCGCTACAAGAACAATCAGCATGTCCCCCGGCGGCTCTTCGAGGGTCTTCAGCAGGCTATTCGCAGCCTCTCGCGTCATCGCATTGGCCGGCTCGATAATCGCCGCCTTCCCTGTGCCCTCGTAACTGGTCAAGCCCGTACTGGCAATCAAGCCGCGGATCTGGTCGATTCCGATCGACGTCTTTTCCTCCTCGGGCCGGACAATGGCCAGGTCCGGCAGCTCGACCTCGTCCTCCCGGTGCTCCGGCAATTGCGATGCGCTACGCTCGAGCTTCTGCTCGGCCATCCAGCGCGCCATGGCGCGCTTGCCGACCCCGCGAGGACCGATCAACATGACGGCGTGGGGGGTACGCCCTTCCTCAAGCGCGCTGCGCCACCGGGCAGCCGGTTCTTCTAGCCATGGTATAGATTTATTTTTCAATTACTTATAAATCGTTATTAGAGCGGTCTATTATATTCGAAGCAGCCTGACGAACCCGCTCCCGGACTGTCTCAATAGCGTCGCTCGCATCAATAACGATGAAACGATCCGGCTCTTTGGCGGCCAACTCGAGATACGTCGACCTGACCGCTTCGAAAAAGGCGACCGCCTCGG
>JASJCQ010000018.1 GCA_030065915.1 Woeseiaceae bacterium
GTCCTGATCGCTTCGCCATCGGTGACTCGTCGCTGGGCTCCTCGCCCTGCGGGCGCCTCCTGCGTCGGCGTCCTGATCGCTTCGCCATCGGTGACTCGTCGCTGGGCTCCTCGCCCTGCCGGCGCCTCCTGCGTCGGCGTCCTGATCGCTTCGCCATCGGTGACTCGTCGCTGGGCTCCTCGCCCTGCCGGCGCCTCCTGACGTCGGCGTCCAACCCGGCCTGTGGCCGGCTTAGTCGACCCGCTTCGCGGGTTCTGAGGCCCGTGGACCACTCCGCAAATAAAAAAAGCCCGGCCGCCTTGCGGCGACCGGGCATTTTTCAGTGGCGGAGTGGACGGGACTCGAACCCGCGACCCCCGGCGTGACAGGCCGGTATTCTAACCAACTGAACTACCACTCCGAACCTGGTGGGTGCTGACGGGATCGAACCGCCGACCCTCGCCTTGTAAGGGCGATGCTCTACCAGCTGAGCTAAGCACCCTTTGCTCAGTTCGCGGCAAGCCGCGAAGTTTGTCCTTCGGAGGCCTGCTGAAAACCGCGCGGTTATGCGGTTTTTGGCAGATCCGCCCCCGAAGGGCGCGCTAGTTTACGGCATCCTTCAGAGCTTTACCAGCCTTGAATCCGGGCACATTGCTGGCAGCGATCTGGATCGTTTCGCCAGTGCGCGGGTTACGACCTGCGCGTGCTGCACGAGCCTTGACTGAGAAGGTGCCAAAGCCGACGAGCGATACTGAACCGCCGTTGGACAGTGTGCTTGTGATGCTGTCCAGAACGCCGTCCACGGCTTTCGTAGCGTCAGCGCGTGACAGGCCGGCCGAAGCCGCAACAGCATCGATAAGTTCACCCTTGTTCATAAAAATTCCTCTGCAGATTGATTCATCATGACCGCCTAAACGGTCGGTTATTGTCACCGGCCAGAACCGGTTCTACTGATCAATCCAGCGAGCTATCCCCAATGGTCGCAATCCGCTGAATCAGCTTTAGCGCAACACCTCGCGCCCCCAAGCTGCGGGATATATACCAAGCGCCCTGTAAAGCGTCAAATATCGTGTAACTGCGCGGGTTTCAGACCGTTAGTGCGGCAGGGTGACTTCGTCTGATTTTTGCTCATCCGACTTGGCAGACGACTCCGAATCTTCACCCTCGGATTGCTGCTTCGGTACCGGCAAATGTGCCAGGGCGTGCTCCAGTACCTCATCGATCCATTTCACTGGAACAATCGCAAGCTTGTCCTTGATGTTCTTCGGTATTTCGGCAAGGTCCTTCTCGTTTTCCTGTGGTATCAATACCTTGGTGATGCCACCACGATGCGCGGCCAGCAGCTTCTCCTTCAGGCCGCCGATCGGCAGTACCTCACCGCGCAGGGTGATCTCACCGGTCATCGCGACTTCGCTCCTGACCGGTATGCCTGTCAGTGCAGAAACCAGTGACGTACACATGCCAACTCCCGCACTCGGACCGTCCTTCGGCGTCGCGCCTTCGGGTACGTGAATGTGCACGTCGAGCTTCTGGTGGAAGTCCTCGTCGATGCCCAGCACGGCAGCCCGGCTACGAACGACTGTCATCGCGGCCTGGATGGACTCTGTCATGACGTCGCCCAGCTGGCCGGTGTGGGTCAGCTTGCCTTTACCGCCGACAACCGCTGCTTCTATCGTCAGCAACTCGCCGCCAACCTCGGTCCAGGCGAGGCCTGTAACCTGCCCGACCTGGTCGTTGTCTTCTGCGATGCCGAAGCGGAAGCGCTGTACGCCAAGGTAGTCTTCAAGGTTGCCCTCTTCGACCTTGACCGTCTTGTCGGACGGCTCGAGCAACAGCTGCTTGACAACCTTGCGGCAGATTTTGGAGATCTCGCGCTCAAGGTTTCGAACACCCGACTCGCGCGTGTAGTGCCGGATAACCGCCATCACCGCATCGTCGGAAATCTCGCACTCGCCTTCTTTCAGGCCGTTTTCCTTCATCTGCTTCGGAATGAGGTAACGAATCGCGATCGCCATCTTCTCGTCCTCGGTATAACCGGGAATCCGAATGACCTCCATTCGATCGAGCAGCGGGCCCGGGATGTTCAGGCTGTTCGCCGTGCAGACGAACATGACGTCAGACAGATCGAAGTCGACTTCAAGGTAGTGATCGGCAAACGTCGAGTTCTGTTCGGGGTCCAGGACTTCGAGCAGCGCCGAAGACGGATCGCCACGGAAATCCATCGCCATCTTGTCGATTTCGTCTAGCAGGAACAACGGGTTACGAACGCCGGTCTTGCCGAGATTCTGGATGATCTTGCCCGGCATAGAGCCGATGTAGGTACGACGGTGACCGCGAATCTCCGCTTCATCACGTACACCACCGAGCGACATGCGGACAAACTTACGATTCGTCGCCCGCGCGATACTCTGGCCAAGCGACGTCTTGCCCACGCCCGGCGGGCCAACGAGACAAAGGATCGGGCCCTTCAGCTTCCTGACACGCTGCTGTACCGCGAGGTACTCGAGGATGCGCTCCTTGACTTTCTCAAGACCGTAGTGGTCTTCTTCCAGCACTCCTTCGGCGCGCTTCAGGTCCTTGATAACCTTGCTGCGCTTTTTCCAGGGCGCCTTCAAGAGCCAGTCTATGTAGTTGCGAACGACCGTAGCCTCTGCAGACATCGGTGACATGAGCTTCAGCTTATTCAGCTCGGAGGTCGCCTTTTCTTTGGCTTCCTTCGACATGCCGGCCTCTTCGATCTTGGTCTCGAGGTCCTGGATCTCGTTCGGCGCATCTTCCATTTCACCGAGTTCCTTCTGAATGGCTTTCATCTGCTCATTCAGGTAGTACTCGCGCTGACTCTTTTCCATCTGTTGCTTCACGCGGCCGCGGATTCGCTTCTCAATCTGCAGGACGTCAATCTCGCCCTCGATGATGCCGAGTATCTGTTCGAGGCGCTCCTTGACGTCCTCGATTTCCAGGATGCGCTGTTTCTCTGAGAGCTTCAGTGCCATGTGAGCGGCAACGGTATCTGCAAGACGACCGGGCTCGTCGATTCCCGACAGAGACGTCAGTATCTCCGGCGGTACTTTCTTGTTCAGTTTTACGTACTGTTCGAACTGGGAAATGATCGAACGGACGAGCACATCGATCTCACGCTCGTCGTGACGATCTTCCTCTGCGAGCACGGTGACTTCTGCGGCGAAATACTCGCCCACATCCACGCTGTCGATCGTCGCACGCTCACTGCCTTCGACGAGGACCTTGACGGTGCCGTCCGGTAGCTTCAATAGCTGGAGGATCGTCGCCAGCGTACCGACTTCGTAAAGATCTTCCGGCTGCGGGTCGTCCAGGTCCGCTTTCTGCTGTGCAACCAGCATGATGCGCTTGCCATCTGACATCGCCTGATCGAGGGCAGCGATACTCTTTTCGCGACCCACGAACAGTGGGATCACCATATGTGGATAAACGACCACATCACGCAGTGGCAGGACCGGAATACCGACAGGCTTTTCGGTCACTGCATTCTCAACTTTGAATTCGTCTTCAGACACCAGGTTCAACCTCGTTACGTTTCTGCTTCGGATGTTGGTCCGAATAAAGGCATATCAACCGCCAGACAGGGTAGCCTCGCAACGACTCGCATTGCGTCCTTCCGTCAATTCTAACGGCGTTGGTAAGGCTATCGGCTGATGGTTTTCGAGACTTGAGGCTTGAACTTAAGCGTCTGAGCCGGTCGGGCGTTCAATGTCAGCCGTTTCGTCCGATTCGTAGATCACGTAGGGCTTGTTCTCACCCGTGACGACCGCTTCATCGACGACAACCTTTTTCGCACCGTTTGCCGACGGCAGGTCGTACATCGTTTCCAGGAGCACATTTTCGAGAATCGTTCTCAGCCCTCGAGCACCGGTCTTACGCTCCATTGCTTTCTGGGCGACAGCGCGCAGGGCATCGTCTCTGAACTCGAGCTCAACGCCTTCCATGTCGAACAGCTTGCGATACTGCTTGGTCAGCGCGTTCTTGGGCTCGAGCAGAATCTGGACGAGTGCATCCTCATCCAGTTCCTCCAGCGTCGCGACGACCGGGAGACGCCCAACGAACTCCGGAATCAAGCCGAAGCGGATCAGATCCTCCGGCTCCACGTCATGCAGGAGCTCACCAACGTTCTGGTCTTCTTCGTTCGATTTCACGTCGGCCACGAAGCCGATGCCACTCTTGGACGACCGATTAAGGATGATCTTCTCGAGGCCCGCGAAAGCTCCACCGCAGATAAACAGGATGTTGCCGGTATCAACCTGCAGGAACTCCTGCTGCGGATGTTTGCGGCCGCCCTGTGGCGGGACCGATGCGATCGTACCCTCGATGAGCTTGAGCAGCGCCTGCTGCACACCTTCACCGGACACGTCACGCGTGATCGACGGGTTGTCCGATTTCCGCGAGATCTTGTCGATCTCGTCGATGTAGACGATGCCGGTCTGAGCTTTGTCGACGTCGTAGTCGCACTTTTGCAAGAGCTTCTGGATGATGTTCTCAACATCCTCGCCAACGTAGCCCGCCTCGGTGAGCGTCGTCGCGTCGGCGATCGTAAAAGGTACGTTCAACAGACGGGCCAGGGTCTCCGCGAGCAGCGTCTTGCCGCAACCGGTCGGACCGATAAGCAGGATGTTGCTCTTTGCGAGCTCGATATCGTCTTTGGACGATTCTTTGAGGCGATCGTGCAGACGCTTGTAGTGATTGTAGACTGCTACCGACAGCACCTTCTTGGCGCGTGCCTGACCGATGACGTATTCGTTGAGGACTTCATTGATTTCATGAGGTTTTGGCAGGCTGTCACGACCCGGCTCCGTCGTATCCTCCAGCTCCTCGCGGATGATGTCATTGCACAGTTCGACGCACTCGTCGCAGATGAAGACGGAGGGGCCCGCAATCAACTTGCGAACTTCATGCTGGCTCTTGCCGCAGAAAGAACAGTACAGGAGTTTTCCGTCCTCGCTCTTGCCGCGCGAGTCATCACTCATAAAATCTAGCCTCTATTGCTAAAAGCGGCCGCCAGGCAGCCGTACCCGAGTGTATAACATGCGTCCCTGACACATGCAAAGCGACTGGTCTCATAACGCCGGGGTATGAGAATAAGATTCTGATAAATAAAGGTTTATCAGGCCTCTTCAGGCTGCATTTCAGTGCGTTCAGCCAGTACGGTGTCTATGATGCCGTACTCGACAGCGGCATCTGCACTCATGAAGTTGTCACGTTCCAGGTCGCGTTCCACGGTCTCAACCGTCTGGCCTGTGTGTTTGGACATAATTTCATTGAGACGCCGCTTCATCTCGAGCACCTCGTTTGCGTGGATCGAGATGTCCGTCACCTGGCCCTGGTAGCCCGCACTGGGCTGGTGGACCATGATCCGTGAATGGGGAAGCGCGAAGCGCTTTTCCTTCTTGCCACCCGCGAGCAACAGCGCACCCATGCTGGCCGCCTGGCCGACACAGATCGTGCTGACGTCGCTCTTGATGAACTGCATCGTGTCGTAAATCGACAGGCCCGAAGTGACCGACCCGCCCGGCGAGTTGATGTACAGGTGAATGTCCTTGTCCGGATTCTCCGATTCGAGGAACAACAGCTGAGCAACGACCAGGTTAGCCATCTGGTCCTCGACCGGACCCACGATGAACACGACGCGCTCTTTCAGCAGCCGGGAGTAGATGTCGTAGGAGCGCTCGCCCCTGGCGGTCTGCTCGACGACCATTGGTACGAGGTTTAAAGCGGTCTCATTCATTAGCTATGCCCTGTGCGAAAAAGCGAAATCGTAGTGTCGCATGAAATCCGACAATCATGAATCCATGAAGTCGGTGAAGCTTACTTTCTTGGTCTTGACCTTGGCATTTTCAAGCACCCAGTCGAATGCCAGCTGCTCCAGGACGACCGGCTCGAGCTGCTGCTTCAGTTGCGGGTTGTTCATGTACAGGTCGACCATATCCTGGGGATTCTCGTAACTCGCCACCATCTCGGTGATGTGGTCCCGCAGCATCCCCTCGTCGGCCGTGAACTCCTGGTCTGCGATGATCTGGCGTACGAGCAATCCCAGGCGGACACGCTTCTCAGCCGTATCAGCGAAGTTCTCGGCCGGCGGCGCTTCGCTATGGTCTTCGATCCCCAGCTGGCGCATGGCCTCATGCTGCATCGAGTGAATCTCGTTGTGCTTCATGACCTGGGGAATCTCGATCGGGTTGGTCTCGAGCAGACCCGACGTGATCTGGTCGCGAATAACGTTCTTTGCACGCTGCGCCGCCTCCCGCTCCATGTTGTCCCGAACGTCCTGCTTGAATTTCTCGATACCGCCCTCTTCCACTCCGAAGGACTCCGCCAGGGCGTCATCGACGGCCGGCAGCGTCTGCTCTTCGACTCGGTGCGTCTGGATCGTGAAATTCACCGTCTTTCCTTGCAGATCTGCCGCATGGTAGTCGTTCGGAAACTTGACCTTGAAGGTCTTCTCGTCGCCCGCCTTGATGCCGACCAATGCCTTCTCGAAGTCCGGCAGCATCTGGCCCTCGCCGAGCACAATCGAAACGTCTTTACCCTGGCCGCCTTCGATCAGTTCGCCATCCAGCTCGCCTGAAAAATCAACGACGACCTTGTCATCGGACTTACTCTTGCGATCGACCTCAGCCCAGTCGGCCTTCTGTTTCTGCAGCTTGAGGATCATCTCGTCGAGGTCCTTGTCATCGATCGTTACGTCAGGCTTTTCGACCTTGACCTTGTCGAGACTCTTGAGCTCGACGTCCGGCAGCACCTCGAGCTTGGCGACGAACGCGAAACCGTTGTCGCTCAGGTCCTCTTCCTGCTCAATCCTCGGGTTTCCGGCCGGGTTCAGCTTCTCCTGGACCACAGCTTCGGAGTAGCTCTTCTGCATCATGTCCGCGAGAACTTCCTGTCGTACCTGTTTTCCGTAGCGCTGACGAACGACTTTCGCCGGTACCTTGCCGGGGCGAAACCCCTTGATCTTGGCCGTTCGACCAAACGACTTCAGCCGAGTATCAACTTCCGACTCGATCTGGTCGGCGGGAAGCTCGATTCGTACACGCCGTTCCAGCGTGCTGGTCGATTCAACGGTGACTTGCATTTTTTGTGGTCCTGTTTGGAATAGGTTTGGTTCAAAAGAGCGGCTTGGGCCGCATCAATTCATGTTTGTTAGTTGATTAACGCTGTGTAGCTTCTTCTCGAAAGACCGCGTCGAGGTGAACTTTGAGCGTCTCAGGCTGAAACCCAGATTCTTTCGGCTTTCTGGACCGATAGAAAAACGCGACTCAGCATAATGTTTGAGATTAACTTCTATTCTTTTCCGTCTCCGTGGCCGATAGAAATACTCGCCTCGGCATTAGGTTGGGCTTAACCTATATTCTCTTCTGGCCCCGCCACCCCGATGGAGGGCGCGGCGTAGCGTTAAGAGATAAACCTCTATACTTTTCTGGCTCCGCGAGCAGTGAAAGCAAGTCAGCGCCATATGATGGTCGGTGTCTCTACGTTCGCGGTTTCCGTGTGCCGTTTTCTTGTTTCGGCACAATTTTTTGCTTGGTGCGAAAGGAGAGACTCGAACTCTCACGGGTTGCCCCACTGGAACCTAAATCCAGCGCGTCTACCAATTCCGCCACTTTCGCTCGCCCAGTTATTAAGGACGCCGATTCCGGCAGAAATTCTGCCACCCGGATCAGCCGGGCATTATAACCCAATGAATTTGCACCTGTCTCCAGCGATACCGGGACCGTCGGGGACTGGAACAGGGTT
Source organism: Woeseiaceae bacterium (assembly GCA_030065915.1). GTDB lineage: Bacteria > Pseudomonadota > Gammaproteobacteria > Steroidobacterales > Woeseiaceae > UBA1847. The sequence goes on from JASJCQ010000018.1 coordinate 7,741, forward strand.
TAGCGATGACCGCAGGAAACCCCGTTTGGACTGCTTCTTTGCTACAGTCAGGAACGTTGGAGTCCAGAACCGGTCTATATAGATGGGGTTAAACGCCAAGACTTTACGAGGGGGTGTAAAGCTATGATTCGCCGCTTGATTACTCTGTTCGCCATCGCACTCACGGCAGGCTGTGCGTCGACTCAGTCGAAGATAGAGACGGAGTTCGCAACGCTCGAAGGCATGACCTGCGGTAACCTCGACGCCGAGATCATCCTGGCAGAGACTCGCTACCGCATCGAGGCAATCCGCACCGCCCAGCTGGCACAGGGCTGTGAAATCAAGCCCTTGCCGCCGCAGAAACTCGCCAAAAAGAGCAAGCGCGTTGAGCCGCCACACTGGAAGCTGGATCGGGCGGCAGTCGGGGCCGACAGGGCTCGACAGGCGCTGGATCGACGCTAGATACGCGGATTCGCTAGAGAAAATGGTGGGCCCCCGGGGACTCGAACCCCGGACCAAGAGATTAAGAGTCTCCTGCTCTACCAACTGAGCTAGAGGCCCACACCTTTTGGAATTTTCTCATCACTTGGCGGGTACGTCGAGTCTTGTCGAGTCTTGGATCAATAACCGCCCGAAGGTTCGTCCAGTTCGCCAGGAAACCCGACTGTGGGGGCTTCTTACCACTATGGGGAATTCCGAAGCCTATATTCAGGAATCACTGGATTGTGGGGATTTGCACTCACATTGCATTATTTCGACATCAGGGATTATCACAGCAGTGATTTAGGGAGCAGTCATCGCTAAATTCGAAACAAGTTATTTCACGCCCTCTCCGGCCACTGACGCGTCATCGCTGTTTGCGGATGACACGCACAATGAAACGGTCGATCTCGAGGAGCCGCGTTCGCTGTCACTGAGCGAGATGTCCGTCACCAATGTGGCATGTCTGCTGCTCGAACGCATGGCCAACAAGTTCGGCGGCGACTGTACGTTGAACGAGCTGCGCGTCATGAATGCCGTATCGGTGCATTCTTTCTCGGACGGCGCCTGCAGCCCGACAATGCTGTCACGCGAAACGGGCATTCCGAAGTCGACGGTCAGCCGATCACTGGCAAGCCTGGTCAGTAAAGGCTGGCTCGTGGAAGAGAAGGACACCAAGGACCGCCGCCGTCGCATTATCGAACTGTCCGACGCTGCAAAATCACAGCGTTCCGAAGATCTTCAGGCGATTTTCAACTGGATCAATAAGTCCGGTCACTAGTCACCGGCGCCAGGTTATTCCCGATCTAGCTTGAAGGCGTGTCGCCCTTTGACACGCCTTTTTTTCGCTTGTCTCTATTGGAATTCAGGCCGCGAAATCGATGCGGCTTCTTCGAAAACAAGCCAGTGGCGAATGCCACTTTAACGGCGACTAGAGCTTAATCCCAGCCAATCAAAATCCAGATACCCGACATGTCCGGAGATTAAGAAATAGACGATGGGACTCGAACCCTAGTCCGGGATTGAGGCTATCAGTCCGCTACCTATTCGACCGATAAGTCGTGACCGACCGGGATCACATTAAACAAGGAATCACGGTCGTCCTGCTCCTGAGATCGGCGGCTGGTCCAAAGTGGTAGCTAAGGGCTAATCACTAAAGATCGATTCTCACCCAATCCGCCCGCGGACCGTGTACGAGCGAACCGGATGGGTGCGGATTGATCTTGAGTGCGGGATGTCTAGAGAGGCCTGGCCTTGTCCAGCCTGATAGAAAGGAATCGATCCCGGTCGCCCTGCTCCTGAGATCGGCGGCTGGTCCAAGGTGGTAGCTAAGGGCTAATCACTAAAGATCAATTCTCACCGGACCTCACCTCACGATTGAATAAGGTGGGAGAATTGGGGTGGACGATGGGACTCGAACCCTAGTCCGGGATTGAGGCTATCAGTCCGTTACCTCTTCGACCGATAAGTCGTGACCGACCGGGATCACATCAAACAATCGATCCCGGTCGTCCCCGATCGAAACTGATGCACACGAAACAAAGAAAAATTGGGGTGGACGATGGGACTCGAACCCACGACGACCGGGATCACAACCCGGGGCTCTACCAACTGAGCTACGCCCACCACAGACGGCAAGGAATTGCCGATAGGATGACTAACCAAATTCTAACGCCAAAACGCGTCTGGCGCGCCCGGCAGGACTCGAACCTGCAACCCTCGGCTTAGAAGGCCGATGCTCTATCCAGTTGAGCTACGGGCGCTTTGTGCAAGTTTACTGCCGGTTCGGACACGGTGGTCGGGGCAGACGGATTCGAACCGCCGACCCTCTGCTCCCAAAGCAGATGCGCTACCAGACTGCGCCATGCCCCGCTGATCGTGCCAGCCCGCGCATCCGGAAACTGCCCAGATCCAGCGGGTGGCAGATGATACGGCCGGTGCTGCGGACAGTCAATTCAACACAGAGACTAAATCCAGAGCCAATAATATGGGCTCACACCCCACGGAATCGGGAAACTGCGAACGCGCCAGTGAAAGGGCGAGATACAGGCGACCCGCTTTTGCCTCAGGATTGGGTCTGGTATCTTGCCGCGACCACCATCCGGAGACCCGGAATGCTTCGTTTAGCCTTCTTCATTGCAGCGTTCATCGTTCCCAGCACCGCACTGTCCAAGGACCCGGTTCCTGAGCCGCCGGCCCACCCCTACGTTGAAATCGATACGACGATGGGAAAAATTGTGATTGAGCTGGATGGTAAGGCTGCGCCCTACACTGTCGATCATTTCTTGTCGCTGGTAGACAGCGGCTTCTACGACAACACGATCTTTCACCGCGTCAAACCGGAGTTCATGATCCAGGGCGGCGGACATACTCCGGACTTGAAGGCCAAGGAGCGGGACGACTACGTCATTAACGAGTCAGGCAATGGTCTGAGCAACCTGCGTGGCACGATAGCACTGGCGCGCACGACGAAGCCGCACACCGCCAATGCGCAATTCTTCATCAACGTCGTCGACAATGTACGACTGAACGCGGGCAAAGGACGTTGGGGATACACAGTATTCGGCTTCGTTATCGAGGGCATGGAAGTCGTCGATGCGATAGCTGCCGTCGAGACTGGACCACAGGGTCCCTTCAAGATGGACGTGCCGCGGGTTCCGATCATCATCAAGTCTATGTCCCGTTTCACGTTCGAATAGCCGTGACGACCCTGTTCATTTCTGACCTTCACCTCGAGGCTGAGCGCCCGGAGATCGGCGCGCAGTTCATCGAGTTCATGAACAGCGAAGCGACATCGGCCGAGGCCCTTTACATCCTCGGCGACCTGTTCGAGTCCTGGGTCGGCGACGACGATCCCAATTCGCACTACGCGGACATGAAGCGAGCGATTCGCGGACTCTCGGATTCCGGCGTGCCCGTTTACTTCATGCATGGCAATCGCGACTTCATGATCGGACAAAAGTTCGCGGAAGATACGGGCGTGACGCTGCTCGACGACCCCTGCCCGGTCGAACTCTACGGCCAGTCAGTCCTGTTAGCGCATGGCGATGCGTACTGCACTGACGATGTCGAGTACCAGCAAACGCGGGCAGTCATCAGGAATCCCGAATGGCAGCAGATGATGCTCAAGAAGCCACTCGAGGAGCGCCTTGCCATCGCTCGCGCGGTTCGAGCCGAGAGCCAGGCACGAAATGCGCAGCTTGCCGAAGCGATCATGGATGTGAATCCGGCGGCCATCATCGACGCCATCCGCACAGCCGGTGTCGACATACTGCTTCATGGCCATACCCACCGACCCGCCGTCCATGACGTTGATCTTGGCGATCGCGGGGCGAAACGCATCGTCCTCGGCGACTGGTACGAACAGGGCAGCGTCGTACGCTGGGACGAGAACGGCTTCGAACTCTGCGAGATCCCGCGCGACGGCGGCTAGCCCGAATATCTCACCGATTCGTGGGAAAGATCGGCCAGCCCGTTCTCTGCACAGGGGATATTCCGATTGAGCGGAATACCGGGGTGTATTCCCGATTAAGGAAGAGGTCTTGCGCAGACAAAGGGCTAGCGAGAGCCCGCGCAATCGGTCAGATATTCGGGTTAGTGTCAGGCAGGCGTTCCGCTGTGAAAGCGGAACTGCTCATCGGGCGCATTGATCAGATCGGCCTCCAGCGCACATAGCTCATCGAGCCTCGCATCGATTTCCGACGCCGGTAGCCCGCATTCCTGCCTGGCGAAAGCCAGGTAGTGCTGAAAGTGCCGGGCCTCCGACGCCAGCAGCCCAACGTAGAACCGAGAGAGTTTCTCCGGAAGATCCGGAGCAATACGAGCGAACCGCTCGCAGGAACGGGCCTCGATCAGCGCTCCGATCAGCAGCAGGTCCAGCAGCTTGTAGGGCTCCTCGTCACGGACTGCCTCGCGCAGAGCGCCCGCGTAGCGCGAGGCGCTCAGCCGGCTGAACTCGACGCCCTGCTCTGTCATCAGCTTGCGCACCTGCTCGAAATGCCTGAGTTCTTCACGGGCCAATCGGGACATGCGTTGCGCAAGCCCGGAACGGTCCGGGTAGCGATACAGGAAACCCAGCGCCGTCGACGCCGCCTTCAGCTCGCAGTTCGCGTGGTCGAGCAGAAGCTCCGGCACACGGGACGCAGCCTCCTTCAGCCAGGCATCCGGTGTCGGGCAATTCAGGAATTCTTCTATCGCTTCGGGGACTACAGCCATGAGTCTATTTCCGCCGCGTTTGAAATGCGGTCGTGCGGCTTTTTCGCCATCATCATGTTGATGACCATCTGGTACCTGGCGAACCTCGTGGGCAGCAAAGGTACCGGAGCCTGCGCGTGCTTGTAAATGATGCCCATCGCTGAGTCGGACTCATAAGGTTTATGGCCGGTCAGCATCTCGTAGAAGATCACACCGAGGCTGTAGATGTCGCTCCTCTCGTCAATATCGTTACCGTGCCCCTGCTCAGGGCTCATGTAGTACGGTGTGCCGAATATTTCACCGCTGTCGGTCAGCGCGAGCTTCAGGCGCATGCGCTTGGCCAGGCCAAAGTCAATCAATGCGACCGAACCGTCATCGCGCAACATGACGTTCCCCGGCTTCAAATCCCTGTGCAGAATGCCGACGCCATGCACCGCATCCAGCGCGCTGGCAATCTGGCGCAGATAGCTGACGGCCTCCTTCTCGGTGATGCCGGCGCTGATTCTCTGCCGCAAGTCTCCACCGCCCAGGTATTCCATCGCTATGTGCGAGTGCTCGTCGCCGATGACGAGCTCATAGATCGTCACGATGTTCCCGTGCTTGACCTCGGCAATCAGCTCGTACTCCTGCAGGAACCGGTCAAACGCCGCCAGCGAGTCCTCGGCATCCGTGACCTGTCGAAACACCTTGAGCACAACGCGCAGGTCATCTCGAACGCGGTCCGCGAGATAAACCGCGGAGTGCCGCGTCGACGCAAGCCTCGTGACCAGTCGATAGCCCTTCACGAGGGGCTCAGTACTCCGTTCCACGCCGGCGCCGAACAGCGTCGGAGATAGCGACGCCAGTTTGGGGTTAAGCAGCGCGGCCAGGCACTGCGTCAACTCCCTGTGCTTGAACTGATCTCGAACCATAAACGCGGATGCGGATTTTGCATCGGCAAGCTCATCGGCCTGGCCGAAATACACGAGCGGTGGGAAATGTTCGCGCTTCGAAAACCGCGCGAGCTCCTCGAGGCCAGAGCGATCTCCCTGCTCGTCGCCAAGCAGAATCAGGTCATTGCCGGCTCCGCTGAATTCGTCCGGCAAGAAGCCGGCCGCGACCGGGTCGTAAGCCTGCACGATAGCGTCGGGCCAGTGAGTGGTCAGGTGGTGCATGAGCAGGCTGCGGAACTTGGGGTCCGCGTCAATGACCATGAAGCGTGTGCTCACCGCGAGGGCTCGGGTCGGGTCTGCTAAATGTTGACGACGTTGGAGGCCTTGCCGTCCCCGTGCGCGCCAGTCTTCTTGCCTTTCCTGGCCCGCTTACGCTGTTTGGCCGCGTCGTTCCTCTCAGCTTCGAGCTCGTCGAGATAGCTGTCCGTTACGTCACCGGTTACGTATTCGCCGGAGAAACAGGACGTATCGAACTCTTCGATGGACGAATGGTTATGCCTGACCGAGCGGATCAGTCCGTGAAGGTCCTGGTAAATCAACCGGTCGGCGCCGATCAGTTCCTGGATCTCCTCGATACTGCGACCATTCGCGATCAGTTCCGACGCCGCCGGCATGTCGATACCGTAAACGTTCGGGTAGCGAACGGGCGGTGCGGCCGATGCAAAGTAGACCCTTCGTGCGCCCGCCTCCCGGGCGAGCTTGATGATCTGCTTTGACGTCGTACCACGCACAATAGAATCGTCGACGAGCAGTACGTTCTTGCCACGGAACTCGAGGTCGATCGCGTTGAGTTTCCGGCGCACCGACTTCGCTCGTTCGGCCTGGCCCGGCATGATGAAGGTACGGCCGATGTAGCGGTTCTTCATGAAGCCTTCGCGGTACTTCACGCCGAGATGGTAGGCGACCTGCAACGCCGCCGTGCGACTCGTGTCCGGTATCGGGATGACGACGTCGATGTCGTGGTCCTGGAAGTCGCGCACGATCTTGCCTGCGAGCTCCTCTCCCATTCTGAGCCGGGCCTTGTACACCGAGATATCGTCGATAATGCTGTCCGGCCGGGCGAAATAGACGTATTCGAATATGCACGGCGTGTGTTTCGTCTCGCCCTTATATTCGCTGCTGTGCAGGACGCCTTCGTTCTCGATGAAGACGGTCTCTCCGGCCTGCAGGTCACGCAGGCGCTCGAATTGCAGGATATCCAGCGCGACACTCTCGGACGCTACCATGTAGTCGGTGCCGTCATCGGTCTCTCGCGCGCCAAGCACGAGCGGTCGGATACCGTTCGGGTCGCGAAATGCAACGATGCCGAAGCCGATGATCAGCGCGACCACGGCGTATCCGCCTGAACAGCGCTCATGAACGGCCTCAACGGCGCCGAATACCTGCTCCGGCGTCAGCTTGCCCTTGGCGCGAATGTGCAGCTCATGAGCGAAGACGTTCAACAGCACCTCGGAATCGTTGTCCGTACTCAGGTGCCGTCTGTCCTCGCGAGTCAGCAGCGAAGCCAGATCCTGGTAGTTCGTCAGGTTGCCGTTGTGGGCGAGGCAGATGCCGTACGGCGAATTGACGTAGAAGGGTTGCGCCTCGGCGGAGCGGGCGCCACCCGCAGTGGGATATCGAACATGCCCGATACCAACGCTGCCGGTCAGACGCATCATGTGCCGCGTTCGGAACACATCACGCACGAGGCCATTGGTCTTGCGCTGCTTCAGCCCGTCGTCGCCCCAGGTCACGATCCCGGCGCTGTCCTGCCCGCGGTGCTGCATGACGGTCAACGCGTCGTATATCGCCTGGTTAACCGGTTCTTTACTTACTATTCCAACAACGCCGCACACAGTCCCGGTCCTCTACGATTGATCCATCCATTGCAGTGCTTCTTGCACTGATACGGGTAATGACTCTGCCGCTTCATCCGGAGTCAGCATCTCGAGGCCCTGCGGCGCCATGACGCGAATCCAGTCGGCTACAACTTCAAAATGCGGTATCAGTTTCGACTCGTCCCACCACGGGTCGTTGTCGAATCCGGCGAACTCTCCGCCGATCAGGAACACCGCCGTTAACAACACGCCTCGACCGATACCGAACAACGAGCCAAGGAAACGGTCCATGCCGCTCAGAACCGAGAGCCGCACCAGTTTACTGACCGCCCAGCCCAGCAGGCCGCCGACCGACAGAATGACGGCGAAGACCAGGATCCGTCCGAACCAGATCTGTAACTCTCTCGATGTCAGCCAGCTGTCCGACACCGATCCAATCGTAGGTCCGAAGTACATCGCCGCCCAGATGGCGAACAGCAGAGAGGCGATGGAAATGGCTTCTTTTACGAAACCTCGGAACAGTCCGACGACGGCAGACAATACGATGGCGACAGCAATCGCTATATCAATGAAGGCCATTTTTGGCTCTTGCGGACAGCGGGTGCGCAGATTCTAGCAGAACGCAACCCCGTGACCACAGTGGAATCACGGGTGTGGGACAACCTGACCAGTGTGTCCGGCATCCTTGAGTCTGGACGCCATGGCTTCGGCCGCAGGCTTGTCCTTTTGCGGGCCGATGCGCACACGATGCAGCTCTTTTCCGCCGTTATCGGTCTTGCTTAGAAAAGCGGCGAAGCCCTTCTGCCTGAGATCGGCGGCGAGCCGATTGGCATTGTCTGCGCTTGAAAAACTGCCAAGCTGTACGGCCCACATGCCGGTTGCCGACCCGGCGCTGCGCTGGATCTTCGGCGCCTCTCGTGGCGCCGTTTGCGGGGGTGGCTCATCCGCCTCGATGTCGGCGCTCGACGCAATGGCTGTCGAAGGTTCCGGCTCCGGTTCGACTGCGTTTTCCGGCTTCGCCAGCTGCGCGGGTTCGGGCTCGGGCTCCGCCGTTCGTATGGCAGATGCTGGCTGGGACGCATCCACCTCGGAGGGCACCGGCTCCGTGCGGTCACGATCGAGAATGACCATTTTTAGCGGCTGTTCGTTCTGACCAGGCAACGGCACCCGCTCTCTGATGACGTCGTTCTCGGTCGGTGGGCCATCGAGGAACACCGGCACGACAAGCACGACGAAAACGACCAGCACGATCGCGCCGATGATGCGTTCTTTAAGGGCTCTGTCCATGTCTTTGCGCTCAAGCAGACTGCGAGTATAGCCCAAGCGCACGCTGCACTGGACCCACTGTGAAGAAGGATCCGGTCACGATGATTCGACCATCGTCAGCCGACATCGATGACGCATAGTCGACAGCCGCCGCCGCCGAGTCGGCGATCATGCAGGGTTTGTCGCTCAGGTTCGACACTCGACGTGCGAGCTCTGCCGCCGGCACCGCTCGGCCGCTGTCCGGCGTGATTGCAATCCAGACGTCGACTGCGGGACAGAGGTGCAGCACGACGGAATCCACATCCTTGTCGTTCAGCATGCCGATGATCGCAACGGTTTCCGACGCCTCGGCTCGCGACGCCTGCAAGGTTTCCGCCAGCGCAGCCGCGGCAGCCGGATTGTGGGCGACGTCGAAAACCCACTCCCGTTCGTTACGCACGCGTTGCATTCGTGCGGGAAGATCCACGTCCAGCAACGCCTTGCTGGCCGTGGAGACGTCGAGCGCGCGGTCGAGGCCAGCCGCCTCTAGCAGCGCAAGCGCGCCCGCCGCGTTTGCGAGCTGAAACTCGCCGGCGAGCGCAGGCTTCGGCAGACGATCGAGGCGCCTGCGGCGGCCGTACCAGCTCCAGTCCGGCCCGCAGTCTTCCCAGTCGTAGTCCCGGCCAGCCCATATGAACTCTGCTCCGACCGAGTCCGCGTGGCCAAGCAGCGTCTCGGGCGCCTCCTGCCGGTCACCGTAGACCGCGGGGCGGCCACCTCGATAGATGCCGGCCTTCTCAAAGGCGATTTCCGGGATGGTGTTGCCCAGCCAGTCACAGTGGTCCAGGGAGACATTGGTAACGATCGCGGCGTCCGCATCGACGATGTTGACGGCATCGAGGCGACCGCCAAGCCCGACCTCGAGGACCGAGACGTCGACCCCGGCCGCCTCGAAAACAGCAAGCGCGGCCAGCGTGCCGTACTCGAAATAGGTCAGCGGCACATCATTCCTCGCGGCCTCGACCCGCTCGAAGGCGGTCACCAGTTCGTCGTCACTGGAGAGACGATCGTCTATCCTGACGCGCTCGTTGTAGACGTGCAGATGAGGCGACGTGTAGGCGCCTGCGCGGTAGCCGCCGCATTGAAGCAGCGAAACCAGGTAGCCGACGGTAGACCCCTTGCCGTTCGTCCCGCCGACGGTGAGGACAACCGGAGATCTCGGCGAGCCCATTCGGTCATGCACGGCCGCCACGCGCTCGAGACCGAGTTCGATCTCCTCTGGTGAGAACGATGACAGGCGCTCAAGCCAATCCGCGAGCGCCGCACGACTCATGAGCGCTTCAGCCCGGCGACGGCGCGGCCCGGTTCTCGAGTTTCGACAACAGCGAGGCCAGTTCGTCTCGCATCTCGCGCCGATCGATGATCCTGTCGATTGCGCCGTGGTCCAACAGGAACTCGCTGCGCTGGAAGCCTTCCGGCAGTTTCTCTCGCACGGTCTGCTCGATCACGCGGGGTCCCGCAAATCCGATCAGTGCACCCGGCTCCGCCACATTGACGTCGCCCAGCATGGCAAGGCTCGCCGATACACCACCTGTGGTCGGATCCGTCATGACCGAGATGTACGGTACACCACGCTCGCCGAGACGCGACAAGGCGGCGGAAGTCTTGGCCATCTGGAACAATGAGAACAGGGCTTCCTGCATACGCGCACCGCCGCTCGCTGAGAAGCAGACCAACGGCATGCTGTGCTCGGCCGCGTGAGCGGCTGCTCGCGCAAATCGCTCGCCGACCACGGAACCCATCGAGCCGCCCATGAACGAGAACTCGAAAGCACAGACAACAATCGGCCGACCCTTGAGGGTACCGGTCGCCGCGACTAACGCGTCCTTCTCACCCGTCTTCTTTTGAGCCTGGACGATGCGGTCGCGATACTTTTTGCTGTCGCGAAACTTCAACGGATCTTCCGGCTCCAGGTTTGCGCCAAGCTCCTGCTGCGAGTCAGGATCAAGAAATACGTCGAGGCGTCGACGGGCGCCGATGCGCATGTGGTAGCCGCACTTCGGGCAAACATGAAGGTTGCGCTCAAGATCGCTGCGATAAAGTTGCGCATCGCAACGGGGACACTTGATCCACACGCCCTCGGGCACCGAACGCGTGCGCTTTTCTGTACTGATGCGCGACGGCATCAACTTTTCGAACCAGCTCATAAGCCCATCATATCCGTCGTCATTCAGGCATGCTAGCCGGGTAGCTGGAAATCCGTGGGATAGGTGACTTCCGTCAGTATCAGCCCCTGCGGCGGTGCGGTGATCCCGCCCTGCTTGCGGTCGCGGCTTTCGAGCACCTCACTCGCCCACGACACATCGTTCTGCCCGCTGCCGATGCTCACCAGCGTGCCGGTAATGTTGCGAACCATATGCTGCAGGAATGCATTCGCTCGCACCTCCAGAATCACCCAGTCGCCCTCACGCCGCACGCTTAAATGTTGGAGTTCACGCATCGCCGACTTGGCCTGACAACCCGCCGCACGAAAAGCCGAGAAGTCGTGCTCGCCGAGCAACTGCTGTCCCGCCTCGTGCATCGCATCGGCATCCAGCGCCGCATGAAACCACCAGCAACGCTGGCGATGCAGGGCGGATCGCACGAGGCGGTTCAGTATCCGGTATCGATAGCTTCGGTTCAGCGCCGAGAAGCGGGCATGAAAGTCATCGCTGACAGGCTTTACCCATCGCACATTAACGTCGTCCGGCAGCGCGCTGTTGATGCCGAGCAGCCAGCCTCGGTCGGTCCTTTCAGATTCAGTATCGAAGTGCCCTACCTGTCCGGAGGCGTGGACGCCGGTATCGGTTCGGCCGGCACAGGTGATCTCAACGGGCTCGTCTGCAACCTCGGAAGCCGCGTTCTCTATAACTTCCTGTACGCCGGACCCGACGCGCTGACGCTGCCAGCCGTTGTAGTTGCTGCCGTCGTATTCGATGCCGATTGCGAGGCGCATGCGTCAGTCGAACCGGCCGCCACAAACGCCGGCCGGTGCGTACAGGCTAGCTCGGCAGGGAATCCAGGAGCTGCTGGGCCTGCTGCCGCTGTTCGTCGTCGCCCTCGTCGAGGACTTCCTCGAGAATGCTGCGCGCGCCGCCCGGATCGCCCATGTCGACATAGGCTCTCGCGAGATCGAGCTTGGTGCCCACCTCGGTCATTGTCCGAGCCTCGCTCAGGTCATCGCTCATGTCGTCGTCACTGAACGACATGGTCGGTACCTCAGCCGTCGCATCGTCGACAGCCGGTCGCGGCTGCTCGACGGTTTCGTCCTCGCGCGGCATCTCGACGGTGTCTCCGCCTTCTGTCGCTTCGAGAACCGCGGTCAGGTCGTCGAGGTCCAGGTCCATGTCGGTGCTGGCCAGCGCCGGCGTCTCCGCCGTCGCGTCCGCATCGAATGCATCTTTGGGCAATGCTTCGGTCTTTGCGAAATCGAAGTCCTCGTCGCCGCCGACCGGCGCCAGAATCGTGGCGTCGCTGTCCGAGATCACCTCGGTGCCGGTACCCATGTCGTCGAGGTCATCCATGTTGGACGCCAGCAGCGTCTCAGCTTCGTCACCGATGATCTGGCCAGGCTCATTGATCGTCTCGACCGCCATGTCATCCGAGAGGATCTGCGTCTTGCCGGTCGCCGCCAGGATGTCGACGTCGGCATCCGTGCTGTCATGATCGCCGAGATCGACTTCGACCGTTTCCTGCAGGCCAGTCGCCTCCAGGTCGCTGACGTCGATTGTGGCGGTCAAGCCGGTCGCACTGGGATCGATGGCCGGATTCTTCCCGGTCTCGTCCTCGAGGTCCGGCAGGATCTTGTTGATGTCGGTATCGTCGCCCAGCGCCTCATGGGAGCCGGTGATCTCCATCTCTGCCTCGTCGGCGCCTCCGGCATCCAGCGCGTCGAGATCCAGACCAAGGTCGTCGAGGTCGATCTCAGCGGTTGCATCGCTCGGCTGCTCGTCCTCGGCCATGGCGGCGTCGATGGTCGCATCTTCATCTAACGCCGGCATCTCGGCCGTACCCTCATCGATCGGGTTCTCGATCGTCGGCGACTCCTGCGTAACGTCGAGCACCTCGTCGACCTCGCTGGACCCGCTTTCGTCGAACAGGAAGTCGAGCCCACCTTCATCCTCTCCGGCAGTGGTTTCGTCGTCGCCGAAGACCATATCGAGGTCTCCCCCGCCGTCATCGGCGGCGTCGAATGTAAGGTCGACTTCCCTGGTTGCGCCCGCAACGCCGGCACCGGCGAACAGCGCATGATCGGCGGCGATCTGCTGCCCCATGATCACGATCTTGTCCCACTCGGCACTCTCACCGTCTCCAACCGCGGATTTGACGCGCTCTGCGGCATCGACGAACGAGTCGCGATTGCCCCACACAAAGTAAATTTCGCACAGCTTCGTCAGCAGATCCTGACGCTCCGGCTCGACCTCCAGCGCACCATTGATCAGATCGGCCGCCTGGTCGTACAGGCCGTAGGCCATGTGGAAGTCGGCCTCGGCAATCGGATCGGACTGGTCGAGATTGACCGCCGTTTCGCTGCTGAATGTATCTTCAAGTGAGCCGGTCTCTGCAAGCTGGTCATCGCCAGGAAGATCGAAGTCCGCGGAGCCCTCCGGCGGAGGTACTTCGATCGTGTCACCGATGTTCCCCGTGGCGGTTGCTTCCTGTTCAACAACGACAAACGCCTCGTCGCCTTCCGGCGCCGGTATCGTCTCGGTCTGTGAAGTCCGGGTCAGCGCCGTCAGGTCGTCGTCGCCTGCATCGAGGGGCTCCCAAACGCCGGAACCTTCATCGTCGGCGCCTCGGCGGCGCAGGAAGAAGAACAGTATTCCAGCGACGGCGACAATCGCGCCGACAATAATCATCCAGAAACTCTGCAACAGGTCGAGAGTCTTCTCGACAAAGCCCGGCTCCTGCGGTGCGCTGCGAATGACGTTGGCCGGCGCAGGCTCCTCAGCCTCGGCTGGCTCGGCCTCAGCAGGTTCCGGTTCGTCGACCGTCTCCGCAATCGGCTCGTCGGTCATTTCGACGCCAAGCTCGTCAGCGCCATCGACAAACGGGTCATCCGTTGCCGGTACCTCCAGCGGCGGCTCGCCGCGGATTTGGCGCAGCTCTTCGCGCAGATTCGAAAGCTCGTCGTTGCGAATGTCGATCAATGCCTGTTGTTCGGGCACCTCTGCAGCCTCGAGCTCTTCGAGGCGCTCGAGGATCGCCTGCTCGCGTGTCATGGGCTCTTCGCCCGCGGCATCTTCCTCGCCGGTACCGATGCCGACCGGCTCTTCGTCCGGCGGAACCAGCGTCAGGCTGGGTTGCTCGGGCTCAGGCTCGGGAACCAGTTCAGGCTCCGGTTCCGCCGTGTAAGCAGGTTCGGCGGCCGTACCGGCCGTGCCGTCCCAGTTTTCGTGTTGGCGGCTGACTTCATTCAGCGCGGTGCGTCGGTCGATCTGGTAGATCTCATCCGCGCTCGGGATACGCAGCCTGGCACCTGCTTTGAGAATGTTGATGTTGCCGCCAAATGCTTCCGGGTTTGCCTCGAAGATGGCGAGCATGGTCTGGTTGATCGTCAGTCGGCTGTCCGGCTTGACCGACCGGGCGATGCCCCACAACGTCTGGTTGCGAGAGACGATGTAGTCGTCGGCGCTGCCGGTGTCGTAGGGTCGCGTGTCCGTATCGGGGGCCGGTGCAGGCTCCTGCGGTACCGGCTCCTGCGGCGCAGGCCGCGGGCGTGCTACGGGCTGCGGACGCGGTGCGGGTTGTGCGGCCGGCTGCGGCGCTGGTCGTTCGATGCGCCCGGAATCCCGGGGTTCCGCCCGCTGCGGCGCGGTGACCGCCTGCTGCGTCGGCTGCGGCGGCGCGAACGTCGGCGGATCCAGCAATACGGTGTATTCGCGAAGCAATCGGCCGCGAGCCCATGAGGCCTCGACGAGAAAAGTCAGGAACGGCTCTGTCATCGGCTGCCGGGAGGTCACGCGAACGTAGTTGCCGTCGGCGCGGCCCACTTCGACGATATCGAAGGTCAGGCCCTGCAAATAGGCAGGCCGGTCCAGGCCGTAGCGTGCGAAGGCATCGCTGCTGGCCAGTTTCACCGTCAATTCGGCGAGTTCCTCCGGCGTTGCCGACAGGAGTTCGATTTCAGCCTCGAAAGGCTCGTTCAGGGCGGAATTAAGTTTAATTTCACCCAGACCAAGCGCCCAGGCGTTGCTCGTCATCAAAACGACGAATGCCAGCCCAAGGCGATTTAAAAATCGCGGCATAATCTTTGTCTCCAACTCCCCAAGTGCCCCTTCGACCGATGCCAGACTTCGGTTGAATACGGCTTGCGGACTGCCTGTCCACACGCCGGGCAACTATATCTCATAAATAGTTTTTCGCCAATATTTCAGCTATTTGGACGCTATTTAGAGCCGCGCCCTTACGTATATTGTCAGCGACTACCCAGAGATCGATCCCTCGTGGATGAGAGATGTCTTCGCGTACCCGTCCGACGTAAACCGGATCCTTGCCGGAGGCCTCCGTCACTGCCGTCGGGTATTCACCCACATCGACACCGTTGAGCAGGCTGATCCCCGGCGCATTTTCCATAATTTGGCACACCTCGGACGCCGAAACCTTGTCGCGTGTCTCAATATGGATAGCTTCTGAATGCCCGTAAAACGCAGGGATTCGTACCGCGGTCGGGTTCACCTGGATCGAGTCGTCGCCCAGGATCTTGCGGGTTTCCCAGACCATCTTCATTTCTTCGCGGGTGTATCCGTTGTCCTCAAACTTGTCGATCTGCGGGATCGCGTTGAACGCGATCTGCTTGGCCGGCCCTTCCATCTCGAGCGGCCGGCCGTTCATCAGCAACGACGTCTGCCGAACCAGCTCCTCGATGGCGCTGCGCCCGGCCCCGGACACGGCCTGGTAGGTCGCGACGTTGATGCGCTCGATATGCGCGGCGTCGTGAATGGGCTTTAGCGCCACCAGCATCTGGATCGTCGAGCAATTCGGGTTCGCGATGATGTTCCGGTTCGTGTACTCGGCGATCGCCTCCGGGTTCACCTCGGGGACGACAAGCGGAATGTCGTCGTCGTAACGGAAGTGCGACGTGTTGTCGATGACGACGCAGCCGGCGGCCCCGGCCCTGGGTGCGTACTCCGCGGAAATAGACCCTCCCGCCGAGAACAGGCCGATCTGTACTTTCGAAAAGTCGAAGTCGGCGAGGTTTTCTACGGCAATTTCGCGATTACCGTAATTCACGGTCTTGCCGACGGAGCGTTCGCTCGCGAGTGCGTAGATCTTCCCGACGGGAAACTTGCGCTCCGCCAGAATCTCGAGCATCACCTCGCCTACCGCGCCGGTGGCCCCGACAACGGCTACATCGTATTTCTTACTCATCTTGGTTTCCTGCGCGGCGCCTGCCTGCGCACAGTAGATTAGACATCAGACACGTCGGCATTCTGCGCACGGTGTCTCAGGTAATGATCGATCAGCACCAGCGCGACCATCGACTCTGCAATCGGTGTCGCACGCAGTCCGACGCAAGGGTCGTGTCGGCCCTTGGTGACGATCTCCGTATCGCGGCCGCTCTTGTCGATCGTCTTGCCGGGAACGGAAATACTGGAAGTCGGCTTCAGTGCGATGCTCGCCAGCAGGTCCTGGCCGGACGAGATACCGCCAAGCGTGCCGCCGGCATCGTTCTTCGCAAATCCGTCGGCACTGATCTCGTCGCGATGCTCGCTGCCGCGCTGCGAGACCGCGGCGAAACCGGCTCCAATTTCGACGCCTTTCACGGCATTGATGCTCATGAGTCCTTTGGCGATGTCCGCCTCGAGCTTGTCGAATACGGGCTCGCCGAGACCGACCGGCATGTTCGTTGCGAGTACGCTGATCTTCGCGCCGATGGAATCGCCCTGCTCCCGAAGTTCGTTCATGAACTGGTCGAGTTCGTCGAGGCGTGACGAGTCGGCGCAGAAGAAAGGGTTGTCATCGACGATGTCGAGGTCGGGCGCCGCCAGCTCGATCGGGCCAAGCTGAGACAGGTATCCGTGGATCTCAAGCCCAAGACGCTCTTTCAGGTATTTCCGTGCGACGGCTCCAGCCGCCACCCGCATGCTGGTCTCCCTGGCCGACGAGCGCCCGCCGCCGCGATAGTCCCGGAACCCGTACTTCCGGTCGTAGGTGAAGTCGGCATGACCGGGCCGGAACTTGTCCTTGATGTCGCCATAGTCCTTGGAGCGCTGGTCCGTGTTCTCGATCAGCAGGCCGATCGGCGTACCGGTCGTCTTGCCTTCGAATACACCAGACAGGATCTTCACCTGGTCAGGCTCGTTGCGCTGCGTCGTATGCTTGTTTCGCCCGGGACGGCGCCGATCGAGATCGAACTGGATGTCCTGCTCGCTGAGCGTCATGCCCGGGGGACAGCCATCGATGATGCAGCCGAGCGCGACGCCGTGGCTCTCACCGAACGTCGTGACTACGAAGTTTTGTCCGAAGCTGTTGCCTGACATAGTTCTTCCAGGTTGTGTTTGTTGAGCACGAAAACACCCGCACCGCCGTGCTCGAACGTTAGCCAGATAAACGGAACGTCCGGGTAAGCCGCTTCCAGGGCTGGCTGCGAGTTTCCGACCTCGCAGACGAGTATGCCGTCATCGTTCAAGAAGCGCGATGCCTGCTGCAAAATTCGTCGCGTCGCATCAAGCCCGTCTTTGCCGGATGCGAGGCCGAGCGACGGCTCATGACGAAACTCCTCTGCCCTGGCCATCATGTCGTCTGCATCCACGTACGGCGGATTCGCGATGATCAGATCGTAGCGACTATTGCCGAGCGCATCGAACAGGTCCGACTCGATCGTCTCCACACGCGAACCCAGCTCATGAGCATCGACGTTGATCGCCGCGACGGCGAGCGCATCGGCCGAAATGTCGACGGCGTCGACCTTCGCATCGTCGAAAGCCGTCGCGGCGGCGATCGCGATGCAGCCACTGCCCGTCCCCAGATCCAGAATTCGGTGAACCGAGTCAGGTCGGACCCAGGGCTCGAAGCGTTCGTGGATCAACTCGGCAATGGGCGATCGTGGTACGAGGACCCGCTCATCGACATAGAACTTCAGCCCGGCAAACCAGGCCTCGTTCAACAGGTAGGCCAACGGCCTGCGTTCATGGATACGGCGAGCTGCAAGCGCGTCGATGCGCTCGCGGTCGGATCCGCTCACCGCCTCACGATAGACAGCCGGCCCGGCACCCCAGGAGAGACCCGCCACGGAGAACACCAGCCACGCGGCCTCGTCCTCAGCATTGTCCGTGCCGTGCCCGTAGTAAAGGTTACCGGCCGCGAACCTGTCGGCAACATCGGCGATCAGGTCGCCAACGGTAGTGCTGGATGGTTGCATGGGATTCTGGCGTCTATTGAACGGCGTGAAGGTACCACGTGAAGCGCGACGGATGAATTCATTACAAGCGGCTGCTGTTTGAGTAGAATCGCGCTCCCGGTTTCTAATCGACAATCATGAACCTGAATAGAATTCTGCTCGTTCCTTTGGCCCTGGCTATTGGCCTCGGAGCCGGGCTTTACGCATGGAAGGTCGCGCCCGAGACGCGTCCCGCCGTCGAGACAGCGACGCTGCTGCCGGCGCCGGTCGACCTCCCGGACTTTTCGCTTGTTGACCAGGATGCGAACCCGGTCGGGCGATCGTTCTTCGAAGGCCAGTGGGACCTGGTGTTCTTCGGATTCACTCACTGTCCCGATATTTGCCCGACGACGCTGCAGACGCTGTCCGTCGCAAGGCGCATGCTTGTCGAAGATGGCTTGCAGGATCCACCGCGCATCGTTCTCATAAGCGTCGACCCGGCACGAGACACGCCAGAGAAGATCAAGGCATACGTCGGATACTTCGGCGACGAGGTCGCCGGACTGACCGGCGGTGAAGAGGCACTCAGAGTGCTAACGGACGGCCTCGGCATTTTTTTCCAGCGCGAGCAGACCGATGCAGAAAATTACAATGTCGATCATTCCGCCGTCGTCCTCGTGCTGAACCCGGCCGGCCAGTTCACAGCCCTGTTCAGCGCGCCGCATAAGCCGGATGCGTTCGTCAATGACCTGCCCGGGATCTTCGCACTATGAGATTGCTGGCTGTACTCGCCCTGATCGTGACTGCCGCATGCGGTTCAGAAAGCGGGCCTCCGCTTATTATCAGCGATCTCGAAGTCACCCGGCCAATGCCCGGCGCATCGATGAGCGCTGGCTATTTCCTGCTGGAGAACCGGTCAGCGGAGGAAATAACGATCACGCGCGTCGACAGCGCGCAGTTCGGCCGCGTTGAGGTTCACGAGACGATTCTCGAGAATGACGTTTCGAAGATGCGTCGCCTCGATGCATTGACGATCCCGGCTAACGGTAGCGTGAGGCTTGAGCGAGGCGGCAAGCACCTGATGCTGATGCGGCCTGCCGACAACATCGATAACGTCGAGCTGGGTTTCTACACGAGTGACGGCCTCGTTCTGAGCGCCGCTACGCGAATCGCGGAACGCTAAGATGAGGAAGACCTTGTTTGTCGCCATGCAGTATCTGCTGCCGAAACACCTGATTACGGCGCTGGTGTTCCGGCTCGCGAGGATTCGGCACACGTCGACCAAGAACTGGCTGATCTCGCGCTTTGTGAAGGCGTTCGACGTCGATCTCGGCGATGTAGCGAGGACCGTCCCGGATGACTTCGTCGACTTCAACGACTTCTTCACACGCGAACTCGCCGAGGGCGCCCGACCGATCGACAACGACCCGAAGCACCTGGTCTCACCGGTGGACGGTAAAGTCAGTCAGCTGGGTGCTATCAGCAACGGCACAATCATCCAGGCCAAAGGGTTCGATTACACGGTCGAGGAGCTGCTGGCCGTCGATCTCGATACTGCGAATGCGTTCACGAGTTTTGCGACGATTTACCTGGCGCCATTTAATTATCACCGGGTGCACATGCCAGTCGACGGACGACTCACGGCGGCACACTACGTGCCCGGAGATCTCTTCAGCGTTAACGAGACGACGGCGGAACGTGTGCCTCGACTGTTCGCCCGAAATGAAAGGCTGAACCTGCACTTCGAGACTTCAGACGGGCTGTTCTTCGTGAGCATGGTCGGTGCGCTTAACGTCGGCAGCATCACGACACCGTGGACCGGCGAGATTCGGCCGCGTACCGGTAGTCTCGTGGAGACGATCACGCTCGAGCCCCGTGACGTGATGAAAGGCGATCTGCTCGGCTGGTTCAACATGGGCTCGACCGTCATCATCCTCGGCCGCGATCTCGACTGGGCGTCGGCGGCCGGCAGCAACGTCAGGATGGGCGAGAAACTGGCCACGCTATCGACATGAGCTGGCGCCCCAGCTCGAGTGCCGATGTCGCCCGGCAAAGAGCCATGCTGCTGGATCGGACGCGGTCGTATTTCCGTGATCAATCGGTGCTGGAAGTCGACACCCCGGCGCTGTCGTCGTCTGCCGTCAGTGATCCGAACATCAAGTCCTTGAGCGTTGCCGGGGTGGACGATGGCGTTGCACGGTTGTTCCTGCACACGTCCCCGGAGTTCTGCATGAAACGCATGCTGGCCGACGGCTATCCGGACATCTATTCGATATGCCGGGTATTTCGCGGTGGCGAACTGGGACGCAGCCACCAGCCGGAATTCACGATGGTTGAATGGTATCGGCTCGAGTTCGGGCTGGCCGAGATCATCGAGGACACGCTTCGGCTGCTCGCAGTGGCGCTGGGCGACCGGACGCCGACTCGTCCGCCCGCGCAACTGACCTACCGGCAGGCATTCATTGATACTGTCGGCGTTGACCCGCTGACCACGAATACCGAGGCACTGGCGCATGCGACGACGAAGGATGAGGCGCTGAGAGATGCGATCGGCGACGATCGAAATGCCTGGCTTGACCTGCTGTTCTCAACGACGGTGGCCGACTCGTTTCCGGGCGATCGGCTAACCGTCGTTACACACTTTCCCGCCGGACAGGCCGCGCTCGCGCGACTCGACGACGACGATGCCTCGGTGGCGGAGCGATTCGAGGTATTCTCTGGAGCACTGGAACTCGCGAACGGCTATGTCGAACTGACCGACGAGATCGAGCTCCGCGCCCGGTTTAGGAGCGACCTCGACAAGAGAGCCGCGACAGGGTCTACAGTACCGCCGCTCGATGAACGCTTCCTGCAGGCGATGCGATCCGGCCTTCCGGCCTGTGCCGGTGTCGCGCTGGGCTTCGAACGACTGCACATGTTGTATGCAGGGACCCGTAACATTCGCGATGTCATAAGCTTCGAATTCGAGACCTGACATGACTGACTACAAACTGCTGAATTCGCAATTGCAACTGACGCTTGCTGACGAAACCGACGGGCTGGCCAACGCCGCCAACTTCGTCGCACAGCTCTACAACGGCCTCGCGGACATCAACTGGCTCGGTCTCTACATCTCGAGAGCGTCGGGCCTCGTGCTGGGTCCATTCCAGGGATTGCCGGCGGTAACGACCATTGCAATGGGAGACGGCGTCTGTGGCGCCGCCGCCGAGCAACGCCAGACCTTACGGGTGCCCGACGTACACGCCTTTCCGGGACACATCGCCTGCGACGCCGCGTCAAGATCCGAGATCGTCGTTCCACTGATCAAAGAGGACCGCCTGCTCGGCGTGCTGGATATCGACAGCCCGGTTCTCGACCGCTTCTCTGTCGACGACCAGCGGGGCATTGAAGCGCTGTGCGGCACCTATCTCGACAGCGTCGATAGCCACTATATCTAGGAGGTCTGACTCTTGGGCCAGCTGACGTCACTGTTCGTACACAAGGTCTTGAGTGTCGTCGACGATGCGCATGACAAGCGCGCCATCCTTCGATCGGTCGGAATCGACCCGGATGCGCCGGTAAACCCGAAACTGATGGTTTCCGAGGCCGACTACTACCGGTTCTTCGAACACCTCGCGCACCTCGAGTCCCCCTCGGTAGACTTGCCGCTGCGTGTCGGCGCATCGATGCGACTCGACGACTATGGCGCCATTGGCCTGGCGTGGAAGGCGGCGCCGAACCTGCTCGGATCTTACGAACGGGCGGAGCGTTATGCACGTGTCCTGACAAGCGTCAGCGCCTACGAAGTACGCCGCGCACCGGAGGGTGTCTACTATCACCTGAACCGGGACGGCGAGCGCATCCTGGGGCGGCGCCTGTCCTGTGAGGCCGACATGGCCAGCATCGCAACGATCTCAGGAGAAGGTTGCTCGGTGCCGTTCAAGCCGTTGCACCTGTACTTCAAACACGATGCGCCGGGGCGTTCCGACGTCCACGAAGCTTTCTTCGGCTGCCCGGTGAGCTTCGGCAGTGACTTCGATGCATTCCTGTTGACCGAGGAGCAGGTGCTCGCGCCAAACAAGGTTGGCGACCCGGGACTGGCCCGGTTCTTCGATGCGCATATGGAAGGCGAAGTCGCCGAGTTCAATGACGAGGCTTCGCTGGATCGCCGGGTGCGAAACGAAGTCTCACGGGCATTGAGCCAGGGCGTGCCGAAGATATCGGACATCGCGTCTCTGCTCGGCATGAGCGGCCGAACGCTGCAGCGCCGCTTGTCTGACGACGGCGTATCGTTTCAGTCGCTTGTCGATGCGGCGCGGCGCGAGCTCGCGGAGCGTCTGCTGGCCGACACCGGCTATCCCCTCGCAGAGGTGGCATTCCTGACCGGATTCTCAGAGCAGAGTGCGTTCAACCGGGCATTCAAGCGCTGGGCCGGCCAGACGCCTCGCTCCTACCGGCTGCAGGTGTCCACCGCCGGCTAGCGGGCAACGTCACAGGTTGTCGTGACGTGTCAAAACTCCGGCGCCCGCAGTCAAGATAGCCATGGCGATCCACGCGATGATGAACCCACGATTTCATCAACTTAAGGATCAGACCATGAACCACACCAACGGCACCACTCTCGTTATCGGCGGCACCGGCAAGACCGGGCAGCGCGTCGTCACGCTACTCAAAGAGGCCGGACTGCCGGTACGCATCGGTTCGCGCTCCGCGACACCGTCTTTCGACTGGAATAACGAACACACCTGGGACGCGACTCTCGAAGGCGTATCTGCTGTCTACATTACTTATGCGCCGGACCTGGCGATGCCGGGCGCCACGGACGCAATCCAGGGTCTCGTGGACCTCGCGAAGAAAAAGGGCGTTCGTCGCCTCGTCCTTCTGTCGGGCCGCGGCGAGGAAGAGGCGCAGGCCTGTGAAACTATCGTTAGGGACAGCGGGCTGGAGTGGACAGTCGTTCGTGCGAGCTGGTTCCACCAGAACTTCTCCGAAGGCGCGTTTATCGACATGGTGCACGCCGGCTCGATCACGCTGCCGGCCGGCGATATCCCGGAGCCGTTCGTCGACGTCGACGATATTGCGGACGTCGCCTTCGTCGCACTGACCGAGGACGGTCACGATGGCGAGATATACGAAGTCACGGGCCCGCGACTGATGACCTTCAGCGACATCGCTAATGACCTGACGCGCGCGACCGGCCGCAAGATCACGTTCGAGACTGTCCCGCACGACGCGTTCGTCAATGGCGTCGCCGAGTCCGGCGCACCCAAAGAGGTCGTCTGGATGCTGGACTACCTGTTCGCGACCGTTCTCGACGGCCGCAATGCGCACCTGACCGACGGCGTCCAGCGCGCGCTCGGTCGCGAACCCCGCGACTTTGCCGATTACGCGCGCGACGTCGCGGCCAGTGGCGTGTGGAACACCGCCGCCTGAAACTTGCCGGGAGGCCGCCCTGCGTGCAGGCGGCCTCTCGCAACCCCGATTCGAGGGACTTCATCATGCTGTCACTGCATCACGGACTTGGCACGGCCGCACTGCCGGGGTCAGCAATCATCAGCGGCGGCCCGATCGATGTCTAAAGCGTCATCTTGCGGTCACTGTCTCGGCTGGCACCCGCAGAAGGCATCGCGGCCATGCGGTCGATCAGCGCCGTCGTTATCAACCTGTCGTTCATCGGTACGTTCTTCGCGACGGCGGCACTCAGCATCGTGATCCTGCTCGCGCCCGTCGGCGGCGGTTGGGTCGCCAACCTGCTCGCGAACACGGGCGCCGTGCTCTTGCTCGTCGGCACCTTCCTGGTCACCGTATGCGGCATCGTGCCAGTGATAAATCGGCTGGCCGGCGTCACTGCCGACGACGATTCATCAGCAGGAGTCTGGGACAACTATCTCGGCCGTTGAACGACACTCAATGCGCTGCGAACCGCGTCTGCACCGTTCGCCGTACTGTGTTTCGCAAGCGCCCTGGCGGTCGCCTCAGGAAGAGGTCGAAAGCGTGATCCGTCAGCCGCCTGGATGCGTCGAGAGCGGCTGACAACGCTCCCTACTTGACGCGTGAGACGTATTCTCTCGAACGAGTATCGACCTTGATGGTCTCCCCCTGGTCAACAAACAGGGGCACTCGCACAACGGCGCCGGTCGACAGCGTTGCCGGCTTCACGCCACCACTTGCGGTGTCTCCCTTGACGCCCGGGTCCGTCTCCGTGATCTCCAGTTCGACGAAGTTGGGGGCTTCAACGATTAATGGAGCGTTATTCCACAAAGTTATAGCGCAGACGTCGCCGTCGGTGATCCAGTCCTTGGCGTCGCCGACGGCCTTCTCGTCAGCCGCGAACTGTTCGAACGTGTCCTGCTGCATGAAATGCCAGAACTCACCGTCCGTATACAGGTACTGCATCTCGGTATCCATGACATCGGCAGCTTCGACGGATTCGCCCGATTTGAACGTCTTGTCCACGGTCTTGCCGGTATTCAGGTTCTTGATCCGGACACGGTTAAACGCCTGGCCCTTGCCCGGTTTCACGAACTCGTTTTCCACGATAATGCAGGGATGGCCGTCGATGATGATCCTTAATCCCGACCGAAATTCGTTTGTGCTGTATGTCGCCATGTCCTTTTCGCGGGGAATCCGCGCCGCTCCTCAAGATTGATCGCCCTTTTTGGCCGTGGGCGGAATAATACAGCAGTCCGCCCGCGCTGCCAGCCACAAGGCCGTCCCGGCCACGAAACTGTCTGAAGCCCAAAAACTAGAGCCTCGTCACGCATTTATGACGCGCCGGTACGTACCCTGCTATCACATAAGACAGGGCGGTCTTTAACAGAATCAGGACGATAGTTGGATGGCTACAAGGACTGTGGTTTGAGCTCTCGCGATAGTATCTCTATCGCTGTACTAACCGGAAACGAAGACGACGTAGCGCTCGTTAACGGTTCGTTGCGTGATGCCGGGCTGGCTGCTCACTGCCATTGGGTCGAAAACCCCAAGAGCATCGCCGACACGCTCACCGACGAACAGGTCGAGCTGATCATCCTGAATCTCGACAACTTCAAGGACCCGATCCGGTCCGTTATCAAGCAGAAAGATCGCTTCAACCCCGAAGTGCCCGTCATCGCACTGTGCAATGAGGCCGAAGAAGAGGCTATCGAGAACGCGATGCACCAGGGCGCGTCGGATCTCGTGTCCTTCAAGCTGATCGGCCGGCTGCAGGCTGTCGTGTCGCGGGAGCTCCGTGCACTGCGCGTCGAACGCGCACTGAACTCGACACTGCAATCGGCGACCGAATACAAGAAGCAGATTCGCGACTACATGCAGACGTCCAGCAGCGCTATTGCGCTGGTGCAGGACGGCATCGTGCTGGAAGCCAATGCCGAGTGGCTCAAGGTCTTCCGCGTAGCCGACCTCGATGAAATCGCCGGCCTGCCAGTGATGGACAGCTTCGATGCCGAGAGCCGTGCTGCGATCAAGGGCGCGTTGAACGCCGCCCTCATCGGCAAGTGGCAGCCCGACGAGAAGCTGGTCGCGAAACCGAGCATCGACGCGAGCGAGATCGGCGACCTGCAACTCGAGCTGTCGCGGGTCGAGTACGACAATGCGCCATGCGTACAGATACGCATTCCCTCAGAGTCTCTGCGCTCAAACGAACCGACCAAGCTCGTGCACGACGCGCTACAGCGCGACCCGACGACGCTGTTTTTCCATCGCGCCCAATTCCTCGAACGAATCAAGAAGCGCCTGACGCGCAAGCCTGGATCCGGCCTGCACATGCTGGCCTACATCAAACCGGACAAGTTCTCCGAGATCAAAGGCAAGGTCGGCGTACTGAACTCCGAGGAGGTCATCGCCCAGTTCTCCGAATTCGTGCGACGCCGCCTGCATCCTCGCGACGTTGCCGGCCGCTTCGAAGGTACCAGCCTCATGGTCCTGCTCGAGCGAGCGAAAGAACGTGACGGCCAGGTCTGGGGCCAGCAGCTCGCCGACTTCGTCAAGTCGCAGACCTTCGAGGTCGGCGAGGTCTCGACGCATCTCACTTGCAGTGTCGGCGTCTGTGCCGTCAGCAAGCGCTTTGACAACTTCGAGGAATTTGTCAGCGCCACGATCTCGACCTGTGAAGAAGCCCGCAAATCGGGGGGCAGTATGGCCCTCCTGCACGAGGCCGACGAAGAGGATACGAAGCAGAAGGAAATCGACGAGACGTGGGCGCGAAAGCTCAAGTTCGCGCTCATGGAGGACCGTTTCCGTCTCGCCCAGTTACCGATCGCCGGCCTGCGCAGCGACGCTGTCGAAATGTTCGAGCTACTGGTGCGCATGGTCGATCAGGACGGTAACTCTGTCCTGCCGTCGGAGTTCCTGCCTGCCGCTGTACGAACGAACATGATGAAGAGCGTCGATCGCTGGATCATCAAGGCCTCGCTCGAATTCTGTGAGAAGCACAGCGCAGATCGTGTATTCGTCAAGATGTCGCGCCAGTCGATCGTCGACAAGTCGACGGCGACCTGGCTGAAGTCTGAATGCGATGAACGTGGTTTCGACGCATCGCGGCTGGTTGTCCAGGTACCCGAGCGCGACGCGGCTCGCCACATCCGCCAGGCACAACACCTGACCAAGGCCTTGAGAAAGATTGGCGTCGGCTTTGCTCTGGAACACTTCGGGACAGCAGACGACAAGTTCCAGATTCTCAACATGCTGAAGCCCGACTACATCAAGATTGACGGCGAGCTGATGCACTCGCTGATGACGGACAAGGACGTGCAGTCGAAAGTGGAGCTCATCGTCAAGGCGGCAGGTTCTCGCAACATCAAAACCGTCGCCGAGCGTGTCGAGAACGCCAACGCGATGGCGGTCCTGTTCCAGCTTGGCATTGATTTCATGCAGGGCCACTACGTACACGAACCGGAAGTGGTGCTCGAAGACGCCGATGACAGCGTGCAACGCAGGACGCTGGCCCAGTTGATGGCCGGGTAGAACCAAAGCCCGGTCGGCGCCAAAGTGTGAACTGCGTCACACTTCGCTTATGGAACCAGCCGCTTTAGACCGTGAGCCGGGGCTCGTAGAATGACGGTTCTAATCTGCCAGCACGGACCCGGTAGCGCCCGGACTATGACCTAAGGTGAGCAAAGTGACCAAGCCCAGATTCAAAGCCGGTCGAACGGCGACAAAGAATGCACTATTCCCCGCGCTCTTCGCAGTCGGCGGCAGCATGGCCGCGGGCTCAGCGGCCGCGCTGGAACTGGGCGAGATCCAGGTGGAATCAAGCCTTGGCCAGCCGCTCCGCGCGAGTATCGCCTACGCACTGGGTCCGAACGAAGAGCTTCAGAACTACTGCGTGTCAATGTCCGGCGCGGCGTCGAGCAGCGGACTGCCGACCATCAGCGGCGCACGTATCGAGATTGGCGACGGCCTGATTACGTTAACCAGTCGGCAGCCGATCCGGGAACCGATGGTCTCCACGCGTCTGACGGTCAATTGCCCTTACACGCCGAACATCACTCGCGAATACACGATGTTCCTGAGCCCACCCGGGCTGGAAACGGCCGCCACAGCGAGACGCACGCAGCAATCGGCACCGAGTACGCCAGCCGCGAACCCGGTGCGGCCACAACCGGCACGGCCGACAGTTGCAACCCGGCCACCGGCTCCCGCTATCGAGCAGGGCTCCAGCTATCGCGTACAGCCCGGCGAGTCGTTGTCGGAGATAGCTCAGCGCATTGAGAACCGCCAGATCCGCCTGTGGCCCGCGGTCAATGCCCTGTTTGAGGCTAACCCGAGCGCCTTCATCGGCGCAGACCCGAACCGCCTCAAAGCCGGCAGCATCCTGACCATCCCCACCTTTGTGGGCGACGAGGTGGCAAACTTTGCCGCAACGACGCCGGCCGTCGATGAGAACACCACGAGAGCCGGCGAGCGCAGTGCCGGGACGAACGGCTACGGCGCTCCTGAAGTCAGCACGTCAACCGAAACCGCTACCGGCGCGACGCAGACGACAGCAATCGTGCCCGCCGCCGAAGACCCTTCGGCGTCCGAGACACAGGCCTTGATCGAGGCCGGCCTTGAGGCTGCGAACTCCGAACAGCCGGCTGAACCCGCCGCCTCGACGGACGCAGCTGCAGAAGCGACCGGAAGCACAACGTCCGTCGTCATCCCGGACACCACGATCGACGATCCGATACCGGCAGCGTCGACGCCGAATCGCAGCGTCGCCCGCATTCAGCCTGCTGCAGTGCCGGTCGAACCCGAGACCAACTGGTCGCTGTGGGTAGCCGGCGGTGGCGCACTGCTGATCGCAGGTCTTCTGCTGTTCGGTCGTCGCCTGCGTGACCAGTTCGGTTCGACGCCAATTGGCTCGCCGTCAGAAGTCCCGGCTCGCCGCGCGACTGACCCAACCGAGACCCTGACGCCCGTCGACCTGCCCGTCGTCGAAGCCATCGACATCGACGATGACAGCCCTACCGACCAGAATCTCGCGCTGGATGCGAGCCTCGGACTCGGTCACGACCTCGACGGCGGCGTCGACGTCGATTTCAGCGAGAACGGCGGTCTGGACGGCACAACGAGACTCGATATCGAGTTGCCGGCATCTGATGAGGGAGAGACAGACGTCATCTCGCCGCCGCATATCGATACATCCAATATTCTCGAGAGCGAGGTGCTGCCGGAGGACGACGACTACGACATGTCTGTCATCATGGACATGACGAAGATGCCGCGTCCTGAGGACGTCACCGAGAAAGACCTCAAAGCCATCGAAGTCAGCACACTCGACGAAAGCAGCACAGACGGCAGCTACACGATGAATGACGAGGTCGACTACGACATCCTCGAGCAGGATTACCAGGACGAGCTGACGGCGACGCAGGCCTTGAACCTCGAGATCGAGAAGGCGGCGCAAGAACTCACCAAGCGACTCGAGGATGACGACACGTCCTCCACGGGCATCCAGATCGCCGACGTCGAGGAGCTCGACATCACGGCAGAGATGCGGGCGAAGAACGACGAAACCTTAAGCGACCTGGACGACACGAACGTCAACGAAGCACTCCAGCTGCCGGAAGACGACACGGAGAAGCTCGTCGCTGTGGAAAAGACGGAAGAACTGCCGACGGCCAGTAGCGACACGACGACCGTTGAGATGCCGCGACGAGCCGAAGTATCGTCAGATGACGACCTCGACGCGATCACGTCCGACGGCGATCACACTGTCGAGATCATCACGCGTGACGACGACACGGTTGAAATGGAAGTCGAAGGCGGCCGTGTCAACACGAAGAGCCGCTAGCCCGAATATCTGACCGATTCGTGGGTAAGGTCGGTCAGTCTTTCGAGACGCCCTCGAGTCGATCGACCTTGCGCCAGCCCTGCGGCAACAGGCTGCCGCGCAGCGCCCTGTCACCGTAGTAGTGGTCGGTGTCGTTCCACTTGATCGTCATGACGCGTTTGCCGCTGTGCACCAGCAGATCGCCCTCTTCGGGGACCACGGCGGCAGCCACGAGCTTCTCTTCGCCGGCCTGGTACTTCTTGGTCGGAATATTGATGAGCTTGTTGCCCTTGCCCTTCGCCAGTTCAGGCAGCTCATCCATCTCGAACAGCAACAGGCGACCGATGGAGCTGACTGCAGCAATCAGGCATTCCTTGCCAACCGGTACGGGCGCCGGAACGACGGGCCGGCCCCCTTTTGGCACCCGGAGCACCGCCTTGCCTGCCTTGTTGCGCGACACCAGGTCCGACAGCGAGCAGACGAAGCCGTAGCCGGCATCGCTCGCGAGTAAGTATTTCTGCTCCGACTCGCCGATCATGGCACCGCAGAACGCGGCGCCGTCCGGCGGCTTGAATCGTCCCGACAAGGGCTCGCCCTGCCCGCGAGCAGACGGCAGCGTGTGCGCGATCACGCTGTAAACCCGCCCGGTGCTGTCGATGAACATGGCCAGCTGGTTGCTGCGGCCCTGCGCGGATGCAAGATAAGCATCGCCCGACTTGTAGCTCAGTGTCTTTGCATCGATTTCATGGCCCTTGGCCGCACGAGCATAGCCGCGCTTCGACAGCACGACGGTGACGGGCTCGCTGGATACAAGCTGGGTTTCGTCGAGCGCCTGCGCCGCCTCGCGTTCGACGATCTCGGTGCGACGCTCGTCGCCGTAAGCCTCGGCGTCCTCGAGAATTTCCTTCTTGATCAGCGTTTTCAGTCGTGCGGCGCTCTTGAGCGTCTTCTCCAGCCAGTCGCGTTCGGCGCTGAGTTCGTCCTGCTCGCCGCGGATCTTCATCTCTTCGAGCTTCGCGAGATTGCGGAGCCTCAAGTTGAGGATGGCCTCTGCCTGCACGTCCGACAGCTTGAACCGCTTCATCAGCACCGGCTTCGGCTTATCTTCCGAGCGAATGATCGCGATGACCTCATCGATATTCAGGAACGCAACCAGCAGACCGTCGAGGATATGCAAACGGTCGAGCACGATCTGCAGGCGATGGCCCAGGCGGCTCTTGACGGTTTCGCGACGGAATTTCAGCCACTCCGACAGCAGATCGACGAGGTTGAAGCCCCGCGGCCGCCCTGACAGGTCGATGATGTTCATATTGACGCGTACCGTGCGCTCCAGCGACGTCGTCGAGAACAGGTGCGACATCAGCTGGTCCACGTCGACATTCCTCGACTTCGGACTGATGACGAGCCGGGTCGGCTCCTCGTGATCCGATTCGTCACGAAGGTCGTCGACCTGCGGCAGTTTCTTGTTGCGCATCTGCGCCGCGATCTGTTCCAGCACTTTGGCGCCTGAGATCTGGTGCGGCAACGACGTGATGACGATGTCGTTTTTCTCGCGGTGGTAAGCGGCGCGGAGTCGCAGTGTCCCGCCACCCGTCTCGTAGATCTCACGGATCTCGTCCGCCGGGGAAACCAGCTCACCGCCAGTCGGGAAGTCCGGCCCGCGGATGTGCTTCATCAGATCCCGGACAGTAGCCTTTGGTTTGTCGATCAGGTGTACCAGTGCACTGGCCACTTCATTGAGGTTGTGCGGCGGCACGTCGGTAGACAGTCCGACAGCGATGCCGGTCGTACCGTTTAAGAGCAGGTTCGGCAGCCTCGCCGGCAGAACGACGGGCTCTTCGAGCGTGCCGTCAAAGTTGGGCGCCCAGTCGACGGTGCCCATCGCAACTTCTGACAGCAGGCTTTTAGCGTACGGCGCGAGACGAGACTCGGTGTAGCGCATTGCCGCGAATGACTTTGGATCGTCGGTGGAACCGAAGTTGCCCTGCCCATCGATGATCGGATACCGGTAAGAAAAGGACTGGGCCATCAGCACCATGGCCTCGTAACACGCCGAGTCGCCGTGCGGATGGAATTTGCCGATCACGTCTCCGATCGTGCGCGCCGATTTCTTCGGCTTGGAACCTGCAGACAGGCCCAGTTCCGACATCGCGTAGATGATGCGACGCTGGACCGGCTTCAAGCCATCGCCGATCTGTGGCAAGGCGCGATCGAGAATGACGTACATCGAGTAATCGAGGTAGGCCTTCTCCGTGTATTCACGCAGCGGAAGCTGTTCGACGCCCTCCAGGTTCAGTTCGTTCTGCATTCCAGAGTCCTGTTCGGTGTGTTACCTGATCTCAGAGTCTTGATATTCGTCATGACAAGGTGCATTCCGCCGCCAACGCTTAGACCCGGGCAACGGGTGCGACACGGCGCAAGGCACATCAGACCTCGGCAAGGTTGCCCTTCTTCTCGAGCCACGCGCGCCGGTCTTTGGCGCGCTTTTTGGCCAGCAACTTGTCCATTAATTCAAATGTGTTGTCACGCCCGCTAACGGTCAGCTGCACGAGCCGCCGTGTGTCGCGGTTCATCGTCGTTTCCCTGAGCTGTGCCGGACTCATCTCGCCCAGGCCCTTGAAACGCGTGACGGCGACTTTGCCGCGCATCTTCTCCGCTTCTATCCGGTTGAGGATGCCCTTGCGCTCGCCGTCGTCCAGCGCGTAGAAAACCTCCTTGCCGACATCGATGCGATACAGCGGCGGCATCGCGATGTAGACGTGGCCGGACAGCACCAGCTCGCGAAAGTGCTGCAGGAACAGCGCACACAGCAGCGTCGCGATATGCGCGCCGTCGGAATCGGCGTCCGCCAGGATGCAGACCTTGTGATAGCGCAGGCCGTCGATGTTATCGGACCCGGGGTCGACGCCGAGCGCGACACTGATGTCGTGGACCTCTTGTGACGCGAGTATCTCGGCCGTATCGACCTCCCACGTGTTCAGGATCTTGCCGCGCAGCGGCATGATCGCCTGCGTATTGCGATCGCGGGCTTGCTTCGCGGATCCGCCCGCCGAATCGCCCTCGACCAGAAAAATCTCACAGAACTCAGGGTCCTGCGATGTGCAGTCCGCGAGCTTGCCGGGCAGCGCCGGCCCCGACACGACTTTCTTTCGAACGACTTTCTTCGCCGCCTTCAGCCGGCGCTGCGCCTTGTTGATCGCGAGCTGGGCGATCTGGTCGCCGGTCTCGGGATGCTGATTCAGCCAGATGGCAAACTCGTCCTTGACGACGCCGGAGATGAACGCCGCCGATTCCCTGGACGACAGGCGTTCCTTGGTTTGCCCCGAGAACTGCGGATCCTCGATCTTTGTGCTCAGCACGAAGTTGAGACCGTCCCAGACATCCTCCGGCGCGATGGAGACGCCGCGCGGCAGCAAGTTACGGAAGTCGCAGAATTCCCGAATCGCGTTGGTGAGCCCTGTTCGCAGCCCGTTCACGTGTGTGCCGCCCTGCGCCGTCGGGATCAGGTTGACGTAACTCTCAGTGATCGCCTGGCCGCCCTCCGCCTGCCAGACCAGCGCCCAGTCAACACCCTCACTATCAGTACTGATCGATCCCGAAAACGGTTCTGCCGGAAGCAGCTCACCGCCGCCGGTCGCCTCGAGCAGGTATTCTTCGAGACCGCCCGCATAGCACCATTCGACTTTCTCCTGCGGCTTCTCGACTTTCAGTCGCACCCGTAAGCCCGGGCACAAGACGGCCTTCGCGCGAAGCGCGTGTTTCAGACGAGACACGGAGATCTTGGCGGAATCGAAATACTGAGCGTCCGGCCAGAAACGAATCGTCGTACCGGTGTTGGCCTTGCCTACTTTTCCGACGACTTCCAGCTTGCCGCGCTTTTTACCGCCGGCGAAGCTCATGTTGTACTCCTTCGCGTCGCGCCGGATCCAGACCTCGAGGTTCTTCGATAACGCATTGACAACCGAGACGCCGACGCCGTGCAGGCCGCCCGAGAACTGGTAGTTCTTGTTGGAGAATTTTCCGCCGGCGTGCAGACGCGTCAGGATCAACTCGACCCCGGGCATTTTCTCTTTCGGATGGATATCGACCGGCATGCCTCGACCATCGTCGGACACTTCCAGCGAACCGTCGGAGAAAATCGTCACGTCGATCTTCTTCGCGTAACCCGCAAGCGCTTCGTCGACGCTGTTGTCGATAATCTCGTGGGCCAGGTGGTTTGGCCGGGTTGTATCGGTGTACATACCCGGTCGGCGACGCACAGGCTCAAGCCCGCTCAGGACCTCAATGTCCGCAGCGTCGTATCGTCTGCTCATAGGAAAGAAATAGGTCGGGTGGTTTTCAAAGCGAAAAGTGTAGCCTGAAAAATCCGCCGCTGCACGCAGCACGTGCGGTCATACTAGCGACAGAACACGGTCCCGTTTTCCCTCTCGCCGCAGAAATCGTTCCAGCCGTATTCGCGCCAGTAACGAACCAGTCCCATATCATCGACGAGGCTCGCAAATTCTTCGCTCTTACGGACGTCGTCGAACAACG
Source organism: Woeseiaceae bacterium (assembly GCA_030065915.1). GTDB lineage: Bacteria > Pseudomonadota > Gammaproteobacteria > Steroidobacterales > Woeseiaceae > UBA1847. Next base: position 41,512 of record JASJCQ010000018.1, read on the forward strand.
GATACCAGAAGATCCACCAATCGGAAGAGCGTCGAAAGGTGTTAAGTACGAGATCGCTGTCGCCGTAGTAACCCGCGAAAACAGCAACGAGGTAATCGTTGTTGGCACCCTGCTGATAGATGCTGTCCAGCAGCGCAAGCGAGCGTTCGCGGTCTCCATGCAACTCGCGCAATCGCACCAGCACGTTCGATGCCTGCGGAGAGACAGACTCGATTGCCCGTGAATACCAGGTCTGTATCAGTTCGACGTTGTCCAGCTCGAGCGCGGCCACCAGGCCCTCGAGGCTGACACCAGCAGGCAGTGCGTTATCGACGAAGGCTGCCTCCATCAGCTCGAGCGCTGCAGCCGGCTGCTGATCGACCACAAGGCTGTGGCCGAGGTAGAGCAGAGCTTCCGAGCGCTTGGGGTCGACAACTGCATTCTCGCGCTGCAGCACGAGGGCGTCATCGACGTGACCCGTCTTCAGTATCATGTCGATGTACGAACCTGAACGAGACAGCGGAATCGGTATGTCGGCGCTGGCGAGCTGATCGAAGTAGGCCCGGGCCGAAAAAAAGTCGCCTGCTACGATCTCGAGATACGCCGCGGTTTGCAGAACGATCGATGAGCGAGGCGCCAGTTGCAGCGCGCGATCGATAGCCTGCCGAGCCAGCGCCTCGTTGCTGTTCCAGAACTCGATGCCTATCGTCAGCCTTGCGAACAGGTAAGCGGATGCGAGACGTTCCCAAGCAATCGCGTAGGAAGGGTCCAGTTCGGTCGCCTCGCGATACATTTCGATCGATTCGAGGGCGCCTTGCGTCGTCCCATCCTTGTATCTCGCATTGCCCAGGAGCACGAGCCGATGAGCCTCGATGTTCGTCGTGTTGCCAGTGTAGCGAGTTCGTTCGCCTACATTCAGCCGCAGGCTAAGCGCCTTCGCGACGTTCTCCGCGATCTCCTCCTGGATGAAGAAGATCTCGGCCTGTCGCCGGTCGAACGTCTCGGACCACAGGTGGAAACCATCGGACACGTCGATCAGCTGCGCGGTGACCCGGAGCATCTCGTCGGACAGTCGAACGCTGCCCTCCAGTACATGCGATACGTTGAGCTGACGGCCGATGCTCCGCAGGTCCTCGTTGCGGCCCTTGAAATAGAATGACGACGTTCGACCGGTTACGCGCAATCCGTCCAGCTTCACCAGCTGGTTAATCAGTTCCTCGGTGATGCCGTCGGCGAAATACTCCTGGTCGCCCGCCTCGCTCATGTCCACGAACGGCAATACGGCGATCGAGCGATCTTCCATAACCACCGGTTCCGCTGGCCGAATCGCCCAGACAGCCAGCATGACCACCGCCAGAAACGCTGCGGCCACCATGCCGTATCGCCGCCAAGCCGGCCCGCCAGCGCTGCTCTCCGGCTGAGGTCTCGCCGACTGCATCAGCCGGAACCCCCTGCGGGGAATCGTCTCGATGTAGGCGGGCGTCTTCGCTGAATCGCCAAAGGCTCGACGCAGCTCCGCAATGCTGTGTGTCAGGACGTCGTCCGTGACGTCACTGTTCGGCCACACGGATGCGAACAGCCGATCGCGAGATACCACGGAGCCCTCCGCATCCAGCAGGCACTCCAGTACCCGCATCGATTTCGGCTTGATACGGACAGTCTGCGCGTCACTTTCGACGACGCATCGTTCGATATCGACAATAAACTCCCCGACGATCAATCGGGTCTCCAGCGGCATTGAAGGCGGCCTCCAGGTTAGCCCGGTGCCGCCGAAACGGCACTAGGCGCAGATGTATCGCTCGCGGTTGCGGGGAATACCATGTCGATCCGGCTTGCCGATGGCATCGACGATAATCCGACCGCCGCGGGCATTGCAACGCGTTCGATCGTATTTGAACCGCTCCGCATACTCGAAGTTCCGATATTGACGTTCCTCAAGCCGGTCGGCCGGCAAGCTCGCGCAACCGCCTAGTATCAGCAGTCCCAGTACGGCGGCAATCCTGTTTATAAACGTGTTCAAGGCTCTACTCCAGCAATTAAAGACCGGAGTGAAGTTAGAGCCAGATCCTTGTTTCTTCAGGAATAGTTGGTGAACAAATGGCGAATGGAACCTGAATTCCGGGCGCGGACCGCCTCAAAACGGCCGAAACGGTCTGTCATTCGTCTAGTTGAGGTCCCCAAGCAGCGATTCACGGATGCTCTCACTGACCGGATTGATCTCGACGAGGTAGTTCTCATGATCGATACCGGCCGCGAGACTCGCGCCGCCCTTCAATGCGTCGATCTCAACTGCTGGCAGCTCGAAGCGCATGAAGTGCACCGCCGACGTCTTCGTCTCATCCGAGCGCTCGAGGTCCTCGTCGGCAATCGCGTAGATGCGCTCGAATCCGTCGACCTGCATGTAGACATTGTCTTCGACGCCCACGAGGCTTCCTAGCATCTGGCGGCGTTCCTCAATGTCCGGGAACTCCACCATGAAGGTCGCCTTCCAGTTGGTGCCATCGGGAATCAACGGGTTGTAGGCATCCAGTTCTTCCATGATGCCCTCGGCCTCGAAGATCTTCTCGATGCGCAGCATCTCCTGCACCTGGTACTGCATGGTCAGCCGATCTTCGAAGTACAGCGCCGCATTGGTGCCGAGCGCGATGCGCCGATGCCGCTTGTGGTCCAGTACCTGCTGCCGGAACTCGTCCCGGATTTCGGCGTACTTCTCGAGCGAAAACAGATCTTCTCGACTGAGTTTTTGCATCATGTTCAGATTCCGTAGGCTTTTCTCAGAAGGCTCATCGGGTGCCCGGCGTCGACATCGAGATCCTGCGTGATCTGCTCCGATGCCATCGGGCAATCGCTGATGACGTGATCAGGCGTCGCCTTCTTTATCTTGTTGACGATTGGACGCGCAATTTTCTTCGACACGTCGTGGAATTCCTTTTTCACGGCATAGGTGCCGTCATGCCCTGAGCAACGCTCGATCGCCTCAACCGTCGTATCGGGGACCAGTTGCAGCGCCTCGCGAGTCTTGAGCCCGATGTTCTGGACGCGCAGGTGGCACGGCACCTGGTAGGTGATCGAGCCCAGCGACTGCTTGAACTCCGTTTTCAGGCGCTGCTCCCTGTGCCGTAGCATCAGGTACTCGAACGGATCGAACATCGCGTCACGCACCTTCAGGACGTCTGGATCGTCCGGGAACATCAGCGGCAACTCCTGCTTGTACATTAACGTGCAGGAAGGGATCGGCGTCACGATATCCCAGCCCTTGTCGACCCAGGCCGCGAGAACCGGGATATTGATCTCCTTCGCCTTCTGCACGGACTCGAGGTCGCCGAGTTCGAGCTTTGGCATGCCACAGCAGGCTTCCTTCTCGGCGATCGTGACGGGTATGTCGTTGTGTTCGAAAACGGCGACTAGGTCTTCGTCCATTTCCGGGCGGTTGCGATTGCCGTAGCAGGTCGCGTAGAGCACGACGCGGCCACGCGTCGCCTCGGTGGCGACGGCAGTATCCCCTGAAACACCGTGCAGGCGTTTCAGTCGCTTGCGCGCCGGCCGCGAGTGGTAGTCGGGAACCGGCGCGTGCTCGTGCACGCCCAGCGTCTTTTGCAACAGCTTGCGCCCTGACGAGCTGTTGTTCACCGCGTTTACGACGCCTGCGACGATCGGGATACCGGCGAACTTACCGACCGTGTCGGTTGAACTCAGGATCTTGTCGCGAGTCGACGCACCTTCCCGTTTGAAGCGTGCCGCCTTCGCGCGAAGCATCAGGTGGGGAAAGTCGACGTTCCACTCGTGCGGTGGCACGTAGGGACACTTCGTCATGTAACACATGTCGCACAGGTAGCAGTGATCGACGACGTCCCAGTAGGCGGTCTTCGGAACGGTGTCCAGCTCCATGCTTTCCGATTCGTCGATCGCATCGAACAGCGTCGGGAACGAGTTACACAGGTTGAAGCATCGGCGACAACCGTGGCAGATGTCGTAGACGCGCTCGAGCTCCTCGAACAACGGCTCTTCGGCGTAGAAGGCGTCCGACTTCCAGTCGAGCGGATGCCGCGTCGGCGCCTCCAGGCTACCTTCGCGCTTATCGGATGGAGGGCTCATGACGGCAGACCAACACCGGGGCCGAAGGCCCCGGTTCTGATGTCAGTTCAGTCGTCGAGCGTGTCGAGTGCTTTCTGGAAGCGGTTCGCATGTGAGCGCTCTGCTTTCGCCAGCGTCTCGAACCAGTCGGCGATCTCGTCGAAATCCTCATCCCTGGCCGTTTTCGCCATGCCGGGATACATATCGGTGTACTCGTGGGTCTCGCCGGCAATCGCTGCGGCCAGGTTTTCAGAGGTGGAACCGATCGGCATACCGGTCGCCGGATCGCCAACCTCTTCCAGGTACTCCAGGTGGCCGTGTGCGTGGCCGGTCTCGCCTTCTGCCGTCGAGCGGAACACCGCCGCAACGTCGTTGTAGCCTTCGACGTCGGCTTTAGCTGCGAAGTACAGGTAACGTCGGTTCGCCTGGGATTCGCCGGCGAATGCTTCTTTGAGGTTGCCTTCAGTTTTGCTGCCTTTCAACGACATGTTTTTCCCCTCTTATTTGCGATTGATTGTCATTTAGACTCTGTCTAAGAACGACGAAGACTGTACTGCTGCGTCATCCCGCCTGTCAATCAGTAGTCGCCCCGGGACGATGCCGGGAAGCGTGGTACTCCGCCGCTGCCTGAACGCGGCTACCTGCGATTCCCGGAACGGATAGAGTTTGACCGCCGGCGTCACTAGCGCTACTTTGCGCCGCAGTCCCTTCTCCAGGATGCCCTGATGAGCAACACGCTTGAAAAAACCTTGAATGATCTCGAAAAACTGGTCGAAGAGCTCGAGTCCGGCGACCTGCCGCTCGAAGACGCGATGAAAAAGTTCGAGGAGGGCATCAAGCTGACGCGCGGTGCGCAGGCCGCACTAAAGGATGCCGAACAGAAAGTCGAGGTGCTGCTAAAAAGTGCGGGCGGCGAAGACGTTCTCGAAGATTTCGAACCGTACGACTAGTGACCCGAAGGGCGCTGCACCGGTTCGATAGCGCAAATCAGGTATTGCCACCCTCGCCGCTGTTCTGCAACCGGGTAATCAGAGCTCGCAGGAAGCGCTTGTTGAACCTGAGCTGGCAGCTGGACGACACCTGCTCCATCAACGTCGAGCTGACACGAAGGATTGTGACTGCGCCGTCCGCGGCGATTGATGCCTGGCGCTTGGCGCCACGCACGTAGCTGGTCTCGCCAAAGCAATCGCCATCGGCCAGGGCACCCACTTCGCGGCCCGTCGCCATTACCTTAACGTTTCCAGACACGATGATATAGAAACGGTCGTCCGAGTCGCCTTCGCGAACGATGTCCTCACCGTCGCGGTACTCGTGCCAGTCAGACGCGCGCAGGACTTCCCAGATCTCCGCGTGAGAGAACTCGTGGAAGAATGTCAATGAGCGCAGCAAGTCGAAGTGTTCCTGGTTGTCGAGGCTGTCGTACTTCTGGCGCAGGTCCTTGTAAACCCGGGTCAGTTCGGCCGCCAGCGTCGCGCCACTCGACGGGCGCGTGTCCGGGTTTTTCTGCATCGTCATCGCGACGACGTACTCCAGCTCTTCCGGCAGGTCGTCCCGATACGTGTGAATGGGCGGAGGGGTCGCATAGACAATCTGATGCAGGAGCTTGGACAGGTTGTCGGCACGGAACGGCCGGAATCCCGTTAGCAACTCGTACATGACCGCGCCGAGGGAATACAGGTCAGACTTTGGGGTCAGTTCTTCGGACTGAACCTGCTCCGGGCTCATGTAGCTCGGCGATCCGGCGATGCCCTCGATGCGAGAGACCTCCGAATCACTGACGATCGCGATGCCAAAGTCGATGATGCGGACGTCGTTGTCGATCGTCAGCATGACGTTACTGGGTTTGATATCGCGGTGGATAACACCCCGCCCGTGAGCGTAGTGCAGCGCTTTTGCGCACTTGTAGATCAGTTCGACAACGTCGTCGACGCGAAGCAGGTTATCCGGTCGGCAATAGGCCGCCAGCGTACGGGCGCCCTGGATGTGCTCGGTGACGACGTAGTACTTGCCGTCTTCTTCGCCGGCATCGTAGATCGGCATGATGTTCGGATGCTGCAGCATGCCGACCATGTGCGCTTCGTTGTAGAACATCTTGCGTGAGACGCTGGCGCGCTGAGGGTCCGATGCCTCCTCGAGGTTGTAAACCTTGATCGCGACGTCGCGGCGGTAGTACGGATCGTGTGACAGGAACACATCGCCGGTACTGCCCTTGCCTATCTTGTTGATGATGACGTACTTGCCGATCTTATCCGGCATGTCAGAGCGATTTTTAATTTCGCTTACGGGGCTGGCCATGTGGTCTCACGATTCAGTTCATAAGCCACCCGTAAATGCCTATTAAAATCAGGGCGTACAGGGCAGCGACTAGGTCGTCCAGCATAATTCCCAGCCCCCCTTCGATTCTGTGATCGAGGTCTCGAATCGGCCACGGTTTGACAATGTCGAAGAACCTGAAAGCCACGAATGCCAAGGCCCAGCCAGTGATTGTCAGGGGCGCAAAGACCAGTACGATGTACATCGCGGCGATCTCATCCCAGACGATGCCGCCGTGATCGTGAACCCCGATGCGGCGGGCACTTTCGCCGCACAGCCAGATGCCTGAAAGTACGAGGCCAATGGCGACACCCGCCTGCCACGCGAGACCCAGATCCCGGGTCAGCCATGCGATGGGAAAAGCAAGCAGCGTGCCCACCGTACCGGGCGCTTTGGGAGAAAGCCCGGTACCGAAACCAAATGCGAGAAAATTGACCGGATCGGACAGTACTTTCGACGCGAGTTGCCTTACCGAGTCACTCATTGGAAGTGCAGGTAGCCGCTATCTTCGTAGGCAAAAGGCTCGCCGTCCTGTGTACACCCGATGCCGCTGCCAGTGACGATCTCGCCGATTCGCGTGACGGTTACGTCCTGATTCTCGGGCGGAGGCCCATCGGCCACGAACAGCAATTCGTAGTCGTCGCCGCCAGACAGGGCGAAGTCGACGGCCTCCTCGCGACCGCAACGCGCCAGCAACGCGTCCGACAACGGCAGCTGATCGATCGCAAGCGTCGCGCCGACACCGCTGCTCTCAACAAGCTTGCCGAGATCGGCGAACAAGCCATCCGATGTATCAATCGCCGCGTGCGCAACACCGCGCAACTGCCTGCCGTAGGCAACGCGTGACACCGGCCGCGCGAAGGCATCGTAGAGCTCGCTGCCGGCGTCGCCCTGCATACGGGCATCGAGTCCCGCCGCTGCGTCACCCGGATGGCCGGTCGTGTAGATCGCATCACCGGGCCGCGCTCCGCTGCGCAGCAGCGCCTGGCCCTCGGGGACCTCGCCCAGCATTTGAAGGCTCACAACGGTCACGCGCGCCCGCGTCGTGTCACCGCCTATCAGTGCGACGCCGTCAGACTCTGCGCACTCGCGCATGCCCTGCGAGAATCGGCGCAGCCAGCCCGGATCCGCTTCCGGTATGGCGAGGCTCAGCGTCATCCAGCGCGGCGTCGCGCCCATCGCGGCCATGTCGGAGAGGTTGACGGCAACCAGCCGGTAGCCGAGGTCACCAGGGTCAATCGAGGACAGGAAATGCACGCCTTCGACCATGGCGTCGACCGCAGCCACGGTCTCACAGCCCGGGGACGGCCTCAGCACGGCGCCATCGTCGCCGATGCCGGCGACGAGATCCTCGGACTGTGGCCAGTGACCGACGAAAAACTTCTGAATGAGGCCGAATTCGTCCATCAGGTTCTCTGAGCGTTTACAGACCGCCTTCGATTTCGATCTTGCGAAGTTCCTGTGCCGCCTTGTCGAGGCAGGCGTTGATGTACTTGTGGCCATCCAACGCGCCGAAACGCTTCGCGAGATTCACGCCCTCATTGATTACGACTCGGTACGGAATCTCTATGCGAGAGGACAGCTCATAGGTACCGATCAAGAGTACTCCATATTCGACCGGGTCGAGGTGATCGCGCGGCCGGTCAATACACCGATCGATTATATCGGCAAGCTCGTCTTCGCCTTTGACGATTGCACAGAGCGTCTCGTCAAAGAACGCCTGGTCGACGCGATCGTAGGCGACCTGTTCGTGGAACTGCCGCTTGAGTTCATTGAGGTCATGGTCGGCGATCTGCTTCTGGTAAAGCGCCTGCAGCGCCAGCTCGCGCGCGCGGGTGCGGGCGCCGGTGGAAGTCTTCGCCGTCATGAAATTAGTCGATTCGACGCAACAGGTTGACCATCTCGATCACGGCCAACGTCGCCTCTTCGCCCTTGTTACCGGCCTTGGTACCGGCGCGTTCGATCGCCTGCTCGATCGTATCGACTGTGAGGATGCCGAAGCCAACCGGGACACCATGGTGTTGCGACGCAGCGGACAAACCCTTGACGCATTCGCCTGCAACGTAGCCGAAGTGGGGCGTGCCACCGCGGATAACCGCTCCCAGCGCAACGATGCCGTCGAATCGGCGCGACTGTGCAATCTTGCTGACTGCCAGCGGCATCTCGTAAGCACCGGGGACGCGAATCAGTTCCAGGTCAGTCTCACTGGCACCGTGCTGCTTCAGGCAGTGCAGCGATCCCTTGATCAGGGACTCGACGATGAAGTCGTTGAAACGCGCTGCCACGATCGCGATGCGCATGTCACGCGCATTGAGGTCTGCCTCAGTCGTTCGGATGTGGTCCATCAATCAGCCGCCGGTCTTGTCGTTATCGTTGTTTGCTGCCTGGTCGCAGGATGCTAGCCGTCGACGTACTCGGTAATTTCGAGATCGAAACCGGATATCGCATACATCTGCTTAGGTGCGGATAATACACGGATTTTGGAGACGCCGAGGTCGCGGAGAATCTGCGCGCCAACACCGTAAGTCTTCAGTACCGTGTTGCTGTCGCGGCGAGCACGGACCTCGTCGCGGCTCGTCTCGAGGTGCTTGACCGCATCGACGAAGTCTCGCGAGTTCTCCTGGTCTCGCAGCATCACGATGATGCCAGCCTCTTCTTCGGCGATCCTCTCGATCGCCGACTGCAGCGGCCAGCCGAGACTCTCGCTCTGCACGCCGATGACGTCCCCGAGCGTATCGGCAACGTGCACACGCACCAGCGGCTGGCTGACCTTCGACAGATCGCCCTTGACCAGGACAACATGCACGGTGCGATTGATCCGGTCGTCGTAACACACCATCCGGAACTCGCCGAATCGGGTTTCGACCTGGCGCTCGTCGATTCTCTCGACGTTGCGTTCCTTCTCGAGACGGTATCGGATCAGGTCGGCAATTGTGCCGATGCGGATGCCGTGCTCGCGTGCAAACCGCTCGAGGTCCGGCCGGCGCGCCATGCTGCCGTCTTCATTCAGAATCTCGACGATAACAGCGGCGGGTTCCATGTCGGCCAGCCTTGCGAGATCGCAACCGGCCTCCGTGTGTCCCGCGCGGGTCAGTACGCCACCCGGTTGCGCCATCACCGGGAAGATATGCCCGGGCTGACGAATGTCTTCAGGCTTCGCGTTAGGCGCGACAGCGGCCAGCACGGTCCTCGCCCGGTCATGCGCTGAGATGCCGGTGGTTATGCCCTCCGCCGCTTCGATCGACAGCGTGAAGTTCGTCGCGTGATGCTGGTCCGTGTCATTGACCATCAATGGCAGCCTGAGCTGCGCGCAGCGCTCGCGCGACAGGGTCAGGCAGATCAGACCGCGACCGTGTGTCGCCATATAGTTGATGTCTTCGGGACGAACTGCTTCGGCGGCCATCAGCAGGTCGCCTTCATTCTCCCGGTTCTCGTCATCGACCATGATGACCATCTTGCCCGCGCGAATATCGCTGATGATGTCTTCGATATCGCTGAACATCATCTCCGCGGACGCCGGGTGTATTGTCGTATTCTCAGGCATAACCGTGCTCTTTCAGTGTATCGATCGACAGCCCGTCCTCGTCCTTGCCCAGCAGGCGTTCCAGGTAGCGGGCCAGCAGGTCGACCTCGATGTTAACGATCGTGCCGACGTCGTAGCTGTCGATTATGGTTTCTTTCGCCGTGTGAGGAATGATATTGATGTCGAATGTCGTACCCGATACCGAGTTAATGGTAAGGCTGACGCCATCGACGCAGACCGAGCCCTTCTTGGCGACATAACGTGCATACTCGGCCGGCAGTTCGATCGTGAACCGGATCGACCTGGCGTCGTTGCCGCGTGACTTGACGACGCCGACGCAGTCGACGTGCCCGCTGACGAGATGCCCGCCGAGCCTGTCGCTCATTGCCAGGGCGGGCTCGAGATTGACCTCCGACCCCTGCGTGAGCGTCTTGAGCGCGGTGACGTCCAGTGTCTCCGTGCTGACGTCCATATCGAAGCCGTCGTCGTACAGCTCGACTGCGGTCAGGCAGACACCGTTGACAGCGATGCTCTCGCCGATCGTGTACGTCGACCACGGCAGGCGATTCGACGTGACGCGCAGGCGAACGTCCCCGCCGACACGCTGCATCGACTGAATCCTGCCCTTGTCCCTGATGATGCCTGTAAACATTAGTTGAGTGCCCTTGCCGTGATTCGCTGGTCACGTCCGACGACGCGCGTATCGACGACGTCGAGTTCCAGCCGATCCGCCAGCGCGGTCCACGACGGTGTGCGCGCGGCTCGCGTCGTGCTGCTACCCATAATATGGGGCGACTGGTAAATCACAAGCTCGTCGAAGAGCCGCTCGCGGAGCAGGTGCCCGGCCAGTGTCGGGCCAGCCTCGACCAACAGGTCGTTGACGCCGAGCGCCGCCAGCTCACCGAGCACGGCGGGTATGTCAACGCCGTCGGCATGCCCCGGTACACGCAGTCGTCGCGCCCCCTCCGGCGCGTTGACGGTCGACGCTGTCGCGACCAGCGTGTCTCCCGGCAGCTTAAGCATGCGAGCATCGGCGGGCATCCGCATCGATGAATCGAGCACGACCCTGAGTGGCTGGTTTAGGACCGGGAATCGCTCATCGCGGACGTTCAGGGACGGATCGTCAGCGAGTACCGTGGCGATGCCCGTCATGATGGCGCCAGACTCGGCCCTGAGGCGCTGTACATCGGCGCGCGCCTCCGGACCCGTGATCCACTGACTCTCTCCGCTCTGCATGGCTACCGCGCCGTCGAGACTCATCGCGAGCTTGAGTCTGACAAACGGGCGATGGCGCGTCACGCGTGAGATGAATCCATGATTCAGTTCTCTTGCCTGCGATTCGAGTAGTCCGCTGCGTACCACGATGCCGGCCGCCTGCAGGCGACGAATACCGTCACCGTCCACGTCGTCCGACGGGTCGGTCATCGCGACGATAACCTCGCCGACACCGGCCTCGATCAGGGCATCGGCGCAGGGTGGCGTCCGACCGTGGTGAGAACAGGGTTCCAGCGTGACAAACACTGTCGCGCCGGCGGCGGCTTTGCCGGCCGGTTTGAGCGCGTTGACCTCGGCGTGAGCATCACCGGTTCTTTCGTGCCAGCCTTCCCCGACGATGTCGCCGCCTGACACGATGACACAGCCGACCATCGGATTCGGGCGCGCAGAATAACGGCCCCGCGCAGCTAACGTTAGTGCGCGCGACATCGTCGCGGTTTCGAAAGCTGAGAACCCGGCCATCTCGTCAGGACTTGTTCTTGTCCAGAAGATCCGGCAGCAGCGACATCTGTTCCCGGGCCGCGGCGGCGTCCGAGATCTTCTGCAGGCGCCGAATCTCGTCCTCGAACTCGGTGACGTCCTGGAAGCTCCGGTACACGGACGCGAACCGGACGTAGGCGACCTCGTCGAGCGCGCGAAGCTCTTCCATGACGAATTCGCCGACGAGCCGTGAGGCGACCTCGCGTTCGCCCAGCGTTCGCAGCCGGTGGATCAACCTGCCGATCGCCTGCTCGAGCTTGTCGCTGGCGACAGGGCGCTTTTCGAGCGCCCTCACCATGCTGTTACGCAGTTTGGCCTCGTCGAAAGGCTGTCGCGTGTTGTCGTTCTTGACCAGCCGCGGCATGACGAGTTCGGCTGACTCGAAGGTGGTGAATCGCTCGTTGCAGTTCAGGCACTGACGGCGCCTGCGGATCTGTCGGCCCTCGCCAGCCAGGCGAGAGTCGATGACCTTGGTTTCTTCATGGCTGCAAAACGGGCAATGCATCAATCACCTTGGTATTAGGCGTAGACCGGGAACCGGGCGCACAATTCGAGCACCTGCCCTTTGACCCGCTCAATGGTCTCTTCGCTCTCGATATCGTCAAGGACATCGGCGATCCAGCCGGTCATCTCGCGAACCTCGTTTTCGCCGAAGCCGCGCGTCGTGATCGCCGGTGTGCCGAGTCGCAGCCCGCTGGTCACGAAGGGTGATTGTGGGTCGTTCGGCACGGCATTCTTATTGACGGTGATGTTCGCACGACCCAACGCCGCATCGGCGTCCTTGCCGGTGATGCCCTTCTCGATGAGGCTGACCAGCATCAGGTGATTGTCGGTGCCGCCGGAGATGATCGGATAGCCACGCTCCATCAGCGTGGCAGCCATGACTCTCGCATTGTCGATGACGCGCTGCTGGTAGTCCTTGAACGAAGGCTCCAGCGCCTCCTTGAATGCGACCGCCTTGGCTGCGATCACATGCATCAACGGGCCGCCCTGCGTTCCGGGGAACACCAGCGAATTGAATTTCTTCGTGATTTCGTCGTTCTTCTTCGCGACGATCAGCCCGCCACGCGGGCCTCGAAGGGTCTTGTGGGTCGTCGTCGTAACGACGTCTGCAAACGGAACCGGGTTCGGATAATGCCCGGTCGCGACCAGGCCGGCGATATGCGCCATGTCGACGTGCAGCCACGCGCCGACGCTGTCGGCAATTTCACGGAACCGCGCCCAGTCGACAACTCTTGAATACGCCGAAAAACCTGCGATGATCAGCTTGGGCTTGTGCTCCTTTGCCAGCGCCTCGACCTGGTCGTAGTCGATCAGTGCAGTCTCGGGATCGATTCCGTACTGGTGCGCGTTGTAGAGCTTACCGGAGAAATTGACCTTGACGCCGTGCGTCAGGTGACCGCCTTCGGCGAGGCTCATGCCGAGCAGTCCGTCACCGGGATTCATCAGCGCCATGCAGACAGCGGCGTTTGCCTGCGAGCCGGAATGCGGCTGGACGTTGGCATAGTCGGCCCCAAACAGCTGCTTGGCGCGCTCGATGGCGAGTTCCTCGGCGACGTCGACGTACTCACAGCCGCCGTAGTAACGCTTGTGCGGATACCCTTCCGCGTATTTGTTCGTCATTACACCGCCCTGCGCCTCCATGACGCGCGGGCTGGCATAGTTCTCTGACGCAATCAGCTCGATGTGTTCCTCCTGGCGACGTTCCTCGTGCGCAATCGCGTCCGCGAGTTCAGGGTCGAAGGACTCAATCGTCAGCTTACTGGCGCGTTCTGTGTCCGAGGATTCGATGGGATTGTTACTGGCGAGCATGGGGTCTCCGGGATTCGGGTCTGAGGTAGTGTGGGGCGTGAGCATGGCATTACGGTGTGTCGGCCTCAACAAAGGACCGGACGACACGCGTCCAGGCACGAGCGAGGTTGTGGCGATTATACCCGCCTCCGCCGGTTCCTACGATCTTGCCGTCGCAATATCTGTCGGCAATTTTACAAAGCGCGGCAGCGGCGTCGGCGTGCGCCTGCTCGGTGAAGGCGAGATGCGTAATCGGATCCCCCTCCAGGCTGTCGGCACCGCATTGGAACAGGATGAACTCAGGCTTCGCCGCATCCAGATAGGCCTCGATGCGGGTCCAGGCACGGCTGAACTCAACGTCATCCGCCCGCGGTGGTAACGGGATGTTGAGCTTGGTGCCGCGTGCCCGGCCGGTACCGGTCTCGGTGGCGGCACCGGTCCCCGGGTACAGGTAGCGGCCGTCCTCATGCATATCCGCGAAGAAGATGTCGGGGTCGTCCTCGAAACCGTAGAACACGCCGTCGCCGTGATGCGCGTCGATGTCGACGTAAGCAATTCTCGTGAGCCCGTAGTACTGGCGCAGATATTCCGCCGCCACGCCACAGTCGTTGAACACGCAGAAGCCGGCCGCGCCGTCCCGCGCCGCGTGATGCAAGCCGGCGATAGGTACGAACGCCCGCCGCGCCTGTCCGTGCATGATCGCATCCACGGCGGCCAGCGTCGTGCCGACCACGGACGATGCGGCATCGAAAATGCCGGGCACGGCCGGCGTATCGCCACCGTCGAGAGCCCCCCTGCCTTCGCGGGATTTTTGCGACACCAGATCGATGTAATCCGCCGTATGGAACAGCAGCAGCTGGTCGACGGTCGCCGTATGGGGGTGTTCGTAGCGTATCGCGTCGCCGAGACCTTCACGGGCAAGCTCGGCATGGAAAACGTCGTGCCGATCCGTACCGAATGGATGCGGGTCGCCAAAACCGTAGCGTGCAATCTCTTCGCCACGGTAGACGAGCACTGGTAGGGGCTGCTTAGGATTTACGCCCATGCGGATAAGCCTTAAGCCAGTTTGCTATCGGGGCAGCATACCGGATAATGCGCGCTCACGAACAAGCTGCAGTTGTTTTATGGCCCAGTACATCTACACAATGAACCGCGTCGCCAAGGTGGTGCCGCCGAAACGCCACATCATCAAAGACATCTCGCTGTCCTTCTTTCCCGGCGCGAAGATCGGCGTGCTCGGCCTTAACGGATCCGGCAAGTCGACTTTGTTGCGAATCATGGCCGGTCTCGATACCGAGATCGATGGCGAGGCCAGGCCGCAGCCCGGCATCAACATCGGCTACCTGCCGCAGGAGCCGGAACTGGATCCTGGCAAAGACGTCCGCGGCAATGTCGAGGAAGGCGTCGGTGAAACGAAAGCATTACTCGACCGCTTCAATGAGATCAGCGACAAGTTCGCCGAGCCGATGGACGACGACGAGATGAATGCGCTGCTCGAGGAACAAGGCAAGCTGCAGGACGCCATCGACTCCGCGGGCGGCTGGGAGCTCGAGAGGAAACTCGAGATCGCCGCCGACGCGCTTCGACTGCCGCCCTGGGATGCGGACGTCACCAAGTTGTCGGGCGGCGAGCGTCGCCGCGTCGCGTTGTGCCGGCTGCTGCTGTCACAGCCCGACATGCTGCTGCTCGACGAACCGACCAACCACCTGGATGCGGAGTCCGTGGCCTGGCTCGAACGCTTCCTGGACGAGTACCCGAGTACCGTAGTCGCCGTGACGCATGATCGCTATTTTCTCGATAACGTCGCCGGCTGGATCCTCGAACTCGATCGCGGCCACGGCATCCCGTGGGAAGGCAATTATTCGTCCTGGCTCGAGCAGAAAGAGGCGAGACTGGCCCACGAGGAAGCCAGCGAGAAGGCACGACGCAAGGCCATGCAGGCGGAGCTCGAGTGGGTTCGCTCCAACCCGAAGGGCCGGCAGGCCAAGTCCAAGGCCAGGCTCAAACAATTCGAGGAGATCTCGTCGACCGGCTACCAGAAACGTAACGAGACCAATGAGATCTACATCCCACCGGGCCCGCGCCTCGGCGATGTCGTCCTCGAGGTGGAACACCTCAAAAAAGGCTTCGGGGACAAGCTGCTGATCGACGACCTGAGTTTCCAACTGCCCGCCGGCGGCATCATTGGCGTTATCGGGCCGAACGGCGCTGGTAAAACGACTTTCTTTCGCATGGTCACCGGCGAGGAGCAACCGGATTCCGGGACCGTCCGGCTCGGCGAGACGGTCCAGCTTGCGAGTGTCGACCAGAGTCGCGACAGCCTCAATGATGACAAGACGGTCTGGGAAGAAATCTCGGACGGCCTGGACATGATCAAGGTCGGCAATTACGAGACCTCGTCGCGTGCCTACGTCGGCCGATTCAACTTTCGCGGCTCAGACCAGCAGAGCAAAATCGGATTGCTGTCGGGCGGGGAGCGCAATCGCGTGCATCTGGCGAAAATGCTGAAGTCCGGTGGCAACCTGTTGCTGCTCGACGAACCGACCAACGACCTCGATGTCGAGACCTTGAGGGCGCTCGAGGAAGCTTTGCTGGAGTTCCCGGGCTCCGCAATCGTCATTTCACATGATCGCTGGTTCCTGGATCGCATCGCGACGCACATCCTCGCTTTCGAGGGCAACAGCGAGGTGGTCTTCTTCGCGGGCAACTACGCCGAGTACGAGGAAGACCGGAAACGCCGGCTTGGTGCCGACGCAGCCAATCCGCACCGTATCAAGTACCGGCGACTCGATGCCTGACATGAATGCGCTGCTCGTTGTCAGCGCATTGCTGTCCCTGCTGGCGGCGGGAATGCTCATCGGCTGCGTTCGGCAGACGCGTCGCGGCCGATTGCTGAAAGCCAGCGGCCGGTTTGCTGGCGGCATCTCCTTTGCTGCGCTCGGCGGCTTCGGGCTGCTGCTCGGCGTCAGTTACCTTGGCTATGAACGACTGACGAACGAGACCGTGATCGGGCAGGTCGAATTTGTCGCAACCGGGTCAGGTCGCTACTCGGCTCGTCTGATGCGTACCGAGCAGACCGACCGTCTGTTCGAGCTCGACGGCGATGAGTGGCAGATCGACGCTCGTGTCATTAGCTGGTCGGCGCCGGCAACGATTCTCGGGCTCGAGCCGGTCTATGAGCTCGAGCGCATCAGCGGCCGTTATTCCGACATCGATCGCGAACGAAACGAGAAACGCACCGTGTATTCCCTCGTTGACAAAGGCGTCGTCGACCTGTGGGCTCTCGCGCGCGAGTATCCTGCGCTGATGCCGGGCGTCGATGCCTACTATGGCACGGCCACCTACGTGCCGATGGCAGACGGTGCGAGGTACGAGGTTTCACTGAGCCGCGACGCTCTGATTGCCCGGCCGGTCAACGAACAGGCGGAACGCGCCGTCGGCGCCTGGCGAGCAGACTAGCGACTGCACATGGCAAGCTACGCAACCCGTCGATGAAGGTCGCGAAAATGCGAGTCCGTGCGACGGCCGATGCGTTCCGACAATCAGACGATTTTACAGTTGCGTTATCGAAGAGCTGTCGCGGTCTGCGTCTCTAAGGCCGTGATTTGAAGGCAGATTTTTCATGCGTTCCGACTGATTCCGGAGACGGTTGCAAGTGGCGTCAGTCGGCAATTTTGGGGCATACTGTCGATCAATAAGAAACGCTTGAGCGGGGAAGATCGCGACCATGTCGATCACTTTGAATAAAGACGAATCCAACCGACGTGAATTACAGATCGGCCTGGAATGTCCTTACTGCAATGTCTATTCGCGCATGGCCGCAACGTCGGTGCCCGACGTTTCGATGGTGATCGCCACACGACCGAAACACGTCGGTCTGGTTCATCAATGCGATGCGTGTAGCGCACCGGTTTTCCTTCGCTACGCGGTCAAGGAAATTCGTGAAGACGAAGTCATCCTGAACCAGAACTTTGTCGAACTCGAGCGGCCCAAGGAGCGCTTTGCGTTTTCCTACCTGCCCAAGCAGACCGAGGTTTTGTTCCGCGAAGCGCTGTCGTGTTACTCGGCCAATAGCTACAACGCTTTCGCCTCCATGTGCCGGCGATCCGCGCACAGCGCATTCGAAGCGCTGGGCGAAGGCGGAAAGATGCAGGCCTTCGAGGAACTGATGGTCGCGCAGGAGATCGCAGAGATCGACGATGCAACGCTAGATCCGATCAAAGCGATCCTGTTCGAAGTCAACGACGACAGTGAAATGCCGATCCTGAATCGAGCGCAGGCCGGTGTGCTGCTGGAGATACTGAAGGATATCTTCTACCAGTGCTTCGTCCGTCGAGGAAAGCTGACACGGGCTATCCGGGTTCGGAACCTGTTCGGCCAGGAACCCGGCACACCGACGGCGGCCAACTCGGCCTGAAAACCGCGCCGATTGCCGGCGAACCGGCAATCAAGCGCGGTCCATCCTTGCTGGCGAAGATTAGCCGACCGCAACCCTCGCGTTTCTGAACATCCGCATCCAGGGACCCGCGTCATGCCAGTCGTCGGGACACCAGGAGTGTTGGCGCGCCATCGCGACTCGCTCCGGATGCGGCATCATGATAGTGACCCGGCCGTCTTCGCTGGAAAGGCCGCAGATTCCGTCGATGGATCCATTCGGATTGGCGGGGTATCTGTCGGCGACTTCCCCATAGTTGTCTACGTACCGTAGCGCGACCGTGTAGGACGCCGTGAAGCGCGACGTGTCGTCGCGGAAAACGACCTGGCCCTCGCCATGTGAGGTCGCGATCGGCATACGGGATCCGGCCATGCCTCCCAGGAACAACGACGGACTCTCGACGACCTCGACCAGGTTCAGCCGTGCCTCGAACTGCTCGGACTTGTTCTTGACGAATCTGGGCCAGTTGTCGGCGCCCGGAATCAGGTCTTTGAGTTGAGACAGCATCTGGCAGCCGTTGCACACGCCCAGCGCAAAGGTATCGCCGCGCACGAAAAACTCGGCGAATTCATCACGCGTGCGTCCGTGGTAGAGGATGGACTTGGCCCACCCGCCCCCGGCGCCCAGGACATCGCCAAAGGAGAAGCCGCCGCAGGCGACGATGCCCTGGTAGTGGGCAAGGCTGTCCCGTCCTTCGAGCAGGTCGCTCATGTGGACGTCGACGGCCTCGAATCCGGCGCGCATAAAGGCAGCAGCCATTTCATACTGGCTGTTGACACCCTGCTCGCGCAGTACCGCGACTTTCGGCCTGGTTCCACGGAACGGTCTCGCGATATCGTCATTGAGGTCGAAACTCAGCGTGGCATGCAGTCCCGGATCGTCGTCATCGAGAATCGCGTCAAACTCCTCGCGAGCCGTCGTCGGATTATCGCGGAGCGACTGAATTCTGTAACTGGTCTGGGACCATTCCCGTTGCAGCGCTGCCCTGCCGAATTCGCCGAGGACTTCGTCACCGCGCCGAATCGTCAGCGTTTGTCCCTGCTCGACTCGACCGATCGCTTCCGCCTCGATGTTGTGCCGATCCAGGATCATCTGGATCTGCGTCAGTTTGCTCTTCGCGACCTGGACCACCGCGCCGGGCTCCTCTGCAAACAGCTGGTGCAGGATCGATCGCTGGTGCCCGCTCAGCGTCAGCGAAACACCTTGCCTGCCGGCGAACATCATCTCGGCCACGGTGGCCAACAGGCCGCCGTCGCTGCGGTCGTGGTAGGCGAGCAGCATGTCGCGCTCGTTCAGTTCCTGGATTGCCGCGAAGAAGCTCTTCAGCACCGCCGGATCATCCAGGTCCGGAGTCTCGCCTCCGGCACGGTCGTAGACCTGCGCCAGGCATGAGCCACCAAGGCGGTTGCGGCCGGCACTGAGATCGAACAGCAACAGGTAGCTGAACTCATCGAGTTCTTTGAGTTGCGGCGTCAACTGCCTCGTAATGTCCTTGACCGGCGCAAAGGCCGACACGATCAGCGACACCGGCGCGACAACCTTGTACTCGTCATTGCCTTCGTTCCATCGTGCTCGCATCGACAGCGAGTCCTTGCCCACCGGGATCGCAATACCGAGGTCCCGGCACAGCGAAGACACCGACTTGACCGTATCGAACAGCCGCGCGTCCTCGCCCGGCTGACCGGCAGCGGCCATCCAGTTCGCAGACAGGCGGATTTTGTCGATGCTGTCGATATTCGCCGCCGCTATGTTCGTTATCGCTTCAGCAACCGCCATGCGACCGGACGCGGGTGCGTTGTAACTGGCCAGCGGCGTCCGCTCACCCATCGCCATCGCCTCGCCGGTCGTATCCTGGTAGCCCGTCGCCGTGATCGCCACGTCGCTGACGGGGACCTGCCAGGGCCCTATCAGCTGGTCCCTGGCGCTGAGCCCACCAACGGTGCGGTCGCCGATGTGAATCAGGAAGCCTTTGCTCGCGACGGCAGGGAACCGGAGAACACGTCGAATCGCCTCGTCGAGTTCAACGCCGTCGAGGTCCAGTGAGTTATGCGGCTCTGCGATACGTTGAACGTCGCGCGTCATCTTCGGCGGATTGCCCAGCAACATCTGCATGGGCATGTCGACCGGATGGTTGTCGAACTCGAAGTCGTTTACCGAAAGCTGGCCGTTGTCGGTCAGAGTGCCTATGACCGATACCGGGCAACGCTCGCGGTCACACAGCGCCTCGAATTCCTCGATGCGATCCGAACTGACAATCAGGACGTAGCGTTCCTGTGCCTCGTTGCACCAGATGCCCATCGGCGACATGCCCGGCTCCGCATTCGCCACGTTGCGCAACTCGATGTCCGCGCCGTGCTGGCTATGATCCACGGCCTCCGGCACCGCGTTCGACAGGCCACCCGCGCCGACATCGTGAATCAGTATGATCGGATTCGACTCGCCCATCGCCCAGCAGCGGTCGATGACTTCCTGGGCGCGGCGCTGCATTTCCGGGTTGCCTCGCTGAACCGATGCGAAATCCAGATCTTCGCTGGACGTGCCGCTGGCGACGCTCGATGCCGCTCCGCCGCCGAGACCGATCAGCATCGCGGGTCCACCGATAACGACGACCCTGGCTCCCACCGGAACATCGATCTTCGTCGCGTGCTCGGCGCGGACGTTGCCGACACCGCCGGCGATCATGATTGGCTTGTGGTATCCGCGAATCTCGGTCGGCGCCGACTCGGGCAATGCGTGCTCGTACGTCCGAAAATAGCCGGCCAGGTTCGGCCGCCCGAACTCATTGTTGAACGCGGCGGCACCTATTGGTCCCTCGATCATAATGTCGAGCGGCGTCGCCATCCTGTCCGGGTGCGGAAATTCGGACTCCCAGGGCTCGGCGCCGTCCGGAATCCTGAGGTGGGACACGGAAAAGCCGGCCAGTCCCGCTTTGGGTTTTGCACCGAGGCCGGTCGCACCCTCGTCGCGTATCTCGCCGCCGGCACCGGTCGCGGCGCCCGGGAACGGTGAAATCGCGGTCGGGTGATTGTGCGTCTCGACCTTCATCAGGATGTGTACGGGCTCATTGAGAAACTCGAAACGCCGCTCGCCCGGTAATGGCATCAGCCGATCGCCGTCGAATCCCTCAATGACCGCCGCATTGTCGGAGTAAGCGGACAGTACGCCATCGGGGCTCGCCTCGGTCGTCGTCCGAATCATTCCGAACAGGCGCTCCGGCTGCGGCTGGCCGTCAATGACCCAGTCGGCGTTGAAGATCTTGTGTCGGCAGTGCTCCGAGTTTGCCTGCGCGAACATCATCAGCTCGGCATCCGTTGGATCTCGGCCGAGCTCTGTATATGCACGAACCAGGTACTCGACTTCGTCATCGGACAATGCGAGACCGAGCTCGATGTTGGCGCGCGCCAGGGCGCCATGGCCGTCGTCACCCAGCTCCACGGTCACGACTGGCGCAGGTGCGTGTGTGCTGAACAAGGCTACGGCGTCGCTGCCCGAGTCGACGACGATCTCCGTCATGCGATCGCAGATTGCCTTGTCGACGGCGGCGATCTCCCCGGCAGTCGGCGCGGTCTTGGAAGCAACCGCAAAGACGATTCCGCGCTCTACCCGGCGAATCGCCTCTATGCCGCAGGCGTGAGTGATGTCGGTGGCCTTGCTGGACCAGGGCGAGATCGTGCCGGGCCGGGGGATAACGATTCGCTGCAATGCGTTTGACGGCAATGTCTCTGCTGCGTCGCCCGACAACAGCAGAGCCTCCAGTCGATCGCGGTCGCCCTCCTTCAGCGGCGCCTCAAGCTCGGCGAAATAGACGAACCGGGCGCTCAGCGAACGCAGACCGGCAAAAGCAGGTTTGATCGAGAGTTCGAGTTTGGACAGGCGAAAGACGGATAGCGCAGCCTGCCCCTGTAGCTCCAGCATGTCTACGGGCGGCGAGATGGGTAGTTCTTGGGAGGACAAACCGGCAGCCTTTTCGGAGAAAGCGCGATGATACCCATCGCCGGAAAAAAAGTCCTCAGTCAGTGATCAGGTCTTGTTGTCGCCCGGTGTGTAGATTGGCATCGGGAACTGCGAGACGTTGCTGCCTTCCATCTTGCTGATCTTGCTCTTGCCCTGCTTGTCGACCTCGTCGATTCGGACGATCGCGTGCATCGGCAGGTAGGTCCGGCGCACGTTGTCGAATTCCGACTTGATCTTCTCTTCTGACGGGTCGACGACAACCGTACTGCGTTCGCCGAAGACCAGCTCTTCAACCTCGACAAAGCCGAACATCGCGCCATGACCGACCTTGCGGGCGTAGATCTCGAAGACCTGCCCCTGGCTCATAAAGATGACCTTGAAGAGTGTCTGTTTGCTCATTGCCGAATGCTGGCGCCAACTCAAGAAGCTGTAGTTTAACGAAAACAGGCATTTAGGGGATATTTCGCGAATGAATTCCCATGGCTTTTCCATAATGTGAACTGTTTGGCAGTCCAATGTGGTCAATAACCGCAGTATGTGCGGTGGACGGGAGTAACCGCGACAGGCGGAACGTGATACGCGTATGTCTCTAGAACTCGAAATAGTCAGCGAACACCGTGATCTGGTCGGCGACGACGCGGTGCGTGTGTTCCAGGAAGCGGGCGGGACGATCGGCCGCTCGCTGCACAACGACTGGATTCTGCCGGACCCGGATCGGTATATCTCCGGCAAGCATGCAGCGGTGGACTGCAGGGGCGGAATCTACTACCTCACGGATCTGAGCTCGAACGGCGTCTACGTGAATCATGAGAATGCGCCGATCGGCAGAGGCAATACTCGGCGCCTGTTCAACGGCGATACGCTTCACCTCGGTGACTTCAAGATTCAGGTCACGGTAGAAGGCGGCGAGAACTTCGATATCCCCGACGAGCCAAAACGTACGTTGCACCATGACAACATGGAGCGGCTGACGTCGATGATCTCACCGCTGACGGACGTCGAGATGCTGGACGAGGAAGAGATCACCGGCGACGAGGAATTCGAGGCTGCGCTTTTCGGCAAGCCGAAAAAGCCCGTAGCCGTACCCGCCCGCGGGTCCAGTCAGCCGGATAAGCACCAGATTCTAGATGTGGGCGCCGACCAAGTGGGCGTCGACGACCTGCTTGATGCCTTCCTGGAAGGCCTGGGTGTCAAACGCGATGATCTGCATCCGTCGGTGGACGCGAGGCAGGTCATGAAGAACGCCGGCGAAGTCCTGAGCGAGTATGTGAAGGGCTCCGAGAAGCTGCTGATCAACCGTGCGAACCTCAAGGCGGCCTTCAAGCTGGACCAGACGATGGTCCTGCCCCGTCACAACAACCCGCTGAAGCTCTCTCAGAACACCGAGGACTCCATCAAGCAGCTACTGGTCGGACAGGATGGGGGCGAATACCTGGGGCCCAAAGACGCGGTTCGTGAAATCAACAAGGACCTGTTGCTGCACCAGGAGGCGTTTCTCGAGGCGATGACGGTGGCATTCGCGGACTTCGCGGATCGCTTCGACCCGGAAGAGCTGATCGAGAGCTTCGATCGCACGCTCAACCGGAAACCCCGCTTCAAGATGCTCAGCGAGCAGAAGTACTGGCAGCTCTACAAGGAGCTGTACCCGATCATGATAGAAACGGGTGGCGGTCGCTTCCCGCAGATGCTTGCCGAAGACTTCGTCCGGGCCTATGAGCGGCAGGTAGCCGATGCCAACCGTCCGGAATTCGACAAGACGGCGGACTATGGTCCCAAGAACGCTGAACAGGCCATTCAGCCCAGCAACGACGAGATCGACCCGGAGATCAGCGCCGAGCTCGAGTCACTCCCGGACCCGGAAGAGCAGCGCTCCGCCTAGCCTCGCTCCGGCCGATTCGGCCGCTCCCCAGTGCTAGATCCGCTGACTGCTATGATCAGGACCGTGGCCGGCTGATCCTGTCTTGCAGGTCCGGCACGGCGTCAACCCCGGAGAAGCGAGATATGAAAACGGTCAAATGCGACCTGTGCGACGCCACGGCGGATGGCGACACCTTCGAAGAGTGGATGACGGCGCTGCGGCCCCACTACATGCAAGCGCATGCCGGTGTCATGCAGAGCGCCAACCACACCGAGGCAGACCGGGAACAGTGACTGGCGGAGAACCGGGCGCGATCCGACGCCGCCCGATCCCGGCGGCTAGAACCGAATCGAGCCGGCCCGCCTGGGACGGCGGACCGGCCCTGCCCCCGGATAGAAGCGTTCGCCAATCAGCGTCGTTTCCGGCGATACACGAGCCCGGACAGACGCCCCGGCTGATCACTGTCTGTTCTGGCGATTCTCGATCAGGTCATCGACGACGGATGGGTCGGCCAGCGTCGACGTGTCGCCCAGCTCGGCGTAATCGTTGGCGGCGACTTTCCTCAGGATACGCCGCATGATCTTGCCGGACCGTGTCTTCGGTAGTCCGGGCGCCCACTGAATCAGGTCCGGCTTAGCGATCGGGCCGATCTCCTGCCGCACCCAGGTCTGCAGCTCCTTCCTCAACTCGTCGGCAGGCTCGACGCCTTCCATCAGTGTTACGTAGGCGTAGATGCCCTGCCCCTTGATGTCATGCGGATAGCCGACCACGGCGGCCTCGGCGACGTCCTTATGCGATACCAGCGCCGACTCGATCTCGGCGGTACCCATGCGATGACCGGAGACGTTCAGGACATCATCGACGCGGCCCGTGATCCAGAAATAACCATCGGCGTCCCGCCGCGCGCCGTCACCAGTGAAGTAGACGCCGTCAAAGGTCGAGAAATACGTATCGATGAAGCGTTGATGGTCACCATAGACCGTACGCATTTGGCCCGGCCAGCTGTCGGTAATGACCAGGTTGCCGGCGGCTTCGCCCTCTTTCGGCACGCCTTCATGGTCGACGATCTCGGCCATGATGCCGAACAGCGGTTTCGTTGCGGAACCCGGTTTTAACGCTGTCGCTCCCGGCAGCGGGCTGATCAGGATGCCGCCGGTCTCCGTCTGCCACCACGTGTCGACGATCGGGCACCGGCCGTCACCGACGACCTCGTAGTACCACAGCCAGGCTTCCGGATTGATGGGTTCACCGACCGATCCCAGTAGTCTCAACGTCTTC
The DNA here is from genome assembly GCA_030065915.1 of Woeseiaceae bacterium. Lineage (GTDB taxonomy): Bacteria > Pseudomonadota > Gammaproteobacteria > Steroidobacterales > Woeseiaceae > UBA1847. Next base: position 66,472 of record JASJCQ010000018.1, read on the forward strand.
CTCGACGTTTTCTTGACCGGATCGTCACCCTCACGCATCAATGCGCGAATCGCGGTCGGCGCCGTGTAGCAGATGTTCACCTGGTGTTTGTCGCACACCTGCCAGAAGCGCGACGCGTCCGGGTAGTTCGGGACGCCTTCGAACATCAACGTGATTGCGCCGTTTGCCAGCGGACCGTAGACGATGTAGCTGTGCCCTGTGACCCAGCCGACGTCGGCCGTGCACCAGTAGACATCGCCCGGGTGGTAGTCGAAGACGATCTCGTGAGTCAGTGCTGCGTAGACGAGATAGCCGCCGGTCGTATGCAGTACGCCTTTCGGCTTGCCGGTGGAGCCGGATGTGTAGAGGATGAACAGCGGGTCTTCCGCGTTCATCTCCTCACAGGGGCAGTCGTCGCTGACGTTGGCTTCGAGATCGTGAAGCCAGAAATCGCGACCGTCGACCCAGCCTGTGTCGGCACCGGTGTTGCGAACAACGAGCACCTTCTTCAGGGACGGCGCCTTTTCAGCGGCCGCGTCGACATTGGCCTTCAGGGGAACGGACTTGCCGCCTCGCAGGCCTTCATCGGCCGTAATCAGGATCTCCGAGTTGCAGTCTTCGATGCGTCCGGCCAGCGCGTCAGGTGAGAATCCGCCGAAAACAACCGAATGCACGGCGCCGATACGAGCACAGGCGAGCATCGCGACCGCGGCTTCGGGAATCATCGGCATATAGATCGTGACCCGGTCACCCTTACCGGCGCCCAGTTCCTTGAGTGTGTTGGCGAAGCGGCAGACGCGCTGGTGCAATTCGCGGTAGGAAATCTTGAGGTCCCGATCGGGATCGTCGCCTTCCCAGATGATGGCGACGTCGTCGGCCTTGGTCTCCAGGTGCCTGTCGACGCAGTTGTAGCAGACGTTCAACGTGCCATCGGCGAACCAGCGAATGTGCAGGTCGTCTTTGGCCAGCGAGACGTCCTTGACCTCCGTAAACGGCTTCATCCAGTCAATTCGCTTCGCCTGCTCTGCCCAGAACGCTTCGTTGTCCTCGACAGAGGCCCGGTACATTGTCTCGTAACGATCGGCATTGATGTGAGCCCGTTCACTGACGGCCTTGTCCACCGGATAAATGTCTTTCATCGCCTACCCTTCCTTGTCTGCCAGCGCAACGATGCGCTGCGCCTGGATCAAATGCGGCCGGTCTAGCATCACCCCATCGAGCGACAGCGCACCCGCGTCGGGATGCGCCTCGAACAATTCAACGATACGCTTCGCCCGCGCTATCTCGTCATCATCGGGCATAAAGGCAGACTGTATGATGTCCACCTGCCCGGGATGAATCGCCAGCATGCCGGTGAAGCCGTCACGCGCCGCGTTCGATGCGTAACGTACTAAACCGGTTTCGTCGCGGAAATCAGTAAAGACCGTATCGATGGCAGCAACTTCAGCGGAATGCGCTGCAAACAGGCACAAGGATCGCGCCAACTCGTAGGGTGGCAGCCAGTTGCCCTGTTCATCGCGATTCGCCCTGGCACCAACGTCGGCACTCAGGTCCTCGGCACCCCACGACAATCCCGCAAGCCGTGGGCCTGCATCCGCGTATCCGCCCAGTGAAAACAGCGCTTTAACCCTTTCCGTGCACAGCGCGATGATCTTTGTCTGGCCGGGTGGTATCGAGTGTTCCGCTTCGAGGCGATCGAGTCGATCCGACAGCGCAGCCGCATCGTCCGCCGATTGTGGTTTCGGCAGGATAATGCCGGCTGGCCCGCTGGCAATGACGGCCGCCAGGTCCTTTTCTGCATCGGGTGTCGACAGCGGGTTGATCCGAACCCAGGCGTCGTCCCTGTCACTGACAAACTCCGCCGCCATGGCACGGGCCGTTGGTCGCGCATCCGCAGCGACAGCATCTTCGAGATCGAGGATCAGTGCGTCGACGGTGACGTCCGCCGCCTTGGCCAGCTTGCGCTCGCTGTCGGCCGGCACAAACAGCAGGCAGCGCATCAGCCCGCCTTCTTCAGCATCAAGGTACTTCGCCTGCAACTGGCAACGAGCTCATCCTGCTGGTTGAACGCGCGGTGAATAAACACGACGATGCCGTTGTCCGGTCGCGACTTGCTTTCCCTGAGCTCAGCGACCTCGGTCTCGACGCGGATGGTGTCGCCGGGGAAGAGCGGTTTCGGGAAGCGCACCTCGTCCCAGCCGAGATTGGCGACGGCCGTTCCGTGCGTCGTGTCGTTGACGGAAATGCCGACCATCAAACCGAGTGTCAGGCAACTGTTGATCAGCGGTTGGCCGTATTCGGTCGTCTTCATATACTCGGCATCGAGATGCAGGGCCGCCGGATTGTGCGTCATCGTCGTGAAGATGACGTTGTCCGCTTCGGTGATTGTCCTGCGAATCGGATGCTCGATCGTCTGTCCGACAGCGAATTCTTCGAAGTAGAGTCCGGGCATAGTGGCGAATCGTTGCTTGCGAAGCTGCATAATAGAGCTCGCCATCTGCTCTGTACAACGCAGTGCCTCGTTGGCGTGGAACAACCGGAGAAGAAGAAACATGGATCGTCGAACTTTCACACTTTCAGCACTGGGCGCCGCCGCGCTGGGTTCTATGCGCCTGTCGAGCGCGGCCGCTTCCGAGGTCGCGAAGCGGGCCATACCGTCGACCGGCGAGGAAATCCCGATTATCGGGCTCGGCACGAATCGATATGGCGTCGACGAAAGCGACGAAGCTCGAGCGCCGCTGCGGGAGTCGCTGCAACGATTCCGCGCGTGGGGCGGCGGAATGATCGACACGGCGCCGATGTACCGAACGTCGGAGTCCGTGCTCGGCGACCTGATCGCCGAACTCGGCATGCGCAAGGATGTCTTCCTGGCCACGAAAGTCGACAAGAACTCCGCCGAGAGCGCACGCACGCAAATGTTGTCGTCGCATGAGAAGCTCAAGTCCGGGACCTTTGACCTGATGCAGATTCACAACCTGCGCGGCTGGCAGACGTCGCTGCCGCTGCTGGAAGAATGGAAGCGGTCTGGCCGTGCTCGCTACACCGGCATTACGACGTCACGGAGCTCTCAGTACGCGGAACTCGAGAAGATCCTCGCCAAGCACGATCTGGACTTCGTACAACTCAATTACTCGCTCGAGCAACGTGAATCGGCCGAACGGCTGATGCCGCTGGCTGCCGACCGCGGCATCGGCGTCATCATCAATCGCGCTTTCGGCGGTGGGCGCCTGTTCCGGGCGGTTGCCTCGAAGCAGATCCCCGACTGGGCGAAGGAGTTTGGCTGCGAGAGCTGGGCCCAGTTCCTGTTGAAGTACGCACTGTCTCATCCGGCCGCGACGGTCGCGATTCCGGGAATGACGAAGGCTCGACACGTCGACGATAACTTCGCGGCAGCGACAACCCGCATGCCGTCGGCGGAAGAAAGACGGCGCCAGGAGCGGTTTTTCGACGAGCTTTGACCCGCCAACCGTCGGATCCGGTGGCCCGCGCGCTTCTGTGCCGAATGTCCCCGATAGCGCCAGGCGGGGAGGTCCCGTAGACTGATTCCCGCACGGACTAACGGGGAATTCCTATGCGCCGCTCAATGTCGAGCCTGGGCCTTTTGCTGGGCTCAATCCTGTTCTCATCTGCCGTTTCCGCCGAGCCTGTCGACGCAAAGCTCATCGATGGCCTCGAATACCGATTGATCGGCCCGTGGCGCGGCGGACGCGTTACCGCCGTTCACGGCGTGCCGGGCAACGACCAGCTCTATTACATGGGCGCTACCGGTGGCGGCCTCTGGCGAACCGCCAACGGCGGCCAGACCTGGGAGAATATCTCCGATGAGCAGATACCGGTGGGCACGATTGGCGCAATCGCCGTCGCGCCGTCCGATCCCAACGTTATCTACGTCGGCACGGGGGAATCACCCATACGCGGTGTTACGACCTCACAGGGTGAAGGACTCTGGAAATCGACAGACGCCGGCAAGACATTCACGTTCATGGGGCTGCCCGAGGCGGGGCAGATTGCCAGGATCCAGGTTCACCCAACCGATCCCGATCTCGCCTATGTCGCGGTGCAGGGCCAGATCTGGGCGCCAAACCCCGAGCGCGGCGTGTACCGGACCGCAGACGGCGGCAAGACCTGGGAGCTCGTGCTCGAAGTCAACCCGGACACCGGTGCAACTGACGTCACGATGGACCCGACCAATCCCCGGATACTGTACGCCGGCATGTGGCACCACGGTCGTAAGCCGTGGTTTATCAAGTCCGGTGGCGAAGGCGGCGGAATCTACAAGAGCGTTGACGCAGGGGATTCCTGGGAGAAGCTCGAGGGCGGCTTGCCGGACCTGGTTGGAAAGACCGGTATCGCCGTTTCCGCGGACAATCCTGCGCGCGTCTACGCGATGATCGAAGCGGGCCCGGGTCAAGGCGGCGTGTGGCGCAGCGAGGACTATGGCGAGAACTGGAAGCTGATCAACGGTCACCGCGCGCTCTGGTCGCGCGCCTGGTATTACATCCACATCGCCGTCGACCAGACCGACGCCGATACGGTCTGGGCGCTTAACACGCGCCTTTACAAGTCCGTGAACGGCGGCGAGGACTGGGAACAGGTGGATGCGCCTCACGGCGATCACCATGACCTATGGTTCAACCCGGAGAACGGCGACAACCTCATCAACGCGAACGACGGCGGCGCGAATGTCACGTTCGACGGCGGCAAGACCTGGAGTTCGATCTACAACCAGCCGACCGCACAGTTTTACCGGGTCATTACCGACAACCAGGACCCGTATCGTCTCTACGCAGGCCAGCAGGACAATACGACGGTATCCATCGCGAGCTATGCGTGGGATGGCGGGATCGGCGTCGACGATTACCACGCAGTGGGTGGCGGCGAGAGCGCACACATTGCATTCGACCCGGACGATCCGACGCTCGTCTATGCGACGACGATCAACGGCACACTGACGGAGTACAACAACGACAATAAGAAGAAGCGCTCCATCATCCCGTACCCGGAACTGGTGTATGGCATGGACTCGAAGGATCTCAAGTACCGGGCCAACTGGAATTCGCCCGTCATAACGAGCCCACACGATCACTCGACGATCTACTACGGCACGCAGTTTCTGCTGAAGAGCACCGATCGCGGGCTGAACTGGGAAGAAATCAGCCCCGATCTGACGCGCAACAAGCCTGAAAACATGGGCCGCAACGGCGGTCCCCTGACTCCGGAGAACGTCGGCGCCGAGTTCTACCACACGATACTCTCGCTCGAGGAAAGCGAAAACGAAGAAGGCACGATCTGGGTCGGTGCCGACGACGGGCTCGTTCACATTACGCGTGACGGCGGGAAGAACTGGGCGGATATTTCGCCGCGGCATCGTGGCGAGGCGATGATCAATACGATCGAACTGTCGCCGCATGCCGAAGGTACGGCGTACCTCGCCGTTACCGGCTACAAGCTCAACGACTTCAAACCCTATATCTACAAGACGACCAATCACGGCGGCAGCTGGAAGCGCATCGATAGCGGATTGCCAGAAGGTTCATTCGTCCGCGTGGTTCGCGAAGATCCGGTCGTCAAAGGTTTGCTCTACGCAGGTACGGAGAAAGGCATGTTCATCTCGTTCAACGATGGCGACGATTGGCAGCCGTTCGATCTGAACCTGCCCGCTGTTCCGATTACGGACCTTCGCGCACGCCCAGACGGCCTGGCGGTAGCGACACAGGGGCGATCGTTCTGGGTGCTCGACGACCTTTGGGCCGTTCGCCAGGCGTCCAACGAACTTGCCGACAAAGCGTTGCATCTGTACACGCCGCCGGCCTGGGCAATGGGAAAACCGCGTGGCAAGCCACGCGACTTCGAGGGCGCCAACCCGCCAGCCGATGTGCCGCTGTTCTATTACATTCGTGACGAGGTCGGCGACGACGCGAAACTGACGATCGAGATTCTCGACGCGAGTGGCACGGTGGTACGAACGATGTTTAGCAAGGAAGGTGACCAGGAGCGTTGCGAAAAAGGTAACGAGGATCCGAGGAAGCCAATCGAACACAAATACGCGCCGTTGGAACAGGGCTTCAACAAGTGGGGCTGGAACATGCGGTCCGACGATGTGCCCTGCATAGACAACCTACTGCTGAACGCCGGCTACAACGGCCCGAGCATCGCGCCCGGAACATACACGGCACGACTGACCCTCGGTGACGCGACCAGCGAGGCGTCCTTTGCGGTTACGAAGGATCCGCGTTCATTCGCCAGCGAGGCAGACATCGAAGACTGGGCACAGACGCTGACGACCGTAAAGGCCCTGCTGTCCGAAGCCTTGCAGACCCTGGACGATGCGCGCCGGGCTCGCGAACAGATCGGAGACCTGATGTCGCAGCACGACGACGACAACCTGCATTCGCTCGGTAAGCAGGCTGTCGCCGGCATCGACGCGTGGGAAGAGAAGATAACCCAGCTCAAGTTCGAGACCTATGAGGATGAAGACGCCTGGGCGACCATGCTCGATGGACAGCTGCGCTACCTGATGGACACGATCGACAATTCCGGCGCGCCGGTCACCGAGGGCATGCGTATCCGACTGGATGACCTGACGACACAGTGGCAGGAATTGAAGACCACGATGCGCAGTATCACCGGGGATTACATCGAGCCGATCAATCGTTGGGCGCACGACAGGCGCGAACCGCACATCGATGAACCGGTAAAGGACGCCAACGGTTCCTGAGAGGCCGCAACGACCGCGTACCGTGTCAGGCCGGGCGCCTGCGTGAAAGGCGGCCGCCTGATTCGAAGGCCCGTCAGGACGCTTTGGCGCGCTCGATGGCCTCGACGATCATGCGTTTCGCCGTGTCGATGCCCTGCCAGCCGCTGATCTTGACCCACTTTCCGGGTTCGAGGTCCTTGTAGTGCTCGAAGAAATGCTCGACCTGCTGCAGCGTGATGTCGGGAAGGTCGGAGTAGTCCTTGACCTGGTCATAGCGCCGCGAAAGCGCAGGCGTCGGGACGGCCATGATCTTCTCGTCCTGTCCGGCATTGTCTTCCATGATCAGTACACCGATAGGACGAACATTGATGACGCAGGCCGGCGCCAGAGCGCGCGTGTTGCAGACGAGCACGTCGATCGGATCACCGTCCTCCGACAAGGTGTGTGGAACGAAACCGTAGTTGCCCGGGTATGACATCGGCGTGTACAGGAAGCGATCGACAACGAGCGTACCCGCGTCCTTGTCCAGCTCGTACTTGATCGGCTGGCCGCCGACCGGTACTTCGATAATGACGTTGATGTCGTCTGGCGGATTATCGCCGATGGTGATCGCGTCGATACGCATGTCGGTTTCCGGGTGTCTTTAGAACGTCAGGCAGTATAAAGGATTCGATCGCCGCTTCCGTGATTGAGTCGATCGAAGCTCGTAACAGCTTGTATCAGGCCTTCTGTGAGACGAAACCACCCAGCGAACGGTCAAAACGCAGGGTAATGAACGACAGCCCCACGGCATAGTCCAGGCCCAGACCCCGGCGCTGCAGCGTGCTGTTCTTGACGACCGCAATTGCCTCGAGAACGTCGCACTGCAACTTGATGACGTTGCCGACGTCCAGCGGGCGACTCGTAATCAGCCGCATGCCATTGAGGGAGACATCACCGGTAATGCCTTGGTGCGGTCGCGCCTGTGGCCACTCGGTGAAAAAGCGGACATCGAGTTTGCTATTGATCCTCGACACGGCGCGCTGGTCGGACTGCTCGAATCGCCGTGGCTCAACCAGCGCCAGCGGGCTCTTGCAGGACACGCAGATGGCATCGGGCAGGATGGCGCTCCCATAGCCGTGCGGCGTGACGCAGAACACGCATTCCCGGAGCGGATTGCGAGGCTGTACGAGACTGGACGTCGTATCGCCCAGTGCGGCGTCCGCATCGGTTGCATCCACCGTTTGACCCAGGGACTCCTGCGCCTCGCGCGTCGCATCGTAAGACGCGCGACGCTCGGTGTCGGTCAGGACCGCGTAGGCCTCGTTGATCCTGGCCGCGATCTCCGCGTCCCCTCCAAGATCCGGATGCATCCTGAGCTTCTGCATCAGCGCACGGTAGCTGGCCCGAATGACGGCCTCCGGCGCCTCGGGGTGCACATGAAGTATCTCGTAGTAATCGGGTGAGGTATCGGACATCTGCGCTCAAGAACGGGGTCGGAATCTGCTCATTAGTGCTGCGTTTAACAGCCTCAACACTAAAACATATATCGGCCCGACCGACCCGGAGCTTTAGGGTGTATGTTTTTGTAACTTGCGCCGGTTTTAGTGGTCTAATTTGCTATGTTTCACGCCAATTCTCTCAACGCTTCCGGAATGATTGTATGCGACAACTGATCCTGATCGCGACAGCCCTGTGTCTTGTGGCTTGTGAACCCGCGGCAAGCGAGCCGCCGTTTAAGACGACTGAAATCACATCATTCAACGAACCCTGGGCCATGGCCTTCCTGCCGGACGGTCGCATGCTGGTGACCGAGAAATCCGGCCAGGCGTTTGTCGTATCCGAAAGCGGAGAAAAGGCCGAAATCGCTGGCGTGCCGGCCGTCGACTACGGTGGCCAGGGCGGGCTCGGCGACGTCGCGCTGCACCCGTCATTTGCCGAGAACGGGATGGTCTACCTGAGCTTCGCAGAAGCGGGAGACGACAACACGCGTGGCGCTGCGATCTCGCGAAGCACGCTGGACCTCGATGCGCTTGAGCTAACGGGCACAGAGATCATCTGGCGGCAGGTTCCGAAGGTGACCGGCAAAGGGCACTATGGACACCGGATGCTGTTCGACGACGAGGGCTTCCTGTGGGTGACCAATGGCGACCGCCAGAAATTCGATCCGTCCCAGGACATGCAGAGCTCTATGGGCAAGATCCTCCGACTGAACGACGACGGCACGGCTGCGGCGGGCAACCCGTTTGAAGACCAGGGCGGCGTCACGGCCGAGATCTGGTCGTCGGGCCACCGGAATCCGCTGGGCTTCGACTTCGACATGTCCGGCCAGCTCTGGAACGTCGAAATGGGTCCGCGCGGCGGCGACGAATTGAACCTCGTCATCCGTGGAGCCAACTATGGATACCCGATCGTGTCGAACGGCCGCCATTACAGCGGCAGGGACATTCCCGACCACGACACGCGGCCGGAATTCGAGGAACCGAAGGTGTGGTGGACGCCGGTCATCTCGCCAGGAAACCTCGAGATTTACACGGCTGACGTGTTCCCCGAGTGGAAGGGGCACGCACTGATCGCAGGCCTTTCATCGCAGGCACTGGTGTTGGTCGAACTGTCTGGCGACTCAGCCAAAGAGAAGGCCCGGTACGACATGGGCAAACGCATCCGTTCGGTGGAGCAAGGCCCAGACGGTGCCGTGTGGTTGCTCGAGGACCAGACCGGCGGTCGCTTGCTGAAACTGACGCCAAAGAACTGATCCCGGGCCCCAAATCGGCTTCCAGAACCGCCTTAATTTAAGTCGTGTCAAGCGCCCTTTCGCACGATTCGCATGGGATAATGTCGGACTTTGACGACAGCTTCTCGCCGGAGTTGTATGCGAATCTTAAGCATCATGATCCTGGCGGCGCTGATCGGGACTTGCTCCCAGCCGCCGCCCTTGCTCGAGCAGGTTTACGACCTGGGCAAGTTGCGTGTCGTCACGAGAAACAGCCCCGTTTCCTACTACGAGGGGCCTGACGGTCCGCGCGGCCCCGAGTACGACCTGTTCAGCCGATTCGCCGACGACCTGGGCGTCGAACTCGAGATCATCGATGTCGAAAGCGTCTCGGAGATCGTACCTACCGTTCTGAACGGCGATGCGCACATGGCTGCCGCCGGCCTGTCGATCACCGCGCCTCGCGAGGCCTACCTGAACTTCGGCTTCCCTTACGACCGCGTGGACATGCACCTGATCTACAAACTGGGTACGGGCAAACCCCGCAGCATGGAAGACGTTGTCGGGCGAGAGATCGAGGTCATGGCGGGCAGCAGCCACGTCGAAGTGCTGTCATCGCTGAAGACGCTGTACCCGGAACTCGAATGGCGTGAGAACGCGGATGCCGAGGTCACCGAGCTGCTCGCTGCCGTCGCCATTGGGGACCTCGACCTGACGATTTCCGACAGCACAGAATTCAACATCCAGCGACACTTCCACCCAGACTTGCGGGTAGCACTCGACCTGGAGTTGGACGATCCGATCGCATGGGCCTTCCCCAGGGATCGCGGCGACAGCCTGCTCGCCCGTGCCGACGATTTCCTGATCCGGGCAAAGCGGAATGGCCTGATTGCGCGCGTGCACGACCGCTACTACGGGCATACGGACGAGTTCGACTATGTCGGTACTCGCAGCTTCATTCGCCACTACGAAAGCCGGCTGCCACAGTACCGGGCGATGTTCGAGGAAGCCGGCGATCGCTGGGGCGTCGACTGGCGTCTGCTCGCGGCCATCGGCTACCAGGAGTCGCACTGGCGGCCGTCAGCCGTATCGCCGACCGGCGTGCGGGGCATCATGATGCTGACGCAGGATACGGCTGAATACCTCGGAATCGACAATCGGGTCGATCCCAGGAACAGCATTTTTGGCGGCGCGGAGTTTTACGCGCGTCAAACCGAGCGCGTCGCCGATTCAGTCCCTGAACCCGACCGCACCTGGATGGCGCTGGCGGCCTATAACGTCGGTTTCTACCACTTGAAGGATGCGCAGCAGATCGCTGAGTGGCGCGGCGGCGACCGCGATACGTGGATTGACGTCAGCGAAGCGCTGCCGCTGCTCTCGCAGCGCAAATGGTACAGCCGGGTGCCTTACGGCTATGCCAGGGGCTGGGAGCCTGTGCTCTACGTCAACAACATCCGCAGCTACTACAACATCCTGAAATGGCTGACCGCGAACGAAGAGGCAGACAAGATCGACACCCTGCCATCCGACGAAGAGCTGGAAGACAGCGTCGAGACAGCGACCGGTGATACCGAGGACGCGACCGATACCGCTTAGCCCGAGTATCTGAGCGATTCCCGGGTTAGCGGCGGGATTCGAAGAACGACTTGAGCATCGCGGCTATGTCGTCCGCCATGACCCCACCATTGACTTCCGAGCGGTGGTTCAGCGCCGGACTCTCCGTCATATCAACCGCGCTGCCATACGCCCCCGCCTTGTCATCGTAGGCGCCGAATACGACGCGCTGGACGCGCGCCTGGCTGATGGCACTGGCGCACATCGGGCATGGTTCCAGGGTGACGTAGAGCGTGGAGCCGTTCAGGCGGTGATTGCCGATTGCGGCGGCGGCCTCTCGAATTGCCAGTATCTCGGCGTGAGCCGACGGATCGCTGTCGGTGATAGTCCGGTTGCCGGCCCTGCCGGCTACCTGCCCCTCGTAAACCAGCACAGCCCCAACCGGCACCTCGCCGGCCTCGTGTGCCGCACGCGCCTCGTCGATGGCCGCCTGCATGAAGTCGCGGTCTGTTTCCGACCAGCCCACGCTACTCCCACTCGATCGTCGCGGGTGGCTTGCCTGAGATGTCGTAGGTGACGCGGGAGATGCCGTCCACCTCGTTGATGATGCGAAGCGAGACGTGCTCGAGGAAATCATACGGCAGGTGCGCCCAGCGTGCCGTCATGAAGTCGATCGTCTCGACGGCCCTGAGCGCGATCACGTAGTCATAGCGCCGCCCGTCACCCATGACACCGACCGAACGCACCGGCAGGAACACGGCAAAGGCCTGGCTGACAGTGTCGTACAGGTCGTGCGCGCGGAGTTCCTCGATGAAGATATCGTCGGCGAGCTGCAGCAACTCGGCAAACTCGCGCCTGACCTCGCCGAGGATGCGCACGCCGAGCCCCGGGCCCGGGAACGGATGCCGGTACACCATCTCGCGCGGGAGACCGAGCTCCACGCCGATCTTCCTGACCTCGTCCTTGAACAACTCGCGCAGCGGTTCGACGAGCTGCATGCGCATCGTCTCGGGCAGTCCACCGACGTTGTGGTGGGACTTGATGACGTGTGCCTTGCCGGTAGACGCCCCCGCGGACTCGATGACGTCCGGATAAATCGTGCCCTGCGCGAGCCACTCGATGCCTTCGAGGCGATGCGCCTCTTCGTCGAAGACCTCGATGAACTCGCGGCCGATAATCTTGCGCTTCTCTTCCGGGTCGGACACGCCCTCGAGCGCCGCGAAGAATCGATCCGCCGCATTGACTCGAATGACGTTGACGCCCAAGTGCTCGGCGAACGTGTCCATGACCTGGTCGCCCTCATGATGGCGCAACAGGCCGTGGTCGACGAAGACGCAGACGAGCTGGTCGCTGATCGCCTCGTGCAGCAGCGCGGCCACGACCGACGAGTCGACGCCGCCGGACAGTCCGAGCAGTACCTTGCCGTCGCCCACCTGGTTGCGCACGGTGTCGATAGCGTCAGCGACGATGTTCCCGGCATTCCAGTCGCCTGGGCAATGGCATATCTCGTGCACGAAACGGCTCAGAATCTCTTTGCCCCTGAGCGTATGCGTGACTTCCGGATGGAACTGTACGCCGTAGTACTGGCGTTCGGGGTCCTCCATCGCGGCTAGCGGCGCGTTGCGACTGCTCGCGATCGCCCGAAAGCCCGGAGGCAGCGCCTCGACGCGGTCGCCGTGGCTCATCCAGACCTTGAGATGCGGAGGGCCCTCGTCGGTATCGGACAGACCCTCGAGCAAGGCGCCACTCGACGGTGAAACCTCGGCGTAGCCGAATTCCCGGTGGCTGGACGATGCGACCTCCCCGCCCAGCTCCGCCGCCATCGTCTGCATGCCGTAGCAGATGCCGAGCACCGGCACACCGAGTTCGAACACACAGGGCTGGACCTTCGGCGGCTCGTCCAGCGTGACGGACTCGGGTCCGCCGGACAGGATCACGCCGCTGGCGCCGAAGCCGCGGATGCGCTCCTCGTCGATGTCCCAGGGCAGAATTTCAGAGTAAACGCCGCACTCGCGCACGCGGCGGGCGATCAGCTGCGTGTATTGGCTGCCAAAGTCGAGGATCAACAGCCGGTGGGCGTGGATGTCAGGGCGAGTCGGGGGACTCGCTGCTTCAGTTGCTGCGGTAATTGGGAGCTTCCTTCGTGATGGTCACGTCGTGGACGTGCGACTCGCGCATTCCGGCGCTGGTAATGCGAACGAACTCGGGGCGATTGCGCATCTCTTCGATGGACGAGCAACCGGTGTAACCCATCGCCGCACGGATGCCGCCGATGAGCTGGTGAACAATCGCGACGAGGCCGCCCTTGTAAGCAACGCGGCCCTCGATGCCTTCCGGGACCAGCTTCTCCAGTTCCTCAGTGGCGTCCTGGAAGTAGCGGTCGGAGGAGCCTTGCGCCTGTCCCATGGCGCCGATAGAACCCATGCCGCGGTAAGACTTGTAGGAGCGACCCTGGTACAGCTCGACTTCGCCGGGCGACTCCTCGGTGCCGGCGAACAGCCCGCCGATCATGACCGAGTAGGCGCCGGCGACCAGCGCCTTCGCGATATCGCCGGAGTAGCGAATGCCGCCGTCCGCGATGAAGGGAATGCCTTTCGGCTCGAGCGCTGCGGCAACTTCGGCCACAGCAGATATCTGCGGCACGCCGACACCGGCGACGACGCGTGTCGTGCAGATCGACCCTGGCCCGATGCCCACCTTGACGCCATCGGCGCCCGCTTCGACGAGCGCCAGTGCCGCGTCGCCTGTCACGATGTTGCCGCCGAGGACCTGCAGGTCCGGATGCGCCTGTTTGATCCTGCTGACACGGTCCAGAACGCCTTTCGAGAATCCGTGCGAGGTATCGACAACGACGACGTCGACGCCGGCAGCCACCAGTGCCTCAACCCGGTCGTCCGTATCGTAGCTGGTGCCAACGGCGGCGCCGACACGCAACGCGCCGGAACTGTCCTTGCAGGCACGGGGGAAATCCTCCGCCTTCTGGAAGTCCTTCGCGGTGATCATGCCACGCAGACGGAAGTCCTTGTCCACAACCAGTACCTTCTCGATGCGGTGCTGGTGCAGCAGTGACAGGACCTCGTCCTCATCGGCATCCTCGCCTACGGTCACGAGCTTGTCTTTCGGCGTCATCGCGTTGGCCACAGGCTGGTCCAGCGTCTTCTCGAAGCGAAGGTCCCGGTTCGTCACGATGCCAACGGTCTGGTCGTCTTCGACGACGGGTACGCCGGAGATGCCCTTCGACCGTGTCAGCGCGAGGACGTCGCGGATCGTCATATCCGGCGGCACCGTGATCGGGTCCCGAACGATGCCACTTTCGAACTTCTTGACCGACGCAACCTGCTGGGCCTGCTGTTCGATCGTCATGTTCTTGTGGACGATGCCAATACCGCCCTCCTGCGCCAGGGCAATGGCGAGGCGTCCCTCGGTGACCGTGTCCATCGCGGCGGACAGGATCGGAATGTTGAGCGTGATTTCTTTCGTCAGCCGCGTGCCGAGATCGACCTCGCGAGGCAGAACCTCGGAGTAACCGGGCTGCAGCAGGACATCGTCGAAAGTGAGAGCTTCCTTGGCTATGCGCATGAGTCGGTTCACGTTTGCTAGAGGTTAATCGGCCAAGTTTACGCGGCTTGCATTTGCGGGTAAACGCCGATGTGCGTCGGTATACTCGGGCCCATGTCTGAATCGCGCCAACCCGTCACCGTCAGCCAGCTGAACCGGCAGGCCAAGAGGCTTCTGGAATCAGGCCTCGCGCGAGTCTGGGTCGAAGGCGAGATATCCAACCTGGCGAGGCCCGCATCGGGCCACGTGTACTTTCGACTGAAGGACAGTGGCGCCCAGGTGGCCGCGGCTTTCTTCCGCCAGCGCCAGCGCGGGCCGACGATACGGCTGAAGGACGGCGACCAGGTGCTCGTCTACGCCAAGGTCAGCCTGTACGAGGCCCGCGGCGACTATCAGCTGATCGTCGAACAGGTCGAGCCGGCCGGCGAAGGCATCCTGAAAAGACAATACGAGCGCCTGAAGAACAAGCTTGCCGCCGAGGGTCTGTTCGACGAGGAGCGAAAACGTCCGATCCCTGCCCTGCCCGGGCGAATCGGCGTCATTACGTCTCCGAGCGGCGCGGCCGTCCGCGATATTCTCAGTGTCCTGGGGCGACGCTTCCCTCTAATCCCGGTCGTGATCTACCCGGCTGCGGTCCAGGGCGACGCGGCGCCGGGCGAGCTCGTTGCTGCGCTGGATACCGCGAATGAACGGAATGAGTGCGACGTGCTGATCGTCGGTCGCGGCGGCGGCTCGCTCGAGGACCTTTGGGCGTTCAACGACGAGAGGCTGGCCCGGCGTATTGTCGATTCGGACATTCCGGTGGTCAGCGCGGTCGGCCACGAGGTCGACTTCACGATCGCGGACTTCGTCGCCGACGTTCGAGCGCCGACGCCATCCGGAGCGGCAGAGCTTGTCGTGCCCGACCAGGAGGACTGGATCCGCCGCTTCGACGTGCTGGGCGATCGCATCGTGAGGAACGGTCAGCGAACACTCGAGGACCGTGCCCAGTCGCTGGACTGGCTGCAGCGACGCCTCATCGGCGCGAGCCCGATGGCGCGCCTCAGGAATCAGTCCGACCTGCTTCGCGAACTGAGGGCTAGACTGCGCTCCGGCGTCCGCGAACACCTGAACGACAAGTCGCAGCATCTGCAGTCGCTGCGTGCCACGCTGATGCAACTCTCCCCGGCGGTCCGTGTGGAGAAATTCAGCGGTCGCCTCGACGCACTGCATCGGCGCGCCGTCACCGCGGTCGCGACGTTCCTGTCTGACCGGAATCACCGGACAGAGCTGGCCGCGCGTGCGCTGCATTCTGTCAGCCCGCTCGCCACGCTGAATCGCGGCTACGCGATCGTCACGGAACCCAAGACCGGCAAAGCGTTGCTGGATACGAAGAAGGTCAGGAAAGGCGACACGATCGAGGCGCGGCTCGCGAACGGCACGTTGACCGCAAAGGTGACGGACAAGTCATGATACGAATCGCTCTCGCCCTCCTGGGAATGATCGCAGCCAGCACAGCTGCGCTTGCCAACGACGCCCGGCCCGGCGGCATCGCGATGATCGATATCGGGGCGGCGACCGAGGAGCATCCCCGTGTGCGTTACAGCGGTAAGCCGGTTCTGACAATGCAAGATGACGGCCGCTGGATCGCCGCGGTCGGTATATCTTTAGACACGCAGCCGGGCTCCATCGAGGTCGACGTCGGCGGTGAGCGTCGAACAGTCGCGGTCCACGAACACACCTACGTCGAGCAGCGACTGAATGTGGATAGAAAGTACGTGGAACTGAGCCAGGCGAGCCTCGATCGCATCGGCCGCGAAAGAAAGATCATCGACGCCGCGCTGAACCGATTCGTCGATGCTCCGATCGAGAGCATTCGCATGATCGCCCCGGTCGACGGCCGCCGTAGCTCGAGCTTCGGACTGCGTCGTTTCTTCAACGAGGAACCCAGAGCCCCGCACAAGGGCATGGACATCGCCGCCGTTGTGGGAACGCCGATCAAAACGCCACTAGCTGGCGAGGTTGTGGCGACCGGCGACTACTACTTCAACGGCCAGACCGTCATAGTCGACCACGGCCAGGGGCTGATCAGCCTGTATTGCCACCTGAGCGTGATCGGCGTCGAGGAAGGCGAACAGCTACAAGCCGGCGACATCCTCGGCGAAGTCGGCAAGACCGGCCGCGTCACCGGCGCGCACCTGCACTTTGGCACCTATCTGAACGGTACGGCTGTGGATCCGGCGATTCTGCTCACCTCGTCCGAGCAGTAGCCGGGTCGATTCAGCTGCGGTCGCTTTCGGACTGCTGCGGTCATTCGATTGTCCACCCTGTACGAAGCGTCAGTTTCTGCTTACGGCCATAACCAGACAGTCGTCATAGGAAAAAGCCTCGCCAAAGCGGGGCAGAAGCTCACGTCCATCCACATCGCAGGGCCCTGTCGCCATCGTTGCGGATAGACTGATATTAGGGTCAACAACACCCGTGACGCACAATTCGGCCGCTGCGCCCGTTAGCCAACAGCGGTGTGACCAGGAGCAGGCGTGGGGCAAATGAGCTTTTTCTCGGGCCGCGCTACAGCCACTTCTTAGTCCGAAAAAATGCAAGCAACCCAATACCTGAAACAACCATAAGCGCGAGCGATGCCAGAAAACCTCGAGGACTATCGAGGCCCGGGACGCCGCCGACGTTCATGCCCAGCAGCCCGGTGATAAACGTCAATGGCAGAAACACTGCAGCAACCACTGAAAGCACGTACATGCGCGAGTTTTGCTCCTGAGCCAGCTGGCCCAGGAATTCCTCGCGCAATACCATCGTTCGCTCACGCGCGAGATCCAGGTCCTCGAGATAGCGTGTGATTCGATCTGCCTCGTCGCGTAGGTCACGATTGTCAGCGTCCGAAAGCCATCCTCCGGGCTGCTTGTATAGCCGATCGAGCGCGTCTCGCTGGGGGGCAAGATAACGGCGAACCAACGCGACCTGTTGGCGCAGCGTGGTAATCGTGTGACGAAACTCGGTCTGCTCAACGTCGTCCATGCTTTCCTCGGCTTGTCCCACGCGGGCCTCAATATCATCAATGAAGTCACCGATACGGTCGGCGAGCCGCGCAATGAGAGCACAGAGGAACTGGCCGGACGACGTGGGTCCGGTGCCCCGGTGTAAGGACTCTCGCAGGTCAGTTACTGAGAGCAACTTGCGGCGGCGCGTGCTGATGATGCGGTTGCCTTCTATCCAGAGGCGAATCGAGACCATGTCTTCGGGGTCGCTCCCTGGATTTGTATTCACGCCGCGCAGGACCACGAGCAGGCCGGATTCCGTCGCTAATGAGCGGGGTCGCGTTTCGTCAGCCAGCAGCGTATCAACAATCGTCGGGTCAAGGTCGCTTGCACTCTCGAGCCACTCTCGTGATCTGTCATCGTGGACATCGAGGTGAATCCAGAGGGTTCCCCTCTCTTCAGACCATTCTGACGGGGTGGCGATCTCGCTCGCGCCACCCTGGCCGTCCAGAATGCCGCAGTACAGGAACGCGGGCTTCGTGTCGGTCATGCGTCTTTCCCATCAGAATTGGAAACCCGAACTTCCAACGGCCCCTTCGAGTCCAGGTGAACATCGCGCTGTGGGAACGCGATCGTGATTCCGCTTTCGGCAAACATGTCGGTTATCCGAAATCGAATCTCACTTCTGATATCACGAAGCAGTTTTTCACCGCCGACTTCGCACCAGAAATACGAATCAAATATCAACGCACTGTCGCCGAAGTCCTCGAACACGACAGTCGGGGCAGGCTCATCTTTGGACTCCGGCTGGGCCCGTACGGCCTCCAGAATCAACTCGGCTACACGTTGAACGGGCGAGCCATACTCGACGCCAACGCGTACCATCGTACGGATCTCTTTGTCGACCAGAGTCCAGTTAACAACCGTTTGTTCCAGGAGTCTGCTATTGGGGACAAGCAGGTGTACGCCATCAATGCGACGAATTCGCGTCGAGCGATTTCCGATAAGTTCGACGGTTCCCATGGTGTTGTCGATTTCCACAAAATCGCCGATTCGGATCGGACGCTCTGCCATCAAGATCCAGCCACTGATAAAGTTGTTGATGATGTTCTGCGCACCGAAACCGACGCCAATAGCAATTGCGCCGGTTGCAAAGGCAAACGCCGTCAGCGGCACACCGAGCAAGCTCAGTGCTGTCAAGATCACAAGGACAAGGAGCGTGAAGAACGCGACGCGCTTTATGGTGTGAGCAACGTCGGGGCGCAAGCGCGTAGATTCGAGTCGCTGACCCAGCAGATAGCCGATGAACCGGCTAATGAGGTAGCCACCTATTAGCAGCAATACGACCGCGACAATTTTCCCCACAGTCAGTGATTGACCGCCCGGCATTGAAATAAGAACGTAATTCCAGAGTTCGTTCATTTCAGCTGGCCTTAACGACTTGGCTTTCCGAGATACTAGGGCTCGAACGTCATTCTCTACGATTCTCTGCGGATTTGCGATACGGTGAAAATTCAAAAGAGATGCCGGGCACTGCGATGCGAGTCTCCGACTCCGTTTATAATCTGCTGACCAACGACGAGGATGCGCGCCTTTGCGAAGAAATCGGTGACGAAGCATGTCGAGAGGCGCCACAGAGCTTCACTCTGACACTTGTCAGTTATTGCCTTACGAAACTCGGCGACGCAATAGCCAGCCCCAAGACGACGCTTGCCTGGCTGGTCTCTATTGTCGGGGCGCCTGCACTGGTGCTGGGGCTTATTGTTCCGATCCGTGAATCAGGTTCCATGATCCCGCAGCTGTTCATCGGCGGCGCCGTTCGCAGGCTACCGATTCGAAAGCGGGTCTGGGTGACAGGCAGCATTGGGCAGGCAGCTTGCATCGTTGGCATGGGTTTCGTCGCGATTTCACTGACAGGAGTGATAGCTGGTTGGTCCATCATCGGGCTTATCGTTCTGTTTAGCCTTTTTCGAGGCCTCAGTTCTGTCGCGGCGAAGGATGTACTCGGAAAGACCATACCAAAGCCGAAACGTGGCCAGCTGAATGGATGGTCGGCAAGTGCCGCCGGGCTACTGGCCGTCGGAGTTGGCGTCTTAATATTGACGCCGGTTGGGGGGCAGCTGGATGAGATGTTGCTCGGCCTGCTGCTATTCGGTGCCGCGGGGCTTTGGTTACTCGCGGCCGCAACGTACTCCCAGCTGCCCGAACAGGCTGGCGAAACGGGCGGCGGCCGAAACGTCCTAGAAGCTTTAGGTCAGTTGAAGCTGATTGCTGTTGACAAGCCATTTCGCCGGTTCGTGATAACTCGCGCCTTGTTAATGTGCTCGGCGCTGAGCGCGCCTTTCTATGTGGCAGTTGCCCAGCAAAACCTGGGATCTCCGGTCTACCTGTTGGGTGCTTTTATCATTGCAGCTGGGATCGCTGGCCTGGTTAGCGCTCCTGTCTGGGGCCGCTACGCAGACGCTTCGAGCAAGTCCGTGATGATTACTGCAGCGTTAATTACATCAGGCACCGGGGTCGTCGTTTTCCTGGTATGCCGGAATGTGCCCGCGGTTAGCGGCACAACCTGGTTCTTGCCAGTCGCTTACTTCGTGCTGTCGTTGGCGCATAGCGGCGTTCGCGTTGGACGAAAAACCTACATCGTAAATCTTGGGACTGGTAACAAGCGCACAGACTACGTTGCGATTAGCAACACGGTAATCGGCGTATTGCTGCTTCTAGTGGGAGCGGTAGGAGCCCTTGTGCCGGTAATTGGCAATGATGGCGTGATCGGCTTGCTTGCACTGATGGGGCTAGCAGGGGCCCTATATGGGACGACGCTGCCGGATGTCGAGGCGTAGGCTAGCATCTGGGCCGATTGATCCAGTCTGGATAGAGAACCCGTGACCGGAGTCTCCAAGTGGGCGTCGAAACAGGTCGAGTGTCTTGTCGAGGTCGATCTGTATCGTGTATCTGCTTTGGGTCAGAAGCTGACAGTCTAACGCAAAACTCCTTGGCGGCTGTCACCGGCCAATAGCGGAATGCCAGGCCCTTCTCTAGCTACTACAGAATCACATCGGTATTGTGACTGTAGTTGGCGAACAGGCGCCGTTTGTTACCTTGCGGAGTTGGACTGGTAACGAGACTAATCTTGGCGCAAGTACCGGATAATTGTTGTCCAGGTACTCTTGAGCACTTTTGACGTCTACAGCCAATCTGAAATTAACTCTGGTCGCTTTGATTTCGTAGACGAGATCACCTGCATAGACCACTGCTCCAGCTTGCAACTTGAATGTGGGCGTAACCGAGTCCTCGCATGGCTCGAATACCGTTCCGTCACCTTCCACATCAATTAGGCGACCCAAGCCATAGCTTCTGCCAGCTTGCGTTGCTGGCAGCTTGAAGACGATGTAGCCGTTCTCGGGAAGGTGATTCATCACACCTGACCGTACTTGAGGCAAACGCCAACCATCTTCTCCCACATCGTCGCCGTCCCAAATCTGAACTTGAAGTCTTGGACGAACGCCCAGAATGAAGACCGCTTCGTCATCCCGAAGCTGCTGCTCATCGGGAGCGAGGTTAGAGGTAAATACGCATCCTGCGAGGACAGGACACAGAATCAGGCCCCAGATCGTTCTGCGGAGGTTACAGCCTGCGATCGGATAACGTGTTCCCATACTAATTCCTCAGAATGCGGAAGGGGTCTAGAGTCCGCCAACGGTCGGTAGTCGTCATTCTACCTTAGACCTACCCGAGGGCAGGATTCCGCCAGTAGCAAACTCTCGAATGACCTAAAGAAACGCCAGTACCGAAACGGCGAATGACAACAGGAGAGGGTATTGCAGAAAACCGGAGTGTCTGGGAATCGTCGCAACATGCCGCCTGCGAACAAGAACCCGAAACCGATGTACATCAGTAGAAATGGTGGCGAACCGACCATGCGATCAACGACAGCCAAACGTCACTCATACCCGTTGAACGATGACGTAGACGTGCAGCTCCGGATACTGGTCATACTCAAGGTGCCGGCAAACACATTGGCTTTCGGAAATTACCTCCAGCATTCTGGGAATGCCGAGCACGCTGTAGTGCATCGGAAGGCCCATCGCTGTGTCGGTCTTTTCTTCGGCGGCGTCGAGTCCGCCAGTCGTGAAGATGCAGACGCCACCGCGCTTCAGTCCCTGCAGGATCTTGGTGAGCACCGGTTCCTGGTCTGCCAATGGCACGTGCCAGATGCTGTCCCAGGCGGAGATGAAGTCATACTCTGTCGATAACGGCCAGTTGCGTATATCGGCGAGATGAAACTCGACGTCCGGATGACGTCTTCTCGCAAGCTCGAGCATCCGCGGAGAGATATCGAGCCCCTCGACGCTGAATCCGTTGTCGATCAACAGGTCGATGATTCGACCGCTGCTGCCACAGCCGATATCAATCGCGTTACCGCGTTGTTCTGCAAAGGCAATCGCTCTTTCGTGTTGTGCAATGCCATTGCTGCGCGGGAACGCATCGCTGTTCCAGTGATCCGCAAGTTGATCGTAGCTGCTGGCGATTTCATCCGGGGTCATCTTTGGGTATCCAGCGCGGCTTTATGGTGTGCAGCCGTCGGGCTAGCGTAACTCAGCTTCGGTCAACGTCACCGGCGTCCAGCGTGCGAGGCGCCGCTGCATCCGGCCTTCGACGCTTTCGCCTTCGAGACTGGCGAAATCGACTGGTTCATCACTGAGCTCCGGTATGTTGAGTCCCACGACGTTGATGACGGCAACCTGGCCAAGCGGACCCTCCGTGACCGCGGCGACGTAGGTGCCGCAGGTCGGGCAGATCAGGAAGTCTGCCGTCTTGTGGCCGAACTGATAGCGAATTAGCGGGCGCTCCGAGACAATCTGCAGCTTTCCATCGGGGTCGCTGGCCGACTTCACACCGCGAGACGAACAAAATCCGCAGCCATCCTGCCGGAGTCGGACCGGCTTGTCCGTTTCGTATTCCGCTTTGATCGAGCCACAGTGGCATGCGCCGTAATAGATCAAGATCGCTCCTCGACGCGGATTGCCGCGTTGCCTGACAAGCGATCAGTATAGCCGACGGCGGATCGAGCTCGGCTGGCAGCCTCACGCTGCCAGCCCGGGTTTACTTCAGAGAATGTCTCCGCCGACCGGCAGCTGGCTAGGCACCGTCTCAGGTATCTGGCTGGGGAAGTCGTTATCGGTCAGCGTCCGCAGGAATCGCTCGATGTCACCAAAGTCGTCATCCTCCAGCGTGATGTCGAGGTCTTCGCGATCTTCGTAGAGCGCGATGGCGTCCCCGAGTGTCGCGCGGGAACCGTCATGCATGTAAGGCGGCGTTAGTTCGACATTGCGCAGCGATGGTGTGCGAACGGCCGGCTTGTCGATCTGTATGGGTTTGGCCGGGTCGATCTCGTTGTCGGCGAGCATCGGGCCCGAGTGGCAGTCCGTGCAGCCGCCGTTGATGAACTTGTTCAGACCCGTAATCTCGGCGCCCGTCAACACTGACTCATCGCCGGCGAGAAAGCGGTCGAATCGGGTACGCTGTGTGATCAACGTTCGCTGGTACGTCGCGAGCGCCTTTGCAATATTCGCCTCGGTAATCGGGTCTTCGTCGTCGAACGCAAGACCGAACAGGCGCTGGTACTCAGGTATCAGCATCAGGCGATTAAGGATCGCCGGCATGATCTCGTCTTCGAGAAAATCGCTGCTGCGCATCTCGACTTCGCTCCTGATCGGGTCTATGGCCTGAGCTTCCAGCGTGCCGGCTCTCAGATCCCAGAAATAGCCACCCGAGACGAAGCCGTCGCTGGGTTCGGTCTGTTCGATTCCGGTGAAGGCGACATTCAGCACGGATGGGGAATGAAACGGCGTTTCGGCCAGTCCGCTACGGCGTGGCCCGAGCCCGGCCCCGTCTACACCGATCGAGAACATCCTTCCGTCAGCCCAGCCATGATCCGGGTGATGACAGGTCGCACAAGACACGTTCATCCGTCCGGACAGAATCGGGTCCCAGAACAGGGCCTCCCCGAGCTGCACTTTCTCGACGCTGAACGCGTTGTCAGCCGGGAATACCGCGGCTTCCGGCAGTGGCGTGAAAAAGCTGGTATAAGGCTCGGACGGGGTGTCAGCCGACGCGCCCGGTTCTTCGCAGCCAGATAGAAAACTCAATGATATCAGAACGATCAGTACAGCCTGCTTGTCCATAAAACACTCCAGTGAATCGAATCAGGCGGAATGCTAGTGAACTGCTGCCACAGACTTGCCCACATTTTCGCGGACGGCGCGAGTACTTCTTGAGTCGTCCGGTTCAACGCATGAATCGTCACCCCTGAGTTAACGTAATGCTGACTTCCCCGCGAAACTTAAGGCTTGGTGCGTTGATACTGGCGTTCGTCGCCATCAACCAGATCGACGACCCGATGGTTGGCGCAACGATTGGCCAGGAGCTCGTCTACTGGTCAGTTCGGCTGGCCGCACTGGCCGGCGGCCTGTGGATAGCAGATTGGCTGGACCGCCGGTTCATGCCCGGGCGCTGGAACAAGCCTGCCTGGCTGAGGCCCGTTGTGCTGGTCTCGGCCGTTGGCATGCTGCCCTTCTCCATCGCCGAGATAGCCATGGAACCTCACCTGCCGATGCGGCCCGAGTACATCGACAACGAGCTGTGGGCCATTTCGCCGCTCCTTGCATGGCTCAGCGAGTACGTGACAATCCTGTCGATCCTCGTTCCGGTGCACTTGTTGCTGTGGCTGATCATCGATCGCAGGGCGCATGCGCCGCTCCCCGACCGTGTCGAACCCGTGCGCTTGCCGCCGTTCCTGATCGGTACGTCGGCCCGAAAACTGGAAGACGTGCGGGCGCTGCAGGCCGAGGAGCACTATGTGCGCGTTTACACAGAGCAAGGCGCGGAGCTGGTGCACTGCCGATTCGGCGATGCTGTCGACTCGATGCCAGACGAGCTGGGCCTGCGGGTGCACCGCTCCTGGTGGGTCGCAGAGAGCGCAGTTCGTTCCGCCAGGAGAGGCTCACGACGCTGGCAACTAGGCATAACAGGTGACGTGACCGTCCCGGTCAGTGACAGCTTTGTACAGGCCGTGCGCGAGAGAGGTTGGCTCAAGAAAAAACGTCAGAACTGAGCAGCGCAATGCACCAGCTACTCGTCCTTGCTGGCCGTAGTTATTTCCAGGAAGCAGGATCGACCGCGTAGAACTTCATAAGCTGCTCGTAAAGGTCCGGCAGTCGTCTCTTCATGGACCAGCCTTTTTCGAAAAAGGACTCGGTTGCAACGGCGAAGAACTCGACCGGAGACGTCAGGCCGTATTCGTCCATGACCTTGTTCTTGCGACGAGCGACACGATCGGCAAATGCGCGGTACTCTTGTCCGAGCACATCGGCCCACTCATCGTAATGCCCTGCAACATGCAGAATCGGCTGGCCATTCGTCCCACCGTTCTC
>JASJCQ010000017.1 GCA_030065915.1 Woeseiaceae bacterium
TACGCCAATCAGTGCGGACACGTTAGAGGCCGCGCCGTACGGGTCGATCGGGGTAGAAACCTTAAGTGTGCCGGTCATGGAGAGCCTCAATGCTCGTCGGGCGCTGCGCACCCTGACCGGATAGCCATTCGGGCGCGGATAATAGCAGCGCCGACGCCCCTAAACCAGCGAAAATCAAAACAAAATCGTATTTGCGAGCGACATGGGGCTTGCCGACAAACAGTTCAAGACCCGTCGGTCCGCAAGCCTCTGATTTTTAGTCAGGTTAAGCGCCTTTCAGGCGAGGTTTTCCGTATGCCTGAATCCGCAGACGGCAGGCCGTCCCGGAGGCGGACCGAGAGGCGTTCAGTATCCTTCGCAGGGGAGTGGGTCGTTGCGGCCTTTGTCGCAGTAACTAGCGCCGGAGGATGCTCAGCCAGCGGGCGATATTCAAAAGGCTCATCAGTGACGCCGATACGTAGGTCAGGGCCGCCGCTGTCAGCAGCCGCCTGGCATGCGGCCGGTCGACCGGCTTCAGGATTCGGTGCTGGTCCAGTACCGGCAGTGCCCGAGCAAAGCTCGCATTAAACTCGGTAGGCAGCGTTACGAAATGAACGACGGTCGAGGTTGCCAGGGTCAGGAAGCCGGCGGCGAAGACAACAACGGTAGGCCCGGGCGCCTTGGTGATCGCAGCGATAAATGGCGCAAATACGAGTGCGCCCGCGCCAAGGCGTTCGATAGGGCGGGCGATGCGAACGAGCTTGCTGCGCAGTTTGAGCGGCGGATACCCCTGGTGATCCTGCATCGCGTGACCCACCTCATGTGCGGCAACGGTAATGGCCGTCAGCGATCGCCCGTCGTATTTGTCGGGTGTCAGCCGCACCACTTTGTCGACGGGGTCGTAGTGGTCACCCAGCTCGGTCTGTTCGACGCGAACCGACGCCATGCCGTGTTCGGAAAGCAGGTGGCGCGCCAGCTCAGCGCCGGTGCCGTCGTAGCGATTGGCGGGCTCGCTGTATTTCCTGAGGACGTGCTTGACCCACAAGCCGGGCACAAAGACCAGCAACAGGAGGATCACAATGAAAACAACTAACGCCATAAACGAGATGCTAAACGCTAACGTAAGGATCCTGAAGGGCTACTGCCACTAGAGCCCGTTGGGAGGACAGGCCGATTAAGTTATGTAAAACACTTGTCGCATTTCACACTAAGTTGCGGGCAGTAAGTGACAAAAAGCTGCCAGTTCCCTTCTTAGTATCAACTTTAATAAAAATCCATAAATAATTGTTTTTATATACTTTAATACTGATCATATCGTTCTTGGCACAGCGGTTGCATTGCCTAAAGCAGGAAAACCGCAATCACGGAGAACGGTATGAAACAGGCAATGATCCAGGACTGGACCGATTCGCAGGTGCTGCTGAAGTTCGGCGATCATCGGGACGTCAAATACCGGGTTTATCGAGACAACGGCAAGAACTTCCAGGAGATCCAGGAACCGGACGGCGTTCCGATTCATACGCTGGAATTGCCTGAGGGCATGAAGCTGGACGTCTCCAGCTACGAAGTCCTGTTGCGCTACGTGTTACTCGACGTCGTAGCAGCCTGAATCGTCGTGCAGACACCTTGCGGCATCAATACGCGGGATTCGAGCTAGAATCCCGCTTATGCCGCAATCAAAGACTCTCAATACGTGGAATCGACTTTCTGGAACGGCCGCCGGTCGGTGGTTGTTCTCTCGTGCCGTCTGTATCAAAGCGCCGTATTTCATGTCCATACGTCCGGTCATGGACGAACTGGAACCGGGCCGTGCGGTCGCGAGACTGAAGAAAAGGCGACGCGTCCAGAATCATATCGGAACGGTACATGCAATCGCCTGTGCCAACCTGTGTGAGTTCGTTGCCGGTTTGCTGGCCGAGGCGACGACGCCGGTCGGGATGCGATGGATCCCGAAGGGCATGACCATAGACTATCTCGCGAAGGCCGGTACGTCGCTGCGTGCGGTCGGCCAGATGCCCGACGTTACACAAGACGAGAACCAGGACGTTGTTGTATCGGTCGACGTGTTCGATCGTGAGGGCACTATCGTCGTTCACGCGGACATCACGATGTACCTCAGCGTCCGGCCGGCGAAATGACGCAGGAGCTGCCTGACAACGTCGTTGAATCGATCAACGATGGCAACAAGATCGAAGCCATCAAGCGCCTTCGGGAGGCCAGCGGAATGGACCTTGCTTCCGCGAAGGCGGCCGTGGAGGGCTACGGCAGGTCAGCCCCTTCCGACGAACCTTCGGAAGCCGTTCTCTCGGCGCTGGCGGCGGGCCGAAAAATCGAGGCCATCAAGCTCTACCGCGAGGAACACGGAGTCGGGCTGCGTGAAGCCCGCATACGAATTGAGTCACTGCTGGCGAAATCGGCGCCGCCCGATACGTATCAAACGGCCGGTGGTTTGCGATCGCTGGTATCGATGCTGCTGGCGATTGCCGTTGTTGTTGCGCTCTACTTCTGGCTCACTGCGGCCTGAATGACGCCCGCGCCGGATTCGATGTCCCCAAGCGACCCTGAGCAGGTCCTCGTCGAGGATAACGTCGTCTGAGTTATCAGGTACCCGCAGCCCGGCAAGCACGTCCGGAGACGGCGATACGTCATCGAATCGCGTGGGCAGGCCGCAATACGACGAGATCAGGTGTATCGACGCAAGTCCCAACGCCGATCGCTGAGGTGGATCCATCCAAGCAACGAACGAAGTCCGTGAGGCTTGAAATCGCCGCAGACGGGACCATGTCCCCATAGCTAGAGTACAGACAACATGTCCGAGGGAGAATGACATCATGACTGACGCCAATCCCACCGCAGACCAGGTTTTCGAGAACCAGGAAGGCCAGGGTGGAATAGAGAAGAACCTGAAGTCGAAGCCGACGTGGCTCCGCTTCTTATTCATGATCTTTTACGCGATCGCTTTTAACGTTGCGGCGCTGGTAGGAACCCTGATCGTCGCAACCGGTTTTCTCGTTGTTCTCATCACGGGGCAGCCAAACGACAAGCTGCAGCGGGCAGGGCAGGTGCTTGCGACTTTCCTGTCGGACATCGTTCGTTACCTGACGTACAACACGGAAACAAAGCCGTTTCCGTTCGACAGCGATCTCGCGTCCGACACGACCGAGTAAATCCTGTGGCGGGCGTCTGACTGGCGCCCGCTATCCTCTAGAGCAACTGTTTCTGCTCCGGCTGCCAATGGGTCAGGCTGATATGAGCAGCCCCCATTCCCAGACCACGCACCCACCGTGCTGCGGCGTCCAGTGACACCCAGGTCTTGACCTGACCTTTCAGTGTTGCCGCGGTCACCGGCCCCGTTGGTGTATTCGCCTCGATATGAAAGCGATTTCCGCTGGCGATGATATTGATCTTCTTCACCGCGCCGGCGGCAACCAGTGCCTTGAGCATCTTTTCATGCATCGATTCAACTCCGGGTTTTGCTTGTCTCATTGACGGGAATGCCGCTCTGTTCGCAATGGCGGCGAATAAGAACCTCAACCATGTTCGCGACGCTGCGATGTTCACGCTCGGCCGCGGCCTGAACGGCCGCTTTGACGTTAGGGTCAATGCGCAGGTTGAGCGTGGAAATCTTGGTGCGAGCCATGCGTTACATATTAACGTAATACGCGTTTAAATGTAACGCACTTTATGACGCTGTCTGGTTCAGCTCCATTGCCTTGCGGGCGTTTGTTTCGAACGGTCAAGTCCGGTACAACGAAGTTGCTTGACCGAGAACCGGTACGCGCCCCGACAGTGGGCTCGTAAGAGCCACGTAATTGAGCAGACAAGCCACACGAGCCAGGATGACGGAATGCGGTTGACGAGTATTAATGTCGGACCGATCTGCCCTATGCAGGTCGGTAATCAGACGGTCGATAGCGCGATTGACAAGCGGCCGGTGTCGGGAGCGGTCCGGGTCACGCGCAATGGCCTCGATGGAGACGAGCAGGCGGATCACCGATTCCACGGTGGTCCGGACCAGGCAGTCTATCTGTACACCGTCGAAGACTACGCCTGGTGGTCTGAGCAGCTTGGGCGTGAACTGTCGCCGGGGCTTTTCGGCGAAAACCTGACCATCGAAGGACTGCCCGGGGACCTCTTTGTCGGCGACAGGCTGCTGATCGGCGGGCTCGTGCTGGAAGTCACCGGTCCGCGACTGCCCTGTTCAAAATTTGCGGCGGTCATGCAGGACGAGGGTTTCGGGCGGACCTTCATCGCAGCGGAACGACCCGGTGCCTACTGCCGTGTCCTTAACGAGGGCCGGGTGTCGGTCGGTGACCGCGTCAGCCTGGTGACGGGGTCGGACGTCGCCGTTCGCGACTTGTTCAGGCTGAACTATGTCGGCAAGCCGGCAGAAAAAGATCTTGAACGCGTTCTCTCTGTGCCGCTGGCCGAGCGCCTGCGCGACAAATTCGCTGGCCGATTAAAAAAGCTTGTCGCTGCGGCAGGCTGAATTTCGCTGATCGCGCGCCAGCCGTCACCCGATGAATGCCTCAACAAGGGCGATGTAACCGAGTGTTTCGGTGTGTTTCCTGCTGTGTAAAGCTAGGGAAACAGGTACAAATTAGCGCTAAACTCTCGTCATGACCAAAGTCCTGATAATTGATGATGACCGGAAGCATTCCGAGCTTCTGCAGACGTACTTCAAACGCTTCGGCATCAACCTGGTTCTGGCCCACGACGCCAATGAGGGCTTTCGTAAGTTAAGCGTCGAGGATCCTGACCTGCTGTTGCTCGATGTTATGCTGCCCGGCAAGGACGGCTTCGAGATCTGTCGCGAAGTCCGCAAGTCGAACAACATTCCTATCATCATGCTCACTGCGCGTGGCGACGTGATCGACCGTGTCTCGGGACTCGAGCTTGGAGCCGATGACTACATCGGCAAACCTTTTGAGCCGCGCGAGCTGGTCGCCCGTGTCCAGGCGATCCTCCGTCGCTCCGACGCGGCCGGGCCTTCCGCCGGCAAACTCCGCTTCGAGGGGCTGGAAATTGACGCAGAAGCGCGTTCTGTCAGGGTTGACGACAAGCCCGTCGAGCTGACGTCAATGGAATATGAGTTGCTGTTGATCCTCGCCCGGCGCCATGGCAAAAAGCTGTCCCGCGATGACATTCTCGGCGAGCTTCGCGGCATCGATGCGGCGATCCTGACGCGCTCGGTTGACATCATGATTAGTCGACTGCGGCAGAAGATCGGCGACTCGGTCAAACCACCGCGGTTCATCCAGACCGTATGGGGCAGGGGGTATTCCTTCATAGGTATTCCGGTCTCGGATGCTTAGACGCTTCTCGCGCTCGCTATCGTTTCGACTTTTTGCGATCTTCCTGCTGCTCGGCGGCGCTTTTGCTTACGGTGCCATCAGCGCGATTCGCTTCGTCTACAACAGCGACGACATTCGCGGCCTGATCAGCGGTCACCTGTCTCTGCATGTTTACTATGTTCGAAAGGACATTGGCACGCCGCCCCGCATCGATCGCGCGCTGAATATCACGGAGAGCGTTCCGGTCGATATCCGAATCCTCGGGCCAGACATCGACTGGGCGTCAGACGAGGACTTCCCGCGTCTCTCTGAACTGCAGTTCGGCCCCAGTCCGGCGTTCAGCGATGACCCCTCCGCCTGGGTGGATGAGTTGAATGACGTTCAGTTTGCCGCCACTGAGTACCACAATTTCCTGTTATTGAAGTCCGGCGACTACGACGTCGTCGTGTCGACGCCAAAGATCTCTGACACGACGCGCGGGCCACCACTGCGGTTGTTGATCGTCAGCATGGGGCTCGCATTCCTGCTGCTCGGATACATCGCCGTGAGCTGGCTGTTCAAACCTATCAGGCGGATTCGAGAGGGTGCGTCGCATATCGGGCGCGGCAACTTCGATCATCGCATCAAGAACATACGGTCGGACCAGCTCGGCGATCTCGCAACCGACATCAACCAGCTCGCGGAGAACGTAGAGCACATGCTGAACGCAAAACGAGCGCTATTGCTGGGGATCAGCCACGAGCTGAAGACGCCGTTGTCCCGCATGCGCATCCAGACCGAGCTCATCGACGACGAGGAAGACCAGGAGTCCATGCGGGCCGAGGTCGCGGAGATGGACAAGATCGTCATGACGCTGCTGGAGGCTGAGCGCCTGAGCGAAGGGCACGCGCCGCTGGTTCGACGGCCGACGAGGGTCGGGGACCTGATTGAGGGCATGGTGGACGATTATTTCAGCCGCGACACGGAGCGCCTGCTGCTGGACATACGTGAGCCCGACCTTGTCGTCGACCTGGACAGGCCCAGAATGGAGCTGTGCCTCAAGAACCTCATCAGCAATGCGCTGCGTTACTCGCCGCCGGACAGCGGCCCGGTCACGATCAGCGTCCGGTCCAGCCCGTATGAAGTCGTTTTTCGGATCAGGGACCGGGGGCCGGGTATCCCGGCGGACCAGGCTGAACATATCGGCGAACCCTTCTACCGCAGCGATCCTTCCCGCGATCGCCAGACGGGCGGTACCGGACTCGGTCTATACCTTGCAACGCTGGTAGCCCGTGCGCACGGCGGCAGTCTGGACCTGGTCGCGCAGAGTGAACCCGGCGCCTGTTTCGAAGTGCGCATCCCCCTGGCGCTCGACGCTTGAACCCCTGATTTCACCGGCCGCAGAGCGGCCCTTCGCTTGACTATTCGTCAAAAAGATATCAAAGTGATATCACTTTGAAATGGGAGAAGAACAATGATTAGGGAAATCAAGCGTTCCGCGGCGTCGGGCTACGTCATGTTGGCTGTCTTGATAACGGCTCTGCTGATGATTGGCGCTTTCTTCGTAATGAGTATTCGCTCCGGCAATTTGCCTGGCGTCTTCTCCAGCGTGCTGCTGTTCCTGGTCAACATCTTCCTGATGGCGGGCTTTTTTCTCGTACAACCGAATGAGGCCAAGGTACTGCAGCTGTTCGGCGAGTACGTCGGTACCGTGCATGAGCCCGGGCTGAAGTGGGCCAACCCTTTCTACAAGAAGACCGCGGTGTCCACGCGCGTACGCAACTTCGAGAGCGGCAAACTCAAGGTGAACGATTCGCAGGGCAGTCCGATTGAAATTGCCGCGGTGGTTGTATGGAAGGTCTACGACACGGCTGAGGCGCTGTTCGAGGTCGACGATTACGAGCAGTTCGTGCAGATTCAGAGTGAGTCGGCACTCAGGAACCTGACGACGACCTATCCCTATGAACCGGACGAGACAGAGTCGCTGGCACTCCGATCGAGCCCGGCCGAGATCGCGATGGCGTTGAAAGAAGAGATCCAGGATCGCCTGGAGCAGGCCGGAGTCACCGTTATTGAGGCTCGCATCAGCCACCTGGCCTACGCGCCGGAGATCGCTAACGCGATGCTAAGAAGACAGCAGGCCTCTGCGATCATTGCCGCGCGACAGCAGATCGTGACGGGCGCCGTGGGTATGGTCGAGATGGCGCTGGAGCAGCTGAATGAGCACTCGGTGGTCGATCTGGACGAAGAGCGCAAGGCGGCGATGGTCAGCAACCTGCTCGTCGTACTTTGCGGCGAAGAGAATGCGAAGCCGGTGCTCAACACCGGTACTTTACACACCTAGGAACGGATGCCGAGGCTCCGATGCCGGCAAAGAAAGCATTTGCGCTTCGAATGGACCGGAAGACGCTGGACGCGATGCAGCGTTGGGCGAACGACGATCTGCGCAGCTTAAACGCGCAGATCGAGTTCGTTCTCCGGGAAGCCTTGAGAAAGCAGGGACGCCTGCCCAAAAAGGACCAGGACTGACGGCTTCTTGTCTAGCGTCGACGGCTCTCAGAGCCTCGACGGGATGAAGCAGCGCCGCGTTCGCGTTGACTGCTTTGCGCCTTCGGCCGTGACGAACGGCGCTCCGGCGCCGACGAGCGGCTGGGCCTCGATTCGGCACGCCTGGGTGCCGGTGCAGACGAGTGGCTCCTCGACGGTTTCGACTGCGCGACCGGTGCCGATCGCTGCGGCGGCGCTCGCCGGACCGCCGGAGCGCTGCGCTGCGGCTGACGATACGAACGTTCTACGCGCTGCGCCGGTTTGTTGACCCGCGCGTCCGGCCGTTGCCCACTCTGACGAACGGTGTTCTGTCGTACGCGGTTGTCAGAGTGTCGAAGGTTGCTCGAACGCTGATCGTTGCGACGTTCACTGACCAGGCGATCTCGAGACGAATTGGACGGCATCGCTCGGACTCTCTCATCACGAGTGCGACGTGTAACGGCATTCGACGAACGATCGTTTGTCGATGCTGCGAAGTTCGATCGTCTCTGCGTCGTTGACGGTCGCGTTGCCACGTCGTTTCGACGTGTGCTGTTGTCCGCCCGCTGGCGCTGGCTGCGTTGTGTCTCGCTGGCAGCATCCGACCGGCGTGTATCCGAACGTGTCACTGTGTTGCGACGTCGATTGTCGTTGGCGGCCCGGTCGCGCCTGTCGCGCTGAACCTGGCTGACGTTGCCCGAGCGACGCGTTACGGATCGATCAACCACGTCCCGCTGCGATCCCGTCGCGCCTCTGGACCGCCGGCCGTCGCTATTCGGGTAATAACGCGAGCGCGTGATGCGTTGGTCACGGCTGTAGTGTCGACGGTCGTAACGCGGCCGCCAGTAGTCGCCGTAACGGTAGTGACGACGCGAGTAGGAATGGCCGCCGTAGTAGATCGAATTGTGCACATGGATGGACGGGCGACGGTACCACCAGTAGTCGCGGTAGTATCGGCCGTAATAGGGGTGACCGTAGTGGCTGTGATGCCAGACGTGCAGGCTGTCTGAGAGCCAGCCAATCGTGAAAGCCGTCGTGACGCCCCAGAACGCACCGTAGTGTACGTGGCCATAGGAATACGGATAGTAGTAAACCGGGTAGGGCCTGGCGTAGTAGTGATAGACCGGTTGAGTCTGGTAGACGACGACGCGCTCCGGCTCATAGTAGGGAACGTAGATGACGTCTTCCGACACGGGGGAAATCTCGATGATGCCTTCGTCGTTCTCCTCGATCACCTGGTACTCGTCAGTCTGCAGGTTGCCGGCGGCATACGCACGGTCACGGAATGACTCGACCGCCGTGAGCACATCTCCCTGCTGAGCAACGACGGCCTCGCCGAGCGTCCAGGTCCAGTCCAGGTCTTCATTGAGAAGTTCGATCACTTCCGGGTAGTTGAGGAGGGCGACAATCGAATCGTCCCAGTCCTCATCCGGCTCCAGCGAACTGTCGTCTTCGACGTCTTCCAGGAACCGGGCCGCCTCTACGATCTGCAGGGGATAGGTAGACGCAGGCAGCACAATAGCCAGTAACTCGTCAGGGTACAGGGCGATGGGTCCGACGAGTTCCTCGAGCTGCGCGTTACTGAGCAAGGCGGCATCGGACTCGGACGAGTAGACCGAGCCTATCTCGTTGCCATCGTCGTCGACCGGTACCTGTGCGTAGGCCGTCGACGCTAGCGTAAGAGCGGCAAAAGCGATGGTTTTCGTGGCAGCGTATTTCATGCTGGCTCCCGTACAACGCCGGCGTAATTGTCGACGTTGAGAGAATCCTAACCTGAACAAGCTGAACGCAGCCTTAATCAACCGTCGCATAGCCGGCTTTTTTGCGCCCGCACGTCAGGCGTCACCCGCGACTCGGCGATTCCTGGTTACCGCTTGATACGGCTGCGCCGGGTAGCGCCCGGCTATCGGCTACTCGCCGTCGTCACCGCCGTGCCAGGCGATGAATTTCCAGCCATCTTCTGTGCGAATGAGAACGTCGGTGAAACGGCCGTTGGAGACTTCGACTTCGCCGTCCTTCGATTCAAAAGCACTGGTGTAGAGGTAGTGAGCGACAGCGACGTCACCTTCAACGACGATGGACAGCGGGTAGAGCTCGTGCTGGACGGTCTTGCCTTGCTCATCCTGGAAGCGGTCCCACATCTTCGTGGATTCCTTGTCGCGAGGCGCAGGCGAGTTCTTTCCCCAACCGACAAACTTGTCGGCAAGCATCTCGTCCGCCCAGCGCTTCTTGTTCTGCTGCTCAGCATTCCACTGCGCTTCGACGGTCAGCCATACATCGGTTGCGTCGGTGTTGTCCTGTGCAAACAGGTTGGCCGAAAAGCCCATCACGACAAATGCAAATACCAGTTGGATTCGAGTCTTCATCTACGCCATCTCATCTGTATCGAGGATCGCTCGATTCTAGTCGCTATCGCCGCATAATTCATGCGGCATCGAGAATAATGGAGATGAGCTCGTCGACTTGTGGAGGCTTTACGGACTTGGCCGTATCGAGCGAGAACAGGGCTCGTACGTCGTCCTCTGTCAGGTAGTCCGGATGGTGTATTTCGCTGATGGTTGCATAGTCGACAACGTCGCCGTCTTTTTCAATCGACAGCTTGTAGATGTGTAGAGCGAGTTTCGCCGGCGTCTGCAAATGCATCAGCTGCGCGACCGTATGCTGTCGGTCCGTTATCGTGATGTGGCCGACGTGGATGGTCGATTTCAGGATGCTCCAGCCATCGCGTTGCAAGGTTGCGCCGATCGACGCGCCGCCGCGAATCGTGCCGTGCGCACTCGGAGCATCACCCTCGTCCGAGAACTGCGTCAGTGCAAAGGTTCGGCATACGCGCGTTCCGTTGGACTCGCTGGACAACGCTGACTGGCGCGTGCGCCCGTCGCTTGCGATGACGTCGATATGGTAGCTGCCGTATTTCGCCTCGATCTTCTCGCTGTTGAGGTGCTCCGGTTCCGTCACGAGTGCAGACTGCATCGTGTTAAGTACCGATAATGGAATGGCGGAACGGCGCATAAAATGTGATCAGGACTGAACGATGCGCGGATTATACTGGTGTCGCAGTCGCTTTGGAGTGCTTTTGTGCGGGCTATGCAGATAAACCGGATTTGCCGGCTGGACGAGACGGCAGAGCCCCTGGTGCGGGTGGATGCGCCCATGCCGAGCCCGGGCGACAAACAGCTGCTCGTGCGGGTCAGCGTCTGCGGGGTGTGCCACACGGAACTGGACGAGATCGAAGGACGCACACCGCCACCGGTCCTGCCCGTAATCCCGGGACACCAGGTGGTCGGAACGGTTGAGGAAACGGGCGACGGATGCCGACGTTTCGCCAAAGGCGACAGGGTAGGGATTGGCTGGATCTATCACTCTGATGGCGGCGAACAGGAAAACCTGAGTCCGGATTTTCGGGCGACGGGGAGGGATGTCGACGGTGGTTATGCCGAGTACTTCGTAGTCCCCGAGGATTATGCCTGCGCAATACCCGATGCATTCAGCGACGTTGAGGCCGCTCCCTTGCTTTGCGCCGGAGCGATCGGATACCGGTCCTTGAGGTTATGTGAACTCGACGATGGCGAAACCCTCGGCCTCATGGGATTCGGCGGGTCGGCCCATATCGTCTTGCAGCTCGCAAAACACCTCTATCCGAACAGCCCGGTCGTTGTCTTCGCTCGCAGCTCAGAACAGCAGGCATTCGCCCGGCAGCTGGGCGCTGGCTGGGCGGGCGGCGTCGACGACACGCCGCCGTCTGCACCGCAGGCAATCATCGACACGACGCCTGCCTGGCGGCCGGTGCTCGCGGCCATGGAACACCTGGCGGCAGGAGGCCGTCTTGTCATCAACGCGATACGGAAAACGGACGCGGACAAGTCCCGGATGGCCGAGGTCGACTATCCGCGCCATCTGTGGATGGAAAAAGAGATTAAGTCGGTGGCCAATTTGTGCTTCTCGGATATCGCCGAGTTCCTGCCGCTGGCGGCCGAGATTCCTATCCGCGTCGAGACCGAGGTGTTTGCCCTCGAGGACGCGAACATCGCCTTGCAGTCGCTGCACCGCGAAAGTGTCCGTGGCGCCAAGGTGCTCGCCGTGAATCGCGTGACCGACTGAAATCTGGCCAGTCGAGACGGGTTATAATCAACTCAACGTTTCTTCCGCTTCCCGGACTTTTATGAGTCATTCGCTGAGCTGTTACCGCTGCGGTGCATCGCTGGCTTCGTTGACGCTACCGTTGTCGCGCAGAGACGCGTGCCCGGCCTGTGCGGCCGACCTGCATGTCTGCAGAATGTGCGTGTATTTCGCGCCTGCCGCGCCTCGGCAGTGCCTCGAAGACGGTGCCGAGGATGTGAAGGAGAAGGAGCGGCCGAACTTCTGCGACTGGTTCAAGCCCAGCGACAGCGCTTATGACGCTGCTGCTCATGCGCAGGCCACGAACGCGGCCTCTGAGCTCGAAGCCCTGTTCGGCGATGGGCCGTCGGCGGAGCCCGCATCGGCATCGGACCTGTCGGACGCCGAGAAACTGTTCAAGTAAACGTTGTCCCGAAGATGACCGAAGCCAGCAAGCAACGCGCGCTCGTCGTCCTGTCCGGTGGCCAGGATTCTACGACCTGCCTCTACTGGGCAATCGACCGATACGGTGCGGACAATGTTGGCGCGCTGACGTTCGACTACGGGCAGCGTCATCGTATCGAGCTCGAATGCGCCGCTGATATCGCCAGGGCGGCACAGGTGCCTCATGTTCAGTTGCCGATTGACACGTTTGCCGCACTGGGCGGCAACGCCTTAACCGACGACATCGACGTCGAGTCTGAGGTTGCGGAGCCGACGGGACTGCCGAATACATTCGTGCCCGGTCGCAACCTGGTTTTCCTGACCTTCGCGGCGGCGTTCGCCTACCGCGAGGGATACGGAACATTGGTGACCGGTGTCGCGCAGACGGACTACAGCGGTTACCCGGACTGCCGGCAGGAGACGATCGATGCGTTGCAAAAGTCTATTTCGCTGGGAATGGAATTCGACGTTGCGATCGAGACGCCGCTGATGCGGCTGACAAAAGCGGAAACGGTGTTGCTCGCGCGAGACGTCGGCGCGCTCGACGCGATGGCGCTGACGCATACCTGCTACAACGGCGAGCGACCGCCCTGTGGTCATTGTCCCGCCTGTGAGCTCAGAGCAAAGGGTTTTGCTGAGGCCGGTATCCCGGACCCGCTGGTGGAACGTTTCAAATGACTTATAGCGTCAAGGAGATGTACTACACGCTGCAGGGCGAGGGCGTGCAAACCGGGCGTCCGGCAGTGTTCCTGCGATTCGCCGGGTGCAACCTGTGGTCGGGACGTGAGAAGGACCGCGCGTCGTCCGTCTGCCGATTCTGCGATACTGAATTTGTCGGGACCGATGGCCGCGGCGGAGGAAAATTCGAGACAGCGCAGGCACTTGCCAGAGCCGTCGCCGGAGTCTGGCCGGGTGACGTCTCGAGTCGCGCCTACGTGGTCTGCACCGGTGGCGAACCATTGCTTCAACTCGATGCGTCTTTGGTCGAGGCCTTACACGCCGAGGGCTTCGAGGTCGGCGTCGAGACGAACGGAACGATAGAGGCACCGCCCGGCATCGATTGGCTGTGTGTCAGTCCGAAAGCCAACGCGGCATTGAAGCAGCTGCGCGGCGACGAGCTGAAACTCGTCTACCCTCAGGACGAACCGGA
Organism: Woeseiaceae bacterium; assembly: GCA_030065915.1. Lineage (GTDB taxonomy): Bacteria > Pseudomonadota > Gammaproteobacteria > Steroidobacterales > Woeseiaceae > UBA1847. The sequence goes on from JASJCQ010000017.1 coordinate 13,471, forward strand.
GGCGTCGCCAGGGAATTTCGAGTCGCTGGAATTCTCGCACTTCCTGTTGCAGCCGAAGGATGACGACAATTCAGAGCAGCACGTTCGTGACACACTCGCATACTGCCTGGATCATCCGCAGTGGCGTCTCAGTCTCCAGACCCACAAGCTGCTCGGCATCGACTGACGCCCGCTGCGTTGACTATCAGGAGTAGTTCGACTCTTCCTCGTCAGTGTCCGCGTAGTAGACCCAGACGTTCTCCTCACCGGTCAGCAATTCGATGTACTTCGGGTGGACAAAGATGTTCTCGCGGCCCGACTTGATTTCCTTGAGCACGCCGATGTCGCAGAGCTGCTTCAGGTAGACGGACGCCGTCTGTCGTTTCGCAATACCCGAATCGACGAGGTTGCCGATACGGCAATAGGGCTGGCGAAACAGCAGCTCGACCAGCTCCCAGGAATAGGTCTTGGGCAGTGATGATTGCACGTACTTCGCCGTGTGCTCCATCAGCTCACGAATCGCCTTGATCTTGTCGGTCGTCCAGACGCAAGTTTCCTCGACGCCGAGGAGAATGAACAGGATCCAGTCCTCCCACGCGCCCTCGGCCGTCACTTTCTGCAGCAGTCGGTAGTAGGCCGCCTTGTTCTGGATGACGTAGCGACTCAGGTACAGGATAGGCGAGTCGAGGAGGCCCATCTGCACGAGAAACAGGATATTCAGGATGCGCCCGGTGCGACCATTGCCGTCCGAAAAGGGATGAATCGCCTCGAACTGGTAATGCTGGATCGCCATGCGAACGATCGGGTCCACGTCATTGTCGTTACGCATGAAGCTCGCCCAGTTGTCGAGCAGCGACTGCAGATGGTCCTGGCCGACGGGTGGCGTATAAATCACCTCGCCGGTCATGCGGTTTTTCAGCGTCGTGCCAGGCTCGGAGCGCAGGTCGAGTTCGACGCCTTTCACCGTGCTGCAAATCTGGATCGCCATGTCGGTCGTCAGCATGCCTCGCTGGACCATTTTCGTGCCTTCGTACAATGCTGTCCGGTAACGCAGCGCCTCTTTCGTGGCCGAGTCGGCCTTGTCTTCGGCGATATCGGCGAACTCGAACAGCTTGTCGGTCGTCGTAACGATATTCTCGATTTCGGAGCTGGCGCGTGCCTCCAGCAGGGGCAGGGCGTTGACGAGGACAGCACTGTTTGGAATCAGCTCGGCCGCCTGCTTAAGCTCAGCGAGCGCGACGCGAGACTCGATGCACTGCTTCAGGATGCGCGTCGTTTCGATCAGTTTCGTGGGCGGCGGCAGCTGCGGCAAATCGTTGTACGGCTGGCTGGGGTCGAGTTGAGTCAATGTGCTGCTCCCTGGCGGTCTTGCGTGTCGATGGTGTCGACGTATTCAGCAAATATGTCGATTAAACCTCGTTCTGTCGACATATTTGCCGTTCCTGTCGACTTGATCGACAAGTCTTGAGAACGTGTCGATAAAAACTCGTTTCATCGACATATTTGAGATTCCCGTCGATACTATCGACATATCCGGAAAAAGTGTCGATAAAAGAGCATTTTATCGACACGTTTGGAGTATACGTCGATGGTGTCGACAAAAATGTGACGTAGTGCCGTCTTGAGGGTTTCCTGAACTATGTCAAATAATTCAGTTAGTTAGCTTGAGTCTGACGGGCGATTCGATCCGGCGCTACGTATTGCCGCCTGGCGAGCGAGCTGTTGATCGTCGCGGGCGAATAATGCCGGTTGAGCAGCGTTTTCCCGTCAAACAGGTCGGCATTCGCGGCCTTGAAGTCGATCCAGTCACCGCCGTCGATGCGGGCGCTGATCTCGTGCAGGAAAAAGCAGGTGATGGTCTCATGGTACTTGGACTCGGCCCCAATAGACTTCGTGAACCGCTTCAACGCGTCTCGGAACCGTTCCGCGCCCTCGTCCTGGCCATAGTTGACGAGATACAGCCAACCCATTCGGATATGTTCGGAATGGGTGAATTGCTCAGGCTGCAACCGTCCCGCGTCGAACTCGGCGATACCCGGCCTCATCCGCCGTTTTCCTTCAAGCGGTGACTGTCCGCGGCCGTCAGGTCGCAGCCATAGACCCGCTTGAGTTGCTTTATTGCGCTCAATGTTTCGGGTGAGAAGGGCGCTTTGCCCTCGAAACTGTGCAACACGATACCCTCGAGAAGGTCGCCCAACGACAAATCCGTGTACTCCGCCAGCCCCTTCAGGACCTTCAGAAGCGACGATTCTATGCGGACCCCGGTCTGGGTCCGACTGACGGTCTTGGTGGTCATCGAAATGCTCTCCGAACAGGTAGTACCTCGGTAACAAAATAACAATATACCATTAATTTTACAATGGGTATTGAACTGCTATGTTCGGGCAGCGTTTGCATCGGAACTGGCCTGCATGACCGACATCAGCGACCTCTCAGCCGGATTTCGGACCGGCGATTGGCTGGTTTATCCGGCGAGGCGCGTGCTCGTCCATGATGACGAGGAGACCACGCCAGAGCCGCTCGTGTTCGACCTGCTGATGAAGCTCGCATCCAGAAACGGTGACATCGTCAGCAAGGATGAGCTGATCGAGAAGATCTGGAATAACCGTCCGATGGCGGACGAGTCGCTGAACCGCTGCGTCTATCAGCTAAGAAAGGCGCTGGGAGACACGAGGCCTTATCGCTATATCGAGACCTTGCCCCGACGGGGATATCGCCTGAAAACGCCGGTCGAACCGCTGCAAACCCGTGACGCTAGCGGTGAAGCATCCGTCACGCCGGTCTCGATAGAGACAACTGTTGCACCGCGTCGGCAGGGATGGCTGTTGCCGGCACTCGGTGCCGCGGTGCTTGGCTTCGTCGTCTGGATCAGCTGGCAGACACCGCCGCCGCCGCCCGACATGATGATCGGCGTACTGCCGTTTGAGAATCTTAGCGCAGCAGAGGGTAACGACTACCTGGTCGGCGGATTCAAGGAAGAACTCGTCAGCACCCTGCACAGCCTGCCCGGCCTGTCTATCGTTAACTCGAGGTTGCCTTATGACGATCTCGAAACAACGGAGATCGCTGAGAAGCTCGGCGTCAGTATCGTGCTGCAAGGTTCTGTGCAACGAGCTGGTGAGAGCCTGAAGATCAGTTTCGTCATGAGCGACGGAGCAGACGGGGCCGTCGTGGTATCGGAGGTCATTGAAGGCAAGGTTGAGTCCTTGTTCGAACTTCAGTCTCAGCTGGCGCTGTCGGTTCGTGGCCATGTGCTCGGTGAGACGGGTCAGGAGCCGATTACACGCAGGAAACCGACCAGCTTCCGGGCGTACGATACCTACATGCGGGGTCTGTACGCATTCGACCGTCGCCCGACGGCCACGTCGCTGGATGATGCGATCGCACTATTCAAGGAAACCATCGACCTCGATCCGGCCTTCGGTCCCGCCTATCTGAAACTGGCGACGTCATACACACTGCTACCGACGTATCGATCGATCTCGATGTCCGAGGCCAGCGAGCTGGCGCTGTCAGCTCTCGACCGGGGTACGGACGTTGACCCTACGATTGCCGACGCCGCCAGCGCCGTGCGCGGCTTCTTTCATCACATGGACATGGACTGGCTGAGCGCAGAGGCTGATTACCGTCGTGCCGTTGACGCTGACATCGTGGATCCGACATCTTTGCTCTGGTATTCGCGGATGCTGGCAAGCGTCGGGCGACTCGATGACTCGCTGGAAATGGCGAGCCGCGCACGGGAAATGGACCCGACCTCGGCGATGGTGACCGGTCGCGTGGCTATGGCCTACACGTGGATCGGAGATTACGACAACGCCAACAACTTCTTCGAGCGCGCCAATGCGCTGGGCGCGGGTGGCCAGACCTACCTGCTGGCCTACGCACTGTGCCTTTATCAGCGAGGCGAAATAGACAAGTCATGGTCCGTGACGGCCGGCGCTTTCGAGGCAGCAGATATAGACGCCGCGTGGATTTCACCGTTGTTCGCCGCATTCGAGAATCCGGAACTGGCAGGCGAGGCCCTGCAGACACTCGATGAGTCGGTCGAGTCCGGAACTCTTCCGATCCAGGTTGCGCTGGTCGGACGGGTGTTGCTCGGTGACATTGAGACCGCTTTCCGGATCGCGAGCAGGCTGGCTGACGAGGGCGAGATCTTCGAGATGGATCTGTTGTTCATTCCGCAGTCCAAGCCGCTTCGCGAATACGAGGGCTTCGACGAACTGATGAGCGAGGTTGGCCTGGCGACCTACTGGCAGCAAAAGCAATGTACCTGGCAAGGGCAGTCATTCGCCTGCAAGAGTTAGTGCTCGCCCCCACAGTGCTAACGGGCTCTAGTCCAGTGAGGGCTTGCCTCGTTGCTTTTTGACGTCGCCACGCTTGCGTTTGTCCTCAACCCGTTTACGGACCGCACTGCGTGGCGGACGGGTGGGGCGTCTGGGCGCCACCGTGACGCAGGCGTCGCTGATCGTTGCTCTTAGTCGACCGATAGCGGCGTCACGATTGCGTGCCTGCGTCCGATGTTCCTGAGCCTTGATGACAAGGACGCCGTCTTTACTGATTCGCTTGTCCGGCAGCGCGAGCAGGCGCTGCTTCACGTCCGGCGGCAGTGACGCACTGTTTGCGATATCGAAACGCAGCTGGATCGCCGTCGCAACCTTGTTGACGTTCTGACCACCGGCACCCTGCGAGCGTATGGCCGAGAGTTCCAGTTCGTCTTCGTCGACACTAATGGTGTCCGTTAGTCGGATAACGTTCACCACGTGTCCCAGAGCGGCGCGACTCCTGGCGGCAGCCGGGTGTATCGACCGGGTTGCGACCAGCTCTGCGAGCGATGGTGAAAGTCCGAGCCCGCAGACGCGAGCAAGCCCGCCTCATTCGTGATTCGCGCGAGCGCCGACGTCGTTGCCGGATCCTGCGAGCCGCTGCAGACTTCGACAGCAACGCCGCCCGCCTGTTTGAAGTCGCCGACGAGTCTCCTGAGCCGGGTCTTCGTCATCTTGTACTTCGCGGGGTGAGCCAGAACCGCCTGTCCGCCAGCTGCGACGATCCAGCCGACTGCGGCATCGATGGATGGCCAGGACTCCTTCACATCTCCAATCTTGCCCGCGCCAAGGTAGCGTTTGAACGCGGTCTTCTCGTCCTTGACGAAACCGATATCGACAAGATGCGCCGCGAAATGCGGACGGCCGGGATTGCCGCCGGATCGTATAAGGACGTCGTCGAGCGGATCCTCGACGCCCAGTTTCTCGAGCCGTTTGGCAATTGTCTCGGCACGCCCAAGGCGTACCTTGCGCTGCTGCTCGATTGCGGCGGCGAGTGTTTCGCTGGCCAGATCAATCCTCAGACCGACGATGTGGATGAGCCGTCGATGCCAGAGGCAGGACAGCTCGATACCGGTGATCAGTTGTGGCACAGCTTCGGCCGATGTTTCGAGCTGCGCGAATGCAGATACGGTGTCGTGATCGGTGATTGCGAGAACGTCAACACCGTACTCCAGTGCATAGGCAGCGAGTTCTGCCGGCGACAGCGACCCGTCGGAGCAGTCAGTGTGGGTGTGCAGATCGAACAACATGTCGCGCATTATAGGTGATGCGCCGTTGTAGAATGCGCGCGTTCGAAGGGGTCTTATGAATAAGAACAACCTGGTCATTCTCGTGCTGTGTCAGCTGATCTCTGCGACGGGCTCCATCGTCATGGTCACACTCGGCGGGATTATCGGTGCCAGGCTGACGGACAACCCCGCGTTTGCGACGCTGCCCGTCAGTGTCATGGTCGTCGCCGTCGCCGCGACGACGATCCCTGCAACACTGCTAATGCGACGCATCGGTCGACGGCTGGGATTCATGCTGGCCTCGTTGTCAGCGACGCTTGCCGTACTGCTAGGCTTGTATGCGCTGACGGGCGAGAGTTTCTTCTGGTTCGTCATGAGCCTGGCGTTGTTCGGCGTGAATATGGCCTTCACCCAGCAATATCGTTACGCGGCCGCCGAGAGCGTGGAGCGCCGCTATATCCCGCGCGCGATCAGTTTCGTGTTGCTCGGTTCGATTGGCGGCGCGTTGCTCGGACCGGAGCTCGCGACGAGAGGGCAATTCTGGGTGAGCGGCACCCCGTTTGCCGGCACGATCATCGCACTGGCGGTCCTTTATCTTGTGCAGGCGCTGTTGTTCCTTCGATTGAACGCGCGGCTTGCCGCTGAAGAGCATGCGACCCCTAGGAAAAAGCGACGCTTGTCCGGGATTATTGGTCAGCCCGTGTTCCTCGTGGCCGTGCTCGGTGGAACGGCGGGATACGGCTTGATGAGTCTCGTCATGACGGCCACGCCGCTGAGCATGCACATCAAAGACGGATTCACGCTCGAGGCAACAGCGGGCGTTATTCGTGCCCACGTGCTCGCAATGTACTTGCCGTCCTTGGTGTCCGGGTTCCTGATCGAGCGCCTGGGTGTCACGAAGCTGATGCTCGCCGGTGTACTGGCACTGTTGGCTACATCGATTACCGGTCTGCAGGGACAGTCTCTACAGCATTACTGGTGGGCGCTGATCCTGCTGGGCGTCGGCTGGAATTTCCTGTACGTCGGCGCGACGACGATGTTGACCTATACCTATACGCCGGAAGAGCGCTTCGGGGCCCAGGCGGTCAATGAGTTCCTCGTCTTCGGTGTGTCTGCAACGGCCTCGCTGCTGGCCGGCACGGTGATGCATTACTTCGGATGGTTGACGCTGATGTGGATCCCGATTCCCGTGCTGGTGTTGACCGGGCTTGCGCTGCTCGTGGTCAGGCGAGACCGACTACTGCAACGAGGCGCCTGAAACGAAGACAGCATGTTGCGCCGGTCTTGCTGCTGCGCGCTGCCCGAAACTGAAACGGCACGCTGCGCCGGTCTTGCTGCTACGCGCTGCCTGAAACTGAAACGGCACGCTGCGCCGGTGTGGGCGCAACGTGCCGCTGCATGGAGATACGTCGATGCCGCGGCAACGGACGTATTGCTTAAACTCAGAAGTTGTAAACGAATCCGAGCGAGATAACCGGCCAGGCTTTGAAGTCACTGACTTCATCCTCAAGCTCGAGGCGCTCTTCTTCCAGCGACTGCAGGAACGTCGGGTCGGATGCGAGCAAGCCATCGGCAGCGACTGAGACGTCCGGGTCCCCTTGCCAGAGCACGCCGAGATCGAGGTTCAAACCAACCTTGCCTGCGACGGAGAAGTCGAATCCGAATCCAAGGTAGGGTGACGTGCTGCTGAACGTAGACGTGCTGCGCAACGTACCGACTTCAGCGCCCGTGTAGGTCGTGCCACCGATTTCGAAGGAGCCTTCCTCGGCGCTCTCGAGCTTGAGCTCGTTGCCGTTGGAATGCAGGCCAGCGGTCACGCGCATCGGGCTCAACGGAAAGTGGAAGTTCGCCGTTGCGTAGATCGTGTCCAGGCTCAGTGTTGCGTCGTAGTTGACGCCAGCCTGCGTCCCCGTGTCGTCATAGTCGAAGAAATTGGTTCCGACGCGAACGTCAAGATACGGAACCGGGCGCCAGGTACCTTCGATACCCGCACCGAGCGTTCCGGCTTTAACGCCCACGCCGAAGTTGTTGTCGGCAACAGCGCCGCTCGAAGCCACGAGTGCGAGCCACGCCAGACCGAGTTTGAGAAAAGCTTTCATCGCAGTCATTCCATCCATTGGTCGATGGCGCAACGATAGACGAGCGTCACACTGTGGTCTGTGCGCCGCTTCACAGGCCCGAGCAAAGGCGATTATCATGATTATGTAAAAGCAAAGTGGACTTTTTGTTAATCGCGGCCGGCTTTTTGTCAACCGGGAAACGTGCCAACGATGATTCTGTGCCGCCAACCAGGTCTCAGCGGCGGCGATACGCCAGGTGTTAGGCTCGCGAAAGGGATTGATGGAAATGAACGTGGCAGGCATCGCCAGTAATGGGGTGATTGCCGCGATCGGCACTCGTTAACAGGGGATGCAGGATGGGGATCTGGGCTGTCGCAAGTGATATGGCGTCGAAGACGCCGGAGGAAAGAAATCGCTATGTCGATTTCTTGAGGGCCGTCTCGATTCTCGTCGTGGTTATCGGACACTGGCTGATCGCAACGGCCTGGGTCGTCGATGGCGAGATAGCGGTGGGACACCTGCTGAAGGACCAGCCACAGACGCAGTGGCTGACATGGATGTTCCAGGTCATGCCCATATTCTTCATCGTCGGCGGATACTCCAATGCCGTCTCGCTAGAGAGTGCAAGACGAAAGGGCTTGGGCTACGCAGGTTGGCTGGTGACACGCCTTAACCGGCTCGTGTCGCCGCTGTTAGTGCTGATCATTGCCTGGGCCGCCATCTCGCTGGTGATGACGCTGATGGGCGTCCAGGTCGGGGTCATTCGGTACCTGTCGCAGGCGGCGCTGATTCCGACCTGGTTCCTGGCGATCTACATTATGGTCGCGATACTGGCTCCGCTGGCGTATCGTTTCTGGCAGAAGGCGGGCTTCCTCTCATTCTGGTGTTTCGTGGCGATTGCCGCGCTGGTCGACCTCGCGTTCTTTGCCGCCGACATCCGCTGGCTGGGCTGGACCAACTACTTCTGGGTGTGGCTCGCCGTGCATCAACTTGGCTTCGCATGGCGAGACGGCCGCATGGGAAGACCGATGTTACTGCTGGTCTACTCTGCTATCGCTTTCTGGGTCCTCTACGACCTGATCGTGCACGGTCCTTACCCGCTCGCGATGGTCGGATCACCCGACGAGGGCCTCAGCAATACGCTGCCGCCAAAGGTCACCCTGATCGCTCTGGGCGTGTTCCAGTTCGGCCTGCTGCTGGCCCTCGAGAACCCGATGCGCCGGTTGATGTCCGGCCTGCGCTTGTGGACGGCAACCGTGTTGATCAACAGCATGATCATGACCGTCTATCTTTGGCACATCACCGTCATGGTGTTGTTCGGTGCCGCGCTGTACCTGTCCGGTGGATTCGGGCTGGGCCTCGAGCCGGGTTCGCCGGAATGGTGGTACTCGCGGCCGCTCTGGATCCTGGTACTGATCGCCTTGCTGACGCCCGTGGCGCTGCTGCTGTCCCCCCTGGAGCGGCGCGGGCGCAGCAAGGACGCCAGCGTACCTTCGGCGCCGCGACAAATTGCCGGCGCGATGATGATCTGCCTGGGGGTGTCCTTGCTCGCCATGTTCGGCTTTGGCGGTGGGCCCGGAATCGAGGCTTTCCGGCCTCCGATAGTCGCCCTGATCGAAATCGTCGTGCTGGAATACACCGACGTATTTGCGTTTTCGCTGGTGATCCTGGGTTCCGGCATCAGCGGACTGCTGCCAAAACTGCGATAGCTATTGCGGGCTCAGGTTGGTGAGGCAGAAGGGCGATCAGGAACTGAGCTGCGGTTCTCGCATGGCACTGGCGCCGTACTTCAGGAACAGTCGTGCACGAGCCCTGGGACAGATGTTCGTCTTATCGAGATCGCCATCGATATGCGGCAGCGCCAGGACGCGCTCGTCCATGACCTTAAACCACAGTGGCGGGATATACGCGAGCAGGTAACACCCGAAATAACCGGTCGGTAACTGCGGGACGTCCTCGTAGTGCCTGAGCGACTGGTAGCGTCGCAACGGGTAGGCGTGATGATCGGAATGCCGCTCGAGGTGGAACAGTACGAGGTTGCTGAGCACGCGGTTGCAGTTCCAGGAATGATGCGGCGCGCACTTCTCCAGCTTGCCGTTCTCGTCGCGCTGACGCAGCAGGCCGTAATGCTCGATGTAATTCGCGCTGCTCAACTGCAGCCAGGCCAGCAGATTATGGATCAGCATGAATGGCAGCATGATCCAGCCGAAAGCGATAACCAGCGAAACGACGATCAACACCGCAATGGCATGGCTTTGCAGGATCTGGTTGTCGTAATGCCACGGTGACTTGCCACGATTCGTCAGGCGCTCGGCTTCCATGTTCCATGCGCGCCGGATGCCTCCGGGAAGTTCCCTCAGCACAAAGCGGTAGTAACTCTCGCCGAGTCGCGCGCTGGCCGGGTCTTCCGGCGTCGAGACGTCGCGGTGATGGCCACGGTTGTGCTCGATCGTGAAGTGACCATAGGCCGGCACGGCCAGCGCGATCTTGGCCAGCCATTTCTCGATCCTCGTGTTCTTGTGGCCCAACTCATGCGCGGAGTTGATTGCGAGTCCCGACGTCAGGCCGGCGATGACCGCAAGTCCCAGCACAGCGCCTATCGTGAGCGGCTGCGTGCCGGCGTATGCCGCCACGCCAAACAGTGCGACGAAGTGCAGTGGCACCACTGCGTAAGTCAGGTAGCGGTAGAAACGATCCTGGTCGAGCTGAGGGACGATCTCTTCCGGCGGGTTGTTTGGATCGGCGCCAAACAGGATATCTGCGACGGGCGCCATTACATAATTCAGAAGGAGTGGCAGAAACAGCCAGGCCTCCTGGCCGGTTGCCGCATGCAGTGCGATGCCGATAAACGGCTGTAGCGGATACAAAACGCTGAGAATCCAGAGCCAACGCTTGTTGTCCTGCCAGTAAATTGCCTCGCCTGAGGCCGTGGTGCCTGTATATCCGGTCATAGTGCGAGTTAGTATACGCTCTTAAATGCGCAACGGACGCGGTGCAGAAGAACAACAATGCGGGCTCCCGGAATTACCAGCACATCCACACTCTCACTGTTCGCCGGTCTGGCGGCACTTCTGCTCGGTGGCTGCGGCAAGAACGACAGCTCCGCAGATACCAGCGAGCCTGTGCTGACCGCTGCGACACTCGGAGAGCAAACGATCCTGAAGGCGGCGGACTACCTCGCTGAGGCACCCTATGCCGAGGCGGATCTCGAGCTGGGGGCGAGGCAGGCGCGGGTCTGCCAGGCCTGTCACACGCTGGAGTCCGGGGGGATGAACATGCTCGGGCCCAACCTGCATGGTATGTTTGGGCGTACAGTCGGCAGCACGCCGGGCTTCCAGTTTTCCGAGGCCCTGAGCTCTGCCGGGTTCACCTGGACGCCGCGCGCGCTGGACGCGTGGCTGAAGGCGCCGGCGAAATTCCTTCCGGGTAACCGAATGGCCTTTGCCGGCGTCTCGAGTGAGGAAAACCGGAATGCATTGATCGCCTTCCTGATCAGCGAAACCGCGGCGGATACTGAAGAGGCGCCGTAACCTATGGAAACCCAGCGTATGGATACAGAGAACAGCGCGGAGACAAGTGGAACAACGACCGTAAGAACGATCGCGGAGCGTCGGGAGTTCACGTGGCGTACGGTCTTCTACGGGTTCACGCTGTCCCGGCGCCGGGACCACCGTCGTGAGGAAGACGGCGAGCCGGTTTTCATCGACTGGCACCATCCCTGGCTGTTTATCATGTCCGTCGGCACGATGATTCTGAGTGCTGCTGACGCCTTCCTGACGCTGCAGCTGCTCGAAAGAGGGATGATCGAAGCGAATCCGTTCATGGCCAAGGCGATGGAATACGGGACCGGAGTCTTCGCCGCCAGCAAGATGACAATGACGGCCGCCGGCATCCTGACGCTCGTGTTCCTGGCGAAGGCGCACGTCTTTAACCGGTTCCGAACCGGCCTGTTCATGACGCTGTTTTTCTCCAGCTACCTGTGCCTGATCTGCTACGAGTTGGTGAACCTGATGGAGTTGGCCTAATTCATTCCAAAGCATTGGAGCATCAGCTAAACTAGCGGCCGTTTTTTCGCGAGCATTGGGCAAGGCTTTCGGCCGGTCGACAACATGAGCAAAACACTGAAGGAGCGCTACGCTTCCTCGCCGCTTTTTGGCAGCAACGCGACGGCCGTTGAGGCCCTGTATGAGCAGTTTTTGCAGAAGCCCGATACCGTTCCCGAGGCCTGGCGCGACTACTTCGAATCGCTCGGCGATCCCGATACGGAGATCGCGCACTCACCGATCCGCGACAATCTCCTCGACCAGGCGACCAACGAAGGCCGGGCGCGGACACTGCGGCCGGGCAAAGGAGGCGTATCGTCAGCCGAGAAACAGGCTGCCGTATCGCGCCTGATCCAGGTTTACAGCCTGCGCGGCCACCAGATTGCCGATATCGACCCGCTGGGCATGATGGAGCGTCCGACGCCGGGCGTACTGAAGCTCGAATACCTGGGCCTGACCGAGGCCGACATGGATTCGGAGTTCTTCACCGGGGGCTTCGCTGGTACCGGCGGCAAGCGCATGAAGCTGCGCGATATCCTCGACCTCCTGAAGCGCATCTATTGTGGCAAGGTTACGATGGAAGTGGCGCACGTTTCGAGAGCCCGAGAGCGACTATGGTTGCGGCGGGAATTCGAGCGGGCAATCGCCGGCGACGGCCTCAACGTCGATGAGCGGACCGGGATTCTGAAGAAGCTGACTGCCGCCGAGGGTCTCGAGCGCTATCTGCACACGCGCTACGTGGGCCAGAAGCGATTCTCCCTCGAGGGAGGTGAGTCGTTGATCCCGATGATGGACGACATCATTCAGCAGGGCGGAAAGTCCGGCATCCAGGAAATCGTCATCGGCATGGCGCACCGCGGAAGGATCAACGTCCTGGTAAACATCCTCGGCAAATCGCCTGAAGAGCTGGTGGAGGAATTCGAGGGCAACTACGACCCCGACGAGCTGAAGGGGTCCGGCGACGTCAAGTATCACAAAGGCTACTCGGCCGACATGAAGACCGAGGGCAACAACGTCCATATCGTTCTTGCGTTCAACCCGTCGCATCTCGAGATCGTGAATCCGGTTGTCGAGGGTTCCGTCCGGGCGCGCCAGGAACGACGCCACGACACTGAACGTTCCGAGGTGCTGCCGCTGCTTATCCATGGCGATGCGGCTTTCGCCGGTCAGGGCGTGGTCACAGAAACGTTCCAGATGTCCCAGACCAACGGTTTCAGAACCGGCGGCACGGTTCATCTCGTGATCAACAACCAGATCGGCTTCACGACCAGTCGCCCGTCCGATGCGAGATCGACCGACTACTGCAGTGACGTGGCGAAGATGATCGAGGCGCCGATCTTCCACGTCAATGGCGACGACCCGGAGTCCGCGATACTCGTGACCCGGCTTGCGCTCGCTTATCGCCAGAAGTTCAAGAAGGACGTCGTCATCGACCTCGTTTGTTACCGGCGTCACGGCCACAACGAGGCGGATGAGCCCTCTGCGACGCAGCCGATGATGTACGGCAAGATCAAGTCGCATCGCACCACACGTGACCTGTTCGCTGAAAAGCTGACGACGCTCGGCATCTTGTCCGGCGACCAGGCCACAACGATGCAGGACGAGTTCCGGGAGTTGCTCGACCGCGGCAAGCCGGTCCAGGAATCGACACTCGGCATGATCGGTAATGAGTTCACGGTCGACTGGTCCCCGCATTTCAATGCGCGCTGGGACGAGGATATCGATACGACCATCAGCCCGAAGCAGGTCGACGCGTCGGCACACGCGATCACCAGCGTGCCACCTGAGATGAAACTGCACGGCCGCGTACAGCGCATCATTGACGAACGCGTGAAAATGTCCAAGGGCGATATCCCGATGGACTGGGGGTTTGCAGAAACGATGGCCTACGCGTCGCTGATCAATGACGGTTACAAGGTGCGGCTGGTCGGTCAGGACGCCGGACGCGGCACCTTTTTCCATCGACACGCCGTCCTGCACAGCCAGACCAACAACCGGGAGTACACACCGCTCCGGCATATCACGGATGAACCCAACGCATTTCGCGTCATTGACTCCCTGCTGTCGGAAGAAGCCGTACTCGGTTTCGAATACGGTTATGCGACGACGGAATCCGACACGCTGGTCATCTGGGAGGGGCAGTTCGGCGACTTCGTCAACGGCGCACAGGTGGTTATCGACCAGTTCATCAGCTCCGGCTACGCGAAATGGGGCCGGCTGTGCGGCATGACGCTGTTCCTGCCGCACGGTTACGAGGGGCAGGGCCCCGAGCACTCGTCGGCGCGCCTGGAGCGATTCCTGCAGCTATGTGCCGAGCACAACATGACCGTCTGCGTGCCATCGAATCCCTCGCAGATGTTCCACATGCTCAGGCGCCAGATGATCCGCAAGCTGCGCAGCCCGTTGATCGTCATGACGCCCAAGAGCCTGCTGCGTCACAAGCTGTCGACGTCGTCGCTGACGGACCTGTCTGACGGCGAGTTCCGCCTGATGATTCGCGACGATGTCGTCAAACCTGAAGACGCCTCGCGACTCGTGCTGTGCAGCGGCAAGGTCTACTACGACCTGCTCGAGGCCCGCGACGTCCAGGGTCTGAAAGACGTCGCGATCGTCCGGATCGAACAGCTCTATCCGTTTCCGATCCCGGATTACAAAGCGCTGATCAAGGATCACGCGCAGGTCAAAGAGATCGTCTGGTGTCAGGAGGAGCCCCAGAACCAGGGTGCCTGGTACCAGATCCGGCACCGCCTGCAGGAGCCGTTGTCTGATGACCAGCAACTGTTCTACGCGGGACGCGAAGGTGCTGCTGCGCCGGCCAGCGGCCTGTACAAAGTTCACGTTCAGCAGCAGCAGGCCCTGGTCGAGGCTGCGCTGGGTATCGAAATCAAAGCAAGCAAATCGGCGAAGCCGAAGTAGATTCAACGGAATTTTCAATGACAATCGAAATCAAGGTACCGCAGCTTCCGGAGTCCGTGTCTGACGCAACGCTCGTCGGCTGGCACAAGCAGGTTGGCGAGCCGGTTAATCGCGACGAGAACCTCGTCGACCTGGAAACAGACAAGGTGGTCCTCGAGGTGCCCGCTCCGTCGACCGGCGTGCTGAAGGAAATTCTTGTGCAGGACGGGGCTACAGTCACCGCCGGCGATGTGCTTGCCGTGTTCATCGAAGGTGAAGCAGCGGCGGCTGAACCAATGCTGGACACGACCGCGACGACGGAAGCGCCCGAAGCGACGGAAGTCGAAGCGCCGGCACCCGCGGCGCCGAGCGGTCCCGTCAAAACCAGTCCCGCCGTGCGCCGACTGCTCGAGGAACACGACCTGGATGCCACGATGGTGACCGGCTCCGGCAAAGACGGCCGGCTGACCAAGGCCGACGTCATGGCGTTCCTCAAAGAACACGACAGCAGCAACGTGACGCCCAGTGACCCGGTCGCGCCTGTGACCGGAGGCGAAGGTGCCGTTGTAGGGCTGGAACGCACCGACGAACGAGTCCCGATGACGCGGCTGCGAGCGCGCATTGCTGAGCGGCTCGTCGATGCACAGCAGACGGCGGCAATGTTGACGACGTTCAACGAGGTCGACCTGACCGAAGTCATGGCGTTGCGCAGCGCCTACCGGGATGACTTCGAGAAGCAACACGGCGTCAAGCTTGGCTTCATGTCCTTCTTCGCCAAGGCGTCGGTAGAAGCCCTGAAACGATTCCCGGTCGTCAATGCATCGGTCGAAGGCAACGACATCGTCTATCACAACTACTACGACATCGGCATCGCAGTATCTGCCGCTCGCGGTCTGATGGTGCCGGTCTTGCGCGACGTCGACCAGATGAGCTTCGCGCAGTTCGAATCACAGCTCGGCGACATGGCGAAGAAGGCGCAGGACGGCACGATCGGCATGGAGGATCTGACCGGCGGCACGTTCACGATCACCAACGGAGGGATCTTCGGCTCAATGATGTCTACGCCGATCCTGAACCCACCGCAGAGCGCGATTCTCGGCATGCACTCGATCCAGAAGCGCGCGATGGTCATCGGCGACGAGATCGTAGCGAGGCCGATGATGTACCTGGCGCTGACCTACGATCATCGCATCATCGACGGTCGCGAGGCGGTACAGTTCCTCGTGACGATTAAAGAACAACTTGAAGATCCTGCAAGACTGCTCTTGCAGGTATAGGACAGCCGAATGAGCAAGAAATACGACGTCGTTGTCATTGGTGCGGGTCCGGCGGGCTACATCGCCGCGATTCGGGCCGCGCAGCATGGGTTCAAGGTGGCATGCATTGACGAGTGGCAGAACCGCGACGGCAAATACGCCTTCGGTGGAACCTGCCTGAATGCCGGCTGTATCCCGTCCAAAGCTATGCTGGAGTCTTCTGAGCTCTACCATCGCGCGAATCATGAGTTCAAGAAACACGGCATCGTCACGGGCGAGGTCTCACTCGACGTCGGTGCGATGCAGAAACGCCGCGCCGGTATCGTGCGCCAACTGACCGGTGGCATCGGCGGACTGTTCAAGGCCAACAAGGTCGACGGCCTGGTCGGGCACGGCAAATTGCTGGCCGGCAAGAAGGTCGAGTTTACGCCGGTCGACGGTGATCCCGAGATTCTCGACGCCACGCACGTGGTTCTCGCGTCGGGTTCCGCGCCGATCGAGCTGCCGTTCGCGCAGTTCGACCAGGAGACCATTCTCGATTCATGGGACGCGCTGGAGCTCGAGGCCGTGCCGAAGCGCCTGGGTGTCATCGGCGCCGGCGTCATTGGCCTGGAGCTCGGCAGCGTCTGGGCGCGACTCGGTTCCGAGGTCATCATTCTCGAGGCGCTGGAGGACTTCCTCGCCATGGCGGATCGGGACGTGGCCGCGACGGCCATGAAAGACTTCAAGAAGCAGGGGCTCGACATTCGTCTCGGCGCCAAGGTGTCCGAAACGAGCGTCAAGGACGGCGTGGTTTCGGTCAGCTACGAAGACAAGTCCGGAAGCCAGACGGTCGATTTCGACAAGCTAATCGTCGCCGTCGGGCGCCGGCCGTACACCGAGAAGCTGTTGGCCGATGACTCCGGCATTCGCAAGGACGAGCGTGGCTTTATCGTCGTAGACGATGTGTGTCGAACTGAGGTCAAGGGCGTCTACGCTATCGGTGACTGCGTCCGCGGGCCGATGCTCGCGCATAAGGGCTCGGAGGAGGGCGTCATGGTGGCGGACCTGATCGCCGGCGAGTCTGCCGAGGTCAACTACGAGATCGTGCCGTCGGTCATCTACACGGCGCCCGAAGTCGCCTGGGTCGGTATGACGGAGGCCGAGGTCAAAGCGAGCGGCCGCGCGTACAAGACCGGCTCTTTCCCGTTTGCCGCGAGCGGCCGTGCCAAGGCAATGGAACAGACGACCGGCATGGTCAAAGTGATTTCGGCCGAGGATGACGATGAGCTGCTGGGTGTGCATATCGTCGGGCCAATGGCTGGTGAGCTGATTTCAGAGGCCGTACTGGCGCTCGAATTCGCGGCCAGTACCGAAGACATCCAGCGAACGATCCATGCGCATCCGAGCCTTGCGGAAGCCGTCCATGAAGCGGCACTGGCGGTCGACAAGCGGGCGCTGAATTACATCAACCGCTAGCCGTTCCTCACACGAGGTCGTGATCGGGTCCCGGGCGTCCGCTTGGCCCGGTGCCTGTTTGCGCCTGTCAGACTTTCCGCTGGACGGAAATAACGTTTGGGAGCTGTTCGAGTCGATTGATCGTCGTGGACAGTGTCGGCAGATCTTTGATCATCAGGCTGATCTCCATGATCGACTGCATGCTCTTCAAGTCGGTGTGCGTCGCCAGGTCGGTGACGTTGGCTTGCTCATCGGCGAGTATCGAGCTGATGTCTCGCAGCAGTCCGCTGCGGTCGTAGGCACGGAGTGTCAGGTCGACGGGGTAGGCGGCGCTCTCGGATCCGCCCCAGCTGACCTCAATCGTTCGTTCGGGGTGTTTCCGGTTCAGGTCGAGCGCGTTCCCGCAATCGACGCGGTGGATCGTCACACCGCGTCCCTGCGTGATGTAGCCGATGATGGGCTCAGGCGGCACCGGTCGGCAACAGCGTGCGAAGCTCGACATCAGGTCGCCAATGCCGCTGATGGCGACGCCGTCGGTCGTCGATGTCTCGCTCTTTGCACCGCGACGAATACGCAGCTGCTTCGGAATCTCGTCGCCGCGCAGCTGCTGGATTGCAGTCGCGACCGCGGCGGGAGTCAGATCGCCCGAACCCAGTGCGACCGATAGTGCCTCGGTGTCCTTGAGCTTCAGCTGGTCGGCAATGTCATCGGTTGGAATTTCGCGTACGTTGAGTCTCGCGAGTTCCCGTTCGAGGATGTCTCGACCCTGACGGATATGCTGGTCGCGGTCCTGGTGGCGGAACCAGTTCCTGACCTTGGCGCGATTCTTGGCGCTTGCGATATAGCCGAGCTTCGGGCTAAGCCAGTCACGGCTTGGCTGAGGCTCGCTGCCGGTGATGATCTCGATCTGGTCGCCGTTTTTGACCTGGTAGGTGATAGGAACGATGCGGCCGTTGACCTTCGCGCCGCGGCAGCGATGGCCGATCTGCGTGTGGACGTGATACGCAAAGTCCAGCGGCGTCGCCTTTGCGGGCAGCTCGACGACATCGCCCTTCGGGCTGATCGCGTAGACGCGGTCTTCAAACATGTCATCGCGGATCTGTTCCAGAAGGTCGCCGGAGTTATCGCTGGGCTCCAGCATCTGGCGCAGGAATCGGACCTTTTGCTCAAACGCGGCGGGCGCGCTGCCACCTTCCTTGTAGCGCCAGTGCGCGGCGATGCCGAGCTCGGCCCGCCGGTGCATCTCGTAGGTGCGAATCTGGATTTCTACGGTCTTGCCCTCGGGGCCGACGACGGCCGTGTGCAGCGAGCGATAGTCATTCTCCTTCGGATTAGCGATGTAGTCGTCGAACTCCCCCGGGATGTACGCCCAGCGATTATGCACGACACCCAGCGCGGCGTAGCAGTCCTTGACGTCGTCAACGAGGAGTCGCAGCGCGCGGATGTCATGCAATGACTCGAGGTCCCGATCCTTGCGCCGCATCTTTCGAAAGATGCTGTAAATGTGTTTGGGTCGGCCCGATATCTCCGCCTTGATGCCCGCCTCGTTCAGTTCGCTCGATAGCTCGCGCTTGACGGACTCGATGAATGCCTCGCGTTCGCCACGTTTCTCTTTGAGAGCCGTCGCGATCTCGTGGTAGTCATCGGGTTCGAGGTAGCGGAAGGCGAGGTCTTCGAGCTCCCATTTGAGTTGCCACACGCCAAGACGATTGGCGAGTGCCGCGTATATCTCGCGAGTCTCCAGCGCGATTCGCTGCTTCTCGGCAGGCGGCGCAGACTTGGCGCTGCGGAGCCGGCACAGCTGCTCAGCGATCCGGACCAGCACGAGCCTGACGTCGCTGACGACCGCGAGCAGCATCTTCCTCAGCGCTTCGGATTGCTTGACGGCGAGTGCTTCACCCGGCGACCAATCGGCCGGCAATGTGAATTTGCGCAGTTGCACCAAGCTAGAAAGTACTGAAGAAACGGGCTTCAAAGCACTGTTTTCAATAACCTTTAAATCGACAAAACCAGAGGTAGCGAGCGGGCAGAGCAGAGCGGCTGCCTGAACATCGTCGGGCAAACCCAGCGTTGCAACGACGTGGGCGACGGCTTTACCCTCCGCGGCCAGCTCTTCAGTCTCGCCGTCTTTGGACAGGTCGTCCGCGAGGCGTCCGGCCAGGGCCAGCAGGCTGTCCTCGTTGTTTCGTTCAGGCTTTGCTTCTGTCTTGGGCTGCATTGATTTCTATGCTGTGTCGCCGCGAGCGAACCGTTATCATACTCGCAGTCAATGGACTTTAGATGCATCGGCTGCGTTTGGGTGTCGGCCGTCACAGCATCGATCGTTGGAGCACTAATCGGAATACTATGGCAGGCCACAGTAAATGGGCGAATATCCAGCACCGCAAGGGCGCCCAGGACAAGAAACGCGGGAAACTCTTCACCAAGCTGATTCGCGAGATTACCGTCGCTGCGAAGATGGGTGGCGGAGACCCCGATGCAAACCCGCGGTTGCGAATGGCAATAGACAAGGCCAAGGGCCAGAGCATGCCGAAGGACAACATCGAGCGTGCCGTAAAGCGTGGCGCGGGTGAACTCGACGGCGATGATTACATGGAGATCCGCTACGAGGGCTACGGGCCGGGCGGTACCGCCGTCATGGTCGATTGCCTGACCGACAACCGAAACCGCACCGTCGCCGAGGTCCGCCATGCATTCTCGAAATTCGGCGGCAACCTGGGCGCCGACGGCTCGGTCAACTACCTGTTCAACCACGTCGGCCAGCTAACGTTCCCGAAGGAGGCTGGCGAGGAGGCCGTCATGGAGGCCGCCATCGAGGCCGGCGCCGAGGATGTCATCGTCGATGAAGACGGCTCGATCGAGGTACTGACCGAGCCTGGTGAGTTCGAGGCGGTTAAGAAAGCTATCGAGGAAGCGGAGCTGCAACCCGACAGCGCGGAGCTGACGATGCGTGCATCGACGACCGCAGAACTCGGGCTCAATGAGGCCAGCTCGATGGTCAAATTGCTCGACATGCTCGAAGACCTGGACGACGTTCAGCAGGTTTACAGCAATGCCGACATTTCCGAAGAGATCCTGGAACAGTTGTGAGGGCGTCTTGAGCGATAGCCGACGCATCCTGGGTATCGACCCCGGTTCACGCAAGACGGGTTTTGGCGTGCTGGACTTTGCCGGCGATACACCGAGCTACGTCACCAGTGGCACGGTCAAGAGCGCCGGCGGTAGCTTTCCGGATCGCCTTAAACAGATCTACTCGTCCGTTCGAGAAATCGTCGGCGAGTATCAACCGGATATCGTGGCGATCGAATCGGTATTCATGCATCGCAATGCCGGCAGCGCGCTCAAGCTCGGCCAGGCTCGCTCTGCTGCGCTGTGTGCCACCTTCGAGTTTGACGTCGAGGTGTTCGAGTACGCGCCCCGGGAGATCAAGCAGGCTATCGTCGGGACCGGCTCCGCAAGCAAGGAACAGGTTCAGCACATGGTGGTTCGACTGCTGAGGCTCGACGGAGCGCCCGCCGAGGACGCGGCCGACGCGCTGGCTGCGGCGCTGTGCCACGGTCACCAGCATCGTGTACGCGTGTCGCTGCTCGACGGCATGTCGGTGGCAGGATCACGATGATCGGTTCGCTTCGCGGCCGGCTGATCGACAAGCAGCCGCCCACCGTCGTTATTGAATGCAGCGGTGTCGGCTACGAGGTCGAGACGCCGATGAGCACATTCCTCGAATTGCCCGCAACCGGCAAGGACGTCTTCCTGGAGACGCATCTACTCGTCCGTGAGGATGCGCAGATCCTGTATGGCTTTGCTACTGCGGAAGAGAAGGCGCTGTTCCGGCTGTTGATTCGTGTGACCGGCGTCGGCGCGAAGATGGCGCTCGCGGTGCTGTCGTCGATGAACGTGTCGGACTTCGAGCGCTGCATCGAGTACGAGGATTCGGCGATGCTGGTCAAGGTTCCGGGGATCGGCAAGAAGACGGCCGAGCGGTTGATCATCGAAATGCGCGACAAGATCTCGCAGGCGCCGAAGCTCGTCGCCAGGTCCCCGGAGCAGCGCGTTGCAAACGCCAAGACGGAAGCGGTCGATGCGCTGATCGCGCTCGGCTACAAGCCGCGCGAGGTCAACAAGCTCATCGAAAGTCTCGATGTCGACAGTCTCAGCGCCGAAGACATCATCCGGTCTGCGCTGCGCCAGGCGGCGTCGTGAACGGTATCGAGTCTATGAGCGCCCAGGCTTCGGGAATTCACCAATGAGCAATATCGAGCAGGATCGACTGATCAGCGCCGAGTCCGTCAGTGACGACCGCGCGTTCGACCGCGCGATCCGTCCGAAGTCTCTTGAAGACTATGTCGGGCAGCCGGATGTGAAAGCACAGATGGCGATTTTCATCGAAGCGGCCCGTCGGCGCAGCGAGGCGCTCGACCACGTGCTGATCTTCGGACCGCCGGGACTCGGCAAGACGACACTGGCGCACATCGTCGCTAATGAGATGAACGTCAATCTTCGCCAGACGTCCGGCCCGGTGTTGGAGCGCCCCGGCGATCTGGCGGCCATCCTGACCAACCTCGAGCCGAATGACGTGCTGTTCGTCGATGAGATTCATCGCCTGAGCCCGGTCGTCGAAGAGGTGTTGTACCCGGCGATGGAAGACTTCCAGCTGGATATCATGATCGGTGAGGGCCCGGCAGCGCGGTCCATCAAGCTCGATCTGCCGCCGTTTACGCTGGTGGGCGCAACGACACGTGCTGGCCTGCTGACGTCGCCGCTCAGAGATCGTTTCGGCATCGTGCAGCGCCTCGAGTTCTATTCGCCGACGGACCTGCAGGCGATCGCGGAGCGCTCGGCGGGCATCCTGAACCTGCCGATCGAGACAGAGGGTGCCACCGAAATCGCCCGGCGCTCACGCGGGACACCGAGAGTTGCGAATCGACTGCTTCGCCGTGTCCGCGATTTCGCCGAGGTGCAGGCGGACGGCGTCGTGACGGGCAAAGTCGCGAGCGGTGCGATGGACATGTTGAAGGTCGATCCGCACGGTTTCGATACGATGGACCGTCGCCTGCTGCGGACGATCATCGAGAAGTTCGACGGCGGACCGGTCGGTATCGAGAGCCTGGCCGCCGCTATCGGCGAGGAGCGTGGCACGATCGAAGACGTTCTGGAGCCCTACCTGATCCAGCAGGGCTTCATGATGCGGACCGCGAGGGGCCGCGTCGCGACGCGCCACGCCTATACCCATTTCGGATTGACGCCGCCGGACTCGGGTTCGAGCCCGGAACTCCCGTTGTTCGACCGTGACTGACTCTGCCGACATTTTCGAATGGCCGCTTCGCGTCTATTACGAAGACACGGACGCACAAGGTGTCGTCTACTATGCGAACTACTTTCGTTTCCTGGAGCGTGCGCGCACCGAGTGGCTGCGGTCGCTGGGCGTCGACCAGCGCGAGCTCATGGCGGTCGAACGCCGGATATTCGTCGTCACGAAGACAGAGGCCGAATTCCTGGCCTCGGCGAGATTCAATGATGAGCTCATCGTCACGGCCCGGCTCGATGGCCTGTCGCGTGCGACGTTTACTATCGGCCAGGACATCTACGTTAAGGACGAGGCGCGTACGCATTGCGTGCGCAGTACGGTCGTCGCTGCGTATCTCGATGCGGACAACCACAGGCCGAAGCGAGTACCCCCTGATTTTTTCAGCCCATCCTGATTACCCTCGGCAGCCGGCCGAGACCTGAGGAAGACACATGGAATCTGATTTATCCGTCATAGCCCTGATCCTGGAAGCCACCTTACCGGTACAGATCGTCATGATCCTGCTGCTGCTTGCATCGGTGTATTCGTGGACGATCATTTTCGCAAAGCGGCGCCTGATCAAGAAGACCCAGGCGGCCTCGGACGAGTTCGAGGCAAGCTTCTGGTCCGGCGGCGATCTGAACACGCTGTATCAGGGTGCCGCTCGCGACGGCAAACCCTTCGGCATGACCAGCATCTTCGAAGCGGGCTTTCGTGAATTCAATCGCGGATCGAAGCAGGAGACGATTAATCCGGACAAGCTCGTTGAAGAGTGCGCGAGGGCCATGCGCGTTGCGCATATGCGCGAGGTCGACCGCCTGGAGCAGGGGCTGGCGTCGCTGGCTACGATTGGCTCAACGAGCCCCTACGTGGGTCTGTTTGGCACCGTCTGGGGCATCATGCACGCGTTCTTAGGCCTCGCCAACGCACAGACGGCGACGCTGGCCGTGGTTGCGCCGCCGATCGCCGAGGCGCTGATCGCGACCGCGATGGGGCTGTTTGCCGCCATCCCGGCCGTTATCGCCTACAACCGGTTCGCCGACAAGGTCGTCCGCCTGGAGTACCGCTACGACGGATTCGCCGAGGAATTCACGAGCATCTTGCAGCGTCACGCTAGAAGCAAAGCGAGGGCCTGACATGGCGACGCCACTGCAAAAACGCAAACTGATGGGCGAGATCAATGTCGTCCCCTACATCGACGTTATGCTGGTGTTGCTCGTCATCTTCATGGTTACAGCGCCGTTGTTGACGCAGGGTATCGAGGTGGAGCTGCCGAAGGCAGGCGCCGAGCCGATCGAGGACGCGGCGAATGAGATACCGCTGGTATTGAGCGTCGACCGGGACGGTAACCTGTACCTCGACGTCGGCGACGATGAGGACAAGCCGGTTGGCGCCAAGGAAGTCGTCGCGCAGGTCCGCAACGTGCTGAACGCGAATCCGGACATCGCCGTGCTGGTCAAGGCAGATCGCGCTGTCGAGTACGGTTACGTCGTCGGGGCAATGGTTTTATTGCAACAAGGCGGCGCGGACACGGTCGGATTCGTAACAGACCCGTTGGATACCTACCCGGTACCCGAGTAATCGTCGAGCCAGTCTGAACCTTGAGCAATACCCGTCAATACATCCTCCCGTTCACGCTCGCGACGCTGTTGCACGTCGCGCTGGTGGCTGTGCTGGCCGCGGGATTCGCATTTCCGGTCCAGAACAAGCCGATCACGCCGCTGGCGGTGAAAGCGACGCTGGTCCTGGACGATGCGTCGGCGCCGCCACCCGTGCCCGTCGAAGTTGAAGAGCCAGAATCCGAGCCTGAACCTGAACCTATTCCAGAACCGCCGCCGGACGACGAGCAGGCGCGTATACAGGCCGAGGAGGAAAAGCGCCGCGAAGACGCGCGCATCGAGCAGGAACGCCTGAGTCGCATCGAGGAGGCAAAGCGCGAGGCCGAGCGCAAGGCTGAAGAAGAACGCCAACGCATCGCGGCCGAGGAAGCGAAGAAGAAAGCCGAGGAGGAAGCGCGGCAGAAGCGTGAGGAAGAAGCGCGACGCAAGCGTGAGGAAGAGGAGCGACTCGAGGAGGCGCGCCGGCAGGCCGAGATCGAACGGGAGAGAGAAATCCAGCGCCAGCGTGAAGAGAATGAACGGCGCAGGCGCGAACTGGAGAATGAGGCCCGGCAGCGGGAGATCGACGCGGAGGCGCGGCGTCTGGACGTGATCGCATCAGGCGCACTCCAGGCGTATGTCTTCGCGATCAATCAGAAGATCACGCGCAACTGGATCAAGCCGGCCAGCGCGGGGCCGGGCCTCGAATGCACGGTCCAGGTACGTCAGTTGCCGGGCGGCGAGGTCGTCAGCGTCAATGTCAGACGGTGTAACGGTGACGCGGCCGTCGTACGGTCCGTTGAAGCTGCGGTGAGAAAAGCATCGCCTCTCCCGGATCCACCAGACCCAAGTATTTTTGAACAAAACTTGACCATCATTTTCAAACCTGAACAATAACGCTCGCACAGCATCCCGGAGACACTGTGAGAAAAGCACTCGTTCTGACTATTTGCCTGCTGGTCGCTACGACGGCATCCGCCGACCTGGAGGTCATCATTACAGAAGGCGGCGTGAAGCAGCGCCCGATCGCCGTAGTTCCTTTCGGCTGGTCAGGCCAGGACGCCGAGGCCCCGATTGACGTTGCGTCGGTCATCGCTGCGGATCTGAAGCGCAGCGGCCGCTTCGATCCCATGGCGGAAGACGGGATGCTGCAGAAACCGACGGTAGGCGCGGACCTGGACTTCGACGACTGGAGCATCCTGAAGGTTGAGGCCGTCGTCATCGGCCGCATCGAGCAGACCGGTGCAAACGCCTACAACGTGCAGTTCCAGCTGTTCGATCCATTCCGGCGTGAGCAGCTAGTGGGCTACCGGATGCCGGCCAGCAAGGGCACGATGCGTCGCGTCGCACATCGGCTCGCCGACATGATTTACGAGGAACTGACGGGCATCAAGGGCGTGTTTGCGACCAAGGTGACCTACGTCACCGCGGACAGAAACGGCAACGATACGACCTACAGGCTGGTCGTGGCCGATTTCGACGGCGAGAACGAGACGGTCATCATGGAGAGCACCGACCCGATCATGTCCCCGGCCTGGTCGCCGGACAGCCGCCGTATCGCCTACGTGTCCTTCGAGGACCAACGCTCGTCGATTTTCGTGCAGACCCTGAGGACCGGCAATCGCATCAAAGTGTCGAGCCGGCCAGGCATCAACGGTGCACCGTCGTTCTCGCCCGATGGTCGACAACTCGTGATCACGCAGGGCGGTGTCGATGGCAACCTCGACATCTACGTCCTGGACCTCGTGTCGCGCCAGACACGCCGCCTGACCGAGCACAGGGCCATCGATACAGAAGGCACGTGGTCGCCGGACGGGCGCTACATCTATTTCACGTCGGATCGCAGCGGCGGACCGCAGGTCTACCGCGTTCCCGTCAGCGGTGGCACACCGGAGCGCGTGACCTTTGAGGGGAGCTATAATGCAAGACCTCGATTGTCACCGGACGGAAACAAGCTTGCCGTGGTGCACAACGATCGCGGCAACTTTCGCATTGCCGTCATGGATCTCGGGCGCAAGGATATGCTGATTTTGTCGGCCGGCTCGCAGGATGAGAGCCCGAGTTTCGCGCCGAACAGCGACACGCTGATCTACGCGACCCGGCAACGGCGCAACGGCGTGCTGGAGACGGTCTCGGCCGACGGTCTGATTCGCCAACGGCTGGCGTCCAGACAGGGGGACGTTCGGGAACCTGTCTGGTCGCCGTTTGAGCGGTTTTAGAAGAATTCATGTGAATTATTATAAAAGATTCATAACATACTGTTTTAAATATAATTATGTGTAAGGATTCCCCTATGAAATTGATCAAAGCGACCGCGGCAGCATCGCTGCTCGTTCTGGCAGCCTGCGGCGGCAATACGATCCCCGATCCGGACCCGGATGGCACGGTCTACGGCTCTGACAGCGGCAGCGACGCCGATACCTTCGGCAGCGGCGACGATGGCATGTCCGGTGGCGGCTTTGTCGGCGATGACTCGAACGGCATGTCCGGCGAGCTGACTAACGTCATCTACTTCGAGTTCGATTCTTCCGAGGTCAGCGCAGACTCGACCGATGTGGTCCTGAGGCACGCGATGCAGCTTGCCGACGACCAGCGACTGACGGTGCGCCTGGAAGGCCATGCCGATGAGCGCGGAAGCCGTGAGTACAACATCGGCCTCGGCGAGCGTCGCGCACAAGCCGTGCGCCAGATCCTGCTGTTGCAGGGCGCGACGCCGGCACAGATCTCGACGGTTAGCTTTGGCGAAGAACGTCCGGCCGACTTCGGCAGCGACGAGAGCGCTTACGCATTGAACCGCAGGGTCGTTTTCACCTATACCAACTAAGCCTATGACTGCTATCGCAAAGCGAGCATCTGTCGCGCTGTCTGCGGCGCTACTGTCCGGTTGTCTCGCCGTGACGCCGCCAGCGGAAGACCCGGTGCTGATCAAGCTTAACGAGCTGGAGCGGCGCCTGGAGTCGATCGAGCGCGTCGTACAGAACCAGAGCCTCGTCTCGCTGGCGCAGGACGTGTCCGCGCTGGAGCGCCGAGTCGATGAGTTGCAGGGTTCGACGGAGGAGCTCGCTTACGCGGCGACGGAGACGACCGATCGTCAACGCGATCTCTACGCGGACCTGGATTCCCGGATACAGGAGCTCTCCGAGCGACTGGAGTCAGCCAGTGTCAACGTCCTGGACGGTGGCCCGCTGGCGCCGGGACAGCTGCCAATGCCGGGCGGCACGGACCGGGACAACTACCAGGCGGCCTTTGAGTTGTTGAAACAGCAGCGCTACGAGCCCGCGGCGATGGCATTCCAGCAGTTTCTTGTGACTTATCCAGATAGCGACCTGGCGGCGAACGCGCAGTACTGGCTTGCCGAGTCTTACTACGTGACGCAGCGTTTCGACGAAGCACTGACGGCGTTTCGCAGCGTGTACGAGACCTATCCCGGCTCCGGCAAGGTGCCGGACGCCTTGCTGAAGATCGGCTACTGCAACTATGAGCTGGAGCGCTGGGACGATGCGAAGCGCTCGCTCAGACGTGTACAGAGTGAGTATCCCGAGACGACGGCTGCCCGGCTGGCCGTGCAGCGGCTCGATCGCATGACGGAAGAGGGCGTCTGACCCCGGGCGGGACGCATCCAACATCGCGTTGAGAACACCGGATCGGGCTTGTCATTTGGCTGCGTTACGGTATTATCCCGCAGCTTCTCGCAGCGACCGCTGCACAGGCGGGGCGTTAGCTCAGAGGTAGAGCATTCGGCTTTTAACCGACTGGTCGTAGGTTCGATCCCTACACGCCCCACCACTTTTTCCCTTGCGACAAAGCAATCCCTGACTATCCGCCGTGTACCGGATGGTTTTGCGTGCTTCGTACGAAATAATTTCATCTAAAACAGGCGACTCCGCGCCCATCTCTGGCTATCATCCACGCCTTTCTCACAGGGAGTCTCGTTTCGTGGCGCAAGCGCGTTTCAGCATCCACAAGTTCGGCGGCAGCAGCCTTGCCGACGCCGCCTGTTTTCGCCGGGTCGCGGGCATCCTGCTCGGGCTCAAGGAAGATCGGGTCGGCGTCGTCGTGTCCGCGATGGGCGGCATGACCGACGCGTTGTTCAATCTGTCGATGCTGGCTGAACGAAACGACGCTGCCTTCGAGCAGGAACTGGCCGTCATCGGTGAGCGCTACTCCGATACCGCCAACGAATTACTGGAAGCCGGCACCCGCGTCGACGTGCTGGACGCCTGGCGTACCGATGCCGACGACATCCTTGACCTGTTGCGGGCTATTGCACTCGTGCGTTCCGCGCCGCAGCGCAGCCGCGATGTCATTGCGGGCTACGGCGAAGTCTGGTCTGCGCGACTGCTGGCCGCCCTGCTGGGCCAGCTGTCGCCAGAGCACGGCGGTACCTGGGTGGACGCACGGCGTGTGATCACGGTCAGCCAGACCGAACTCGGCCCGTCCGTCATCTGGGACGCCTCGCAGGCCAAGTTTGATGACGAGGTTGACCCGGAGTTTGCTGGCATCGCCGCGATCACCGGCTTCATCGCGACGGACGAGGAGGGGTTGCAGACGACGTTGGGGCGCAACGGCAGCGATTACTCCGCATCGATTTTCGCCGCTTTGTCCGACGCGAAGGACCTGACGATCTGGACCGACGTCGAGGGCGTCATGAGCGCGGACCCCCGCCAGGTTCCCGAGGCGCGTGTCATCGACGAGCTGACCTACAGCGAGGCGATGGAACTCGCGTACTTCGGGGCGAAAGTCCTGCATCCCCAGACCCTGGGGCCCGTTGTGGACCGGGATATCCCGGTGTTCATTCGCAGCAGCCTGAATCCGGCACATCCCGGCAGCCGAATCGGTCCGGAGGCCAGCAACGGGCACAGCATCAAAGGCATTACAGCCGTCGGTGGCATGGCGCTCGTCAACCTCGAGGGTTCGGGCATGATCGGCGTGCCGGGCACGGCCGACCGCCTGTTCGCCTCCCTGAAGGAGGCCGGTGTCTCGGTGACGCTGATCTCGCAAGCGAGTTCCGAGCACTCGATCTGTATCGCGGTGCCGGACGAGGTGGCCGAGCACGCGAAGCAGGTCATCGCCAACGAATTCGCCGAAGAACTGGGATCCGGACAGATTCAGAAGGTGGACGTGACTCCGGCGCAAAGCATTGTCGCTGTCGTTGGCGACGGCATGGCAGGCGTTCCGGGCATTGCAGCGCGCTTCTTCGGCACGATGGGCAAGGCCAGCATCAACATACGTGCGATCGCCCAGGGCTCATCGGAGCGCAATATCTCTGCCGTTATCGACTCCGAGCAGTCGGTCAAGGCGCTGAGGGCTGCGCATTCCGGTTTCTACCTGTCGGCCAAGACCGTCTCTATCGGACTGATCGGGCCGGGTACCGTCGGCAAGACCTTCCTCGAACAACTGAGTCGTCGCAAGGCGCAACTGCTGGAAGACTTCAACCTGGACTTGCGCGTGCGTGCTATCGCCAGGTCAAAGACGATGCTGCTGGGCGATCGAGAGGTCGGCCTCGATGCCTGGGCTACCGAGATGGCGGACGACGCAATAGCGCTGGATTTCGAGCAGTTCGAACAGCACATCAACCCGGATCATTTGCCGCACGCGGTCATCGTCGACTGCACGGCAAATGACGACGTGGCGTCGCGCTACGCAGGCTGGCTTGCCAACGGTATCCACGTTGTGACGCCGAACAAGAAAGCGTTCAGCGGCCCCATCGACTACTACAGGACGATGCAGGTCGAAGCACACAAGACCTCGTCGCACATCTTCTACGAGACGACCGTCGGTGCCGCACTGCCGATCATCTCCACGCTCAACGACCTGGTTCACACCGGCGACGAGATACGATCGATCGACGGCATCTTCTCCGGAACGCTGGCCTACCTGTTCAATGTCTACGACGGCAAGACGCCGTTCTCAGAGATCGTCAGGAATGCGAAAGAGAGCGGCTACACCGAACCGGATCCACGTGACGACCTGTCCGGCATGGACGTCGCGCGCAAGCTGACGATCCTCGCGAGGGAGTTCAGGCAGGACATTGAGATCGGCGACTTCCCGGTCGAGAACCTCGTACCCGAAACGCTGCGCGAAGGCAGTATCGACGACTTTCTCGACAAGCTATCCGACTACGACGACGAGATCCTGGCGCGCTTCGAGGCCGCACAGAAGAAGGGCTGCAACCTGCGCTACGTGGCACGCCTGACGGCCGGCGGCGAAGCCTCGGTGGGGCTTGCCGAGGTCAAAGAGGATCATCCGTTTAGCAACATCAACCTGACCGACAACGTCGTGCAGTTCGAGACGTCACGCTACTCGGCGAATCCGCTCGTCGTGCAGGGCCCCGGCGCGGGACCGGAAGTTACCGCCGCGGGCGTCTTTGCCGACGTCCTGCGCCTGGCGAGGTATCTTGACTCGGATGACTAGTGATTCCGCTACCGCCTTTGCACCTGCGTCGATCGGTAACGTTGGCGTCGGCTTTGATGTGCTCGGCCTGGCGATTTCCGGTGCCGGTGATCGAGTTACGGTACAACGCAGGGAAGCGGTGGGAATCGAGGTGCGCTCGATCTGCACGCCAACGGGTGACGACGTACCGGACCTGTCGAAGGATGCCGGCAAGAACACGGCTTCCATCGCGGCGGCCAGTCTGTGGCAGTCACAAAAGGCGCCGGGCGGGCTGATCATCGATATCGAGAAAGGCGTGCCGCTGCAGTCTGGTATGGGCAGCTCTGCGGCGTCGGCCGTGGCCGCTACGGTAGCCGCCAACGCATTGCTCGAAGAGCCACTATCCTTTGCTGCTCTGCTGGACCATGCAATCGAGGGGGAAGCGTTCGCCAGCGGTGGCCGGCATGCGGACAATGTCGCTCCGAGCCTGCTGGGCGGTCTCGTCGTGTGCCCGCCGGGCATAGACGCCGTCAGGCTGGAGACGCATTCGACCGTGTCCAGCGTTCTGGTGCACCCTGAGCTCCGCGTCAATACGGCGGAATCGAGGGCCGGGCTCAGCGACACCGTGACACGCGAACAGTGGATCCGACAGCAGGGACTGCTGGCCGCATTTGTCACTGCAGTCTTTATGGGCAATATTCCGCTGATGCGTCACTCGCTGAAGGACCTGATCATAGAGCCGCAGCGCGCCGGTAGCGTTCCGTGTTTTGCCGCTGTGAAGCAGGCTGCGCTGGACTCGGGTGCCATCGGTTGTAGCCTGTCGGGCAGCGGCCCGAGCATCTTCGCCCTGATTGAAAACGAGCGCGCCGAGACGGTGGCGTCGGTGATGGTTGAGGCCTGCAGGGCCGAGGGCATCGACTGCCAGCGCTGGATCAGCCCGCTGTCGTCGCCAGGTGCAGTGCTCGAGGATTGACGATGGAGTTCTTCAGTACACGCGGGCAAGGCCCTGTGAATCTCGACGAGGCGTTGGTTAGAGGCATAGCCGAAGACGGTGGACTGTTCATGCCGACGCCGATGCCGGAATTTTCTGTATCCGACTTCGATGGCTCGGAGTCGCTGCAGGCGGTCGCCGAAACGCTGCTGGCGCCATTCTTCGGCGGATCCAGCCTGGAACCGGATCTTGCGAGCATCGTCGATGAGACCTTCTGTTTCCCGATCCCGCTGACCGACCTTCCGTCCGATGCCGGAACGGTCCAGTTGCTGGAGCTGTATCACGGCCCGACTGCCGCCTTCAAAGACGTCGGTGCGCGATTCCTCTCGGCGTGCATGAAGCGTCTCGAGGGCGACGAGGCGTCACCGCTGACGATTCTCGTGGCGACGTCGGGCGACACGGGCGGTGCGGTCGCAGCGGCGTTCGATCGGCAGCCGGGGATGCGCGTCGTCGTGTTGTTTCCGGATGGGCGCGTGTCCGAGCGCCAGGCGCACCAGCTGAGTTGCTGGAGCGACAACGTGCTGTCTCTGTGTGTCGATGGTTCGTTCGACGAATGCCAGGCGATGGTCAAGGCGGCACTCGCCGACGAGGACCTGTCGGCGCACTATCGATTCAGCTCGGCCAACAGCATCAACATCGGCCGACTGCTGCCTCAGAGCACCTACTATGCCTACGCGAGCCTTAAGCACTTTCGCGAGACGGGCCGCAAACCGTCGTTCATCATCCCGACCGGCAACCTCGGCAACGCGCTGGCTTGCATCATGGCGCGCGAGATGGGTCTGCCGATTGCATCCGTGATCCTGGCGACGAATGCGAATCGCACGATCCCCGACTACTTCGAGACGCTCGAGTGGCTGCCCCGCGCGAGCCTGCAGACGCTCGCGTCGGCGATGGATGTGGGCAACCCCAGCAACATGGAGCGATTGAGATCGTTCCTCGGCGACGCAGACGTATTGCGGACCCGGCTCGGTGTGCGCTCCGTGCCAGACGACGAGATTGAAGAGGACATCGCCGTCGACTATAAGGATTTCGGCTTCGCTGTCTGTCCGCATACGGCCACGGCGACGCGAACCTGGCGCGAACTTGACGATGCGCTCAGAATAGATGAAGACTGGATTCTTGTCGCGACGGCGCACCCGGCCAAGTTCGAAACCGTGGTTGAGCCGTTGATCGGCGATGAGGTGCCATTGCCACCTGAGCTCGAGGCCATCCTGTCTCGGCCGAAGCGCGCCATATCGATCCCGGCAACGCAGGAGGCGATGGCGGCCGAAATGGACAGGCGATTCGCGGGCAGCGGAGAACAGTACTCGTCATGAACGGCACAATTCATTTGCAGTACCCGTTGGTGATTCTGCTGGTCGTGGTTGCGCTTGCCAGCCTGTGGTTCTGGTATCGCAGGCGCAAGGGTGGATCCCGTTTCCAGCAAATGCTGTCAGCAATCAGCTTTGCGCGCGCCGACGGCCTGATCATTCCAAATGGAGATGAGGGCGAGATACAGATCGATCACCTGTTGCTGACGTCCCAGGGCTTGCTGATCCTGCACATCAAGGATGTTCAGGGCATCGTCTTCGGCAGTGACAAGATGCAGGACTGGGCCGTCATAGCCGAAGACCGCCGGTTTACGTTTTCGAACCCGCAGCCAGCGCTCTACGATCGCATTGCAGCCGTTCGGCAGATCGTCAAGGACGTACCCGTAAGCGGGCGCTTGCTGTTCTTGGACGGCGCCGAATTCACGAAGGGCGTGCCGGACCTGGTGGCCACGGTCGACGAACTCATGAACGATTTTGCGGAGCCCGACAAGGCCGCTGCAGAGCGAAAGATCGACGCGTTTAAGCCGTTCTGGGAAGAAATCTTAAAGCGGTCGCGTTGATAATCGCGACTGGGAGGACATCGTTCGGCGATCCCGTTAAAAAATCGCGATCTGGGAAGAAATTCTAAAGCGGTCGCGCTGATAATCGCGACTGGGAGGGGATCTTGAAGCGGTCTCGCTAATAATCGCGACTGGGAGGAAATCCTGTTGCGGTCTCGCAAATATATCGCGACCTGGTAGGACATCGTTCGGCGACCCCGTTAGAGAATCGCGACTGGGAGGAGACCTTGAAGCGGTCGCCCTGAAAATCGCGGCTGGGAGGAAATCATTCGGCGATCCCGCTAATCAGCGCTATCAGTCCTGCCGCGCTGACTCCGCTTAGAGCCCAAAGAAGCGCTCGGCATTCTCCCGCGTAATCTCGGCGACGTGCTCGTACGACTGACCCCGGCAGTCCGCGACCATGCGCAGCACCTCGGGCAGGTACATCGGTTCATTGCGCCGTGACTTGGGGCGCGGCCTGATCGTTCGTGGCAGCAGGTAGGGTGCATCTGTCTCGATCATCAGCCGGTCGTCCGGAATCAGCCCGACGATGCGCTGCAGGTCCGTACCGCGCCGTTCATCGCAGACCCAGCCTGTTATCCCTATGTAGAGATCGAGCTCGATATAGGCCTTCAGCTCCGATTCATTGCCCGTGAAACAGTGCGCGACAGCCGGTCCGAGCTTGTCGAGGCGCGGCTCCATGATGGCCAGGAAGTCATCGTGGGCATCCCGCTGGTGCAGGAACAAAGGCATGCCGGATTCTCTGGCGATCTCGAGTTGTCGTTCGAATGCGTCAATCTGCGCAGCTCTCGGCGAGAAATTACGAAAGTAGTCGAGCCCACATTCCCCGACGGCGACCACCCTGTTCGACAAAACGAGATCCCTGATTAGCGCGTCGCTTTCGTCGGTGTAATCCGACGCGTGGTGCGGATGCATGCCGGCCGTGGCGTACAGGAACCCCGGCGCGGACTCGGCGAGCCTGGCCGCGTCACGGTTGCTGTCATCACTGCTGCCGGTCAGGACGATCTTTTCGACGCCGACATCCCGCGCGCGTTGAAGCACCTCGTCGCGGTCATCGTCAAAGCTGTCATGGGCCAGGTTGGCGCCGATATCGATGAGACGCATCAGGCCGGGTCCCACCGGAAGAAGCGCGCACCAAGGCCCAGGAAAACCGCGCTCATCGCAACGAGTACGGCGAGGCTGACCCAGACGTCTGCAAGGCCGGCGCCGTCTAGGATGACCGCTCTCGCGGCGTCGAGTATGTGCGTCAACGGGAAAATCTTGGCGGCGGACTGGACGAGCTGCCCGGCGCCCTCGAGCGAAAACCAGACGCCGGACAACAGCATCATCGGCCAGTTGATCATGTTCAGGAGCCCGCCGGCCAGCTCTTCACTGGTCACTCTCGACGCGACCAGCAATCCCATGGAGACGAGTGACACCGCGCCGAGCAGTCCGATCAGAAGTAGCAGCAGGTAGCTGCCGTCCATGCGCGTGCCGAGCGCCCAGTGCGTGCCTATGAAGATGATCGCCGTAATGGTCATCGTCAGCATCAATCGTGACGCGACCTGGGCGATGATGAATTCCAGTGGCCGCACCGGCGTCGCCCTGAGTCGTTTCAGGAAGCCGTTCTTGCGGTAGCGCACCACAACATAGCCGACGCCGAACAGGCAGCTGAACATCATGTTCATGCCGAGAATGCCGGGCAGCACCCAGTCGACATAGTCGATGGCATCGCCGTCGATCTCGGATTTCTGCAGACTGCCGTTAACGAGGGAATCGGTTTGCAGCAGGGCCAGCTCGACGAAGTAGCCCTTCGGCGAGCTGGGGTTCACCCAGTACTCGTTGCCCTCTTCGAAATCCACTAGCAGGTCGAGCTGGTGCCTTGCGACCTTGCGCATGGCCACGGCGACGTCGTCGACAGTGACAAAGCGTATGTACTGCGTTTCCAGGAACGGATGTTCTGCGCGGTCGATCACTTCGGCCTGCTGCACGACGCCGACGGTGTACTGCGTCCGGCCGTCGCCGCCGAAAGCCAGGGAAAGGCCGGCCATCAGCGCGATCGGCAGCAGGATATTCCACGCCATCGTGCCTCGGTCGCGGATGAATTCGAGGTTGCGTGCTTTGAAGATCGCGAGGATTCGTTTCAGCATGCTCAGGTCCGGAGGCTGTGGCCGGTCAGGTCCAGGAACAGGTCTTCGAGATTGGCCTGTCGAATCTTGATGCGGTTGGCGTCAAAGAGGTGCGGGGTCAATGCCGCGAGACTGCCCGGTATGTCCTCCGTCAGCACCTCGACGATGCCGAGATCTTCAATGGTCTGGTGATCGATGCCCGCGAGGTCGTCTTTGACGTTGTCGATGGGCAACTCGATTATGAGGCCCTTGTAACGTTCCTGCAGCAGCTCGTCGGGAGGGCCCGACGCGATGATCTTGCCTTCGTCCATAATCGCGATCTCGTCGCACAGCACGTGCGCCTCGTCCATGTAGTGCGTCGTCAGGATAATCGTCGTTCCATCGTTTTGGATGCGTTGCACGAGCTGCCAGAAATTGCGCCGTGCCTGCGGGTCAAGGCCCGTGGTCGGTTCGTCGAGAAACACGACGCGGGGCTTGTTGACCAATGCGATCGCCAGCAGCATTCGCTGACGCTGCCCGCCCGATAATTTTCGGTTGTCCCGGGAAAGCAGCTCCCCCAGCGAGCAGGCCTCGATGATGTCATCGAGGTGAGCCTGCCGGTCATACAACGTCTGGAACATGATCAACGTCTCCATGACGGTGAGGTTGTCCTGCAACGCCGTGTTCTGGAATTGAATGCCCGCTTCCTCTCGAAAACGACGGCCTGCGATCTCTCCCTGGTAGTAGACCTCACCGGATGTCGCCGGCGTTACGCCCTCGATGATCTCGACGGTTGTCGTTTTGCCGGCGCCGTTCGGGCCCAGCAGTCCGAAGCAGATACCCTCCCGCACGCCGAAACTGACGTTGTCGACAGCGAGAACGTTGGGATAGGACTTGACGAGATTTCGAGCTTCGAGAGCGTACATTCGGGGTACCTTCGTTGAGGCGCGGCAAGGTTAACGCAATTCGGCCGACCTAGGCTATGTCGGAGCCGTTCCAACCATTTCAAGCTTTGTGGTATCCAAGAGATACAGAATCACTCCAGGGGCACAGAAATGATTGGAAAAAATGCACGTTTGATCGCCGCGACCTGTTTACTGGCGCTGGCAGTACCGGCCTACGCTGGCTCGGTGAACAAGAGCGTCAAGATCGAGCCGGGCACAACCGCGGATGGTGCAAGTTCGGTTAACGGCAGCGTCACGGTCGGTGAGGGCGCCACGGTCACGGGTGACGTCGAGACGGTCAACGGCACGATCCGGGTTCGTTCGACGGCCATTGTCGAAGACGTATCGACAGTGAACGGATCGGTGAAGATTGCCGACAACGTGCAGGCCGACAGCCTGTCCACAGTGAACGGCTCGGTCTCCGTCGGCGCAGGATCCAGCATCCGCAGGAATATGGAAGCCGTAAACGGTCGATTGTCGGTCGAGAGCGGCGCCACGATCGGCGGCTCGGTCGAGAACGTTAATGGCGAGGTCGACATCGACGGGGCTTCGATCACGAAGGACATCACTACCGTGAATGGCGACATTCAGCTTGAGAACGGGGCCCACGTCATGGGCGATATCGTCGTGAAAAAGCCGGGCGGCTGGGGCTGGAACAACAAAAAGCGCAAGCCGAAGATCACGCTGGGCCGCAACGCACGGGTTGACGGCACGATCGTCGCAGAGCGCGAAGTCGAGATCTTCATGCATGAGACGGCCGAGCTCGGCGGCGTATCTGGCAAAGCCAGCATGGAAGACGTAGTTCGCTTTAGCGGAAACAAGCCGTAAACTAGGTGCTGTGCAGAGCGCAGCATCGCAACTGACCCTTTTTAAGGAAGTCGAGAAGCCCGACGCTGATCCGTCGGGCTTTTCTGTGCGCGTCTCCGGCAGAGCCAAGCGTATTTCGATCAAGGTGTATCCGCGAGGTCGGGTCGAGGTCGTGGCCCCAAAACGGGCGCGACCGAAGGATGTACAGGCCTTTGTCAGCGAGCACCGCGAGTGGATACACAAGACGAGAAAGGCCTTCGCCGCCGATGTGCCGCCGGAGGCCTTTGAACTGCCCCAGGCAATCGACCTGCCAGGCGCGGGCCTGTCAGTTCGGGTTGCGTACCGGCACAAGGCCGGCGTCAGTCGAATACGATTCCGGCGCCACGGCGACGTGCTGGTGCTGACCGGCAATGTCGACGACGAGATGCAGTGCGTCGAGGCGTTGAGGCGCTGGTTGCGCAGCGAGGCCAGGCGCACGCTCGAGCCGCAGCTTGAACTGCTGTCAGATTTGACCGGCAACGCCTATAAGAAACTGCAGATTCGCGGTCAGAAAACTTGCTGGGGCAGCCACTCCAGCACCGGCACGATCAGCCTGAATTACAGCGTGTTGTTTCTGGCGCCGGAGCTCGTTCGCTATTTGCTGGTTCACGAGCTGTGCCACGCGAAGCACATGAATCATTCGGCCAGTTACTGGTCGCTCGTTGGCCGGTTCGAGCCCGATTACAAGGCGCTCGACCGACGGTTGTCGGAATCCTGGAGAGACATTCCGGTCTGGTTGGGACTGCATTGACCGACTCCGCCGCTGCTTGTTGCGGCGGAGTGATCCTCGGGCCAGGTTCTTTATCCCTGGTCCAGCAGCTCCCGCAGGTTGATCACCGCCGCATTAGCGCGTGCCAGGTAGTTCGCCATGACCAGCGAGTGGTTCGCGAAGATGCCGTAGCCGCCGCCGTTCAGGACCATTGGCGATCGAAGCGGCTGCAGGCTCGCCTCCAGTTCGCGGATGATCTGCCGAACGCTCGCGGTGGCATTCTTGTCGTCCAGCACCTGCGCGAAGTCGAGTTCGACAGCGCGGAAGAAATGCAGCAGTGCCCAGGCGGAACCACGAGCTTCGAAGAAGATATCGTCGATGTCCCACCAGGAGGTTCTGACATCAACGATATCCGGCTGTGCCTGCGCGGCTTCGGCGGACGGGTCGCCCGCAAGCTCCTCGTTGATGACCGTGGTTACGACGCTGTTGCCGAGACGTCGGGACAGGCTGCCGAGTCGTTTCTCGACCTGCGATAGCCATTCCCTCAGGTTGTCGGCACGCGCGTAGAACTGCGCATCGGGGTCAGCCTGCCGAGTGAGTCGATCACGGTAGACCTTGAAGCCCTTGATCGCGTCCCGGTATTCCGATTCTGTCGGCGGCAGGATCCATGAATTGTTGTCGAAGAAAAACAGCGGCTCGGCACCGGACACGTCCGGGTCTTCGCTCGACTGCGACTGGGTTCGGCTGTAGTCGTTGCGAATGACGCGTGCCAGGTCACGAACCTGCTGCAACGCACCGAATTCCCAGTTGGGAATGTTATCCAGGAAGACACTGGGAGGAGTGCGGTCGTTGCTCAGGTAGCCTCCCGGCTTCTCAAGCAGGGTCTCTGCGACCTTGATCAGCGTATCGGTCGTGGCGTAACCGACGACGTGGGAATCGTCCTCGATGTACTCGTTGACCCAAAACACGCCCGGCGTTCGCGACCAGTAAATAGCGATTATGACCATGAACAGGGCAACAACCGCCAGCACGTACAGCGAAGTCTTCAGAATTCTCGGTCGTCTCATTATTTTTGCAGCGGTTGCGTCAGCCACGTCAGATCCTCACTCGTCGGATGATTGTTCCAGAGATGCGACCAGTTCCGGCAAAATCAATCCGGACTGCCCCGCGATGACGAAATTGAATTCCGGCCCGCCCGTAGGCTCCGGATTGATTTCCGCGGTGACGGCACCGCTCTGCCGCGCCAGACCGGTCAGCCCCGCAGCCGGGTATACCTGCGACGAGGTGCCGACGCACAGCATGACATCGCAGCGCTCCGCGGCCTCGCTTGAGCGGTACAGCGCTTGTTGCGGAATCGCCTCGCCGAACCAGACGACGCCCGGCCGCAGCAGGTTGCCGCAGTGGTTGCAGTAAGGAATCTCATCGTCGTTGGCGGCCGGGTCGGCGCAGCCGGCGATGCAAATGTCTGCGAACAGGTCACCGTGAAACTCGACGATGTTCTGGCTGCCGCCCGCCCGGTGCAGGCGATCGACGTTTTGCGTAACGAGGGTGAATTCATCGAAGCGTCGTTCGAGTTCTGCGAGTGCAATGTGGCCGGCATTGGGCCTGCTCTTTGCCACCAGTTCGCGGCGCCATCGATACCACTTCCAGACGAACGCGGGGTCGGCCAGGAAGGCCTCCATGGTTGCCAGCGATTCCGGGCGGTATTTTTCCCAGAGGCCCGTCTGAGCTTCGCGGAAGGTCGGGACGCCGCTCTCGGCAGAGACGCCGGCGCCGGTCAGGACACAGACACGCCGCGCTGCCCGAAGCGCCCCGGTGAGCGCTTCAGGTATTGCGGTTGAGCCCTGCATCCGCGATCAGGCGGCGAGCTGGCGAAGCACATAGTGGAGGATACCGCCGTGCTCGTAGTAGTCGCGCTCCTTCGGCGTGTCGATGCGCACTTTCGCTTCGAAACTCTTCGTTGAGCCGTCAGACGCCGTCGCAGTGACCGTCACGAACTCGGCATCCGGGTCAGTGTGGCCCTGGATGTCGAAGGTCTCCGAGCCGTCGAGGCCAAGTGTATCGGCGCCTTCGCCATCCCTGAACTGCAGCGGCAGAACGCCCATGCCAATCAGGTTGGAGCGGTGGATGCGCTCGAAGCTCTTTGCGATGACGGCTTTGACGCCGAGCAGCAACGTGCCCTTGGCTGCCCAGTCGCGCGACGAGCCGGTGCCATACTCGGTTCCGGCGAGGACCACGAGCGGCGTACCTTCGCTCCTGTACTTCAGCGAAGCATCGAAGATCGACATCTGCTCGCCGCTGGGCTGGTGCTTCGTCCAGCCGCCCTCGGTACCCGGCGCGAGCTGGTTGCGCAGGCGGATGTTGGCGAACGTGCCGCGCATCATGACTTCGTGATTGCCGCGCCTCGAGCCGTAAGAATTGAAGTCCTTCTGCTCGACGCCTTCGTTGCGCAGGTAGTCGGCCGCCGGGCTGTCGGCCGCGATGCTGCCTGCCGGCGAAATATGGTCCGTCGTGACGGAGTCGCCGAGCAGCGCGAGGACACGAGCGCCCTTGATGTCCTGAACGTCCGCCGTGTCGAGCGTCATGCCCTCGAAGTAGGGCGGGCTCTTAACGTAGGTCGAGTCGGCATCCCACAGGTAGATTTCGCCCTCGGGTGAGTCCATGCCTTTCCAATTGGCGTCGCCTTCGAACACGCTGTCGTAGCTCTCCTTGAACATGTCGGAACTCACGTTGGCGCCGACGACCGCCTGGATCTCCTTCTGTGTCGGCCAGATGTCGCGCATGTATACCGGCCTGCCGTCGCCGTCTTCGCCGAGCGGGTCGTTGAACAGATCTACGTCCATATTGCCGGCGAGCGCATAGGCGACGACCAGTGGCGGAGAGGCAAGGTAGTTCATTTGCACGAGGGGGTGAATTCGGCCTTCGAAGTTCCGATTGCCGGAGAGCACGCTGGTGGCAACGATGTCGCCCTCGTGAACGGCGTCTGCGATCTCTGGCAGCAGCGGCCCGGAGTTGCCGATACAGGTCGTGCATCCGTAGCCAACCGTGTGGAAGCCAAGGGCCTCGAGGTCATCGAGCAGATCGGATTTCTCGAGGTAGTCGGTCACGACGCGGGAGCCGGGCGCAAGGCTTGTCTTAACCCAGGGCTTGGTTTTCAGGCCCTTCGCGCTGGCGTTGCGCGCCAACAGGCCTGCCGCGACCATGACCGCCGGGTTGGACGTATTCGTACAACTCGTGATGGCGGCAATCAGCACCGCGCCATCTCGAATCTCGACATCTTCACCATTGATCTTCGCGACCGCCTTGCCGGTCTTTTCGCGACCCTCGATCTCTTTGGCGACCTGCGATTTATAGGTACTCGCGGCAGCCGACAGCACAATACGGTCTTGCGGTCGTTTCGGGCCGGCGATGGACGGCTCGACCGAGCTTAAGCTCAGTTCCAGCGTGTCGGAGTACAGGGCGTCCGGCTGACCGTGCTCGCGCCACATGCCTTGCGCGCGAGCGTAAGCCTCGACCAGCGCGATCTGCTCCTCGCTGCGGCCGGACAATGCCAGGTAACGCGTGGTCTGTTCGTCAATCGGGAAGATGGCACAGGTCGAACCGAATTCCGGTGACATGTTGCCGAGCGTCGCGCGATCAGCCAGCGGCATGTCGGCA
Organism: Woeseiaceae bacterium; assembly: GCA_030065915.1. GTDB lineage: Bacteria > Pseudomonadota > Gammaproteobacteria > Steroidobacterales > Woeseiaceae > UBA1847. Next base: position 55,053 of record JASJCQ010000017.1, read on the forward strand.
AGGCCGTCGCCGAAGAACTCGACGAACTTGCCGACCACGCCTTTCTCGCGAAGCATCTCCGTGACCGTCAGTACGAGGTCAGTCGCCGTGGCGCCTTCCTTGAGTTTGCCGGTCAGCTTGAAGCCGATGACGTTCGGGATCAGCATCGTGATGGGCTGGCCCAGCATCGCCGCTTCGGCCTCGATGCCGCCGACGCCCCAGCCGAGTACGCCGAGGCCGTTGATCATCGTCGTATGCGAATCGGTGCCGACGACCGTGTCCGGGTAGGCGACGTGGCGTCCGTCTTTCTCCACATTGAAGACGACGCGACTCAGGTACTCCAGGTTGACCTGGTGAACGATGCCGGTGTTCGGCGGGACAACACGGAAATTTTCGAATGCTGACTGGCCCCAGCGCAGGAACGAGTAACGCTCCTTGTTACGCTGAAATTCGATCTTGTTGTTCAGGTCGAGCGCGTTCGCCGTGCCGTATTTATCGACCTGCACCGAGTGGTCGATGACGAGCTCGGCAGGAGAAAGCGGGTTGATCGAATCCGCCGTGCCGCCGAGCTTGACAACCGCGTCGCGCATTGCGGCAAGGTCGACGACGGCAGGAACGCCGGTGAAGTCCTGCAGAATGACGCGGCTGGGCGTGAACGAGATCTCGGTGGACGGCGCCGCTTTGGGATCCCAGTTCGCGAGCGCCAGGATGTCATCGCGCGTTACGTCACGACCGTCCTCGTGGCGAAGCAGGTTCTCCATCAGGATCTTCAGCGAAAAGGGCAGTCGGTCGACGTGCCCTTCCTTGACCGCATCCAGCCGGAAAATCTCGAGTTCGGATTGGCCGACGTTCAGTGTCGACCGGGCGCCAAAGCTGTCGCTCATTGTCAGTATCCTCTGTGATTATCGTGTGCAGCGAAGATGCTGCCAGGCCGGCCAATTCGGCCGAATGTCAAAATACGAGTAGGGCGTTCCATTCAGGTGCCGACGTCCCTGACCGTGTCAATGCCCGCCATCGAACTGCGATGCAGACGATCAATAACGGCGCCGCCCAGGCAGCGTTCACCGTCGTAGAAAACGACAAACTGCCCGGGCGTGACGGCGCGCTGCCGTTCGTCGAATTCGACATGCAGCAAACCGTCGGCATTCTCTTTGAGCGTGCAGGCCTGGTCTGGTTGCCGGTAACGGACCTTGGCCGTACACCTGAAGTTCCCGAGCTTAGCCGGCGGTGTACCGATCCAGCTGGCGTCGCTGGCGTCGAGCCCGTCGCTGAACAGCAGGTCGTGTTCGCCCTGCGCAACCACGAGCACGTTTTCTTTGATGCGCTTGTCGACGACGTACCAGGGCTCGTCACCGGCATCGCGTCGGCCCCCGATACCCAGTCCCTGCCGCTGGCCCAGGGTGTAGTACATCAGGCCGACGTGTTCGCCGACGTCGTCGCCATCCGGCGTCAGCATCCGGCCAGGCGATGCGGGCAGATAGGTCTTCAGGAACTCACGAAACGGCCGTTCTCCGATGAAACAGATGCCGGTGCTGTCCTTCTTGCCGTGGACCGCCAACCCGTATTCCCTGGCAATGCGGCGGACTTCGTCTTTTTGCAGGCCGCCCAGCGGGAAGACTGTCTCGGCCAGCGCTGTTTCGCTGACTGCGTGCAGGAAGTAGCTCTGGTCCTTGTTCTGATCGGCACCTTTCAGGAGCGCGGTTTCGCCGTCAATCTCGGCGGTGCGGGCATAGTGACCGGTCGCCAGCAGCTCGCCGCCGAGTCGTTTTGCGTATTGTCGAAACACACCGAACTTGATCTCGCGATTACACAGGATGTCCGGGTTCGGCGTGCGTCCGCGCCGGTATTCGTCGAGAAAATATTCGAAGACGCGATCCCGGTACTCACGCGCAAAATTGACATGATGCAGCGGTATGTCGAGTTGCTCGCAGACGCGTCGGGCATCCTGCAGGTCATCGGCCGCGGTGCAGTACCCGTCGTCGTCCTCCCAGTTGGTCATGTGCAGGGCCCGGACATCGGCACCTGCCTGTTTCAACAGTATCGCAGCCACGGCGGAATCGACGCCGCCGGACAGGCCGAGGATCACTGATCTGCCGTTGAGTGAGGAGCGAAACATAGCCCGCGATAATATCAAAGCCCCCGTTATCGCGGGTGGAAAGACGCGCTTGAAGCGATGAGAACCGGGTTAAACGAGATCTGCGCGCGCGAGAACCGCTTCGACGTTTTTTTGCAGGGACAGCATGCCGGAGAGCAGGGCGTCCGACTGGCGTTTACCCTGTTCGAAGTCATGGACGCAACGCAGGACGACCGGCGTCCTGAGCCGGTGCCTGGCGTGTTCCAGGTCGTCGCGCGTCATCCACAGACGCCGGATCACGCCGCTGTCGAGGCTCCGCGACTCGTCGCAGTCCACGTAGTCCGAGGCGTAGACCAGTTTCAGGAACTGCTGCCGGGTCTGCGGGTGAATCCACAGGTAGACGCCGATCAGTTCGCGCGGCTTGACCGTGCAACCCGTCTCTTCAAGGGTTTCCCGGACGATGGCCTGTTCCGGCGACTCTCCGGCATCGATATGGCCGCCCGGCTGAGTCAGCACACGGCGCCCCGAGGAGAGCTCTTCAATGATCAGGTATCGATCATCGTCGTGTCGCACGACCGCCGAGACGGTCAGGTCGGTTGGGAGCATCAGTTTCCACTCGCGCCGTGCGGTGCGACCGGGGCTGCCGGACGGATGGAAGATACGATGCCGCGACTCTGCGTTTCTCGTCGTTCAACTGACGTTGCCAAGTGTCTCACTCCTTGAGTCTTGATAGTCGCCTTGCGGGCCGCGAGCACGACTTTTCGTTTAACGCGTGCGAGCCTGCTAGATACCCAGTTGGCGGAATTCCATTTCTACTTCGCTGGCAAACCAGATCTCATCGAACATCTTGCCGTACAGCCGTGCAACGGCGGGCTCGTAGGTATCCGCGATGCCTTCCCAGCGACTGGCCTGCAGCCGGTAGACGAGCGCCGTTTCATCGGCAATGCAGAACGACTCGGCGTGCGTCCGCAGATCCTCGCGAACGTGCCGGAATTCGATGTAGGTATTGAGCCGCCGGCCCAGGTGCACGAAATTGTTGCCGTTCTTGATTGCGCGCATCGGGTCGGCGATCAGGACCCGGATTCGGGCATAGGTCTGGGACAGGACGAGTCGCTTGATGATCTCGAGGAACTCGGGATCGTCATAGATGCCGGGTTCCAGGTCGTGGGTAAAGATGGAAACCTTACGCTTGGCTTCACGTGCCGTTTCGATAACGGCCTGGCGCATCTCTTCCCGCGTAGAGATTACCCAGCGCTTACCTTTTTTTCGAGCCTCTTCCATTCGCGACAGCCAGCATTCCCCGGTTGCGATCAATTGCACGTAATGCCCGATTAGTGTACCCATCGACCTCGCCGAAAATTGTCGACTGGTTCACGTAATTGCTCGATATATTCGCGGCTTGCGTTACTTTACTGAGCGGGCACTCAAATATCCGGATCCCGCGCCAGTCTGCCGGCGAGTCCGATATAGGATTCCGGACGGAGCGCCAGCAGTCGTTCCCGTTCGGTTTCCGGGATGTCGAGGGAGCTGACGAACTCCCGTATCAGCGCCTCATCGACCGGTCGCCCGCGGGTCAGCGCCTTGAGTTTTTCGTAGGGTTCCGGAATCCCGTAACGGCGCATAACCGTCTGCACAGCCTCGGCGAGCACCTCCCAGGCGCCTTCGACGTCGTTGGCAATTGCCTCTGCGTTGATCTGGAGTTTGCCGAGACCCTTCTTCAGCGAGTCGAGCGCAATCAGCAGGTAGCCGATCGCAACGCCGAAGTTGCGCTGGACGGTTGAGTCCGTCAGGTCGCGCTGCCAGCGAGAAATCGGCAGCTTTTCGGCGAGATGGCTGAGCATCGCATTGGCCAGCCCCAGGTTGCCTTCGGCATTCTCGAAGTCGATCGGGTTGACCTTGTGCGGCATCGTCGACGAGCCTACCTCGCCTTCCTTGACCTTCTGCCTGAAGTAACCCAGCGAGATGTAGCTCCAGATGTCGCGGCTCAGGTCGATCAGGATCGTGTTGTAGCGCACCAGCGCATGCGCATACTCGGCCGTCCAGTCGTGCGGTTCGATCTGCGTCGTGTGCGTGTTCTGCGTCAGTCCCAGCGACTCGACGAACTGCCGGCTGACCTCGGGCCAGTCGATGTCGGGGTAAGCGACGTGGTGCGCGTTGAAGTTGCCGACCGCTCCGTTGAACTTGCCGAGGATCGTAACGTCATTGAATCGCTGCTGGGCGCTCTTCAGTCGCGCAGCGACATTCGCCATTTCCTTGCCCATCGTGGTCGGGCTTGCGGTCTGCCCGTGCGTACGGGACAGCATGGCCGTGTCAGCCTGCTCGACCGCCAGCTTCTTCAGCGAGAGCCGGATCTCGCGCATCGCCGCCGTCAGCACGTCCTTGCGCGCAGAGCGCAGCATCAGTGCGTAGGCGAGGTTGTTGATGTCTTCCGACGTACAGGCGAAGTGCAGGAAATCCTTCAGGCTGTCCGTCTCCGGTCCGTTTCCGATGCGCTCGCGGATGAAGTACTCGACCGCCTTGACGTCATGATTGGTCGTCGCCTCTATCTCCTTGACCCTTTCGGCGTCGTCGATACCAAAGTCATCGACGATGCTGTTCAGGATGTCTTTCATGACCGAAGAGACCGGCGGCAGCTCTTCGATGCCTTCATGGTCGGCGAGGCACTGGAGCCAGCGAACCTCGACGAGCACGCGGAACCGGATCAGGCCGTACTCGCTAAAGATATCGCGCAGCGGTTCGACTTTCGCGGCGTAGCGTCCGTCGGCGGGCGAGAGGGCTCGAAGGGTAGAGACTTTCATGGCGATAAAACCAGCATGGACCACATTAGGGTGTAAACTCGGCGACGCGAATAATACACGAATGCGCCTGCTGTCCGGCAGTCCGACCCATCAATCACCGAGGCCCAGCATGAACGACAAATCGTACCGTACCGAGCATGACAGTATGGGTGAGCTCAAGGTACCTTCCGATGCGCTGTGGGGCGCACAGACGCAACGTGCGGTCCAGAACTTCCTGATCAGCGGGCTGACGATGCCGCGCCGGTTCATCGAGGCGCTGGGACTGGTCAAATGGGCGGCCGCGGGTGCGAACGCCGAGCTTGGCCTGATCAAGAGCGACATCGCCATGGCGGTCCAAAAAGCGGCGCTTGACGTTGCCGGCGGCGAATACGACCAGCATTTCCCCGTCGACGTATTCCAGACCGGCTCGGGCACCAGCTCGAACATGAATGCCAATGAGGTCATCGCGCACTTGGCGACCAGCGACCTCGGGCGGGACGTGCACCCCAATGACCACGTCAACATGAGCCAGAGCAGCAATGACGTTATCCCGACCTGTGTGCATCTGAGCGCATCGATTGGCTTGCAGCAGCAGTTGCTGCCGGCGCTCGAGAAGCTGTCCAGCGTGCTCGAGACCAAGGCGGATGAAGTCCGCGATGTTGTGAAAACCGGCCGCACGCACCTGATGGACGCCATGCCCGTGACACTGGGCCAGGAGCTCGATGGATGGCGCGCCCAGGTCGACAACGCCGCCGAGCGGCTGCGCGGTACGCTGCCGCGCATTTCGGCACTGGCGCAGGGCGGCACGGCCGTCGGCACCGGCATCAACGCGCACCCGAGGTTTGGCGACAAGGTCGCCGTGCTGCTCAGCGAGCATACGGGTTTCGAGTTCAGCTCGAACGCCAGCAAGTTCGACGCGCTTTCCAGCCAGGACGCGGCCGTGGAGGTGTCTGGTCAGCTCCGTGGGCTTGCCGTCGTGCTGACGAAGATCTCCAACGATCTGAGATGGATGAATTCAGGGCCGCTCGCAGGTATTGGCGAGATTGCACTGCCGGCATTGCAGCCGGGCTCCAGCATCATGCCGGGCAAGGTCAACCCGGTGATTCCGGAGGCGGTTGCCATGGTCTGCGCACAGGTCATCGGTAACGACGCGACCATCGCCATGGGCGGCCAGTCGGGCAACTTCCAGTTGAACGTCATGCTGCCGGTCGTGGCCTATAACCTGATCCAGAGTATCGACATCCTGTCGAATGCCGCTGTCGTGCTCGGCGAGAGCGCTATCGCCGGATTCACGGTGAACGAGGACAACATCAATCGTGCCCTCGGTCGCAACCCGATACTGGTAACGGCCCTGAATCCCGTCATCGGTTACGAGCTGGGCGCGGCAGTCGCCAAGAAGGCCTACGCCGACGGCCGTCCGGTCAAGGAGGTTGCACGCGAGATGACGGACTTGAACGACGACGAGCTCGATCGCCTGCTGGATCCGGCCTCGTTAACCGAAGGCGGTATCAAGAACTGAGCGCTGTCAGCCGCAAGCGGTCACCAATGCGTCCGGATGCCGACGATCTGCGCGAACTGTTTGCGCCGACGAGCAAGCCTAAGGACCCGATGGACATCGAGCTGCCGCCAGGCAGCGAGCGGTGGCCGGAACAGTTGCGGGAAGAGCTGTCCACGGACCTGAAGCCGGCCGGCGTGCTGATTCCTGTCGTCCAGCGTCGCCGTGACCTGACGATCCTGATGACGCGGCGCGCGGATTACCTGGCTCACCATCCCGGGCAGGTCAGTTTCCCTGGCGGGCGCATGGAGGAGGCCGATGTCGACATCGTCGAGACGGCGCTGCGTGAAACCGAGGAGGAGGTCGGTATCGCTCGCCACCAGGTGACGGTCATCGGACATATGCGACCGACGCCGACCATCACCGGCTACGCCGTGACCCCGACGGTCGGGCTGATCGAAGAGGATCTCCAGCTGACGCCGGATCCCGGTGAGGTTGCCGACATATTCGAGGTGCCGCTGGAATACCTGATGGACACGGGCAATTACCGCGAGTCCTACCGCGACTTCAAGGGACAGAAATTCCGCGTCATCGAGGTTCAGTTCGAGGGTCAGCGAATCTGGGGCGCCACCGCTTTTATGCTTTCAAGATTCATAAATCATATTAAAAACAATATTTAACGGTGAAAATCGAGAAACTGCTTGAAGTAATGGCGGCCCTCAGGGATCCGCGAACGGGCTGCCCCTGGGACCTCGAACAGGACTTCGACACGATTGCGCCGTACACGATCGAAGAGGCGTACGAGGTCGCAGACGCGATTGGTGACAAGGACTACGAAGGCCTGAAGAGCGAGCTCGGTGATCTGTTGTTGCAGGTCGTTTTTCACGCGCAGATGGCCGACGAGAAAGGCTTGTTTGCCTTTGACGACGTCGTTGAGACGATCACCGGCAAGATGTTGCGTCGTCATCCGCATGTGTTCGGCAGCGATGAAGAGCGCGCGCGGGGCCCGGTGCCGGGCAGCTGGGAGGCCATCAAGGCCTCGGAACGCGGAGAGTCGGCGGACAGCAGCGTTCTCGCTGGCGTCGCGAAGGCGCTGCCGGCATTGAAGAGGTCGGAGAAGCTCGGCGAGCGCGCGGCGACGGTGGGTTTCGATTGGCCCGACCAGCACGGCGTCCGCGACAAGATCGAGGAGGAACTCAGCGAAGTCGTCGACGCCGTCGGGACCCGGTCTCCGGAACTCGTCGAGGAGGAGATCGGTGACCTGCTGTACTCCGTCGTCAACCTGGCCAGGCACCTTGGCGTCGACCCCGAACATGCGCTGACGCTTGCGAACCGGAAATTCGAACGCCGTTTCCGTTCGATGGAAGGCGAGTTCGCCGCACAGGGCGAGGAAATGAAGAACATGTCCCTTGCTGCGCTGGACCGGGCGTGGCGGAGAGCCAAGACCCGCACCTGATCGTTCCTTCCGCTCTCCAGGTCCCGTCGTTATTGGCCTTCGGCCGTTTTTGCGTCATCACCTGAACTCGGCTCCCTGCCGTTCAGGAAGCGTTCATTGGGTCAGCCGTAATCTTGTTGCCAAGCTGGCAGAGGGCCAGTTCATCGACACAAGGAAAAGGACAGGACAATGAATGTGAAGACTGTAACGGCGGGCCTGGCTATTGCTGCCCTGGCGTTTTCAGGCGCGGCGATCGCCGATCCGGACCGTGGCTACCGAGCCAAGAAGGCACAGTATGACTATGCCCGGGTCATCAGCGCTGAGCCGATTATTCGCTATGTCACCGTCAAGACGCCGGTTCGCGAGTGCTGGGAAGAAACGGAATACCACGTTGTCGACCACGGTGCTCGCGGAAGTGCCGCAGGCACGCTGGTCGGCGCTATCGTCGGTGGTGTCATCGGTCACCAGTTCGGTAGCGGTCGCGGCAACGACGCGGCCACGGTGGCCGGCACGGTGATTGGCGCAGCTATCGGCAACGACGCATCCAAGAAAGGTCGCGGCGAAGAGGTGCGTTACGAACGACCGGTCGAGCGATGCACAACGACGATCCGGGAGCATGAGGAAGAACGTATCGACGGCTACCGCGTGATTTATCGCTACAACGGCCAGAAGTACTCGACTCGCATGCCCTACGATCCAGGCCAGAAACTTCGCGTGCGCGTCGACGTGCGTCCGGCCGGGTAAACGGCCATAAACTCCTGATTGGATTGTGATGTATCACGTTGCATTAAGCCTGCTGACATACGACACTTGCCAGCAGCGCTTGATGCTCGAAACCGGACTCTGACGTGAAAAGCCTGATTGCCATCCTTACATGCCTGTTGATTGCCCTGCCGGCGGCGGCCTTCGACCTCGAAGCCGACCTAAAGCAGCTTGCCAACGGCGAGACCCTCGTGGAGCCGTCGCTGGAGGCCGCACAGGATGGAATGTCATTGTCCCAGGCGGTGGATTCTGTCCGCCGACGGGGCAACGTCGAGAGAATCGTCAGTGCGCAGACCCGGGTCGAGGGCGACCGCGAGATGCATCACATCCGTTACATGACAAAGGACGGCAAGGTCCGTACCGCAAAGGTGCGGGGCCGCCGGGTAAGGTGAGATCGCCATGCGTGTGCTTGTAATTGAAGATGATGCAGTCTTAAGAGAATCACTTGTCAGCCAGCTCGAAGAGGGCGGCTTCGCCACGGAACAGGCGGCAGACGGTCGGGAGGGGCTGTATTTTGCGCTCGAGTACCCGGTCGACCTGGCCATCATCGACCTTGGCCTGCCCGAGGTCTCCGGCCTGGATATCATTCGCCAGGTCCGCGAGCAGGACAAGGCCTACCCGATCCTGATCCTGACGGCGCGCGATCGTTGGCAGGACAAGGTGGACGGCCTCAGCGCCGGCGCGGACGACTACGTCGTCAAACCGTTTCATTTCGAGGAAGTCAGTGCGCGAGTCAATGCGTTGCTGCGACGCTCGGGCGGCTGGGCATCATCTGTTTTGACGGCCGGTCCCGTACGTCTCGATATGGGTCGCCAGGAAGTCAGGGTCGAGGACAAGACCGTCGACCTGACCAGCTTCGAGTACAAAATCATGGAGTACCTGATGGTTCGAGCCGGTCAGGTGATTTCCAAGTCCGAGCTGACTGACAGGCTCTACGACCAGGACTTCGAGCGCGACAGCAACGTTATCGAAGTCTTCATCGGACGTCTGCGCAAGAAGCTCGATCCAGACAACTCTTTGAAGCCCATCGAAACGCTGCGGGGGCGCGGCTACCGGTTTGCGCTCGAGCGCGCCGGCGGTCACTAACTACCCCACATGCGCTCGCTCAGCGCACGACTGCTGGTTTCTGTCAGTCTGCTGCTGATCGTCTTCTTCGGCGCAACGATCGCCGTTCTCGACTACGCGTTTCGTTCCGCCGGCGAAGAGGCGCAAGAGAACATCCTCGACGGCTACCTGATGCAGCTGCTCGCAGCAGCCGAACCGGATGCGTCCGGCGGACTCACGATGCCGCTTGGGCTGCCCGAGGCGAGATTCGACGCGATCGGGTCGGGGCTCTACGCCGAGCTGCGCGACGACGCCGGCAACCGTGTGTGGCAATCGCGGTCGGCGCTCGGCCTGACGCTGCCGCAGCACCCGGCGCCGAACCCTGGCGTACAGGTCTTCGACCGGGAGACGCTATCAGACGGTACACCGCTGCTGACACTGCGTCTCGCGGTGCAGTGGGAGTTCCCGGACGGCCAGTTGCGGCCGTACGTGTTCGAGGTCCTCGAGAGTCTCGACTCGTTCAACGCACAGGTCGCGGAGTACCGCCGGCAGCTATTCACCTGGTTCGCTGCGCTGGCCTCGATCCTGCTCGTCGTTCTGGCGATCCTGCTGCGCCGGATGATGCGTCCGCTGCGCCAGATCGAGGCGGAAATCGGCGAGGTGGAGCAGGGCGATCGAACGGCCTTGTCGAGTGAGTTCCCGACCGAACTCACCGGGGTCGCCCGGAACATGAACCTGCTGATCGAATCGGAGCGGGCGCGTTCGGACCGATACAGGAAGACGCTGGACAACCTCGCGCACAGCCTGAAGACGCCGCTTGCGGCCATACGGGCTCTGTTCGGGGATGCGCCGATCGACCCGTCGCAACGTGCGCGTTTCGATGAACAGATCGACCGCATGGATGAAATCGTTCGCTACCAGCTGAGGAAGCCGTCGATGTCGGCATCCGAAAATCTCGTGCTTAAGAACGTCGACATTCGTGCCGAGATCGACAAGCTGGTTGAGGGCCTTTCCAAGGTCTATCGGGACAAAGCGCCGGCGATCTCGGTGGCGATCGACGACGCGGTGAGTTTTCGTGGCGACAGCGGCGATTTCCTGGAGCTTGCCGGCAACCTCGTCGACAACGCCTGCAAATGGTGCGGCTCTGAGGTTCGGGTGCGCCTTTTGCCTTACTCACCGGGCGAACGGGGCGGCTTCAGGCTGGTGGTTGAGGACGATGGCCCCGGCGTACCCGAAGAAGCCACGGCCGCGCTGACACAGCGCGGCACGCGTCTCGATGAAGCTACGCCGGGTCACGGCATCGGCCTGTCCATCGTCAAGGACATCGCCGAATCCTACGGCGGCGGACTCTCGGTCGGCCGTTCGGAGCTCGGCGGTGCCCGCTTCGAGTTGTTTATCCCGGCGGCGATGGCCTAGTTGTTCTTGACCCGCTCACTGATCGCTTTACTGACATCCAGCAGCGGCTCTACAAACTCCAACGGCATCGGGAAGACGATCGTATTCGTCTTCTCGTTAGCGATTTCTTTCATCGTCTGCATGTAGCGAAGCTGCATCGCGCCGGTTTCTGTCGCCAGCGTGTGCGCCGCCTCGGCCAGCATCTGAGCCGCCTGGCGCTCACCCTCCGCGTTAATGACCTTGGCGCGTCGTGAACGCTCAGCCTCGGCCTGCTGGGCGATGGCGCGAATCATGCTTTCGTCGAGGTCGACGTGCTTGATTTCGACATTCGCGACTTTGATGCCCCAGTCATCGGTACGCTGGTCGAGCAGCGTCTGGATGTCTTCGTTCAGCTTATCGCGTTCAGACAACATGTCGTCGAGATCGTGTTGGCCCAGCACGGAGCGCAGGGTAGTCTGCGACAGCTGGCTGGTTGCTTCGAACACGTTGGCCACGCGAATGATCGCTTTTTCAGGATCGATGATGCGGAAGTAGATGACCGCGTTGACCTTGACGGAGACGTTGTCTTTCGAGATGACGTCCTGCGTCGGTACGTCGAGGACGTTCACGCGCAGGTCAACCTTGATCATTGTTTGCAGCCCGGGGATCAGGATGATCAGTCCCGGGCCTTTGACCTTCTGGAATCGACCGAGGAAGAACACGACGCCGCGCTCATATTCCTTCAGGATCTTGATCGTGTTCCAGAGGATCACGGCGACGAGTGCGGCGCCGAATCCAATTAGCGTAATTGGGAATTCCATATCTCTTGGTCCTTTAGTTTGTCTGGCCTTCGGCCGAAACGGTGTCGGATACCGGCCTGACGATCAGAGTCAGGCCGTCCATTTTTTCAACGATGACTTCTTGGTCTTTCTCGATAGCGTGGCTGGACTTTGCGTTCCAGGCTTCGCCTTCGAGCCAGACCTTGCCGTCTCCCTGGAAGCTCCTCATCGCCGTGCCTTTGCCGCCGATGATGGAGCCTGTGCCGCTGACGGCGCCTCGCTTGGTGAGCCTGAGCAGGTAGCTGACCAGCCAGACGATGAACAGCGCCGATGCACCGGCGATGACGAGGACGAATGCGAGCGAAATGCCGAAGCCGGGGATGCCACTGTCAAACATCAAAATTGCTCCAAACGTAAACGCGGCCACGCCGCCGAGACCCAACGCGCCGAAGGATGGCGCGAAGGCCTCGGCTATCATTAACCCTATCCCGACGACGATCAATGCCAGCCCGGCGTAGTTCACGGGCAGGATTTGCAGCGCGTACGCAGCGAGCAGCAACGAGATGACCCCGACGATGCCCGGCAACAGTCCGCCCGGGTTCCAGCCTTCGATCAGCAGTCCGTAGACGCCGATCAGGCCGAGAAGCAGCACAATTTCGGGGTTCGCAATCAGCGACAGGAACTTGATACGCCAGCCGGGCTCGAATTCTTCAACCTGCGCTCCCTTCGTGCTGACCGTTGTCTCGCCGGATTCCAGCTTGACGGTCGTTCCGTCGACGCCGGCAATCAGCGCGTCGCGATTCTCGAAGACAAAGTCGATGACGTTCTGCTCAAGGGCTTCTTTGGCCGTCAGCGTCGCGGCCTCGGTCACGGCCTTCTCGGCCCAGTCGGCATTACGGTCATAGCGCTCGGCGAGGGAACGGATGTAGGCCACGGCATCGTTCAAGACCTTGCGGTCCATCGCGCTGCCACCCTGTCCGGGCTCTTCTTCAGCCGGCAGTTCCCTGGGGTTGGGGACTTCTCCGGGTTGTCCGGGCACGGCGGGCGGTGTCGTGTCGCCGCCGGTGATCGTCACCGGCGTCGCGGCGCCGAGATGCGTCGTCGGTGTCATCGCCGCAATATGGCTGGCGAACATCATGTAGGTGCCGGCGCTGTCGGCACGAGCGCCGGCCGGCGTTACGTAGGTGGCAACAGGTACTTTGGAGGCGAGCATGGCCTGCACCATGTCCCGCATCGGTTTGACCAGCCCTCCGGGCGTATCGAGTTCGACGAGTACGAGCGCAGCATTATTGTCTTCGGCGTATTCGATGCCGCTCAGCAGGTATTCGCGGGTCGCGACACCGATTCCGCCTTCGATCCCGAGGACGACAACGTCATTCTCGGCCTGCGCCGGCGTCGCGGCGAGCAGTGACAGGGTCAAGGTCAGTAGAGCAAACGTTAGTTTCTTCATATCGGTATTCTACCAGTCACGCCCGTGTCCGCGGTGTATTCGTGAGACGTCCGTGGCATGCTCCTGTTCTTCATTCTGACGGCTGATTCCATGCAGATTCGTTTTATCACCACCGGCGGTACTATCGACAAGATCTACTTCGACGCGCTGAGCCAGTTCGAGGTGGGTGAATCACAGGTCGAACACATTCTGCGTGAAGGACTCGTCCAATTCGACTTCGAAGTCGTCCCGCTGTTCAAGAAAGACAGCCTCGAAATCAACGATGTCGACCGTCGCAAAATTCGAGATTACGTGCGGGACGATGCGGCCAGTCACTTCGTGATAACGCACGGAACCGACACCATGGTAGAAACTGCGGCCGCTTTGGCAGGAATTCAAGGGAAGACCATCGTATTGACCGGTGCGCTGACCCCGGCACGTTTCCGCACGACGGATGCTGTTTTCAACATCGGCATGGCCGTAGCGGCCGTTCAGACACTGGAGCCCGGCGCCTATATTGCGATGAGCGGGCAGGTATTCAAAGCCGACGAAGTCCGGAAGAATCGCGACCAGAACCGCTTCGAGATCATTTGACGAAACGCCAGCCGCTTAAGCGTGCTGATGTTGGAATCCCGAGACGACAGCTTGCGGTATTTGCTGCCCAATCGTGCCGGTGGCATTCTGCTGTACCGTCTGGCGGCTGAGCGAAAGGAGTGTAGAAAGTGTCTGAGCGAAATTACGAGCCGATGACGAAAGCCGAAGTCATTGCCGCGCAGCGACAATGGGCCAAGTGCGTCACCGAGCGTGATGTCGATGCGCTTCTGGAGCTTTACGACTTCGGGACTCCGGACGAGCCACTCTTGTTCAAGCCCACGCTGGCCGACGTGATCCGCCTGGACCGCGCCGGCGCTCGCGCCTACTTCGTCGGCGGAGATCCGGACTATCCGCACGATCAGGGTTTCCTCAATCGAGGCTGGGAGCGCGTGGAGTTCCAGAGCGAAGTAGGCCCGATCCTGAAAGCCGGCGGACTGGGTTACAAGGACATGGGGCACTACACCTTCGTCGACGGCGACGGCAACGCCACGCGCGCCGACTATACCTTTGCCTACCACAAACTGAACGGTCGTGTACTCATCTCCCTGCACCATTCTTCCTTGACCTGGTTTCCGCCCGCAGAATCGAATTGACCTGTGGCAACAGGAGGGCAGTGATCGGCAACTCGTCGTCAACAGCCGCCGTGAGTTTCCAGGAACCGAATGACCAGTAGCATGGCGTTCTCGTCCTCATAGCCGGCCTGGTTCTCTTCCACGAATCGGATGATCGCGGAAACGTCGAAAAGAACCTTGGGATCCTTGCAGTAAATCGTGTCGACGTAGTCCGTCGCCTCATGCAGCGTCGCGACAAGGTCGAGGGCGCCGCCGACGTAGGCCTGAATTATGGGTATGTCTTCACACTTGCGTTCCGCCTGTTTGCAGATCGCCAGGAATCCCTCGGTGGTGAGCGCATCGGCGGGGTTGGAGAAGAGGCCCAAAGCACAAAGCGAAAAAGCGGCGAGCCAGGCGGGTTTACGTCTCATGCGATTCTCCTCAAGAATGAGTAGATTAAAATAAAACAATAAACTATGATTGTAAAACAATAATTATCGGACCCTATCGAATGACAAGAATTCTGGCTTCACTCGTCTCATGGGTAGCTACCGCGTGGCTTCTGCTTGTGCCGGCCGGGGCGCTCTATTACCTCGTCAACATCGACAGCCTCGGTGCACTCGCTTCGAGCAACCTCGCACTGCCAATCCAGTGGTTTACCGTCGACCGCGGCCAATGGTACGCGCTATGGGGGGTGACGCTGTTGTACCTGTCGCTTGGGTATGCAGGTGTCTGGTATTTGCGGCAGGCCTTTCAAAGTTTCGCGCGTGGCAACTGGTTTGATACCCAAAACAGCCTCTACCTGCGTCGCTTCGCGACGTTATTGGTTCTGCAGGGCGTAGCCAAGCCGCTGCACTTCGGGTCGGCCAGCGTAATCCTGTCAATGAACCATCCGCCGGGTGAAAGATTGCTGTCGATCTCACTCGGTAGCAATGAAGCGATCCTGATCATCGCAGGACTCGTATTCTGGGTTCTTGCAGACCTGCTCGTTGAGGGCACCAAGGCCGACGCCGAGAACCGGCAATTCGTCTGAGCGATATCCATGATCAAGACTCGACTCGATATCGTCATGACCGAACGCCGGGTCACCGGTAGGGAGCTTGCCAATGCGGTCGGAATAACCGAGCAGAATCTCTCACTGCTCAGGAACGGCAAGGTCAAGGGTGTGCGATTCGGAACGTTGTCGAAGATCTGCGAGGTCCTCGACTGCCAGCCGGGTGACCTGCTGATCTACGAGCCTGATGCCTGAGATAGACGGCAAAGCCGGTTTCATGCGTAAGCTAGCCCTGAGAGCTTGACGGGCAAGAGCTAACTCTCCATCGAATGACCGGCGATGTTGTCGGATTTAGTCCTTGCTGGAACCACGGTATGAACGAACGGTGAGTGCGACCAACGCGATCGTGATCACGATCACAATGACCCTGATCGCCGGCACGATTGAAAGAAAAGCTTCGTTACCCGGCGGGCGCAGCACCACGACACCGAAAAAGTAATAGAAGGTCCCGGCCGAAACCAGGCCGACGAACAGTTTCAGGTTCCTGGACAAGCGTACCTCCTGAGGCTGATAGCGGAGTCTAGATCACTTTCGAGTAGCGTTGCTCCGGCGCCGGCTCGCGAAGGTAGCGATCGAAGGTCATCGCTACAGCTCGCAGCAACAGTTGCCCGGTCGGCGTGACGTGGATGGCATCGTCCGCGAGTCGTACAAGACCATCGGCCTCGAGTGGCTTCAACGCCTCCAACTCCTCAAAGAAGTAGGTTGAGAAGTCGATGTCGAAGTGTTCTTCGATCTGCTCAAAATCGACCTTGCCCTGGCACATCAGGTCCTGGATGACATCGTCCCTGACGATATCGTCCGCGTCTCGCGTCAGTCCCTTTACGATCGGCAGACGCCCGTCGACCACGGCTTCGCTGTAGCGGTTCGTGTTCTTCTCGTTCTGGTAGAAGCTGTGGGCGACATGCCCGATCGCGCTCGCGCCCAAGGAGACCAGGTCGCAGTAGGCGTGCGTCGAATAGCCCTGGAAATTTCGATGCAGCTGGTCCGATTCCCTGGCTTTGACGAGTTCGTCATCGGCCAGCGCGAAATGGTCCATGCCGATGTACTCGTAGCCCGCACTACAGAGCGTCTCGATCGACAATTCGAGCAGCGCAAGCTTCTCGGCGCCGTCCGGCAACGTCGATTCATCGATCAGTTTCTGCGCCTTGAACAGCTGTGGCATGTGGGCGTAGCTATAGAGCGAGATTCGGTCGGGGCGCGCGTCTATAACGGTCTCCAGTGTTGCAACGAATTTCTGCGGTGTCTGCTTCGGCAGCCCGTAGATCAGGTCAACTGACACTGAGCGGAATCCGTTCGCTCGCGCGGCGTCTAGCAGTGCGAGCGTGTCCTCGCGAGACTGCAGTCGATTCACCGCTCCCTGTACCTCTTCATCAAAGTCCTGTACACCGAGACTTAAGCGGTTGAAGCCAAGCGCCGCGAGCGCTTTGATGCGATCAGGAGCGACCGTTCTCGGGTCGACTTCGATAGAGCACTGCAGCTTGTCCGGCGGTGCGAAAGTGAACTCACGGCGCAGCGTATCCATCAACTCGCCGAGTTGCTCGTCGGAATAGAAGGTCGGTGAGCCGCCGCCCAGGTGCAGTTGCTCCACTTGTCGACTGCGATCGTACATCGGGCTGTGCAGCGCGGCTTCTTTCTGGATGACGTCGAGGTAACGCTGGGCCCGGTCCTCGTTGCGCGTGATGATCTTGGTGCAGCCGCAGTAGTAGCACAACGTGCGGCAGAACGGCAGGTGAAGGTACAACGAAAGCGGAGGAGGAGCGTCGTCTTGCTCATTGATCGGCGTGTTGCTTCGTATCGCGCGCTCGACGTACTGGCTGTCTCCGAAACCTGAGTGGAACTGCGGGGCAGTCGGATACGACGTGTAGCGGGGGCCGCGGCCCCCATATCGCTCGAGGAGCTTGCGGTCGAAACGCACCTTGGACATGCAGGTATTCCCTGTTGATTCTTAAGGATCTGCGTGAATGCTAGGTCTGGCGGCGGGCTGTCAGCCATTCGTACATACCGCTAATGCCCGACAGGCCGCTACGGTTATTGCGTATTGTGGACATGTCAATCTTCCTTAACGCTCTTTTGTCAATAAAAAGTGACGTCAGGGGCGCCGCAATGCGAATCGTTTTCGTTCACCCGAACTATCATTCTGGCGGAGCTGAGATTGCGGGAAACTGGCCACCCGCCTGGGTCGCCTATCTCTCCGGTGCACTAAAGACTGCCGGGTTCGACGATATTCATTTCCTCGATGCGATGACGAATCACATGAGCGACGAGGAGCTCAGCGGGCGCCTCGATGAGCTGCAACCGGACTTGGTCGGAACGACGGCGATTACGCCATCGATCTACGCGGCCGAACGTGTGCTGGAGATCGCTCGCGAAGTCGTACCAACTGCGCTCAGGGTCCTGGGCGGTATCCACGCAACCTTTATGTACAAGCAGGTCCTGAGTGAGAGCGATGCCGTTGACGTCATCGTTCGCGGGGAGGGCGAAGAAATCGTCGTCAATCTCGTACGCGCATTGCACGAGGGTCGATACCTGCAGAACCGGCACAGCATCCAGGGTCTCGCATTCCGAGATGGCGAGCAGATCGTCGCGACGCCGGCAGCTCCGACCGTGAAGAACTTCGATGCAGTGACGCCGGACTGGTCGTTGCTTGAATGGGAGAAGTACATCTACGTGCCGCTCGGAGTCCGGGTCGCGATTCCAAACATGGCGCGCGGCTGCCCGTTCACCTGCTCTTTCTGTTCGCAGTGGAAGTTCTGGCGTGACTACCGCGTACGTGACCCGATCAAGGTCGTCGACGAGATCGAAACTTTGGTCAACGAGCATGACGTTGGTTTTTTCATCCTTGCCGACGAAGAACCGACGATCAACCGCAAGAAATTCATCAAGTTCTGCGAGGAACTGATTGCGCGCGGTCTGCCGGACCGCATCAAGTGGGGCATCAACACACGCGTCACCGACATTCTTCGTGACGAAACGCTGCTGCCGCTGTATCGCAAAGCCGGTCTTGTGCACGTGTCCCTGGGCACCGAGGCGGCTGCACAGATCAAGCTCGACCGGTTCAACAAGGAAACCAAGGTCAGCGAAAACAAGCGTGCGATCAAGCTGCTTAGAGACGCTGACATCTTCGTCGAGGCGCAGTTCATCGTCGGGCTCGACAACGAGACGCCGGAGACGCTCGAAGAGACCTACCAGATGGCCTGGGACTGGCAGCCGGACCTTGCCAACTGGGCGATGTACACGCCGTGGCCGTTCACACCGCTCTACCAGGAGCTGGGCGACAAGGTCGAGGTCTTTGACTTCTCCAGGTACAACTTCGTGACGCCGATCATGAAGCCCGCGTCGATGGAGCGGGAGGAACTGCTCGACCGGGTTATGAACAACTATCGGCGTTTCTACATGAAGAAGGCGCTTTTCCATTACCCATGGCGCGGTACCGGCTTCAGGCGTCGTTACCTGCTGGGTTGCCTGAAGGCCTTCCTGAAAGCCGGTTTCCAGCGGACCTTCTACGACCTCGGCAAAGTGGGCTACTGGGGACCGCAGTCGAAGAAAAACGTGGACTTCAAGTTCGATCGGACCCGGCGCATCGCGAAGGCGCAGCTTGAAGACTGGGAGGCGGCAGCCGACCGGGCACAGCGACTGCGGGTGAAGCGAAAGGCCAATGGGTTGGGTACCGAAGCGGTTACCGAGACGGCGATCCCGGTTGACTCGATCAAGGCCTGTGGTGGGGGCGACCAGCAGATGACGCAACAGGATCTGGCCAGGGCGAACGAAACGGAGGCGCAGCGATGACACAGTCGGCCGCCGCCAGCCGCGGCGTCGGTATTGCCCGGGTGGGGCCCAACGCGATACTGCAGTACCTCCCGGTCCTCGAGAAAGCGATGGGAAGATCGGCACTGGATGAATTCCTGACCGCAGAGCATCTCGAACGGGTACCCGATGGGTCGGAGATGATCGAGGAGGGGCTCGCCGCGCAGTTCCACCAGGCGGTTCGTCGCCAGTTCCCGGATGTCGCGGCGGAACTCGCCAGAGATGCCGGCGCGGGTGCGGCGGATTACATCATCGCGAACCGGATTCCCGCCTTTGCGAGGGCGATCCTGGCGCTGTTGCCGCGCCCGGTGGCTGAGGACATGCTGAGCCGTTCCATCGCCGACCATGCGTGGACCTTCGCTGGTTCGGGCGAGTTCAGGGTACACCGCCAGCCGCCGATGACATTCGAGATCATCGGCAACCCTATCGTCAGGGGGGAATGTGCCAGCCAACCCATCTGTGTATGGCACGCGGCCGTGTTCACCCAACTGTTCAGCAAGTTGGTCGGCGGTACCTACTCGGTGACCGAGCGCCAGTGCTGTGCGAGCGGCGCCGAATCCTGCCGCTTCGAGCTTGTGCGCAGCAAGTTCCAGACCTATTAAGAGGCGCGCTCCTACAGGTCGAAGGTCAGTCCCTGCGCGAGCGGCAGATCGGATCCCCAGTTGATCGTGTTCGTCTGGCGTCGCATGTAGGACTGCCAGGCATCGGAACCCGACTCGCGGCCGCCGCCGGTTTCTTTCTCGCCGCCAAACGCACCGCCGATCTCGGCACCGGAGGTTCCGATATTGACGTTGGCGATGCCGCAGTCAGATCCGACCGCCGACAAGAAGCGCTCCGCCGTCTGCAGGTTGTCGGTGAAGATCGCCGAGGACAGCCCCTGGGCGACGCCATTCTGCATGGCGACCGCATCGTCGAGCGTCTTGTACGGGATCAGGTAGAGCAGGGGGCCGAAGGTCTCCTGCTGCACGATGTCCCAGTCGTTGTTCGCGATCGCGATCGCCGGCGTCATGAAGTTGCCGGGCCGCTCGATCTTGTCACCGCCACACAGGATCTCGCCCCCGGCGGCCTCGACAGCAGCGATCGAGGCCTGCACCCGGTCGATGGACGTCGCGTCGATCAATGGACCGACCAGCGTGTCGGGATCCAGCGGGTCGCCGATGCGAAGTTGCTTGTAGGCCTTGACCAGAGACGCCTTCAACTCGTCAAGCCGTGATTCTTCGACCAGGACGCGGCGCGTCGTCGTGCAGCGCTGTCCTGCGGTGCCGACCGCACCGAATACGATCGACGGGATAGCCAGTTCCAGGTTTGCATCCTTGTCGACGATGATCGCGTTGTTGCCGCCGAGTTCCAGCAGGCTCTTGCCCATTCGTTCCGCGACGCGAACGCCGACCTGGCGTCCCACGGCGGACGAGCCGGTGAAAGACACGAGGTTCACGCGCCGATCGTCGACAAACTTCTGCGCGAGGCTGTTATCGGCATCGTTGAACAACAGGCTGATGACCGGGAGGTCCAGGTCTGCCATCGCATCGTTCATGATCTTCTGCACGGCGACGGCGCACAGCGGCGTTTTCGGCGACGGCTTCCAGATGCTGACGTTGCCACACACGGCGGCAAGCGCCGTGTTCCACGCCCAGACGGCGACCGGGAAGTTGAACGCCGTGATCGTGCCGACGACGCCCAGCGGATGCCACTGTTCGTACATGCGGTGCTCTGGACGCTCCGAGTGCATCGTCTTGCCGTACAGCATGCGCGATTGCCCGACAGCGAAGTCGCAGATGTCGATCATTTCCTGCACCTCGCCGTCGCCTTCGGCCTTGATCTTGCCCATCTCGAGCGTGACCAGGCTGCCAAGTGCGTCCTTGTGTTTGCGCAGCTCATCGCCGAGCCGGCGCACGGCTTCGCCGCGAACCGGAGCGGGCACCTTGCGCCACTCGACCGATGCCTCTGTCGCCGCCTGCAGCACTTTCTCGTAGTCCGATTCGCTCGTGGACTGCACGCGGGCGATCAGCTCGCCGGTCGTCGGGTTGATCGACTCGATCCACGGCGCGTTTTCATCGGTCAGCGCTTCGGCGCCTACCCAGGTACCGGGGTTGTCTGCCTCCAGGCCGAGTGATGTCAGGATGTCTTTCATTATTTCGCCCCTTTCTTGGCACGCTGGTGGCCGGTCTCGCCGCGTGCGACGAGTTCAGCCGACGTGATATTCGTGCCGCCCTGTTCATACAGACGCCCGAAATGGTTATTAAGAATGTCCTCGAGCTGAAACTCTTCCTGCGCGACGAATCCGCTGTAGTTGCGGTCGCCATTCAGAATCAGGTCGACCACGCTGCAGATGCCGGCGGCGGTCGTCACCTGGATCGCCGACCACAGTCGACCGGCGACCTGCTGCGGGTAGATCTTGTTGACGTAGTTTTCTTCGCGCAGCTCGCCGTCCTGGAAACCGGTAACCGCGGCATAGATGATCACGACGTCCTGCAGAGTCTGCGGTACCGAGTTCTCGAGGATGCGTTTCAGCGTATCGCGATCGTGGTTGAGCTTCAGGCCGTTCATTAGCAGGCGCATCTGTTCGCAGTGGCCCGGGTAGCGAATCGTCTTGTAGTTCATGTTGACGACGCGGTCGCCATAGGTCTCGCCCAAAGAGCCCAGGCCACCAGAGGTGTTGAACGCCTCGTAGAGCTTGCCGTCGATCTCGATCTCCTCGAGACCCTCCAGCGGCATCAGGTCGACTTCCCTGCCGTCGACAATCGCCTTGCACATGTTGCCGTACTCGTTGATGA
Organism: Woeseiaceae bacterium; assembly: GCA_030065915.1. Lineage (GTDB taxonomy): Bacteria > Pseudomonadota > Gammaproteobacteria > Steroidobacterales > Woeseiaceae > UBA1847. The sequence continues at coordinate 76,978 of JASJCQ010000017.1, forward strand.
CGCCGTCGGTTGACCAGGTCAGCGAGTACTTCAAGACGTTGTTGGGGTGTTGGGGCAGCGCACCGACGCGCAGTTTGACGGACTTGAGTTCGTCGAAGTGCTGGATCAGCTCATTCGCAGCAATACTGATGAAGCCCGGTGCGAGACCGCACTGCGGAACAAACACAGTCTCTGCGCCCTCGGCGATCTTGCGGACCGCTTCGGTCACCTCGACATCCTCGGTCAGGTCGAAGTAGTGCAGGTTGTGATCCCGTGCGACCTGTGCAACGACTTCGTTGCAGTAGTAGGGCAGGCTGGAAATAACGGCGATCGGCTTGTGCTTTTGCACATGACGGGACAGCGCTTCGGCATCCGTTGCATCGAGGTTGAATGCTTTGATACTCGTCAGCTTGTGGGCCTCGGCGACCTCGGTTGCCGCACCCCTGCGCGCATCACCGAGCTGGACGTGATAGTCGTCGCTTTCTGCCAGCAGACCGGAAATCAACGCGCCAATCTTGCCGGCGCCTAAAACCAGAATTTCGTGCATAGTCATTGTCCCCAAATCCACCGCCTGCAAACTGCATCCCCGGCGGTCATCCGGCGCGCATTGTGCCAAGCCAAAGGCGCGGCCGCTATACCATTAAGCGCTAGCGCCCGGAAATTTTCGCTTACGGGACCGCGGCCCGGAACATCGACTTGAGACCTTGTCGAGGGCCTTTCTGACAAAGTGGACATAAGCAACTGATTTCATGTGAAATTGCAGCAGAAACTTTTGTGATGCCGTAAATCGCATGGCATAGTCAGATTTCAGGCGCCATCAGGCGCTTTTTTTTACGGACGAAGCGCGGAAAGAAACGTGAGCAGAAATAGAGCGGCAACGGACTGGCACCCGGCCAGTTGGGAAAGCAAAGTAGCAGCGCAACAGGCGACCTACCCGGACAAGGCGGCGCTGGAGCGCGTCGTCGCCGACCTCAGTCGGCTTCCTCCGATCGTGACCTCGTGGGAGGTCGACGCTCTGAAGGACGAGATCGCACGCGCGCAGCGTGGTGAGGCCTTCATACTGCAAGGTGGCGATTGCGCCGAGACTTTCGACGAGTGCACGTCCGAGGACATCGTCGCCAAGCTCAAGATCCTGCTGCAGATGAGTCTCGTCATGCTGTTCGGCATGAAGAAGCCGGTCGTGCGCGTCGGCCGCATGGCAGGCCAGTACGCGAAACCGCGCTCGGCAGACATTGAGACGCGAAACGGCGAGTCGCTGCCGAGCTTCCGCGGAGACCTGGTCAACCGCAGCCCGTTCACCAGCGCGGATCGCGTGCCGGATCCGAGCCTGATCCTGCGTGGTTACGAGCGGGCCGCGCTGACGCTGAACTTCGTGCGCTCGCTGATTGACGGCGGATTCGCCGACCTGCATCACCCGGAATACTGGGACCTCGGCTGGGTCGGCCACTCACCGATGGCGGACGAGTACCACAAGATCGTTGCGTCGATCTCCGACTCGCTCGACTTCCTCGAGACGATTTCGGGCAGCCCGGTGCACAAGACGCGTCGCGCGGACATCTACGCCGCGCACGAGGGACTGCACCTGCACTACGAGCAGGCGCAGACCCGCTACCTGGATCGCCGGCAGCGCTGGTACGACCTGACGACGCACTTCCCGTGGATCGGTATGCGCACCGCGGCGATGGACGGTGCTCACGTCGAGTTCTTCCGCGGCATCGCCAACCCGATCGGGATCAAGATCGGTCCCGGCATGACCCGCGACTGGCTGCAGGACCTGATTCGTGTGCTTAATCCGAATAACGAGCCTGGTCGCCTGACGCTGATTCACCGATTCGGCGCCAAGTCCGTCGAGGACCACCTGCCGGAGATGATCTCGGCGGTCAAGGAGACTGGGTCGCCGGTGCTGTGGGTGTCGGACCCGATGCACGGCAACACCGAGAGCACGCCTGACGGCGTCAAGACGCGGCGCTTCGATAACATCCTGTCGGAGCTGGAGTCTTCGTTCCGTGTGCATGAGTCCATGGGCAGTCACTTGGGCGGCGTTCATCTTGAACTCACTGGCGATAACGTGACCGAGTGCACCGGCGGCGCCCGCGGGCTGACCGATGGTGACCTCGCGCGTGCGTATAAGTCGACGGTTGACCCGCGCCTGAATTACGAGCAGGCGATGGAGATCGCGATGCGGATCTCGGGCCTGCACAAGTCGCAGTTCAAGAGCGCCTGATCGCTGTTGTCAGCGCCTGCGGTAGGCCTTTAGCGCCCGCCACGCTTCAGTATTGGAGATTTCCCGGTGTTGTCCAGGAGCCAATCCGCGTAGCGTCCAGGGACCCACACGCCAGCGAATAAGCCGCAGCGTCGGCAGGCCGGCCGCCGCAGTCATCCGGCGCACCTGCCGATTTCGGCCCTCGTCGATGCAGAGCTCAACCCAGGTATCCGGGATAGCCGCGCGGTAACGGATTGGCGGGTTCCTCGGCCACAGGTCGACTGGCTCCCCGATGACTCGAGCCGACAGCGCCTTCGCGGGACCGTCCTTCAATTTGACGCCTGATCTCAGTGCTTCGAGTTGCGGCTCGTCAGGTGAGCCCTCGACCTGGGCGTAATAGCACTTATCGACCTTCGCCTTTGGGCTGGAGATCGCGGCCTGCAGACGACCGTCGTCGGTCAGCAGCAGCAAGCCCTCGCTGTCGAAATCGAGTCGGCCGGCCGGGTAGACATTTTTTGTTGCGACGAAGTCTGCCAGCGTCTGGCGGCCGCCGTCGCTCGAGAATTGGCTCAGGACATGAAAAGGCTTATTCAGGATGAGTAGTGGCACGGTATTTGGGTAAACTTCGCCCCTCAATTTAACGATAGGTCCTGCAATGCATTACGAACACATCGAGGTGCCCGCCGACGGCGAGATTATCACCGCGAATCCAGACCATACTCTGAACGTACCCGATAAGCCGATTATTCCGTTTATCGAGGGCGACGGCATCGGCATCGACGTGACCCCGGTCATGCTCGATGTCGTCAAGGCCGCGGTCGACTTAGCCTACGGCGATGAACGCGAGATCAAGTGGATGCAGATCTACGCCGGCGAGAAGGCGACCGAGGTCTATGGCGAGAATGAATACCTGCCCGAGGAGACGCTGGATGCACTGCAGCGCTATGTCGTGTCGATTAAGGGTCCGCTGGCGACACCGATCGGCGGCGGCATTCGTTCGCTGAACGTCACGATCCGGCAGACGCTGGACCTGTATGCCTGTGTCCGGCCGATCCGGTACTTCCCGGGGGTACAGACACCGATGGCGGATTCGGAGCTCGTCGACATGACCGTGTTTCGGGAGAACACGGAGGACATCTATGCCGGCATCGAATACCCGACCGGCTCCGAAGAGGTGCAGAAGCTGATTCATTTCCTGCAGTCGGAACTCGGCGTCAACAAGATCCGTTTCCCGGCAAGTTCCGGCATCGGCATCAAGCCGGTATCCCGGGAAGGCTCCGAGCGCCTGATTCGCAAGGCGATCCTGCACTGCATCGACACTGACCGATCGTCGGTGACGCTGGTGCACAAGGGCAACATTATGAAGTTCACCGAGGGTGCATTCCGCAATTGGGGATATGAACTTGCGCAAACCGAGTTCGGCGCCAAAGAGATCGACGGCGGCCCGTGGATGAGTTTCAAGAACCCGAAGACCGGCAGGGAGATCGTCATAAAAGACGTCATCGCCGATAACTTCCTGCAGCAGATCCTGATGCGCCCCGAAGACTACGACGTTATCGCTACGCTAAACCTCAACGGTGACTACATCTCTGATGCACTCGCGGCACAGGTGGGCGGTATCGGTATCGCGCCGGGTGCGAACATTGCGGACGCCGTGGCCGTCTTCGAGGCGACGCACGGTACCGCGCCTGGGTTCGCCGGCAAGGATCGCGTAAACCCCGGCTCGCTTATCCTGTCTGCCGAGATGATGCTGCGCTACCTCGGCTGGACCGAGGCGGCCGACAACATCATGCGCGGCGTCGCGGGTGCGATCGCGCATGGCCAGCTGACCTTTGACCTCGCACGTCTCCGTCGCGCGATGAAACAGCCGGTTCGCAAAGACCGGCCGAAAGACAAGGACGATGTTGTGCAGGAGCTCGCGCAGATCATGCCCGGCGCCAAGCTGGTCGGAACACGGGGATTCGGCGAGGCCGTGATTCACTACATGCAGGCGAAAGACTAAGCCCGGTGTCCGGGAGCACGTTCGATGTCGATTGCAGGCGTTGCCCGCGGCTGGCGGCGTTCCTCGATGACGTCAAAGAGAAGTACCCGGACTACCACTGCCGGCCGGTGCCGCCGTTTGGCGACGCGCAGGCGAAACTGCTGATCGTCGGACTCGCGCCCGGCATGCACGGCGCCAATCGCAGCGGCCGGCCGTTTACCGGCGACCACGCCGGGCTTTTGTTGTATGAGGCGTTGCACCGCCACGGTTTTGCAACGGCGCCTGAGTCCTTGCACGTCGACGATGGCCTGCGATTGCTCGATGCGCGCATTACCAACGCCGTGAAGTGCCTGCCGCCGGACAACAAGCCGGTCGGCGCCGAGATCAACACCTGCAATGACTTCCTCGCAAGCGAGATCGCTTCGCTCGCGGGAGGCTCGGTCATCCTGGCGCTGGGCGGCATCGCACACCGCGCCGTCGTCAAGGCTACCGGACGTCGCCAGGCCGACTACAAATTCGGCCATGGCAATGTCGCCGAGCTCGGCCCGCATCAGTTGCTCGATTCGTATCACTGCAGCCGTTACAACACGAACACCGGACGGCTGACTGCCGAGATGTTCAATGACGTATTCGGCAAGGCCAGGGAACTGCTCGAGGCCTGACCATGACTGAAGAGACGGCATTCGACCACAAGACCTTCTTAAAGAGCCTGACGCACCTGCCCGGCGTGTACCGAATGCTCGATAAGAAGCATAAGGTGCTCTACGTCGGCAAGGCGGCCGACCTGAAGAAGCGCGTCTCCAGCTATTTCCAGAAAAACCTGTCGTCGACAAAGACGGCCGCTTTGATGAAGGCGACGGAGCGGGTCGAGGTCACAATTACCAACACCGAGGCCGAGGCGCTGCTGCTCGAATACAACCTGATCAAGCAACACCGGCCGAAGTTCAATGTCGTGCTCAGGGACGACAAGAGCTACCCGTACATCTTCGTGTCGACCGACGCGGAGTTTCCGCGGCTGCAGTTCCATCGCGGCGCGCGCCGGCGCAAAGGCCGTTACTTCGGGCCGTATCCGAGTGCTGGCGCGGTTCGCAAGACGCTCAACGAGCTGCAGAAGCTCTTCATGATCCGCAACTGCCGGGACAGTTACTTCCAGAACCGCTCGCGCCCGTGCCTGCAATACCAGATCAAGCGCTGCACGGCGCCGTGCGTTGGCCTCGTCAGCAAGGAAGAGTACGCAGCGGACATCAACGCGGCCATCCAGTTCCTCGAGGGCAAGAACAATGAGGTCATCGATCGCTTTGTCGAGCGAATGGAGGCGGCAGCGGAAATCCAGGACTACGAGCAGGCCGCTCGATACCGGGACCAGATAGCGAAGTTGAAAAAGGTCGAGTCGAGCCAGCTGGTGTCGCGCGACTCGGGCAAGGATCTGGACATCATCGGTTTCGCTTCTAACCAGGCCATTCACTGCGTCACGGTGTTCTTCGTACGCAACGGCGCCGTCCTCGGTAGCCGCGACCACTTTCCGCGCGTGCCCGGTGAGACGGAGCCGGAGCGCCTGTTGAACGATTTCGTGTCCCAGTATTACCTCGGTGGCGATGCTCCGCCGGAGATCATCCTGCCGATGTCGATCGCCGATGGTGAGCTGTTGGGCGAACAATTGTCCGAGCGCATGGGTTTCAAAGTCGAGGTTCGTGACAAGGTTCGAGGCGACCGGAAGCGCTGGCTCGAGTTGGCCCACGCGAATGCGGAGCAAGGGCTCAGCCTGAAGGTTGCCAGTAACGCGACGATCCGACGGCAGTTCGAATCGCTCGGCAAGATCCTGGGTCTCGAAGAGACGCCACAACGTATCGAGTGCTTCGATGTCAGCCACACGTCGGGCGAGGCGACCGTCGCGTCCTGCGTCGTCTTCAACCAGGCGGGACCGCTGAAGAGTGACTACCGCCGATTCAACCTGACGCCCGAGGCGAAAGGCGACGACTACGCGGCGATGGCCGAAGCGCTGAGGCGTCGCTATGAACGCATCAGGAAAGGCGAGGTTGCCGTGCCCGACGTGCTGCTCATCGACGGCGGCAAGGGCCAATTGTCCGAGGCAATGCGAGTGTTGAGGGATCTCGAACTCGACTGGATCAACGTGGTCGGTGTTGCCAAGGGAAGGGCGCGCAAGCCGGGCGCTGAGCGCATATTCGTTCCCGGCGAGTCAACGCCGCTAGACGTTGCGGCGGACTCCAGCGCATTGCTGCTGATTCAGCAGATCCGGGACGAGGCACATCGCTTTGCGATTACCGGCCACCGCCAACGGCGCGCGAAGGCGCGCAAGACGTCGACGCTCGAGAGTATTCCCGGGCTCGGACCGAAGCGGCGCCGCGAGCTGCTGAAGCAATTCGGTGGCCTGCATGGGGTCGTTGGTGCGAGTGTCGATGACTTGTCGAAAGTTCGCGGTATCAGTCGAACGCTGGCCGAAACCATATACAATAGCCTGCACCAGGACGGCTGAACGGACCCCGAGTTGAAACTCAATCTGGCAAATATACTGACGCTGTTTCGTATAGCGGCCATACCCGTCGTCGTCATCTGTTTCTTCGCTCCGTTCGAGAACGCACGCCCGGTAGCAGCCGTGCTGTTCGGCATCGCCGCGGTCACGGATCTGATCGATGGCTGGGTAGCCCGCAAGTTCAACCAGATGTCCCGCTTCGGCGAGTTCCTGGACCCTGTGGCAGACAAGCTGATGGTCGTGATCGTCCTGGTACTGATCGTCCAGGCCCAGTCGAGCCTGTGGGAAGACATCATCGCGATGATCATCATCGGCCGTGAAATCACGGTTTCGGCCCTGCGTGAGTGGATGGCGACGATCGGCGAGCGGGCCACGGTCAAGGTTCAGCTCTCGGGCAAGATCAAGACGACGCTGCAGATGTTCGGTATCGCCTTCATGGTCTGGCAGCAGCCCATGTTCGGACTGGATATCTATAAAATCGGCTATTTCCTGTTGATTGCAGCGGCAATCATGACCATCTACTCGATGTACGCTTACCTGAAGGCCGCCTGGCCGATGTTGAAAGAAGGCGCCTAGCCCCTATAACTGAATCAGGATTCGCCGGTTTTCCGCGCATTGTCCCTTGACAGTTCGGCGGCAACCGATAGAATTCTCGTCCCTCGCGGGAATAGCTCAGTTGGTAGAGCGCAACCTTGCCAAGGTTGAGGTCGCCAGTTCGAACCTGGTTTCCCGCTCCAAATACAAAAAGGCTGCTCTTTGAGCGGCCTTTTTGTATTTGGAGTGGGCCAGGTTAACACCTGGTCATGGTTTTTGAGTCTGTAGTGGTTCATCGCGTTACCGGTCCGGCGCGCTCTCTCGCGCCATGTCCAACGCGCTGGGTTTCCCGCTCCAGACAAACAATGGCCGCTCTTTGAGCGGCCTTTTTGTATTTGGAGTGGGCCAGGTTAACACCTGGTCATGGTTCTTGAGTCCGTAGTGGTTCATCGCGTTGCCGATCTGGCGCGTTATTCTCGATTACGCCTAACGCGCTGGGTTTCCCGCTCCCTAGGATAAACGGCTGGAGTCTCGTCGAACCGATAGCTATGTTCCGGGCAAATGGGCACGAATCGCCGCCGCGGTCTCGTGCAACGCTTCAACGGACACCCGCACGCGCTGTCGCCGTTCCGCATCGCCCGACGGATCGTGCGTCGTACCTTTCTCACGCCCCGCGCCGTCAAACATGGCGAGCTGCGGCGGCCCTATACCCCAATCACTGCCGGGCTGCCTGGGTATGACGTGAAAGTGGTAGTGAGGCACCTCCTGGCCGCTGTACACGCCGTTGTTCTGGAAGGTCAGGATGCCGAGCGGTTCGTACAGGCTCATCAATGCTGCCGCAACACGCTTTGCGGCCTTGATAATAGTGGCAGACTCGACCTCGTTGAGTTCGAGTATCGTTGGCACATGGCGCTTGGTGATGACACAACACTGACCGATCTCGTACTGGGATGGGTTGATGGCCGTGACAGTCAGTGGGCACTCGTCGATGACGGCCCAGGTTGGGTCTCTGCCGGCCATGGCCTCGCAGAATTCGCAGGGTTCTTGCTCGGGGAGCTGGATCATTTGCCGATAATGCCAATACTCTCGTCGGCCGACGAGAACTTATTTGCCCGAGCGCAACTTGTAGAGCGTCGTGCCGGCAAATGCCGCAACCATCAGACCGAGCCCGACGTTAAGATAGTCGCCGCTCGCCAAGCCCACTACGACAAGGAAGAGGCCGATCAGGACGATTGCGACTTGGGAGAACATGCTTTGCTCCGGCGACATTAGGATCTGTTGGTCAAAGACTACCGCAACAGAGCGTGTCGCGGCACCTCTTCTAAGAGATTCAGATCTGACTATTCTCGACGCTCAACTGCCCGAGTAGACGCGTACATAGTCCACTTCCATGCTGACCGGAAACGTCGTGCTGCCGTTCGGCGAACCGGGCCAGTTGCCGCCGACCGCCACGTTGAACAGGATGTAGAACGGCTGGTCGAACGGGGCAGGGTAGCTCGCACTGGTCGTCGACCAGCTGTTCTGCACCAGGTACAGCACGTCGTCGACGTACCAGCGCATCTCGCTCTCGTCCCACTCAAGAGCGTAGGTGTGGAAGTTGGTCTGAGCGTTGGTCGGGACGTTGTAGCCGTCGCCGGTGAAGACGTTGTTCGGCCACTGGCCGCCGTAATGGATGGTTCCGTGCACCGTGTTGCCGCCTGAGCCGCCGAGATTCACGGCTTCCATGACGTCGATCTCGCCTGACGCCGCCCAGGTACCGTAGACATCGTCCTGCGGCAGTAGCCAGAAGGCCGGCCACAGGCCCTGTCCGCCCGGCAGCTTGATGCTGGCTTCGATGCGGCCGTACTTGAAGGCGAAGCGATCGCGGGTATTGATGCGGGCGGACGTATAGTTCTTGCCGCTGACGTTCTCGGGGCGAGCCGTTATTCTGAGTACACCGTTGTCGAGCTCCGCGCTGTCGGGCAGGTACCACTCGAGTTCGTTGTTACCCCAACCCGGGATGCCGTACTGGCTGCCGTCACCGGTCTCGAAGAACCAGACCTCGGGATCCAGCCGGTCACCGTTGAATTCATCGGCCCAGACGAGCACCCGGCCACCGCCGGGCGTGATAGGCGTGTTGTTCGCGACCGTCAGCGTCGGGTTGTCGATATTGACGTTGCTGGTTGGGGCCGGGGGTGGAGCTGGAGGCGGGACCGTGGCCGAAGTCTCCAGTCCGGACGCGGGGCTGCTGCCACCTCCGCCACCGCAGGCCGAGACTAATGCAAGCATCGTGCTTGCGAATGTCAGGCGAAGAAATACACTGCTGAACCTCATGTTCGGCTCCCCGAAAAGTATGAACGCCGAAATTTACCCAGTTCTGACAGCGTTGTCATCCGCAGCGCAGATTGCATCCCATGGCATCTAGTATCCGCGCGAGGAAGGTCTTCGGCATCGATTTCACGAGCCGACCGACGGCTCGAAAGCCCATCACCTGCGTCGAGGCGCAGCTCCAAGGGAAGAACCTCGTCTTTCAGGCCCTGCACGAGTGGACCCGTTTCGAGCAGTTTGATGAATTCCTGGCTGCGCCAGGCCCGTGGGTGGCCGGCTGTGATTTCCCGTTCGGCCAGGCGCGCCGGTTCATTGATAACATCGGCTGGCCCTCGAGCTGGACCGGCTATATCGAGCACGTCGGAGGGCTGTCTCGACCCGACTTCCGCCGAGCGCTCGATGACTATCGGCGGGACAGGGCGCCCGGCGACAAGGAGCATCGACGGGCTACGGATGTTCGATCCGGTGCCGTAAGCTCGCAGAAGCTCTACGGTGTGCCGGTTGCCCTGATGTTCTATGAGGGCGCTCCCAGGCTGCTGCGGTCGGGTGTTCACGTACCTCCGCTGGTCGACGGTGACAGTCAGCGAGTCGCGCTGGAGGCCTATCCGGGCGTCCTGGCTCGACGAATGATCGGCAGACGGCCGTACAAACAGGATACGCGGGAGAAGCAGAGCGTGGAGCACCAGGCGGCGAGGCAGGAGATTCTGTCAGCACTGACGGACTCTGGTGAGGATTTGGGTCTTGTCGTCGTCGCACCTGGATCGCTGGCGGATGATCCGCAGGGAGATCACCTGGATGCGTTGCTGTGCGCCGTTCAGGCCGCCTGGAGTATGCGGCAACCGAACTGGGGCATCCCCGGGGACGTCGATACCCTGGAGGGGTGGATCGTCGGGCCGCCGCCCTGATGGGGTGTCTGATTCAGCCGGTGGAGTTGTGGGACCCGTCCGTTCGGTCGTTGTCGGTCTCAATCGGCTGCTTCTGTAAGGCAGTATTTTCGTTCGCCCTTTGCCTCAGCAAGCTCGCCGCACTTCGATAGCGATAAGCGAGGTTCTCATGGGCCTTCGCCAGCGCTTCCAGGTCATCGATGCGGCTGCTGTCGATGGGGCCTTTGGCGAGTTCGAGCCAGTCTTCCCGCGTCATATCCAATCTCCATGCAACAAGTGACGATCAGCCGCGATAGCTCCCCACCTGCCGCGCAGTTCTCTGCCAATCAGTGACGTAGACAGCCGCAACACCGGGTTTGTTACAAAAATTTTCGATTCGCGGTGCAGGGTACAGTCCGCTTTGATTCAGGACGCTTCGCGGGTTGGTTGGGTTGAAGCACACGAGTCCGCGGCGGACTTGTTGTAACAAAGAAGATTATAAAAGACCTTTAAAATATTAAAAAATATACGGTTTTTAAGTTCAACTTCTCAAATTCTTGCGGTTCATCGAAGCTTAGACCCAATGCGAACCCACCGAAGTTGGCAGAAGCAGCGGTGCCTGCGATCACAGGAAGTAACGACCTCGAGAGGCTCGGCTTGAAAACTCTTGGAACCCTGTGGTTTATAGCGGTCTGATTTCATCAATCGAAAACCAGAAAATTCAGGGGTTTGTATGAGAAACGGAACGTTCTCACTGCTGGCTGTTGCGCTGCTAGGCGTCGCCGGCTGCCAGTCCGCCGAAGAATCGGCGCAAGAAGTCATGACGCTGCCGGCGGGCATCACGCTCGTCGAGACAGTGCCCGCTCCGACTGACGGCAGCATCGGCATTCCTTACGAGGAGTACGTGCTGGACAACGGCCTGACTGTCATCCTGCATGAAGACAACTCCGATCCCCTGGTACACGTCGATATCACCTACCACGTGGGCTCGGGTCGCGAGGAAGTCGGCAAGTCCGGTTTCGCCCACTTCTTCGAGCACATGATGTTCCAGGGCTCCGAGAACGTGGGTGATGAGGAGCACTTTCGTATCGTGTCCGAATCGGGCGGTACGCTGAACGGCACGACGAACACCGACCGAACGAACTACTTCCAGACGGTTCCGTCCAACCAGCTCGAGAAGATGCTGTGGCTGGAAGCCGACCGCATGGGCTTTTTCCTCGACGCCGTGACGCAGGAAAAATTCGAGGTCCAGCGTGAGACGGTCAAGAACGAGCGCGGCCAGCGTGTCGACAATCGCCCGTATGGACGTGTCTTCGAGCGCGTGGGTGAAGCGCTGTACCCGGAAGGCCACCCTTACTCCTGGTCGACGATTGGCTACATCGAGGACCTGAACCGCGTCGGCCTTGCCGATCTCAAGAAGTTCTTCCTTCGGTGGTACGGCCCGAACAACGCGGTGCTGACCATCGGCGGCAGGTTCGACAAGGCGCAGACGCTCGAGTGGGTCGAGAAGTACTTCGGACCGATCCCGCGCGGCCCGGAAGTCGAGAAGCCCGAAAAGATCAAAGTAACGCTCGATGGCGATCGCTACCTATCGATGGAAGACAACGTCGCGTTGCCATTGCTGTACATGGCCGTCCCGACGGTGCACCTCTACCACCCCGACGAGGCGCCGCTGGATGTCCTGATGTCGATCCTGGGGCAGGGCGAGACATCGCTGCTGTATAAGAATCTCGTCAAACCGGGCTACGCCGTGCAGGCAGCGGCCGGGCACGGCTGCGGCGAGCTCTCATGCTCATTCTCGGTGCAGGCGCTGCCCAATCCGCGGTCCGGCAAGACGCTGACTGACCTCGAAAGCATCATCCTCGAATCATTGAAAGAGTTTGAAGAGCGCGGCGTCACCGACGACGATCTGACCCGGGTCAAGATGAGCATCGTATCCAGCATGGTCTTCCGCCTGGAGAGCGTGGCCGGAAAGGTCAGTCAGCTCGCGTTCTACGAGACCATCACCGACAACGCGAATTTCGCGGCCGAGGACGTTGCCCGCTATGAGAATGTGACCAAGGAAGACGTCATGCGCGTCTACGAACAGTACATCGCGGGTGCACCGGCAGTCATCAAGAGCGTCGTACCGATAGGCCAGGGAGACGCAATCGCGCGGGAAGACACGTTCCCGCGTCCCGTACGCACGCTGCCGGAGTATGAGGAAATCACCGAGGACGATCTCGTGTTTCGTCGCGCGACCGACGACTTCGACAGAAGCATCATGCCGGGTGAGGGTGAGAATCCGTCGATCAAGCTGCCGACGGTCTGGCGCGGTGAGCTCGAAAACGGCATTGCCGTGCTGGGCGCCGAGAACAAGGAAACGCCAACCGTGGCGCTGCGCCTGCAGCTCGATGTGGGGCAGCGCGACGAACCGCTCGACAAGCTTGGGCTGGCGGCAATGACGGCGGCCATGCTGAACGAAGCGACCGAAAACTACACCAACGAAGAAATGAGCAACGAGTTGCAGAAGCTCGGTGCATCGGTCTTCGTCGGCGCTGGCAACCGCAGCACGACGCTGACCATTCGCAGCCTGTCGGAGAACTTCGACAAGACGCTTGAGCTCGCAAAGGAGAAGCTGCTGCACCCGAAGTTCGACCAGGCAGATTTCGATAGACTGCAGGCGCAGACCATCGAGAGCATCCGCACGTCGAAAGTCCAGCCTGCAACGACGGCCAGCACGGTCTACCAGCTGCTGTTGTTCGGAAAGGACAATGCGTTCTCTTACCTGAACGTAGGTACCGAAGAGTCGGTTGCCGCCCTGACGCTGGACGACGTCAAGCAGTTCTACGCGGATTACTACTCGCCGTCGATTGCCGACATCGTTGTCGTCAGCGACTTCGAGAAAGACGAGCTCAAAGAGAAACTCGCGATTTTCGCAGACTGGAAAGGCGACGAAGTCACGCGTCCGGAGCTTGCACCGTTCCCGGACATTGGCGAAACGAAGATCTACCTCGTCGACAAGCCGGGCGCCGCACAGTCCGAGATTCGCATCGGCAAACGATCCATGACCTTCGACGCCGATGGCGATTACTACAGGGCGGGACTCGCGAACTTTTCGCTGGGCGGTGCCTTCAACAGCCGCATCAACCTGAACCTGAGAGAGGACAAGGGCTATACCTATGGTGCCCGTTCCAGCTTCTCCGGCAACCAGGAATACGGCACGTTCACGGCGCAGGCCGGCGTGCGTACCGACGCCACAGCCGACAGCATCATCCAGTTCGAAAAGGAGATCTCGGGCGTCGTTGCCGATGGGCTGACCGAGACAGAGATGTCCTTCACGCGCCGCGCGCTCGGACAGCGCGATGCACGCCGCTACGAGACGCCATCGCAAAAGATCAACATTTTGTCGCAGATCCTCGAGTACGACCTGCCGACGGACTTCATCCAGACGCAGAATGAGATCCTGGCCTCCGTCGGCAAGGAAGAGCTGGACAGGCTGGCGACAGAGCATATGTCGCTGGAAGAGGCGGTTATCGTCGTCGTCGGCGACAAGGCTACGATCCTGCCGGAGCTTCAGGAGCTGGGCTACGAAATCGTCGAGTTGGACGCAGAGGCCAACCCGGTCAGCGGTTAGAGGTGCGATTAGTGAGTGAAGAAGGGCGGCCTCGTGCCGCCTTTCTTTATAGTCGGATTCTGGTGGGGCGCGTTCGCCTCGCAGGTTAGTTCGTTGAAGTCAGATAGTCTTCTTTCATTCCTGGTCACCGCCGCTTTGCTGGTCAGCGTACCGGCGTGGTCCCAGGTCGTCAGCCTGCCGAAGACGGCCGATTCGATCCGTATTGACGGTGTCATCGATGAGTCGGCCTGGCAGTCGGCGACCCGCCTGACTCTGGAAGTCGAGACTCGTCCGGGAGAGAACATACCGGCAAGGGTGCAGACGACGGCCCTGCTTATCGAAGACGGCAAGAGCCTTTACATCGCCTTCGACGCACGGGATCCGGACCCGGACGCAATCCGTGCATTCTTCAGGGATCGGGATTCTGTCTTCAACAACGACCTGGTCGGTGTTGTCCTCGATACCTACAACGACGGCCGCCGGTCGTTCGAATTGTTCTCGAACCCGCTCGGCATCCAGTTGGACCTGACCAACGACGACGTCAGAAAGAACGAAGATACTGCGTGGGATGCGATCTGGGATTCCGCCGGTACGATTACCGACCAGGGCTACGTGGTCGAGATGCGTATTCCATTCAGCCAGCTGTCATTTCCCCTCACTGACGGCGAGCAGACCTGGGGGTTCAACCTGCTGCGCTTCTATCCGCGCGAAGACACACTGCGCCTTGCCAGGAGCCCACTCGACCGGGAGCTTGGCTGCGGGCTTTGCCAGATCGGCGAGATCCGAGGTTTTGCCGGTGTTCGCCCGTCACGGAACCTGCAGGTTGTGCCGACCCTGACGGCAACTAACAACGAGATGACCGATGAGCCGGGTGTCGTGCTGCTGGACGGTAGCGGCACGGAGGCCGAGGTCGGGGTCAGCATTCGGTGGGGCATCACGCCGGACACGACGGCCAATTTCGCGATCAATCCGGATTTCTCGCAAGTCGAGGCCGATGCTGCCCAGCTCGACGTCAATAACCAGTTCGCGCTGTTCTTCCCTGAGCGCAGACCGTTCTTCCTGGAGAATGCGGACTACTTCAGCACGCCGCTCCGGGCGGTGTTTACACGTACCATCGCGGACCCGAGTGTCGGCGCGAAGATCACGGGAAAACGCGGTGACCATACCTACGGCCTGTTCGCCGCCGAGGATGATGTCACCAACCTGTTGTTCCCGGGCGCGCAGGGGTCCTCCAGCGACGTGCTTGAGCAATCCAACCATGCCCTGGTCGGCCGCTATAGCCGTGGTTTCGGCAACGCATCCTCGGTCGGCGCATTGTGGACGAGCCGCGATGCCACTGACTACCACAACCGGGTAGCGGGCCTGGACCTGAACTGGCGCATCACTGAGCAGCATGAGGTGCTGGGCCAGTACCTGTACTCTGACACCGCGTACCCGACGGAAATCGCTGTTGATAACGACCAGCCGGTCGACAGCTTTACGGGGCATGCAGCGGTTGCCGGCTACAACTACCGCTCACGGGACTGGAATTTCTACGCGCGCCACCGCGACTTCAGTTCCGGCTTCCGGGCCGATTCCGGTTTTATTACGCGTGCCGATGCGGCGACCCAGATCGTCGGGGGCGCCCGCCGCTGGATTGGCGACGAGGACGACTGGTACAACCAGCTCGAAGTCTCCGGTGACTGGGACATCACGCATGACGAGGATGGGCGACTCCTCGAGCGTGAGGTGGAGATGGAATTCGAAATCGCTGCGACACTGCAGTCGGAGTTCGAGGTTGAGGCATTCACGAGAGATCGGCTGTTCGAAGACATTCTTTTCGAAGAGGAAGGATTCGGCATCGAAGCCGAGTTCACGCCGTTCGCGGGCTTCCAGGCAGGCGTGTCGTTGGGGTGGAGCGACCAGATTGACTTCGCCAACGCACGGCTCGGAGAGCAATTCAGAATTGATCCCTCCGTCAGCTGGAACGTGAACCGACACCTGTTGCTGTCGTTCAACGCGTCGTTTGTCGAGCTGGATACTATGGACGGCGAACAGATCTTCGATGCGGCCGTCTACGATTTTCGAGCCACGTGGCAATTCAGTCGACGCAGCTTCCTGCGGCTGACAACGCAGATGCAGGATGTCGAGCGCAATCCGGACGTGTACAGGGACGAGGTCGATCGGCGTAGTCGAGACGTTGGTGTCCAACTGTTGTACTCATGGAAGCTCAATCCGCAAACAGTTTTCTTCCTCGGTTACTCCGACAGTCGCGTCGATGACGATGATCTGGACCGGCTGACAATCGACGATCGAACCTGGTTCATGAAAGTCGGCTACGCCTGGGTGCCGTAAACGGACGTATCTGATTGATTCTCTCCGGGTGGTCGGTATACTCCGCCTCTCGCTCTGGCTAGGTGGCAGAGTGGTTATGCAGCGGCCTGCAAAGCCGTGGACGCCGGTTCGATTCCGACCCTAGCCTCCAAATAAAATGAGCCCCCTCGTTGAGGGGGCTTTTTCATTTGGAGAGGTCGGAATCGTGGCTAGGGTGGCCTATTTGTTTTCGGGTAGCAGCCCCGAAGCCACGGTGCTAGTCCTAGTTCTGTGGTCAACCTACTGTCGGTTTGATTTGTGAGGTGATCTGGGAATCAGGCGCGCGTCTAAGCGAGGTTCGATTCCGACCCTAGCCCTTGGCTTCTGAGGGTCGGGCGAAAAGACCGGCAGCTGAGGTCTTCTGTTCAAGATTCCGCACTCGAGGTGACTTCGCGAATAGTCGGTATGCAACTGCTGGACTGGGCGGGCGAAGTGGGTTCGGTTCCGAGCTTATGAATTCTTGCTCAGCCGAAATGAGTCGAAGTTGCTATTGATGTATCGGCGGCGGAACTGCGATAGATTTCTGCCCCTAGGAGGGACCCCGTGATTCATACAGACGTTGTTATTGTTGGTGCAGGGCCGTGCGGCCTGTTTCAGGTTTTCGAGCTCGGACTGCTCGGACTCAAGGCTCAAGTTGTCGACTCTATTCGTCAGCCGGGTGGGCAGTGTTCGGAGCTGTATCCGGACAAGCCTATTTATGACATTCCTGGTATTCCCGTCTGTACGGGGGATGAGCTGACTAACTCGCTGATGAAACAGATCGAGCCGTTTGAGCCTGGTTTTCATTTGGGCGAGGAAGTGCAGATCCTGCAGCGCAATGAGGACGATACGTTCTTCGTTAAGACGAGCAAGGGCACGGAGTTGACGGCTAAAGCTGTGGTCATTGCGGCTGGTGTCGGGTCTTTCCAGCCGCGGCCGTTGCACGTCAAGGGTGCTGAGGACTTTGCGGGCCAGTCATTGCATTACCGCGTTCGCGACCCCGAGCAGTTTCGCGGCAAGAAGCTGGCCATTCTCGGTGGTGGTGATTCAGCGCTCGACTGGGTGCTCGAACTCGCTGATGTTGCCGAGAGAATCACGCTCGTGCATCGCCGTGACGAGTATCGCGCCGTGGATGACTCGGTAGCCAAAATGAAAAAGCTCGTTGCGGACGGTGTCATGGACGAGATCACGAGCGCCAAGGCGTCGGCCATCACTGGTGAAGACGGCCAGGTGTCGTCGATCACGATCCAGCCGAAGGAGGGCGATGCTGTCGAGGTCGAGGTCGACCAAGTGCTCGTATTCTTTGGCCTCGCCCCCAAGCTTGGTCCGATTGCGGACTGGGGGTTAGACATCAACCGCAAGACGATCAATGTCGACACCGAGAAATTCGAGACCTCCGAGCCGGGTATCTTTGCCGTCGGCGATATCAACTATTACCCGGGAAAGAAAAAGCTGATCCTGTGCGGCTTCCATGAGGCGGCACTCGCCGCGTTTGCGATCAAGGCGCGCGTCGAGCCGGATAAGAAAGTGCATGTCCAGTACACGACGACGAGCCCGATCATGCACGAGAGACTCGGCATCGACTGATTCCTGGTTTTTTCAGTTTATCGGCCCTGCAAAAATCCGAAATCGTCCCCATATCTCTGACTGAAAACGCGTTTTGGGCTAGGCAAATAAGGGAGATAAATATGAGGCGATTCAGCTTTCTTGGGTACGTCTTTCCGGCGTTCCTCGGCCTGTTTTTACTGTATTCCGCGGCCTACACCGTGGAGAGCGGCAACGTGGCCGTTGAGCGAACACTGGGCAAAGTCAATCATACGGAACAGCTTCAGGGACTGAATTTCAAGGCTCCGCTTTTAACAAGCAAGCAGGAATTCAGCGCGAAGGAAATCGCCATCGATATCGACGACCTGAAGCCGAAGGCCGCTGACAATCTGTCGCTCCGCGATCTCGACGTTTCCGTCTTCTATCGCGTACCACCGGAGAGAATCTCTGAGCTGCTCGTGAAGTACGCGGCATCCGCCGTCCGAGGTTCCGATGGCGTGTGGTTGCCGGCCTACGGCCTGGTATTCCGTGAGGCACGTGCGGCGATCTACGAGAAAGTCTCCGAGATCGACAGTCTGCAGTTACATAAGCAGCGTGAGCTGCTGCAGAACGAGGTCCTCGAGGAACTGCAAGGCCGCTTGAACCAGTCGGACTCCGGCGACATCTACATCACGCGTATTGTCGTGCGCGCACTGAATACCGACCCGAGCATCGAAGCGGCCATTCGCGAAGCCGTCGAGGCAGAAAAGCGGCTCGAGGCGAAGCAGGTGCAGGTCGAGATCGCGAAGAAGGATGCCGAGATCGAGATCGAACGCGCCAAGGGTATCGCTGAGGCGAACAGCATCATTAACAAGAGCCTGACGGCGGAGTACCTGCAGCACGAGATCAACAAGGCGTTGCATGAATTCGCTGAGAACGAAGGTAGTGTCGTTGTTATCCCGGCCAACATGCAGGGCTTCGACGTGATCCTGGATACGAATTCGCTGAATCGAAGCGCATCGCAGTAGGACACCAGGGTCCGCTCTTTGACGGCGGCTGGTTCCAGCCTGGAGCCCAGCCGCCTTGGTGTTACGGAATGTGCTGCTGTTGGCGTACCGCGCGTCATGGAATAATCTGCTTCAGGCACACACTGACTCGCGAAAGACATCATGAAGAAGTGCATCATTGCAGTGGCCTTGCTGTTGCTCGGCCACGCGGCCAACGCCGAGGTTCCGGAGTGGCTGCCTACGGTCCTTGAAAAAGACAATCCTGACGAGCTGGCCGTATTCGTCTACTCGGACGAGAACTGTCCGATGACGCTGGAAGAGACCACCGAGCTTGTTGAAGGTGTGCTGGTCAGGAGTCGGGTGAAGCCGGTCAGTCTGGGCGCAGAAAAGGACCTGTTCCTCGACGTCACCGTCTATTGCCTGAAGCCCGCCAAGACCAACCCTGTCTTTGTAATCTCGGTGAACTTCTCAAGCATCACTGAAGACGGCGTTCCGATTGCCTACGACTTCGACTTCGGCACGATAGGCATGGGCAAGAAAGAGAACGTCGAGGCGACACTTCGCAGTCTCGTCGAGGACGCGATTACCGTCTACCTGCGCGCGAACTTCGATCTGGGCGAGTAGACGAGTCCCGACGCATGTCAGTCGAAGTCTGCCTGCTATTCCAGGCGGATGCTGTGAATGATGAACGTGCGTCCCGCGTCCTTCCGGACTCCGAAAACCACAATCCCGTCAATCGACGATAGATCCATTTGCCGCTTGGCCGGCGCGTCCGCGATGTCGGACACCGGTATGCGCAGTGTCTCGACGCCCGGCTGCAGTTCGAACGGCAGGTTGTACCGGTCGCTGTAATGCTGCTCGCCGAAACGGTGTTCATCGTCATCGACACGGACGTTCAGGTTCAGCACGGTCGCCTCAGGGTTCTCGAGTTCGATGACCAGTGCCTCAAAGTCGTGCCAGCCGGGATAGAGATCGTGGAAGAGAACGCCGGGCCAGGGGCCGTCCTCGAGAAGCACGTGCGCTGAGGTTCCGCCTGAGCTGCTCCGGGACTGTCTCGTCAACGTCACGTTCTGCGTTCGCATGAAGGTGCTGTTAAACCGCGCGTCGAAGTTGACGAGTTCCGGCATCTGCTGGTTTCTCTCGATGTAGGCGGCCGAGACCTTCGCGAGCGGGAACAGTGCCCAGGTGAGGACGGCGATACCGCCGACGGCCAGTGCTTTGCGGACTGCGCCTGACATTCGGAAACTATTTGAGAACGCGATCGCGATCGACGCGAATCCGGCAGCGCCCAGCCAGTCGGCTATGAGGTCTTCCATTGACGCGTCTCGGTCAAGTGGTATCTGCGCCGCCTCGCTTAAGAGACTTAGCGCGAAGACCGTTCCAATCATGAACGCGAGGCGCTTTCGTCGCTTCCAGTGATGTGGTGTCGCGACGATGACGCACAGGGCGATCAAGCCGAACAGCAGTACATGCATCGATTCGTACAGCGTCGACATCCAGAGACCGCTGGGTGAAGGCCTGCCGAACTGGATGACCAACAGCAGCACGGCCGCGATCGACACCGAGATCGCGATCTGGATGCGCCGCTTGAGCAGTCTCTCATCCATCAGCGATACCTGACGTCGTAACGGAAGGCGGCGTGACGGGTGCGCCGGATCTCTTTATTGGTGAGGTGCCCAATGAGTCTTCTTTTTGTTCCCTGGCTCTCGATTTTGAGTGCTCGGGCCCGCAATGTAAATCGGCATAAGAGGCCCGGAACGAGCATTTCCTCGCCGCGTTCGCGTGAACGAGTGCGCGGCGGCCATCACCGTTGTTGAGATGCGTCGCAGACCCGGCTTATCGATCTGGATGAACGGAGACTCGCATCCTTCGCGGACGATTCGTCGCTATGAGAACCTGACGATATTCGCGGTAACGATTGCCGACCCGACAATCAATACGTAGACCCAGCCAACGATCATCACGGTCTCGACGCTCTTGTCACGGGGATTCGCCGTATAGGCATAGGCGAGCAGCGCAACACCCAGTCCCAGTAGCAGGTACTGGGTCAGGTAGATCATCAGCGCATCCATGCCGTGGAAGGGTGTGATCGGTGCCGCGATCAGACCGCCGATCGTGAAATAGGAACGCGCCGCAAACGTCGCCGCATGCACCTTGTGTCCTGGCCACTCGACTGCAGGCCCGGCGGGCGCGTAGTCCTGGGGTGGCGGCGGTGCGATGACGGGCAGCGCTTCTCCGGACAACACGGATTCCGCCGGTGCTCCGCAATGCGGGCAGGCAAACGCCTTGGTAGATACCGGCTGGTTGCATTCGTAGCAGTCGAGTAACGCCACTTGAGTCCTCTGGAAAAACCTGTCTCCAGAGTGGCTTATCGGTCCGAACACGGGATTCTTTACATAAATTCCGGGCTGGACCGTGCCGCGACCTGACCTATAATGCGCGGGAATTGCCCGGGTGGCGGAATTGGTAGACGCAGCGGACTTAAAATCCGCTATCCGAAAGGGTGTGCGGGTTCGAGTCCCGCCCCGGGCACCATGTATTGCAGGCTCCAATGCACCGCTGCCGCGAATGCCGGGCGAGCGCTTTTCTGTATGACTGCTCCGCAAGCCCTGCGATTCACCAAGCCAAAAGTACTCAATTTCGTCGAAAATGAACGCATTGGGTGCAGAAAAAGTCAAAATTCCTCGAAACTAACGTTAAACTATGCCGCGACCGGCACGAATGCGCCGGTGCTATGCAATTCTAGGGGGAATTTATGAAGCTTTTATCCAAGAGCGCGCTGTCGCTCGCACTGGTTTCTTTTGTGGCGCCGGCCTTGGCGCAGGACGATGACAGCAGTGATCGTCGCTCGCTCGAAGAAATCGTGGTCACCGCGGCGTATCGAGAGCAGGGACTGAGTGATGTCCCGGTTTCGGTTTCTGCCGTCACCGGCGATGCGCTGATTGAGACCACTGTGCAGAAGGCCGAGGACCTGCAGTTCCTCGTGCCAAACTTCAACGTCACGGAGACCGGCATCTCGACGAATGTGTTCATTCGCGGTATCGGCTCCGGTATCAACCAGGCGTTCGAGCAGTCGGTCGGCACCTACATCGATGGTGTGTCATTCGGCCGTGCGCAGATGTTCCGCTCACCGTTCCTCGATCTTGAGCGCGTCGAGGTGCTGCGTGGACCTCAGTCGATCCTGTTCGGCAAGAACTCGGTCGCCGGCGCGTTGAACATCACGACGGCGAAACCGACTGACGAAATCGAGGGTCGCGTGTTTCTCGCACAGGAATTCGAAGACGATGAGATCATCGGCGAGGGCGTAATCTCCGGCCCGTTTACCGACCGCCTGCGTGGTCGCCTGGCCGTTCGCTACCGCGACGCGCAAGGCTATGTCGAGAACACGACACTGAACGTCGATGAGCCGAATCGGGAAGACACGACGGTGCGTGGCACGCTGGAATTCGATGTGTCCGATGACCTGACGGCCACACTGAAGATCGAAGACAGCGAGTTCAAGGTATTCGGCCGCCAGATCGAGATCATCAATGAGCAGCCTGCTCCGGCAGGACCGTTCACCGGT
>JASJCQ010000005.1 GCA_030065915.1 Woeseiaceae bacterium
GCCAGCTTGCCCTCGATCGGAACCGGTGACACGTATTTGCCTTTCGCCGACTTGAACTGCTCCTTGACGCGACCGGTAATGCGGAATGCTTTGATGCTCTCGTCCCACTCACCTTTGTCCCCGGTGTGGAAGTAGCCGTCCGGCGTTTTGACTTCGTCGGTCAGCTCCGGCGCCTTGTAGTACTCGGTGAACAGGCCCGGTGTGCGGATCAGGATTTCACCCTCTTCGCTGAGCTTCATCTCGGTGCCGGGCAACGGTTGGCCGATCGTGCCAATGCACTCGCTGCGAAACGGCATATTCGTGCACGACAGGCCACTGGTCTCACTCATGCCCCAGCCTTCACTGATGTTGATGCCGATCTTCTCGTACCAGCGCAGCGTCAAGGGCGAGATCGGCGCGCTGCCGGAGCCAATCAGGCGGCAGCTGTCGAGGCCTAAGCCCTGTCGAACTTTTCGAGCAACCATCTTGCCGATGATCGGCAGCTTCAGCAGGCGTTCCAGTTTCTCCGGCGGCGTCTTCTTGTGCACGCCGATCTGGAATTGCACCCAGAGCCTGGGAACCGAGATGAATACGGTTGGCTGTGCGCGCCTCAGGTCTTCGACAAACGTCTCCAGCTTGTCCGCGAAAAACATGTGGCTGCCGCCGAACACCGCCGGTCCTGCGATGACGGTTCTTTCGGTGATATGCGCGAGCGGCAGATAAGACAGCACGCGCTCATCATTGGCGAACCCCATCATGTCGAGGCTGGTACAGCTGGCGTACTCGTAAGCGCGATAGCTGATGACAACGCCTTTCGGCCGGCCGGTGCTGCCCGACGTATAGAGAATCGTCATCATATCGTCGGCCTCAGGCCGGTGCGGCTCTGCGATCGGCTCGTTCGCATCGATCATCGCCTGCCAGTCGTTCTGGCACGCGATGCCCGTGTAGCGCATGCCGATAGTCTTGATCTCCGGGGTCAGCGCCTGCTTGGCGGCCTCCTCCTTATCGAGGCGTCCGATGATGACGGCGCGCGCACCACTGTGCCCGAGCACGTAGCTCAGGGTTTCTGCGCCGGCGGTCGGGTAAATCGGCACCGACACCAGCCCGGCCATCGAAATCGCGATGTCCGCAATCATCCACTCGGCGCAGTTCTTCGACAGGATGGCGACCCGGTCGCCTTTCGACAGGCCGAGATTCAGTAGCGCCGACGCGAGCCGCGCGGCATCGTCTCTCGCCTCGCTGAATGTCCATTCACGAATGTCACCGTCCAGCGGCTGGGTCAGAAACGGGTGGTCGGGTTTCTTTTCCGCCCACATCTTGAGGGCGTCGGGTGCGGTCCTGAGTGCTGTCATCGATATTCCACGGTTTAAATGGTGTTGTTGTAGGTGGTATGGCCGGCCGACCATTCTGCACCATTTCGGACGCAAAGCGTCAATTGAATGCATTTTGCCGGCGTTTTGCCGTCTCGACGTGTCTCCGCTACCGATCCCGCTCCGGCATCGAGCCCACTCCGGCCTGGCTCAGGATGTCCAGCAGCCGGTTGATCTCGCCGCCTTCCCGTCGCTTCATTGCGACCAGGCCTTTGTCTTCGCTGGAGAGTATCGTGAGCGCCGCCTCGAGCTCGTCGACCGTTGCGTGCATATCGAGGATTTCGACCACCGCATGGTCTTCAAGCTCGGGAAACACACTGAGGACGTCTTTTTGTGTTGCTGTACTCATACGCTCAAGCTAGCACCGTGTAGCCGGCCATGAAATCCGCATTTCTACACAGCAGCGGCGAGCGTTTCAGGATCTTCAGGACTCAACCCAGTAGCGCCCTGGCGCCGTCCTATTCTCCGCCCTGCCATTGCTGGCGGTGCAGTCACCTCAAGACGGCAACGCTGCTGAAGCCGCAGGAAGCGCGCTCAATCCGCCAGGGAGCGTGCCAGCAGCTGCTCGATCAGGTTTGCGTAGTCAGTGAGGTGACGAATGCCGAGGAACTGGACGCGCACTTTCTCACGCGCTGCGGTGCCTATGTTCTCGCGCAGCTCGTCGTCCTTCAGCAGGCGCTCGAGAATGTCGGCGAAGCTATCCAGGTCGGCCGGATCTTCCAGCAGGCAGCCGTCGACACCGTCCTCGATCTGCTCGATGATGCCGCCAACGGCGCTGGCCACAACCGCGCGGCCCTTCCACATGGCTTCCGTTACGGTCAGGCCAAAGCCTTCCTTGAAACTCTTCTGCACGACAATCGCCGCATGTCGCTGAAGTGCGTTGACGATGATTGCATTCTCAGTGACGTCGTCGACGGGGAGATTCGCGAGATGCACGCGCTCCCGGACCGCGTCCGGCAACTCCTTCCATTTCGCCAGGACTTCCTGGTAAACCTGCGGCGCCTCCGGGTCATCGGCTACGGCGTGCACGTTCGGCCCGGCCAGCACCAGGTGGGCGCCGATTTCGGGAGAGCGCTCAATCATCTTAACGAAGCCCATCATGACGCCCATCATGTCCTTGAGCGGATCCCATCGCGACACCTGTACGACGAGCGGTGCGTCCTGTGGCGGCGGGTCGCCGGCGCGATCGACGACCGCCTGTCGCTCCACCCGGCCTTCCGAACCATCGATGTACCTGAATCGGGCAGTGCCTTCGTCGGGCGGCTCCCCGGCCACCAGGTCGGCCTGCACAAGAATCGCCAGCGCGCTGTGTGGGTCGAGGTCCTGGTTTTTTGCCGAGAATGCATCGATGCTCGGCTGGATCTTGACGACACGATCCGGGTCACACCACGTGGGCGCGTAGCGGCGCTTGGAGAAAATCAGTGCCGGAACATGCTCGACGTAAGGTCTCAGGAAGTTCCAGCCCAGATCTGACTCGGTGTTGCGCAAGTCGTAGCCAATATGGCAACGCCAGATAACGTGCAGCCCCGCATCCATCAACAGCGGTGCGAGGCCGGCTGTCTGCGGGTCGTGCAAGATCACGAAGTCGCCGGGTTTAACCCTCGAGATCAGATCGTCGGCATTCTCGCGCAAGGTTGCTTCGTAAATGTCTCGCTCGGCTGCGCCGAGTGTCGAGCCGTCGCCGTTCTGTCCGTGCAGTGCGTGATGGATACGCTTGGTCAGCTGGAAGAACTCGGGCGGTCCGCTGATGACTAGCCAGCGCGCGTCGAGACCCAGCCCCCTCGAGAACGCAAGCATCGGCTGCAGCATCTCGGCGACGCCGCCACCGA
Organism: Woeseiaceae bacterium; assembly: GCA_030065915.1. Classification (GTDB taxonomy): domain Bacteria; phylum Pseudomonadota; class Gammaproteobacteria; order Steroidobacterales; family Woeseiaceae; genus UBA1847. Next base: position 3,179 of record JASJCQ010000005.1, read on the forward strand.
CCGCCGTCGAATTGACGTTCCATATCGTATGCCCGCCGACGAGAGCCCTTAACTTCTCGGCCCGGCCCTGGATTTCAGTGACGCGTGCCTCGTCGTGAACGTCGAGGAACTTGCGTATGTCGCGTGTGTCGACCTCGACTTCTTCAAGTTTCCTGGCATTCATTGTTATTGCATCCCCGATTATTCGCCCCGAAACAGCCCGAACTTTACCACGCCTCACTCAAATTGAGCTTTAGTGAAAACCGAAGGATTAAGCCGGCTCGTCTCGTTGAATCCAGCGCGCCGCAGCGCCTGCGACCTAGTTCGAGAAGCAGACCACCGACATCGAGACGGATCGACGTCGCTTGTCGGGGTTCACGTACGAATGGCGTTGGTCGCCACGGAACACGAGCATATCGCCCTCGTTCAGCAGGTGGTGCTGGCCGCCCGCCACGAGCTCGACCTTGCCCTGTTCACAGGTCAGGTACTCGCGTGTGCCGGCTTTGTGCGGGGTACCCGCCATGCGACCGCCCGGTTCAAGCTCGGTACGCGAAATCTCAAGTCCGGGAATCGCCTCCGGTACCAATGGACGCACTTTCGCACCCTGTCGCCTTCGCTCGGGGATCCTCGCGGCGGGAATGAACTCGAACTCGCTGCGAGGCGGCCCGATGAGCTCTTCAATCGACACGTTGAGCGCGTTAGCCGCCTTGGTCAGGACCGCCAGCGTCGGGTTTGCCGAGCCGGTCTCGAGGCTGGCCCAGGTCGGCCGCGGAATTCCGGACAGCTCAGCCGAACGTTGCTGTGACAGTCCACGGGCCTCGCGGAGCCTGCGAACGTTGGTCGCCAGGTTTCTTTGCGTTTCAGACATGCCCGAAGAATAGCAATCTGCTATTTAAATAGCAATTTCGTTGTTGAAATGTCCGAACTTGTGGAACATGCACTCAAACACCGAGGAGACAGACATGCAAATCAGAATGGAACACGCGAACCTGAGCGTTCGTCACTACGATGAATCCATCCGGTTTCTTAAGGCCGCGTTCCCGGACTTCGACATTCGGCGCGAGGGCATCAACAACGGCAGGCGATGGATGCACATCGGCACCGACGATACGTACATTGCCTTAAACGAAGCCACGGCGGAATCAGCCGAAGCCTGGATGCCCTATGCCGGGAAGCCGGGCGTCAACCACCTGGGCTTTGTCGTCGATGACGTCGAAGGTTTGCGCGATCGACTGTCGGCAGCCGGGTTCCGGGACTCAACCTATCCGAACAACCACCCGCACAGGAAACGCGTCTACTTCTATGATGCGGACGGCAACGACTGGGAGTTCGTCGAGTACTTCTCCGACGACCCGGCGGAACGCAACGATTACGATCTGCCCGATTAGGGCGCTTCGTCAACTTCGGCTGGTGGCACGCAGAATCTCGGAGAGCGCATCGCTGACACATCGCTCGCCCTCCTCGATGGCCTTGCCCGCCAGGTGAAACTCGAGCATGCCGATCTGCGAAACGTCCGGCGACAGGATGACGTCGGCCGGGTCGCCCGCCAGCCGGCTGCGGGTGATCCGGTCCTCGAAGATGCCGATCGAGTTGGTGATCGAGTAGAAGAGCCCGGGCGGCTTGCTGGTGTCAGCCGCGTTCTTGCCGACGATGCCGAAGTTCAGGTTCACCGCGATAACGACGTCCGCGCCGAGTGCGTGACACACGCTGACCGGCACCGGGTTGACCAGGCCGCCGTCGACCATCCAGCGGTCCTCGATACGAACAGCCGGGAACAGGCCGGGCATCGACATCGAGGCCTGCACGGCTTCGGCCATGTGGCCCTTCGTAAACCAGGTTTCCCGACCCGTGTTCAGGTCCGTAGAAACTGCAGCGTAGGGCTTGGGCAGGTCCTCGATAAGCTGGCCCTCTCCCGCGACGTAGTTGTGCAGGAACGAGCGAAATCGCTTCAGATCCACGAAGCCGCTCTGCGTGAACTGCGGCCCGAAGAAGCGCAGTACGTCGGTGCGCGTCGAACCCAGCACCCAGTCCGCCAGCGCGTCCAGCTTGCCCGTCAGGTACGACGCGCCGACCATGGCGCCGACCGACGTGCCACAGATGATGCTGGGCTCGATACCCGCATTCAACAGCCCGCGCACGACCCCGATGTGCGACCAGCCTCGGGACGCGCCGGAGCCGAGCGCCAGGCCGACTGTTGGTTGCGTATTCGGTTCGTTCAAAGCACCACTCGACAGTGCGGGAGACGGGGAAAGTTTAGCAGGACCCGTCCTGTTCGTGATCGGGGATGCCGTATCGGGCATACTCGGGCAAGATCCTGTGCCGCCGACGCGCTGTGCTCGAAGCGTTCGAACCGCACTCAACCGGAGGCAGGGTCCCGATCTGCCCAGGTTATGTGCACGGCGACGTCGCGATTCGCAGGCTGCAACCCGGTGAGTTCACGATGCTCGCCAGGCCGTTCGCGAGTGACGGACGGCTCGCGAGTCTCTGCGAAGGCATCGGCACACGCGCGACAAAAATCTGAATGAAGTCAGACCTCCGTCGAACGGCCTCGGGCCATCGGAGAAATCATGACTTTTGGCCTATGGTCAGTGTCTGCCCTTCGCGGGAGAATAATGACAATGACATGACAAGTACGGCTGAGCGGTTGATAGAAGAAGATGATCATTGGAATATGCAGGGCTGCATCGTCCGATGTCGAACCAACGATAAGAACCACAGCACTAACCGGGAAACATGGCAGACAAAAGCGAATTGCTCGACCAACTGAAGATCGACCGGTCTCAACCCGAGTCGTCCGGCGTCAGCGTGACCACCGTCGCGATTATCGTTGTCGCGGCGCTGGTCGTCGGTGCCGGCGCCGGGGTCCTGCTCTTCGGCGGCAACGCACCGGAAGAAGTGCGTGCCGAAGCGAGCCCTGAAAGGCCGGCAGCGGTGGAGCCATCGGCCAGCACGACAAACAGCGCCCAGGCGACGCCGGCACCCGCGACTTCACGAGACGATCGCATTCTGAATGCGTCTGGTTATATCACTGCACGCCGCGTAGCTACCGTGTCCTCCCAGATCACGGGGCTGATCACCGAGGTCCGTGTTGAGGAAGGCATGCTGGTTGAAGAAGGCCAGGTGCTCGCCCGTCTCGATGACGAGCTTGCCCGCGTCGACTTCGACCTCGCCGAGGCCAGGCTTGCATCGCAGAGGGCCTTCGTCGACAACGTGACGGCGAACCTTGCGGAAGCGAAGCGGGTTTACGAACGCGCGACGCAGCTGCGCAAGGAGAACCTCGTTTCCGAGGCGCAGCTTACCGAGGCGGCTGCGCGATTCGACGCGCTGACCGCGGATCTCAAGCGGGCGCGGTCGGATATCGACGTGCTCGAGCTCGAAGTACAGCGGCAGCAGGAACGCCTCGACGACCACGTCATCCGTGCACCTTACGCCGGCGTCGTCACGGTCAAGAATGCGCAGACCGGTGAGATTGTGTCGCCCGGCTCCGCTGGCGGCGGATTTACCCGCACCGGAATCTGCACGATCGTCGATATGGACTCGCTGGAGATCGAGGTCGACGTCAACGAATCATTTATCGGGCGTGTGTTCAGCGGCCAGCGCGTCATAGCCAACCTGGATGCCTACCCGGACTGGGACATCGCAGCCGCCGTGATCGCCATCATTCCAACCGCGGATCGAGCCAAAGCCACCGTCAGGGTGCGCATCGGCATCGAGACGCGTGATCCACGAATCCTGCCCGACATGGGCGTCAAAGTAGCTTTCCTGCAGGAATAGCCAGGGAGATTGATATGAGTGACGACATCCTTTTCGACCTCAAAGGTGTCTCCAAGAAGTTTGTTAAGGGCAAGGACACGATCACGGTCTTCGACGGCCTCGACATGTCGATCGCACGTGGCGACTTCCTCGCAATCATGGGCCCGTCCGGTTCGGGCAAGACGACGCTGTTGAACATGCTCGGCGGCGTTGATCAGCCGACTGGCGGCGAGATCTGGTTCGACGGCAGTCGCATCGACTCGCTCTCGGAAAACCAGCTGGCCGCATGGCGAGCCAACAACATTGGTTTTATCTTCCAGTTCTACAACCTGATGCCGATGCTGAATGCGGAGCGCAATGTCGAGCTGCCGTTGCTGCTGACCAAGCTCAGTCGTTCGCAACGTAAAAAGAACATTGCGGCAGCGCTTGAACTCGTCAGCCTGTCCGACCGCGCTCGACACATGCCCGCGGAAATGTCCGGCGGCCAGCAGCAGCGCGTCGCCATCGCGCGTGCGCTCGTCTCCGACCCGAAATTGATGCTGTGCGACGAGCCCACCGGTGACCTCGATCGCGAGACGGCCGATGAGATCCTGTCGATGTTGCAGCTCCTGAACCGCGAGTACGACAAGACCATCGTCATGGTCACGCATGATCCCGAGGCCGCGAAGTACGCCAAACGCACGCTGCACCTCGACAAAGGCGTGTTCGTCGAGAAGGACTTGGCGGCGTGAAGGACCTCTACCTCGTACTGAAGAATCTCACGCGCAAGAAGATGCGCCTGTTCCTGACCGTGTTTGCGACGTTCATCGCGTTCATGATTTTCGGCACGCTAACCGCGTTCCAGAAGGCCTTCGATTCCGGCGTCGACCTCGCCGCCGACGACCGCCTGATCGTACTGAACAAGATAAGCTTCACGCAGGTGTTGCCTATTGCCTACGCGACTCGGGTACGCGCCGTCGAAAACGTCGAGGCAATGACGCACCTGAACTGGTTCGGCGGCTACTACCAGGACCCGCGCAGCCAGTTCGCGATGTTTGCCGTCGACGCCGAGAACTTCATGGAAGTCTTCGATGAGTTGGTCTTAAGTGACGCCGAGCGCGAGGCATGGATCGACAATCGCCAGGGCCTCATCGCCGGCCGCGCCATCGCCGACACCTACGGCTGGGAGGTGGGCGATCGCATCCCGATCAACTCGAATATCTTCTCGCAGCGCGACGGCCGGACGGACTGGGACTTCGATGTCGTAGGCATTTATGAGGGAGAGGATCCGCAAACCGACACAAACGGCGTCTACTTCCACTACGAGTACTTCAACGAGACCCAGTCATTTGGCGGCGACTTCATCGGCTTCATGGCCGTACGCACCAGTGACCCTTCTCTGAACGAGACAGTCATCAAGACCATCGACGACATGTTCGCCAACTCGCCGGCGGAGACCGAGACCGTGCCGGAAAAGGCGTTCAACAAGGCCTTCATCGAACAGATCGGCAACCTTAGCCTGATACTGACGTCCGTCGTGCTGGCCGCCTTCTTCGTGATCCTCGTCATCGTCGGCAACTCGATGATCCTGTCGATCCGCGAACGCACAGGCGAGATCGGCGTCATGAAGACCCTTGGCTTCACGTCCGGCCGTATCTTCCGCATGGTGCTCGCTGAATCGGTCCTGCTCGCGTTGATCGGTGGCGTGCTGGGCGTGCTTGCGTCGGGCTTCATGATCACACTGATCAACTCGGCGCCGATCCAGCTGCCGGTGCTGGTGCTGGACGGCTCGGTCTGGTCACAGGCGATGCTGTTCGTCGTCGCCTTGGGATTTATCACGGGCATCGTGCCTGCAATGAGCGCGCTGCGCCTTAACATCATCACGGCGTTAAGCCGTAGCTAGGAGTCGACCGTGGCTGGATTCTTCTCTCAAATCTGGACCGTCATCGTCATGAACATCCTGAGCCTTCCGCGACGGGCGTGGATGTCACTGGCGGCGGTGTTCGCCGTCGCCGTCGTCGTCGCCGTGCTGCTCGCGTTCCTGGCTATGGCCAAGGGTTTCGAAAAGACTCTGGCGGGCACCGGATCAGACAAGGTTGCGATCGTCACGCGTGTCGGTTCGCAATCCGAGCTCAACAGCGTCCTGGGACGCGACACGGTCAACAACCTGACAACCGCGCCGGGCATCGCGCCGGATGCGGACGGTAACCCGATCTACTCGTCAGAGCTGTTCGTCATCGTAGACGGCATCAAGCGCAACAGCCAGACGCAGGCGAACATCCCGATGCGCGGTATCTTTCTCGAGGGCTTCGACCTGCGTGAAAATCTGACCATCGTCGAAGGGCGCGCATTCGAATCCGGCCGCAACGAGATCGTCGTCGGCAAGGGCGTGCAGCAACAGTTCGAAGGCTTCGATGTCGGTGCCGAGATTCGCTTCGGCAAGACGGCCTGGCAGGTTGTCGGTGTGTTCTCGACCGGGGGCTCTGCTTTTGAGAGTGAACTCTGGGCCGATGCGCCGACCGTGCAGAGCCAGTTCCAGCGCGGCTCGTCTTTCCAGACGGTTCGGCTGCTGCTGGCCAACGCGGACGACGTCACGCCGATCAAGGAATTCATCGACAACGACCCGACGCTGAATCTCGATGTGCAGACCGAGGCTGATTATTTCGCGAGCCAGGGCGAGGCGCTAAACGGCATCGCGATTTTCGGCTGGGCCATCAGCATCGTCATGGGGCTGGGCGCCCTGGCCGGCGCGCTGAACACGATGTATACGTCAGTTGCGGCTCGCGCACAGGAGACGGCGACGCTTCGTGCAATCGGTTTTAGCAACACGTCCGCCTTCGCAGGCACACTCGCCGAGTCGATGGTGCTGTCGATCGTCGGCGGCATCGTCGGTGCCTTCGCCGCCTGGCTGTTCTTCGACGGTTTCAGCGCATCGACACTGGGTGCGACCTTTACACAGGTCGTCTTCTCGTTCGAGCTGACGCCGGAGCTGTTCGCGAATGGCATCCAGCTCGCGCTCGCGATCGGGTTTATCGGCGGCTTCTTCCCGGCGTGGCGATCGGCCCGGGTACCGGTTGTCACGGCGTTCCAGGGTGTCGAGTAACGGTTCGACCGCCGTACCGTCAAAAGGCTAGACGCCTTTGTCGATAAACCTCCGGCGGATGCCGCGCGCAATCGGCTTCTCGACCAGGTAGGTGCTGGGTATCGCCAGCACCATGATCAGAACCATGCCGATCCATACCTGGTAGGGGCCAATCGCCGGGTTGATCATCATCGTAATGAACATCGTCATCAAAACGACGCTCTGCCAGATGAACATCGAATAGCCAGTCTCGCCGAGGAAGCCGGTGCCGGGCAGGGAGAAGATCTTCGCCATTAGCCCCCGGCCGCGTGCGAGGTCGAGCACGACAACCATGAACAGGGGCATTAGCAACCCCTGGCGAATGAAGAACTTCAGCGGCTGCTCGATGCCCGGCGTGCACGCGATAGCGACGGCCGCGACCAACGCAAGGTCACCCCACGCAAACAAGGATGGACGTTGAGGCTGGGGGTTGAAGCGACTGATCGAGAAGATGCGCGTCAACAACATGCCGGCCGCGAAATACGGCACCCAGAACAGCGGCGTGTTGGCGATGAAGATATCGACATTCATGCTCCATTCCGCACCGGACGCCATGCGAATCGCGTAGCCCACGGTTGGCAGTATCGAGAGGAACGGCATCGCGACGAGTGTGACGATCATCTGGCGGCGGTTGAGTCGACCGAGCACCTTCATCAGCCACGGCATGACGAGGTACAGGAACAATAATGCCGAGATCGTCCACGTCGGCCAGGCCCACAGCGGGACCCACGGCGGCACCCAGGCCTGTACCAGCGCCAGCGTCGCCAGCGCGCTCGGTATCAACGTGCTGAGCGGCATGCCCTCGCCGAGCTGGAATGGCACAAGCATCGGCAGGATGATCATCATGACGATCAGGTGAATCGGGTACAGTCGCGCCGCGCGCAGCGACCAGAAGCGCTTTTTCGTCGTTGTCAGCTGCCCGTCTTTACCCCAATACAGGTACGCAAGGATGAAGCCGGACAGCAGGAAGAACAGGCTGGTCGAGACCCAGCCGTTCGATATGAAGGTGCCGAGCGTCGCCGGCACGTCGTCGAATCCACTCAGCATGCCGCTGACTTCCTCGGGCTTCGGAGACCGATACAACGACCACAGGTGGAACATGAAGATGTGGAAGATGGCGAAAAAACGAATGCCCGTCAGTGCCGGCAGATGGTAGCTGTTCTTGTCTGAAGCCGGGCCCTGCTGTGGTTCTTTTTCCAGCTCTTGCATGCGAGGCTATCCGATCCCTCAAAACGCAGGAGTAGACGCGTTAGCGTCAACAAACGCAAACGGTTTCGGGATGTGCGTCCCTTATGGTTTCCGCTTCTGACCTCACTCGGCACTCCGGGTCGATCCCACAGTCAATAACAAGAGAGTAGTGCGCGAGGGCATCAAGGCTCCGAGTCGACCGAAGCCCTGACGCCCTTCTTCACAACCGGCATCACGACGAGTGATAGCAGGGGCACCATGACGACGCTGATTAGCAGCGTTTGCAGCGGAAGGATCAGATTCCGGATTAGCGGGTCCAGCACCAGCGAAAGTAACGTGATGACTGGATATACGGCCAGCCATGTGGCGAAGACCTTTTTGAGTCGTTCTTTCATCGCGTGAATCCGCCGTTCCCCATTTTCTAAACCAGGCTCCAGGCGGCCGCATTCTGTTCCAGGTGTCCGACCGATGTAGTCCCGGGAATCACGATGATGTTGGGTGAACGTCGCAGTAGCCAGGCTAACGCCTCCTGCGGTGGAAGAACCGCACCTTTCTTCATCGGGTGAGCGCCAAGAGGTCCGTAAGGTATGAACGCAATGCCTTTTTCAGCCGTGTAGTCCACCAGTGCGCTCTGCTGGGTCTCAGCCTGATTGAATCGATTCTGGACCGACGAGATCGGTGCAACGTCCAATGCACGATCAAGATGTTCGCGGTCAACATTGGACAACCCGATCAGCCGGACCTTACCCGCTTGTCTCGCTGCCTCGATCGCCCCTATGGATTCTTCAATCGGGATGTCGGGGTCGATTCGGTGCAGCTGGAAGAGATCGATGCGCTCCGTTTTGAGGTTCCGAAGCGCGTCGTCGATTTGCATTGAGATCGTCTGTGGCGAACCGTCGGTTACGATCTGGTCCGGGGCGAATTTGTCGACGCCGCCCTTGGTGGCGATGACAAGATCGTCCGCGTATGGGTGCAATGCGTCTGCAATGATCCTGTCCGCCCATTCAGGCCCGTAGGCGCGGGCGGAGTCGAAGAAGTTGACGCCAAGCTCTACCGCCCTTCTAAGCAACGTTTTTCCGCTGTCCCATTCCGGGTACGGTCCGAAGTTGCCGGGCTGGCCGGTCAACCGCATTGCGCCATAGCCAAGCCTGTTGACCGTAATCTCGCCGCCCAGGCGAAATGTCTTCTTCGTTTCCATGTTCATGTCGCGATCTCCGCTGTCAGATTGTTGTCTCGGCGACAAATATCGCGCTGCAGCCGGATATTTGGTAGACGCATCACAATTATTTCTGCTATACGTCTATCGTATGAGCAACTTTCTCGACCGCCTGACATTGCTTGAGACGTTCGTTCGTATTGCCGAATCAGGCAGCATCAGCTCGGCGGCGCGCGACCTGGGGCTGACTCAACCATCGGCGAGTCGTCAGTTGGCCGCCCTGGAAGATCGACTGAAGACGCAACTGGTGCGACGGAATACGCATTCGCTAGCCTTGACGAACGCGGGTATCGAGCTCCTGGCGGATGCTCGCCAGCTGCTGAACGGTTGGGAGGCGCTTGCCGAAAAACACTTGAGTCCTGATTCAGAACTCAGTGGCAGCCTGAGAATCGTTGCACCCATAGCGCTCGGGCAGAGCCACCTGATCAGGATCGCGGGTCAGTTCCTCAAAAACCATCCGAAGGTCAGGATTGCCTGGGAGTTGAATGACGACGACATCCGATTCACCGAGCGAGGTTGCGACTGCTGGATCAGGGTTGGACAGGTCCCGGATGAGACGCTGATCGTTCGTGAACTCGGTTCGGTTCGACGACTGTTGGTGGCGTCCCGCAGCCTCGTGGATATGCATGGACTTCCCGGCACTCCGAAGAAAGCGGAACGATACCCCCTGGTCGCGCTGTCCCCCTACGAGGGAGGCAAGATTTCCGTGTTGCGAGGCCAACGCGTGGCCTCCTGCACCCCTCAGGTCGTCCTGGAAACGAACAACATTTTCGCGCTGAAGGAATCGGTTCTGGCTGGCATTGGCATGGCGATAGTGCCGGAGTGGTTCGTCGTGGAAGAACTCGGAAACGGCCAGCTCTTGGATATCCTGCCGGGATGGGAGGCGCCGAGACTTCGCATCAGCGCGGCCTATTCTCCAGGGCGGCACCGGCCTCAAAGGCTCAATGTATTCCTGAAGCACATAGCCGACGGCGTGCTCGGGATGAAGGGAATCGAAGCGCCGTGATGGTTCGCCGTTCTGAATAACGCCACGCATGGTGAGCGTCCGCTGGCCTGACGGCTGCATACACCGCCCGGTCGCTGATGGCGATAGTCAAGGACGGACTCGAGCAGAGTATTCCCCTCGCAAGGGCGGCTAAAGGAGCATTGTGAGACGAGGGAAACGAGGCAGACTCAACGACATTTGCTAGGATCGTACTTCGCCGCGTCCTAGACTTGAGGCTTGAGGACGGGCCGCGGATGCTTGCGGAAAAGTGATACCTCAACATTGAAACGTAGCAAGTCATTCTTGGTATTCGCATTTCTCGTCATCTCGGGATGTGCGACGTCCGATGGTCCCGATCAGGGGACCGTCATTCCCAGTGAGTTCGAAGACGACATCGTATTCGTATCACCCATGCTGCTCGACGGTCGCGTTCTGCGCTTCTACACGGATTCAGGCGGCGGTTTCAACGCGATCAAGCGATCAGTGGCTCTCGATATCCGCGCGGAGTCAGTGGCTGCAGATGTTGAGACGGTGGATTTCCCCGAGTTCGTCGACAGCGCATCGATTCCGGCGAACCCGGTCTTCAGGAATGGTCAGCTGCAGGTAGTGGATGAAGACATGCTGGGTCGCGACTATGACGGTTTCCTTGGAGGACGCTGGTTCGCGAATCGAGTCTGGGAATTCGACTACTCGAATGAGCGCCTCACGCTGTACGACGAGTTGCCGGACGATCTGACTGAACGCATGACCCGTCTGCCGCTGGGATTCCAGGTCGACGACAACGGGATTCGTACGATGCACTTTCCAAGCATGCCGATCTCGATCGACGGCGAAGAAGTGCATGTCCTGTTCGACACTGGCGCAAGAGCGACGCTGACAGAGAATTCAGCGGGCTATTTCAGACGCCGTATCGGTGAATCTATTGGCGCGAGCTTCATGTGCGAAGACGTCTTCGATCGTTGGCGCGCGGAGCACCCGGAATGGCCCTACATCGAAAGTGCTGATTCAGTCCGCGGCAGCGCCTTTCCGATGATCCAGGTTCCCCAGGTCTCCATTGCGGGAATAGCGAGTGGCCCGGTCTGGTTTGTGAAGCGCGCAGATCCGAGTTTTAAGGAATACATGACTCAGTTCATGGATAGAGAAATCTGCGGGGCCATTGGCGGATCGGGGCTTCAGTACTATCAATTTGTCATCGACTATCCTGCGGCAAACCTCTGGCTGCGTCCCCGATCGGATTGATCGAAGCAACGGCTTTAATTGTCCGCTCCAAGCGGCGACCAGCCGGCCGAGTATTTCGCGTTAGAATTGCGGCCTCTGACCCAAAGCGGACATTCAGTGTTGAAGAAGATTAAATACGGTACTGTCGGTATTGTGCTCTTGTCTCTTTCTGCGTCGTTCGGATATTTCGCCTTTTACATCGCTCGGTCAGAGGTATTGCCTGCAGTACGGAGCGGCAGCCTGAACGTTGAAACCAGTACCATGGTTCTCAACATCTTATGGGAAGGCAATGAAATCTATGTGTTGCTCGCGGCTTACCTTCTGCTAGCCGGCGCGTTTGCATATGGAGCGATCCGGCTCTTTAGGACCGCACTAGGGCAACAGTAAGCGAATCTGCCGACCGTTTCCGGCTGTGGGCAGCCGCTCAGAAGTTCTGAGGTAGACAGGCGGCTTCTTACCCTCTGCCACCGCCCGGGAATGCCTCACGACTAGATGTCTAACGCGAAATCAATTGTAGCCGGCACGTTGCTGGCCTTACTGATTCAACACCCGGTCGCAGCGGCGTATATCAGGGAAAGCGGGTTGGCGTGACCGGCTGCTTCTGGCCGGGAACCACCGCCCAAACCTTGTGAGGTACACTGAACGCCTTCTGACTCATCGCAGCCACTCGCTCCTTTTGGAGGTCCCATATGCGTTCGATGATATTGGTCATTGCCTTGCTGACACTCCTGCCACTCTCGCTTCAGGCTGGCGATGTCGAAGACCACGACGAGCTGAAGATTTTGTACGGCGCCGATCAGGCCGTCAGAAGTAAGGAAGCCATCGAAGCAGGCCGTGCCCCTTCGCTACAAGAGGAAAGGGAGCGACGCATAGCAGTCATGAGGCTTTTGTCTGAGGGAAACGTGCAGACGGCCAATGACTTCTTTCATGCCGGAATTATTCTCCACCATACGAGTTCCTACCGAGGCAGTGACGGAGAACGAGTTAGCCTGGGAGCCGAAAATCACCTCTTGGCTTTCTTCCTTTTTCAGCGCGCACACGAAAGAGGCCACAACTCAGGACTGCCAATGATGGCAGCAGCGTATAACTACTACCTCCGTGCATGTGGTGAGGATGCGTCCGTATTCGGATTTCAGTTTGCGGAAGACGGACCCGTATGGCGACCAGAGGCCCGTCCAGAAGAGGTGGAAGCTCTGAAGTGTGGATTCGATCCGCGCCCATACATGGAGTGAGGAGAATTTGGCGCTTTGACCGGCCGTTAGTGGCCGGGGGCTGCGGCCTGAACGTTGTGCGGTACACTGACGGCCACCGACTCTGACATTTGTTTGGATTGCCATGTTTGCGCGAGAGATTGGACGAACCGGATCGTCAAGAAAGCCAGGAGAAACCGCATGAACAGTGAAGTCAACATCGGCTTCTTAATCTACCCGAATGTGACGCCGCTCGACGCAATAGGCCCTGCGCAGATGCTGTCGGCGGTACCGAATTCCCGTGTTCACATGATCTGGAAGGATCTGCGGCCGATTCCTACGGACATTGGCATTACGCTAAACCCCACGACGACCCTGTCTGAATGCCCTGATCTGGATGTGCTGTGCGTGCCCGGCGGTTTCGGCCAGAAGGCATTGATGGACGATCAGGTGGTCCTGGATTTCCTCAAGCGCCAGGGTGAGCAGGCGCAGTACGTGACCTCAGTGTGCAGTGGTTCATTATTGTTGGGGGCGGCAGGGTTGCTGAATGGTTACCAATCTGCCTGTCACTGGGCCTTAATTGACGAGTTGAGGTCTTTCGGCGCTGAACCAGTTTCGAGTCGAGTGGTTCGTGACAGGAATCGATTGTCCGGTGGCGGCGTAACAGCGGGTGTTGATTTTGGCTTGACGCTTGTTGCCGAACTGGTCGGCGAGGAGTTTGCAAAACTCGTTCAACTAAGCACGGAGTATGATCCGGAGCCACCGTTTGACGCCGGATCGCCTTCGAAAGCTCCACCCGAACTTGTGGAAAAAGTACAGCGTAGATTTGCCGAAATGTGGGGCAGTAGCTGAGCCGAAATCAGTCAGCATACGTCCCTCTCTGGCCGTAACCAGCCATACGAAAGATGTCAGGCGGACTGTCAGCTTCTGGCCGAAATCGGACGGCATCGAAGTACTCGGTGGTTCATCCAATCCGGTTTACGTAAAAGGACCGAAAAGCCCCATGCAAAAGCTCGCGCTATGTTTCTTGCTCACACTCTATATAACACCAGCCATATCGGAGGATGGCTTCGGAGAGGAGGCGCTAGAGCAAATGGCACTGGCCTTTATCGAAGCAAAAAATGCCAGGCAGCAACCGGACTCGGATGCAACGGATGTCGAGAACTTCCTTGCGCTCCTTGCCGATGACTTTGTCGACGAGCACATAAAGTTCGGTGTCACAGTGTCAAACAAGGACGAACTGCGAGCGAGTATGCTGCAGAAACTGGAGGATAAGGTTTTCTTTTCGCGGATTGAGGTCGACCAGGTAATGATTGGTCGCAACGTCGTCTTCGTAAAGTACACCGAAACCGCGAAGGTCAAACCTGTTCACCTCGACAAGGTGATTGAATACAGCTCCACCAACATAGTCTCACTGGAATTCGACGATCAGGGATTGATCAAACACATCAGGCGGCATCACGGCTAGCCTCGCTTCCTGGAACGCAGCGAATCTGCCTCTGGCCGAAACCCGCCGCCCCGTGAATGTCTGCTATTCTGGCAGCTCCTCACCCTCTACGGACGTTTCTTTCCCGCTGTCTGGAGTTCGGCTATGGAACTGGATTGGCTGGACGTGCTGAAATCGGCACTCTTCTTCGGTTTGCCCATACTGATCGTCGGGCGATGGGTCGTAAATCGCCGGCAGAAAGACAACGAGAAGACCAGCGAAATCCTTCGTCGAAAAACCCGTTGACGCGTACGATGCGGCGACTGACCGCTTTTTAGCCGAAAGCTGACCGTGTCAGCCGGCTCGAAATCGGACACCTGGCGCTCGCTCAGTCGTTGACGCGGTTCCGGCCCGCTTCCTTTGCGGCGTAGAGAGCCTGGTCGGCCACACCGATGGCCTCCTCAAGCGTCGGATACTGGGTCGCCTTGGCGGCGCCGAAGCTGCAGAGGATGGGCGGGTGATCTTCGAAGGGCGTATTCTCGAGCAGCGTCCGCAAGCACTCCGCCGCCTGGATCGCGCCGGCGAGGTTGGTTTCCGGGAGCACCAGGATGAACTCCTCCCCTCCCGGTCGCCCGCAGACATCGATTCCGGTCTTCAGGGAATGGTCCAGCAGGTGAGCAACGTTCGCGATGGCGCGATCCCCGACCTGGTGACCGAAGTGATCATTGATCGCCTTGAATCTGTCGATGTCCGCCATGAATCGAGTCCGACCGCAGCGTGAAACGCCGGGCTCAGCTGTTCAGGCGAACGATTTCTCGCAGGCCCGTCAGGATCAGGTCCGGGACGACCTCGTCGAACAGGGCCTCGCGGTTGAACAGCTGTGCGAAGCCGCCCGTGCCGATGACAAGCGGCGGATCGTCAGCGAAATGCTCTTCCGTGATGCGACTGACGATCTCGCGGACCATGCCGACATTGGACCAATACAGCCCGGACTGGATGCTCTCGATCGTGTTGCGACCGATCGCGTGATCCGGTGGGAGGATTTCAACGGCGGGCAGCTGCGCCGTGCGCTCTGCCAGCGCCTCCATCGACAGGCGGACACCGGGCAGGATGTTGCCGCCGAGGAACTCCTTGGTTCTAGTCGTCGCGCACAACGTCGTCGCGGTCCCGAAATCGACGACGATCACGTTCTTGTCCGGGAACAGGACAGTCGCGCCCACGGCGTCAGCGATCCGGTCCGCGCCAACTTCCTTGGGATCCTGGTAGCGGATCTTCAGCCCCGTCCTGACGCCGGGCCTCAGCACGATCGGTTCTAATGAAAAGTACTTCTGGCAACAGGCCCTCAGGGAATAGAGCAGGTCCGGCACGACACAGCAGATAGCCACGCCGCTGATCTGGTCGTGTTCAACGCCGTTCTCACGGAGCACGGAGCGAAAAAAGACCCCCAACTCGTCCGAGGAGCTCCTGAGTTGCGACTGCCGCCTGAACTGCAACTTCAGCTCGTCGTCGACGAACAGGCCGCCGAATATCTGGCTGTTGCCGACATCAAGACAGAGAAGCATCGCTATAGCTCCAGGGTGATGTTATCGATCAACCGCACGGAACGGTCGGCTGCGCCCACGCTCACGGCACCGAGCCGGCGCCCTTCGATGGTTTCTACGTAGTCGACGACGAACCCGGCCTCGCCGAGCTGGCGTCGGGCATCGTCATCGCTCGTTGCCTTTTCGAGAATCTCACGGAAGATTGGCGCCTGCTGCCTGTCCGCGGGCGCGAGGTTCAGGTTGCGGGAGCTCATGGCCAGGCCGTCCGGCTCGCGCACGGTCGGGCAGCCGACGATCTCGACGTCCATGAAGAACGCGTCGACCATGTTTCGGATCAGCGTCAGCTGCTGAAAGTCTTTCTCACCGAAAAACGCCTTGTCCGGCCTCACCAGGTTCAGAAGCTTCATGACGACGGTGAGCACACCGGTAAAATGACTCGGCCTGTGCGCCCCGCAGAGCGTGTTGCTGAATCCGCGCTCCTCGACCTGATAAGCGAAGTCGTCCGGGTAAAGAACCTCGTAGGTCGGCACGAAGACACAGTCGACGCCCAGCCCTTCCAGCGTGTCCAGGTCTTTCTGCAACGTCTCCGGGTAACTCGCAAGATCATCGGCGTTGTCGAATTGCGTCGGGTTGATATAGATGCTGACGGCCGTGCTGTCACAGGTGGCTCTGCTTTGTTGGACCAGGGATACGTGTCCCTTGTGCAGCGCGCCCATAGTCGGGACGAATCCGACATCGCCGTCCGAACCGTGTCTCCAGATTCGTAGCTCATCGAGAGCGCTTGCGACGATCACTGGAAGCTCTCCTTCAACGCGGGGAATGCTCCCTGCGTCACGTCCTGGTGGAACGCCTGCACGGCATCCGTGATGAACGTGTGTCCGTCTGCGTAGCGCCTCAGGAATGTCGGCGAAAACGACGGGTCGGTGCCCAGCAGGTCATGCAGCACCAGCACCTGCCCATCGGTGCCGGGGCCGGCGCCGATTCCAATCGTCGGCACCTCGATGCTGCGAGAGACGCGCTCGCCCAGGAGGCTGGGTACGCATTCGAGAACGATTGCGAAGCAACCCGCAGCCGCCAGTACTTTCGCGTCTTTAATGATCTTCTCTCCGCCGGCGTCGTCCCTGCCCTGGATCCTGTGGCCGCCGAGCTTGTGGATCGACTGCGGCGTCAGTCCGAGATGACCCATCACCGGCACGCCGGCCTCGACGATGCGCCCGATGACGTCGAGCTGGTGGTCGGCACCCTCGATCTTCACGGCGTGAGCGCCAGCCTGCATCAGGACCTGCACGGCATCGAGCGCCACCTTGATGCCCTTGCTGCAGGACAGGAACGGCATGTCCGCAATGATGAACTTGTCGGGCGCGCCGCGTGCGACGGCCGCCACGTGCATCGCCATCATGTCGACGGTTGCATGCACCGTGGAATCGAAGCCGTGCATGACGACGGCGAGAGAATCGCCGACCAGCAGGCTGTCGATATCGGTGTCGTTGAGAATCCTGGCAGACCAGGCATCGTAGCAGGTCACCATCGAGATCGGTTCTGCCCGGCGCTTCTTCTGCCTAAACGTCGTTACATTGGTCATGCCGGATGCCTCCGCTGTATCGCAAGAGAAAACATCAAGGCATTGGGTGAGCGCGGCCGGAAATGGCCGCGATAGTACTGTCGCATTGTCACTGGTACCTGTCCTCGTTGGATCAAGTCCGAAATCGGTCAGCCTGAAGCCCGGGGTGCGCTGTCCGGCGCAGCCTGCGGGTCGACCTGACCGAATGGTACCGTGAAACGCGAGTGCGAACAGCAGGCATTTCCACTATCGACGTACCTATTTACCAAAATGTAGGCTTTATAGGTCGCGCGACGATGCGTACAGGTGTACGCTTTCTCTATGGACTTAAATGACTGAATTCGTATGCTTTTCTCGCTGACAAAACGCCTGGAAGCGGAGATGGCCGCCGCAGAGAGCTACGCCGAGTGGAAGAAGGCGGCTATCGCCCATGACAAGGCGACGGGTACGGAAAAATGGAAAGACACCGACGTATCCAAGCATTTTGATTACGGCTCTATCCGCACCCGCCTGAACAGGCTGCAGCGCCAGCGCCGTAAGGGCGATTACGAGGGCCTGCTCTTCTCGCTGAACGAAGGCCTGCACGGCAACATCGACGGCATGGGCCATGCCCGGCTGTTCGGCAAGGCGCAGTTCGGCACGAAGAAACTGATCACGGCCTATGTAGAGGAAGTCGCCCGCTCACTCGACGTGCTCGCGAGCGACGCCGCGAAAGACATCTCACTGGAGACACGCCTGGACTTCTTCCGTCGCGCCCAGCATTGCTACGGCTGTTCGGCACTGATGATGAGCGGCGCCGGTTCCCTGCTTTACTTCCACATTGGCGTCGTCAAGGCGCTGGCGCAGGAGCGACTGCTGCCGTCGATCATGTCCGGCAGCAGCGGCGGCGCAATCGTAGGCGCGCTCGTGAGCACCCACGGCGATAAAGAGCTCGAGAAGATCTTCGACCCGGAGAACCTGGTACACGAGATCGAGCGCGACCAGGGCATACTGCGTCGGCTGCTGGCGTTCGCACCGGAAGTCGCCAGCACGGAAGAGGTCAAGGAAGTGCTCGAACGCCTGATCCCGGACCTGACCTTCCTCGAGTCGCTGGAGCGAAGTGGCCGGCATCTGAATGTCTCGATCGCCGCCGCCGAGAAGCACCAGACGTCGCGACTGCTGAATGCGTATACAACGCCGAACGTTTTTGTCCGGGAAGCCGTCATGGCGTCCGCCGCCATTCCGGGATTCTTCCCACCCGTCACGCTGTGCGCGAAGAACGACCGCGGCGAGCGACAGGCCTACCTGGCATCGCGCAAATGGGTGGACGGATCGATCAGCGACGACCTGCCCGCCAAGCGTCTTGCCCGCGTTTACGGCGTGAATCACTTCATCGTCAGCCAGGTCAACCCGCATATATTCCCGTTCATGACGCGCGCCGACGGCGAGAAGAAGACCATCATGACGACGGTCAAGGCGGTGACGCGGGCAACGGCGCGCGAATGGATCAATGCCGGCGTCTCCCTGATCGAAAAACCGCTGTCACTGAGCCCGAGAGCCAGCCGCGTCGCGAATTTCGCGCTCGGCATCATAAACCAGGACTATGTCGGCGACATCAACATCCTGCCTGACCGGCGCCTGTTCAACCCGTTGAAGCTGCTCGCGCATCGATCGCTCGACGAGGTCATCGACCTGATGGAGATGGGCGAGCGCGCCGCGTGGCCCAAGATCGAGCAGATCCGCGTGCAAACGAAGATCGGCCGCAAGCTGAACCACATCCTCGCCGAGATGGACGACAGCCTGTTGCAGGTTGCGAGCGACATCACCCGCCGGGCGAGCTGACACCCGACATCAAGCTTCAGCAGTAAACCGAGGCGTTCTCTCGGTTTATCCCAATGACAATTCGGCTCCCGATATGAGCGAATAGGGAAACTACGGCAGTGCGTGTTCTGACCGGGTTTCCGTTGGACCTCGCGCTGGCCATACACAACACGAACACACCTATTTCGGGGGTTAAAAATGAACGTGCAACGAAAAAGCGCATCCCTTGGGCTGCTGCTTGCCGTAGCTGCGCTTAGCTATCCTGCAACGGCAGCCGAGTTTGAATGGGGCGACTTTGAAGGCAGCTTCAATTCGCAGATCTCGATAGGCGCAAACTGGCGCATGTCGGACATAGAGCCGCGATTGGTCACACCGGGTAACGCGCCATTCGGCACGGCATCCACCGGTACCGCCGACGACGGCGACCTCAACTACAAAGACGGCGACATCTACTCGCTGATCCTGAAGGGCGTACATGACCTCGAACTCCGCAACGGCGACTTCGGGGTTTTCCTGCGCGCCAAGTACTGGTACGACGAGGAGCTGGCAAATGGCAAACGCCCGCACGGCAATTCGGCCAACCTGTACACGCCGAACGAAGAGCTGGATGACAGCGGCTTCGATGACTTTGCGAAGGCTTCCGGTATCGAGCTACTCGACGCTTTCATATACAACACCTTTTATGTTGGCGAAAACGAAGCACCGGTCGATGTCAGGCTTGGTCGCCAGGTCGCGAGCTGGGGCGAGAGCACGTTCATCCAGAACGGCATCAACACGATCAACCCGATCGACGTCTCTGCATTCCGGCGTCCGGGCGCTGAGATCAAGGAAGGCCTGCTGCCGGTCGGCATGCTGACGGTTTCGGCCGGCGTTACCGACGCGCTGAACATCGACGTGTTCTACCAGTACGAATGGGAAAAGACCGTCATCGACGCCTGCGGCACCTACTTCTCGACAAACGACGTCGGCGCAACGGGCTGTAACGTCGTGACTGTCGATAACTCCATCAGCGACCAGATCAACATGCTCGCGGGCGCGTTCGTCACCAGGCTGCCCGACATCGAGGCCGACGACGACGGCCAGTACGGTATCGGCATCCGCTATTTTGCAGAAAAACTCGCCGGTTCCGAATTTGGCGTCTACTACATGAACTACCACAGCCGCACACCGTACCTCGGTGGCTTCACGTCGACAAACCCGCTGTTAGGCGGCCCGCCGGACGCACCGTTTATCCCGGGCAACCCGCTGGGCGGTAACCCGCAGTATTTCGCCGAGTTCCCCGAGGATATCGAGCTGTTCGGCGTGAGCTTCGCGACGAATCTTGCAGGCTTCGCGGTTTCCGGTGAAGTCAGCTACCGGCCGGACTACCCGGTGCAGATCAATGCAACCGAGATTCTGCAGGCCGCGCTGGCTTACGCACCGTGGTCGACGGTCACACCGATCGTACTCGGCGCCGGTTTCGGTAACCCGGTATCTGGCTACGACGAACTGCCCTTCACGCAGGCACAGGTCACGTTCATCCGCTTCTTCGAGCAGGTCATGGGCGCCAACCGCCTGTCGTTCGCCGCCGAGATCGGCGGCAACTGGGTCGGCAGCCTGCCAGACCAGTCGGTACAGCGTTACGGCCGCAACACGATCTACGGCATGGGCGCGTTCGAACCGATTCCCCTGTCGGCGCTCGGTATCCCGCCGCTGCCTGGGTTGCCCGCCAACCTGACCTGCGAAGGCTTCACACCGCCGCCGCCGCTGGTAGGCTTGGTGCCTGAGATCATCCCGAACTCGAACCCCGTCAACTGCAACAACGATGGTTACGTGACGGACTCGTCGTGGGGATATCGTGTACGCGCCAGCCTCGAGTACAACAACGCGTTTGCCGGCATCAACCTGACGCCCGCCATCGCGTGGTCACACGACGTGGATGGCGTTTCGCCCAACACGAACTTTAATGAGGGCGCAAAGGCCGTGACGGTGAGCCTGACCGGCGAATACCTGAACCGCTACGTAGGATCATTGGCCTACACGGCGTTCTCGGGGGGTGACTACAACACGATCGAAGATCGCGACTTCCTGTCCCTCTCGTTCTCCGTCAATTTCTGAATCGAACACCAGGAGTAAACAACCATGAGAACTATCACGAGAACCACATTCCTGGCTGCGATTGGACTACTCGCTCAAGGCGCTTTCGCCGAAATCACGCCTGAACAGGCTGCGAGCCTCGGCGGCGACGAGTTTACGCCGATTGGCGCAGAGCGCGCTGGAAACGCGGCCGGAACGATTCCGGCATGGACCGGTGGAATGAAAGAACCGCCCGCCGGCTACGTCGAGGGCGAGCCGCTTGTCGATCCGTTCCCGGACGAGCAACCGCTGTTCACCATCACGGCTCAGAATTATGAGCAGTACGCGGACAATCTCTCCCCGGGCCAGATTGCGTTGCTGAAACGATATCCCGATACGTTCCGCATGCCCGTGTACACGACGCATCGCACGGCCCTGTATCCAGAAGCTCTGTACGAAGAGTTCAAGCAGGACGCACTGACGGCGACCACCACGGATGGCGGCAACGGGCTGGCGAACGTCGATTCCTACCTGCCCTTCCCGTTCCCGAAATCCGGCATCGAGGTTATCTGGAACCACGTGCTGCGTTTCCGTGGCGGCAGCGTCCGGCGGACGTACACGCAGATCCCGGTACAGGCGAACGGCGCGTTCAGCCCGGTCGTCTTCGATGACCAGCTGACCTTCGCCAATTACCTCGACGGCGCCCCGGAAAACCGGCTGTTCTATTACAAGCAGTCGATCAAGGCGCCGGCACGCCTCGAAGGCAACGTGCTGCTGGTCCACGAGAACATCAACCAGGTCGTCGAGCCTCGCGCAGCGTGGGTCTACAACGCCGGTCAGCGCCGCGTTCGCCGCGCACCGGACGTCGCCTACGACGGACCCGGCACCGCGTCCGACGGCCTGCGTACAGCAGACGATCTCGACCTGTACAACGGCGCACCCGATCGCTATGACTGGAAGCTCGTCGGCAAACAGGAACTCTACATCCCGTACAACGCGTTCAAGCTCCGTGACAAGAACCTGAAGTACAAGGACATCCTTCAGAAGGGCCACCTGAACCCGGACTACCTTCGCTATGAGCTGCACCGGGTATGGGTCGTCGAAGCTACGCTTAAGGAAGGCGCGCGTCACATTTATGCGAAACGAACGTTCTACGTCGACGAGGACACGTGGCAGATCTGCGCTGCAGACCTCTACGACGGTCGCGGCGAACTGTGGCGAGTCAAGGAAGCGCATAATGTCCTTCACTACCAGGTCAGCGTGCCGTGGTACGCGCTAGAGATATCCCACGACCTGATCTCCGGTCGCTATCTGCCGATTGGCCTCGACAACGAGATCCGTGGGTATCAGTATAATTGGGACTACAAGGTGTCCGAACGCGAATACACGCCGGCAGCATTGAGGCGTTCAGGAGTTCGCTAACAAGAGACTCCGGGGGAGAACCAATGAGGCGCAAAAGAGCTGCCCATAACAATAAGAGACTCGCGCCTGCAAGGACCGCCGCACTTCAAGCGGCGGTTCTTGTCGTCGCATTGGGTTGGATCGGCGCAGGTCACGGCGAGCCGACCGAGTTTGCAATGCTGCCGTCTTTGGAGTCGGAGCTTGTACAGGAAAGCCTGTTGCTGGATTTCGCCAGCAGCGGCGAACGGCGGCTGGTTGCCGGAGAGAGTGGACACATCCTGTATTCGGACGACGATGGTCAGTCCTGGACACAGGCAGACGTTCCGGTCTCTTTGACGGTCACGTCCGTCGCCTTCGGCGGCCCCAACGAGGCCTGGGCAACCGCGCATGACGGCTTCCTGCTGCATTCCTCGGACAACGGTTCTACATGGGAGATCAAGCTGACCGGCTCCGACGTTGCACGATTGTCCGTCAGCGAACTCGAAGAAAAAATCGAAGCACAACGTGCCGAGCTGGACAACGCGACAGCGGAGAACCGCGAGGACCTCGAGTGGGCGCTGGACGACACGATGTTCGCCCTCGAAGAGGCGACGGCGGCCATCGACGAAGGCATGACGTCGCCGATGCTCAATATCTGGTTTGCCAACAACAGTGAAGGCTACGCGCTCGGCGCCTACGGCGTCTTCCTGCATACAGTCGACGGCGGTGAGACCTGGAAGATGGAGAGCAATCGTCTCGACAACCCCGACAAGTATCACCTGTACGGCATTGCCCGCTCGTCCGCCGGCACGCTGCTCGTCGCCGGTGAAGCCGGCACGTTGCTGCGCTCGACCGACGACGGCGCGAGCTGGGAGCGCGTCGACTATGTTTACGCAGGATCGTTCTTCGATGCCGTCGCGGTAAGTGATGGCAGCCTGCTGATCTTCGGGCTGCGCGGCAACGTGTTCCGATCGACGGACGAAGGCGCGAGCTGGTCACCCGTTCAGACGGGCGATCAGCGCACACTGATGTCCGGCATGGCAACCGATGACGGGACTGTGGTTCTGGCCGGTGCCGCAGGTGCCGTCCTCATCAGCCGCGATGGCGGCGCAACCTTCCGCACCATACCGACCGAGGGCGGCCTGGTTTACAGCGACGTCAGCATGAGATCGGACGGCAGCCTGATGCTGGCCGGCTTTGGCGGAATCTCGGTCATCGATCCGATGACCGGTAACACAAATACGGAGGGTCAGTGATGACTATCGAGCACAAGGACCCCCATTCCGACGTAACAGGTCTCGATGGCGCCAAAGCGCCGCTGGCGGAACGACTGCTGTTCGAGAACCGCGTCATTGTCATCGTCCTGTTTTCGCTGCTGACGCTGTTCTTCGGTTATCACGCGGCCCAGCTGAAGCCCGACGCGAGCTTCGAGAAGATGATCCCGACCTCGCACCCGTACATCCAGAACTACCTGAGGAACCGGGCGGACCTCGCGAGCCTCGGCAACTCGATTCGTATCATCGTCCAGACGAAGGAAGGCGACATCTTCGATGCGGATTTCCAGACCGCCCTGCAACAGATCAACGACGAGGTGTTCTACATACCCGGTGTTGATCGCGCGGGCCTGCAGTCGATATGGACGCCCAACGTCCGTTGGAGCGAGGTCACGGAGGAGGGCTTCCGCGGCGGCGCCGTTATCCCCAACTCCTACGACGGCTCGCCGGAGTCGCTCGAGCAGCTCAGGACAAACGTGCTGCGTTCCGGCCAGGTCGGGCGCCTCGTAGCCAACAACTTCAAGTCGGCCACGATCATCGCACCGCTAACCGACACCAACCCGGAGACCGGCGAACGACTGGACTACCGGGACTTCTCGAAGAGCATCGAGGAACTCGTTCGCGACAAGTACGAAACCGACACCATCAAGATCCGAGTCACGGGATTCGCCAAGATTGTCGGTGACCTGATCGAGGGTGCGGTGCAGGTCGCGCTGTTCTTCCTCGCGGCCTGGGTGATTACCAAGGTGCTGCTGCTGCTTTATTCGCGCTGCTACTACGCCACGCTGATACCCCTGCTCTGCTCGACGGTCGGCGTCGTGTGGCAGCTGGGCCTGTTGCGGGCACTGGGCTTCGGTCTCGACCCCTACTCGATGCTTGTGCCGTTTCTCGTATTCGCCATCGGCATCAGCCACGGTGTGCAGATCATCAACAATGTCGCCGCGCGGTTCTTCTTCGGCATCGGCGCCTACTGGTCGGCGCGTCGTGCATTCCGTGCACTATACATCGCCGGATTCATCGCACTGATCAGTGACGGCATCGGTTTCCTGACGCTGATGGTCATCGAAATCCCGGTCATCCAGGAACTCGCCATGACGGCGAGCATCGGCGTCGCCGTACTGATCTTTACGAACCTGCTGCTGATGCCGGTGCTGCTGTCCTATACGGGGCTGACGGACTCCTGCATGAATTACATCAGGAAGAGGGAGTCGGCACCGGCTCGCCTGGCGCCGTTCATCGCCCAGTTCGCGAAGAAACCCCATGCCCCGGCGACGATTATCGTCGGCATCGTCCTGTTCAGCGTCGGCCTGATCGGCGGCCAGAGCCTGAAAATCGGTGACCTGGATCCGGGTGCGCCGGAGCTGCGACCGGACTCGCGCTACAACCTCGACAACGCCTTTTTGACCGAGAACTTCTCGACCAGCACCGACGTCTTCGTCGTCATGGTGGAAACCCCGCCGCAAGCTTGTGGTGACTACGAGACCGTCGCCGCGATCGACCGCTTCCAGTCGGTCATGAGCAACACGCCCGGCGTCCAGTCCGTGATCTCGCTGATCAACATCTCGAAGCGAGTCACGATGGCGATGAACGAGGGCAACCCGAAGTGGCATGCACTGAGCCGCAATCGCTACATCCTCAACAACTCGCTGCAACACGTACCGAGCAACCTCATCAATACCGACTGCAGCATGGTGCCGGTGCTGATCTTCCTCGACGATCACAAGGCCGAAACGCTCGAGGCCGTCACCCGCGATGCCGAGGCCTTCGGTGCGCAGTACAACAGTGACCAGGTCAGCTTCGTCCTCGCCGCCGGCAACTCCGGCATCGAGTCGGCGACCAACGTCGTTATCAGCGCAGCGCAATACCATATGCTGGCGCTGGTCTACGGCGTCGTCAGTTTCCTCGTGTTCCTGACGTTCCGGTCCTGGCGCGCCGTGGTCTGCATCATCGTACCGCTGGCCCTGACGTCAGTGCTTGGCCAGGCACTGATGGCCTTCCTCGGTATCGGCGTGAAAGTCGCGACATTGCCGGTCATCGCGCTGGGCGTCGGAATCGGTGTCGACTACGGCATCTATATCTACAGCAAGATGAATACGTATTTGAAACGCGGCCACGATGTTTACGAGTCGTACGTACGCACCTTGCGCACGACGGGCATGGCCGTCGGTTTCACGGGCTTCACGCTGGCTATCGGCGTCGGCACCTGGATTTTCTCGCCGATCAAGTTCCAGGCGGACATGGGCCTGATGCTGACGTTCATGTTCCTGTGGAACATGCTCGGCGCGCTGACGTTGCTGCCGGCGCTGGCTCACTATCTCGTCAAGCCAACGCCGCAAGCCGAAGAGCCCGTGGCCGTCGCGGGCGCTGCCTGACGGGAGCCGACTGTGCCATCGACAGACCGCGCACGATCGCAGCCGCGTTTCGCTGAGGTTCGATTGTGGACAGAATGAGTCTCCTGGAGTCCGGCTTTCTGATGCTCGAAGCACCCGAGACACCGATGCACGTCGGCGGCGTGAGTCTTTTCAAGTTCCCGGACCGCGTGAATCGCCGGACCTTCATGGCCCGGCTGGCTGACTCCTATCGGTCCACAACCGAGCTTCGCAAACCTTTCGCTCACCACGTCAGCCACAGCATGCTCGGCCGCTTCGGGCCACTCGTCTGGGAGGAAGACGACGAAATCGACCTCGACTACCACGTGCGCCAGGCTGCGTTGCCAAGTCCGGGAAACTATCGCGAGTTGTTCTCGCTGGTGGGCCAACTGCACTCGACGTTAATGGATCGCAGCCGCCCGCTCTGGGAAGTACACCTGATCGAGGGCCTGAAGAACCGTGAATTCGCGATTTACACGAAGGTGCATCACGCGACGGTCGATGGCGTCGGCGGCATGCAGCTTACTGAGGGCGGATGCTCAACAGACCCCGATGAAGTCATCGACGTTTCGCCGTTCTCTATCGAAGCGCATGAGCGGTACAAGGCGGCGCACAGACGCCGCAGGCGAAGCAAGTTCGACCCGAGCGAATCCGAGCTCAACGCGATTGCCGAGTTCTTCAAGACGCAGTTCGAGACATCCTCGCATGTCCTCGGGGTATTGAAGAGCTATGCGACGACGTGGCTGGGGTTTGGCGATGGCCTCGCCGTTCCCTGGCGACACGTTCCGCACACGATGCTCAATACCAAGGTCTCGAGCGCACGCCGATTCGTCGCACAGTCATGGAGCATCGATCGCATACGCGCGGTCAGCAAGGCGGCAGGCGTCACGCTCAATGACATCGTCCTCGCCATGTGCTCAGGTGCGCTCAGGCGCTACCTCGAGGAACAGGGCGAACTGCCCGAGCATTCATTACGCGCCTTGGTCCCGGTTTCCGTGCGCAAGAAGGACGACTTCGATTCACCGGTCGCCATCAGCTACATCGTGGCCGACCTCGGTACCCGTCATGAAGACCCGGAGGAGCGTCTCGAGACGATTGTTGCTTCTACGCAGTCCGGCAAAGAAATGCTCAGCGAGCTGTCGCCTCGCGAGGCCGGACTCTATGCAACACTTGTACAAACACCGTTGTTTATCTCAAGCCTGATGGGCGTCGCCGACTGGTTCCCGCCCGTCAGCACGGTGATCTCGAACGTGCCGGGACCGCGCGAGCAGCTGTATCTGAACGGCGCATCGCTACTCGGCACGTATCCCGTGTCTGCCGTCTTCCACGGGTTTGCACTGAACATCACGTTAGTTAGTTACCACGACAGCCTCGACTTCGGCATCGTCGCATGCCGAAGCACGGTGCCTGGCGTCCAGCGTCTGATCGACTACCTGGAACAGTCACTGGTCGAACTCGAGGAGGCCGTCTAAGCGAGCAGAATGCTCATCGGAGATTGAAATGACCGAAAGACACTCGATTCCCCGCGACAAGGGCAACGACCATACCCGCGAGATGGCGAATAAGCGCGCCGAGTTCATCGAGGCCGAGACTGGCGCCAAGCTCGACAAGGTAACGAGCTTTACGATCGATCCGGAAACGACGATGGGCAACATCGAGAACTTCACCGGCACGGCGCAGATACCGATCGGCATCGCGGGGCCACTGAAGATGGTCGGCGAACACGCACAGGGCGATTTCTACATTCCGATGGCGACTACCGAGGGAACGCTGGTCGCAAGCTACAGCCGCGGCATGCGCGTCATCAGCGAGTGCGGCGGCTGCCGGACGACGGTCGTCAAGCACTCGATGCAGAGGGCGCCGGTCTTCCTGTTCGACAATGCGCTGGACGCGCGTGAGTTCGGCAAATGGCTCGATGAACACATCGAGTCCATACGCGCCGTTGTCAGGGCCTCTGTGGATGTCCCCGAGTTGATAGAAATCGAGAGATACGTGGTCGCCAACATGCTGTACACGCGATTCTGCTACACAACAGGCGACGCGGCAGGCCAGAACATGACCGGCAAAGCGACGCTGTATGCCTGCGAATGGATCAAGGCGAACCACCCGGCAAGCCCGCGTTACATCCTGTCCGGCAACATCGACACGGACAAGAAGCACTCGATGATGAACATGATCCAGACGCGCGGCAAACGCGTTGTTGCAGAATTCGTCCTGAAACGTGATGTAGCCAAGAAGCTGCTGCGCATCGAGCCGGAATGGTTGTACAAGTTCCGGCAGATCGCCGGCATCGGCACGCACCTGTCAGGCGCGTCCTACAGCGGCGCACACTCGGCGAACGGTATCGCCGCCATGTTTATTGCCTGCGGCCAGGACGCGGCGAACGTGTCCGAGTCGCACGCCGGCATGAACTATTGTCAGATGCTCGACAACGGCGATCTGTATTGGTCGACCACGCTGCCGGCATTGATCTGCGCGACCTACGGCGGCGGAACGGGCCTGCAAACGCAGCGCGAATGCCTCGAGATGATGGACTGCTACGGCACGGGTAAGGGCGACAAGCTCGCAGAGATCATTACGGCTGTCGTGCTGGCAGGCGACATCTCCTTGTCGTCGGCGATCCTCGCCAACGAGTGGGTCAGCAGCCACGAGCAGATGGGGCGGAACCGCTAGCATGGAGATCTACCAGAAGCACAAGTACGCCCACAGCACCGATGAGCTGTACGCGATGTTCACGAGCAAAAAGGAGATCAAGGCAAAGCACAAGGCGCTGGGCGCGCGCAACATCAGTGTCGAGGAGTGCGCGACGGACGATGAGGGAGCCCTTGTCACGTTCGTGCGTGAGGTGCCGGCCAACGTGCCCGGCGTCCTCAGTAAGTTCCTGCAACCGTGGAATGTCGTCGAGCAAACGGAAGAATGGGAATGCCTGGACGGCGACGTGTATGCGGCGGACCTCGACATTGATATCGCCAACGTGCCGGTCACGGTGTCAGGCTCGCTCGAACTCAAGCCGACGAAGGAAGGCTGCGTCAATCATGTCCGCCTGTCGGTCGATTGCGGTATTCCGTTCGTCGGCAAGACACTGGTCGAATTCGTCGGCGGCGACTGCGGGCGCCTGGCCCATAAGGAATACAAGTACCTGCAGGAACGCCTGGCCAGGTAGCTGTAAAAAAAGGGGACATTCTGCTTTTTCCAGGAAAAAGCAGAATGTCCCCATTTGCGCTTAGCTAATCTTCGTCCTCGTCATCGTCGTCATCCGCGTCCTCATTCACGAACACGGCCGTGGTCCGCGCCGGCACCGTGAACGTGTGCTCGTCTTCGTCATACTCCGCTCCGCGAACGATGCGATCAAACGAGCGCTCCTGGATCGGATGCAACTCGAACTCGCTGTCCTCGCCGGTATCGAGGAAGAACGACTGTTCCTGCAGCGACGCGTTGAACAGCACGACGATCTCGATGTCGTCATCGCCACGCAGGCTCATGACGACAAGCCCCGGTACCTGGCTCGGGCCCGTGTTGTGGAACTCGACGCGTTCCTGCACGTCGGCACCCGTGCGCAGCCGGAACAGCGGTGAGCTGTTGCGGATCCGGAGCATCTCACGCATGTGCTTGGCCGCGCTGCGGATGTCCTGCCGGTCGATGTCACCGAGCGCCGGGTTACCCAGCAGCTCCGACTGTTCGGCCCAGTTGCCCTGGTTGTCGCCGAACGGCGGCAGACCCCTGCCCCACGCCGTCTCGAAGTAGCTCCAGTCGACAAAGTTGAACCAGTCGCCGGAATTGAAGCTGTTGCGGTCCATTGACTTCGATCGCGCGATGTCCTGCCCGGCATGGAACAGCGGCACGCCCTGGCTCAGGGCGATGATGCTGTTGCCGAGGTTCAGCGTGCGGATGCGATCATCCATGTTCGTCCCGATCGGCAGCTTGTACTGGCTGATATCGAACAGCGTCTCGTTGTCGTGCGCCGACGCGTAGTTGATGATCTCCTGCGGATCGCTGGTGTAGCCCGCGCCCGGGTTGCCGAAGTAGTCGATATCGCGGCCCTGCACGAGGTTGCCGTTCCTGTCCATGAACTGGAATTCGGCGAGCGTGCCGGCCAGGCCCAAGCGAATCCAGTCGGTCAGCCGGAGCAACTCGTCGAGTTCGCCGAGACTGCCGCTGTTCAGCGCATTCGGGTCCGTGTACAGCCCATTGATGAAACCCTGGCGACGAACATGGTCTTCGCCTGAGTCGAACGGCCCGCCGCCGCGCACGGCATCGCGCATACGGTCGTTGAACGAACCGACACCCGTGCCCATGCCCATGTTGGCCTGCGTGGCCTGTTCGAAGCGTGCGTCGTTCGCCACCTCGCCGAAGTTCCAGCCTTCGCCGTACAGATAGATCGCGCTGCCGTCCACGCCGTCTTTTTTCTTAGTCAGCGACTGCAGCATGTCACGCGCCTTCTCGATGTTGGCTTTCGTGTGATGCCCCATCAGGTCGAAGCGGAAGCCGTCGACCTTGTACTCGGTCGCCCACGTCCTGAGCGAGTCGAGCATCAGCTTCTCCATCATGTTGTGCTCGGTCGCTGTGTTCGCGCAACAGCTCGACGTCTCGATGTAGCCCGCGTCGTTGAGACGGTGGTAGTAACCGGGCACGACTTTGTCGAGCACGGACTTCTCGCCGCCCTGGCTGCCGCTCGTGTGGTTGTAGACGACGTCCATGACCGTGCGCAGGCCGATGCGATTCAGGCCCGAGACCATCGCACGGAATTCGCGGATGCGCGCTGCCCCGTCCGGTTTGATCGAGTAGCTGCCCTCCGGCACCGTGTAGTGGAACGGGTCATAGCACCAGTTGAAGCCGTCCTGGTCACGGATCGCGTCAATGGCAGCCTGCTGCTCCTCGCTGTTCGGCGCGAAGCCGGACAGGTCACCCGGATCCGCATGCGTGCTGCGGTCTTCCGGAATCGTCGCGCAGTCGAACGCCGGCAGCAGGTGCACATGCGACAGGCCGGCGCGTGACAGGCGGCGCAAGTGACGCGAGCCGTGGGTCCACGGCAACGCAAATGCGGCGAAGGTGCCCTTCATCGCCTCCGGCACCCTGTCGTCGTGAACGCTGAAGTCGCGTACGTGCAGTTCGTAGATCGCGATGTCTTCCGGCGCCTTCAGCCGCGGTTTGCGCAGTCGATCCCAACGCCACGGCTTCAGGTCGCGGTCGTCCAGGTTGACGATCTGCGTGCGCTTGCTGTCCATCGACAGGCTGTGTGAATACGGGTCGGTGACCAGGAAGGTCTCTACCTGTCCCGAGTAGCGCGCGAAGACTTCGATCTCGTACAGGTAGTACTTGCGGTTCCAGCCCGGGTTACCGATGGCACTCCATGTGCCGGTCGCCGTATCCTCGGTCATCGCGACGACCTCGCTGGCGGCGCTCGTCTCGTCCGACGTATCGAACACGTGCAGCTTGACCGAACGCGCCGTCGGCGCCCACAGCCTGACCGTCGGCGTCTTGCCGTCCCATGACACGCCGAGCTCGCCGTCGTAGGTGAACAGCTCGTCGAGTACGCCGGGATGCTGTACGCCGGTCGCGTCAACCGCGTTGCCTTCACTGTCGGTTGCCGCGAGCGCGAATTGGGTCTTCAGGATTTCAGGGACTCGATGGAGTTCCGCTGGATCGAGCGCGTAGACAGGCATGCCGGCCAGGTGACGGAATTTTTCGGCAATGGCGCCATCGACAACACCGCTCGGCGCCAGGGCAATCGTGCCGTCGGCACCCTCGAGGCCGTCGCCGGTGATAGCAAGGTTTGCATCGGCACTGTAATGCAGCGTGACGTCGTTACCGCCGGCAATCGGCCACGCGAAGACGCCGGGTGCCAGCCAGTAGGCGCGCGCCTCGTCGATGTTGCCCTTCGGCAGTTCGCCGCTGATCTCGACGATATGCGTGACCGGGTCGTAGGTGAATACGACCAGCGTACCGTCACTGGGCACGACGAGCTGCATGTTAGGACCGTTCTGCACGCCGCCTGCACCGTAGTTCTCGGCCCAGTCTTCGTCATGGGCGACTTTGAACTCCCAGTTGCCCGCTGGAATGTCGCGCGTCGCAAACGTGTACAGGCCGTCGCCGTCGGGATCCTGCAGCCAGGACCGAAGACACCACGGTTGCCAGTCGCCGGGGCAGCCAAGCTCCGACTGGAAGTTGCCGGGTATCGACGCGATCACCGAGTTGCGGTTACTCGTGATCCAGTTCGTGCCGCGCTCGAAGTAGAACTTGACGTCGGCGGCTTCGGAGAGGTTCAACGGAATGTTGCCGCCGTTTCGCTCCGCGTTGAGCCCGTAGTTTTCGCTCCACGTTCCGTTGAGAGGCGCCTTGTACAGCCAGTCGCCAGCCGGCACGTTGAAGACGCCCTGCCACACGGTGTCATCGGCATCGTAGCTCAGGAACGTGGCGCTACACGGCGGCTGCCAGTCGTCCGGGCAGCCGAGTTCGGATTGGAGGCTGCCAGCAACCGTGACCAGCGCCGGCTGAATCAGGTGGTCGTCATGGTCGTAGATAAAGGTGATCTCACGAGCTACGGCGAGATCGAGCTGGAAGTTGCCGCCGCCGGCGCCGCCATCGCCGTAGTTCTCGGCCCAGTCGTCATTCAGAGCGACCTTCCATTCCCAGAACCCGGCTGGGACGGTGAATGTCGCCTGCCACAGCGGTGTGCCGGGAACGTTGACGAGCTCGGTTGACGAGCACCACGGCTGCCAGTCTTCGGGGCAGCCCAGCTCGGACTGCAGGCTGCCGACCAGCGCAACGCCCACGGGATCACTCGTGTGATCGGCGTGTGTCGTAGCAGGAAGAAGAAAAGCTGCCAGCAGACTGCCGCACAGCACCAAAACGCGGGTCGAACCGATACGTATCGACGACATGATATGACCCCCCCAGATCATAGTTTTATCCCTGAAATTACCGTAGGCAGGGGGCAGGACTCAGTCAATGCAATGTATTCGTATTCATTCGCTTCGCGTGCCGGCGCGGCACCGGATTCAAGGACTTATGTTCCGCTGCCACCGCACCTTTGGTACTGTTTGCGGTCTATTCCGTTGTTGCTCTTCGATTATTCACAAGAACTTAAGGAGCAACGGACGCCCTACCCATTGGCTCAGTGATCTGAGAGAGGCTGCCAGTCAGTGCACCAACGCTTATTAGCCATGCTGCTCGTTACGCTGCTGTCGACGGCCGCGGCCGCCCAGGCGCCGGTGCAGGTCGAGCCGGTCTCTGACCGGGCAATCGTCAACCAGATCAGTGTCACGGGCACGGTCACGTCGCCGCGGCGGGCCGTGCTGAGCACCGCCGTCGCCGGGCTCGTCGCCGAGCTGGCTATTGACGAGGGCCACCGTGTCGAAACCGGAGCGCCGCTGCTCAGGCTGGATGCGGAGCTCGCGCAGCTCGCAATGGAGCGCGCCGAGGCCGAGGTCCGGCAAGGCGAGATCGCGCTCGAGGACGCGAGGCGGCGGTTTACCGAGGCCGAAAAGGTCGGCGCCCAGCGAGGCGTTGCCCGCACGCAGATCGAATCGCTTCGTGCCGAAGTGACGAGCGACGAAGCCGCGCTGGTGGCCGCCCGGGCTGCCGCCCGCGAGCAACGCGCTATCGTCGAACGGCACACCTTGAAAGCGCCGTTTAGCGGCGTCATCAGCGAACGCAACACCGAACTCGGCGAGTGGGTCAATCCCGGTGACGCGCTGCTCGAGCTCGTGGCGACAGACAACCTGCGTTTCGACTTTCGGGTCGGGCAGGAAAACTTTGGCGTCATCGCGCCGGATGCGCCGGTCGAGATCACGTTCGACGCCCTGCCCGGCCGCTCGGTACCGTCCCGCGTCGATACGATCGTGCCAATCAAGAGCCCGGGGGCCCGCACATTCCTCGTCCGCGTGCTCGCGGACGACGCTGACGCGGCCTTGACGGTCACGCCGGGCATGTCGGTCCGCGGCAGGCTGCAAATCAACACCGGCCGCAGCGGTGTCACCGTGTCGAAGGACGCGATCCTGCGTTTTCCGGATGGACGCGTGACGGTCTGGGTTATCGACGATGCCGGCGACTTGCCGGTCGTTCATGAACGAGTCGTGAGGCTGGGCTTCGAGTTCGGCGGTTACGTCGAGGTCGTGAGCGGGCTTTCCAGCGGAGATTTCGTCGTCGTCCGCGGCAACGAGACCCTGCAGGAAGGCCAGACCGTGTCGATTCTGGACGGTCGCACCTGACCATGTTCGAAGCCTTCGTCAGGAACGGCATTCTGATGACCGTCGTGGCACTGATCATCTCGGTGCTCGGCGTGCTGGCGGCGATTCGCGTGCCGGTACAGATGATCCCCGATCTCGAGGTGCGAACGGTGTCCGTGCAGACGTCGTGGCCAGGCGCCACGCCGCAGGACGTCGAGAAAGAGATCCTGATCGAGCAGGAGGAATACCTGCGCGCGCTGCCCAACCTGCAGCGGCTGGAATCCTCCGCTACCAGCGGCCGGGCCGTCGTCGAGCTCGACTTCCCGTTCGGTGTCGACATGACGCAGACGCTGATTGCGGTCAACAACGCGCTGAACCAGGTGCCCTCGTATCCCGAGAACGTCGACGAACCGCGCGTGTTCGCCAACTCGTTCTCGGCGAACGCATTCATGTTCTTCGCCATATCGCCGCTGCCGGGCAACCCTCGAAATCTCGACATGATCATGATGCGCGACTTCGTCGTCGACAACGTGCGTACGCGCCTGTCCGGCGTGCCCGGTGTGTCGCAGGTCAGAATCTGGGGCGGTGCTGAACGCCAGATCCGGATCCTCGTCGACCCGATCCGCCTCGCCGATCGTCAACTGACGATCCTCGACTTGCGCAATGCGATCCGCGCTCGCAACCGTGACGTCTCCGGCGGTGAGCTGGACAGCGGCAAACGCCGTTACCTGCTACGAACCATCGGCCGATTCGATTCGGTCGAGGCGCTGGAGGATCTGATCATCGACAGGCGCGGCGATTCGCTGATCCGTCTCGGCGATGTCGCCGTCGTCGAGCTCGATCATTCCGAGGCCCGGGCCTACTCATTTTTCAACGGCGAGCCGATCCTGTTTACGGCGGTCAATCGCGAGGCCGGCTCGAACGTCATCGACATCAAGTACGCGATGCTCGACGCGGTCGAGAAGGTTAACCGGGACGTC
Source organism: Woeseiaceae bacterium (assembly GCA_030065915.1). Classification (GTDB taxonomy): domain Bacteria; phylum Pseudomonadota; class Gammaproteobacteria; order Steroidobacterales; family Woeseiaceae; genus UBA1847. The sequence continues at coordinate 38,362 of JASJCQ010000005.1, forward strand.
CTGAATCCGAACGGCATGCGGATGCGGCTCACCGCCGAGGATGTCGGCTATGTCGAGGCGTCGATCAGGAATGTCTGGCTGAACCTGTCCCTGGGTGCGCTGTTCGCTACCGCGATCATGTACCTGTTCCTGCGATCAGGTCGGGCGACCGCGGTCGGCGTGATCGGCATACCCATTTGTACGATCGCGGCATTCATCGGCCTGCTCGCAATGGGGCGCACGATCAATGTCATTTCACTGGCGGGCGTAGCGTTCGCGATTGGCATGACGCTCGACAACAGTATTGTCGTCATTGAGAGTATCGAGCTGAAACGGCGACAGGGGCTGGACCGATTCCGCGCCGCTGTCGAGGGCGTCAGAAGCGTGTGGACAGCCGTGCTGGCATCGACGCTGACGACGATTCTGGTGTTCCTTCCCATCCTGTTTATCTCTGAGGAAGCGGGCCAGCTCTATTCCGACGTGGCTATCGCCATCTCGGCATCCATCCTTGCTTCGATGCTGGTAGCGATCACGCTGATACCGACCGCCAGTGCGCGGCTCTCATTCGGCACCGAGAACGGCAGGCGAACAAGCGCCGAGTTCGGCCAACGACTGCTTGCCCGGATTGAAAGCCTGATCGCCACGCCGAGGCAACGACGCACAACGATCGCGACAACGCTGGCAATCAGCGTGGCCATCATCCTGCTGCTGACACCGCCCGCTGAATACCTGCCGGAAGGCGAGGAGCCGAAGACCTTCGCCTCGATGAGCGCCCCGCCCGGCTACAACATCGAGACAATGCAGGAGATCGGCCTGGAACTGCAGGACTACTTCCTGCAGTTCGTCGACGACGACCCGGATCGCTTCGATCGCGGCGAGGTACCGGTTCCGGCGATCAAGTACCTGAGCACGCGCATTTCGCCTGACCGTTTTCGCATTATCTCGGAGCCCGTCCGACGTTCGGACATTGACGAGCTGATGGACGCAATCACCGAGCGGTACCGGCAGTACCCGGGCATGCGTGCTTTCGCTGCACGCGGCTCGATAATCTCGAGTAACGACGGCGGTACGCGCAGCATCAATCTCGATGTCTCCGGTCCGAGTCTCGGCATCATCTACGACGCGGCGCTGGCCACGGTGCGTCGCGCCGAAGAGGTTTTCGGCAACCCACGCATCCAGTCCAGCCCGTCATCGCTCGCGCTGTCACAACCGTTGCTGGAAGTCCGACCCGACTGGGCGCGCGCGGCAGAACTGGGGCTGTCCGCGGGTGACATGGGTTACACGATCGCCGCACTGACCGACGGCGCCTTCGTCGACGAGTACTTCGAGTCGGATGACAAGATCGACATGTACCTTTATGGCGCGTCCGGCAGCCAGGCCGACATCGACAGCCTCGGTGGCATGCCCATCTACACGCCGCAGGGCAGCATCCTGCCGCTCAATGCCATCGCGTCGATACACGAGACCGTCGACACGGACTCGATCCGACGCATCAACGGGCAGCGGACGGTTACGCTCAACATCATCCCACCGGCCAACGTGCCGCTCGAGAAGGGCGTCGAGATTGTGCGCAACGACGTCGTCGCCTATATGCGTGACAGCGGCGCTTATCCGGCGACCGTCAACATCGACATCTCGGGCGCCAGTGACCAGCTCGATGCCACAAAGGCCGCGCTCGCCGCGAACCTGCCCGTCGCGCTTATCATCGTGTACCTGTTGCTCGTCGCGATCTTCAAGCACTGGGGCTACCCGCTGCTGATCATGGCGACGATCCCGCTGGGCATCGCCGGGGGTATTGTCGGTCTCGCGTTGCTGAACCTCGTCGGCGCCGCACTGGCATGGGTCGGGCTCGGCGGCCTGCATCAGCCCTTCGACATGATCTCGATGCTGGGCTTTTTGATCCTGATGGGTACGGTCGTCAACAACCCGATCCTGATCGTGGACCGTGCAATGCAGCGCATGAGGGATCACGGGTCTTCGGCGATCGATGCGGTACGCGACGCCGTCGCGTCACGTTTGAGGCCGATTGCGATGTCGACCTTGACGACGATCTGCGGCCTGTCACCGCTGGTGTTCATCCCCGGTGCAGGCACCGAGCTGTATCGCGGCGTAGGCGCCATCGTCCTGTTCGGCATTCTCGGCGCAGCCGTCGTCTCGCTGACGATGCTGCCGGCACTGACGATCTCCGTGCTGCAGTGGAATGAGGGCCGGAAAGGCGCGCTGGCTCGAGCCTGACCGTTGGGGGCCCTTTGTCTTCGACCGAAAGGCGAAATGTCGGCGTAATGCGAATCCTGTCCCTGGGAGCCTGGAACTCACCGTGCCCGGATGGTGTCGAACCGCGGGCTGATTCGGTGCATCTAACAGGCGTAACCTTAGCCTTTCTCGAGAGTTTCAGAGTCGCAGAATGCCCCTAGCCGCCGAACTCAGGCGCCGCAATGTCTTCCGTGTCGCAGCCGCCTACCTGGTCGTGGGCTGGCTGCTGACCGAGGTGTTGACGACGATCCTCCCTGAACTCGGCGCGCCTGAGTGGTCCGAGAAAGCGGTCATTTATGTCTTCGTACTTGGTTTTTTCGCCGCGGTCATATTGGCGTGGTTCTTTGAGCTGACGCCGGAGGGCATCAAGCGCGATGAGGACGTTGCTGGCGACGCCGGCGAGAGAACGCAGAGGCACCGGTTGGTCAACTATGTGACGCTGGCGGGCGTCGCGCTGATTATCGTATTCGTCGGCCTGTTCAGCGCTCAACACGTGGTTGAAGATGTCGACACCACATCGGTGGCGGTGCTGCCGTTCGTCAACATGTCGAACGATGCGGACAACGAGTACTTCTCTGATGGGCTCACCGAAACACTGCTGCACATGCTCGCCCAGATCCCGGACCTGAAGGTCGCCGCACGGACCTCCAGTTTTGCATTCAAGGGCCAGAACACCAGCGTGCGACAGATCGCCGACGCGCTTGGGGTCGCTTATGTTCTCGAGGGCAGCGTGCAAAAGGCCGACGGCCGCGTTCGAGTCACGGCTCAGCTCATTGACGCGAGCGACGAATCGCACGTTTGGTCGAACGTTTACGAGAGCGAGATAGACGACATCTTCGGCATCCAGGACGAGATCGCGAAACGGGTAGGGTTCGCCTTGTCCGAATCACTGCTGGGCACGGAATCCGAGCTGCGCCTGGGCGTCCAGACCTCGGACCCGGATGCGTACGACCTGTACCTCAGGGCGCGCAAGGAGCGCCTGACGTTCTCTTACGGGGGACTCAAGGTCGCGGAGGATCTACTCAAGGGAGCGCTGCTCATCGACCCTGACTTCGTCGAGGCAAAGACCGAGCTCGCGACAAGCTATATCAGTCAGTGGGAAACCGGCCTGATGGAGGGTCGGGAAGCGATTCCGCAGGTCACGGCCATCGCAGACCAGGTACTCGAGGAGCATCCCGATAACGTTATCGCGCGCGCCGCCAAGGTCTATGTCGAAGCCATGGCTCAAGCGATGGAAGGCGACTACCGGACCGTACCTGCAGCGATCTCGGAGCTGGAGTCATTGGTGGCCGCCGCGCCGGAGAACTTCCAGGTGCGCTTGCTGCTGGTCCGCGCTTACGTAAACACGCTGCAGGACCTCGACGCATTGCCGGTGCTCGAGGCCGCCCTTGATCGCGATCCGTTCAACCCGCAGATCAACTACGAACTGGGCACTTTGTATTTTCGAGTGGGCCGGCCCGAGGCGGCACGCATTGTTCTGGAGAAGTCGCTCGAGATCGAACCCCTGCAGCCCAATGCCAGGGTACAGCTCGCGCACATTGATCGTATTGCCGGGGATGGTGTCGGCTTCGTCGAGAACTTCCTTAAGGCTATCGAGATCGATCCACGCGATCACGAACTCCCGGGGACGCTCGCCCAGTTCCTGTACCAGATAGAATTGCTTGAAGAAGCCGACGATTTCCGTCAGCGCGTCCTGAACCTCGCGCCAACCAGCGCGATCGCCTATCGCCTCGAATTGCTCCGCGCGATGGGCAATGACGATCCCGCCGCCGCAGAAGCCGCAGCGCGCCGCGCGATCCAGGATCGCGTCTTCGACCGGCTGTTCGCATTTGCCGGTGCCGTCGAATACCTGCTGCGCGCTGCGATTACCGACAACTCGGTCGAAACCGAACTCGCCTGGCTGAATCAGCAGCTGCCGAACCTGTTGAACGTCGATGCGGAGACCGTGCCCGGCCATTTCAGGCTGGCGCAGGGCATTGCCCTCGACGCCTGGTATGTCAGTCTGCCACTGGAGGAAACACGGCGGCGCCTCGACGCCATCATAGAGGCCGGCGGAGCGATGCGCTTCGACCCCACCGAAGATCCCATGACTCACATGCGAATACTCGCGGTCCGCGGGCAGATCCAGGAGGCGATACGTGTGGCTCTCGAGGGTGTCTTCACCCGCTCGGTAACGACCAACTTCGGCTGGCAAGAGACGTTCGCTACACCCCTCTATGCCGAGATCGTGGCCGATCCCCGGGTGCAGGTCGCCATGCAGCAATGGGAACAGGAAGAAGCCGATATTCGTGGCAAGGTTGCTGCTTACCTTCGAGATATTGAGGGCGCGTCATAGGGAGTTGCGGAACATTCTGCTTACGGTGAAAAGCAGAATACGCCGCGCATCACCTTGCGCCGAGTTGAAGCCGTGTCATTGAACCCGGAAACGCCATCCAGGACGCGCTGGACGAGGTTCCGCTCGTTCCTGGTGAATGCTGCACTGATGGTCGGCATCTTCATCGCCGCCTCTGCATTCCAGTCACGCAATATGCTGCCCGCCGACGATGAGACAGCACCTCAACTTCGCGGTTTCACGCTGGCCGGCTCGAACTACGATCTCGGTGACGCGGCCGGGCGCCCTGTCCTGGTCTATTTCTTTGCCCCCTGGTGCAAGATCTGTGCGGCAAGCGCCGACAACCTGGCTCGACTGCGGCGCTGGCGGGACCAGGAGTCCTTCGAGATCGTGGCAGTGGCACTGGACTGGAGCAGCACCGACGAAGTCCGTACGTATGTCGAGCGTCATGAACTCGGCGTGCCTGTATTGCTCGGACACCCGGGAATACGAGAAGCCTGGCAGATCTACGCATACCCGTCCTATTACGTCCTCGACGGCCAGCATCGCATCGCGCGCCGCGATATCGGCTACAGTAGCCAATTCGGCATGTGGTGGCGGGCCTGGACGGTTCAATGATGGCGCCGCGACAGGAACGATCAGGACGTACTTGAGGGAATGCTCAGAAGATGACCATGAAGACCCAGCTCCGTGTCGGCGGCGTTCCCGAGCACTTTAATCTGCCGTGGCATCAGGCGATCGACGCCGGTGCATTCGATGAGAAGGGCATCGACGTTGTATTCACCGAGTTCCCCGGCGGCACGGGCGCCATGACGGCAGCGCTTGCTGCAGACGAGCTCGACGCCGCGCTCTTGCTCACCGAGGGCGCCGTCGCTGACATCCTCGGAGGGAGCGACAATCGACTGGTCAGTGTCTACGTCGATTCGCCGCTGATCTGGGGCATTCACGTCGCGGCGACCAGCGACATCCAGGATGCGAGTGAAATCGCAGGGAGGCGCTACGCGATCAGTCGCCACGGATCCGGTTCGCACCTGATCGCGATCGTCGATGCGGCAGCGCGTGGATTCTCAACGGCCGACATGGCTTTCGAGATCGTTGGGTCACTCGATGGCGCTCGCGAGGCTTTAAGAGAAGGCACCGCCGACGTGTTCCTGTGGGAGAAGCACATGACGCAACCGCTCGTCGATGCCGGCGAATTCCGTCGTGTCGGCGAACGCGCTGTGCCGTGGCCGGCCTTCGTCGTGTCGGCACGTCGCGACTATCTTGCCGAGCATTCTGCGGCGCTTCGCTTCGTCCTTGGCGTCGTCCGCAGCTTTGCGAAAGAACTAAAGATTGGCAAAGACTCTGCGCTGCTCGTCAGTCGAACCTACGACATCGACCTTGCGGATGCCGAGTCCTGGCTCGAACACGTGCAATGGAGCGGCGGCACAGAATGCCCGGATGACGCGCTGCTCACGGTCATCGATGCGCTGCAGGCCCAGGGTGTTGTTGCAGAACAGGGACCGGATGCGATCACAGACATCTGGCAATCACTGGACGCTGACGAGTAGGCAAAACGGCGGGACCGACCAATGCAAAACGGGGCGGTGTTCACCGCCCCTAGTCTGCTGGCATATCTGGTTTTGTCAGGCAACCTCGACCCTGATGGGAGTCGTGACTTCGACCTTCGGGATGCGAAGTTCGAGCATGCCGTCGTGCAGTTCAGCCACGGCTTTATCGCCGTAAACGTCAACCGGCAGACGGAGTGTACGGAACAGGCGGCCGTAACCCATCTCGCGACGAATGTAGTCGTCTTCCTTCACTTCTTCTTCGAAGTCACGTTTTGCCTCGAGAATCAGGCGATCACCGGAGACGGTGACCTCCAGGTCCTCTTTCTTGATACCCGGCATCTCGGCGCGAACGAGGAGCATATCGCCCTTGTCGAGCATATCGACTCTCGTCGGTAGCTCGAACGTCTCCTCGGATTCGTTCCAGAAAGGCCGTGACCAGACATAGGGCTCGAATAAGCCTTCCATCCAGCGGCGCGGGAACGAGTTCTCAAAGAACTCTTCCATGCTGTGGGTGAATGGCCTCAGCGCCCTTCCACTACCAGTCTCTTTCTTTGATGTTGGCAGTATGTTGCGAACTTTTGTCATTGCATTCACCTCCTTGCTTCTTGCACCGAAACTTCAGTTCCGGCGATGTTTAAGTGGGGGCGATAGCCGAGCTTCAAGTTCGTACATCTCCGAATTGCGCGATTTGTCAAAGGGAAGAAAATACAAAGGCCTGTTGGCCCTTCGTCCCCAACCGGAGCCCGGTCCTGGCTCAGAAGTACCTCGCCAGGCTTATCTGAACGTAGTCATCCTTTGCCAGGAAGTACGTGTTATCACCCGGTTCGGCACCGCTAAACGCTCTGACGCGCAGCTCGCCGAACCAGTCGTCGCCGAAACGCCGCTCCGCCTCGATATTGAAGAAGGTCTCGCCGGTATCGGTGTCGTAGGAGACGCCGGCCAGCACGGCCGTGTCCTGCACGTCGTTGAACGCGAGACGTGTTGCGACGAACACGTCGTTGTCTGCAATCGTCAGTGGCTCGAGTTCGCTACGGCCGTCATACTGGTACTCGAGTAGCAGGCCGACGTCGGCGGACGATTCAGCCACCTGGTACATCGTGTACTCGACCCCGCCGACGGCTGCTGCAAAGCTCTCCGTGGCGCCGTCTCGCGCGATGGCCTCGAGCTTCCATAACCACGCGTCCTTCGTGTACTGCAGATCGACGCCGAACTGGTCGATCTGGTCGTAGAGCGGTAGCAGCGAAGTGCCATCAGCTGCCGGCACCAGGCGCGGCTCGCGGCTCGTGCCCGAGAACGCGCTGAGGCCAACATCGATGTCACCAATGTAATGACTGTAACGCAGCGCGAAATCCACATGCCGCTCTTTAGAGGATGACTCGTACAACGCATTGTCCGTATCCACTGGCACCGGCGGGCGGAAGCCGCCGTCAGCACCCGCAAAGGTGCGCTCCCTGAAGTACGGCAGGACGAACGCCGTGATCTCACCCCAGTCGCGTTGCAGCACCAGGCTGACCATCGGCTGACCCAACTTGTCCTCGCCGTCGATGTCGCCGGCGAGGTCCGTCTGGTTGACGATATCGACGAGGTGCACCGACTCCGTCACACCCCAGAACACCGTGTTCGCACCGATCAGGACCTCGTAGTCATCACCTTCGAACGCCCAGTAGGCCTCCTTCAGGTCGACGAGGTTGCGCTCGGTATCGGTCGCATCCCATCGAAGGTGCGGGATAAAGGCGGCTCGCTGATTGCCTGCGTCGTTGTACCAGCGGATCTCCGTTGTCGAGATGATGGACGGCTGCAGAGCAGAGTCGTCCTGGCCGACCCACGCCGGGGTCTGCCAGAACGCACGGACCTGCGCTTCGAGGTTGGCGGAGATGTCCACCTCCCCGCCGCGCGCGGGGGATAGGGAGGAGAGCGCGGCGAGGAGGCTGACGAAGACGAAGCGTTTCATTGACTTACCGCAGGCGGCTGAGCCGGCCTTTGACGAAGTCATTCGCGGCGAGCCCGGTGTTGAACGTATAGTCGCCGTAGATCAGGTCCGTCTGCTTGTTGGTCTGCACGTTGCTCATCGAGAGCTTGTGTGCACGCCAAACACCGTCGTAGTTGCGGTAGTCGGTAAGCTCGAGCACCTTCAGCAGGTCGCCGCGACGATCGTAGAACTCCACCTTGCGCAGCTGGAAGTCGGTCTGGTCCACCCAGGACACCTGCTTCGTGTAGCCGGAGTTCTCGTAGCGGGGCGTACGCTCAACAACGTCACAGATGAACTCACCACACTGCTCTTCGCGGACGTAGGCGTAGTCGAACTTGTTCAGCTCGATCGCCGTGAAGTCTTCGAACGCGAACTCCGAGCCGACGAATGGGCCGGACTTGTTGGCCGAGCTGATTCGCTTCACGCGCTTCAAGGCCGGCAGGTACAGCCACTGGTCGTCCGGGTCGAGGATCTTCGCGTGCGACAGCAGCGCCGTGCCTTCGATGTCGCGCGGTGTGTCGAACACGACGAGGCTCTTGTCACCGACAGACTCGTCGGGTTTTTCAAGTGTCGTGATTTTGAGCGAGCGCGAAGACTCCTGGCCCGCGGCATTGCGCAGAACCATTGTGAGCTCTACTTCGCTGTCGCCGAAGCCCAGGTCCGTGCGATCGGAACGGGCGGCGATCTCGAAGCCGCGCTCGATGTCGCTGTTCGCATGTGCGTTCTCAGCGAAGCTCACCAACAGCATGGCCGCAACAGCGGGCCAGACGAAGTCCCGCATCTTGATACTTATCTGTTTCATGTTTCTAACTCCAAAAGAAGACGTTTAAGCCTCGGACGCAAGCAGTGCCACGTCGTCGGCGAGTTCAGGCTGCTCCTTGCTGCGGCCGAACAACAGCAGGGCCGGCAGGAGCAGGAAATCGAGGATCAGTGCACCGACGATCGACAGGATCGTCATCAGGCCGAGATCGACGTTCATCTTGAACGCGGACGTCGTCATGACGAAGAAGCCGGCGGCCAGTACGACCGTGTTGACGACGATTGGCATGCCTACGTTGTGGAACGCATAGCGAATCGACTCCTCCACGCTGTAGAGGCGTTCGTCGCGAGCCCGCACGTACTTCGACAGCCAGTGCACCGTGTCGTCGACGATGATGCCGAGCGAGATTGAGGCCACCGTCGCGACCGAGAAGCCGACCTCACCGACCAGCAGCGCCCACAGGCCGAACGTGACCAGGATGGGCAGGCCGTTCGGGACCAGGCTCAGCGTGCCCAACCGGATGCTCCGTAGCGCAAACATCATGATGATGGCGATGGCCGCAATCGCGATGATCGTACCCGTCACCATGTTCTGCATGTTGCGTTCAGAGATGTAGGTGAACATGACGGCCGCGCTGGTCGGCTTGGCGTGCATGTAGGACGGCAGGTTCTCCTGCTGCCAGGCCTCGACGTTCGCGAAGAACTGCTTGGTCTGGGCAGACGTAGCCTGCTCGACCGTCGCCGTGACACGCGTAGCGGACTTGTCGACATTGATGCGGTCGTTCAGGTCCAGCCCGTACGGCAGTGAGAGCTCGTACAGGAGCAGGTATTGCGCCGACAGGTCGCGATCGTCGGGAATACGGTAATAGCTGTCGTCGTCGGCGTGCATGTTGCGGTTCAGCCGCTTCATGATGTCCGAGATCGAGTACACGTGGGTCACGTGCTCCTGTTCGCGCAGGAACGCCGTGAACGCCTCGAGGTTCTCGAGGTACTCGGGCTCGGAGATGCCTCCTGCCCCGGCTGCCGGGACCGAGTACTCGATCGGGTACAGGCCGAAGTGTTCCTGGGCGTTATCCGAGTCGACGCGGAACTCAATCCGGTCATCGAAGTACTGCACCCACTGGTCGTTGAACGTCAACGTCGGGATGAATGCGACGATGGCCAGCGCGGGCAGGCCGACGACCACGAGCAGCGCGCGGTAGCGACGAATGACGAAGTCCGCTAGTCCATCCATCGCACGAACCGACAGGTCCGTTCCGGATTTCTGCTTGACCTTGTACGGCAACAGGCTGAGCGCCGCCGGCAAGACCGTAATCGAGAAGATCCAGGCCGCCAGGATGCCCACAGCCGTGATGTTGCCGAGGTGCCAGTACGGCGGCGAGTCGGAGAAATTCAGCGCAAGGAAACCGACGATCGTCGTCAGTGACGTGATCGCTACCGGCAAGAAGTTCAGACGCACAGCCTCGACCAACGCATCGGTCTTGGCCATACCGTCACGCATCAGGCCACGAAGCGACATCAGGATGTGAATCGAGTCCGCGACCGCGAGCGTCAGGATCACGATCGGCGCCGACATCGCGATTGGTGTGAGCTTGATACCGAAGAATCCGGCAGCGCCCATCGCGACCGTTGTCGACAGGAAGATCACCAGCAACGTCGATAAGGTCGCCACGAATGAGCGAATGACGAGCCAGGTCAGCACGAAAATGACACCGAACATCAGTGGCATCAGCGTGCCGGCATCCGTCATCCCCGTCTCGGCGAACGCGTTGTTCAGCATCGAGACGCCGGTCAGGTGAATCGTAAGCCCGGGGTACTTCGCCTCGATGTCGGCCTTGAGACCGCGGGCGTGCTCGACGGCCTCCGGGACTTCCATCAGGCCTTTCTCGGGATACTGCAGCACGACGTTGACAGCCGTGACGCCTGCATCGGCGGTCAGGATCTGATTCCTGATCAGCGGCTCGGCGAGCGCGACGTCACGACGCTGGGAGAGAAACGCGTCTTCACGATCGACGGCCCCCTGCACGAGATCCTCGACGATCAGGTCGTCCTCGGTTGCGTAGGTGTGCTGGAAGTTGGAGACCGAATCGACGCGAATGGTGTACGGGATCTGCCACGCCGCCTCGGTGAGCTCTTCAACGGCCGCAATGGTGTCGCGGTCGAAGGCGCCGCCGGCTTTCGGCTCGACGACGAAGAAGAAGTTGTCGTTCTTCGTGTACGTGTTCTGCAGTTCCTCGAAAGCCTGCAGCTCGGGGTTGGCCTCCGAGAAGAACACGCGGTAGTTGGTGGAAAACTCGAGCCTTGTAGCGCCCGAGCCGATCAGCGCTGCGGCGAGCAGTGCGCCGACCAGCACGAGCCAGCGGTGGCGAATGACGCGATGTGTCAGTGCCGCCGCGAAGCGGTCGATGGCCTTGAAGTAAGAACCCATGGTTATCTCCGTTATAACTTTTAGTTACTATTCTTTACTGATCGGTCATAAATTAGACAAAAAAACTCAGACCCAGCTGTCGATCAAATTTTCGATATTGTCGAGAAGCGGTTGCCCGTCCATGAAGGCCTTGACCAGGGTCGCCGAGCCCGCCAGCGTCACCATCAGCTGCAGCGCGAGCTTCTCAGGCTCCAGCTCGGCACGAATCTCGCCCGCCTGCTGCGCCTTGCCGATCATGTCGGCCATGAACCGCATACGTTTGGAGCTGATGGCTTTCAGGGCGTTGCGCACTTCCGGGTCGTGCGGGGCCAGCTCCACCATGGTGTTCACCATCATGCAGCCCTTCTCGCTCTTGGCTTCTGACGCGATCTTGTCGACCATGGCGCGGATGTTCTCGAGCGGCGACTCGGAGTCGTACGCGACCGCCGCGACCTCGCGGAATTCCACGTCCGCGTAGTGATGCAGGGATTCCATAAACAGCTTGTGCTTGTCTCCGAACGCCTGGTAGAGGCTGCCTTTGTGTAAGCCCGTGCAGCAGCACAGGTCTGTCATCGACGTGGCTTCGTAACCTTTCGCCCAGAACGCATCCATAGCCGCCTCCAGGGCAGCTTCCTTGTCGAACTCGCGAGGTCGGCCGACGGATCGGGTTGTGGTGCTTCGAGCCATATCGTGGAGCTAATTCTTGAACGTACGGTCGTGAATATAGAACCGATCAGTCAAGAATGCAAGCCTTGCAGGAAAAAATTGCGAGTAAGTTCCATTCCCGTACTATGCGGCATACTCGGCGGCCGCGCCGGGCACTCGAGACTCCATGCATGTTTGGAGGGGTCCTGCAACAACCCGCCTCGGGCCGCGCTCACGAATCGGCGCACCAGGCGGCGCCGCAGGCAGGCTGGAAAAGGACGACTGTGTCTCGCAAAACTGTAGCCAACTTCCTGGTCGTGACGGCACTGTTGGCGTTGTATGCCGACAGCGTTGCCATCGTTGTTCGCCACGACGTCGACGCAACAGAATACCGGGTGCCCGAGCCCGGGCCGGGTTACCTCGTGGACCTTCCTCACGAGGGACATGCCGTGCTCATCTCGGATCGTTGGCTGGTGACCGTCGCCCATACGATCTTCTACGACTACACCGGACACAAGCTATCGATCGCCGGGGACAGCTACGAGATTGCCAGGGTCGTTGTCCACCCGGGCTATTCGGATCTTACTCCCCGCGCATTGGAAAGCGACAGCGAAGCGCTGATGAGGCAGCTGTCGGCCAGAAGCGATATTGCACTGATCGAACTCGCCGATCCTGTTGACGGCGCTGAGCCTATCGCGCTCTACCGAGGAGATGACGAGCGCGGCCTGCGTGTCGAGATCTTCGGTCGCGGCAGCACGGGCACGGGTGTCCGGGGCGAGGTCGCAGCGACGAAAGCGGTCCGAGAACTTCGGCGTTGCGAAAACATCATTGCCGAAACCTCGAAACACTGGCTTGCCTACGAATTTGATCCGCCGGAGTCTGCGCTGCCCCTCGAGGGAATGCACGGCTCGGGGGACAGCGGTGGACCCGCAGTGGCCGTTGTCGAAGGGCGACCTTTCCTCATTGGTCTTTCGAGCTGGCAGTATTACGAGGGCGACCTCGACGACTTCGTGGGTGGTTTGTACGGAACTTTAGCCTTTCAGGTTCGAATCTCCGCGTACTCGAGATGGATAGACAGCCACATCGCGGATAGACGCGAATAGCCAAACCTCGAAGTCGCGCCCGTCAGGAACCTGCCGCTGCGCAATGCCGGGCCTCTGAAAACGGTATGATCAGGTTGGCCTTGCGCGCCGCGGTTTCGATCGTCAACTCTGCGCCTGAGTTGAACTCGAGATAGTCGGCCTCGACACCATCGCTGAAGATGACGCCGTTAGTCGGCATTTGGCTGGTGATCCGGAGCGGCGTTTTCCGGTTTATGATGCCGTGCACGATGCTCGTCTGCGTCGTCCTGCTGGGGAATGGCTCGCGGACCGAGTAGACGAGGTCCTCGGAATCCCAGGGCAATCGTCCGTTGTCAGGCGGTGGCAGGACCGTGCCGCCGAGGGCCTCGACGACGCCGGCGGCGCCCGCGTAGACTGACTGCAGCCAGCCGGTCGAACCCGCACCGGTCGACACAATGATGCCGGACGACGACTGGTTTTCTCTTCGTGTGCCAGACTCGATCACGTAGCGTGCCGATACATGAGAATTGGCGCCGATAAAGAAATCGTTGAAGGCCAGCAGTGTCTGCCCGTCCTGCAGGGACGCTCTCGCGAGCGTGACTGACTGTGTGTGCTCGTCCGCGTGCGGTCCATACAAGGTCATATGCAGTTGCGGTTCGACCGTCTCCGTCGTGAACGGCAACAGTACGCCGTCGAAACGATCTGGGTCGGGGTTAACGGCCAGTATCGGCTGACCGCTGAGATACTTGGCCGTGTTCGAAACCAGCCCGTCCTGCCCGACTGTAATCACGAGGTCGTCGTCGCCGAACATGAAGCGCGGCACCAGTTCCCTGCCAATCGTTTGCGACTTGATCGTATTGGGGATCGCTTGCCGCAGCCTTGTCAGCACGGCCTGGTGCGTCTCGTGTGCCTCTTCGATGGCATCGAAGCTTTGTCCCGCCCGCTTCAGGTAGAACTTCGCCTGCGCCTTCGTGTTGAAACGCCGCACGAGATCATCGAGCTCGGTGTTCCGAGTTACGATGATCACGTTCTCATAGTGTGCGCGTGGCATGACACTAAGCTCAGGCGGCGCGTTCGCCATCGGACTGCGACACAAAAGACACAACCTTGCTCAAGAGATCCGGCGTGATGCTCAGGTTGTCGATCCTTCCGGCGTTGGCGGCCCATTCCTTCAGCGCGAGTCCGACAAGCGCCTGTGGCGGCAATTCACCGTATGGCTCGAGCTTCAGTTCCTCAGCTTTCGCCTCGGCTTCGGCCAGCGCCAGGCTGTTGCGGGCCTGCATGTCGACAAGATCTTTTCGGCGGTTCTCGAGTTCGACGTCGGTGTTCATCTCCGATTCCCGAATCTTGCGCTCCTCGTCGACGGCGGACTTGCGGCGTGCATAGATCGCCTGGTCGGCACGTCGATGCAGGCTTTCGCGAAAGTCGGCCTCCAGCGCTTTCTGCATCTCCGGCGTCGGCCGGATCGCCGAGAAATGCAGCCCCTCGAGGACGACATGTAGCTCGTCGAGCTCCGGCGAGTTTCGGACGTCCGCTTTGACTTTCTCTTCGAGGTCCTTCACACGTGTCAGCGCGTCTTCGAGGCCGAGACCGTTAATCTCGTTACGGATCTGCGCCTGGACGCTGTTGACGAGGCGTTCAACCAGGTGGTCGGGATCCTCACCCGTGTAGTTATGTGTCTTCGGCGAGATCGTGAAGTCGAGTCGTTTCGCCAGCTCGGTCGGCGCCGTCACCCGGTACGTCAGCGTGCCCTGTATGGAGACCTCCTGGTAGTCAGCCGTCGTCTCGTTGAAGATGAATGGGCTGTCCTGGCTTGAGACGGGTATGACGGCGATGGACGTCGTGCGTGGCATGTAGAAGAAGTTGATGCCGGCGCCGTGTTTCTTGAGTTTGCCGTTCCTGTGGCTCAAGACGTAGCTGTTGGGTTCACCCTTGTAGTAGTTGATAAACATGATGCACCTCACTTGATGATGTCGATCCGTCCTGGATCTTTGACTCGGTAAAGCTTGGCGGGGCGATGCGCACCGTCTCGCTTGTCCTCGCCGGTTTCCTCGATCAGGTCGAGGCCCAGAATTCGTTTCCGGAAGTTCCGCTTGTCGATGGGCTTGCGGTGGATGACCTCGTATACGTGCTGCAGCTCGGACAGCGTGAACTCCGGCGGCATGAACTGGAACGCAATCGTCGAATAATCGAGCTTGGCGCTCAGGCGCTCAAAGGCCATGTCGAGAATCTCGCTGTGATCGAAGGCAAGTTCGGGGAGTTCCTGCATGCCGATCCAGCTGACGCCCTCGGCATCCGAGCCCGCCTTGATGTCGATCTCGTCGGTCGGCACGAGCGCGTAATAGGCCACGGTGATGACCCGCTCGCGGGGGTCCCGGTCAGGCTCGCCAAAGGTGTAGAGCTGTTCGAGGTATACGTCAGAAACACCCGTCTCCTCCTCGAGTTCCCGGCGGGCGCCCTGCTCCAGGCTTTCGTCCAGGTTGACGAAACCACCCGGCAAGGCCCACATGCCCTGAAATGGCGGCCGTCCCCGGTTGATCAGGAGAACCTTGAGCTCATCGTGGCGAATCGTGAAGATGACGATATCGGTGGTGACGGCGGGATGCGGATATTCGTAGGTGTAGGCCATTTGACTACTTCGTGTTGAATTGACACTTACAGTAGTGTCATTTGTACACTATGTCAATATGGACTCGACATAATCTCAAAATCTCTCGAAACGTAAGAGGCTTTCACAACGCTTAACGAACGATTCCGCGGTTGCATTGATTGAGACGCCGAGCCGCCTGAACAGCGGCGACGGTCAGCGAGCGCCCTACGCGGCAGACTTGATCGAATCCGCGATCTTCTCCGCAATCATGATCGTCGGCGCGTTGGTATTGCCTGAGACCAGGGTCGGCATGATGGACGCGTCGACGACGCGAAGCGCTTCGACACCGCGAACATGGCCTGCCGGATCAACGACCGAGGCTGCATCCGATCCCATGCGGCAAGTGCCGACCGGGTGGTAGATCGAGTCACCTCGACTGCGGATGTCGTGGATCAGCTCTTCGTCACTCGCACCCGCGCCCGCGTACATCGGTCGCGAAGAGATGCTGTCGAACGCCGACGCATCGAGGATCCTGTGCACGAGTCTTGCACCTTTTAGCGTGCGATTGAGATCGTCGTCGGTGCCCAGGAAATTCGGGTCGATGTTCGGGACGGAGCGCGGGCTGGCATCCTTCAGCGTCACGCTTCCGCGGCTTTCGGGACGCAGCACGCAGATGTGGCAGGAGATGCCTGCGACATAGTGTCGCTTGCGGCCATGGTCATCGACGATGCCGGGCACGTAGTGCAGCTGGATGTCCGGTTCGGGTTCTTCGCTCGACGTGCGAATGAATCCGCCGGCCTCGGCAAGGTTCGACGTGTACGGACCCTTGCCTTTGCGGTAATTCAGGTAATCGGGGATCGCGCGCAGGGCTCTCGACAGCGTATAGCCCATGGCCTGCGATGATTTGACGCGCCGGATGATCGTGTAGTCGAAATGATCCTGCAGGTTCTGACCGACGTCGGGCGAATCGTGGACGACATCGATACCGTTGTCCTGGAGATGAGCGGCCGGGCCAATGCCCGACAGCATCAGGAGTTGCGGTGACTGCAACGCGCCGGCAGACAGCAGCACTTCGCGGTTAGCCTTGAGCCGCATTATGCCGTCGCCGTTCGTGTACTGAATCCCCGCCGCACGCTTATCTTCGATAATGAGCTTGTCGACCTGCGCCCCGGTGATGACGGTGAGGTTGCTTCGCTTCCTGGCCGGTTCGAGATAAGCAACGGCCGCACTGCAGCGGCGCCCATCTCGCTGGGTCACCTGGTAATAGCCCACACCCTCCTGGGTCTCACCGTTGAAGTCATCGTTTGAGGGCAGATCGAGCGCAAGCGATGCGTCGATGAACATGTCGCTCAGCGGGTTCTTGTACCTGAGGTCACTAACGGACAGCGGTCCGCCGGTGCCATGGTACTCACTCTCGCCGCGCTCCTGGTCTTCTGCCCGTTTGAAGTAGGGCAGAACGTCCCGGTACGACCACCCGGTTGCGCCCGCCTCTTCCCAACGACCGTAGTCCGCGGCCGTGCCACGAATGTAGATCATCGCGTTCACCGAGCTCGAGCCGCCGAGCACCCGACCGCGCGGCTGGTAGCCCAGGCGGCCGTTCAGATGCCGTTGCGGAACCGTGTCGAAGCACCAGTTGAGGGTCTTGTTTTCACCCATCAGGGAGAAGCCCATGGGTATGTGAATCAGCGGATGGCTGTCCACCGGGCCCGCCTCGATCAGGCAGACACGCACCCCCTCGTCTTCAGTCAGTCGATTGGCCAATACGCAACCGGCGGAACCTGCGCCGACAACGATGTAGTCGAACGATTCCATGCCCTGATTGTAGTCGATGACCCGCCGAAATAGGTTCCGCCGGGCATCAAAAAACGTAGGGATTTCACGGCTTTCTGTGACCGGTGACACTGCTGGAATGAGGCCACCGCGTTATAGTGATCAGCTATATCGGCTGCCCGTACTGTGCAAGCAATGATCGCTACACGAAACAGGCTAATCCGGCTCTGGCCGCTGCTCGCGCTGCTCCTGGCGGGGCCGGTCCGCGCGTTCGAGCTGGAGATGGGCGCGGTCACACTCAACGATACGTTCACGACGCCGAGCTGGACGAGCGTGACCTTTCTGCAGCCTTTCTCGAGCACCCCGCTCGTGTTCGCATTACCGACGACTGATGGTTCCGATCCGTCCACGCTGCGCATTCGAAACGTCACGACCAGCGGCTTCCAGGTCTTGCAGGTTGAACCGAGCGCCAACGACGGACCCCATGTCGCGATGCCGACCGCCTACCTCGCCATCGAGCCGGGAGATCACGTGCTGCCGGACGGCTCGCGCGTCGTCGCTTTCGAGCACGTCACGACGAGCTTCGCGGCCCGCTTCATCTCGACGGCGTGGGATTCGCTGACCTTTCCAACCGCGTTCAGCACAACGCCAGCGATGCTCGGCAGCATCCAGACGATCAACAACGAGTCGGGCAATCCACCGAACACGTCTTCGATACCGTTCATGGACGTCGGCCTGCGCAACATAACAACGAGCTCGTTCCAGGTGACACTCGAGCGCGCAGAGTCGTCCGCCGGTAGTGTCACGACACCCGAGCGCATTGCGATACTCGCGATCGACAACGCCGCCAACACGACGTTCGTCGACGCGTTCAGCAATACCATCCAGCTGCAATCGCTCAGAACGCCCGCGAACATCCAGGGCTTCTCGAACGGATGCTTCATCAACGGCTACGCGACAGGCTTCAGCAACACACCGCTCGCAGTCGCGTCCGCCAACACACGCAACGGCAACAACGGCGGCTGGGTGCGACGCTGCAGCCAGTCCGCCGGAAGCATCGGGCTGACGATCGACGAAGACATCGACAATGACGCGGAACGTAATCACACGAACGAGTCCGCTGGCGTCGTCGCGGCATCCCGAGCGTTTCATGCGAATTTCGAGGTCGACCTCGTTACATCGAAGTCGGTGGAAACGCTGTCGGATCCGGTCAACCTGACGAACGACCCGAAGGCGATTCCATTAGCGGTTGTCGGATACACGATCTCGATCACAAACAACGGTTCGCTCTCTCCTGACAACAACAGCCTGATCATCACCGACGACATACCGGACGAGCTGGCACTGTGCATTACAGCCGCCTGCCTGCCCGGTGGCCCGATCGTTCTCGATACGACCGGCTCACCCGTCCCGCCAGGCGTCACGATAGGGTCAATCGAATACGACGACGGATCCGGAACTTTCAGCTATCCAGGCGATCCGGACGGTGATGGTTTCGACCCGGACATCGATGCCGTCCGCATCACGCTGAGCGGCACCCTGGCAAGCATCGGCACCAGCGGCGCACCGTCATTCGAGTTGTTGCTGGCTGCGCGCGTCGAATAAATCAGGCGAAACGCTACACGGTCCGGCACCAGGCGCTGCGATCGTGGCGCAGCCTGTTCTCCGCTGAATTTGCAGTCTTTGACGCGGACGCTACTCTTGTAGGCTCGACTGGGAGGAGACGGAGGTCACCTATGAGCCTCGAGATTGAGATACAGCAGCAACCACCTGTGCACGGACTCGAAATCGCCCGGAATGCGCCAATGTGGAAGATTCCGAAGTTACTGGCTGACGCCTTCCCTCGCATAAACAAGCAGATCGCTGCTGAAGGCGGAGATCGAACCGGCGCGCCGTACGTACGCTACATGGACATCGACTGGCAGGAGATGCGCCATTGCGGGCCGATGAAGATGCTGTGGAAGATGTTTACGTCGAAGCAGCGAATGCTCATCGGCATGACGGTTGAATCACCGCTCGAAGGCGATGGCGACATCGAGGCCGTTACGATCGGTTCGCAATTGTGCGTACGCACGATTCACCAAGGCCCCTATCAAAAGGTCGGCGATACGTACAAGGAGATCGTGGACTGGGCCGAAGCCAACAACGTCAAACTCGCCGATCACACGATGGAAAACTACATCAACGACCCGACCACGGTAGACAAAGAGGACATCAAGACGCTGATTCTCATCCCGGTCGTCAGCGCCCCGGGGAGTACCGAAGGTCGCGAAGAGGAAGCTACCGAGTCGTAAGAAACCGACCGCGGCGGCTTGCTAGTCCGGGAGCGCACCGAGCATCTGATCGCCCGATGCCGGATCGTCGCACTTCGTGTGCGGCAGTTCACCCCGGAGTTCCACCGGCGACACTTCGTCGCCGAACTTATCCATCGTCAGCGTCAGCTGATCGCGCGGCGCCAGTTGCACGAAGGTCTCTATCGGCGGTGAGCTGTTGAGCTGCACGCGATACTCACCTTCGGGCAATAGCATCACGCCGGCGGAACCCAGCGAACCGCTCGCAACCTCGGCGCTGCCTCGGAACACGCTGAACGACGTGGCAACCGTTTCCGCCAGCGCCGCCTCGAGTTCCTCGGCATTGCTCGCAGTGACGTAGCGCCCGCCGGATGCATCCGCTACGGCTCGCAAGCTGGCCGTGTCTTCGTCGGCCGCACTGCCAAGCCCGAAGCCGATCAGGTGCACGACGATGCCCTGCTGCTTGAGCGAGCGAGCCGCTTGCACGGGATCGCCGCCGCAGCTTTCGATGCCGTCGCTGACGAGAATGACGGTCTTCTCGTTCTGAAGTCCGTCGAAGTCCCGGGCCGCCTGGTTCAGCGCGTAGGCGATCGGCGTCTGTCCGGTCGGCTTGAGGCCTGCAATCGCCTGACGAATATACGAGCGATTGCCATCCTGGAACGGCACGAGGAGACTTGAGTCCGAGCAGTTATTGCTTTCACTGGCGCTGGCGTTGCCGTAAGCGCGCAGCGCGAGATCCAGGTCGTCGGGCAGCCGGTAAGACAGGGAATCCAGCGTGTTCTTCGCGATCTCCATCTTTGAGACGCCGTCGATCTGTCCCCACATGCTTCGAGACGCGTCAACCACGATCTGAACGGAACGATCGTTGAGCGACAGTGCCGGTTGCCCGTTGTTTCGCGCCGTCACCTCGAGCGCCGCACAGCTCGCATCGCGCACGTTGACGGTGATTTCGGTTTCCTTGGTGGCGCCAGCGAGGCTGGTCGCGAAGGCGACGATGCGGTTCTCGCCGATCTCGATCGGGAGATCCGCCGAGAACGTGCCGCCGGCCAGTTGCGCCTGGACCGGCTCTGAACCGTTGACGCTGAGCGTCACGCTTTCGACACCCGTCGTCCGGAGATTGAGAAAGGCTTCCGGCAACTTTCTCGGGTCCTCGACGCGGACGAAGCTGCCGCCCGTCGCCCAGGCGATCGTGTTCAATGTCTCGGTGCCGCGGTTGCTCGATCCAAGCAGCATGGTCTGTACCGTGATGCCGCGTTTCGCCGCCTGCACGGCTGCCTCAAACGCCTTGCTCTGGTTGGACATGCCATCGGTGAACAGCATGATGACGCGAGAAGAACCTTCTCTCCCGTTGCGATCGAGCTCCCTCGCCGCTGAGGCAATGCCGGCCGCGAGATTGGTACTTCCAGAACGCGGCAACGCTCTGAGCGCCCGTATGACGGCATCGCGATCCGACGTCATCGGCTGCGCGAGTTCGCTCTTGCGATCAAAGCTGACGACACCGATCTTGATATCGCTCCTCGGCGAGAGGTTTTCTACGAGACCGATGGCGCCCTGCGCCCGGAAATCCTTCGGATCGACCTTCTTCAGGCTGGTCGACGTGTCCATGACGAACATGATGTCGAGATAGCGCACGCCGCCAATCGCCGATGCAATACCCTCGACCTCGATGTTCGTCGTTCCGTCGTCAACCTCGAATCCGGACGACGGAGACTGGATTTCGATCTCGAGACTGTGGCCGGCCTTGTCCCCCACGCCCTGGGCTCTGGCATCAACCGCTGCACCGATCAGCAGGGCTAGAAGCAGAATATGTAAAGTGTTTCGCATGGAAATCACCTGAAACTCGCGTACCTGGGCTCAGAATAGGCAGCAAATCGAGCGTAATCCCGGACCTGGCGCACAGAATTGGGGCTCAGAGTGACGGCCTCATTTCGACTGCAACCAACGATCAGGAGAGCGGCTGCGCCGCGGCAGGCAGCCGCGTCAGACGTATGCCGTGGCACTCGACCCGGGTGACAACTCGCCCGAGACCTGCGAACCGGAGCCCGCTCGATTTGCCGAGCGGCGCCGATTCAGCGCTAGCCGAACCCTCGTTCGAGCAGCGCCTGTGTGACTTTGTCGGGAAAGTCGATGAACGGGTTGCGATTGCCCTGCGCTTTCTCGGTTAGCCAGTTGCGGTGGCGTTCGTACTCGTCGACCGGGAACTCCTTGTGCCAGTCAACGAGGATCTTGGTCCGGCTCTTGGCCAGTTCCCGCGCTTCGTCACCGACCTCACCGGGATAGCGCATCAGGAAGTACATCGTCGCTCGCGCGACGGCGCCCTTGCCATTGTTCGGTTCGAACTTGTTGTTGCCCTCGCGTCGACCGCAGTCCTCGCGTACAGCCTCGTCGAGCGGATCGAACTGCCAGTAGGGAATATTGCTGCGGAAGCTGTTGCAGCCGGGCTGACAGGCGAACAGATGATGGATGTCTGCCTTCATCGGCTGGCGCTTGTCAAACCACGACTGGCAAACGACGTGCTCGCAGTTGAATGACAACTGCGTGGAATTCTCGAGATCCTCCCAAAGATCGTCGTCCGCGAATATCTGGCCAAGCGTAGCTTCGGTCACTTCGACACCAATCGCCTCGGCAAACGGGATCAATGCACTGAGTTCGGCGGCAATGGCTTCGACGGGTGAGAACAAGGTGCCGGAATAGATATTCCGCAGCTGGCCATCGGGGTGCAGGTCGATGGCCGGATACAGGAATTCATGGCGCGCCCGGCGGTAGGAGTGACGGCCCGTATGCGTCGCTTCGAGATGAGACTGCAGAGCAGGAAACAGCTGCGCAGACGGCCGATCGAAATCGACGTTCTGCCAGTATTCGTCGCGAGCGTCCGCGTCGGCGGCAGCATCGTAGTATGGGCCGTCGACGTGAAAATCCTCGACGATCTTGCGTGCGGCAAGCATCGTATCCAACCCGGTCGATGTCGGCGGCGCGTCGCTCGGCCCCGGCATCGCCGTGACTTTGGGCGTTTTCGGGCTCGCGCCCATATCTGCCAGCGGCGCCGGTCCGAAGCTGACGCGAAACAGCCACGCCGGATTGCCGTGTTCATCCGTCGTGCGGAAGAACGGCGTGCCTTTGACAGGAGTGACGCCATTGAGCTCGTTAACGTCGATACCGAACAGCGACCAGATATCGATGACGGGCGGGACCGACTGCGCACCGTCCCAGAGCGCTTTACGCGCATCGGAGAGATTCAATCCGTTGACATGTTGCACGATCTTGCTGATGCGGATGCCCTCGTTGGCCTCCCAGGCGATGCGCGGGATGTCGACGCGCAACCCGGTCCAGGGCTGGCCGTTCGTCATCAGTATGCGCCCGTTTGCGTCTCGCTTCGGCTTACCCGCGTGGTGCAAAGCGGCCATCTCCCACTGATCGTTGAATACCGGGCTGCCCGATGAGCCCGGCTGCGTGTCTGCTCGATAGTGCAGGAAGCTGTCGACGACGCCGATTATCGTGTTGTCTCTCACCGTGACCTGCATGCGCTCCCCGCCAGGGTGCTGGATGATGTTGACGCGCTCGCCGACCGTTGCTTTCCCGGAGGGTGCGATCACCGGGTTCCAGCCGCGCGAGCTGAGTTCGATGCCGTTGTCATTGCTTTCTTCGATGGCGACGATCGTGAAGTCCAGCGCGGCATCGGTCTCAAAAAATGCGTTCGGCTCCATCCGGAACGTCAGCGGCTCACGCGGCCCGGTAACGCCCGACAAATATTCGAACTGGATCGTACTGGAAGCGGCCGTCGCCGCATCCGAGATGACGTGGTTATTGGTCATAAACAGGCGTGGGCTAATCATCGTGCCACTGCCGAAACCCGTTACCTGCCCGCTGGCGGCCCGAATCTGCACGCGTGCGACGGCACGAGACGCGAGCACGCCGCGCTCGAAGAACGCGATACTCGACAGCTCGTTGGCATCGAGAATGCGTTCCAGCGGGTTGAATTCGACACGCTCCGCGTTGGCGATCGCGTCGGCCTCGGCATTGCGACCGAGTCGCTCCAGCCGTGTCTTGTAACGGGCGCGCTGGTCAAGTACCTCCCAGTTGGGCGTCTCGCCGGCACCGAGCTTGGCGAGCTCGGCAAGGATTTGGTCGCGCCGGTCGGTCGAGTCCTTGAAACGGGTTTCGGCCTTGTCGATCTGCGAAATCAGAGTGCTCATACTTCACCTCTCCGGGGTACTGGCGGCCTAGCCGGTCCTGCACGAGCCACCGACCCTACTTTGTGCTTGACACGTTTATAGGTCGTTACTACCTACTTATAGCGGAATTTGAGGGTCGATCGCCTCATCTGTTGCAAAAAAAGCACCTGCTTTTCCTTCTTTGTCGCAAGTGGTTTGGATTTTCCGTCCCGGCGTGATCTGCGCCCCCCGATGCCGGCTCGCCGATTCAGCCCTCAAGGTTCGTCGCCGGCATCCGATAACTACCCTGAATCCTTAAGGAAACCGGCAGACGCATGCGTACGAAGCGAATCGAGAATTATCTCGACATCGGATCGTTGAACCTGTTTTCGCGACAGATCGTGGAAACGCTGGGCAACGTCATATCGGTCGCGATACACGACTCCGCCGGCCAGCTCGTCTGGGCCGGCCCCGATAGCGATGCCCGCGATTGCTGGGCCGTATCCCCCTTCCTGAGAGAACCTGTCCCTGGCATCGGCTTTTGCGAGCGCTTAAGCAACAACCACTTCGTCTATGTGTTCTACATAGGCGGCAGCGAGCGTGAGCACACTATGGGCACCGTTAGCATCCAGGTCGACGCGTCGCACCCGATGAGCCTCGAGTTCACGCACGAAGAAGTGGCACCGATCCTCGGGTGTATCGAACGCCAGCTGGAGATCAACTCGGAGCTGTCCTCGATACGACGAATGTCGAAGGAAGGACAACGCGGCCTCGAGCTTCTCGTCAAGTTCGATGAGCTCGATGACAAGGAACCGCTGGGTACGCAGATCGAACAGATGCTCGGGCGCTCGGCCAGGCATTTCCAGTCCGAGATGGCGGCGGTGCTGATGCCCGACCAGGGCGTTCAGGCGACATGGCCCGCGAGTCTTATGGCGGAAACATCGACGTCGCGCGCTGTGATGACGACGCTCGGCGGTCTCGTGACCGCCGCCAAGACCCATCGCAGAGTCCTGCTATCCGATGCCAACATCAAGATTCGCGTCGCCGCCGGTATTGCCAGCTCGGACCCGAAGGTGTTGTGTTGCCCGATCCTGAACGCCAAAGACGACGTGGTCGGCATCTTCACGCTCATACGTGAGGCGCGCTTCACGCGCGACGACGTGCGCCTGGCCAAGGCGATTTGCATCAAGATCCACGCGCTGGCAAAGGCGGCGAATCAGCTCCGCAAGACGCACTTCACGCGACACAACCTGCTGGACTACATCGACAAGACGCTCAAACACGATCCCGAGCAGTCGCATGCACTGTTGTATGTCGACGTCGACAAGCTGCATGTCATCAATGATAAGTACGGGCACGTGGCCGGCGACCGGGTGATTGACCATATCCAGGATGTTCTGGACGACTTTATCAACAAGAATGATGCGGTCTGTCACCTGTCAGGTGACTGTTTCGGGCTGTTTCTTCGCGGCGCCGATGAAGCATCCGTCGTTGACCGGGCGCAACTCATGCTGGACGCGATGTCGCGCGAGCGCGTGCGGTACGAAACCGTCAATATCGAGATCGCGGCGAGCATCGGCGTCGTCCTGTTGCCCAGCGTCGCGACCAATGGCGCGGCGGCACTGAACACAGCAGAGATGGCAGCTCGGTCTGCCAAGAGTCGCGGCGGCAACCGCTACGTCGTGTTTCAGGACGCCGACGCCAGTGTGGCGCAGCGCCGCACGGATCTCGATCAGGTCAACGACCTGCAGTATGCGTTGATCGAAGGGCGCTTCGCCCTGCATGCGCAGCCGATCATGTCCTTGAAGGACGACGCAGGGCCTGCACGCTACGAGGTACTCATCCGCATGCTCGATGCGTCCGGCGAGACAATGCCGTCCGCCTCCTTCATCGAGTCGGCCGAACGCTACCAGATGATGTCGGCCATCGACCGATGGGTCATCAAGCAGACGCTCGACCAGCTGAGCAAAGCCGACAACATGGTCGAAGTGAACCTGTCGCGTTTCTGCATCAACGTCTCCGCGCAGTCACTCGCCGATGATGACTTCATCGACTTCGTCGAAACCTGCGTTTCGGAAAGTTGCATCTCACCGGATTCACTGTGTTTCGAGATCACGGAGACGGCCGTCGTCCGCAACCTCGAGCGCGCGCAGCGATTTATCCGGCGACTGCGCAGGATCGGTTGCATGGTCGCGCTCGACGATTTCGGCACGGGGTACTGTTCGTTCGCCTATCTCAAGGACCTGCCCGTCCATTACGTGAAGATCGACGGCGTGTTTGTGCGTGACATCCTTCAGAACCCGCTGTCGGAGGCCATCATCGCGTCGATGGTGGAGATCGCCAAGGTCATGCGGGCATCGACGATCGCAGAACACGTTGAGAACGAGCTCATCTTCCAGCGCATGCAAAAGGCGGGCATCGACTACGCCCAGGGCTTTGGCGTCGGTCGCCCGGTACCGCTGGCAGACGTCCTGTTGCAGCTCGGGTCACCCATCCTGTTGGACGATGCCGAGGACAGTGTGTCGAACGCCGGATAGACATACACGGGTTCCCGGCACGCACACTTTGGCGATAATCGAGTGCGGCAGGGTTTCCAAATCACCCAGGAATTGTGGCCCGTGCTGCGCGATCGTGAACAGGCGGCAACTCCCGACTTGCCCAATACACTCGCTGCCAGGCTATCGAACGGAGAATTGAAGTGCCTATGATTGCTGCGCTCCTTGATTGATTCGTCCCACTTGCAGTTCCGCGCCTGCAGGCGTAGATGATAGGTGTATGCACGAGCGCCCTGCTTCCGGCTCCAACCCGCCAGCTCTCAACCGCAAGAAGAAGCGGCCCTGGCACCGACGCATGCCCGCCGGCCTGTCTTATGCAGGTGAACCTGTCGCGGCCGACTACGTGCGTTTCCTTGCCGACACGACCTGGGTCGACGCGGAGGGTGTCAGCCACAGCGAGCAGGTGATTTTCGACACCGTATTCGACACGATTCGTCGAGCTCGGCGACTCGTCCTGCTTGACGTGTTCCTGTACAACGATTTCGAGATGCACATCGAAGCCCCCTACAGATCGTTGGCGCGCGAGCTGACTGACGCACTGCTCGAGCAGAAAGAAAAGCATCCGGACATCACTATCGTTGTCATCACGGACCCGATCAACACCGTCTACGGATCGATCCGGAACACGTTCTTTGAGTCACTTGAGGCGGCCGGTATTCGTGTCGTCATTACTGACCTTGCCGCTCTGCGAGACAGCAACCCCTTTTACTCGTTCCTGTGGCGTTGCTTCGTCAAACCCCTCGGCAACGCAGGACGCGGCAGGCTAGGCAACCCATTCGACCCGGAAGGAAGAGTCACGCTCAGAAGCTATCTTACGATGCTCAACTGCAAGGCGAACCATCGAAAAGTCGTCGTCTGTGACGACGGAGACACGCTGGTCGGGCTCGTTACTTCCGCTAACCCGCATGATGCGAGCAGCGCCAACTCTAACGTCGCCGTCTGCTTCGCAGGGCAGGCGGCTCGGGATCTCCTGGTTAGCGAGAATGCGGTGCTCGCGTTCTCAGGCCACGACGGGATAACGGTGCCGAGAGTGCGGCCGGCTGAAGACGCTTCGAACACGGTCCAGGTGCTCACCGAGCGGGCGATCAAGACCGCTGCACTGTCGATCATCGACAACATGACAGAAGATGGAGAGAT
This sequence comes from Woeseiaceae bacterium, assembly GCA_030065915.1. GTDB lineage: Bacteria > Pseudomonadota > Gammaproteobacteria > Steroidobacterales > Woeseiaceae > UBA1847. The sequence continues at coordinate 65,811 of JASJCQ010000005.1, forward strand.
CGACATCGCGACGTTCTACCTGTCGGATCGGGACATCATCGCCGCATTGAAGCGCGCAAAGCGACGCGGTGTCACCATGCACATCGTGCTCGACCCGAACAAGAACGCGTTCGGCTATGACAAACACGGTATACCAAACCTTCCAGTCGCCGCAGAGCTCACGCGTGAAAACATCGACATACGCTGGTATCACACCCATGACGAACAGTGTCATTTCAAGATGCTGCTTGCCGACGACGGCCACGGCGAAGCTCAATTGCTGCTAGGCTCCGCCAACCTGACCCGTCGCAACCTGGACGACTTCAATCTCGAGACGAACGTCCTCGTTAAAGGTCAGCACTCATTGGCAGCGATTAGAGACGCGCAGGTATTCTTCAGAACGCTGTGGAGTAACGGACAAAGTCGGGGGCACACGGCAGCCTACGAACACTACCGAAGCGAATCGCTGCTGAAGAAAGGCCTGTATCGATTCATGGAGGCGTCAGGGTTTAGCGGGTTCTAGAAATCCAACTCGCGGTCCACACAACGCCGACAGTTCAACAAGCTGAGGTTCTGATGGCCATGCTGATACCACGACACCTGCTGCTGGTTCCGTTCCTGATACTGTTGACCGCTTCATGCGAGCGGCAGGCGTTCCGCGCGGATGATCGTGCGTACTACATCGAGTCGGCGGACGGTGCGAGAACGCTTCGAGTGGCGTGGTATGGCGACACGATGCTGCGCCTGCAGACCGCGCACGATGATGAGCCCTGGCTGCCTGACGACCACTACGAGATGGTGCAGACCCATGACTGGGCCAGCGACATCAAAGTGGGGGTGACGGACAGACACATTGTTATGGGCTCCCCCTCGCTCGAAGTCGCTGTTGATCGCAGGACCCTCGCCGCGCGGTTTTCCCTGCGCGGCGATGCTAGACCGGTGTTGCAGGAGCAGGCTGGCGTAAGCCGGGACGGTGACGTACGCATCGTTCGATTCGAACCGAACGATTCGGAGCGCTTCACCGGGTTGGGTCACGGCTATTTCGCGCGTGCCGATAGCCTCGAGCTCACCGGTACGGTGATCGAACGCAACTACGGCAAGGTCCCGATCGAACAGGCGCCGCTGATCGTCCCGTTCTACCTGTCCAGCCTGGGTTACGGCGTTTTCCTGAACAGCACGTTCCCGAATCGCTTCGTCATGAATGCCGAAGGCAGCTACAGCATGGCGATAGACACGCATGGCTTCGACGCCCAGATGGACTACTTCTTCATCGGTGGCCCGGAACTGCAGGATGTGCTCGACCGCTACACCCAGCTCACCGGCCGGCCCAGGCTGCCAATGAAGGCCATGTTCGGTTTGCAGCTGTCCGACAAGGGTCATGACCACAACTCCGAGACGCCTTCGGACCAGCAATGGTGGCAAGACAAGATAACGGAGCACCGTGACGCCGGCCTGCCACTCGATCATGTCGTCAACGACAACCGATGGCGTGCTGCCGGTGGCAAGCGCTGCGAGTCGAAGATCGAATGGGATCCTGAGCGCTACCCCGATCCGGCAGCGTGGAAAAACTGGCTTGACGAGCAGGGTCTTGTTGCGACGCTCGACTTCAATCGTTGCATCGCCCGTTTCTCGGACGGCTGGGACCCGGCGTTCAATCTGCCGCCGATCGACAATATCGAGTTCGCAGACAGCGCACCGGACCTGACCAACGCCGATTTCCGCAATTGGTTCTGGCGGATCTTCTACGAGAAATCCCTGGATCCGTCGCTCGCGTTCCCCGGCGATGCGCTCTGGATCGATGAGTTTGACGAGCAGGGGGCGGCGCCTTTGGACATCGTGCTCGCCAACGGCCGCAGCTCGGCTGAGATGCGCAACTACTGGTTCTTCCTCATCGCAAAGGCGCTGGTGGCGGACGGTTGGGACAGGTCCGACATCGACCGACGACCGTTCGTCTGGGTGCGCGGCATGACGGCCGGAGCGCAGCGCTATGCCACCCTGTGGAGCGGCGACATCAAACCGAACGACGAGGACATGGCGGCGCAGGTACGCGCCATGCAACTGGCGGGCCTCGCGGGTTTCCCCTACTGGGGTCACGACGCGGGCGGTTTTTTCGATTGGGATAAGGGCGTCGGGCCCGATGAGTCCCTGTATCAACGATGGGCAATGGCATTCGGCAGTTTTGCGCCGGTCTGGAAACCGCACGGCATGGGCCAATCGCGCTGGCCGGTCGACCGCAGCAAAGACAGCCTGGCCACGGCGCTGGACTATGCACGCCTGCGGTATGCGCTGATGCCTTACCTGTACTCTGCCGCTCACGAGGCGGCGGAATCGGGTCTGCCGATCACCCGCCCGATGCTGCTTGAATATCCGGGCGCTGAAGAGGCCTGGCAACACGACCTTCAGTACTTCTTCGGACCCGACCTGCTTGTAATAGCGCCGGTCAACAACGCGGACGCGCAAGCCTGGCTCCCGGCAGGTGACTGGTATTCCTTGTGGGATGGACACCACTACCCGGGCAACCAGGTCGTTAACCTGCAAGATGACAAGAACGTCATGCCGATCCTGGCCCGGGGCGGCGCAATCATACCCAGGCGCGAGTACGCAAAGAGTACGGCATTCATCGACAAGACCAGGCTCATCATCGATGTCTACACCGGTGCGGACGGTGAGTATCGACTGGTTGAGGACGACGATCGCACGGAGGCCTACCGCGATGGAGAACGGCGGATTACGTGGCTACGCTACGATGATGCGAAGCGAGAACTGACCATAGAAGCCGCCGACGGCGACTACGCCGGAGCGCCGGAATACCGCGACATAACCGTCAACGTTATCGAGCCAGGAAGCCGGCAGACGATCCCAACACGAAGGGCCTCCGTCAAGCGTACCGAGCGCGTCCAGCTGCGAGAAGAACCGGGCTCCGAATGACCGCGCCATGTTTCAGGAATCGTCCCATGCATCGTCCTGTGCTGAGGTCTGCATAGACGCCAGACGCTGCACGCATTCGCCGAACGTCGAATTGCCGCCGGCCTTGAGCTGCTACACAATCAGCCTGCGGTAGAACGGCAGGCGCATCATGAGCAATTACAAGGACATGCACACGGCCTCCATCGAGACGCCGGAAGAATTCTGGGCAGAGGCGGCCGCCGGAATCGACTGGGAGAAACCGTGGGACAGCGTCGTCGACAGTCCCGAGCCGCACATCTACCGGTGGTTTTCCGGCGGGAAGCTGAACACCTGCTACAACGCGCTGGACCGGCACGTGGAACGCGGCCGCGGCGACCAGGTTGCGGTTATCTACGACAGCGCTGTGACGGATACGCAGCGCAAGATCACCTACAAGCAGCTGCTCGACGATGTGAGCCGTTTTGCCGGTGCGCTGGCTGCCAACGGCGTCGAGAAAGGCGACCGGGTCATCATCTACATGCCGATGATCCCGGAGGCGATCGTCGCCGTGCTGGCCTGCGCGCGACTAGGCGCGGTGCACTCGGTCGTGTTCGGCGGCTTCGCGGCAGCAGAACTCGCAACGCGCATCGATGACGCAACGCCGAAGCTGATCGCCTCGGCCTCCTGCGGCATCGAGCCGTCGCGGCTCGTCGAGTACAAACCGCTGCTCGACGAGGCCATCGAGCTCGCGAGCCACAAGCCCGACCACTGCATTGTCTACCAACGACCGCAGGTCGAGGCGTCGATGATCGATGGCCGTGACGTCGACTGGAATGAGGCGATGCAGGCGTCTGAGCCGCACGACTGCGTAACGGTTGAAGCAACCGACCCGCTCTACCTGCTGTACACGTCCGGAACGACCGGCCAGCCTAAAGGCATCGTTCGGGACAATGGTGGCCACGCGGTTGCGCTCTACTGGACGATGAAGAACCTCTACGGCGTCGAACCGGGCGAGGTGTACTGGGCGGCGTCCGACATCGGCTGGGTCGTGGGTCATTCCTACATCATTTACGGCCCGCTGCTGCACGGCAATACGACAGTACTGTACGAGGGCAAACCGGTGGGCACACCGGATGCCGGCGCGTTCTGGCGGGTAGCCAGCGAACACAAGGTCGCGGCGATGTTCACCGCACCGACGGCGTTTCGAGCCATCAAGCAACAGGACCCGAACGGCGAGCTGATCGGCAACTACGATCTGTCGAAGCTTAGAACGCTGTTCCTGGCCGGGGAGCGCTGCGACCCGGACACGCTGCACTGGGCCGAGGACAAGCTCGGCGTGCCGGTCATCGATCACTGGTGGCAAACGGAAACCGGTTGGGCGATCGCAGCGAATTGCGTCGGCCTCGAGCTGTTGCCGGTCAAGGCAGGCTCGGTCGGTCCGGCGGTGCCGGGCTGGGATGTTCGAACGCTGCACAGCGATGGCAGTGACGTGGCTACTGGCGACGTGGGCGCGATCGCCTGCAAACTGCCGCTGCCGCCCGGCACGCTGCCGGGACTGTGGAATGCGAAGGAGCGATTCATCGAATCCTACCTGTCGCGTTTCCCCGGCTACTACGAGACCGGCGATGCAGGCTTCATCGACGCGGACGGCTACATCAACGTCATGTCTCGCACCGACGACGTCATCAACGTGGCGGGCCATCGCCTGTCGACGGGCGCGATCGAAGAGGTGCTCGCATCGCACCCGGACATCGCCGAGTGCGCCGTCATCGGCGCCGCGGACGAGATGAAGGGCCAGCTCCCATTGGGCTTCCTGGTCTTAAAAGCGGGCGTCGAACACGACCCGGAGAGCATTGTCAGCGACACGGTGAAGATGGTCCGCGAGCAGGTGGGCCCGGTCGCCGTGTTCAAGCAGGCCGTCGTCGTCGCCAGGCTGCCTAAGACCCGCTCCGGCAAGATCCTGAGAAGCACGATGCGGCGCATCGCCGACAACCAGGAGTACAAGACGCCCGCGACCATCGAGGATCCGGCGGTTCTCAACGAAATCGCGGCAGCGCTGAAAACGATCGGTTACGCAGTCTAGGCCCGCGCTGCTCCGGCACTGGCCGCACGCATAGCCGCGCCATTTGCCATGCCTCTTTTGCACCTGCACGTATACGCACTATCCACATGCGTCCCCGGCTGACTCCTCGCCGGCAGCCGCTACAATGAAAATACAAGTAGCCGTGAGCGACGTCGATGCCCGATGGCGATATCGCAACACGCTGGCACGCTCAGTCGACCGATGAGGCGGTCTCTGCGCTATCCGCCAGCGCCGACGGTCTGACCGAGAAAGAAGCGGCCAGACGACTCGCATCCCTAGGTCCCAATCTCCTGCCACAAGGACCGAAACGCGGCGCCTGGCAACGGCTGCTCATGCAGTTCCACAATGTTCTGATTTACGTGCTGCTTGCTGCCGCCGCGTTGTCGATATTCCTCGATCATCCGATCGATGCCGGCGTCATTCTCGCCGTCGTCATCGTCAACGCCGCGATCGGCTACATCCAGGAGGGCCGCGCGGAGGATGCGCTCGAGGCCATACGCAGCATGATTGACCCCCAGGCGACCGTCGTGCGAGACGGCCAGCGGACGACGGTCGCCGCAGCCGAGGTCGTTCCCGGTGACGTCGTGCTGGTCGAATCCGGCGACCGGGTACCGGCGGACCTGCGCCTGCTTCGCGCCAAGAACCTTCGGATCGACGAGGCCATTCTCACCGGTGAATCAATGGCGGTGACCAAGTCTGTCGATGCTGTGCCCTACGACGCGCCACTTGGCGACAGAACATCGCTCGCGTTCTCGGGCACGTTCGTGGCAGCCGGCCAGGGCGCGGGCCTTGTGGTAGACACCGGTGCCAAGACCGAGCTCGGTCGAATCAGCGAAATGATCGGCGAGGTCGAGACCCTGAAGACCCCGTTGCTCAGGCAGATGGATGCCTTTGGCAAGCGGCTGAGCGCCTTCATCGTCGCGATCGCGTCTGCAGCCTTCGTCTTCTCAGTCTGGTTTCGTGACTACGCGTGGGCAGATGCGTTCATGGCCGTGGTTGGACTCGCGGTAGCGGCGATCCCGGAGGGGCTGCCCGCGACCATGACCATTACGCTGGCGATCGGTGTACAGCGAATGGCCGCAAGACACGCCATCATTCGACGGCTGCCTGCGGTAGAGACCCTGGGCTCGGTGTCGGTAATCTGTTCGGACAAGACCGGCACGCTGACCCGCAATGAAATGACCGTGCGCAGCGTCACGACGAGCCAGCGATTGTTCGACGTGTCCGGTGTCGGCTATCACCCGGAGGGTGATTTCCTGTATCGCGGAGAACCGGTCGCCATCGATCAACTCCCGAGGCTACAGGCGCTGACGCTTGCCGCGATTCTCTGCAGTGATGCGACCGTCCGCTTGAAAGACGGTGAATGGCGCGTCGATGGCGATCCAATGGAAGCCGCCCTCCTCGTCGCCGGCATGAAGTCCGGACTCGATCCGGTGTTCGTAAGGAAGTCGTGGCCGCGTGACGACGAGATACCGTTCGAATCGGAACACCGGTTCATGGCGACGCTGCACCATGATCACGAGGGGCGCGGAGCCGTGTACATCAAAGGCGCGCCCGAGCGCCTGCTGGAGATGTGCAGCCGCCAGCGCGGCCTCGAAGGTGACGAAGATCTTGATCGTGACTATTGGCAGAGGCGTATCCTCGAGACGGCCGCCCGCGGCGAACGGGTGCTTGCACTGGCTGAGAAGCCCATAGACCCGAACGCGGTATCGCTGACGTTCAGCGACGTTGAAGCGGGCCTGACGCTGCTCGGATTTTTCGGCTTTGCCGATCCGCCGCGCGAGGAGGCGATCCGGGCAGTGGCCGAATGCAGGCAGGCCGGCATTCGGGTCAAGATGGTCACCGGCGATCACGCGGCTACCGCCACCGAAATCGCGCGCCAGCTCGGGCTCGCGGACGACCCGATCACCCGGACCGGCCAGGACATCGCCGCGCTCGACGACGATCAACTCAGGGCCGCGGCACTCGAGACCTCGGTTTTCGCTCGCACGACGCCTGAGAACAAGCTTCGGCTCGTCGAAGCGTTGCAGGCCGATGGGCTTACGGTCGCCATGACGGGTGACGGGGTCAATGATGCACCGGCGCTCAAACGCGCGGACGTCGGCATAGCCATGGGGCGCAAAGGCACCGAAGCAGCGAAGGAAGCGGCGGAGATGGTGCTCGCGGACGACAATTTCGCGTCCATTGTCGCCGCGGTCCGCGAGGGCAGGACCGTCTACGACAACCTGATGAAGGTTGTCAGCTGGACCTTGCCGACCAACGGCGGCGAGGCGCTGACCATTCTCGCCGCCCTGGCATTCGGCCTTGCCCTTCCGATCACGCCGGTACAGATCCTGTGGATCAACATGATTACGGCCGCAACGCTGGGTCTGACGCTGGCCTTCGAGCCCACTGAGCGCGGCGCGATGCAGCGCGCCCCAAGAATTGCAGGACAGGCGATTCTGGGCGGCCGGCTGCTGTGGCGAATCGGCTTCGTTTCAGTGCTGTTCCTGATCGGCGCATTCGGCATGTACTACTGGGCTGAAGCACGCGGCCTGCCGGTGGAGGTCGCACGGACCATCGTCGTCAATACGATCGTCGTCATGGAGATCTTCTACCTGTTTAGTGTCCGCTATGTGCACGGCACGTCGCTGACCCGGGAAGGCGCGCTGGGCACGCGACCCGTGCTTATCGGCGTTGGCCTGGTGACGGCGGCGCAGTTCGCGATGACCTACGCGCCCTTCATGCAGGTCATTTTCGACACGCGACCGGTTGCCTTCCTCGACGGAATCTTCGTAGTGGCCGCCGGTGTCGCGATGCTCTTCGTCGTGGAGATTGAAAAGGCGGTCTGGCGCAGGCTATCCGAAGAGAGCCCATCGGACTGATCGAGCCCGGGAACACGTCGACGCGCATCGATTCATTGCGTTCGACGCGTCTGTATTTGGTACCTTTGCAAGATGGAAATCGATAAGAAGGGCCAACTCTATATTGGCCGAAAAAGCGACGGCGGCGACCCGGTATTGTTGAAGGCCAGCACCCTGACCACCCATGGTGTCATTTTCGGCATGACCGGCTCGGGCAAGACCGGGCTCGGGGTCAACATACTCGAAGAGGCGCTGCTCGGCGGGACGCCCACCCTGATCCTCGACCCGAAGGGTGACATGGGCAATATCCTGCTCAACTTCCCCGACAGTACCGCCGATGACCTCGAACCGTGGATGGACGATGGCAAGGCCAGGCGCAAGGGTGTCACCGTGCGCGACCTGGCTATCAAGGAGGCCGCGGAACGCCAGGCTGACCTCGCCGGTGACGGCATCCTGCCTGCGCGGATCGCGAGGCTTCGCGACAACACCGAGTTCAAGATCTACACCCCGGGCTCGTCGATTGGCGTACCGATCAACATACTGGGTTCGCTGAAGGCACCGAACCTCGACTGGCAGCACAGCGCCGAAACCCTCCGCGATGAGATCGAAGGCATCGTATCGTCGATTCTCGTGCTGGCAGGCATCAAATCCGACCCTGTATCCGGACAGGAACACATACTCATCGCCACGATCATTGAAACCTGGTGGCGCCAGGGGAAAGACCTCGATCTGGCGACCCTGGTCGGCCAGATCCCGAAACCGCCGTTTCGCAAGCTCGGTGTGTTCGACCTGGAGATGTTCTTCCCCGAGAAAGAACGCATGAAGCTTGCGATGAAGCTCAACAGTCTCCTGGCGTCTCCGTCGATGGCATCGTGGCTCGAGGGCGAACCGCTCGACATCGAGAGCCTGCTCGGGAAAGACGGCAAGACCCCCTGCGCGATCATCTACATGGCGCACCTCAACGAGGAGGAACGACAGTTCGTCGTCACGCTACTCCTGTCCAAAGTGGTCACCTGGATGCGATCGAAACCGGGTACGTCCGAATTGAGCGCATTGATCTACATGGACGAGGCCTTTGGCTATGCGCCACCGTCCGCCGAGCCGCCATCCAAGAAACCGATCCTGACGATTCTCAAACAGGCCCGGGCGTTTGGTGTCGGGCTGGTCCTCGTCACCCAGAACCCGGTCGACCTCGACTACAAAGCCATGTCGAACGCAGGTACGTGGATCGTCGGGCGCCTGCAGACAGAGAACGACAAACGTCGCATCCTCGACGGAATATCAGGTGGCATGCCTGATCTGAGCGCAACGATCTCCAACCTCGCGAAACGACAGTTCGTGATGCACCTCGCCAAGAAGAACCGACAGACGATCTTGAGCCGCAGACACTCGATGTGTTTCCGCTTCGGTCCCTTTACGCGAAAGCAGGTGACGTCGTTGATGGCGCCATACAGGACGGAAGCCGCGGCAGCGCCGGAGGCTCCGGCGCCTGCAGCCAGTGCGGATGTGCCGGCCACGGATGCCCCGGCGGCAATCGCCCCGAGCGTTGCCGCAGGCATTGAGGTGGCCTACCTGGACGCAGCCGCGCCCTGGGCCGCAGACCTGGGTGCCGATCCGACCGGAACGGTTCTGGCGCCGGCCGCCGCGGTCACCGTGCAACTGCTGTATGACGAAACACGGGCCAAGGTCAGCCACAATGAAACCTACGAGGCGGTGATCTTCCCGCTGGACGGCCTTATCGATGTCGAAGATGTCCTGTCCGTCGACCACGACGACCGGGACTTCAAACCAGAAGCACCCGCCGGGGCCAGCTACGAACTGGGCAACACCAAGCTCCAGAACAAGACGTTCTGGACGGGCGTGCGTTCCGGTGTCAAGAATTACCTGGCCGCCAACCGCAGCATCGAGATCTGGAAGTGCCCCGGCCTCAAGCTTTACTCCCGCGTCGACGAGAGTGAGCAGGATTTCAGGAAGCGCTGCGAGCAAGCCGCAGACCAGGCCGCCGACGCCAAGGTCAGCCAACTGCGACAGAGGTACGCGAACCGGATAGATCGCCTGCAGGACCAGATTTCGACAGCCGATGCGCGGGTGGCGGAGCTGGAGGTGGATGCGTCAGCCCGCACCCAGTCCGAAGTCATGTCAGGCGTCGGTGACCTGCTGGGCGGATTGCTGCGAGGAAGGATGAGCTCCAGAACACTGAGCCGGGCTGCAACCCGAAGGGCGGCATCGAAGAAAGCCAAGTTGCGGCTCGAAACCGCGAAACAGAAAGCTGACGCCAAGCGCAGAGACCTGATCGAGCTGGAACGCGACCTGGAAGACGAGCTGATCAACATCCAGGAAGAACATGACGCACTGGCCGAAGCTATTGAACCGCTGCAGATTGGCCTCGAGAAGACCGACATCCGGGTGGCGGAGGCCAAGTTGGTGTGGGTTCCGGTCGCGTGACCTGAACCTGCTGCCCAAAAAGAAAACGGCCCCGTCAGGGGCCGACTTCTGGACTATCGGTTGGGTCGACAGCCGATCAGGCTAGTCCAACTCGACGACAGCTGCATCCTTGGCTGCCCGGCCAACGGCTCCGATGCCATTGTCGCGAGACGACTCTGATGCGTAGTTCTGGCTCGTGCCAATCACCTGCCCGTTCCGAGCTTTCAGGTTGAAGCGGAATTTGCCACTGGCCGTCGTCTTCTTCTCGAAGCACGCCTCGTCCAGGCAATTCTTCTTCACAGACTCGATGCCGTTGGTGCAGCTTGACTTCGACTTGTAACCCTCGCTCGAGAGGATGGTCTCGCCGTTGCCTGCTTTCAGACGGAAACGAAACTCCCCGGCTTTGTCTTTGTAACACTCAAACTTTCCTGCCACTTCTTGTTCTCCTTCTTAAATGGATCGCTAATCTAACAATTAATTGGGCGCCGTCCAAACCCGTGCCGCAATCGTGGGATATACGGCTCATGCCCTTACGAATCGGTACAATCGGTCAAAGTATACTCTGGTTGAATACTCTTGGTCGGTTCTCAGGGACGTCAGGCTACAACACTTCCAGGAACAACGCTGCTGATGGACCGTCAGTGTTGCGCAGCACCCGCCTCCGCCAGCTCCTTCTTCGCATCCTCGAACTGCGCTATGGCGCGTTCGAGATAGACCTTGGCCTGTTCATCGTAGCCGTCCGCCGTCATCGACCAGACGCGATTGAGGTAGCGCTCGCCAGCGGCGAACTCGCTCATGATGTCGGCGTACACCTGCAGGCTGTAGAGATGCACCATGCTCTGCCGCGCCTCGGCGAAGCGCCTTAAGTCCGGGCGGAGCTTGTCGTCGATAAAGTCACGCATGGCTTCGCCCTTGAGCTCCGGGCCGTCGGCCAGTGCCTCGAGCTCCCGAACGATGTTGTCGAGAGATTCATTGAGCTTGCTCCGGTTGTTCTTGAGCATCTCGCCGGACGTCGCAATCGCCTTGTCGGCACGCTTGGCGAGAACAACACCAGCGATAGCCGCGACCGCGGCGATACCGAACCAGAACCAATTGACGCTCTCGATATCGAGCGCGGTGACATAGGCGCCGCCCAGGAAGCCGGCGGCGAGCAGTGCGTACGCGATGTTCTTCATACTGGTCGTCATTGCGCCGCTCCCTGGATGACCATCGTTATCGCGTCGCCGACTCCGACGAGCGCCTCACCAACGATTAACCCTGCCGCAATCGGTATCCCGACGTTGTCTGACCAGTCCTTGCCCTTGAACCGGTTGGCGAGTTCCCTCGCGAGCGTGCCGAGCGAGTAGGTCAGGACGATGTTGAACGGCAGGTAGAAGCCCAGGCCGACGGTGATGCCGAGGCCACCCATCAGCGCGGACAGGACGGCGCCGAGCACAGCACCGGCGGCGTATTTCTCTGCAGGCACGTCGCCGCCCATGATGCCGTCGACGGTGCTCGCGAGCGCCTGCGCCTGCGGCGCCGGCAGGCGGTCGCTGCCCAGGCCGTAAGCTTCGTGCAAAGCGAAGATCACCAGGATGACGACGATCGGGCCGAGCCAGGCACCGATGAACTGACCGAGCTGCTGCATGCGAGGTGTGGCGCCGACCAGGTAGCCGGTCTTGAGATCGAGCATCAGGTCCGTCGCCTGGGACATGGCGACGCACATCGCGGCGCCCACCATGATGGCGGCGATAATCGAGTCGGCTCGATCCATACCCAGCGCCTGTGTAAGCACGATCAGCAGCGTGATACCCACGAGGGTCATGCCGGACAGCGGCGACCAGTTGGTCCGGCCGATCGCTTCGGACAGGATGATGCCGGCCATCCAGATCCAGAGCGTGCCGAGTAAGGCCATCGTGATACCGCCGACGATCGACATCGACTCAACGGCGGTCACCGCCATGAAGGTCAGGAGCACAACGGCGCCAGCGACGGCGATATACAGAAGCTTGATCGGCATCTCGTCGCCGCCGACGCGAGACTCCACTTCGGAGGCCTTCTGCATTGACTTGACGGCGCTCTTGATCAGCGGTGCGGCGAGAACGACACCCATGATGGCGCCGCCGATCAACATGCCGATGCCGAGCGGTCGATACAGCATGAGGCGAAGCGAATCGGGCGCACTGACGACTGCCCCGGCCTCATCGATCGGGAAACTGTTGGTGACCGACAGCATCGGTGACAGGAACCAGTAGGCAACAAAGCCGCCGACAATAAAGGCGATACCGCCACGGCCGGCGATGAAACCGACGCCGATCGTCATGAGCGACAGGTACCAGATCCCGTTCATGAACTCCGGTATGCCGATGAGCGCGCCGAAGTTCCAGTTGGAGACGCCGGTCTTGATCGAGATGGCGTGCGCGGTCGCGCTGACGAGTGCGGCAATGACCAGGATAATCGCCTTGCGCACGCCGGCGCCCGGCGACTTGAGTATTGTCGCCACCGCGACCCCGCCCGGGTAGGTCAGACGCTCGTAGTCGATCATGTGTTTCCTGAGCGGGACGATGAAGGCAATACCCAGAAACGCACCGGCGATGCAACCGAACGTCAGGAGAACCGGGTCGAAGCGGTCGCCGTAGCCTAGGAGAAAGATCGCCGGCACCGAGAACATCATGCCGGACGCAGCGCCGTTCACACCGGATGCAATCGTCTGCACGATGTTGTTCTCGATGATGCTCTTCCTGCGCAGCATCCCGCGCAGAATGCCGAAGCCGAGAATGGCGGCGAGTTCCGAGCCCTCAATTGAGAAGCCCAGGACCAGGGCCGCGTAGCCGATGGACACGGCAATAATGATGCCCAGTATCCAGCCGACTATGACTGCGACCCACGTAAGTTCAGGGTAGGCTTTGCCAGCCGTCGTTGAAGTGTCCAGCGTTCTATCCCCGCTTGTTATTATTTTTCGGGCAGCCTAGCACATTCACGTGCGGTTGGCTCCGCAACGGACGTCAGCACCCTGACGGGCCAATGCCTGTGCGCCAGGGGTTGGGGGAAGCTATTTTCTTTTAGGCTCGTTCAGCCGAAAGGACGCTCGGCGCTAGCTTTCGACGGGGGTTCAGGGCCAGCATCCGGGCAAAAGCGGAAAGGCCCGAACTAGGCTGCCGGCCGGTGAAACTCGATCACGTTTCCGTCAGGGTCTCGGACGAAGAAGAAATACGCGCCGCCAAACTCCACCGTTTCGGTGATCTGGATCCCAGCAGAAACAAGCTGGCGTTCCACTGACTCAGCATCGCTTATTTCCAAAGCAATGTGCGTATAGCCTGTGTGCTTCGTCGCATCGTCCATCAACAGGTTTGTCGGAGCAGCATCCGGCGACGCGTTAAGGATGAAATTGATGTTGACGCCCGACGCATGTTCCATGATTGCAACCGGCTCGGGACCAACAGGCCCGGCAATGAATTCGAATCCGAGTCTTTCGTAAAACTCACGAGTGACGACCAGGTCCCGCACTCGTATGCCGACATGGTTAATTCGAGTGATTTCTTTCATCGCCAATCCCCAATGATTTTCAACCGGCGCCGCAGTCGGTCGAAGTCAATTGCGCCCGCATCAGGTCAGAAGCTGCCGGTCCACCCTGGACGGCAAGGACGTCTGGATTCGAGTAGGAGCGGACTTACGAAGGTTAGTCATCGAGAGCAATCGGGATCGAAAGCCGCCCACTCGAGCCAAATGCACTCAACGGCATGCTGAATGCTCCGAAAAAGACGGCCGTTTTGATTCACATCACCCTCGAACGACTACGGGCTGACGTTTTGGATGTCGATACGCAACAATCGATTCGGCGTCGTAACGTAGAGCTTCGATGACGACGTATCCAGGGTCATGTTGGTGACCTGACCGAGTGAGATCTTGCCCAGGAGCTCACCCGCCGGAGACAGAACCGCCATGCCGCCAGGAATCGACACGAAGAGAAAACCCGATGGGTGGACCGTCATGCCATCGGTAGATCCTTCGCCATCCTCACTCAGATCGCTTGCGTCGAAGAAGACGCTGGATTGACCCGGGCCATCTTCGTCGTCGAGCGGGATCGCAATGATGCGTTCACTGCCTGCCTCGGAGTTGCTCACATAAAGGGTCGACTGGTCGGGCGACAGCGCAATTCCGTTCGGCTTCTTGAGTTCGTCCGTGACGAGGCTCAGCTCCCCGGATGGCGACAGCCGAAAAACGCCGAAAAAACCCAGTTCGATATCGGGACTGTTTTCGAAGCCGGCGAGCCCATAAGGCGGGTCGGTAAAGTAAACATCGCCGGAGCGGTGAACCACCAGATCGTTCGGGCTGTTGATCGAACTTCCGGCGAACTTTGTCACCAATACGTCGTGGTCGGGAGCCGGGTCATCTAGCGGTGCCCCCATGCGCGCAAGGCTTCGACGGCCCTGTTGAGCCAACAGGAGCCGGCCCTCCGCGTCGATCGCCAGACCGTTCGATCCGCCCCAGGTTCGCGGCTTATCGTCCGGCGAGGGCCCCGATGGGGACAGGAAGACGCTCAGACCGTTCGTTGTGTCCCAGCGATAGATCTGGTCGGCGGCCAGATCCGAGAAAAGCAGCGCATCGAGACTGGAAGCCCATACGGGCCCTTCGGCCCATCCGAAGTCGTTCGCCAGAACCTCGACCTTACTGCCCTTCTTGATTAAATCGTGGAAGCGCTCGTCGTAAACAACGAAATCGGCATCAACGGTATCCGAGGCCTGACAAGCAGCACCTGCCAGTACAAGTAGCACCAGCAAGCTCGTTCTCATTAATCGCATGGGGAAACTGACATCACAGAAATGCCTCTCATAACTTTGCTCCGGAAAGCCACCGCAATCACCACAAGCGTCGCGTGTGCAGACGCTTGTGGCCAGGCGCCGTCAGGATAGCAGACATTCGCTGAATGACGGGTAACGGCCAAGAGCGCATAAGCGTTGCCTCCATAGGTCAGTCCGCAGCAGGAACGTATGGAAGCTCCCAAAGTGGAAAAACACGAGTCAATGCGGATAACCCCAGGGGGTGCTTCAGTTTGCCGTTGGCAATGGACTCCCTGAGCTCATCCAATGTCATGAGGTGAACACGAATTGCCTCACCGGGATCCGGCGCGGGTGCTTGCACGGCTTCGACGCCTTCGACCAACCAGTGGTGACAGAGATTATTGTGGATCGCAGGGTTCGCCTGTACGGAACCCAGATACCGCCAGTTTCCCTTGCCGAAGCCCGTCTCTTCCAGCAACTCTCGCTTGGCTGCGCACAGCGAATCCTCACCAGCATCGACCATGCCCGCAACAGGCTCAATTGTGAGTTCGCCGACACCGAATCGGTACTGCTCCACCATGACGATTTTCCCGGTTGCAGTGACGGCCACGATCGTCACCCAATCCGAGGTCTCCAGGACCATTCGCTGAAATTCGTCTGAACTGGTTGGATGCCGCATTGTGTCCAGGCGAACCCGAAACAAGGGTATGTCTGGCCCCGCTTCGCTCGCCAGCCTTTTCCAGCGCAACTCATCGTCATTCATGGTCAATGTCCCATAATCCGGCATCAGTTTTCGGCCAACAGCATCGGCGGTCGCATGTTGCTACATACCGATGGATAGCTCCACTGCATCATTTGCGGTATTTCTAACTCGACCCGGGCCAACTTCTTCCGGCCAAAAGCTGCAGCTAGTCTGACTCCAGTGAACGGGCTGGCGTTTGTCGACACACGTTGCGATCTTCCCACGCAGAGTCGTCAATCTGGATCGACTGATCCGCCCACAATAGTCTTGTCTCAGAGAACACAAGAGTGAACTTCGATTCAAGCTCGACTGATCCAGTACCGTCGAAGGGAATCTCAACCGTCCAATACTCTTCACCGGAGTGAAACTGTCCATAGCGTATCTTCAGGCCATTCAGGTATGGATTGAACAAACCCTCCAGGCATCGATCCGGGATGTCCACATCCTTGTCACGAATCTTCAAGGAGATTTTGTCCAGTTGACGCGATTCGGTCAGCGAGACAGTAAGCTCTGCACCACCGCGCTCTGAACTTGAAATTGACACCGTATGCCAGGGTAGCGGTACTTCGACAGAAGCCAGGGAAGCCGATGCGACTCCAATCACCAGAACGAGTAAGGCAACGTTCTTTGAAAGCACTGCGAATCCCCTCCGCGCTCCGTGTGACCGCCGTCGGTCAGAAGCCGTCAGTTTAGCTCAGATTACTTAAGTGGCGGCCCGTGGCCAGGAGCAAATGCGCGGTCAATAGTCGCCATGCCGCGGACATACCTCTACGAAATCCAAAGCCTCACCGACCGATCGTGGAGTAGACGACGATCAACGATAGTCCAAGTCCGACAAATACAACGATTGACCATCGCGCAGAAATCGCTTTCTGACGCCGCGAATTCAGCAACCAGCCCTTCTCCTCATCCGTCAGCTGATCGCCGTACTTCCGCTCGATCTCGTTCAGCTCCTCTAGAAAACTGTCTTTCCCGAACAGGTGTGTTCGGATCCCCTCTGTATCCTCCCAGATTGGCCCGAGCCTGGTTACGAGGCTTATTTGAAGCTTTGTGTAGAGCGTGAAATGTCGAACCCAGGGAATCAGAGAGACGATCAGGGCAACGACGATCAATACGGTCGACGCCGCCCCGGCAGAGAGTAATTGCACTAGCTACGCATCCTTCTATGCCAGAATAAAGTGGGCCGGAAGTCGATATCCTACCGAAATCGGAATGTCGGGCGCCTTGCGGTCAAGAGCAACCACTCGCTTGCCAGGCAACAACCGTGCGGTAGCTGCACGGTGCTAATCCATCCATGGCGACTCCAGCCTTGATTACTGCCACAATACCGGCATCCTTTCCGCCCTCCGTGACCCGGGCGACCACACTCCCGCATGCAGAAACTGACCAGAATACTCAAACGCGCACCCAAGCGGTCGATCGCCGCGCTCGTTCTCCTCGCGCTGCTGATCCACATGTTGATCGTCGGGACTGGCGTGATTCGGCAGTTCGAGGATCGCCGTTGGGACATACCCGCAGGCGTTTACGCCGCGCCGCTCGAGCTCTACGCGGGCCTCAGCCTCGATGCGTCGGGCCTTACCGCAACGCTGGATCAGTTGGGCTTCCAGCAGGCCGTCGCCGTCAATCGCCCGGGCCAGTACCGCGTCGCAACCAACCAGGTCACGCTCTGGACCCGCGCCTTCCAGTTCTGGGACAAGCTCGAATCGGCCGAACGCTACACCATCAGGTTCGACGACGGCCGCATCCTCGCCATTGACCGCGCCGACGGCCAGCGCAGCGCGCTGCTCCGACTCGAGCCGATGCGCCTTGGCAGCATCTTCGCCACCCATCACGAGGACCGGCTGCTCGTGGAGCCGGACGCGATTCCACTAACGCTCGTCGATGCACTCAAGGCCGTCGAGGATCGCAAGTTCGACCGGCACATCGGCCTGGACCTGACCGCGATCCTGCGCGCAGCGTGGGTGAACCTGAAGAGCGGCGAGATCCGCCAGGGCGGCAGCACGCTCACGCAACAGCTCGTGAAGAGTTACTTCCTGGACGGACGCAAGACGTTTCGCCGCAAGTACCAGGAAGCGATCATGGCGGTGGCGCTCGAGCTACGTTACGACAAGCAAGCGCTACTGCACGCCTACGTCAACGAGATCTATCTCGGCCAGCAGGGTACGCGCGCCATACACGGCTTCGGGCTCGCGGCCGAGTTCTACTTCGGCAAGTACCTGTCACAGCTCGAGCTGCACGAGACGGCGCTGTTGATCGCGCTTGTCAAAGGGCCGTCCTACTACGACCCCCGGCGTCATCCTGAACGGGCGCTGGCACGGCGCAACCTCGTGTTGCAGATGCTGGCCGAGCTCGACATCGTCGATGACGAGGCCGCCACCGAGTCGATCAACCGAGAACTCGGCGTCACCGCGCGATCGCGCGTCGGCTCACGCTACCAGCCGGCGTACATGGACCTCGTGCGCCGGGAACTCGCGACGCAATACTCCGACGAGAGCATCGCGAGCATCGGTCTGCGCGTTTTCACAAACCTCGAACCGGGCGTGCAACGACTCGCCGAACAGCAGCTGGTCGACGGTCTCAAGCGTTTAGACCCGGCGGATGAATCAGCCGCCGCTCTCGAAGGCGCCGTCATCGTCACGCAGCCGGCGACCGGCGCCGTGCTCGCGATGATCGGCGGCCGCGACGTCGCCACGGCCGGCTTCAACCGCGCGCTGGATGCGAAGCGGCCCGTCGGCTCGCTGATGAAGCCCTTCGTCTATCTTGCCGCACTCGAGTCCGGCAACCACACGCTCGCGACATCCATCGAAGATGCACCGATCGACGTCGAGCTCGAGACCGGCGACATCTGGTCGCCGGAGAACTTCTCGCTCGAGTCGCACGGCGAGGTATCGCTCCTGCAGGCGCTCGCGGCATCCTACAACCAGGCGACCGTTTCGCTCGGCCTGGCAACGGGCGTCGAGGCGCTGGTGGACATACTCACCGTTTTCGGCGCCGAAGGCCCTCCACCCGCGTACCCGTCACTGCTGCTGGGCGCGTTCGAACTCGCGCCGTTCGACGTTGCGAGCCTGTACAACACGCTCGCGAACGACGGCTTTCGCACTCCGCTCGTCGCGGTGCGCTCGGTCGTCGATACGACGGGACAGCCGTTGACTCGTACCGCGCTCGAGGTGGAACAGGTCGCAGACCCCGACGCCGTGCATCAGCTGAACCGGGGGCTCGTCGAAGTCATGCAGCAGGGCACGGGGCGCTCGGCCAAGGCGATACTCCCGGATAATCTCGTCGTTGCCGGCAAGACCGGCACGTCGGACGAATACCGGGACAGCTGGTTTGCGGGTTTTAGCGGCGACCACGTGGCCGTAGTATGGATCGGCCGCGATGACAACGAACCGGCCGGCCTCACCGGCGCTGCCGGCGCCCTGTCCGTATGGGCACCGATGCTGGCAGCCATGTCGACGACCGGCTACCAGCCCGCTTACTCGGAAGACCTCGAAGCCGTGTGGATCGACTATGATACGGGTCTGAGATCGCGCCGCGGCTGCGGCAACGCCGTGCAGATTCTCGTACCCGCCGGCACGCAGCTCAAGAGGCAACCCGGCTGCAGCAACGTGTTCGACGAGATCGGCGATCGGGTGCGCAATGTCTTCGAAGCCCTGACTGAGTAAGTCAGGTCAACACTTAAGGTCAATAATCACGATGCAACATCGGCGGCTCGTACTACTGCTACCCCTCCTCGGCCTCACGGCCTGCGCCAGCGTGCCGCTCGACGAAACGGCCGGCGAAATCGGCGAACCCCCCGCCGAGGTGGCGGAATCCAGAGCCCAGACCGGCACTGCCGAGGCTATACGCGAACTCGTCGAGAGCAGTCGCACATCCAGGGCAAGCGGCGATTATTCACAGGCTCTCGCGAACATCGAACGCGCCATCCGCATCGAGCCCCGCAATCCCTACCTGTGGCTCGAGCTCGGCGAGACACACCTGTCCCGAGGCAACACTCAGCAGGCCGCCGCAACGGCGAGGAAGGCGATGAGCGTGGCCGGAGCGGATCGCGTGGCGAAGATGGCTGCGGAAGGACTGCTTGAGCGAGCGATGGGGCCGTAGTGCGATAGAGGCGCGGAGACCTGCGACGGTGGATAGCGGTCTATCGGGACAGCACAATGCCCGGGGGTATCGGCTCCCAAACGAATCAGGTTGCAATCGCGGCGGCACCGACGATGACAGTCTGTTTCATCCAAAGGCATTTCGCGTTGAGCATAGAACAGGAGCGATTTGAGGCGTACAGTCCCTACATGCCCGCCTCACCAATACAAAGAATATGACGGCAGCGACTCATACCCTCTCGGTCCGCGAGAAATTCGGCTACGGCCTCGGCGATTTCGCTGCAAACATCGTCTACCAGTCGGTGATGGTCTTCCTGCTGTACTTCTATACCGACGTCGTCGGGATTCCCGCCGCCGCTGCGGGCACGTTGCTCCTCGTCGCACGCATCTGGGATGCCGTCAACGACCCACTCATGGGAACGATCGCCGACCGCACACGCAACAAGCACGGTCGCTTCCGCCCCTGGATCCTATGGACAGCAATCCCCTTCGGCGTGATCGCCGTGCTCATGTTCACGACGCCGGACCTGAGTACGACCGGCAAGATCATCTACGCGTACGTGACCTACATACTCATGGGCATGATCTACACCGCGAACAATGTGCCCTACGGCGCGCTCTCCGCGGTGATGACGTCCGATCCGGCAGAGCGCACGAAGCTCAATTCCTATCGCTTCGTGCTGGCCATGGTGGCGACACTGGTCATCAGCGGGCTCACGTTGCCCATGTCGAAATGGCTCGGCGGCGGCGACGAAGCACGCGGATACCAGCTCACGATGTTGGTGTTCGCGTCTGTGGCGGTGTTGTGCTTCTACGTGACATTCTACACGACGCGAGAGCGCATCGAACCGCCCAGCGAGCAGAAGACCCCGGTACGTGAGGACCTGCGCGACCTGCTGCACAACCGTCCCTGGATCGTGCTGTTCGTTTTAGGTCTGATCACGTTCATCTTCCTGTCGCTGCGGCTGGGCGTTGGGCTTTTCTACTTCCAGTATTACGTCGGCGACCAGAGCCTGTTTTCGGTGTTCGCGGTTCTTGGCGTCATCGGCGTTATCTTCGGCGTCTTGCTGGCAAATCCACTGCGCGAACGTTTCGGCAAGCGGAACGTGTACATCGGGTCCAACCTGTTAGCGGGTCTGGCGATCATGGCGCTATGGCTGCCCACGCCCGAGCAGTATCTGTGGGCGTACTTCCTGTCGGCGTTGGTGGGTTTCTTCAGCGGCCCGGCGGTCCCGATCCTCTGGTCCATGTACGCCGACGTCGTCGACTACTCCGAATGGAAGTTCGGCCACCGGGCGACAGGCATCATCTTCTCTGCCTCTACCTTCGGGCAAAAATTCGGCTGGGGCGTTGGCGGCGCGCTTACTGGCTGGTTGCTCGCGCTGTTCAACTACGTTCCCAACGTCGACCAGGCGCCTGAGGCGATCTTGGGCATCAAGCTCGCACTGAGCATCATCCCGGGCACACTCATGGTGTTATCGATCGTATTGCTCTTCTTCTACGACCTGACCGAAGACTTCATGGAGCGTGTGCAGGCGGATCTCGCAGAGCGGCGCGGCGCATAAGAAAGGGGTCGAATCGGTTTCCAGCCGGCTATCCGTCGACGAGCTGCCTGTGCCGGGTCAAACGTCGATTTCCTCGGCTCGACCGCTTGTCTGGCGGAAGTTCGTCGCCGGTCGCCCGCATCCCTGCGTCGTCTACTCGCGGAAATCCCAGTCCATCTCGGCGGCGAGATAAGCAAACGCTGCGTACGCCGCGATGTTTTGATTCAGATTGCCCTGGTCGATCTTGTCGAAAGTGTCGTCCGGCGTATGGTGCAGATCGAAATAGTCCCAACCGTTTTGCCTCGGCGTTACCACCGGCACACCCAACCTGGGCAGCATGGAAATGTCCGGCCCACCGGATGCAAGGTTGTGACCGGGCGAGATACCAAGCGGCTCCAGCACTCGCTGGATGGCGCGTGCATAAGGCAGGGCACGGTCACCAAAGCGCGTCTCGAAGCGCCAGATCTTGTCTGCGCCGAAGTCACTCTCCGCGGCGAGGATATGCTGGTCCATCTCGTCCGCATGCCGTTTCGCGTACGCGAAACCGCCCAGAAGGCCGACCTCCTCCGCGCCGTACAGCACGACGCGGATCGTGCGTCGCGGAGCTTCATCGAGGGACATGATGAGATGAGCGGCGCCAACCACGATGCCGCAGCCCGCCCCGTCATCGACGGCGCCGGTTCCCAGGTCCCAGCTATCCAGGTGGCAGCCGATCAGTACGATTTCTTCCGGCCGCTCGCGGCCCACGACTTCTGCGATGACGTTGCCCGAAGGCGCCTCGGGCTGCGTTTCGACCTCGATTTCCAGGCGAACCTTCACCGGTCCGTTTTCCAGCAATCGAGTGAGCTGTTCTGCATCGGGCGGTGACAGGGCAGCGGCAGGCCCATCGCCGACGGCCGCACTGCGGAACATCATGCCCGTGTGGGCAAAACGCCGCGACTGCGTTCCGACCGAGCGAATCAGGCAAGCGAGGCCACCCTTCTGGCTCGTTGTCGTCGCGCAGTTGCGACGCTTGCGCACGGCCATGCCGTAACCCGAGCCGTCCTGCGTTCGGGTCATCTTTTCGTCGATGAAGACGATCTTGTCAGAGACGACGTCCGTACTCGCCGCGCGCAGTTCACCCATACTTTCGAAACGAATCACTTCAGCCTCGACACCGCCCGGCGGCGTCGAGGTAGAACCGCCGAGCGCCGAGATCACCATGTCCTGAGGCGCGGGCGAAACGATGCTGGCCTTGTCCACGCGCCGCGACCAATAGGGAATTTTGAAAGGCTCGGTGCGGATGTTGGCGAATCCGAGTTCGGCGAGCTTCTGCGTCGACCAAATGCGCGCCCGCTCCTCCGCTTCCGAACCGGCCAGTCGCTGGCCGACTTCCGTTGTCAGGTCGCGAACGAATTCATAACCTACGTTATCGTCCAGGCCGTTCTGGATCAGCAGCTCGACGTTCTCACGAACTGCCTCGGGTATGTCCGCAACGTCCTGCGCGTGAACAACCGAAGCCAGCAGGCAAAGACTGGCGAGCCCTGGTTTGAGCGTGAACGCTCTCTTTCTGTGTTTCATATCTGTAATCAGCTTCCGGCGATGTCTGCGATGGGTCAGAAGCCGCGAGTCTACCTTATATTGCGTGGGCTCCCGGACTTGGTCAGAAGCAGACTCTCATCCGCAACAGACGCCCTAGGAACCGGCATTCGCGAACCGCGTGTAATCCGGAATGATGCCGAGGAGAGCCGTCTCGAACAGCGCTTTGCCCGCGTCAGGGTTGGCGAGCGATGGATTCGAACCGATGCGCCCGTCCGGGAAACGGCGGCGATAGTCGTCGGCGTCGTAGATGGGTCCCGTGGGTGCAATCGGCGGATCCATCTCGGCAGACTTGATGCTGTCGGGGTACGCGTATTGCGTCAGCGAGACTTCGCCGCAGGTGGCGTGGCTGCCATCCGCTGCGCCAAAAAGCTCTCTGCTGAGTTTCATGACGCCCTCAGCTTCCCACCAGTTCCTGAGCAAGCAACGAATGTTGGGAGATTCCGTCTCTTGCGGGCTCAGGCTGGATTGCGCATAGATCTCGGAGAAAGCGGCCGTCGCCGTCGCGGTGTTTCCGCCATGACCGTTCAGGAAGTAGAAGCGCTCAAAGCCGTGCCGGACCAGCGAGTTCACCATGTCGCAGATCACCAGGATCAGCGTAGACGGTCTGAGAGTGATGGAGCCCGCAAACCCAAGATGGTGCTGCGCCATGCCGACAGAGATCGTCGGTGCGATCAACGCACCAGTCTCCTTGCCCAGCTCGAGGGCGAGGGCTTCGGGGCACAGTGCGTCCGTGCCGATGAGCCCATTGGGCCCGTGCTGCTCCGTGGAACCTATCGGCATTACGATGGTTTTGCTGGTTTGCAGGTAGCGCTCGACTTCCTGCCAGGTGCTGAATCTGAGTTCCAAAATGCGCCTCTTAATGTTCGATTAGTCTTTCAGGGAAAGGGAGTGTCGAGCTTACCTTCCTGGGTGGCCCTTCGCCCTCAGCAAAATTGATGCTGACACCTCATTCCTCACCTGCCCTTTTCTTTGCTCTGGTTTGCTCTTGCCCGTGTCTCAACGTCGAGTAGCTCGCGAACCATTGCAGCAATGGGCACCTTGTTTGTATGCGTCTTTCCATAGCCGAGGTTGAACTCATAGTCGAAATCCGGGGGATTCAAGCCCTGGTTGTGCTGCAGGATGGTCTCGAGCTTGTCCAGCGCCTTAGCGGCTCGCGCCTCAGGGGATTCTCCAGCCTCGTACTCGTCCCAAAGCGAGACATACTCGGATCTGACTTCATCCGGAAGTGTTTCTACCAGCGAGAGAAAGTCGTCACGCTCCTTGGCGGACTTGGATGCTGTGGCGCTTTGCAAAGGAGCAGGAATGTCGCCGTCAACCGCCTCGCCCAGGTCGTGCAGGATGCAGATCTTCAGCAACTTCAACAAATCGATATCGGGAAGTTCATCAGCGAAGGTAACGGCCAGGAGTGTCAGTCGCCAGGTGTGTTCGGCAAAGCTTTCGGTGCGTCCGCTCGTCGTGTAGGCGGTGCGGAGAGTGTCTTTGAGTTGTTCGGCCTTACGAAGAAAGTCGAGACGCGCAGAAATGCTTGAACTCTCCATCTTCTTCTCCAAACAGCATCAAACCTCGGGCGAACCGGCTAGCGGCATGATTCACCTCAACCCTCCAACGAGGCCAGCGTCTCTCTCGCCTGTCGCAAGTAGCGGAAGTCGTCGTCGGCATCAGACCAGAGGTTGATGACCTCCTCCAAGAGCAGTCGCGCGTCATCGGCATCGCCCGATGCGATCAGCACCCGGGCCAGAATGAACTTCGCGTACGGGTAGCTCGGATAGACGTGCAGGACAGCCTCGAGTTGCTCCCTGGCGGTGTCGACCGCACCCGCTTCAAGGTAGAGCCTCGCCATATTCACGAACAGCTCGGACACGCCCAGGCTATCGAGCAGTGTCTGCAAGATCGACTGACTCAAAATCGCATTTGACGCATCAATACTTTCGAGCGCTGCCTCGAAGTTTTGGTCCCAGATGTGAATTTGCGCCTGCTCCAGCCCCATGATGCCTTTATAGAAGTCCGGCAGCTGGCCAATCGAATCCTGCGACGCTTTTGCCAGGCGACGATACTCGTCGCGGTTGCCTGCGCGCGCGTGGATCGTCCCGTAAGTGGCGTTCAGATACAGCGACATCGGCGGCTGCAGTCTCGTTGCAATGCTGTCGAGTAATTCCAGCGACTCGTCGAAACGTTCCAGGAGCGACAGCATGACGGCGATCTGGGCTTCGATGGTGAAGATACGGGCGGCGGGCGGCAGAATGGTCTCTGCGAGTTCGTTCGCTTTCTCGGACAGCGCCATGGCCTCGCTGATGCGCCCTTGCGAGATGATGATTTCGATAGTGACCAGCAGCACCTGGAGTTGCTGCTGCGGTAACAGCCCGCCGGCCTGAAGCCTCTCGAGCCGGTCTGTCGCTTGCTGGAGCATTCCGCGTCGCGCATCGAGCCGCGCCAGCCCAAGCTCCGCCTGGAGAGGGTCGCTCAACAGGATTGCGGCGTCCTCGAGAGCCGCCTTCGATGCATCAAGCTCACCCTGAGCCAGGTACAGGCCCGCGAGTTGCGTGTAGCCGGCGCCGCTGTCGGGAACGAATTCGAGATAGCGCGACACCTGCACAATCGCTGCCTCGTAGTTGCCGAGCTGTAGTTCGACGTCCGCCTTCTGGCGATAGATCGAGTAATCGTTCGGCCGGAGTGCCAGCAACTGGTCGTAGGCTGCCTGCGCCTTGTCGAGAGATTCCGACGTGCCGCGCATCCGCGAGAACTGCGCGATGCTCTGCAGGGCCGTCGTGCTGTTAGGCTCCACTTCGCTCCAGATGTCGAGGACACGCTGGCCCCGATCGTAATCGCCGTCATAGACGTAACGATTCGCCTTCAGGATAAACTCGCTGGCCGTCGATAGCCTGTAGCTGTTGCGCAGCGCGCGCGTTGCACTGTCCCTGGCCGCGTCGAGCTCACCACTCAGGTACTGTCGCAGCGATAACTCGCCGAGTGCTTCGGCAAAGGCAGGATCGATCGCCAGCGCCGAGTTGAACAGGGAAACGCCGAGTGGGTAATTGCCATCGAGCTGGATGGCAGCCTGCGCGAGCACAAAATGCCGCACCGCATCCAGTGAACTGGAAAAATGCTCACTCACGGGGTCGTCGCTGTGATTCTCCGCAGGCGTGATTTCCCAGGTACCGAGTACTGCTGCCGTGGCCGCATCGACCGCGCTCATCCAGTCGCTGGCGCTGCCTGAAAAGGCTTCCAGCTCCTCTCCGCTACTCGCATCGAGAACGCGAATCGAGATGACTTTCGCGTTGCCGTCTTCGCTAAAGCTGCCGACAACGAGTGCATCGCTTTGCCGGTCGCCAGCCAGCTCAACAGCGAGGCCGCTCGGCACGCCGGTGAGCCGGTCGTACCCCTGCTCGCGCAGCCGGTCCTTGAGCGCCAGGGTGTCGAGCGGCGTGTCGGCCGTCACGACCGGTGACACTCGGTTGATGTCGTACTCGAGCATGATGGGCAGACCGTAGGAGAGCCAGTCGAGCTCGGGGTCGCCCGTCTCGTTTTCCCAGAAGAAGGCGACGATCTCGCGATGGTAACCACGCCGGGCCACCTCGAACTCCTGCATCTCGCCCATCTCGTTCTCGATCATCATCATCTCGGTCGCCGCTTCGGCGTTGATCTGAGGGGTGACGAGCCAAAGCACGACAGCCGCGACAATCCCGTTGACCGGCACAAAGACCTTCTCGGTTCCGGTCCAGCGATCCCGGCCGGGTGCACCGTGGTTGTATGCGACCAACAGCACTGCCGGCAGCATGACGAGCATGGCAATGAAGACAAACGAGGTCAGATTGCCGGGCAGGCCGAATCGATCCGTGACCCAGTCACCGAGCTCGATGACCAGCCACATCGCGGCGATGTACATACCGGCAATCTGCGGTACGCGACGATGGGCGAGGTTCCGGAACAGTGAATCGGGGTTCGACATCCGGCAATAGTAGGGGTGGAACCGATATTCATCCAATCTTTCTGAGCCTGCCGAGCCCTCCGGTCGCTAGCCGGCGGCCCTGCATCGCTTCGATCAGCGCCCGCTCCCCTGCCAAGCCTCCTTCCTGCAAGCCTTACGGACCTGACCAGGCGATGGTCATAAACGCGTAAATCTCTGATTTTATTGGTGGTAATGATTTGGTCATGAATTGGTCAGGGGATGGTCATTCCATTTTCGGCACTCCCCGGCAGGATGCGCCGCAACTCGGCAGCAAGGCGCTGCCCGGGAGCAAACAATCAACTACGGAGATATAGAAATGACCAACCAGGTAACTGCACTGCCCAACGGGGTAAACGTCGAAGCGCTGCTGGGCGCACGTGAAGCACTCACCGAGATGCCGGAGGCTGCCAAGTTCGTCTGGCGCGCCGTGAACGAGTGGAAAAGCGGCACGCACGCGGAGTCACGAATCGAGGGATTCTTCGGCCTCGGAGAAGAACAGCGCCACGTGCGTGAGTTCCGCTTCGACTCGGATCATCCGCAGATCTTCGCCGCCGAAGACAACGGCCCGACGCCGGTCGAGTATGTGCTCGTCGGCCTGGCGGGCTGCCTGACAGCCGGCATCGCCTCGGTTGCAGCCAACCGCGGCATCGAGCTGCGTTCGGTAACGGCGACGCTGGAAGCCGACATGGACCTCTACGGCATCCTCGGCATCGATTCCGATGTTCGTAACGGCTTCAATGGCATCACGGTGAACTACACGATCGATGCGGATGCTTCCGAGGAAGACATCGCTGCCGTCGTCGCCCAGTCGCAGAAGCGTTCGGCTGTATTCGACGTCATCACCAACCCGACCAACGTCACCGTTCGGGTCAACCAGTGAGCTTCTTGAGCCACATCCCCCGCCGCACGGCCGGTGCCATTGACGTAGTCGTCATAGGTGCCGGCCATGCCGGCCTTGCGATCAGCCAGCTGCTCGGCAGTCGCGGCGTCGAACACGTCGTGCTCGAGCGCGGTGAGGTCGCAAACTCTTGGCGCAAGGAGCGGTGGGACTCATTGAAACTGCTGACGCCCAACTGGCAGACGCGGCTGCCCGGCTGCGCCTATGACGGCGACGACCCGGACGGCTACATGTCGGTTGGCGAGCTGGTTCAGTTCCTCGATGACTACGCCGCGAACACGAACGCGCCTATCGTGACCGGGTGTGAAGTTACGTCCGTGCGTCGCGTCGCGGAACGCTATCGGGTCATAACCAGCCAGGGCACCTGGAATGCGCGCGCTGTCGTGTTAGCCACGGGCGCCTGCAACAGGCCGTCGATACCGACAGCGGCCAGCGGACTGCCGGCCGAGCTCACGCAGCTGACACCGTTTGACTACCGCTCGCCCGAGAATGTGCCCGAAGGCGGCGTGCTGATCGTCGGCGCATCGGCCACGGGCCTGCAGTTCGCCGACGAGCTGCTGAAAGCCGGTCATGACGTCACGCTCGCGGCCGGAGAGCACGTCC
This sequence comes from Woeseiaceae bacterium, assembly GCA_030065915.1. Taxonomy (GTDB): domain Bacteria; phylum Pseudomonadota; class Gammaproteobacteria; order Steroidobacterales; family Woeseiaceae; genus UBA1847. Next base: position 94,197 of record JASJCQ010000005.1, read on the forward strand.
GCATGCCGCGGCGCTACCGTGGCAAAGACATCTTCTACTGGATGACGCGTTGCGGCATCCACGACCAAAGCTACACCGAGATCGAAGACATCGGGCGCGGCCGCCGGCTGCCGTCGCCGCAACTTGTCGGGTCAACCGACCTGCCCATCCTCGACCTTAACTACCTGAGAGACCGGGGCGCCAGGATCGCCGGCCGCTTCATGCGCGCCTGGAACGGTGAGATTCAGTTCTCGGGATCGCTTGGCAACGTCTGTGCGCTGGCTGATCTCAAGATGCAACGCCTCCTGAAGCTCATCGACGAGACGGCAGACAGAGACGGTGCACCGGCGGCAGAGACGTTCGCGCCGACCTGCGTCGATGACGAGCCCTTGCTGAGCATGAACATCGAGGACGTGAAGAGCGTGATCTGGGCGACGGGTTTCAAGCCCGACTACCGCTGGCTCGACGTCGACGTGTTCGATCGCAAAGGCCAGCTGCGTCACGACGGCGGAGTCGTCGACGGCGAAGGGCTGTACGTGCTGGGGCTGCCGCTGATGCGGCGACGCAAATCCAGTTTCATTTTCGGCATCGAAGACGATGCCCGCGACATCGCTGACCACCTGGTCGGCTACCTGACAAACACTCTAAGGAGAGCATCATGACCTTTATCCGGACCGTGCGCCCGGCCGACGCCTCGGGCGATGTGCGCGACATGTACGAGCGCCAGGAAGACCACTGGGGTTTCGTGCCGAACTACGCCAAGGCCTTCAGCCATCGGCCCGAGGCGCTGGCACGCTGGGGGCGGTTGCTGGCAGAACTCCGGCGTCCGGCGGACGACCGCCGTTTCGAGCTGGTGACGTTTGCCGCGGCCTACGCGCTCAGGAACAGCGGCTGCACACTGGTACACGGCAAGGAGCTCTCAAAGTTTATTGGCGAAGACGCGGTCGTCGCGATCGCAAACGGTCGCGAAGCCGACGTGTTGCCCGACATCGACGTCGCCATCGTTCAGCTCGCGCGCCAGGTCGCGAAGGATGCGACCCAGGTGACCTCCGGCCTCATCGACCGACTGAAGTATCGCCACGACCTGAGCGACGCCGAAGTGTTCGACATCGTCGCACTTGCCGCCGGCCGCGCGTTCTTCGCCAAGCTGCTCGACGGCCTTGGGGTACAGATCGACAGCACGTGGAAGGTGCTGAATTCAGACTTCCGCGAGAGCCTGAGGATCGGCCGGCCGATTGATCTCAGCACGCCGGAGCACCTGCCGGCCGACCACGCCGCCTGACAGAAAATCCAACAGGAATACGACAATGAAATTCAACAACATCACAGAGACCGTCGGTAACACACCGCTGGTTAAGCTCAACAAGCTCGGCCCCGAGGGCGTCAACGTCTGGGTCAAGGTCGAGTCCTTCAACCCGATGGGCTCGGTGAAAGATCGCATGGCGCTGGCCATGATCGAGGACGCCGAGCGCAGCGGCGCGCTGAAGCCCGGCCAGACGGTCGTCGAGGCAACCAGCGGCAACACGGGCATCGGACTCGCCATGGTCTGCGCCCAGAAAGGCTATCCGCTGGTCGTGACCATGGCGGAGAGCTTCAGCGTCGAACGCAGGAAACTGCTGCGCTTCCTCGGCGCGAAAGTCGTGCTGACACCGGCGTCCGAGAAAGGCACCGGCATGATGAAAAAGGCCGAAGAACTCGCCGCGAAGCACGGCTGGTTCATGACGAAACAGTTCAATAACCCGGCCAATGCCGACGTGCACTACCGGACGACCGCACAGGAAATCCTCGCCGACTTCGGCGACCAGCCTGTGCATGCCTGGGTATCGGGATTCGGCACCGGCGGTACGATGCTCGGTGTGTCACGCGCGATGCGCGAGGCAAGTCCCGAGACACGAATCGTCGCGGCTGAACCCGACAACTCGCCGGTACTCGGTGCCGGCGTCCAGCAGCCGCGGGACGAGTACGGCAGGCCGGTTGGCAGTCACCCGCATTTCCGACCGCACCTGATGCAGGGCTGGAGCCCGGACTTTGTCTCGGATCTGACCCAGGCCGCCATCGACGACAAACTCATCGACGAGATCGTCGCGGTCAACGGGGATGAGGCGATGGCCATGTCCCGGGCGCTGGCTCAGCAGGAAGGCATCTTCGTCGGCACCTCCTCCGGCGCCACGCTGGCGGCTGCCCTCGAGTATGCGAAGACCGCGCCGAAGGGAGCCAATATCGTTGCGATGCTGCCCGATACCGGCGAACGCTACCTGTCCACGCCGCTGTTCGGCGAGATCGGTGACGACATGACCGAAGAAGAAGTCACGCTGTCGAAATCGACGCCCAACTTCCGCTTCGACGTGCAGGCAGCGGCGGCGCCGGCAGCCGCACCGGCCGACGTCGATGCAGAAGCCAGGCAGTACATCGAGGACATGGTCAACAACGAGCCTGTCGTCATGTTCGCGCTGGAATGGTGTGAGTTCTGCTGGTCGGTACGCAAGCTGTTCGATGCACTCGGCGTGACGTACAAGAGCGTCGACATTGACGCCGTCGAATACCAGGAGAATAACCGTGGCGTGAAGATCCGTGCGGCGCTGGGCAAGCGCGTGGGCAGCCCGACGATGCCACAGGTATTCATTGCAGGCGACCATGTCGGCGGTTGCACCGACGTCATAGAGAGATTCCAGAGCGGCGCGTTGCAGAGCGACTTCGAACGGAACCGGATCGACTTCGACAAGTCGGCGGACCTCGATGCGTGGTCGTTGCTACCGCAATGGATACATCCGAGGAAGTCGGCGTAGGGATCTGGGGTCGAGCCGAAGAACAGGCGTCTTTATTCGGTTCGACCCCGTACTCAGAAAGTGAGCGCAAAGCGCGCGCCGCGCCCGGAGCTGTCCAGCAATCGGACAAAGCCGCCGTGCGCGGTCATCACCTGTCTCGCAAGCGCAAGACCTACACCGGAGCCGTCTTTCTTTGTCGTGAAGAAAGGTACGAAGATTCGATTGGCGATCTCTTTAGGCACCCCGGGGCCGTTGTCGGCCACTTCGATGACGACATTGCCGCGTCGATTGAGCCTGGCCGATAGATGTATCTCGGGCTGCTCTTCGTTCTCGGCGGCGTGCCAGGCGTTCCTCAGCAGGTTCAGGAGGACGGGCTCCAGCAGGTCTCGATCGGCATAGACATCGAGCTGCGCAGGTTCGAAGCTTACGTGCATCGCCTGTTCCGCCCGGGGCCACTCAGCGATGGCGAGGCGGCGTACGGATTCGAAAAGATCCGAGACGAGGACGCGCTTTTTCTCCGGCGGAGCGAGGCGTGTGATCTGACGGTAGCTGTCCACGAACTGCATGAGGCTGTCGGAGCGTCTTGCGACCGTCGTGACGGCATCGCGGAGATCGTCGATATCCTCCTTCAGCGTATCGTCGTCCTGTGTTTTTCCGGCCAGGTCGTCGACGAGGTCGACAGAGGTTTTGGCAAGCGATGTGACGGGCGTAATCGAATTCATGATCTCGTGCGTCAGCACCTTGACCAGTTCCTGCCAGGCCTGGGCTTCGTTGACGTCGAGCTCTGTCTGGATGTCCTGCAGCGAAATGAGCTGCTCTCGCTTGCCGTCGATGATGACTTCCGTCGACGCCAGCGTCAGCTGGTAGTCGATGCTGTCTACGGTGAAGCTGACGAGTTCACGTCGGCCGGGTACCGCCTCAACCACCGCATCGTAGAACTTGATGCCGAAAGGACGCAGGTCCTTCAGCCTGGTCACGTGAGCTGCGCCGAACAATCGCCGTGCCGCGTTGTTCTGTAGCGTCAGGGAGCCATCGCCGTGTACGGAGATAAGAGGTACAGGGATATGCTCGATCAGCGCCCTGAGATGCCGCACTTCGACCTGCTGGTCGCTGCGCGCACTTTGCATGCGGTCGAGGATCTCGGCGAAGGCCGCACCGAGCTCGGCAAAGCCTGCGCCCACGTCAGTGAAATCGAATCGCTGCGAGAAATCGGCACTCCTGGCCGAATCGAGGAAGCGCGTGAGTTCCCGATTGGTGCGGCTCACGAACCACCACAGCTCGCTGATCAGCGCGGCGAGCACACCGGCCGCGAGCAAGGTCGCGTACACGAAGCCCGGCTGGAAGAACAGCCACGACGTGACGGCCATCGCGACCAGTACGAGGGTAAGCCTGGCGGCCAGTCGGATCGAAAAGTGTCTAAAGACCATGCTTTTCCATGCGACGGTAGAGCGAGGCCCGCGTCAGTCCCAGTTCTTTCGCCGCCCGCGAGATGTTAAAGCCGTGTTTTCTAAGCGCCACGGAGATCGTTTGTTTCTCGACATCCTCCAGGTTCAGGGAGTGTTCGGGCTCCGCCGCAACGATTGGCGCCGTGGCGGTCTCGAGTTGCAGATCCGCCGGTTCGATAGCGTTGCTATTGGCCAATATGACGGCGCGCTCGACGGTATGCCTCAGGGCGCGGACGTTGCCCGGCCAGTCGTAGTCCCGGAGTGCCTCTTCTGACGCCGTGGCGAAAGCCAGGTCGCCCTTTTTGTAACGCTGCGCATAGCGCTCGAGGTAGAAGCGAGCGATGGGCAGGATGTCGTCCTTGCGGTCCCGCAGTGGCGGTACGACGATCTCCACCGTGTTCAGTCGGAACAGCAGGTCCGGCCGGAAATGCTCGCGGTCCCGGAGGACGTGGGCCGGCGCATTGGTCGCCGCAACGACACGCACGTTGATCGCTTCGGACCGGTCAGAGCCGACCGGCGTGACGCGGCGCTCTTCGAGTACGCGTAGCAGCTTCGCCTGCTGATTCAGGGGCAGGTTGCCAATCTCGTCCAGGAAAATCGTGCCGCCATTCGCCGCCTGGAACTTGCCGGGGCGGTCCTCGTCGGCGCCGGTAAATGCGCCCTTCTTGTGACCAAACAGCTCGGACTCGAAGAGACTCTCGGTGATCGTGCCCATGTCGACGGACAGGAACACCTGGTCGGCACGGTTGGACTGGCGATGCAGCTCTCGGGCAATGAGTTCCTTGCCGGTGCCGTTCTCACCGAGGATCATGACATTGGCGTCGGTCGGCGCCGCGCGCTCGACGACTGACAGTACACCCTTCATCTTGGCGGAGTCACCGATGATGGGTGTCTGCGGACCAGGTTCGGCCAACACCTTGTTCGCAGCCCGCAGACTCTCGGTCTCGCGACGGCTTTGCGTGAGCTTCACGGCCGACGACACGGTTGCGACGACCTTCTCGTTCTGCCAGGGCTTGATGACGAAATCGACTGCGCCGCGCTTCATGGCCTCGACGGCCGCGTTGACGCTGCCGTGCGCCGTAATCATGACGATGCCGAGGTCGGCATCGAGTTCCAGCGTGCGATCCAGCCACTCGAGGCCCTGGGCTCCGGAAGACTCGCCCGGGCCGAAGTTCATGTCGAGCAGCATTGCGTCGAAGGCGTGCGCCTTCAACAGGTCTGGAATCTCATCCGGCGTGCGCGCGGTCACCACGGAACCGAAACTGCGGCGCAGCAACAGCCGGCCAGCCGTCAGGATGTCCTCGTCGTCATCGACGATCAGGATGTTGGCGTCGTTGTCCAAATCACCTCCCAAAGTGTTCGAAATCGTACACAGAGTGTTCGGAAACGTACAGTTCTGGGTGCCCTCCCATGAGCGGATGCCAATAAAAACAATCACTTAAGGATTGGCACGCCCCTTGCTATAGATAGGACAGGAAAACACTAAACCAATGGGGACCGACTCGTGAGCAATGTCAGCAAGATGGCCGAACCTGCGACAACCCGCAGTGTGAACATCTCAGGCCAGGGCATGGACAGGGCGGTGAAACGTCGCATGCCACTGTCGAAGAAAATCGGGTTCGGCGTCGCGGGCTTGCTCGCGCTGCTGTTTGCCGTATGGCTGTTCGACATGCTGACGGGCGGTCGCAGCCTGTCCGTGAATGCACAGCGCATCCAGGAATCGCCGGTCACGACCGGCACGTTCGAGGACTTCATTCCGCTGCGCGGTCGACTGGTGCCGAGCAGCACCGTGTATCTCGACGCCATCGAAGGTGGGCGGGTCGAGGAGATCCTGGTTGAAGACGGGGCGATGGTCGAGGCCGGCCAGCCGATCGTTCGCCTGTCCAACACGAACCTGCAGCTCGAAGTCTTAAGCCGCGAGGCCGCGGTCACCGAGCAGCTGAACAACATGCGCACCATCGAGTTGCAGCTCGAGCAGAATCGTCTCTCGCATCGTCGCAACCTGGTCGAGATCGACTACCAGATCACGCGACTGAATCGCGCGATCGAGCGCCAGACGGAAATGGCGGCGAAGAACCTCGTGTCCCAGTCCACGCTGGACGAGCTGAACGACGAACTCGACTACTACGTCGCGCGGCGTGACGTGACCCGCGAGAGCCAGGACACCGATGCCCGCATGCAGGAAGCACAGCTCGCCCAGCTGCGTGCATCCGGCGATCAGCTCGAGAAGAGCCTGGCGTTTGCGCGCAAGAACCTCGACGACCTGAATATCCGGGCACCGTTCGCCGGCAAGTTGTCAGGCTTCAACGTGGAGATCGGCCAGTCCATCACGCGCGGTGGCCGGCTTGGCCAGATCGATGACCCGGACGGCTACAAGCTTTCTGCCAATATCGACGAGTTTTATCTCGGCCGCGTGGATCTCGGCCAGTCGGCCATAGCCGAGTACGGCCGTGATGATCTCGACGTCACGATTTCCAAGATCTACCCGCAGGTGAACAACGGCCAGTTCGAGGTCGATATGACCTTCGCCGAGCAGCCGGACAACCTGCGTCGCGGCCAGACGCTGCAGCTTCGCCTGTCACTCGGTGACAACAGCGAGGCCGTGATGATCCCTAACGGCGCCTTCTACCAGGAGACCGGCGGCAAGTGGGTGTTCGTTGTCTCGCCCGACGGCAGCCAGGCGGTGAAGCGTACGGTGCGCCTGGGTCGGCGCAACACGGACTACATCGAGGTGCTCGAAGGCCTCGAGCCCGGCGAACGAGTGATCACGTCGCCCTACACCAGTTATGTCGGCATGGACCGGCTGATGATTGACTAGTTTTAAACCTTAGAAGGGGATAAGCAATGCTGAAACTGCACAACATGTACAAGGTCTACCAGTCGGACGAGGTTGAGACGGTGGCCTTGAACGGTGTGAACCTCGAGATCGCTCAGGGCGACTTCGTGGCCATCATGGGCCCTTCGGGCTGCGGCAAGTCCACGCTCTTAAACATCATCGGTCTGCTGGACAACCCGACGGAAGGCGACTACTGGTTCTTTGACGAGAACGTGGCGGCCTATTCGGAAAGCCAGCGCAGCGCCATCCGCAAGAAGAACATCGGCTTCATCTTCCAGAGCTTCAACCTGATCGATGAGCTGACCGTGGCCGAGAACATCGAGCTCGCCCTGCTCTACCACGACATGCCGGCATCCGAGCGCAAGCAGCGCGTGGCTGACGTCATGGATCGCATGGGTATCGCGCACCGCGCCAAGCACATGCCGAGCCAGCTCTCCGGCGGCCAGCAACAGCGTGTGGCTGTGGCCCGAGCCGTCGTCGGCGACCAGCCGCTGATCCTTGCCGATGAGCCCACCGGTAACCTCGACTCGGCACACGGCCAGGAAGTGATGGAGCTGCTTCAATCACTTAACGCCGAAGGCACGACCATCGTCATGGTGACGCACTCGCCGGCGCACGCCGACTACGCGCGGCGCACCGTCAACCTCTTCGACGGTCACGTCGTCACCGACAAGCTGCGCGCGGCGTAATCAGACAAAAAGATCAGGGGATTTCCATGTTCTGGAACAACATCAAGATCGCGCTTCGCAACCTGAAGAAGAACACCGTGTTTGCGGCGATCAATATCGTCGGCCTGGCCATCGGCCTGAGCGTCTATGTGTTTGGCGGCATTCTGGTCGATTACGAACGTAACCACGACGCATTCTTTGAAAACGTCGATCGCGTCTACACCATCAGCTCGACGGCCGCGCCCGCGTTGAATGCCGGCTTCAAGGAGCTCAACAGCGTCTGGACCGCGGTCGGGCCGATCATCGAGACCGAAGTGGACGATCTCGACGCCGTAGCGCGCACGATCGCTCAGGAATATCTCGTCGGCTTTGACGACAACCGCTTCTACGAGTGGGTATACGCTGCCGATCGAGACTTCCTGCGCATCTTTGACCTGGACTACGTCGATGGAGACGCGACCGCGCTCGACGACCCCAGCAGCGTGATCATGAGCGAATCGTCGGCGATCAAGTACTTCGGTTCTACCGATGTGGTCGGCAGGACTTTGACGATCGATAATCAACATGACTTCTATGTTCGCGCCATCTACAAAGACGTTCCGCAGAACTCGCACTTCAACTCCCTGCCGATTATCGAGACGACCCTGGGCATCGTGATTCCGGTCGCCGCGATGACCAGAATGGACGAGGACTTCGACATCAACGGCGGCTGGAACAACTTGTCATTGTCGAACAGCACCTACCTGATGCTGCCCCCGAATCGCGACCAGGAATGGCTGCAATCGCACCTCGATAACATCTACGAGACGCACTTCTCGGACGGTCACAAGGACATCGTGTCAGCGATACAAGCGGTCCCGCTGAGAGACGCGAACCTCGCCCTCTGGAAGCTGGTCGGCATTCCGGCTATCGAAATAGTGCAGCTGTTGAGCATCCTGGTGCTGGCCATCGCCTGCGCAAACTACGCCAACCTCGCGACGGCGCAGGCACTGGGCCGCAGCCGTGAAGTGGGCATGCGCAAGACCATGGGTGCGTCGCAGACCCAACTCCTGACGCAGTTTCTTGTTGAGAGCCTGGTCATCGCGACGATTGCGATGATTTTCGCGATCGCCATTCTCGAGGTGCTGATCCCGCTGTTCAATAACGTGACCAACAAGGTGGTTGCGCTGGACTATCTGGGAACCCTGCCGTGGCTGGCTGCGACAACGATCGTTGTCGGCCTTTGCGCAGGCGCTTACCCTGCCTGGCTGATCACGCGGGCATCGCCGATCGATGCACTGCGAGATGTGGCTCGCAAGGGCCGCAGTGGCTCCAGGGTTCGGTCTTTCATGATCGGCGGGCAGTTTGCGATCTCGACATTCATGCTGGCGCTGGTCGCTGTTGTCCATTTCCAGAACGAGAAGATGGAGGAGTCCAGCTACACGTTCCCGCGCGACGAGGTCTACACAATGGCTCGGCTGAACACCAGCGACGTCGCCGAGCGACGCGATGCGTTGCGCAACGAGATAGAGAATATCCCTGGCGTGTCGGCGGTGGGCTTTTCATCGCAGGTGCCCTACGAGCAGAGCAACTCGACGACCTACCTGTCGCCCAACCCGGGTGAAGAAGCCAGTCGATTCCAGGTCCAGCTGATGCGAATGTCGCCGGAGTTCTTGGACGTCTATGACATTCCATTGCTGGCTGGCCGCAAAATCAGCCGCAACATCGCGGGCGATGAGTTTGAACCGGATCTCGAAGAGGCGCGGCCTCTCAATGTACTGGTCAACGAGATGTTCCTCGAACAACAGGGCATCAGCAGCCCCGAGGCCGGGCTGAACCAGCGTTTCTTTGAGGCTTATTCAGACGAAGAGTACCGCGAGTACATTGTTGTCGGTGTCTTGCCGACACAGAACTTCGTAGGGATGTTAAACCCGGATAAGCCGTGGATGTATTTCTATGATCCACGCTCGCTGCGTATGGCATCGGTTCGCATTGAGGCCGGCAACATGATGAGCACCGTGACCGAGATCGAGAGAGCGTGGGATCGTGTCGTCCCGGAATACCCGATCCAGGGCAGGTTTTTGAACGATACGTTCGATGATTCCTTCAACGTGCTGCGCTACACGAATATGGCGCTGGCGGGCTTCGCCTTCCTCGCGCTGGCGCTCGCGTTTATCGGCTTGTTCGGGCTCGCCGCCTTCATGGCTGCGATGCGAACCAAGGAGATTGGTGTGCGCAAGGTTTTGGGCGCAAGCTCGACCCAGATCGCCCGCCTGTTGGTCTGGCAGTTCTCGAAACCGGTGGTCTGGGCGCTGGCGCTGGCGCTGCCGGTCGCCTTTTTCGCATCGAGCCAGTACCTGAACCTCTTCTCCGAACGGATTTCGTCCCCGGTACTGGTATTGGTCGGTGCGGGCCTGGCGGCCGTGATGCTAGCGTGGTCGACGGTGGCTGGCCATGCGATACGCATCGCACGCTCCAACCCGGTCATGGCGCTGCGTTACGAGTAGTCCGGAGTCACAGGGGTCGAACCGATTGCCGGAATGTCCAGTCTATTCGGTCCGACCCCTTTTCTCACTGAATAGTGAATCCCGCCTCCACGCCGAAGTGGTCGGACAGGTAACCCGTTCTGCTGGCCGCGTCTTCGAACTTGCGGACCGCAACACGATCGAGCGCCAGCGGTCGCGCGACGCTAAGGTTGCCGACGTAGATGAAGTCCAGGCACCGCCCCGAGTCCTTCGTGGTCACGCATTCACCGACGCCCCTCCACTGCCAGGCATCGCGCACGCCGGGCCGCGCCTCCCGCAGTATGCGAATGGCGTTGCTCCGCTCCGCGGCGGTTTTGAGGTTCATGTCACCCAGGACGAGGAAGGGCACGTCCCGGTCGGAGTGGCGCACGATGAAGTCCCGCAGCTCACTGAGTTGATGCACACGAATATTCGCCCTGTCGCCACCGGCCTGCAGATGCGTTCCGAAGATGTCGATCAGCTGACCGTTCGTAGCCCGGACGCGCGCGTGGACGGCGCCCTTATCCGCGAGGCGGTCCGTGTCGCGCGCCTTGGAATACTCCGTGGCGTGCTCTTCGAGCACCGGCAGCCGGGTCACGATGTCGACGCCGCCGTTATCGAACGCCGGTCGTCCGTCGCCAACGACCGTGGTTGCGTACCCGGCCTCGCCCCAGGTCCCCTTGACCTCATTGATCAGGGCCCACCGCCTCTGGTTGCGGAAAGCCTCGTTGAGCACGACGACGTGATAGCGGTGCAGGCGCCGCCCGATTCTTTTGGCGCGGTACTTCTTCTGGCGATTTTCGGCGCTGAATCCCATGATGAGCGCCACGTTATAGGTGAGAATGTCGAACGACGTGTTCGTCTCGGCCCTGGGCAGCACCAGCGGGTCAGGCATCACCGCTGCCTTGCCCGGCAGCAGCGCCTGTCCGAGATTCAGGTTCCATTGTCCGACCTGCGCGGACACGCGGAACTCTCGTTTGCCGCCACAGTGATCCAGCTTCTTGCTCCTCAGCGTGAACTGCCCGCGGGCGTCCGTCGTCACGGTGCCCCACTTCTTGGCCTTCCAGTCAGTCCACTCCCTGTGTTCGCGGGCCCGCCTCTTGCTGTCGCGACGAGCCTCGACCAGCAACTCTTTCCGGGCCACCGGGTTGCCGTCCCAGTCGATCACCCTGCCGGAAACGGTCCAGGTGCAGTCTCCGGTTTCGAGATCGTTGGCCTCGTCGACGATGTCAACGTCGGCCGCGACGATCGCATGATACGGAACCTGGAACTCCACGATACGCGAGACCGCGTCTCCCTCGCTGTCCAGTGCCTGCACCGCGAGACGGAAAGACCCGGAGCCCGCGTCGCTTAGGTCGACGACATCGCTAAAGCGCGGATTGTGGTCGCATTCCGTCGAGCCTGCCGTCCCGCCGCAGATGTCTTTCTCGAGAACGATCGTTCCATCCGCTTTCAGTACCCGGAAATTCATTCTTTGAATGGACTTGTTCACCGAGGTCGTCGCCGACAGTTCGAAGGCCTGCTCACTCAACCCGGAATCCACGACCTCAACGACGTCGCCAGTGCTCGGGTACGCCACGGCGATCGTGGTCGCAGCCGGCGGTGGCTCGACGCCTTCCGGCACCGGGAGACTCTGCCCCTGGCCGCCGAGGAGGTCCCGGTTGCCGGCGCTGCCTATCGGCGGAAGTGGCGGCGGAGGGGCCGCGTCAGGCATGGGCGATCCGCCCGCTTCGTCGTCACGCCCAAGCATCTCGAGGCCGAAACCCGGATCTGCCGGGTCCTCATCCGAACCGTCGCTCGATGCGTCATCGGCCGTCCGGATCCCGGCCTCGCTGTCGTCGGCGCGCCCGAGCATCTCGAGTCCGTCAACGTCGACTTCGGCATCGGATTCGCTGCCGTCGCCGCTCGTAGCAACTGGCTCCGCGTCCGGTGCCGGACCGGACTCCGCCGGCGCCGCCTCTCCGAGCGCGGCCGTAGCACCCGGCGTCAGGCCGATGGAACCGTCGAGTGCCCGAATGCCGGCGAGCTTCGCGTTCCGGTCGGCGAGCAAGCTCTGCATCTCGGTCTTGTGGCGCTCGATCTCCGCGCTGCGCGCAGCGGCGTGTTCTTCCCGCAATTGCCGCGACGTGCTGTCTCGCCACTCGGCGTACTCGGCGCGCCGTTTCTTGTCTCGTGCCTGGACCTTGCGATACTCGGCCTGCTGTTGTTCGCCCTTCAGGCCCTTTTCTTTGAGCGCACTGTGGTCTGCGTTGTTCAGCTTCGCCATTGATTGAGCCCGCTTGACGTTCTCTTCGCTGTACGCCCGCAGCGCCGTCCGATAGCGCTCGTCGATCTCCGCGAGCTTCTGGTAATGCTGTTGTTGTATCGATTTGGTGGCCGCGTAGTAGTCGGCGAAGATCTCTTTGTTATTCGTTTTACCTGCCGGCTGTTGCGCTGCTGCCGGGACCGCGAGCGCCATGATCCCTAGCGCGACGGACAAAATGACGACGTCGAACGATCGTGTGCTTCTGGACATGGCTTTTCCTCCCTTCCTACGAGTAACTACGCAGTCGCGGGGAAATCTGGATCAGGAAGATGGTTGGAGTGTGTCGGGCGGGCACTAAACGCGGCCTCGATGGTCCCAACTTCAGCGACAGCCAAACACATCGGGGAGACGACTATGCGGATCTGTCTGTTCTTTATTATGCTGCTGCCGATGGCGGCGTCGGCGGAGATCTTCACCATCGACTTTGTAAAGGTCGTGGACGGCAACGACGAAGAGGCCATCTATTACTACGAGAACAACTGGAAACGGCACCGCATTGAAGCGGCCAGCAGAAGCTACATCAGCTCCTACAAGCTGCTGGTGAAACAGTCGGACGACGGGCAGACCGACATCCTGCTGATTACCGGATACGCCTCGGAAGCCGACTATGAGCAGCGGGAGGCGAACTTCCAGGAAGTCATGCGCGAAACGGGTAAGGATGGACCTCGCCTGATGAACGACAAGAAGCCCGGTGAGTTCAGGAAGGTTTTCGATAGCGCCGTGTACATCGGCGACTAGCTGTTACTCTTTTAGGGTGGAGACAGGGGTCGAACCGGCCATCCGGTTCGACCCCTTTGTTGGAATACTCGAGGTACATGCATAAGCGATGAAACTCCGATACAAGATCCTCAACAGCCTCCTGGCACTGCTGGTTGCCTCTGTCGCGGCGCTTGCGATTACCATCAGTTACACGGCCGACTGCGAGCCGCCACCCGGCGTTTCGGCCGGCGAGGCTACGATGAAGGCCGTTGTCTCACGTTGCTACGGCGGACCGGAGGCGCTCGAGTACCTGGACGTCGAGCGACCCACTGCCGGGCCGACGGACGTCATCGTCGAAGTCAAAGCCGCCGCTGCGAACCCGCTCGATTACCACTACATGCGCGGATCGCCCTACCTGATGCGCCTCGGGGCAGGGATCGGCAGGCCGGCAGACATCAGGACCGGCGTTGACTTCGCGGGCGTGGTTGCAGAAATCGGGGAAGACGTGACGAAGTTCGCTGTCGGCGACGCCGTGTTCGGCGGCAGCAATGGCGCATTCGCCGAGTACGTTCGGGTGCGTGAGAACGGCGCGATCACTTTGAAACTTGACGACATCAGCTTCGAGGACGCCGCGGGCCTCGGCATTGCCGCGGTGACGGCCCTGCAGTCTTTGCGTGACGATGGCGGGTTGGTCGCCGGCGAGAAGGTGCTGATCAACGGTGCGTCGGGCGGTGTCGGCACCTATGCGGTACAGATCGCCAAGGCACTCGGCGCCGAAGTGCATGGGGTAAGCAGCACGCGCAATGTCGAGATGGTTCGAGCGCTCGGCGCCGACCATGTGTTCGACTACAAGCAAGAGGACTACACGAAGAGCGACCACCAGTACGACCTGATCGTCGACATGGTGGGCAATCTCTCTCTATCTGCGAATCGCCGTGTACTGAAGCCCGAGGGTCGCATGGTGCTTGTCGGAGGTCCGAAGGGAAACTGGATTGCGCCGCTGTGGCCGCCGCTGAAAGCAGTGATGCTGTCACCGTTCGTCGATCAGGACATCGGCGTGATGCTGGCGGTGCTGGACGCAGACGATCTTGCCTACCTGGCCGGCCTGATGGCCAGCGGTCGCCTGACATCGCGAATCGACCGACGATTCCCGCTGGCGGACACCGCCGAGGCCATACGCTACCTCGAAACACAGCGAGCACGGGGCAAAGTCATCATCACACCGTAAGGGCGACCCGACTGTCGGCGGAACCCCGAACATCGGCGTATGCGGTTCGACGCCTGTTGCCTGGACCGGCACGCCAGCGCCGGATAGTGAGACCGATGTCGCAGACAACATAATGCGGTATCCCTATCGTTGGGCGCTGACCGGACGCTTGGATGGATACCATGCTCCTGAAGCAAATGCTCGCATCACCCACAACATCGTCGGAACTGCTGGTCTACGACCCGTTCCAGACGTTCGATCGTGAGTCCCTGGTCCGCGAAGTCATCGGACTGGCCAACGCCAGCGTCGAGGGGCCGCGGAACATCCTGTTCGGCGTCAATCCGGGTGGCGTCAACGGCGCAAGAATCGTGGGCATTCCGGACAGCGCTGTCGGCGACCTGAAACGAGCCCACCGGCTGATCTCAGGCCTCGTCGAACCCCTGCTCGACCTCGCATTCATCTTCGACCGCATCGACGGCAAGCTCGTAGGCGCCCTGGAGATCGACGGCTGCGAGTTCGGCCCCTATTTCCTCGCCCACGACCTGTCTGACGAGCTGCGCCGGGGCGCTTGCTGGCAACGTGATGATCGCGAACTGGTCGAGATAGATCGGCGCGAGCTATTGAATGGTCACGCGCAGGCAAGCGTTGAGGACGAAGCCGAGACTTTGCCTGACAATGTCCAGGTGTCGGTCGGATTCAACGACGATCCCGACTGCGAGTTCATCGAAGTCACCGCTCCTGACGCCTCGAGTCCTCCGTTCGCCGACGAGGACATGAACGGCGGGACGAGCACGACCAGGACTATCGCGCAGACTTTGAAAGACACGATGAGACTGACTACGCAGATGCTGAACATCGCGAAGGAAGACCAGTCATCGGATGATGGTTCCGGCGAAGTGGACGACGCGGGCAAAGAAATCGCAGAAGCGGCCCGCAATCACTATTTTTACGAGGAGTGTGCGGCGAAGGTTGATTTTTGCATCCGCAATGACAGCGACACAACGCTCAAGGACCTCGCTGTGGAAATCGGAATGCCGCGTCTGGCGGGGCTCGATGTGGCGGACCGCATCTACACGAACCCGTTCGACAAGCGCTCTGCAAACGCTGGCAGTAACTCCACCTACCCCGACGTAGAGCACCGTGACAATGCGGTCTTCGCCCGGACAACAATCGGGTCTATTGCAGCAAACGAAACGCAATCTCTACTCGGCACGTCGCTGCGCTTCGCTGTCAGGAACAAGGCGCTGGGTAAGAAATTGGGTTTGCGCTACATACTTCGAGCAGCAGACGGGCGCAAGCTTTGCCAGGGCCGGGTAAAAATACGTTTCAATGAGACGCCGGCCTGAGAATCCGACGAAAGATCCTTAAGAGAGAATTAGGGGTCGAACCGATGACCACGATTCAGGTTTATTCGGTTCGACCCCTTTTATTCGTACGAACGATTGACCGACTTCGAAGGACTGATTCAACGTCCGTTTGCCGGATGGCAGCTTAGTCCGCCGCCGCCATGGCTTGTTCTGCAGTTCCCGTGACAGAGGTCTCGGCGAGCGTTACTTTGCCTTTTTCAGAGGTCGCGTTGACGTCTCCCTTTACCCCGGATACTTTCACGTCGCCGGAGACTGACTGCACATTGACCTCGCTATTGCGGGGCACAACGATTTTGTAACTGATCGACGCATGACGCTGATAACGTTCGTTGATCTTGCTTATCTGAATGCGACCGCCTTCAACTGACACCGGCGGCGAACGCTTGATGGACCTGATGATTTGCTCAGCGCGCGCAGGATTCGAACTGGATAGCCTCTTACTTATCTTGACCTTCGCACGAATGGATACTTGGTCAACGTCGTCACCTACGACTTCAATCGCGCCGCTTTCGTTTGTCACGTCGATAACCGCAGCACCGCTGACATCAATGGTTTCCTCAAAAGTACCTTTTCCAGCGTAGGCGGCAAACACGGCGGCCGGGCTCGAGAACATCGCAAAAGCTGCGAAGGCTCCTACGAGCTTCCTGCAAATTTCCTGTTTCATTATCCCCTCCAATCTACACGGTGTGTGTAATTGATTGGATGCAGCAAACTCCATTTTCGTTACGCGTTTGCCCGTCGATATTCAGAACTTTTTCGCATATTCGCTGAGTATTCCTCGTCCGTTTGCAAGACAGTTATATGCCGAACGGATTACAAGGGTGTTGGATTGTTCGGATCGACCCCCTTCTCCTATCTCTACTCGTTTGCCAGCGCCGCGATCCTACGCCGGCGCGTTGTGCACAAAAATTGTCGCGCGATGCCAAGAGGAGAAGCGCCCCTTCAAACGATGATGTACCCACGCTAACGAACACAGCACCCGGAGTCGCAAAGATGGGTATCTTGTCCAAAAAACTGAGCCAGCATGAGATCCAACGCGTCCGGCATGCAGCCGAATATCTCGGTATGCCGTGGCGAGCCATTTCCGTGCGTCCAAGGACGGCGCGACTTTTCTACAGGCGTGTCGAGACCGAGATGCGCGCGCAGGCATTCAAAACGATTGCGCTGGCCGCAATAATAGAGTGATAAGGGAGAACTACGATGAACACATTAGTGACGGCACTACTTTGGTTTGGAGCTATCGGCTGTGGCGTGATGGCCGGCGCCTACTTCACGTTTTCGGCATTCGTCATGAAATCGCTGGAAAGTATTGATACCGCAGCAGGCATCAGTGCCATGCAGTCAATCAACGACGTCATCCTGAAGTCTGCATTTATGCCCTTGTTCTTCGGTACATCGCTTGCGTCGGCGATCGCCGTCGTCGTGTACGCGATGGACCCCGGCGCTTCCGGCGGAGCCTGGATGGCTTTGGCAGGCGGCACCTACTTCGTTGGCATGTTTCTGTGCACGGTTTTCTTTAATGTCCCGCTGAACAACAAGCTGAAGGCAGTAGACCCGGGCAGCGCAGAAGGAGCGGCCGTGTGGCAGACCTACCTGCACACCTGGACACGCTGGAATCACGTTAGAACCGTGGCATCAACGATAGCGTGTGCGTTCTTCATACAAGCCATCTGAATCCTGGAGTATAGGGGTCGAACCGGTTTTCCGATTCAATCGGTTCGACCCGCCTGTTTACATGCTGACGCAGGCGGCCGAGCCTGCGGGCCCGGATTCCGGCGACGATTCGAGCACCGCGGACACCACGGTCTGTCGATACGATCGCCAGCTAGCTCGCACCTCGGACCGGTCGATACACAGGTCTCGCAGCGCCCTCCGATGATCAACCAGGACAACGATCTCGCTGATTGTCATCAGCGACCACCACATCGAACGAAACACGAACCTCGATACCGGCCCGCGCACCTGGCTTCTTAAGAATGCGCAGTGAAACTCGAGGTGGCTGGCTTCATCCTCTGCAATGTCGAGCAGCCAGTTTCTCAGGTTGCAGGGCGGCAATCGCGATGCGATTAAGCGGTAGTAACACAATCCCACCACTTCGGCGGCGAGCAACACAAGTATCTTCAGTCGCAGGCCGATCAACCGTCGACCGAACACGAAAAGCTTTGCCGTCCAGTTAGAACGGATCAGCTCGCCGCCGAGCAAGCGCACACAGATAGCAAGCATGCTCGCGTGCCGGTTCTCCTCGGCAACGAAATGTGCAAGCGCACTCGCGTAATCGTCGTCGACAGCGTCGAGACGTGATGCCCGCGCCTGGGATACGACGGTTCCTCCGCCAGACTCACCGAGCTGGAATACGGCTAGCGAGCGGGCGAGCGACCGCGGCAGCTGGGTGTAGTCGAGGTCGGCCTTAAGCGGAGGCAACGGCCGGTCAGCGCGCTGCTCGAACAGGCTTTTGAAGTGTTCCCACGGATTTGCATTGCCCCTCATGACTGGCCTCCTTCTCAACAGTGAGACCAGCATCGCTCCAGTATCTGCAGAGGACGAGGCAGGAAAATGGCGAATTGTGGCTTTGTGGGAAGGCGGCTTCGGTTGCGAATACGGGAGTTGGACCGATTTCCAGAATCCCGGTTTGACTCGGTTCGACTCTCGGTTTCTTCTTGCCTGATTCGCTCTGCAAGATCGGGCGCTAGCCGGGCAGTCTGCGCCGATTTCGAACGCCGCGGTCCTTTCTGATGCAACCAATAGTTTGAGTACGTAAACAAGTCAGCGTACCGCAGCGTCGCGTCAGCGCCAAGAATGGCAGGTTGCAGCATTCGCGCTCATCAATAGTCTCAGCAACTTGCGTGGGTTTGCCGACGACAGATCGAGTCACGGCTAACTGGAATTGCGAAGGACCTTCAGTGAGATGATTTTCCCAAATTTGACGACGCCGCTCTCGTTAGGTTAGTCCTAGTTAGGCAGTACCAAAACAAAAATCGATCAGGGAAAACTAACTTGGCGACCCCTCGCGTTCTACGCTTTCTGCTGCTCACGTGTGCCATCGCTTTGCACATGACCGTCTCTTCGCCCTCCGCTTCAGCCGAAGTCGCTGACTTCGGATACGACGCGCTGGGCCGATTGATAAGCGTAGCCAAGGATGATGGAACGGTCATTGAGTACGAATACGACGCGGCCGGAAACCGGCGCCTGAAGGAAGTCTCCGACGAACCGGGAGACTCCGGAGGCGGGGGCGGAAGCGCGACCAATACGCCGCCGGTCGCAGTGACAGACGGTACGAGCATCAATTTAGCCTTCGGGGTACGCGAACTGAACCTGACGGCCAATGATACGGATGCGGACGGCGACGATCTGACAATCGTCTCGGTGACGCAACCGACGAATGCGTCAGTCGCGATCATCTCGGCGAGCGAAGTACGGATTTTCGCCGAGAGCGTCGGCTTCGACATGTTTGAGTACACGATTTCCGATGGGAACGGCGGACAGGCCACCGGCATGGTGTCTGTGTACGTCTATTCTCAAGGTGGGATACCGCATTGAGAGTTCTGAATTTCTCACTCCGCGCACCGCTGCAGATTGCTTTGGTCGCAGTCGTTGTTCTCCTCGCACAGGATGCGTTCGGTCAGGCCGATACCCTGGCAGGAGCCAGGTACGACGTGGTCGATCGCATGGGCGTCAACCTGGCGTCGGGTCAGGTGCAGGTTGAGCAGACGACGCTCAGCATCGGCGGCGACATGGGACTCAAGCACCGGATATCCTCGCAGGCCAGCGACTTCGTAAACATCGCCGGACACGGTGGCGGCTATCCAACGGCCTATGGTTTCGGCGACGAGCATCGTGGCGCACTGTACACATTGGCACTTCGCAAGCAACACGTGCTCACCGAGTTCTGGACGATGGGAGTGCGGGTTTTTGGCGGTGGCGCGTCCGCGGACTTTGTCTTGACACCGGACGGGGACTTCATTCCCTATAAGACACGCAGCCCCGACACGCTCGAATTTGTGACCGAACCAGGCTTCAGTGGCTACGTTTTTACAACGGCCGACGGCACACGGATGTATTACCCGTCGCCTGAGATCACGTTCATTGGCCCAAACACGTTCGTCAGGCGACCGATCTCGAAGATTGTCAGACCTAACGGGTTTACCACCGAGGTCTCGCTGGTCTACATCGACAGCTCCATCTACAGCGTCAGGACGAATACCGGCTTTCAGCTCAAGTACGATTTTGCCGGCAGCTGGACCTCGAGTTCGCCGACCAAAGTAACGGCGCTTAACAACCGCTACGAGCGATGCCCGTTCCATAGCAGTCCGTGTTCCCCTTCAAGCGACTGGCCCTATGCGACCTATACGTGGCCCGTCGGACAGCCAGATGGCAGTAGCCAGTCACTGAATCAAGACAGTATTTTTTCAGTTCGTGATTCGGAAGGCCGGGTGACAGAGTATCACCACAGCCCTTACCAGGCGGAAGTCGGCCAGGTCGCGCCTAGATTGGTTCGAATAAAGAAAAACGGCAAAACCGTTCGCACCTACGACTACGAGTTCAACCAGCACCTGCATTCATCATCGGATAATCACTCGATCATCCAGACGACCGGTATCGCCACGGTCGACGTCGCATCCGAGCCTGGCGGTGGCGATCGTCACTACACGATGCACATTCCGAAAATTATTTATGGCGGCTATTACATCGGGAATATAAACGCTGGAGGAGGAGGCCCTGGGAGTGCTCACTATGTAGAGTCCTCGAGTTTCGGCGCGCTGGTGTGGATAGACACCTGGGAGCAGGACATACGGTTCTACTACGCGCTGATTTACGACCCGCAGCTCGACGTCAGTCGATTTTCAAACTGGATCACCTCCTCCACGCAAAGGAGAGGCAATGTCGTGACGACCTATCAGTACGATGATCGCGGCAATGTGACGGAGCGCAACGAGAGTGGTGCTATTACCAAAGCGTACTATCCGGCCTCTTGCACCGCTGCCAATCGAAAGTACTGCAACAAGCCGGAATGGATTGAGGACCCCCGAGGCAACAGAACCAACTTCACCTATCACCCTCAATCCGGGCAAATAAAATCGCGTACGCTCCCGCCGAATAGCAGCGGCGTACGGGCAAAGACGGTCTATAACTACGCGACGTATTACGCGCACTACAAGAAAGACAGCGAAACGATTGAGGCGGCGGATTCACCGATATGGCTGGTGTCGTCGGAGCGTTCGTGCCAGAACAGTGCGATGAACGCCAACGACACCTGTTCGGGCAATGACGATGTCGTGACCAGTTATCAATATGATTACTACAACCTGTACGTCAAAGGCGTCGCGGTAACCGCCAAGAACGCGCAGGGAACGACGGAGACACGCCGAACCTGCTACGAATACGACAAGCTGGGGAACAGGATTGGCGAGATTTCGCCGCGTGCCAATCTTGCGACGTGCTTATGAGGCGGGCGGTGATGCAAATTCGAGGCGCTGGTCTGCTTGGTTTTCTCCTTTTAGGCGTTGGCTGCATTTTCACGGCAGGTGAGGCATACGCGCAGCAGAGTGCCGCTGCGTACAAGACCTCTTATCGGTATAACTCGATCGGACAACAGACGGGGGTGATTCTGCCGGACCCCGACGGAGGCGGCAGTCTCAAACACCTCGCCACGAGGTATTCCTACAATACGACGGGAGATCTGGCTCAGATCGAGGAAGGACGATTGTCGTCATACCAGGACGACAGCATCAAGCCTTCCGACTGGAGTGGTTTCACGGTACATCGCAAAGCGATCTATGACTATGACGATATCGGTCGTCGATTGACTGACTCCATAACTGACGCAGTCGGGGTTCGTGAGACGCTGACGCAATACACGTACGACGACGAGAATCGTGTGGTCTGCAAAGCGATACGCATGAACCCGGCCGCGTATGACAGCCTACCGTCCAGCGCGTGCGTGCTCGGGACCGAAGGAGCCTTCGGGCCAGACCGTATTACGCGGTACACCTACGGTCTCGAAGGCCACGGTCGGATAACAAAAGAAGAACGAGCCGTAGGGACGCCGTTGCAGCAGGTGTATGTGGAATACAGCTTCGACGACCGAAAGCGCGTTGACGGTATCACGGATGCGAATGGCAACTTCACAAAGCAAACCTACGACTCGGAAAGTCGGATTGAGCGAATCTACTACCCCAGTAAGACGTCACCCGGTAGCTACAACCCAAGTGACTACGAGCAGTTCGAGTACGACGCGAATGGCAACCGTATCTGGAAGAGGAAGCGAGATGGACGGCTGATCTACTACACGTACGACAAACTGAACCGCATAACCTTCAAGAACATCCCCGGTACGTCACAGGACGCCTACTACGACTACGATCACTTTGGTCAGCGGCTGTACGCCCGATTCGGGTCGAAGTACGGTTTAGGGTTAACGGACTCTTACAGCGGGTTCGGTGAGCCCGCCCTGTCATCTAACAACACAGCGGGTACGACCAGGAACCTTCGGTACCGGTACGACAAGGCCGGCAACCGGACCATGCTCATCTATCCGGACAACAACTACTTCACGTATGCCTATGACGGACTGAATCGTATGACGGCTGTTCGAGAAGGTTCTTACGCGACCGTGATCGCGATCGCCTACGATCATCAAGGTCGAACGGACTGGATCAACCGACAAGGCGGCGCTCTGACCGATATTGACTACGACAGCATCTCACGCATTGACAGTATGTCCCACGACTTCTGGGGCATGATGGACGACGTCGACTATACGTTCGACTTTAATCCAGCGAACCAGATGACGCGACGAGAAACCAGCAACGACACGTTTGCTTATGCGGAGCATGTCGTCGGCTCCGAGTCGTCGAACGTGAATGGTCTGAATCAGTTCACGTCAGTTGGCGGCAAGGCATACGGATACGACACCAATGGCAATATGACTTCCGACGGCGACTCTACGTACACGTATGACATTTTCGATCGCCTAACCAATGTCTCCGGAGTTCAGAACGCCACCCTGAAGTATGACCCGATCGGCCGCCTTTACCAGATGATCGGCGATGGCGTAACACGAGTGTTCCTGTACGACGGCAATGATCTGGTCGGCGAGTTCACACCGACCGGAAGTATGACCAAGCGATACGTTCACGGCATTGGACAGGACACGCCGTTACTGGAGTACGACGGATGGACAGTCGGCTCGGCAACACGAAGACACCTTCACGCCGACTTCCGTGGCTCTATCGTCGCCGCCAGCGATGCGACAGGACACGTAGTCCATACCAATTCCTACGACTCGTATGGAATCGCAGATAGCCAAAACGCCGGTCGGTTTGGCTACACGGGACAAATTACGATTTCAGGAACCGACCTGTATCACTACAAAGCCAGGGCGTACTCGCCGCGCATCGGGAGATTTTTGCAGACCGACCCTATCGGCTATGTCGATCAAGTCAATTTATACGGCTATGTTGCGAATGATCCCATGAACCTGGTTGATCCGACAGGCATGGTAAAAGTCTGCACGGGCAGCGAAGACGAAAAAGGGGAACAAGTGGTGTGCTTTGAATTAAACCTGACGGAACGGGCCGTGCCGCAAGCCGGTGTGAGTTTCACGCATCAGATAGAGAATTACGGTGATCACATACTAACGAATATCTTCGAGAAGGAGCGAGACAGGCTACACGACGAAAGAGAGCAATGTGAGAAAGAGCGGCAGCCTCAGGAATGCCTGGACGACCAGGAAGAAAGCTCCCAGGAAGCGACTGAGCTTATGTTCGGGGGAATCGATATTTGTAAGGAGGTCGTCCCGGGCGTGGGCGCGCAAAGTGCGCATGCAATGTGTGTAGGCAACCACGGCTATGTCCGCGCTTGGCGGGGAGAACAAATCGACGAGGACGCTGAGCAGTGCATAATCGATGAGTGTGATAGGCGGCTAACTCAGGGGTTGCAGGAAAACAGGGAACGATTCGGCAGAGACTAGACCCAGGGTTTCTCGCTTGGACCGATTATAAGAATCCAGGGATCGAACCGGTTTTAGGGCAAACTCGGTTCGACCCTTTCTTGCAGCTTCTCCACTTACAGCTTCTTGATCTGCTCGCCTTCACTCAAGCCGTCGAGGATCTCGATGTTGATACCGTCGGACAAACCCGTCTGCACCTCGCGGCGCTCGAACTGCTGTTCCGCAACCATCACGTCGACAAAGGTCTTATCTTCGTCAAAGATCAGGTTGCCCTCGCGGATGGCCAGCACCTGGTCGCGCTTGTCGAGAACGATGTCAGCGGTCGCGCTGTAACCGGCGCGCAGGAATGCCGATTCCTTGAGTTCGATCGCGGCGCGGATGTCGAACTTGACGGCACCCTGGTCGCGCTCACCTTTCGGCGAGATGAACTCGAGCTCGGCCCCGAAGGTCTCGGCTTCGACGGCGCCGACCGACAGGATCAGGTCCATGCCCACCGCGATGCGGCCGACCTCGGCCTCGTCGACACGGCCTTCGAAGATCATCTCGCCCATGTCAGCAACCGTCGCAATGGTGGTGCCTTCGTTGAACATGTTGGACTCGATGATGAAGGTGCCCTCCTTGACCGGAATGTCGAGGACCATGCCATCGACCGTCGACTCTACGAGGTTCGATACGTTACCGGATCGCTTGGCGGAGCCCTCGCGGATCAACTCGAGATTGTTCTCTGCGGCCTCGAGTCGTTGCTGGACACGCCGGTACTCGAGTTTGAAGCGGTTGAAGTCGAAGTCCGAAATCAGCTGGTCGTCGAACAGTTCCTGGCGGCGCTGGAGTTCGCGTTCGGCGTCTTCCAGGTCGATGCGTGCGGCATCAAGGGCGGCTTCTGCATCGTTCAGTCGCACCATGTCGGGGATCAGGCGGATCTTCGCAACCAGTTCGCCACTTTCGACGCTGTCGCCTTCTTCGAAATACAGCTCCTCTACGACGCCGGGCACCTGTGACTTCAACGCCACCTCGCGGCGCGGAACGATAGAACCAGTCGCCACCGTCTTGCGCACGATGTCCGTGATGAACGGCTCGTCGGTTTCATAAACCACCGGTGGTTCCTGCGACTTGCCATACAGGAACAGCACGGTGCCGATGAAGGCTGCGACGAACACTAGTAGCGCCACTACGACGAAGAATTTCTTCATGTTGTTGATACTCTTTTGTTAGTCATCTCGAAGCGCCAGCACCGGGTTGACCCGGGCCGCCATGAGACCCGGGAAGAAACCGGCGAGGACGCCAGAGAAAACGAGCACGGCGATCGCGGACACCGCGACGCCGAAGTCGATTTCAGGGTTTGCGAAAAAGTCACTCTGCGCGCCGGCTTGCTCCATGACCAGCGCTACGCCCTCGATCAGCAGCACGCCGCTGACCAATCCTAAGTAACCGGCGACGCCGGAGATCACCAGCGCCTCCAGAATGATCATCCCGATGATCGAGACCGGCGTCGCGCCCACCGACTTGCGAATGCCGATCTCCCGGGTGCGTTCCTTGACGATAATCATCATGATGTTTGCGACGCCGACCATGCCCGCGATGATCGTGCCGATCGCAACAAACCAGCTGAACCCGGCGATGCCCGTGAAGATGCCCTGCATCTCCCTGAACTCGCGCTCGACGTTGAAACTCTGCAGCGCCTGGCGGTCGTCGGGCGAGATGTGGTGGCGCGCTCGAAATACCCCTTTGACGGCTTCCTCGGTCTCGTTAGCCGTCGCGTTGGCCGCCGGAATGAATCCGAACCAGTCGATACGGTTCGCCGCGTTGAACGTGCGCTGCGCCGTGACCAATGGAACGTGTATGGTCTGCAACTCGTTGATCGCCTGCTCGCCCATGACGCGGGTGTTGAAAACGCCAACGACCTGGAAGGGCACACCGCCGATGCGCACATAGTCGCCGACGGCGTCCTCGCCCGGCTCGAACAGTTCGTCGCGCACGCGTGTGCCGATCACGGCGACCTTGCGGGCGCTCTGCATGTCGATCTCGTTCAGGAACCGGCCCTGCTCGAGAATGTAGGGCTTGATGTCGAGAAACGCGGGGTAGTCTCCCATGATGGAGAACGCGACGGACTTGTCGCCGCGCACGATCGGCAGCGCCTGCCCGCTGAACCGGTTGGCGACCCGCAGTCGCGGCGCGATGACGCTCACTTCATCGAGAAGCTTCAACGCCTCGTGGTCTTCGTTAGTCAGCTGAATCGATCGACCGGCATCGAAGCCCTCGTACGGCACCGTCGTCTCCATCGTCCAGACGAACACGGAGTTCTTCGCGATATCGAAGTTCTGCATCGCGCCATTGCGCAGTCCGTTGCCCGCCCCCAGCAAAATGACGAGCATGAAGATGCCCCAGAACACACCGAAGGCCGTGAGCGCCGTACGCAGCTTGTGCTGCATCATCGTCAGCCAGATCTCTTCCCATTTGTCGAGATCAAACACGTTAATCGGCCCTCAGCGCTTCGGCGGGCTTGACCCGAGCCGCTTTGAGCGCGGGTACGAAGCCTGCGAGTGAACCGGCCACAACGAGGACGCCCAGGGCCGAAAGTGCGACGCGCAGGTCGATTTCCGGACGGTTAAAGAACTGCAGGTCGGCGCCGAGTGCGACCAGCGCCGTGTTGATGCCCTCCAGGAGCAGCACGCCGAGGACGAGGCCCGTATAGCCGGCAATCGTCGTGATGAACACGGACTCCTGCAGAATCATGCCGACGACCGATGCCGGGGTCGCCCCGAGCGCCTTGCGCACGCCGATCTCGCGGGTGCGCTCCCGGACGATGATGATCATGACGTTGCTGACGCCGACGATGCCCGCGGTCAGCGTGCCGAGGCCGACGATCCAGATGAAAATCTTGATCGCGAGGAACAGGTTGTTGACGCTGCGGTGCTGCTCCTCCTGGTTGTGCACCCAGAATGCACCGTTGTCATCCGGATGTATCGTCTGTCGCTGCTTCAAGAACTTGACGATGTCGCCTTCGAGCTTCTGGCCGGACATGCCTTCGGCCGTGGTCACGGCAAACAGCGTCACTTCCCGGCTCGTGTTGAAGACGCTCTGGAAGGTCGAGAACGGGATGTAGATTCGTTGCGCCTGGTCCATGGCCGAGGACTCGAAGGAGAAAACCCCGACGATGCGGAAGTTCACGTCCTTGATCTGCACGTACTCGCCGACCGGGTCGACATCTTCGTCGAAGATCACGCTGGCGGCCTGCTCGCCGATGATAGCGACCTTGCGCCGCTGCTCGTCGTCCAGCCGGTTGATGGAACGGCCGTTGATCGTCTCCTGCGAGACCTTGATGCCGAAGTACTCGGAGTCCGCGCCAAACACGGGGAAGGACGTGGCTCGGTTGCCGTACCTGACGTCGAACTCGCCGGACAGCTCATTCTCGGGGGACATCAGCTCGATGCCCACCACGTTCTCCTCGACGCTCTCTAGGTCTTGCTCCATGAGCGGGTGCTCCCGGCCGGCCGGCATGCCCTGGTAGGCCATCGACGTACGGGCCGGGATGATCCAGATGCTGTTGATCGCGTCGAGCATCATGTTCTGCTTGACGCCGTTCTGCAGCCCCTGGCCGGCGCCTAAGAGCAGTATCAGCATGAGGATGCCCCAGAATACGCCGAAAGCCGTGGCAAACGTCCTGATCTTGTTGGCCTGGATCGCCTGCAGGATTTCCTGCCACTGATCAAGACTGAAC
This sequence comes from Woeseiaceae bacterium, assembly GCA_030065915.1. Taxonomy (GTDB): domain Bacteria; phylum Pseudomonadota; class Gammaproteobacteria; order Steroidobacterales; family Woeseiaceae; genus UBA1847. Next base: position 121,617 of record JASJCQ010000005.1, read on the forward strand.
ATGGCTCGTGTCCGAGTTGTCGTCGACGATCTTGCCGTCACGCATATAGATGATGCGCTTCGTCTGCTCCGCGATCTCGGCCTCGTGCGTGACGATCAGGATGGTCTTGCCGTCATCGTTGAGGTTCTTGAGTATCTGCATGACCTCGTTCGAGGTGAGGCTGTCCAGCGCGCCGGTCGGTTCGTCGGCGAGAATGATGCTGGGATCTGCAATCAGTGCGCGGGCGATCGCAACACGCTGACGTTCGCCGCCGGACATCTCGCTCGGCATATGCTCGGCCCTGTCAGCCAGGCCCACCATCTCCAGGTACTTGACGGCGATCGCGTTGCGTTTGCGCCGCCGCACGCCCTGGTAGTAGAGCGGCAGAGCGACGTTCTCCGCGGCGTTCTTGAAGCCGAGCAGGTTGAACGATTGAAAGATGAATCCGATGTGGCGGTTACGCAGCGCGGCCGCGGCCGTCTCCGAGATCATGTTGATCTGCGTGCCGTCGAGTACGTAGCTGCCTTCGTCCTGGTTATCGAGGATGCCCAGGATATTCAGCAACGTGGACTTGCCCGACCCCGACGCACCCATGATAGACACCAGCTCCCCGGATTCGACACCGAAATCGATGCCCCTCAGGACGTGCAGCGACTGGTTGCCCATGGGATAGGACTTGTGGATGTTCTCGAGGCGTAGCATGGGATGTCGTTGTTCTCGTTATTCGCCGTTGCTATTTAGCGCGACTGGTGTTGGGCGCAGAAAGTTCCGCGGTATTGCCAATTAGATGCTTCAGGCAGCGCCTTGGATTAATGCGGTATGGAGAAATATAAGGATTGAGCCGATCATCAGCCAGAGTTTATGGAAAGCGAGGTGGCGAGATGTTTGGGAGGACGTATCGGCATTGGGCAGGGGCCAGCTGATTCCGGACATATTCCGATTCTTTTGGCTCCGCTCTTTTTCCTTGAGCTTGATTGTATGACGAGCAGAGTCGGTCGTTGTTCGTGGCGAAGGAAGACACTGGCACCCGAAGCCCACGGCTTGCCCCCAGCGACGACTAGAGCGCGTTAGAGATCATTTCAAATCGGCGTAACTCTGCTGAGGCTCGAGCGTCGTCTCCCGCCGCAACGCAGAGGTCAGGAGAGTAGATACGGCACGACTCCCTTTTGGCAACCGCCTTGTCGAGCTGAGCGAGCAAGTCTTTTGCCGAAGTCCCACTGGGTGCCGCGATCCGGCCCTTGACGACGTGCTTCTCCGTTTCGTCATGCTGCTCGTGGTCCAGATCCGGGTCCCGCCAACAGCTCGCGCACAAGACCTGGTACTTCTCGGTGTGAGAGTAGACGATAGCGTCCTTGGCAAGTTCGACACTCGTATCTTCCAGTTGCCCTTGCTCAACTTGCGTGCCGGCGAAATCGTAGAACTGATACTCCATTCGTCGCAGTGTTGCCAAGTGCGGGAAGACAGGGAATTCTCGTTCGCCGTATTTGTGGTAGGTGATCGGAGCTCCGTCGATGAGCACAACGTCACCATAGTCGACACCCAGGTCTTGGTACAAAACGCTTCGAACAATCCCGTGGCACGGACTCAGTCTCTCGATCCATATGGTCTCTTGCAGGCCCGGGTCATCGTGCTTGCTGTCTCTTTCCGCGAGCGGCCTCTCCGCGAGCCTGACCTTGCATTGCGGATACCCGCCCTCCGGTAACCCGAATCGCCCCATCTCAATCTTCTGACCCATCTTTTTCCAGACTTCGAGCGCCGCGTCTCCCTCGCCGGCTCCCGTAGCACATATCCCGAAATTCCACTCATAGCTTTCGACGGGTTCAGCCACGAGTGACCTGGCCCGCCCATTGGCAGCCATACCCTCTTTGAAGAAGCCCCTGGTCTTCAGGAAGAGCCCGTAGTTGTAGTGGCGAGAACTGTTCTCTGGTTCGAGTTCGACGAGCCGCTCATACGTCGCCCGCGCGAGATCGTCGTATTGTCGCGCCATCATACGGGTGGCCGTCGACAGGCCATCCAACACGCTGACTTCGTCTTCGTTACTTAGACTCGACCGGCTGAACTCCTGTAGCTTGTCGACAACGCCCTGGAAGAGCGGTTCTACCGGTGCAGCGAGATTCAGATCGTCGATGTCTCTCGCCCCGTCAATCGACTCTCCTATTCGGGCAACCATGACAAGATCGGATGAATACGCCTCGAAGATCGCCGTCGCGATAAGCGCCGATTCGTCCAATGGAACCCGACGGCTCGCGATCATCCATAGCAACGAGTTTGCACACTCTCTTTGATGTCTCAGGCGCTTTCGAAGAGGCTCGATCAAGGCCCTGACCTGATCCTCGTTGCCGGATTCGGCCGCATCCTCGACCTGCTTCTCGATCGATTCGATCTTCTCTTCTGGCAGATTTCTGTGGAGCAACTTGAACATTTATGAACGCCGTGACGGAGCCTCCAACTTGGCAGATCATCGCACATTGGAGAGGTCGAACCGATTTCTTCACCTGGCCCGCTCAATCCAGACAGGATGGCGCTAGTTTGTTTTCATGTGTCAACAAACGGAAAACGCCATACCTGCTCGGGAACTGCTTCGCGAAGACGGCTATTTGAAGACCAGCACGGCCGCCATCACTGTCGCAACGAAGCGGCCCTCTATGTCGGCCTGATCGTCGGCGTGATAGGCAGTCGGTCTCTGTCCGTAAATCGACGTGTGCTAAAGCCCGAGGATCACACGATGCTTATCGGTGGTCCGAAGGAAGGCTGTATTGCGCAGCGATGACCGCCGCTAAGAGCATCGACGCTGTCGCCGTTCATCGATCAGGAAATGAACGTGACGCTGGCCGTTCCGGTCACGGACGATCTTGCTTGTGGAGCAGGCTCGACCCGCCCCCGTCAATCTCCAGCGGCCGATTGGGCGATCGTCTATACATGGTAGGATGGAACCATAATCATCCGTTTCATGCATACAGTGTCTCGCAAGGAGGCCGAAATGGAGTTCGTTAAGGTCAAGTACTACCGACGCCGCAACGTCTACATCGACGGACAGAAGTCGGGTTACACCAACAAGGTGCTCAGGGTGAATCGCGGCACTCACAAGTTCGAGCTCAGCCCGCCGCCCAACTACACGCCGAGCTTTCGTAGCCCGTTTGTGAAGGACACGATTCCTTCGCAGCCGATGATCATCGAGTTTGAGCCCACGTAGACATGCTTAGACGGCTGTCCCTCCTCGTGATCGTGCTGTCTCTCGGCGCGTGCGCTCACTATCCCGTTAACGAAAAACTCTCGGAGCTGGACCCCGACGGGGGCTACCGGTTCAAGAATCTCAACAATGAGGACAACACCGATAGCCTGTTCGTGATCCTGACATTTTCCGGTGGCGGGACCCGCGCCGCAGCGTTTTCCTATGGCGTCATGGAGCAGCTCAAAGCCACGACCATAATGGTTAACGGCCAGCCCAAACGCTTGCTGGACGAGGTCGACGTTATATCGTCCGTGTCCGGTGGCAGCTTCACAGCCGCCTACTTCGGCCTGTTTGGCGATGCGCTGTTTACGGAGTTCGAAGACGAGTTCCTGTATCGCAATGTCCAGGGCGCGTTGATTCGGCGCGTCCTCTTAAACCCGTTCAACTGGTTTCGGCTCGCGTCGCCGTCCTACGATCGAATCGATCTGGCCGCCGACTACTACGACAAGACGATCTATCAGAAACAGCGTTATTCACAGCTGATCGAGTCACGCCGCCGACCTTTCGTCATCCTGAATGCGACGGACATCGGCACCGGTGCACGATTCGAGTTCACGCAGAACCAGTTTGACTGGCTGTACTCGGATCTCAGCAACTACAGCGTAGCCCGCGCAGTGGCCGCATCGTCAGCTTTTCCCGTGCTGCTGAGCCCGATGCGGGTGCACAACTACGAGAATCCGCTGACGAACGGCGGCGAGCATGACCCGAAATTCAAGGGCGAACCCAAGTGGCTGAAACCGGCACTGAAGGATGCTGACCGGGTTGATACTCGCTACTATCGCGCCAGGGAGATCACCTCTTACACACGCGACCCCGATCGCCCGTATATTCACCTGATGGACGGTGGCCTCGCCGACAACATCGGCCTGCGAGGCCCACTGTGGGCGATGCGGTCCACCGATTCTCCGTGGAGCGTGGTCAACCGGATGAACAACGAAGAGATCGACACGTTGCTCGTGATCAGCGTCGATGCCAAAACGGCGAACGACTCCAACATCAACGAAAAGAAGAATGCACCCGGCTTGCTCAAGGTCTTTGGCGTCGTGGCGACCACACCTATGGCCAATTACTCGTCCGATACGGTGCATGACTTCCATGCGGCCTTCGATCAGTGGAAAAAGGATCAACGCGAGCTTGAGGCAATCGGCGAGGACGTTCACATGGTGGACTACTACGACGTGCACGTCGGCTTCGAGGAAGTCACCGACCCCGAACTGCGGGACCGTGTCAGCACCCTGCCCACCAGCTTCAAGCTCAAGCGAGGAGAAGTTGACGCGCTTCGCGAGGCAGCTAACGATGCGCTCACGAACTCGGCGACCTTCAAAGAATTTGTCGAGGCGATGCAGTAGCGCAACGAAGGGATGACCGGCGCTACAATCTTCCGCAAGCGTCAACGAATGGAGAACGTCATGCCTGCCCGGGAACTTTTCCGCGAAGACAGCTACTTGAAGACCTGCACAGCCACCGTCACGGCCAGCGACGAAGGGGGCTTCTACGTCGACCAGACCGTCTTCTATCCCCTGGGCGGCGGCCAGCCTGGCGACTTGGGCTTCGTGGAATGGGGTGACGGCCGGCTCGACATCGTCGACACCCGCTACGGCCAGGACGGCGACATCGCCCACCATGTCGCCGAAGGGGAAACGCCCCCGGCCGCCGGCACGACCGTCACCCTGACCATCGACTGGGACAGACGCTACCGGCATATGCGAATGCACACGGCCATGCATCTCTTAGGCTCGATCCTGCGATACGACGTCACGGGCGGCAATATCTCAACCGAGAAGAGCCGCCTCGACTTCAACATGGAGGAGACCGTCGACAAAGAAGCAGTCCAACAGGCGCTCGCCGAGCTCGTCAGCGAGGATCATCCCGTGAGCTGCCGCTGGATCACCGAGGAAGAGCTCGATGCGCAGCCGGAGCTGGTGCGCACGATGTCGGTCCAGCCGCCGCGCGGCAAGGGCGCGGTCCGCCTGCTCGAGATCGCGGGTGTGGACCTGCAGCCCTGCGGCGGCACGCATGTACGCTCAACGGCGGAGGTAGGCGCCGTCCGGGTCGGCAAGGTCGAGAAGAAGGGGCGCCAGAATCGGCGGGTTAACCTGCATCTTGATGATTGAGGGGTCGCTGTAACGCTGATAGTCGATTATTTCGGTTCGACGCTTCTTGCATTCATGACTGGTCTTGGACACCACCCTCGCTCACTTGCCGCTTCGACAACTCGTCGACTTCTCACTCCGCGGCGATAAGCCAGATTTCGTCGCTGCTGCTGTCGGTGTAATTGTAGAAGACTTCGTCCCGATCGGTGACGCCGATGAAATTGCGGTCCATTTCGAAATCGTTCAGATGTGTGATTCGCCGTTGTTCTGACCCGTCGCGATTCATCACCCACAGGTCGCAGCAATCGCCGCTGTCGGTCAAGCGCAGGAAGAAAATACGCGTCTCGTCATTCGACCAACGCGCCAGGTAACCGTTAACCGGCTCACCCGCATGGGTGACGGGCTCGCAGCGGAGCGTTTGGGCTTCGCAGGTCGTGATCACGTAGCCCCGGCGAACGAAACCGAGCAGCTCGTTGCCGTCCCGCGACCACGTCATGCCCTCCAGCTTCACGGGCAGGTCCCGGGTTGTCCCATCCCGCAGGCTCTCGAGAACCGTCTTCTGGCTGGGGACCGTACGATCTAATTGCTGATAAACGATGCGCTCCTCGTACACGGCCGGCCAGTTCTTCGTTGACCAGTGAAAATCGTCGAGAACCGTTTCGGTACGTCCTTCATCCAGGTACTGACGAACCAACGAGTGACCCTCGTAGTAGAAAATGGAATTCTCTTCCCAACCGAAGATGGGCAGCGTATTGGCGCCATCGTCGTTAAAGGTGCGCTGCTGCAGTGACCGGCCGTCCGAATCGATCGTCAGTATCTGCATACCGTTCGGTAACGGTGAGAAGAACACGATCTGGCTGCCGTTTGGCGATCCCATCGGCAAGACCACGGCGTGGCGACTTTCGTAGATCGTCTTGCGCTCGCCGCTTTCGGGGTCGATGACGACGAGCCTCGACGTCAGCCGCCTGTCGGTGTAGGCAACCCGGTTCCCCGTCGCCGACACGTCGGGCGAATTGAACGTGCCGGAACCTGCCGTCAGCATCTGCGGTTCACCGCCGTCGACAGAGACGCGCCACAGGGCCGCGGTGCCGTTGTTCTCGTTCACGCTGAAGATGATCTCCTTGCCGTCTGCACTGAATGTCGGCGAAAGGACATGGTCGAATTCTTCGAGGTCGTAGAAGGTGAGCTGTCGCGGCTCTGCACCCTCTTCCGTGCCGATGACCCACAGGTTGCCGATGGGTCCGGCCGCGGCATGCACAAAGGCAATCAGGCTGCCGTCAGGCGACAGCGCCGGCATGCGCTTGGCGAACCCCTGTTCGACAGGAAGGTTTTCGATTCTGCGCTCGTCACTGCCGTCGCCCGAGGCCATCCATACCTGCCTGCCACGCGTGAAGACGAACTGGTTAGTCTGTCGTGAGAATGACGGCGTGGCACCAACCTCGATCAGCATCCGAGGCTGGGATGTTCCCAGCGTGTCGACACTGAAGATGCTGGAGCGGCCCGGCCCTGTCCGCTCGTAGATGATCTGGCTGTTGTCGGGGGACCAGCTCGGCGAGCTGGCCGCCTGTTCGTCGTGCGTGATCTGGATGGGGTCGCCGACCTGCAGGTTGCCCACCCATAATTGCGGCAGGCCGTCTATATCGCTGACCCAGGCCATCATCGAGCCATCGGGCGACAACGTCGGTTCCGAGTGCGAGCCGTGAAAATCGGTGACCAGTCGAGGTGAGATCTGCTGGAACCGGTCGAGCGCCGCATTCGATACGGCAGGCGCCGGCTCGTTACGGCCGAGCCAGAACGTGACGGCCAGTACGGCGATGAGCGCGATGCTGCCCAGAACGAGCGGACGGTTCGAGGCCTTGCCAGCCGCGACCGGTGCAGCGGTCTCTTCGACAACCCGGACATCACCGATGAACTGGTAGCCGCGTCCGGTCACAGTCGCGATGAACCGGGGCCCCTTCGCCTGGTCGCCGAGCGCCTGGCGCAGCGCTGTCATCGCCTGGTTGAGGTTGTTCTCATCGACGACGACGTCGGGCCAGAGCGCCTCCATCAGCGTCGACTTCTCAATGAGCTGGCCGCGATGCTCAACGAGATACAACAACAAATCGCAGACCTTGCCACGCAGCGTGACCGGCTCGCCGTCCGGGCCAAGCAGCCTTCGCTGACCGGGAATCAGCTGGTAGTCGCCGAACTCGTAGGCTCTCGGCGCCTGATTGTCGTTTTCGTCTGCCAAAGCGTGTTCTGCCTGCTATTTCAGGTCATTTCATACCGTTTCAGACCAGGGTAAAGCGCTTTCGTACCTGCATCGCGCATTGTAATCACTGGCGCGGAAGATCACGAGTTTTTCGCACTTGATCAATAGCTTACGGGAGAACTAGCGATGAATATCCGAGGCATTTTCGTTTTGATGAGTGGATTTCTGTGTGTGGCCTGCGGTGGGGGCGGCGGGGGCGGGGGCGGCAGCGCCCAACCGCCTCCGCCCCCGCCACCGACGGTCACGCTGGACGATCGAGTCCGGTCGATGATCGCAGCCCAGGGACTGACAGGCGATCCGACAGCTGGACGCGACCTGCCGTCCATTGACGAGCCGCTGGCACAACTTGGCAAGCTGCTGTTTTTCAGTAAGAGCCTGAGTGGTGGCTTCGATACGGCCTGTGCATCCTGCCACCACCCGGCACTCGGAGGCGGCGACGGCCTGGCGCTGCCCGTGGGAACCGGCGCGGTCGATCCGGACGTCCTGGGCCCGGGTCGCATGCGCCCCGACGGATTGCCCAACGTGGGCCGTCACTCGCAATCGATCTTCAACGTGGCGCTGTACGACGACGGCATGTTCTGGGATCTGCGTGTAGAAAGCCTGGGCAAGGAAGATGGCCAGAACGGCACGAACTCAGGTATTCGGACACCGGACTCTTTACCCGATAATCCGGACTTGTCGTTGCCCGCCAATACGAACCTGGTTGCCGCGCAAGCTCGCTTCCCGGTCACCGTACCGGAGGAAATGCTGGGTAACTTTTTGCAGGGCGCCGATGGTGACGCCGTGCGTCAGCGACTGGCAGAGCGTATCGGCGATTATGGCGCGGGAGCGGGTGAGATTCCGAATAACAACTGGCTGCCCGAGTTTCAGACGGCGTTTGCCAGTTCGCTGCCCGCGGATCAGCTCATTACGTTTGACAACATTGCGCTCGCGCTCGGCGAGTATCAGCGCTCGCTGATCTTTGTCGACAACCCGTGGAAGGCATACGTCGAAGGCGACAACAACGCCATCGGCGCCCAGGCCAAAGAAGGTGCCCTGCTGTTTTTCGGCGATACCGAGCCCGGCGTGTCCTGCGGCCAGTGCCATGGCGGCGACTTCTTTACTGACGAAAGCATGACGGTGACGGGCTTTCCGCAGCTCGGGCCGGGCAAAGGGGATGGGGCGAACGGCGACCATGACTTCGGACGTGAGCAACAGACGGCCGACGTGAACGATCGCTTCGCGTTCAGGACGCCAACGATGCTCAACCTGGCGGCGACGGCGCCCTATTCGCATAGCGGTGCGTATTCGCTGATCGATGCGATCGGGCATTACTTCATTCCGGACGTCACGTTCGACGCAAACTTTTCCGGCGGCAGCGTGTGCAGCGTTGCTCAGTTCGCTGACCATCCTGACTGCGACACGTTATATCCGGGCCTCGTTGCGAACAGCGAGAGTGCGTTCGACCGGGTCATTGAACTGCGGAACTCAGATCCGGCCAAGACGTTTCCAGACCTCGCGTTCAGCCCGCCGTCTGACGCGCCGCTACTGCTCGAGTTTGTCGACGCGTTGACTGATCCCTGCACGCTCGATCGCGCCTGCCTGGCACCGTGGATACCGGACCCGTCAGAAGACCCGGACGGCAATCAGCTGAACGCGGTGGATGGGGATGGGAATCCGCTCTAGCGGAGGCTCTTCAAGGTAGCAGTGAGGCGACGAGCTGTTTGGTGGGCAGGGGCGGATCAGTGGGCGAAGCGAACGAGGGTTCATTTGCATCTCGACGACTGAGACGTCCCTGTCACACAAGTTGCCGATTAGTTCGGATCGCCTACTTTGTCGCGCGACTCGAGATACTCACGAATCGCCTGCATCGCCGGGTCACGACCGGTACGCAGGTCGTCAAACGTCAGCTCGGCGACGATATCGGGCGCGATCCAGGGTCGTTCGTCGTCCGAGGTGAACCGATTCTGGAACCAAAAGCTCGATATGGATCCCGCCAGCTTGCTGTAAGGCAGCTGGAACTCGGTGTCTTCACCGTAGAACTGCGGGCTCGACCCGGTGGGCTCGCCGACGAACAGCGCATCGGTGTGAAACTCGATCATCGATGACAGCAGCATGGCCGCCGAGAACGTGCGCCGCCCGGTGATGACGAAGAGCCCGTCAGGACGGTCGAGGGCTTCGGTTCGCACCAGCTCGCGGACGAAGGGCCAGTTCAGGTAGCCGTTGCCGCCGTTGTTGTGACGCAAATCGATGACCAGGTGACGATGGTCGCCCTCACTCAAGACCTGTCGAAGCTCACGACCGAAGGCCTCGAGACTGCGGGACTCGTCATCCCGAACCTGGTTGATCTGCGCATAGACCAGACCGACGTCGTCGAACGTCTCGTACCAGTGTTTCGCATCGACGTTTTTCAGCCACGACGGCGAAAGCTCTGCTTGCGCGCTCGGCCAGTGCGCCGGCGTCCAGGCGGCCATCGGGTTGCGGTCGATGTCGCCGCCGGGGAGGCGCACGGTCCTACGCTCGCCCGTTTCGAGCAGCAGCTCGAGGCTAAGGCAACAGACATCGCTTGAGCCAAAGATGCCCTGCGCCACCTCGGCGAACTGCAACCCGACGTTGACGATCCACTTGTGCGTCATCGTGTTATCGCTTGGAAGGTGTGCCGCGATGCGTTCTGCCGCTTCGGCCATGGGTACGCCTTCGACGGCGACGATGCGAGCGCCCACGAGGTCTGCAAATTCCGGCGCCGCCGCGATGATTCGCCAGTCGTCGCCGAACGCATATGGCCAGACGGGCGTCATGTGAAAGGCCAGCGGGCCGTCGAACGGTGGATATATCGTTGTATGACCATCCCCGATCATGCTGGCGAGGCGCATGAAACCCACGATGACGTCGAGGTCGGTGAGTTCCGGAATCTGCTGCCGGAGGGTGCTTACCGCGGCGTACCAGTCGGCCTTGTCGACCGTGTGGAAGGGGTTCGGGTGTCGCCGCTCCATGAGATCGACATAGTAGTCGAGATCGGAAGACCACCCGTCGACCCGACCTGCCGCCGACCCGTCGCGCTTGCCGGTCAGTCGTCGATAGGCCGGGTCCGCGGTCAGCCGCTCGAACGTTGGGTCCGCATCGAAGCGCTCGAACCCGTTGAATTTGTAACGCGCCTGCGCGACCGCCAGGTGGTCGACGGCAGCATCGATATCGCCGAGTTGCGCCGCACAGGCTGCTGCCTCGACGTGCGCGTTCCGCATGCCCCAGGATCTGCCGTTTGCGCCGAGCTCGATCGAGCGAGCGAAGGGCTCTTCCGCCGCTTCGCAGTTGCCCAGGCGAGCGTGCGCGAGTCCCAGCAGATACCAGTCCTCTCCGTAGTAGGGGTTGATCTCTACCGATCGCGTGAGCAACGGGACGACATCGCTCCATTGTTCAGCATTGACCAGCTCGTACACGCCGGCCCGGTCCGGGATCGGGCCCGCCGGTGCCACCGCCCAGCTGGACATGGCCGCCAGGAAGGCGAGAAACGCATTCTTCAGGTTCATGATGTCTTCCTCTCACAGATTTGTGAGTGTGGATTCTGGCGCGGCCCCGGCGAGACGTCGTCTCAGACGATGCAGTGAGACGGATTGGTCAGGATTTCGCCCGGTAAGCCTTGGGCGTCATGCCCATCCGGGCACGAAAATACCGGTAGAAGGTCGCCTTGGAGCTAAAACCGGCCTCATAGGCGAGTTCGAGTACGGTTCGCTGCTCATTACCGGGGTCGTCGAGCAGCGCCAGGCACGCCTTCAGCCGCAGATCGTTAACCAGCGCGTAGAAACCGCCGTCGATGCCCTGGTTGAGCGCTTGCGAAAGCCGTGTCTCGTTCAGCTCGAGCGCATCGGCGAGCGTCTTGAGACCGAGATCGGGGTCGAGAAAAGCGTTGGAGGCGGTGAGATAGTCCCGCGCCCTGGCTGCAACATCAGCAGCCTTGTCGCCCTGCTCTGCCTCCGGACGACGCCTGGGACGAACATCAAACACGTTGCGATTGGCCAGCGTGAAGTAGCCCAGCGAGTAGATGCCCACAGCCATCAGCAGTCCGCCGATGTAGTCGGAGTCGACGGCCCAGTCGAACTCGAGATAGAACGCGAGGAACGACAGCAGTACAAACAGGTACGCACCGCAGAGGACCCAGACCCAGCGCCGCACCCACACAAGGGCTCGACGCGATGCCAGCGGCTTGGCGGCAAGCTCGAGCGGTCGCCTGAGGATCATCCACGCGTAAGCGGAGAAGAACAACGCCTTGATCAGGACGGTCAACGCGACCTGGTGTCGTGTCTCGGGGTTGCTGAGACTGATCCAGCGGTCCTCGGCGCCTAAGTAGATCGACAGGTACCAGGCGATCGCGAAGACGGTCGGCACCAGGTGCCACCACTGCGTTCTGAGCGGTCTCGGATCGTCTTCGGCCAGTGAGGCGACGAACAGGTACAGCAACGGCCACATCAGGAATTCAGCGATAAGCCCGATACTGACGCCGAACTGGAGATTGATGACGTCGAGAAATTCCTCGCCGAGTGTCAGCGTCAGTACGAGCAGCATCGCGGCGAGCAGCCAGCGCGCGTTCGAGTTGCGAACCTTGAGCGTCGCGAGCGCAATGACCAGGAACGCGCCCTGCGCGACCGCGGCACCGAACACCCAGCCCAGAAGTTCCTCGCTCACTCGCCCTGTCTACCCTGCTGCTGCCTGCAGCAGTCTTACCGGAGAGCCGGCAGTTTACATGAGGTGGGTGCTGGCAGAAGGACGCTCGATTGAGAGCGCTGTGCGGTCGGGAATAAGGAGTCGAACCGATTGGCAGCCACGGTCTATTCGGTTCTGCCGCTATTGCCGTTCGTTGGCGCCTCGCTTCGATTTCTTCAGTTCGACCGCTACTCCACTTCGCAGTCGGTGTTGCTCAGCGGGTAGCGTGCGCCGTCGGACAAGTTGATCAGGACGCACTCCTCACCATTTTTGACCAGCTGGAACCGGATCGGCTTGTCGAGGATGAGCCCCTCGCGTACGGGATCATCCATCGTGCCGGTTGGCGTGCGCTCGATCGGTAGCAGGCTGCTGCCGGTCAACGCGTCATCCGCCAGCATGACCTCCGTACCCAGCGCCTCGTTCACCGCTGCTTTAAGAGCCGCCCGGCTCTCTGCGTCGGGGTTGACGATACGCGCAGGCTGATCGTAGACGCCGTTGACCGTCTGGCAACCGGTCAAGATGAACCAGAAACTCGCACCGAGAATGGCTTTTATGGTCGTCATCTCAAGGCCGCCGCAGGATGAGATTGGAGTCGAAGAAAGAGCGGTAGATGACAGGCTCTTTGCCCCTTAAGTCGAATGACGGCTTGCCCGCTGCGCCATCGGGGATTGCCGTGATCGGTGCGACGCAGCCCAGCCCGGCCTGGTAGGCCAGCGCGACCTCCAGCCGATCCTCCGCGGGATCACCGAGCTGCTCCGAGAAGTCGTCGTCCACCTGGCAGCCGAGCACGTTGGCCTCGCCGTCATCGACGGCTGCGGGCGAGAAGCCGTCCGTAAAGTCACCGTAGTCAACATCGTTGACGGCGCGGAACTGGATCGAAAAATACGTCGTGCCGCAGTTCTCCTGCGGGAAGAACCCGTAAGGCTTGCCGGACGTCGTCGTGCCGATCTGAATCACCTCGACGCCCACGCCGCGCAGCCCGTTCATGAGCACTTCGCTGGCCGATGCCGTGCCGCCTCCCGTGAGCACGAACACGCGCGACAGATTGAGCGTCGGCAACGGTTGGCCGGGGGCAACCGAGAAGCCCTGCGTCTCGTCATAGAAAGGCGTCGGCTCGATCGGCCGGCCGAAGATGTCCGATGTCGGGTGCTTGTCGTTGTACTGATCCAGAAGGAAGATGCGACCCGCCGTTAACGTCGGCCCCGCGATCATGTAGGCGAGCTGGCTCGCGATAGTGCCGAAGCCACCGCCGTTGTAACGGAGGTCCAGCACGAGGTCATCGATACCAGCGCCCTGGTTCAGCGTGTTGACCGCGTCGATCAATGCCTCCTCGGACGGCGCTCGGAAGGCGTTGAATGTCATATAGCCGACCCGGCCGGTCGGTGTATCGATTACGTCGGTGTTCTGCACCGTGGCAACCGTGATCTGCTCTGAGACCATCGTGATCGTCCGGATCGTGCCATCGGGATCCTGGACCGTGAAATCATGCGATTCGCCGATGCTAGACGGAAACAAGCCGGCATTGAGAACATCCACACCCGCCTGCGTACCGTCGTTGATGTCGACGCCATCGATCTCGAGGATGCGGGCACCGCGCAAGAGACCGTTGTCGGTCGCAGGTGTATTCGGCTCGGTGTAGGCAACCAGGAGTTCCCTCGGCGGAATCGTGGACAGAAAGGCCCAGGTAAGACCGTAACCCGCCGAGACGCCGCCTTGCGAGAGCTGACAGTATTCCAATGAGCTGTCGGTGAAGTGGAACTTGTCTTTCGGCGCACCCGTCGGCGAAAGGCCCGTTGTCTTCAACACGTCGAAATAGTCGAGCGGATTGTTGTAAAGGGACGGGTCGCGGTCGACGATCTCGTCGTACCAGAGATACGTGCGGTTGCTCCAGGAACGCAGGAAGTTGTTCTCGTCGAGCACCGAGCCCTGCACGTCCGAGACCGGCTGGCAGGTGTTGAGGCTAATGCTATTACCCGGCACCGCGCAGTTTAAAGCAAAGGTCGTTTCATCCTGGAAAACGCCCGGCGTCCATCCCGTTGTCGGCGGGGGTGGAGGGTTGGTGAAACCGCCTCCGTCGCCTCCACCGCCGCCTCCGCAGCCGGCGAGAACGAGAACAATGGAAGCGATGATCAGTGATCGTAATGCTGTGTTGGTCACATCCTGTCCCTGGGTTAAATATGCTGTCGGGGGTCGATCATCCTACCGAATTACAACGCCCACCTGAACTGTCTGTTTTCGCCGACGACGACTTATGTTGGATAAACGGAGTCGAAGCGATCATCAAGACGCTGATTTATTCGGTTCGACCGGTTCTTCTCTTTTTCGTTCTCCAAGACACCACTTGACAAATTAGTTGCATGACTCAATTATATAGTTGAGCTACTCAACTAAGGAGCTTTGGTATGAACGAAACACAAACACATTCGGTCGTGCGCGAAGGGTATGCGCGCATCGCGAAGGAAAAGACGAGCTGTTGCGGACCGGCTGGCGGCGGCACCGAGATCGATACCGCGAAACAGATCGGGTATTCCGATGCGGATCTGGCCGGACCTGCAGCTGAAGGAAACCTCGGCC
>JASJCQ010000034.1 GCA_030065915.1 Woeseiaceae bacterium
CGGCAGATCCCAGATCAGCATCGAGTTTTCGCGGGAACGCGACCTGGACAGTGCATCGAACGACGTCCGTGAACGCGTGTCCAGGACGCTCGGCAACCTGCCCGACGAGGCCGACCCGCCCGAGGTGACGAAAGAGCGGGCGGGTTCCGGCTCTTCGATGTGGATTGCGGTCACGAGCGATTCGCGATCGCTGATGGAGGTCTCGGACTACGCCGAGCGCTACCTCGTTGACGCGATTTCGATCGTGGACGGTGTCGCACGCGTTCGTGGCTCGGGCCGCCGGCAGCCGGCCATGCGCATCTGGGTCGATCCGACAAAGCTGGCCGCGAGGGGACTGACTGTCAGCGATCTCGAGGATGCTCTGCGCCGCGAGAACGTCCAGATTCCGGCAGGTCGCCTCGAATCGACGACCCGCGAGTTCACGTTACGTACCGACACGGGCTTCGACTCCGCCGAGGATTTTCGGCAGCTGCCGCTTCGGGAGTCCGCCGAGGGTTACATCATTCGTCTCGGGGAGGTAGCGGATGTCGAGGTCGCGCCGGAAAACGTCCGCAGCTTCTCGCGAAACGACGGCGTCACCGGTTTCAGCCTCGGCATCATCCCGCAGGCACAGGCCAACCTGCTGAAGGTCAACGGCGACGTCAGGAAGCGCATCGAGGAGATACGGCCGACGCTGCCCGATGACATCAAGCTGGGCATCAATATCGACAACGCCGTCTTTATCCGCGCCTCGATGATTGAAGTCGGAAAGGCCCTGCTGTTCGCCCTGTCGCTGGTGCTCATCGTTATCTACATGTTCATCGGTACGCTGCGTGCGACCGTTATCCCGGCGATCACGATACCGGTGTCGATTATCGCGTCGTTTATCGTCATGGCTTCGCTCGGCTTTTCGTTCAACACGCTGACGCTGCTCGGGTTCGTCCTGGCGATCGGTTTGGTCGTCGATGACGCGATTGTCGTTCTGGAGAACATCGTGCGCCGTGTCGAGGCGAAGGAGCAGATCCTGCTCGCCGCGACGAACGGCAGCCGGGAGATCGGCTTCGCCGTCATTGCAACGACGCTGGTACTCATCGCCGTCATCCTGCCCGTCTCCTTCATGCCCGGCAACATCGGCAATGTCTTCCGCGAATTCGGCATCGCGCTTTCCGCCGCCGTGGCTTTTTCGAGCCTCGTGGCGCTGACGCTGGTGCCCATGCTGACGTCAAAGATCTATCACGACAGCCGGCTCCATCGCAGCTGGCTGACGCACGCCGTCGACCGGCTGTTCGCCCGCTTCTCCAGAGCGTATGAGACGCTGCTGCGGCGAGCCGTCAGGCACCCGGTGCTCGTGATCGGATCGATCCTGGCGCTGTTCGGGGCGACGCTGAACCTGCTGAATGTGCTGCCCGTCGAATACATGCCTCGCGAGGATCGCGGTATGGCCATGATGCGGCTGATCGCACCCGACGGCGCAAGCCTCGATTACACACTGAAGTACGTCAAGGCGGCCGAAGAGATCGCACTCGCCGACCTCGAAAAAGGCGACGTCGTTCGCGTGCTCGGTCGATCCGGTACCTGGGGCGGCGGCGACGACGTCAACAGCGGCATGGTCTTCGCGCCGCTGGCCCTCTGGTCGGAGCGCGAGCGCCGCGCCGCGGAGATCGTTGCCAGCTGGAACCGGCAGCTGCAGGGCCTGCCGGGCGTCATGGCGTTTGCCGTCGCGCCGGGCGCGTGGAGCCTCGGACAGAGCAGCCGGCCGCTGTCGATCGTCATCGGCGGTACGTCCTACGAGGAGTTATCGGAATGGCAGGAAACGATCCTCGCCGAAGCTCAGAATCTCGATTCGGTGATGAGCCTCCAGTCCGACTACCGCGAACGCAAGCCGAAGATCGACGTGCAGGTCGACCGGGATCGTGCCGCCGACCTCGGCGTATCGCTGTTCAACGTCGGCAGGACACTCGAGACGATGCTCGGCTCTCGCGTCGTCACGACCTACACCGAACAGGGCGAGGAGTACCGGGTCATCCTGCAGAGCGTCGACAGCCAGCGACAGACTCCCAGCGACCTGCAGAACATCTACGTCCGATCGGAGCGCTCCGGCGCGCTGATCCCGCTGTCCAATCTCGTGCAGCTGAATGAGGTCGCCGGCCCGGTGGACCTGCGCCGTTTCAACCGGATGCGCGCCATCACGTTCGAGGGCACGCTGGCGCCGGGCTATTCGCTCGGCGAGGCGCTCGACGACCTCGAGACGCTGATTCGCGACACGCTGCCCGAAAGCGTTCGTATCGACTACGACGGTGAGTCACGCGATTTCCGCAGCACCGGTAACGCGATCTACATGACTTTTATCCTGGCGCTGACGATCGCCTACCTCGTCCTGGCTGCCCAGTTCGAGAGTTTCAAACACCCGCTGATTATCATGACGACGGTGCCGCTCGCCGTCAGCGGCGCGCTGCTCGGCCTCTGGGTATTCGGGTCATCGATCAATATTTACAGCCAGATCGGGGCCGTCATGTTGATTGGCCTCGCGGCAAAGAACGGCATCCTGATCGTCGAGTTCGCCAACCAGCTCCGCGACCGCGGCGTCGAGTTCTCGGAGTCGATCATCGAGTCCGCCAAGACGCGCCTGCGGCCGGTCCTGATGACCAGCATGTGCACCGCCTTCGGCGCAATTCCGCTCTTGCTGGCCAGCGGCGCCGGCGCACTGTCGAGGCAATCCATTGGCGCCGTCGTGTTCTTCGGTGTGAGTTTCTCGGTGTTGTTGACGTTGTTCGTCGTGCCGGTGGCCTACATGCTGATCGCGCGCAACACGCGATCGCCGGAATACGTCAGCAAGCTGATTCAGGGTCTGAAGGGCTCGGAGACGGCTGCAGACCTGCGCTGATCGCCTCGCGGCCCAGCTGCGGCGCACAAAAAAGCCGGGCTGAGCCCGGCTTTTGCTGTTGCATGCGCTGACGCTTGATCAGTCTTCAGTGACGACCTCGGCCGGTGCCTGGTCGGTCAGCATGACGATGGCCATCGGCGCAGCGTCACCCGGCCGCGGGCCGGTCTTCAGGATGCGCAGGTAACCACCCGGGCGCTCCTTGAACCGAGGACCCAGCTCAGAGAACAGCTTGCCGACCACGGCCTTGTCGCGCAGGCGATCGAAAGCCAGACGACGGTTCGCGACGCTGTCCTCTTTGGCGAGGGTGATCAGCGGCTCGACGACACGACGCAGCTCTTTCGCTTTCGGCAGCGTGGTCTTGATCGTTTCGTGCATCAGAATGGATGCCGCCATATTGCGGAACATCGCCTTCCGGTGCGAGCTGTTGCGGCCCAGCTTTCGGCCTGATTTTCTATGACGCATTGGTCTTTCCTAATGTTAGATAGCGAGCTCGTGCTCTGGGCGCAGGCTTGCCGGCGGCCAGTTGTCGAGACGCATGCCCAGTCCGAGACCGTGCCCTTCCAGCACTTCCTTGATCTCGGTGAGTGACTTCTTGCCCAGGTTCGGCGTCCTCAGCAGCTCAACTTCCGTGCGCTGTACGAGGTCACCGATGTACATGATGTTCTCCGCTTTCAGGCAGTTCGCTGAACGAACCGTCAATTCGAGCTCATCAACCGGACGCAGCAGAATCGGGTCAACCTGGTTCTCAGCCTGCTGAGCAGCGCCGTCTTCCTGACCCTGCAGGTCGACGAAGACCGACAACTGGTCCTTCAGGATGCTACCGGCGCGGCGAATCGCCTCTTCCGGATCGATCGTGCCGTTGGTCTCGATCTCAATGATGAGTTTGTCGAGGTCGGTACGCTGCTCTACGCGAGCGGCTTCGACGTCATAGGTGACACGCTGAACCGGGCTGAATGACGCATCGAGCTGGAGGCGGCCGATCGGGCCCGCCTGCTCTTCGAACGCAGGACGCTGAGTCGCCGGGCGATAGCCGCGGCCGCGCTCTACCTTGAGGATCATGTTCAGCTCACCAGCACTGGTCAGGTTGGCAATCACCAGCTCGGGGTTCTTGATCTCCACGTCGTGGTCCAGCTGGATATCACCTGCCGTTACGACACCCGGGCCCTTCTTCGACAGACGAAGCTCAGCCGTATCACGGCCGTTCATCTGGACTGCGACCTGTTTGAGATTGAGAAGAATGTCCACGACATCTTCCTGCACACCCTCGATGCTGGTGTACTCATGAAGAACGCCGTCGATCTCGGCCTCCACGATTGCTGCTCCCGGCATGGAAGACAGCAGAATACGACGCAGAGCATTGCCCAGTGTATGTCCGAAACCACGCTCGAACGGCTCGATCGTCACCTTGGCCTGGAGATCGTTCAGCGCGTTCTTCTGAACGTGCCGCGGCTTCAAAAATTCGTTTACAGATTCCTGCATGGGGATAATCCCTCCTGACTACTTGGAGTACAGCTCGACGACGAGGTTTTCGTTGATGTCCGGAAGAATGTCTTCACGGTCCGGCAACGACTTCAGTTTGCCTGTCATCTTTTTCGTATCGACTTCTACCCACTCAGGCAGACCGACCTGAGACGCGATATCGATAGCGCTCTGGATACGAAGCTGTTTCTTCGCTTTTTCGCGAATACTGATTGCATCGCCAGCTGACAGCTGGGCAGACGGAATATTGACTACCTTGCCATTGACTTCGATGCTCTTGTGGCTGACCAGCTGACGAGCTTCGGCACGCGTCGACGCGAAGCCCATACGGTAGACCACATTGTCAAGACGGCCTTCCAGCAGGCGCAGCAGGTTCTCACCCGTCGAGCCTTTCAGCTGGGCAGCTCGCTTGTAGTAGTTGCGGAACTGACGTTCCAGAACTCCGTACATGCGACGCAGTTTCTGCTTTTCACGAAGCTGCATGCCGTAGTCCGACAGACGCGGTCGACGCTGCGCGGCACCGCCCGGCGGCACTTCCAGCTTGCACTTCGATTCGAGCGGCCGAACACCGCTCTTGAGAAACAGATCCGTGCCTTCGCGGCGGGACAGTTTACATTTTGGTCCTAAGTATCTTGCCATTGTAGCCTCTACACGCGACGCTTCTTGGGCGGGCGACAGCCGTTATGAGGAATCGGAGTGACGTCCTCAATATTTTGAATTCGAAAACCGAGCGAATTGAGCGCACGGACCGCAGACTCACGGCCGGGGCCTGGACCACGGACGCGAACGTCAAGGTTCTTGACGCCAAAGTCGAGAGCAACACGACCTGCTTTGTCAGATGCTACCTGCGCGGCGAACGGCGTCGATTTTCTCGACCCGCGGAACCCACAGCCACCTGCCGTCGCCCAGGACAATGCATTGCCCTGGCGATCGGTGATCGTGATGATGGTGTTGTTGAAGGAAGCATGGATATGCGCAATTGCATCCACGACATGCTTTTTAACCTTCTTCTTTCTAGCTTCAGCCATCTTGATTAATACTCTTTTGCAAATTTACCCGCCTGACTATTACGTCCCGGCGGCTTTTAAGAACGAGTTCTGCCGATCCGCTCAATCCCTAGCGCTTGATCGGACGACGCGGGCCCTTGCGGGTGCGTGCGTTCGTACGCGTACGCTGGCCACGCAAAGGCAGGCCACGACGATGACGGATACCTCGGTACGAACCCAGGTCCATCAAGCGCTTGATGTTCATCGACACTTCACGTCGCAGGTCACCCTCGACGGTGAAGTTCGCGACCGCCGTACGAATCTTCGCGACTTCCGGCTCTGCCAGGTCCTTAACCTTCGTATCTTCGGCGACGCCCGCAGCTGCGCAGATCTGACGAGAGCGGGTAAGCCCGATGCCATAGATCGACGTCAGCGCGATAACGACGTGCTTGTTTAACGGTATGTTTATGCCTGCTATACGTGCCACTAGCGTGTTCCTTTTCGATTAGCCCTGGCGCTGTTTGTGCCGGGCGTCGGTGCAGATCACGCGCACGACTCCGTTGCGGCGAATGATCTTGCAATTTCTGCAGATTTTTTTAACTGATGCTCTTACTTTCATGAGCTCTCTCCATTCCGAGTCTTTCGACTCAGCGTAATTGTCCGCTCCGGCCACCGTAGTTGCGCAAGTTGGCCTTCTGCATCATGCCCTCATACTGATGGCTCATCGCATGCGCCTGCATTTGCGACATGAAGTCCATCGTGACGACCACCAGGATCAGCAGTGATGTGCCGCCGAAGTTGAAAGGAATGCTCGGGTAGAACATCCGGATAATCTCTGGTGCCAGGCAAACGCCTGCCACGTAAATCGCGCCCCAGAACGTTATCCTCGTCAGAACGCGATCAATGTACTCCGCCGTGTGGGCGCCCGGCCGGATGCCCGGCAGGAACGCACCTGCCTTCTTCAGGTTGTCCGCCGTGTCCTTCGAGTTATACATCAGCGCCGTGTAGAAGAAGCAGAAGAAAATCACCAGTGCGCCGTACAGCAGCACGTAGATAGGCTGTCCCGGCCCGAGGTTTGCGCCCATGGACTGCAACGCAAGCTGAACCGCATTCGGATTCGGCGACTGGCCGAAGAACTGGGCTATCGTCGCCGGGAACATCAGGATGCTCGATGCGAAAATCGCCGGGATCACGCCCGCCATGTTCAGCTTGAACGGCAGGTGCGTGCTCTGCGCGGCGTACATCTTGCGGCCCTGCTGACGACGGGCGTAGTTGACCGTGATGCGTCGCTGCGCACGCTCCATGTATACGACGAAGACAATCGCCGCTACACCACCGAGCAACATCAGGATCGCCACGGCCGGTGACAGCTCACCGTTACGCACGAGCTCAGCCGTTCCTGCGATCGCTGCGGGGATGCCCGCAACGATACCGGCGAGGATGATCATCGAGATGCCATTGCCGACGCCGCGTTCGGTGATCTGCTCACCCAGCCACATCAGGAACATCGTGCCTGTAACGAGCGTTATGCACGCGGTAATCAGGAAAGCCGGACCCGGGTTCACGACAACACCCGCCTGCTGCTGCAGCCACGACGCTGCGGCGATCGACTGGAATGCGGCCAGTACAACCGTGCCGTAGCGCGTGTACTTGATAATCGTCCGGCGTCCCTGCTCGCCCTCTTTCCGGAGCTGATCCAGGCTGGGGATGATCCGGCTCGCCATCTGGATGATGATAGATGCCGAGATGTACGGCATGATGCCGAGCGCAAACAGGCCGAAGCGCGACAAGGCGCCGCCCGAGAACAGGTTGAACAGACCCAGAAGGTTGCCCGCCTGCTGATCGAAGAAGTTTGCCAGCGCAGCAGGATCGACGCCCGGTACCGGTATAAACGTACCGATACGGAATACGATCAGCGCGCCGACCAGGAAGAACAGCCGGTTCCTGAGATCAGCGAGCTTGCTTGCCTGCTTGGCAAGATCTGCCGGATTTTGTTGGGGCTTCTTTGCCACGTTAGATCGCGCCTACTCTTCTATGCTGCCGCCGGCAGCTTCAATTGCCTCACGTGCACCCTTGGTGACCGCAAGACCCTTTAATTTGACCGCTTTCTTGATTTCACCCGACTTGATGACCTTCACCTTCTTGGTGAATGCCGGAACCAGGTTGCCGGCCTTCAGGACATCGATATCGATGACAGCCGCTGTCGGAATCTCCAGCTCGTGCAAACGCAGCTCAGCGGTGAGTCTTGCCATGCGTGAGTTGAAACCTACCTTCGGCAAACGACGTTGCAGCGGCATCTGGCCGCCCTCGAACCCGACTTTCGTGTAACCGCCGGAACGCGCGTGCTGGCCTTTCTGGCCTCGACCACTGGTCTTGCCCTGGCCCGCAGCATGGCCTCGTCCGAGACGCTTGCCTGTTTTCTTTGCGCCCTTTCCAGGCGATAACTCATTCAGTCTCATTGTCAGGCTTCCTCAACAGCCAACAGGTACGAGATGCGGTTAATCATGCCGCGGTTCTCCGGGGTGTCGGCGACGGTAACGGTCTGGTGCATCTTGCGAAGGCCGAGACCTTGCACACACGCCTTGTGACTCTTCAAGCGACCGAACTTGCTCTTAACAAGCGTTACCTTCAGCTCTTTTGCCTTTGCCATAGTCTTTTCTCTGTCAACGACCCGGGCTTACGCCAGGATGTCTTCTACCTTCTTGCCACGCTTCGCCGCGATCGCCTGCGGAGAGTGAATCTTCGACAGGGCGCTGATCGTCGCGCGGACAACATTGATCGGGTTACGCGAGCCATAGGACTTCGCGAGCACGTTTCTGACTCCCGCACACTCGAAGACCGCGCGCATCGCACCACCGGCGATGACGCCAGTACCTTCAGAGGCCGGCTGCATGTAGACGCGCGTCGCACCGTGGCGGCCCTTGATCGCGTACTGCAGCGTGTCGTTGTCCAGGTTTACGGCGACAAGGTTCTTGCGAGCACTCTGCATTGCCTTCTGGATGGCGATAGGTACTTCGCGAGCCTTGCCGTAGCCGAATCCAACCTGGCCCTGGCCGTCACCGACAACCGTCAGCGCGGTGAAACCGAACTGGCGCCCGCCTTTTACAACCTTGGCGACACGGTTAACGGTGACCAGCTTTTCAATCAGGTCATCGTTCGAAGATGCTTGTTCTTGTCTTGCCATAGTGTGGTCCTGACGGCTTGCCGTCCTGTAATCCGATTAAAATTTCAATCCAGCTTCACGCGCAGCGTCGGCGAGTGCCTTGACGCGACCGTGATAGCGAAAACCCGAGCGATCGAAAGCCACCGTATCGACACCAGCCGACTTGGCCTTCTCCGCAATGCGTGCACCGACAATTGCCGCCGCTTCCACGTTGCCACCACTCTTGACGCCTTTGCGCACCTCAGCTTCCAACGTCGACGCGGTTGCGATAACGGAGGCGCCGTCAGCCGCAATAATCTGCGCGTAGATGTGACGCGGCGTGCGGTGTACGCTCAGGCGACTCGCACCGAGTTGGCGGATCTTGGCCCGTGCCTTGCGCGCGCGACGAATACGGTTCTGTTTTTTATCGAGCTTCATAACGATTTCGCTTCAATAGTCTCTGGTCAGCCGGGATGAGCTTGAGCTCAAGCGGGCTTATTTCTTCTTCGCTTCCTTGATGACAACACGCTCATCGGAATAGCGAACACCTTTTCCTTTGTAGGGCTCCGGCGGACGGTAGCTGCGAATATTCGCGGCAACCTGACCGACGCGCTGCTTGTCGGCGCCCTTGATCACAATTTCTGTCTGGCTCGGGGTCTCGACCGTGATGCCTTCCGGTACTTCATGCACGACCGGGTGCGAGAAACCGAGGCTCAGGTTCAGCTTGTTACCCTGTGCCTGGGCACGGTAACCGACGCCAACGAGCTCCAGCTTGCGCTCGAAGCCTTCGGAAACGCCCTGCGCCATGTTGGCCAACAGCGCACGCATCGTGCCTGAAATGGCGGTCGCGAATCGCGAACCGGAACGCGGCGCCACCTGCAGAACGTTCTCTTCCTGCGACACCGTCACCTCCGAGTTCAACTCCATTGACAACGTGCCTTTGCTTCCCTTGAAGGTGACAACGTTGCCTTCCTGCTTGAACTCGACGCCTTTCGGCAGTTCGACCGGTGCTTTTGCTACTCTGGACATAACTCTTTACTCGTCAGGAGGTCACGCATCATGAAACGATGCAGATCACCTCACCACCAATACCCTGCTTGCGAGCCTCGCGATCGCTCATCACGCCCGAAGACGTAGAGACAATCGCGACACCAAGACCGCCCAGTACCTTGGGCAGGTCATCCTTGCCGCGGAAAACCCTGAGGCTTGGACGACTGGCGCGCTGAATCCGCTCGATTACCGGCGCGCCTTCGAAATACTTCAGCTCGACGGTCAGCGACTTTGAAGCGCCTTCGCCTTCCGTGCTGTAACCGCTAACGTAGCCTTCGTCTGCCAGCACGCGGGCCACAGCTTCCTTGGCCTTGGAAGCGGGCATCGTCACGCTCACCTTGCGAGCTTTCTGGCCGTTGCGAATGCGCGTCAGCATGTCGGAGATAGGATCGGTCATCATCGTTTTAGTCTCCGTTACCAGCTGGCCTTGGTCAGACCGGGAATTTCGCCTTTCATCGCGCCTTCGCGCAGCTTGTTACGCGCAAGACCGAACTTGCGGTACACACCGTGCGGGCGTCCCGTAATTGCGCAACGATTCCGCTGGCGGGTCGGGCTGCCGTCACGCGGCAGCGCGTTGAGCTTCGCCTGCGCTGCAGCCCGTTCTTCATCCGTGCTGTTCAGGTCACGAACGATGGCTTTCAGCTTCTTACGCTTGTCCGCCTGTTTCGCAACCAGCTTGGCGCGCTTCAGTTCGCGCATGATCATCGACTTCTTGGCCATATCTGATGTTTCTCTGTTCGTCCTGCGGCAAGACGCCGCAGCTGTTAAATACGTCTACCGTTACTTCTTGAATGGAAAGTTGAACGCTTCCAGGAGCGCTTTGCCTTCCTCGGGATTACGCGCCGATGTCGTAATCGTGATGTCCAGTCCGCGCAGCGCATCGATCTCGTCGTAGTTGATCTCCGGGAAGATGATCTGCTCCGTCACACCCATGCTGTAGTTGCCCTGCTTATCGAACGACTTCGGGTTCAGTCCACGGAAGTCACGAATACGCGGGATCGCGATGTTGACCAGGCGATCCAGGAACTCGTACATACGCTCGCGGCGCAGGGTGACCTTGCAACCGATAGGCATGCCGTCGCGGATCTTGAAGCCGGCGACGGACTTGCGCGCCAGCGTAGTCACAACCCGCTGACCCGAGATCTTCTCGAGATCCGCCCGGGCGTTCTCCATGATCTTTTTGTCGGCCACGGCCTCGCCCACGCCCATGTTCAGCGTGATCTTCTCGATACGCGGCACTTCCATCGGATTGCCCAGGCCAAGCTTCGCCTGCAGCTCGCCCGCCAGCTCGTTCTGATACTTTTCCTGTAATCTCGCCATGGTTCTATCTGCCCTTAAATATCAACCACGTCGCCGGTACCTTTGAAGACGCGGACCTTGCTGCCGTCGCCTTCAACGCGAATACCAACGCGCTCACCCTTCTTGGACTTCGGGTTGAATACCAAAACGTTCGACTCATCGATCGGCATTGCCTTGTCGATGATGCCGCCGGGCTCTCCCATCTGCGGATTGCCCTTCGTGTGCTTCTTGGCGATGTTGATGCCCTCAACCAGCAGACGACCGTCTGCGTGTACCTCGAGCACCGTGCCACGACGGCCTTTGTCCTTACCGGTCGTTACGATGACTTCGTCGCCTTTTCTGATCTTGTTCATATCGTCCAATCGCAGCCTGATCGCCGCTCCTGCGTCAATTGCCCGTTACAGCACTTCCGGGGCAAGAGAAATAATCTTCATAAACCGGTTACCGCGAAGCTCGCGGGTGACGGGGCCAAAAATACGTGTGCCGATCGGCTCGAGGCGCGCATTCAGCAAGACTGCGGCATTGCCGTCAAAGCGAATCAGCGAACCATCCTTGCGGCGAACACCCTTGCGCGTGCGAACGACAACCGCGTTGTAGACCTCGCCCTTCTTTACCTTGCCGCGAGGAATCGCGTCCTTGACGCTTACCTTGATGACGTCACCTACACCGGCATACCGGCGCTTGGAGCCGCCCAGCACCTTGATGCACTGAACCCGACGGGCACCCGAGTTGTCTGCCGCGTCCAAGACTGTCTGCATCTGAATCATGACTGAATCCCAATAACCTTAGCTTTATCTGTCCGCAGCGCGCTCAACGACGTTGACCACCTGCCACGATTTGTTCTTCGAAATCGGCTTGCACTCCGAGATCGCAACGCGATCGCCCGGCTTGCACTCGTTCGAAGCGTCATGCGCCAGCACCTTGGTGGTACGACGGATGAACTTGCCGTAGACCGGGTGTTTGATCAGGCGCTCGATCGCAACGGAGACGGTCTTGTCCATCTTGTCGCTGACGACGCGTCCTACGACGGTGCGCTGTACTTTTGTCTCTTCACTCATGCCTGTTCACCTGCCGCGCGCTGCTTCTCGTTGAGAATCGTTTTGACACGCGCAATATCCTTTCTTACCCGGCTGTGCTGATGGTTCTGCGGCATCTCACCGGTTGCCTGCTGCATGCGCAGGTTGAACTGCTCACGCCGAAGCTGAACGAGCTCTTCGGAGAGCTCCTCAACTGACTTTGTTCTTAAATCAGACGCACTCATCACATCACCGTCCGGCTAACAAACGTGGTCGGGAACGGGAGCTTGGCGGCGGCCAGGCGGAATGCCTCGCGTGCCACGTCTTCCGATACTCCTTCCATTTCATAAAGAACACGGCCCGGCTGAATCTGGCATACCCAGTATTCAACGTTGCCCTTACCCTTACCCTGACGAACCTCAAGCGGCTTCTTCGTGATCGGCTTGTCCGGGAATACCCGGATCCAGATCTTTCCGCCACGCTTGATGTGACGCGTCATCGCACGACGAGCCGCCTCGATCTGACGGGCCGTCATGCGGCCGCGACCGGTGGCCTTCAGGCCGAACTCGCCGAAGGAAATTGTCGAGCCCCGCAGCGCCAGCCCGCGATTGCGGCCCTTCATCTGCTTGCGAAACTTTGTACGTTTTGGCTGTAACATTGTCCTTGTTCCCCGTTACGCGCTGGCGCGTGCGCCCGCTTGCGCCTCGGTTGCTTCCTGGGTGCCGGCCTCCGGACGCTCAAAGACTTCGCCTTTGAAGATCCAAACCTTGACGCCGATAACACCGTAAGTCGTGTTGGCTTCAGCCGTTCCGTAATCGATGTCGGCACGCAGCGTGTGCAGCGGTACACGACCCTCGCGGTACCACTCGGAACGCGCGATCTCAGCACCGTTCAAGCGGCCGCCGACCTTGACCTTGATACCTTCGGCCCCGACACGCATCGTGTTGGTCACCGAACGCTTCATGGCGCGCCGGAACATGACGCGGCGCTCCAGCTGCTGGGCGATGCCTTCAGCGACCAGCTGCGCGTCGAGCTCGGGCTTGCGGATCTCGGAGATGTTGATCCGGACGTCGCTGATCGGCATGCCGATCATTGCCGACACCTCGGCGCGGAGCTTCTCGATGTCCTCGCCTTTCTTGCCGATGACAATGCCCGGACGAGCCGTGTGAATCGTGATGTTGACCTTCTTCGCCGGACGCTCGATCGTGATCTTGCTGACGGACGCGTCCTTCAGCTTGTTCTTGATGAACACGCGCAGCTCGTGGTCGATGCGCACGTATTCCGAATACGTCTTGGAATCGGCATACCACTTGGACGTCCAGTCCTTGACGATTCCCAGTCGAATACCTGTTGGATGTACTTTCTGACCCATTACTCGTCTCCAACCCGAATCGTGATGTGGCTGTTACGTTTGATGATGCGAGCCCCGCGGCCTTTCGCACGTGCGCGGAAGCGACGGAATGTCGGCGCCTCGTTGACCTCGATCGTCGAGACCTTCAATTCGTCGATGTCTGCACCGTGGTTGTGCTCTGCGTTCGCAATAGCGGACTCGAGTACCTTTTTGACGATGCGCGCGCTCTTCTTCGGCGTGAAGCTAAGCGTACGGAGCGCATCATCGACGGACTTGCCGCGAATAATGTCTGCGACCAGCCGGCATTTCTGCGGAGAAATGCGGGCGTAACGAAGAGTGGCTGCAACTTGCATGATGATGTCCTTCGCTTACTTGGTCTTGCGATCACCGGAGTGACCACGGAACGTGCGGGTTACGGCAAACTCACCGAGTTTGTGACCCACCATGTTTTCGGAAATCAGGATCGGCACATGCTGACGGCCGTTGTGTACGGCAATCGTCAGTCCAACCATGTTCGGCAAGATCATTGAACGACGTGACCAGGTCTTGATCGGACGTCGATCGTTGTTCTTGGCTGCCTCGGCAACCTTGTTCGCCAGGTGCGTATCGACGAACGGGCCTTTTCTTACACTACGCGGCATCTATCTGATCCTTTCCTTTACTTACGCTTGCGGCGACGAACGATCATCGCGTCGGTGCGCTTGTTCTTGCGCGTCTTCGCGCCCTTGGTCGGCGTACCCCACGGGCTTACCGGGTGACGGCCACCGGACGTGCGACCCTCACCACCACCGTGCGGATGGTCTACCGGGTTCATCGCAACACCGCGAACCGTCGGACGTACGCCCCTCCAGCGCTTCGCGCCGGCCTTGCCGAGCTTGCGCAGGTTGTGTTCGTTGTGGCCAACCTCGCCGATTGTCGCGCGGCAGTTGACGTGAATCTTGCGCATCTCGCCCGAACGCAGACGGATCGTCGCGTACACGCCTTCACGTGCCGCCAGCTGCGCAGCGCCACCGGCCGAACGTACGAGCTGACCGCCCTTGCCGGGCTTCATCTCGATGTTGTGGATGACGGAACCGACCGGGATAGAGCGAATCGGCAGACAGTTGCCCGGCTTGATCGGGGCCTCGTCGCCGCTGATCAGCTCAGCGCCTGCTCGAACGCCCTTCGGCGCCAGGATGTAGCGGCGCTCACCGTCGGCGTACTTCAGCAGCGCGATGTGCGCGCTGCGATTCGGATCGTATTCGAGGCGCTCGACAACGCAGGGAATACCATCCTTGTCGCGCTTGAAGTCGATAATCCGGTAACGCTGCTTGTGGCCGCCACCCTGGTGACGAACCGTGATGCGTCCGTTGTTGTTTCGACCACCCTTGCTGCTCTTCTTGTCGAGCAGCGCAGCGTGCGGCTTGCCCTTGTGCAGACCCGGCGTCTTGACGGCAACGACGAAACGTCGGCCTGCTGATGTCGGTTTGGCTTTATGTAGTGACATGGCCTCTAACCTTTATTCGCCTTCGAGGAAGTCGATTTCGCTTCCCTCGGCGAGCTTCACGTATGCTTTTTTCGTATCTTTGCGACGGCCGCGTACCTGACCGAAGCGCTTGTTCTTGCCCTTGTTGTTGACGACGGTGACGCCTTCGACCTTCACGTCGAACAGCAGCTCGACCGCCTGGCGAATCTCGGCTTTCGTCGCGTCGGTTCGAACCTTGAAAACAACCTGGTTGTTCTCGGCCGCGATGTGGGCTTTCTCCGACAAATGCGGACCGCGGATAACGGTCATCAGTCGTTCCTGGTGCAGTGCCTGGCTCATGACAGTCGCTCCTCGATCAGCTTCAGCGCTGGCAGCGTGATGACGACCTTTTCGAAACGGATCAGTACGACCGGATCGATTGACGCCGCGTCGCAGATACCGATGTTCGGCAGGTTGCGCGCTGCGAGATACAGCTTCTCGTCGAACGCCTCATTCAGGATCAGCGCATTGTCGATGCCGAGATCCTTGAGCTTCGTCGCCAGCAGCTTGGTCTTCGGCGCCTCGAGCTCCATAGACTCGACGACGAGCAGGCGCTCCTGGCGAATCAGCTCGGACATCACCGACCGCAGCGCGGCGCGGTACATCTTCTTGTTGACCTTCTGGGAGTAGTCACGCGGCTGCGCAGCAAACGCGCGGCCACCGCCGACCCAGATCGGGCTGCGAATCGTGCCGGCGCGCGCGCGACCCGTACCCTTCTGGCGCCAGGGCTTGATACCGCCACCGCGAACGGCGGAGCGGTTCTTCTGAGCCTTGGTGCCAGCGCGGCTGCCCGCGAGGTAAGCCGTTACCACCTGGTGAACGAGAGCCTCGTTGAACTCGGCGCCGAATGCGGACTCAGCCACGTCGACCGTTCCACTGCCCTGCATCTTCAGCTTCATGCGGACGCTCCTTTCGACTTGATCGCCGGACGGACGATGACGCTTCCACCCTTGTGACCCGGCACGGCGCCGCGGATCAACAACAAGTTGCGGTCAGCATCGACACGCACAACCTCGAGATTCTGGATCGTGCGTCGCACATTACCCATGTGGCCCGACATCTTCTTGCCTTTGAAGACACGGCCCGGCGTCTGGTTCTGGCCGATGGAACCCGGCGCGCGGTGCGCGAGCGAGTTGCCGTGGGTGGCGTCCTGCGTGCGGAAATTGTGGCGTTTGACGGTGCCAGCGAAGCCCTTACCGATCGACGTGCCGATGACGTCGACCTTCTGGCCTTCCTCGAACAGGTCGACCTTGACTTCGCTGCCAGCCTCGATGTCCGCGCCTTCGCCCTCGGCGAGGCGGAACTCGGTCACCAGGTCGCCGGCTTCGACTTTCGCAGCGGCGAAATGGCCCGCCTGGGACTTCGTTACACGGGACGGACGGCGACTGCCGGCGGTAACCTGCAGCGCGCTATAGCCGTCGGTGTCGACGGTTTTCACCTGCGTTACCCGGTTTGGCTGCGCCTCGATCACGGTGACGGGGATGGATACACCCTCATCCGTAAAAATGCGCGTCATGCCGCGTTTGCGGCCAACAAGACCCATTGTCATGTCTAAAACCTCACACTGACTTCGATTGGCCAGCGCCTATCTAAAAAATGTCTCTCTTGGCCCCAACTACGGTTGGCTGGGGTTGCGGATGTTCCAGCGTTTATCGCGTTGCCTTCAGACACGCGAAAGGGCCAGCCTTTGCTTCGGGACTTTTCGTCCTCTTCGCACAAGGGGCTGACCCATGCTCCGTTCCGGTAGCTTTACCGGCCCGGCGATTCCGGGATTTGCCGTGTCGCCCTCGGTTGCCTGGCGACTGGTTTGTTCTGAATCCGGCCGACTCCCGGCCCGGCCTGATTCATCGAGCCCGCAATTATAGCGCCATATCAGCGCCCCGCAAGGCTTTTTTTGGACTAATTTTTGGGTTTTTCGGGCTTCCTGCCGCGAGTCATTCTTCCAGCCTTGGCGGCCTCTCGGCCGCTTCTGTCGCTCGCGGTCATGGACCGCTCCTACAGGTGCCGATAGAAACCTTGTGGGAGGCAGCCGTGCTGCCGATTCCCTAACCCTTAATTGAGCTTGATCTGGACGTCGACACCCTATCCGCCCTTTGCACCCAATCGTGCGATCCCGGCTGGTGCGGATTGATCTTTAGTACGCTGGTCGGGCGTCAGTTCAGTTTAATCTGAACGTCTACACCTGCAGGCAGCTCCAGCTTCATCAGCGCGTCGACCGTCTTGTCCGTCGGGTCGACGATGTCCATCAGGCGCTTGTGGGTACGAATCTCGTACTGGTCACGGGCGTCCTTGTTGACGTGCGGCGAGATCAGCACCGTGAACCGCTCCTTCTTCATGGGCAGCGGAATCGGGCCTTTCACCGTAGCGCCGGTGCGCTTGGCGGTGTCTACGATCTCACGCGCTGAGTTATCGATCAGCCGATGATCGAAGGCCTTCAGGCGAATTCGAATGTTCTGGTTAGTTGCCAACTGTCTATCCTCTCAAAATCATCAGCGCGGCACTTTGTGCCCTCTTTGTAGCTGATGGCTAGGGTGCGCCGCTCCGCGGCTCCTTCGCATACCAATCAATTTTCGGCCTGCGAGACGCCCCAATGGAGCGACTCGCAGGTACTAGCTGTTTTACTCGATGATCTTGGCGACGACGCCGGCGCCCACGGTACGGCCACCTTCGCGGATCGCGAAGCGCAGACCGTCTTCCATGGCGATCGGCGCAATCAGCTCAACCGTCATCTGTACGTTGT
>JASJCQ010000035.1 GCA_030065915.1 Woeseiaceae bacterium
CAGCGCTCGCGGCCGTACCTGTTTTCCAACTCGGTCGCGCCCGTGATCGCGGCCGCATCGATCGCTGTGTTCGACTTGCTCGACAGCGACAGTGGCCTACGCGAAAAGCTGCATGACAATGCGGCCTACTTCCGGACCGCCATGACCGAGCGCGGCTTCGACCTGAAGCCCGGCGAGCACCCGATCATCCCGGTCATGCTGGGAGACGCACGTCTGGCGAC
Source organism: Woeseiaceae bacterium (assembly GCA_030065915.1). GTDB lineage: Bacteria > Pseudomonadota > Gammaproteobacteria > Steroidobacterales > Woeseiaceae > UBA1847. Next base: position 222 of record JASJCQ010000035.1, read on the forward strand.
AGAAATGGCGGACCGACTGCTTAGCAAAGGCATCTACGTCATCGGTTTCTCTTACCCGGTGGTGCCAAAAGGACAGGCTCGCATCCGTACGCAGATGTCTGCGGGTCTGGATCGCTCGCATCTCGACAAGGCCATCGACGCGTTTACCGACGTAGGCCGTGAACTCGGGGTCATCAGCTGATGCGCGCGTTGGTCAAGTCGGAAGCGGAACCGGGCATCTGGCTCAAGGACGTGCCCGAGCCTTCGGTCGGGCATAACGATGTCCTGATCGAGGTCAAACGTACGGCAATCTGTGGCACCGACATCCACATTTACAACTGGGACGAGTGGGCGCAAGGTGCGATACCCGTGCCTATGGTTGTCGGGCACGAATTCTCGGGCCGCATCGTCGACATAGGCAGCGAGGTTCGGGGTTTCAAGGAAGGCGATCGGGTGTCAGCGGAAGGCCATATCACCTGCGGTGTCTGCAGGAACTGCCGCGCGGGCCGTCGTCACCTCTGCATGAACACTCGAGGTATCGGCGTAAACCACCCCGGCGCGTTTGCCGACTACATCGCGGTACCCGCATTCAACGTCTTCAAACTGCCCGACGCGATCTCCGATGATATGGCCGCGATCCTGGACCCGCTCGGTAACGCGACGCACACGGCGCTGTCGTTCGACCTTGTCGGCGAGGATGTCCTGATCACCGGCGCCGGCCCGATCGGCATCATGGCGGTGGCCATCGCGCGCTATGCGGGCGCTCGGCACGTCGTCATCACCGACGTCAATGACTATCGCCTCGATCTCGCGCGCAAGATGGGCGCCACCAAAGCGATCAACGTGACGTCCGAATCTCTGGACGACACGATGGACGAGCTCGGGATGGAAGAAGGCTTCGACGTCGGCATGGAGATGTCCGGCAACGCGATGGCCTTCAACGACATGCTGCGAACGATGCACCATGGCGGCCGCGTAGCGATACTCGGCATTCCGCCGGGCGGGACGACCATCGATTGGAACCAGGTGATCTTCAAGGGCCTGGTGTTGAAGGGCATCTATGGGCGCGAGATGTTTGAGACCTGGTACAAGATGTCCAGCATGCTGCAGAGCGGACTCAACGTCGCGCCGATCATCACGCACCACTACCCGATCGCCGATTTCCAGCCGGCGTTCGACCTGATGGCATCGGGGCAGTCCGGCAAGGTTATCCTCAACTGGCAGTAATGGTACTGCGGCAGCCTGTGTCTGCCGCTCGTCGAGTCACTCGATCCTGCAGAAGCAGTGGGAATAGACGCCCTTCGGGTCGTTGAACTGCGTCAGCGGCTCGATCACCTGCTCCAACTCACCCGCCAGTCGCTCCAGCGTGCCGGGACGACGGCTAAAGCTCTTCGGATCGAGACCGACGCTCGCACTCGCGCTCAGAAGGTCGACGAAGAACTGCTCGGTTGACGACAGTTCCGGCTCGATGAGCTTGACGCCGTAGCTGCCGTCGGTGAGCTGCGCCAGCTCGGCCGCCGCTGCGATCGCATCATCGACATCGCCGAGTTCGTCAACCAATCCGTTCTCGATGGCATCCTGGCCGGTCCAGACTTTGCCCTGGGCGATCTGATCGACAGCCTGTTTGTCCATGCCACGGTAATCGCTAACGTGGGAAATGAAATTGTCGTAGCTGTCCTGGATAAGAACGTTGAACAGCCGGCGGGCGCTGTCCGACATCTCGCGATCCGGACGGAACTGGCCGGACCACTGGGTCGAGCCAATGCCATCCGTTGCGATGCCGAGATACTCGGCGGTGCGCTGGTAGGTCGGGAACATACCGAACACGCCGATCGATCCGGTAATCGTCGCCGGGCTGGCAAAAATCTTGTCCGAACCGGCCGCGATGAAGTACGCAGCCGACGCCGCCGCGCTGCTCATCGAAACGACGACCGGTTTGCCTGCCACCTGCAGGGCCTCGATCTCGTCCGCGATGACATCCCCGGCGAAGGCGCTGCCGCCGCCGCTGTCGATGTGCACGACGACGGACTTGACGGAGTCGTCGTTCAGGGCGCGACGCAGCAGACTGCCTGTCGACTCGGCACCAATGGTTCCCGGGGGCTGGTCGCCGAACAGGATATTGCCCGAGGCAACGATCACGGCAACGTTCTGTTCCCTGACCTGCTCCACGTCGAGCAAGCGCATTTGCAACACATAGTCCATCATGCCGATCGAATTGTAGTTGCCGTCTTTCTCGCCCGCATAGCCGATCATGACATCGCGCACGTCGTTGCGCGTCATCAATTCATCGACGAGGCCCTGCTGGACCGCGACGGTTGCCGGGTCGCCACCCGCAGACTCGATGTTGATCAGGTAATTGATCGCGTAGTCGTCGATAACGCCTTCTTCCAGGCCGCGTGCTGCTTCTACATCATCCTGGTAAATGCTCCACAGCTGGTCGATCAGGTTCTTTGTGCTCTCGCGATCTTCGTCTGACATCGACATGCGTGTATACGGCTCGACAAAGGACTTGTGCGTACCGACGCGAAAGATGTTCCAGTCGATCTTCAGTTTCTCGATCGCGTCCGCGAAATAATTCTGGAAGCGGCCGTAGCCTTGCAGGATCAGCAATCCTTCGGGGTGCAGGTAGACCTTGTCGGCATGCGATGCCAGGTAGTAAGCCTGCTGCGACAGGAAATCACCCGTCGCGATCACCGGCTTGCCGGATTCCTTGAACTCCGCGATGGCGGCACCGATGCGGCGAAGCTTGGGCAAGCCTGCGCCGCCCAGGCCACTGAGCTCGAGGTGCACGACCTTGATCCGGTCGTCTGTCTTCGCATATTCGAGCGCGTCGATAACGTCGCGTACCCGCGTCTGCGGACGCGCCTCATCGAGCAACTCCTCGACAGCGCGGTCGTACGGGTCGCCTTCGAATTCCTCCACCAGGGAGCCAACCGGTTGAATGCGCAGCGCCGCCTGATTCGGGAATATCGGGGCGGTGCCTGACATCGCAGCAACGAAGATCGCAAACACGAACAGCAACAGCAGCAGGTGCAGAATCTTGCGAATGCCGTCGACGCCAGTCCAGATGGCGGAAAACAGGCGGATCAGCGGATTACGTTTCATAGGGTTTCTCGTCTAGCGGAGCAGCCACAGCGAAAGTGACGGCCAGAAAGTTATCAATATGACTGAAAGCATCAAAATCAACAGGAACGGCAACGTGGCCGAATAGACCTGCATGATCGGTTTCTCGAAGCGATAGCTGGCGATAAACAGGTTCAGACCGACCGGCGGCGTCATGTAACCGAGCTGCATTGCCGCGAGGAACACGATGCCCAAGTGAATCGTGTTGACGTCATACAGGGCAGCGACCGGCAGCAGCAAAGGTACGACCAGCACAATCGCGGAGAAGATATCGAGTATCGCGCCGAGCAGAAGCAGAAACAGCAACAGCAGGATCAGGAACGTCGTCTGGCTGCTGACGAATTCCGACAGGTACTCGAACAGCGTCGCCGGGACACCGGCCAGGATCGTGTAACTCGTCGATGCCAGTGACAGCCCGAGAATGATCAGGATACCGCCAACCAGCAACATCGACTCGCGAACGACTCTCGGCAAATCGCGGAATTTGATCTCGCGCAGGATCAGTACTTCGACTATGAATACGTAAACAACGGTAATCGCAGCCGCTTCGGACACGGCCAGGAATCCTGAGTACACGCTGCCGAGCACGACGAACGGCAGCGGGATCTCCCAAATGGACTCACGGACGGCGGACACGAGCTCGCTCCATGAGAATTTGCGAAGCTCGCGCGTGTTCTTGCGGCTGACCCAGATACACCAGGCCGACAACATGCCAATCATCAGGAAGCCGGGGATCAGGCCCGCCTTGAAGAGGTCGTCGATACTGACTTCAGCGACGACGCCATACAAAATCAGCGGCAACGAAGGAGCAAACAGCAATCCGAGACTTCCGGACGTCGTAACGAGCCCGAGATTGAACTTGTCGTTGTACCCATCCTGCTGCAGCGCCGGGTACAGGATCGCCCCCAGCGCGATGATCGTCACACCGGACGCACCGGTAAATGCCGTGAAGAAGGCGCAAACAACGAGGCAGACAAGCGCCAGCCCGCCCGGCATCCAGCCGAGCACGGCCTGCGTCATTCTGACCAGCCGCTGCGGCGCATTACTCTCACTCAACAGGTAGCCGGCAAACGTGAACAACGGTATAGCGGACAGGAACTGGAGGTCGACCATGCGCATCAGCTCGATGGCGACGTTCATCAGCGGCTCATCGATGCTGGAAAAACCCAGCATGGCGCTGGTCGCGATGATCGCGAACAGCGGCGCGCCGAGGATGGCGAGCAGTATCAGGATGATCGTAAAGACGATCACGGCGAGGCCTCTTCCTCTGGGCTCGTGAACAATTCGAGCGTCTGTTTTATTACGAGCACGCCGAAGCGGTAGCTCAGCAAGGCGAAGGCCAGCGGAACGATGACGTGAGCGGGGAATACCGGCAGGTCTCCGAGCACCGTGAACTCGAGTTCGACTTCGAGTTTGATGAACTCCCAGACCAGCCAGGCGACGACAGCGCAAACGACCGCCGCGAACAGGTCAACGAATATCCGTATCGCTGTGACTATCTTCTCCGGCAGCAGGTGAGACAGCAGGTCGATGCGGATATGCCGGTTGTCACGGCAGGCGGCGACTGCCCCCACCATGGCCAGCCACAGCACCATCAGCCGTATCAGCTCGTTCGCCCAGATGACGCCGGTATCGAAGACTTCGCGAGCGATAATCTGCAGGAACGCGACAATGACCATGCCCGCGAGCACGATCATCAGCGCTACGTTTTCTGCGATCCGGCCTGCCTTATCGAGCTTGCCGAAGAACGCTATCAGTCGCGCCACGACCTTTACCGTGAGGCGGCCTGACCGCCCTGGCTTCGGTAGTCCTCGATGTGACCCAGCATCTCGTCGTACAGCTCCAGCGAGAACTCGCCCTTCTCGGCCAGCTCGCGGTTCGATGCCAGGAGTACTTCCCGTACTTCCTCAAACTCACTGCGATCGAACTCGATCGTCTTGATGCCGGTCTTCGCAGACAACAGCGAGTCACGGGCAGCGCGATTGTCGACGAGGTTCTGCACGTTGAAGTTATCGTAGGTCGCGCGCATGACTTCCTGAACGATCGCCTGGTCGGCATCGCTCAGTTTCTTGAATGCCTTCTGGTCAACCGCCATGAAGCCCAGCGTGTAGGCCAGCGGCAGCTCTGACACGTACTTGATCTTCGTATGCCACTGCAGGACCAGGGCGCCGATAGGCGACATGGCCACGACGTCGATGAGGCCGGTTTGCAGGCCCGTTAAAACGTCCGTCACAGGCAGCGTTACCGGTGCCAGCGAGAGCGCTTCCATGGACGCGTAGCTGATGGGATCGCCTTCAGGCACCCAGACACGCTTGCCCTTCATGTCCTCGAGGCTCGTGATCGGCGTGTTCGACATCAGCACGGCGAATCCGCCGGCGGCGAAACCGAAGTTAACGAAGCCCTTGTCCTCGAGACCCTGCTCGAGACGTTCGTCGAGCTGCGCGCGAACATAAGCGGCTTCTTCTTCAGAATTGAAGACCAGCGGCAGTCCGTACAGATTCAGGTCCGGGTAGCGAGACGCGAGCGCCAGCGGCGTGAAGGCGCCACCCGCCAAGGACCCGAGGCGAATCTTCGCGAGGACCTGCTTGTCATTGCCCATCGCACCGCCACCGTAGTACTTGATCTTGACTCGCCCGTCAGTGCGCTCCTTGATCTCTTTGGCGCTGGCTCGCATGTCTTTCATCCACTGCGAGTTTTCCGGTGTGACCGTCGCGATTCTAAGCGTCTGCGCGTCGGCAAGACTGCCGAAAGCGATGAGAGACGCCAATACGAGTAACTTCTTCATGATATTTACCATTTACCAATTCGCTGCCCAGAGGAGCAGTCCTGTCAAAAATAGTCTTCGGCCTCAGCCAGCAAAACTTCAGCGTCGCGCTGCGCGATAACGTTCGACAACGTCAGCCGGTCGGCATAGGGATCCGATGCAAGCACCTCGTTGAGCAGCCTGTCGTGCAACTCCCTGTCATACAGCAGTTTCGCGTAGCCTCGCGCGAATTCGACCTTCGCCGACAGGTCGCGACCGTCCGTCATGGCGATTGCCTTCTCAAAATGGCCCCGCGCCTCCTCCGGCTTGCCGCCCAGCGCAGGCGGCCGCAGCGTCAGCAGGATTCCCATATAAGTATGCACGGTGCCCTCTGCGTCCCCCCCGGCCATCTCGAGATAGCGATTGAAGAGCGCCTCGACCTGCGGCAGGAATGCCAGCGAGTCCCAGTCCGAGCTATGTGCGCGCAGGTAAGCCAGCGTCGCGACTCCATAGGCATACACGAGGTCGGCATGTTTGTCCGGTATGCCCGGAAGACTTGCGGCGAACATCTCATACGACTGGGAGTGCCATTCGCAGCTCTTCTCGTAACTGACGCAAAGCGCCTTCAGGCCATAACTCCTGGCGCGGGTCGTCAGTTTCGATGCGCGCTCCTCGTCGTCGGCAAAGACGGCGCCATACGAGGCGTACAGGCTCGCTCCTGCCGCAAGCAGCGCCGGGTCTTCCGGACTGCCCTCGATGAAACTGTCGAGCAACAGCATGTAAGACGGCGCGCCGGCGCGAACCGTCTCGGGATCATCCTGGTTAAGAATGGCGACCGACAGGTTGTCGGCGAGCCCCGTCGCGGCGGACGACACCAGCGAAGCGCAACCGCCAAGCGGCAGCATTACCAGTGTCAACAGGATGAGTCGATGGAACGTGGCCATGCCTCGAATGACCTCCATGAAATCAATTGGTTCAGGCTATCTGAACGCGTGCTCACAGATTGTGAGCTTGCGCCCAGAATAGTGCCCATGCGTAGTCGAAAACGGCGCCGCAGGCGGATTTTATGTCAAAACCCGTGCCCGAATAAGCCGTCCCACAAACGAAAACGGTTACAACCTTCCAGTCTACCGAGTTGGAGCCGGATGAGAAGTAACCGTTCGTAACGCCGGCCCGGGGCCGGCGCAAAGCCTTAGGGCGCTAGATTTTTTCCTTGATGCGTGCGGCCTTGCCGGTCCGTCCACGCAGGTAGTACAGCTTGGCGCGGCGAACGTCGCCCCGGCGCTTGACCTCGATGGAGGCTACGCTCGGGCTGTAGGTCTGGAAGACACGCTCGACGCCCTCGCCGTGCGATATTTTGCGAACGGTAAAGGAAGAATTCAGGCCACGGTTGCGGCGGGCGATGACGACGCCTTCGAATGCCTGCAGGCGCTCACGCGTACCTTCTTTCACCTTGACCTGTACGACAACGGTATCTCCCGGCCCGAACTCGGGGATCTCCTTGCCCATCTGTTCCTGTTCAATCGCTTCAATCAGTTTGCTCATCGTTCTCTACCTGCAGGCTCACGCCTGGTGTTGTGTCGGCCTTAAGGCCCGTTTCCTGTCTGTATTCGTCGAGCAGCTTACGCTGCTCGTCACTCAATTCCATCTGCCGAAGCAGGTCGGGCCGACGTGTCAGCGTGCGGCCCAGGGCCTGCTTGTGCCTCCACCGGGCGATCTTCTCGTGATCGCCCGACTTGAGCACCGCCGGCACTTCCCGACCGAGCACCGTGTCCGGCCGGCTGTAGTGCGGATGATCGAGCAGGCCCTGCATGAAGGAGTCCTGCTCCGCCGACTCCGCGTCACCCAGCGCCCCGGGCAACAGCCGAACAACCGCATCGATAACGGCCATCGCCGCTACCTCGCCGCCGGATAACACGAAGTCACCAATCGACAGCTCTTCATCGATCGAGTCTTCAACGAGGCGCTCATCGACGCCCTCATACCGACTCGACACCAGCACAAAGGCTGGCAGTGCCGAAAGCCTGAGCGCCATGCGCTGGTCAAACGGCTTCCCGGCGGGGCTCAGGTGGAACACCGGAGTCCCTTCGCCGAGCTCGTTTCTGACCGCGTCAATCGCTGCTTTCAGCGGTTCGGCCTTCATCACCATCCCGGGACCACCGCCGTAGGGTCGATCGTCGACCGTCCGGTGCGTGTCCGTCGTGAAGTCCCTCGGGTCCTTCACGACCAGCGATGCCAACCGATTATCGATTGCCCTTCCTACCACTCCGAAATCGGCAACCGATTCAACAACTTGCGGGAACAAGCTAATGACGCCTATACGCATCAGTCCCATTCCCAGTCGACGGTGATCACGCCGTTATCGAGATCCACGTCGACGATAAACTCGTTCATGACGAACGGTATCAACCGTTCGATGTCGCCCTTCACGACCAGCACATCGTTAGCGCCGGTCTCCAGTATTCGCTCGACCTGCCCTATCGACTCACCGTCTTGGCGGACGACCGACAGGCCCTCGAGGTCTGTCCAGTAGAAGCTGCCATCGTCGGTCTCCGGCAACTCCGACCTCGGAACGGAAATCTCCGCCTCGAGGTATCCTGCTGCTGCGTCACGATCTTCAACACCCTCAAAACGGGCGATGACCGATTTACCGTGGCGCTTTCCTTCTGATAACTGAACCGGCGTTGTCTTGCTGCCCTGTCTCAGTTGCCAGCTCTTGTATTCCAGTATTGCTTCGCGAGGATCGGTGTAGGAAAAGATCTTTACCCAGCCCCTGACTCCGAAGAGACCGACGATCCGGCCCAGCGAAACACCTGTTTCCTCGCTATCGGACATGCCTTACGACACGTCAGCCCGGCATCAGTTGGCCGCGGCAGCCTTGCGATGCGTTTTCAGCAAAGCGGCAACACGCTCAGACGGCTGAGCGCCCTGGCCGATCCAGTAATCGACACGCTCTACGTCGATGCGCAGATTTTCTTCATGCTCCTTTCCGACCGGGTTGAAGTAACCGACGCGCTCGATGTAACGGCCGTCACGGCGATTACGGCTGTCGGTGACAACCAGGTGATAAAAAGGACGCTTTTTCGCGCCCGCGCGCGAAAGACGAATGCTAACCATTTCAATTCCGTGTTTGTTCAACTAAGGGGCGGACACGCCCAATTCCGGGCCGAGGCCCGAGCAGACCGCGCATTGTACCTGTTTGGATTGAAATGTGAAGCGAAAATACAGCCGAAATTCCTAGCGTTTTCCGCTAGTTGGAAGTCCGGTCAGCGCATTCCGGGCGGCATGCCGCCAGATTGCATGCCACGCAGCATCTTCTTCATCCCGCCGCGGGCCATTTTCTTCATCATCCGCTCCATCTGGGTATGCTGCTTCAAGAGCCGATTCACGTCCTGGACCTGCAATCCACTGCCCGCCGCGATGCGTTTCTTCCTCGATCCGTTGATCGTCTTCGGGAAGCGCCGCTCGCCCGGCGTCATCGCGCAGATGATCGCAATCTGGCGCCGAATCTGTTTCTGGTCGATATTGTCCTTGAGCGCCGCCGGATTCATGTTGCCCGGGATCGGCAGCTTGTCGAGCATTGCCGACAGACCGCCCATTTCCTGCATCTGTTCCAGCTGGTCCTTCAGATCTGACAGGTCGAATCCGCGGCCCTTCTTCATCTTGTTGGCGAGCTTGGTGGCCTTGTCCTTGTTGACCTTGTCTTCGATCTCCTCGACCAGCGTCAACACGTCGCCCATGCCGAGAATACGGGACGCCATGCGGTCGGGGTGGAAGGCCTCCAGCGCGTCGGTCTTCTCGCCGACACCGAGGAATCGAATCGGCTTGCCGGTGATCTCCCGGACTGACAAAGCGACGCCGCCCTTGGCATCGCCGTCAGCCTTGGTCAGGATGACACCGGTCAGCGGCAGGCTCTCTCCAAAAGCGCGCGCGGCGTTAACGGCGTCCTGGCCTGCCATGCTGTCCACGATAAAGAGCGTCTCATGCGGAGCCGCACGTTCGTGAACGGCGACGACCTCCTGCATCATTTCCCCGTCGATGTGCAGGCGACCGGCCGTGTCGACCAGCAGCACGTCGGCATGCGAGCGCTTGGCCTCGTCCAGCGCCCGGTCGACGATCGCGGTGGGCTTCTCGCTGGCCTCGCTGTCGCAGTGCAGAGCCCCGACCTCGCCCGCCAACACCTTGAGCTGTTTGATCGCGGCCGGGCGATGCACGTCGACGCTGACCATCATGACGCGCTTCTTGTCCTTCTCGATCAGGCGTTTCGCGAGCTTCGCGGCCGTTGTCGTCTTGCCGGCGCCCTGCAGTCCGGCCAGCAGGATGACGACCGGCGGCTTGCTCCGGAGGTCCAGCGGCGTATTCGCATCGCCAAGCAGTGTGACGAGTTCTGTATGGATGATCTTGACGAGCGCCTGCCCCGGCGTGAGGCTTTTCAGCACCTCCTCGCCGACGGCCTGTTCGCGAATGCGCTCAATGAAGCTCTTGACGACCGGCAGCGCAACGTCGGCCTCGAGCAGCGCGAGGCGCACCTCCCTGAGGGTGTCCTTGATATTGCTTTCGGTCAGCCGGCCTTTGCCGCTTAAGCGCTTGGCCGCGTCACTGAGCCGACCCGTCAGATTTTCAAACATGCACGTGTTCCGAGTTTTGTTGAACCCGGAGTGTATGCGAATCCGGGTCTAAACGGTAAGCACCGTCCCGCGGGAGAGCATCTGGATCTTCTTGTCCGGCGCCGCCTGGATAACCTGGTCGAGGATCAGGTCCTCGGAGCCCGGTTTCATGCCAGTAATCCAGATATCCGGATTGTGGCGCAGCTTTCTAAGATCTCTGGTCATCGTCTTCGGACAGTAGTGACCGGCCTCGGTGGCCAGCGCCTCCAGCTCATCCGGGAACGAGACCTCGATAACCAGCAATCTCAGGTCTTCGACGGCGTTCAAGGCGGGCCACAAGGTCTGGTTCGTGCGGGTGTCGCCACTGATGGCAAACGCACCCTTGGAGTTCTGCACGGTGAAGCCGAGCGACGGAACGCTATGGGTAACGTCGACGGCGTTGAAGTGTCGATTGCCAAGGTGAATACGATCGCCCGGCGCCAGGGTCTCGAATCTCAGGATGGGGTTCTCCGGATTCGGGATCTTGCGGAAGTCCGGCCAGATGACGTCATTGAACAGGTGCGCCTGAACCGCTTCAAGCGTCTCCTTTCTCGCGTAGACCGTCAGCGGCACCGCGAAATCCTCGTGAAAGATGCTGTCGACCAGCATCGGCAGACCAGCGATGTGGTCCAGGTGAGCATGCGTCAGGAACACGTGGCGAATGGCATCGAGATCGTCGAGCGAGAGGTCACCGATGCCCGTGCCGGCATCGATGAGCACATCATCGTCGACAAGCAACGCTGACGTTCTCGAACCAGCGCCGATACCGCCGCTGCAACCCAGAATCCGAATGCGCATAGTGTGTTCTCGCTATGGCCCTTTTTGCTCAGGTAGCACACGCTGTGTGGCACTAATGCCCCCGTGACGCCACAGGCCTGATTTCAATCGTTTGTTGCCAAAACCACCCAGCCCGCAAAATACGGTCAGGGTTCTATTAAATCCCGCCATGTGGGATCATTGATCGCATCACACTAGGCCAGTAAATCGCGGGTTTCTGTGCTTCAAATCACAATTCTTTTTTTGTACGCCGGCGCCGCATTTTGCCTGGCTTTCTCAAGGACCTCGCCATCTGATCAGAACCAGCGTCGCCTGCTGGCAGCCAGCGTTCCCTTGGCCGCTGCAGCCATTGTCTTGCACGCCTGGCAGCTGCACATGGCGGTCATGCCCGACGGCCATTTCACGCTGACGCTGACCAGCGCGATCAGCGTTATCGGCCTGCAGCTCGGGATCATTGCCTCGCTCGCTGCACTGGAGGCGTCGCTGCGCGGAGTCTCCAGCATTCTGTTTATGATCGCCGCAACAGCGGGCTCATTGACTTACGTGTACGTCCCTGAAGTCGTCACCACGAACCTGGCGTGGAAGGTCCAGATGCATATCGCGCTATCGATGTTTGCGTACGGACTGCTGACGGCCGGCGCTATCGTTGCTGTGCTCGCGCTGATCCAGGACATGAGGCTCAGGGCCGGCAGACTGTCGCCCATTAATCACCTGTTCGCACCGTTGGAGACAACGGAGAAGTTGTTGTACGGCGTCGCATCAGCCGGCTTCGTTGTGCTTGCCATGGCCGTCGTCTCAGGCGTGGCGTTCGTCGAAGACCTGTTTGCCCAGAACCTCGCTCACAAGACCGTCCTGTCGCTGCTGGCTGTGGCGACGTTCGGCATCCTTGTCATTGGCAGGCAGGTTGCCGGATGGCGAGGCAAGCGCGCTGTCTACCTGTACCTCGGCGGCTTCGCCCTGCTGCTGCTGGCCTACTTCGGTACCCGCTACATTCTTGAAGAGATCCTGAACCGCAGCTGGGGCTAAGGTCGCAGCCTTGACAGCCTCTGGGGCAACTGCTCAACTGACGCTCTATCACTGACGACGGAGTGCTCTTTCATTGGGCGACGACGTATCCGTAGGCGGCCTTAGCGCCATTCTCGGACTTCTAATACTGTTATCTGCTTTCTTCTCAGGCTCCGAAACCGCATTGATGAGCCTGAATCGCTACCAGCTCAGGCACAAGGCACGACAGGGACACCGCGGGGCAATTCTTGCCGAACGCCTGTTGCGCCGGCCCGACCGTTTGATTGGTCTGATACTGCTCGGCAATAACCTGGCAAACTTCTCCGCCGCCTCGCTGGTCGCGATCATCGCGCTCGAACTGGGCGGTGAGCCGGCCGTTGCATTGGGCACGTTGATCCTGACGCTCGTTGTCCTCGTTTTCGCCGAGGCGGCACCTAAAACGCTCGCTGCGCTGTCGCCGGAGAAACTCGCTTTTCCTGCATCGATCGTCTACTACCCCCTGTTGAAGATCACGTACCCGATCGTCTGGCTGATTAACGTCATGGCGAACGGCTTCCTCTACGTATTGGGTGTTCGCCAAAACGTCACCGACCCGCACGCGCTCACAAGGGAAGAACTGCGCACTGTCGTCAACGAGGCTGGCCAGCGCATCTCCAGCCAGTACAGACAGATGCTGATCCGGATACTCGACCTTGAGAAAGTCACCGTTGATGACGTCATGGTCCCGCACAACGAGGTTATCGGTATCGACATCTCGGCGGAGCTCGATGATATCAACGACCTGATATCGAACAGCGAACACACTCGCCTGCCGGTGTTCGAAGACGACATCGACAAGGTGCTGGGCATGCTGCACCTGCGAAGCCTCGCCAACATGGCGTCGGTGCCGCTCGACAAAGAAAACATCCGAAGGTTGATGAAGGAGCCCTATTTCGTTCCTGAGGGCACGCCGCTCAGCACGCAGCTGGTGCAGTTCCAGCGACGGCGCGAACGCATTGCGCTCGTGGTCGATGAGTACGGTGACATCCAGGGCGTCGTCACGCTTGAGGACATCCTCGAGGAAATCGTTGGCGAGTTCACCACCGATCCGGCCGACGAAGCCGTGGACGTTCTGCGGGAATCCAGCGGCAGCTTTCTCATCAATGCATCGGCGAACGTTCGCGAACTGAATCGTGCGCACGATTGGGAGCTCCCGACTGACGGCCCGAAAACCATCAACGGCCTTATCGTTGAGAGGCTGGAAGACATACCGGAACCGTCAACCTGCCTGAAGATTTCAGGCTACCCGATCGAGATCGTGTCGGTCGAAGACAATCGCATCGAGACTATTCGCATCCGGCCGACTGATCGAGTCATTGAAGACATCGAGGAAGAAGAGGCCTCGCTCTAGAACGCTGCGTCAAGCGCCTCAGCCAGGCTCCTGACGCCAATGACGTCGATGCTGCCGGACTTCTTCTTCGGCACATTGGCCGCCGGGACGATTGCCGTAGCGAATCCCTGCTTGCCCGCCGCGGCAATACGTTCCGCACCGAATCGTACAGGCCGGACTTCGCCGGCGAGACCGAGCTCTCCGAAACTGATGAGCCGTTCGCGGCACGCACGGTCCCTGAAGCTCGATACAATCGCCATGACGCTCGGCAGGTCGACGGCCGTCTCGTTGATCTTGAGTCCGCCGACGACGTTGACGAAGACATCGTCTGCGCCAAGTTCGGTGTCGCCGTGTTTCAGCAGCACCGCGAGCAGGAGTGCCAGGCGATTCTGGTCGACACCCTGCGCGAGACGCTTCGCATAACCGCTGTTGCCGTCGGCGACGAGCGCCTGGATTTCGACGAGCAGCGGTCGACTCCCTTCCCACGCGACGGACACGACGCTGCCGGGTCCCGACAAGGTGTCGCGTGACAGAAAAATCGCGGACGGGTTTTTGACCTCCTTGAAGCCCTCCTCGGTCATCGCAAACACGCCCATTTCTCCGCTGGCGCCGAAGCGATTCTTGACCGAGCGGATCATCGAATAGCGACTCGCCGGATCGTTTTCGAAATACAGCACGGTGTCGACCATGTGCTCGACAAGTCTCGGACCGGCGATCGTGCCCTCCTTGGTGACGTGCCCAATGACGAAGACCGATATCTCGTTCTGCTTTGCAAACTGCACGATCTTGCCAACGCAATCCCGGAGCTGGGACACGGAACCCGGCGCTGACGGTGAGCTGCTGCTCTCCATGGTCTGGATAGAATCGATTACGAGCACGTCAGTCTTCTCGGCCAGCGCGAGCGCTATGATCCGGTCCAGCGACGTATCGGCGACGAGGCTCATGTTGGACTCGGATGCCTGCAGGCGATTTGCCCGTTGCGCCACCTGCCGGAGTGATTCCTCGCCGCTTGCGTAACAGACGTCGAGCTCACCGCTCATTATTGCAGATACCTGTTGCAACAAGGTCGACTTGCCCACGCCGGGATCGCCGCCGATCAGGACAACCGAACCCGGCACGAGCCCGCCGCCGAGCACCCGGTCGAATTCGCCGAATCCGGATCGATAGCGGTGGTCGGCCTCCTGACCCACGACAGATAGCCTCGCAGATTCCGCCGCGGGCGCTGCCGCGGTAGCCGAAGACTGCGGCACGGTGGTCTCGACCAGCGTGTTCCAGGACAAGCACTCGGGGCACTGCCCGGCCCACTTGACGCTGTGCGCGCCGCAACTTTCGCAGACGTACGCTTTCCTTGTTTTTACCACCTGGACTGCTCCGTGCCCGGCCCCGCCGACAAGCCGGTCCAGTCGAATTCTTAAGTAATTGTTTTAATTGAGAAAATATGTTTCATCAGGCGCCAGACCGCGACCCGTCGCCTGTCACTTCCGGCAGTTTAGCATCCGGCTCACGCGCTGTTATGACAAAAAAATGCCAACCCTTTCTCATTAAGGGATGGAGCATTTTTCTATACTTTCGCAGTCAAAACAGGAAGTTCGACGTTGGAAACAGCCGCCAAACAAAAACGAAACCGACTGATCGCCCTGGCTTTCGCCAGTGTACTACTGGTTCTGACCTACGGGCCGCTCGCCCAGTGGTTCATCGGTGCCGACCGATTCTTGTACGATCAGTTTTCCGCCAGCAAGCCGGTCGAGTCGCTTGAAAATGCTCTGATCGTCAGCATCGATCCATCTCGAATGACGGGTGAGCAAGTCGTCGAAACCTACGGCAGGGTTCTTGGCGAGTTGCAGAGCAGCCGTGTCAAGAGGATCGTGTTGAGCAATCCTCCGGCGCTGGCCGAAGGCGAGCCGCTGCCAGACTGGGTTTCATTCTTAAACGCTGACATACCGGTCTACGTTCCGACACGACATCGCCTTGCTGAAGTCACGAACAACACCGGCGTCGTCAGCCTGCACCCCGATGAAGACGGCGTATTGCGCAAGTCGGACATGTGGTACTTCATCGACAGCAAGATGGTGCCCGCACTGCCGCTGGCGATCGCTTTCGACAACGACGGCGGCGCATCCGCCCCGCGACTGTCGGGCGCCGAGGATGCGATCTATCTGTCGAGGTACGCCGAGGTCCCGCGCGTCAAGGCCACCGAACTGATCCAGCGCGGCATTAGCTACATGCGTATTACCGACGCGACCGTCTTTGTCGATGCGGAACCCGCGATCGTCGGTTCTGCCGGGCTGCTTCCGTCCGGCCAGTACGTCACCAATTCCGAAGTCGTCGCGACGGTACTCGCTGCCGTCGAACAGAACGCGGCGATTCTCTCCCCGGCGTGGTCCAAGGCCATGCAATGGCTTGCGCCCATCCTGGCCGCAATCGTCGCCGTGCTGTTTATGCCGGACCGAAATCGTCGCGATATCGCTGTGATGGCTGTCGTCACATCGGCCGGCATGATGCTGCTCGAAGTGCTGATGCTCTACGTACTGAATATCAGGCTCGATCTCGGTCGACCGCTACTGATCTTCATCGGCGTCTCGGCGCTCGCGTTGTGGCTGGTCGGCGATCCACGCAAGGTGACCCGTGACGCATTCAAACGCGGGTCCGACTTCCTGGCGGCCGGCAGGCTTGAACCTGCTTTCGCTGAATTCCGCCGCTGCCATCCCTCCGAGTCTCTCGCAACCGTGATGTACAAGCTGTCGCTCGCATTCGAGCAGCAGGCGAAGCCCGAGCGCGCGGAAGCCGTTCTTGACTGGATGAAGCGTACGCACAGCACGATTAAGCGAGAGTCCGCCGAAAAGCGCGCCGGCAGGGCACCGGATCGACTCGGACGCTATGTGATCGAGAAGCGACTTGGCCGCGGTGCGATGGGAGCCGTCTACCTGGCGAAGGACCCGAGGATCAATCGCCCGGTTGCGCTGAAGGTCATTCCTATCGAGAAAGAATTCGAGGACGAAGAGCTCAAAGAGGCGCGAATCCGCTTCTTCCGCGAAGCAGAATCCGCGGGCCGGCTGACGCACCCGAACATTATCACTGTCTATGACGCCGGCGAGGACAAAGGCCAGGCGTATATAGCGATGGAGTTCGTTCCGGGCACCCCGCTGAAGAAGTTCACGGACCCGAACCGCCTGCTGGCGCCGAAGCGAGCGCTGGAGCTCGCCGCCGCCACGGCCGAGGGTCTCGATTACGCACACTCTCAGGGAGTGATTCATCGGGATATCAAGCCGGCCAACCTCATGTACAATCCCAAGGATGGCTCGCTGAAGATCAGTGATTTCGGCGTCGCGCGGTTAACCGACAACAACCGGACCAAGACCGGTATCGTTCTCGGCACCCCGATGTACATGTCACCGGAACAGCTGGCTGCGGAGGACCTGACGGGACAATCGGACCTGTTCTCGTTAGGCGTTACTTTGTACGAATTGCTGATTGGCGAAGTGCCATTCAAAGCCAGCAACATTGCGCTGCTTATGTCGAAGATTACGAGCGAAGACCCGCCGCCGGTCTCAAACAGGCGGTCAGGCATACCGCCGAGTGTGGATGCCCTTCTGACGAAGGCCTTATCCAAGAACCCCGAGAACCGATTCTCGAGCGGCGCTGAAATGGCGATCGCGTTGCGCAATTGCGCGCGCGTCTCCTGACATTCGGATGAAGCCCGGACGATGAGCCTGAAAGGGAAGATTGATTTCACCGAACTGACTGACACCGGTCGGGTTCGTGAGCACAACGAGGATGCGATCGGGAGCAATCCCGACATCGGTCTGATGGTGCTCGCTGACGGCATGGGCGGTTACCAGGCCGGAGAAGTCGCGAGCGGAATCGCCGTGCAGATCGTCAGTGAACTGGCAAAGGAAGGCGCCGAACGCGAAGAGCGTGAGGACGTCGATCCGCACAGTGGCCTTATGCGTCAGTCGATTGTGCTGCGTGACGCGGTTTACCGAGCCAACAAGATCATCTACCAGACCGCGCAGAGCCAGACGCACTGCGAAGGCATGGGCACGACCATCGTGGCCTGCATGTTCTACGACAACAAGGTATCGATCGCCCACGTCGGCGACTCGCGTGCCTATCGATTACGTGGAGGCAACTTCGAACAGATCACGATGGATCACTCGCTGTTGCAGGAATTGGTCGACCGCGGCTTCTACTCCCACGAGGAAGCACAGCGTTCGACAAACCGTAATTACGTCACCCGGGCACTCGGCGTTGAACCCACCGTAGAGGTGGAAGTCAGCGAATTCGAAGTGGATCCGGGAGACATCTATTTGCTGTGTTCGGACGGCCTTCCGGACATGGTTGAGGACGAGGATATTCACTTAACTATCAATACTTTTAATGCTAGTCTTGACATGGTTGGTCAACAGCTGGTGGATCTGGCGAATGACCAAGGTGGACGAGACAACGTGTCGGTCATGCTTGCACAGGTGAATGACTCGTTTGCCGCCAAGAAGGGCCTCTTGGTGAAAATAGCGAATATGTTTCGTTCATAGGGATGCAGGGTTTCGGAGA
>JASJCQ010000021.1 GCA_030065915.1 Woeseiaceae bacterium
TACGCATTAGCTGCTTAAAAACCAGTTTTTAATGCCCTCCAACCATTGGTGCCTGTGCTGGTGGAACCTGGGGGTCGCTTACACAGGATAGCGATTTGGGGCGAGTCTGAGGTCTCAAGCGTTAAAATCTGATCGGACTGGCTGTCGGCTTACCCTGCCCGTCGGGTTGCTGCCAGTAAGATCAAAGACGGTATAAGCATGTAGATCTCGGAGCGGCGGACTGGCGGACGCGAGTTCGATTCTCGCCACCTCCACCAACAATAAGGCGCAGCTGACACACCGTCGGCTGCGCCTTTTCATTATCACTGCCGCATCGAACCGCGTAGCGACAAATCGGCGTCAGCCGATTTGGACGCCGAAGCAGCGCGGAGGCGCCCGTAGGGCGAGCTTCGCAAGAAGCGAGTCAATTCGATTCCCCAACGACAAGACTCGCTCGATCGAAGCTGCCACACAGCTGACCAACCATCGGCTGCGCCTTTCCTACATCACTGCCGCATCGAACCGCGTAGCGACAAATCGGCAAAGCCGATTTGGACGCCGCAGCGAAGCGCAGGCGCCCCGCAGGGGTGAGGCCCGAAGGGCCGAATCAATTCGATTCCCCCAACGCTGAGACCAGCGAAACCGAAACTGCCGTATAGTTGACCAACCACCAGCTGCGCCTTTCCTACATCTCTACCGCATCGAACCGCGTAGCGACAAACCGGCACCAGCCGATCTGGACGCCACAACGAAGCAAAGGCGCCCTACCCAATAGCTACACAGTCAGCATCCGTTGCTGCGCACTTCGAGTGGTGCGGGCGAGCGTCGCCAGACGCGAATCAATTCGATTCCCCGACGACAGGCCGGTTCGATCGAAACTGCCGCCCAGTCGACACCCGAATACCCGCGCCTTTCCTTTACCACTAACGACGCTTAACCTCAGATAGCGGCCAGTATGGGAAGACAAACATGAAACCAACCACAGACCTCTACGACGACCACGAAACCTCGGTTACAACCTGCTCGACCCAATTCCGCGACTTCGGCGGCAAGATGAGCTTCTTCGGCCCCATCCGCACCGTTCGCTGTTACCGCGACAATCAACTCTTCCGCGCCCTGCTTGACGAGCCCGGTAACGGAGCCGTAGTGGTCGTAGACGGGGGCGGCTCGACCGAATCGGCGTTGATGGGCGACATCATCGCAGCCAAGGGCGCGAGAAACGGCTGGGCCGGTGTCGTCATTCTCGGCGCAATCCGTGACTCCGTTGCCGTCGGCGAAATCGATATCGGTGTGAAGGCGCTGGGCGTAAATCCAGCAAAAAGCGCAAAGCTGGGAGATGGCGACGTCGATGTGGCTGTGGAATTCGGTGGCGTGGTCTTCGAGCCGGGCCACTGGATCTACTGCGATGAGGATGGCGTACTGGTCTCGGACAGAGAGTTGGACGTGTCCTGAACCCATCATGTAGGTGAAAATCACGACAGCCGTTGACGCCGGACAGGACTTAAAATGACTTCGAACTGGAGATTGGTAGATATCCGGGCTTGACCCGCGATAGCGAACTGACCTGATGACGAAGAAAGTCCTCATCCTCTGCTCGACCATAGACGGTCACACCCGCCAGATCTGTGAACGGCTGGCTGCCAATTTTGACGCCAACGGCGTTGCAGCGACGATCGAGGACCTCATGCCGACATCAGCGATCGATATTCAGCGCTTCAATGCCGTCGTGATCGGGGCCAGCATCCGCTACGGCAAGCATCGGCAGGAGGTCACGAACTTCATCGAACACAACCGAGACTATCTTGCCTCAACACCCAGCGCCTTCTTTTCCGTCAATGCCGTCGCCCGGAAGCCTGAGAAACAGACTCCAGAGACAAATCCTTACGTTCGAAAATTCCTCGGCGGAATTTCCTGGAATCCGTCATTTATCGGTATCTTCGGTGGGAAGATCGACTACCCAAGCTACAGCTTCTTCGACAAGAACATGATTCGACTGATCATGTGGATTACGAAGGGGCCGACGGATGCTCAGAAGACGTTCGAGTTCACCGACTGGGATGCCGTAGACACATTCGGAAAGACGGTTACCCAGTCCATCAAGGGACCGCTCCCGGCAACGAGCGGCCAGATGGTCACGGCGCGGGTCGCCTAGCGCTGCCATCGACCGTTCGCATCTATTCGCACCATCTCGACGAATAACATTATCAGGAGCGGCCTCTGGGTCGCCTTTTTGCTAACGTCCCAGGAAAGACCTGTGGCAGACGGAACTCGAAGCGTGGCGGCGATACTGCGAGTTGAAGCAAGCAACACACGTCGCCGCCAGCTCGTTAGGAGAATGCGTTGCTTCAACTGATCAAGAGACACTGGATATTGACGGCCTTCAGCCTGTTCTGCGTGCTGCTCATCTTCATTGGCTGGTCGGTACGTCCCGACGTTGAAACAGAGTCAGGCGAAGATCCTGAGATCGAGCCGCCGCCTCAGAAAGCAGCGACGTCAACAGTCCAGCCATTGTCGACGACGCCGGCACCTGTCGTATCCGACGACGAGTGCGAGATTCCGGCAGAGTGGTTGTTGTCAGAAGGCGACGTACTGGCTGAGCCTGTCGAAGAACGATTCAAACGCGTTGTTGCGTTCTCGGACACGCTCTCGAGCTCGAGAAATCCCGAAGACCTAGTGTTCTACACCGTACTTGCCGAGCAGAACGGCAAGGCGCTGTCACGACTCGTTGAGGAGATCGACGCTGGCTCGCGGTCTCCTTACCTGGTGTGGAAGGCCGTCAACCGATGCCTGTCCCGAAACGGCAGTGCATTCGCCTGTCCGCGGGCCAAATGGATTGAATTGCAGAAGCAACTGGACGGCGACAATTCTGAAGTGTGGATGCGTCTGGCTGGCCTGCGTTTTGCGCAGAGCGACGACGCGGCTGGAATCGCCGCGCTGGAGCGCGCCGCGAACGCGACCCGCACCGAGGATTACTTCGCACGGGATCTTCAGACCATTGTAAGCGGCGCTGAAGCCAGTGGCGAAGTCAGTCGATATGAAGCGGCAGTGTTTGCCTTAGGGGTGTCAGCCAGCGTACTGCCCGCTTACGAATACCACTCCTACGCTTGTCTCGACAGAGGCATTACGGATGCCTATCGCATCCAGCTCTGTGAGCAGTACGCGAGGAACGTCCAGTCCCGGCCGACATCGGCAATCGTCGCGAGCATGGCGCGCTCTATAGAGACTTTTGCACGAAAGACGGTCGGCGATACGGAAGGCGTCGAGGCGCTCGAAGCCGAGGCGCGCGAGGAGACGCAGGCGGCGATGCAAAACATTTCCCTCGAACAGGACAGGGAATTCCTGGAGCGGCTGAATCCGGATCTGGTGTACGAATACCTCGCCGACTATGCAGCGTATGGGGAGCAGGAAGCCCAGACACGCCGAGTGCGCCGACTGAACGACGCGGGACTTGAAGCCTTTCAGGTTCGCTGCAGCGAGCAGTTGGCTGCATATCGGGAAGCCATTATGTAGGCCGCCGGCCTGTTCGCTCGTCGTCAGCTAACACCTGGGAATCGGTAAGACCTGGAACCTTAGCCGAAGATACTCATCCATCGTTGTCGTCAACGAGCCGAACCAGTAAACGGGTCCTCTCGTTGTCCCAGCGCAGCACTGTAGAAACAATGCCCTGCAGCCCTAGGGCGCCCAAGACGGCCTGAAGAACAATAACCGGTTCGATGCCGAAAACCGAGTCGGAGAACTGCAGATCGACGGCAAGGCCGAAAGCGACGAAGGCAGCGAACAGCCACACCCATCGCGTAAAGCCCCAGAGCTTCAGCTCCTTGCGTGCGTCAGATAGCAGTTTCTGTTCTCTCAGCGACAGTTTCATTCAGGCGCTCCCTGATGGACCGCCTGAATCTACCACGCATGTTCGAACTTGGTCGGCTCTTGTTGTAACAAGTGCTCGTGGGTCTGCCAGCGACGGTCGACGGTCTCCTTAGCTTTCTGGACAGGCACATTCCTATGCCGTCCGAGGACTTTCTGCTGTTCTTGGCCGCGACGCTTAGGCGTAGCATTTGCTCATGCCCCGGCCACGACACCAACTGGTTAGTGTCAGAGACACGCCCTACTACCATGTCTACTCGCGTTGCGTGCGCCGAGCTTTTCTCTGCGGTGTCGATCGTTACTCCGGCAGGAGCTATGAGCATCGCCGCCAGTGGATAGAAGATCGCATTCGTGTACTCGCCTCGTTGTTCAGCATCGACGTCTGCGCCTACGCAGTGATGAGCAATCACTATCACCTGGTCGTGAAGCTCAGTCCGGCCGATGCCGCACAATGGACCGATGACAGTGTACTTGAGCGATGGACCGCGATGTTCAAAGGGCCGCTACTGGTGCAGCGCTACCGGGCCGGCGAGGATCTAGACCCAGCGGAATCCGCTTCTCTTAAGGCAATAACGTCTGTGTACCGAAAACGGTTGACGAGCCTGAGCTGGTTCATGAAGTGCCTGAACGAACCTATAGCTAGACAGGCGAACGCCGAAGACGGCTGCACTGGACACTTCTGGGAGGCACGGTTCAAGTCACAGGCTCTGCGCACGGATAGAACGTTGCTGACGGCCATGGCCTATGTCGATCTCAACCCGGTTCGTGCGGGGAGCGCTGAGACACCGGAAGACTCCGAACACACCAGTATCCGCGCTCGCACGCGGGGCGACGACACGGCACGGGCTGTGGGCGTTGCAGCTGCGCGACTGCGCGAGCGCAAAGAACTCAAGCACGTAAAGATATCCGCCAAGCGCCTGTTGCCTTTTGCGCAAAAGAACGTGCTCGATTCTTCGCTCAAATACCTACCGATACCTCAATCGGACTATCTTGAATTGGTCGATGCTTCCGGTCGCCAGATCGTTGGTGGCAAGCGGGGTCGAATTGACCCGACTATAGAGCCTATTCTTGAACGACTGGGCCTCACCCCAGACGACTGGATACTCGCCACGTCAGGCTTTCGTGACCACTACCGCAATGGAGACCTTGTTCTCGGAAAAACGGCGTAGGACATAGCTCGACGATCATCAGACCCAGCGTCTGAGGATTTCGTGCGCGCGCGTGCAGGCGAAGCTTGAAAGGTCCCAGACGGACGGACCTAGCCTAGGCGATCGCGAGTATCACTCTGTAGCGAATTGGCCTCTATTTCTTTCGTTCTCAATTGCGCCTGTCCAAATAAGGGTCCAGATTATCGTCCCCTCGATTGTGCCTGTCCTGGTCTGCCCTCTCCTCGATTGTGCCTGTCCTGGTCTGCCCTCCCTCGATTGTGCCTGTCCTGGTCTGCCCTTCTGGTCTGCCCTTCTGGTCTGCCCTATTGTGCCTGTCCAAATAAGGGTTGTTGTATGCCAAATCTGGAATTACATAATCTACTGATCGAACTTAATTTCTGGGGCGCTGCTGGAGACGCTTAATTGCCCCCATTCCCCAGTAAGATAAAAGTTACCATCTTCAAACTCGAACTCGTCAACATTGCCGAAGTCTGCCTCCTCGGTCGCGTCAGTCGCTCCTATAAAGGACAGCTTTTCCCAATTGGCACAGACAACATTACGAAAAACAAGCCGGCCACGCCGGTAGCAATATTTTTCTCCCGGCGGTGGGGGGCGAAAACTCCTGTGCGTCTCCCGCAAAACGAAGTCTAGAAAGATTTCAACAGTGTTTCGTATCTGCCGAATATTGAGCACGAAGCTATCTTCGAGATAAATGTCTTCAAATCCCGACAGCTCGTGGTATGGCTTAGTCTTCATATCATTTCGGTTATGGGATGTCATAGATGATTGGAGTGTGGTTTCCTAGGCTCCTTCGATTAACCGGGTTTCCTGCGGGGTCAATCCTCTGACCCGACGCATTTCTGAGTTCCACGTGTGGAGATCCACTTCCGGGTGCTCTGGAGCTACCACGTTTTATCGTAGCTCTCACTATCCCATTCGCATCGGTGTACTTCAGCGGGCCTGTCGCGGTTTGACTTGGCGTCCACCCTTGCTGTCGGGCCCACTGACTTATCTCGCTCGCGGTCGGAGTACGGCCGCCTGCAAACAGGTCGTCCAGCGAGTTAAACAGATTCGGTTGTAAACGTGGAGTTAATCCTGAGGCTGGCAAGCGTGACGCACTAGCGCGAGCTCCCAAAGCTGCAAATCCAACATCCATTGCGTCGCCGACAAAACACATCGACTCGTTTTCGCCTTCCCATGGTTGGTCGCAGTTCTGGTGACCGGCGATGCGGCATAATCTTTGAAACTCTCGAAAATTTCTTTGCTGTCGCGCTTTGTCCATCAGCTGCCGAGCAGCTACTAGGTCTTCTGGGCTCACTGAGCCTCGATACAGACCATACGGATCAACGTAAGAAAGCGGGTTTCCGCCGACGTATCCGTAGGAATTGAGCCCACCGTCGAGACCGATGGGATCGGATTCGAGGTATCGTCCTGTCGTAGGGTCATACGTGCGGTAGTAGTTGTAATACAACCCAGTCTCCCCATCCTCATACTGCCCAGCAAACCGAAGATTGAACTCAAAATCCGTCCCATCCCCATCCGCGTCTTCATCCGGGCCTCCCATCCCAAACGGCGTCGACTTCCAACGCCAAAGCGCGGCGGCGCCATCGTAGACCGCGCGCGGCGTCCCAATCTGGTCCGTCTGTACGTAAAGCACCTGACTGCCCACCAGCAGCCCGATCGGCGCACCGTCCAGCCACACAAACTCCTGTTCGGCCGCACCGGTACCGTCGTACTGCCCAATCAACGCGCCCGCCTCGTCATACGCGAACAGCGTCGTCGACGTGACAGTCTTACTGACCCGCTGGCCCAGCCCGTTGTGCACGTAAGTCGCCATGCCGCTGTCAACGTCCACCAGTCGGCCTCTGTCGTTGTAGCCGTAGGTATGAACGCCGTCTGACAGCGTATTGCCCGCAGTATCGTGGCTGTAGGTCTTCGCCACCGGGCCAGCCGTGCTGAGCAGGCGATTGGAATTCGGCTGCACGAAATAGCTGTACGGCAGGCTGTCCTCGGTGAGAAGCGTCCGGTTGCCGTTCGCGTCGTAATCATAAACGAGCGTCGGCAGCCCACCGGATGTCCCCGGCCAATCAGCGAAAGTTTCGGTATGCCAGGACTCCGTACCGCTGACCCCGGAACCGTGCTGCTGATCGGTGATGTCCACCGTGGCCGCCAGGATGCGCGTGCCGTCCGGCAGCTCGTGCTCACCCGGTTCGACGGCAAGGTAGTGCAGCGTCATAGCGCCTTGTGTGCCGTCTGCGTTGGCCGGCTCGACCTGCACAACCTCAAAGCCCGTCGTCGTCACGTTGCGAATGCGGAAGGCCGAGGGATCGGGCGTCTCGTTGGTTGCCAGAACGATTACGACCGGAGGCGTCGCGTAGCTCTGACGGAAATTAACCGTCTTGAACGCCGGGTCCGTCGTGGTAGCCGCAAGCGTCGTCGACTCGGCCTCCATGGCCCACGTGCCGGTTCCGTCGCTGAATACACCGTCGAAGGCCGACGAAAACGCGGCGAAGCCCACGGTTTCGGTCGTGTGGTTGCGCTCCGTGTCCCGGAACTGATCCTCGTCGATGGCAAAGCCGACCGAACTCGTACCCAGGCTACAGCGTCTGGCCCATCCGCCGTCGCCGCCGTCGTGCCGGTTGATCGTGCCGACCACGAGCGGCGCGCCGGCGTAGACATTCAGGAAGTTGGTCGTGTAGCAGCCGTTGCCCCAGCCGCGAACGGAATCCGTCGTGGTCTGCGCTTCGTAGTTGACGATCGACGCACCGGCCGTGAACGAACCGGACGCGCTCGCCTGGATGGCGACATACCCGACCGTCTCCGCAACCGTGATGGCACCTGTGTTCACTTCGGCGCGGCCCAGTGCGAGCTGGACGTTGCCGCTCGTGACGTTTCGGACCGCTGCTGTCAGCCACGGCGTCGGGTTTGTCGACGCCGGTGCACCGGTCTCGTTGTTGGCGGTTTGAACGGTCGCCAGCACGGTCGGAGCCGAGACAAACATCGACTCTGGCGGCGAGCCGCCGCCCGACAGGTTGTCCGCAAAGTCGGTTACACGCCCTAGCAGATCATAGTCGTAGGTGACGTCAAGCCCCAGTCCGAATTGTGACGTGAGAAAACCCGCCGCATCGTAGTTCAGCGCCTGCGTGTCCCCGTTGTCCGTGATAGAGATCATCAGGCCTCGCAGGTCGAAGTCACGGCTGAAGCTGCGTCCGTCGCCCCACAGCCAACTCTTCGCGGGTCCAAAGGGTTCGTAGGCAAGGTTCTGGACCAGCGGGGTGCCGTCAACGCTCAAGCTCGAGATCTGGTAGCTGTTGTATCCATAGCTCAACAGCTTGCCGGACGGGTAGATCATCGCCTGCATTCGACCCTCGTTGTCGTAAACGTATTGAGTCGTCAGGCTGACAGTACCCACCAGCTGCGTTCTGTGCGTCACGGCGCCGAAATGGTCAAACAACCATGCCGTCGAACCGCTGGGGTCAGTGACCTTATTCAGGCGGCCCAGCGCATTTGGGCCCGTGTCGTACTCGTAGACGATCGTCGATCCGTCGTCGAGCGTCTCCAGCGTTAGCCGGTTCAGCGCATCGTAGTCGTAGGACGTGAGCTTGCCGCGTGCGTCAACCTTCGTCTTGACGTTGCCGGCCTCGTCGTGCGTGTACGTCGTGATGCCACGGTCCGGGCTGGTCTCCTGTTCCAGATCGTCGAGATCATTGTAAAGGAAGCTGGTTGTAGCGCCGTTGGCCGCCACGACCGTCTCGAGATTGTCGTGTGCATCGTAGTGGTAATCCGTCACACCAAGCAGAGCATCTGTCGTTGAATCCAGCCGGTTCAACGCGTCGTAGAGATGCTGGGTAGAGGCGAATTTCGGGTCGACGACATTCGTCAGATTGCCGAGATCGTCGACCTGCACATCGGTGACATGACCGCCGCTCGTGATCGTATCGAGGCGGTTATTGAGATCGAAAACGTAGCTGGTCGCCCGCTCGAGAACATTCGAGACATCCTTCACGTCCTCGTTGATCAGATTGCCCATCGCATCGTAGTCGTAGTCGATCTTGTTGCCGAGATTGTCTTCAACCAAATCGAGGTAGTGTGCATCCGTGTACGTGTAGGTCAGCGTCATTCCGTCCGGCGTGCTGACCGTCTTTAGCTGCCCTACAGCGTCGTAGGTCATCAACGTGACGCGAGGTACGCCGACCGTCGTCGTCAGGGTCAGCACCTCGACGTTGCCGCGCCAGTCGTAGACCAGCGACGTCTGCAGGCCGTTCGGATCAGTGATCAGCGTAGGCCGGCCGGCCGCATCGTAGCTGTTGTACGTCGTGACATGACCTAGCGCGTTGGTGACGGTGTGGATTTGCCCACACTCGTTGCCGGTCGTGCAGTTGTAATAATTGATCGTGGTGACGTCGGCAACGTCTGTTCTCGGGCCGTCGATCGTCAATACCTGGCCCGAGGCGTTGTAGGTCATTGCCCACGCGCGGGACAGTCCAGGCGCTGTGATCGTGATGTCCTCCGCATTTCCGGCGGCATCGTAGAGGTAGGTCGTTGTATTTTTTGGTGACGTAACGACGTCTGGCAGTCGGTATACCGGATTCCACGCGATTGAGGTTGTGCGCTCCACCGCTGAACCTTTCGCCTCGACCAGGGATTCCGTCAATCCACGCGAATTGCGGATGGTCTGAGTCAGGTTGCCGTTCCAGTCCTGAGTCTCATACAGAAATCCACTGCTATCATAGACTCGGTCAGCTACGTTGCCGTCTGGACAAGTGCTACACACATCACCGACCAGCATCTGCAACCTTCTTATTCCCTGAGTCGTCGTATAGTGGTACGTACGAGTTGCTCCACTCCCCATGTTCAGAGTCGTCGATCCGTCGGCGTTGTAGAGAAACTGGACTTGTTCTTTGCCGCCCGCATGCTCAGAGAGCAAGGCCCTGCCGCTGTCGTCGTAGGCCCATGTGGCAAAACGAGCGAGATTCTCGTCCGTGATGCCGGTGAGATGATTTGGCAAGTCGATGTCTTCGTAGTGATATCGGCGAGTGTTTGCGTCCGGATAAGTCGCCAACTCGAGGTTGCCTGTTAAATCGTAGGCGAATTGCACCGTTCCATCAGGCCCGGTCACGGTTGCGAGCCGCCCGCTGGAGTCATAGCCAAAGTTCAGCGTGTGGCCGAAAGGTCCCGTAACTCTGTCCAGCGTCTCACTGTCGTCGTCGCCACCTTGAGCGGCCGTCAGCGAATAGTCGAGCGTCTCAGTCTGTCCATTTCGATAGGCTATGGATACGAGCTTTCCATCCGAATTGTAGGTTTCCCTTGTGTCATCGCGGGTGGTAAATACCCAGTCGCTGCCAACGGACTCTAGCCTGAGGGATTGATCAAGTGTGTTCACCCAGTTGGCGCCGTCTTGCTCGAACCGAATGATGTTCCCGTCGGCTCTGGTAATCGTCTTGAACCCGGCTGGCGCCGTGAAGCCGCCATTCCAACCAGTCGCCGTGCGTACCGGCAAATAAGCCTTCGTAACGCCGCCGACCTCAATCTTGCAGATGTTTCCGCCGGCGAATGTTGCGATCCCCGACGCCAAGTCGCCTCCCCACAGACCGGCCTTGATGTCGTTGAAGCCGTCCGTACATGCGTCGCTGGCGTTATCGTAGGTGGACGACTGGTTCACCGGGGCCGCGAAACTTACCGTGGCGGCCCTGTCGGGCCGTTCGTCTAAGACTCTGGAGTAGGTATGCCGCCAGCCCGCTGCCATGTTGGCGCTGGTCTTGAACGGACCGCTGCTGTTGTAGTGCCTTTTGAAACGCAAAGACCCGGCGCCAGCGCCTTCGAAGTCGGTTTCGACCTGGTACTTGTTTCCCGTGGCCGGATTGCAGGGGTTTGATTCGTTGTCCGGACACTTTTGTTCATTGACGGATGGGTCCAACACGAATCCGTCAACGCAGCTGTGACCCTCCGAACCGATAACCTGGCCAGCGGGACAATCGGCATCGGTATTGAAGTACGGGTACCACTGCACGTAGATAATGCCGTGTCTTCCGCCTCGCCTGTACACATTAAAGCCGTGCCTGTAGAAGCAGGACGCGGGGTTACTTCCACCACAGTAGTACGTCGTTTGGTCGTTGAAGGCCGGATGGGGTTCGCAGTCGAGGCCGGGCGTCCAATAGTGGCTGCTCGTCCTGCAAAAGTCGTCTGCAGCCTGTCTAGCCACTGCCAAGTCGGGAAAAGGACCGTAGGTATCCCGCCATCGCGCAGAGTCCGTCGTTGTGAAGCCGTCGGCCTTGTCAGCGATCCACAGTTTTGGATCTGCAAGCGCATTTTCTGCGGAGAGAACCCCAAATGCAGTAAACAGAAAAAGCTGAAACGACAGCTGACGAAGTGATGGCGACTTCCTAGCTCGCAACGCACCAAAATACATCATCGATATCCCCTGATAATCCCAGGGGACCTTTTGCCTAATGCGAAAGGTCGTGTCAAATTTGTTACTGAAGTACCAAATAAATATTGAGAAAATTTTTCCAAGTCGCATTTGCGCAAAAATATTGGAGACCGCGCGAGTTAAGATCACCAGGCTGCTGGAAAACCCGGTGGTTTATCTTCATCCACGAAACACTCGTTGACTTGAAGCATACCGGTGCTATCTTGACTGGCTGCGCGTCGGTCTGCGCGCGTTAATTTCGGCGGAAGCTAACGCCACTATTGCGAAAATTAATCCAATATTCGGCCGTCGTTTTCCGTCAGATCCCCGGGCTTCAAGACTGTTTTGCGGCGGCCGCTAAACGGAGGAGCCACTCGCTCATCTGACGATCTCAAGGCAATGACTGCGGTCAAAACACCGGAACATCGAGGATCAATTCGATCCATATCGCCAGTGCTCATTCTTCTCAGTGTCGACTCGGCGTCGCGAAAGCAGGATAGTCTGCGACGAATGACAATCAATCGACCTAGAAGCGTTACCACGCATGTTCGAACTTGGTCGGCTCCTGCTGCGACAAGTGCTCGTAGGTCTGCCAGCGACGGTCGACGGTTTCCTGCGCCATCTGCATCATGCGCTCGGCCTCTTCAGGATTCGTCTTCGTGAGCACCTTGTAACGATTCTCGTTGTAGGCGTATTCACGCAGCGGAATCGTCGGACGCGGCGAGTCGAGTACGAACGGTTTCTTGCCGGCCGCCCTCAGTGCCGGGTTGTAGCGAATCAGCGGCCAGTAACCGCTCGCCGTCGCCAGCGCCTGTTGCTTGAGCCCGTCCTTCAGGTCATAGCCGTGCGCGATGCAGTGGCTGTAAGCAAGAATCAGCGACGGTCCGTTGTATTCCTCCGCCTCGCGCATCGCGAGCAGCGTCTGCTGCGGGTTCGCACCCATCGCGACCTGAGCCACGTAGACATTGCCGCTGGAGATCGCCTGCAGCGCAAGATCCTTCTTGCCGATGCGTTTGCCGGCCGATGCGAATTTCGCCGACGCGCCCAACGGTGTGGCTTTGGACATCTGGCCACCGGTATTGGAATACACCTCGGTATCCATGACCAGCACGTTGACGTTGCGACCGCTGGCGAGGACATGGTCGAGACCGCCGGAGCCGATGTCGTAGGCCCAGCCATCGCCGCCGACCAGCCAGATGCTGCGGCGAACCAAGTGATCCACGATCGACAGCAGCGCCTCGGCCTTCGGGTTCTCCCGTTCGCGAGTCACTGCCTCCAGGCGCTCCTTAAGCTCTTTGACGCGTTGCCTCTGTGCGCGAATTTCGCTACCGATCGTCTGGCCGGCATTGATTAACTGATCAGCGAGTTCCTCGCCGATCTCGGGTGACAGTTCCTCGACCATCTGCTTGGCGATCGCCATGTGGTGATCGGCCGCGATACGCATGCCCAGGCCGAACTCGGCGTTGTCCTCGAACAGTGAGTTGGACCAGGCAGGGCCACTACCCTCCGCGTTCTTGGCCCAGGGTGTCGTCGGGAGGTTGCCGCCATAGATAGACGAGCAGCCGGTCGCGTTTGCCACGAGCAGGCGAGGTCCGAACAACTGCGACAACAGTCGGACGTAAGGCGTCTCACCGCAACCGGCGCAGGCGCCGGCGAACTCGAATAACGGCTGCAGGAACTGCGCGCCGCGCACTGACGAAAATTCGACGGCCGCGCGATCGTTGAAATCGAGGGTTTCGAAGAACTCGATGTCCTTTCGGGTCTTCTCGAGGATCGGCGCCTTGTCCGTCATGTTGATCGCCCGAACCTCCGGATCGTCCGGGCTGCGAACCGGGCAGGCATCAACGCACAGCGTGCAGCCCGTGCAGTCTTCTGCGTAAACCTGCAGCGAGTAGCGCGTCTCCGGGAATCCGCGGGCGCTGATTGGCGCCGTTGCGAAGCCTTCCGGTGCATTCTCTAACGAACTTTCGTGGTAGAACTTCGCGCGAATGACGCTGTGCGGGCAGACGAACGAACAGTTACCGCACTGGATGCACAGATCCGCATCCCACAACGGTATACGATCGGAGACGTTGCCTTTTTCAAACTGCGCGGTTGCACTGGGATACGTACCGTCGACGGGTAACGCGCTGACCGGCAGTTCGTCGCCATGGCCGCGCATGATCTGCGCCGTAACCTCACGCACGAACGGCGGCGCGTGCGGCGGCACGACGGCATTCAGCGGCCGATCGCTGCTGACCTTCGCCGGTACCTTTACCTCGTAAAGATGATCGAGCGCTGAATCGACCGCCGCGAAGTTCTGGTCGACGACCTCCTGGCCCTTCGAGCGATAGGTCTTCTCGATCGCCTTCTTGATCTGCTGGATTGCCTCGTCTCTTGGGAGGACGCCGGACAGCGCGAAGAAGCAGGCCTGCATGATCGTATTGATGCGTTTGCCCATGCCCGCCTCTTTGGCGACGGCGCGAGCATTAATGACATGGAAGCTGAGCTTCCGGTCGATGATGATTTCCTGCACCGGCTTTGGCAGCTCGTCCCACACCTCGTCGGGTCCATACGGGCTGTCCAGCAGAAATACGGCGCCCTCCGCTGCGTCCTTCAGCAGTTCGATCCTGTTGACCTGGTCGAACTGGTGGCAGGCAATGAAGTTCGCTGACTGGATCAGGTAAGGCGAATGGATCGGCTCCGGTCCGAAGCGCAGGTGCGACACCGTTCTCGAGCCGGACTTCTTCGAGTCGTAGACGAAGTAGCCCTGGCAGTGCAGGTCCGTGTTCTCGCCAATAATCTTGATGCTGTTCTTGTTGGCACCGACGGTACCGTCCGCGCCCAGACCGAAGAACAATGCACGCGTCGACTTTTCGTTCTCGATATTCCAGGACGCGTCGTAGTCGAGGCTCGTGTACGTCACGTCGTCATTGATGCCGATTGTGAAATGATTCTTCGGCTCGTCTTTTTCGAGCTCATCGAACACGGCTCGAACCATGGCAGGGGTAAATTCCTTCGACGACAGGCCGTAACGTCCGCCGATGATCCTCGGCATCGACGCACGAGCGCCGGAGGCGACGGCTTCGGCGAGCACCGTGACGACATCCATGTACAGCGGCTCGCCACTCGCGCCATGCTCCTTCGTACGATCCAGCACCGCAATCGACTTCACGCTCTCCGGCAGTACCGCCAGCATGTGCTCCGCCGAGAATGGACGGAACAGGCGTACGTTGATCATGCCGACGCCCTTGTCCGGCAATGCGTCGATCGTCTGCTCGACCGTTTCGGCACCCGAGCCCATCAGGACGATGATACGTTCGGCCTCGGGATCGCCGTGGTAGTCGAATAAGTTGTAGCGACGACCGGTAACGTCGGCAAACTGGTCCATGACTTTCTGCACGATACCCGGCGTCTGGTTATAGAAGTTGTTTGCGCTCTCCCGACCCTGGAAGTAGACATCGGGGTTCTGCGCCGTGCCGCGAATGAACGGGTTATCCGGGTTGAGCGCCCTCGAACGATGCTCGTAGACCAGCCCGTCATTGATCATCGCGTGCGTCTCCGCCTCGCTGACGAGATCAATCTTGTCCACCTCATGAGACGTCCGGAATCCGTCAAAGAAATGCAGGAACGGTACGCGTGCCTCCAACGTCGCGGCATGGCTGACGAGCGCGAGGTCCTGCGCAGTCTGAACTGACGACGAGGCCATCATCGCAAATCCCGTCGTGCGGGCGGCCATAACGTCCTGGTGGTCACCGAAGATAGACAGCGCCTGCGCCGCCAGCGAGCGCGCGGCTACGTGAAAGACGGCAGGCGTCAACTCGCCCGCGATCTTGTACATGTTGGGCAGCATCAGCATCAGGCCCTGTGACGCCGTGAACGTCGTCGTCAATGCGCCGGTCTGCAGTGCGCCATGCGCCGTTCCGGCGGCACCGCCCTCGCTCTGCATCTCGATGATGTCCGGCACCTGGCCCCAGATGTTCTCCTTGCCGGCGGCTGACCAGACATCGGCCTGCTCCGCCATCGGTGACGACGGCGTAATCGGGTAGATCGAACAGATCTCGCTGACCGAGTACGCAACGCGGGCGACCGCCTCGTTGCCCTCCATCGCACGTTTTTCCGTCATGCCTTCGCTCCTTCGCCGGGCTCGTCGATCATCTCAATGGCGTGGCAGGGACATTGCTCATAGCAGACGGCGCATCCCGTGCACTTGTCGAAGTCGAACTTGTAGCGCTTGCCGGGACCCAGTTTGATGATCGCACCCTCGGGACAGGCGCCGTAGCAACCGTCGCACTCGAAGCAGTTGCCGCAGGACAGGCAACGCCTGGCCTCAAACAGGGCTTCTTGTTCGGTCAGGTTCTTCAGAATCTCGTCGAAACCCTTTGTTCGCTCATCAATAGGCAGGCGATCCTGCTCGACCTGCGGCGCCTCGGTCCGGTACCAGAGATGCAGCCTCTCGTGACCGATAATCGGGTTGCGTGTGCCGCGCTTGTAGCTCTTGCCGTTTAAGAAGGCGTCGATGTGCCGCGCCGCATGTTTGCCGTGACCCACGGCGACCGTGACGGAACGCTCCGCGGGCACCATGTCGCCACCGGCGAAAATGCCCTCGTGACCGGTCATCATGTTGTCGTCGACGATGACGGTGTGGTCCCACTCGAACTCGATACCGGGGACCTTTTCCAGGAACTCGGTGTCGGTGTCTTGTCCTACCGCGAGGATCAGCGAGTCCGCCTCGAGCTCCTCGAAGCGTCCCGTCGGTTGCGGGCGACCGTTCTCATCGAGTTCCATGACCTCGACTTTGAACGTGGACTTGTCGATTTCCTTGATCGTGCGCAGCCAGTTGATCTTGACGCCTTCTTCGATAGCCTCGTCGGCCTCGAAATCGTGGGCAGGCATGCTGCTTCGATCGCGCCGGTAGATGATCATGGTCTCGGCGGCGCCAAGGCGTTGGGCGGTCCGGGCGGCATCCATGGCCGTGTTGCCGCCACCGTAGACGGCTACCCGGCGACCCAGCGCCGGGGGCTCACCCTCGTTCGCCTGGCTTAAGAAACTGACGGCATCGAGGATCTTGCCGGCATCGCGATTCGGAATCTCGATCTTCTTGCTGATGTGTGCGCCGACCGCGGCGAAGACGGCGTCGAATCCACCCGTCTCTTTCTCCGCCAGCACGTCGTCGACGCGATGATTGAGCGTGATCTTCACGCCGAGGTTCTCAATTCGGCGAATCTCGGCCTGCAGTTCGTCTCGTGGCATGCGATACGCGGGAATACCGAAATGGATCATGCCCCCCGCTACCGGGCCGGCCTCTCGGATTTCGACTGAGTGTCCGAAGTTCGCGAGATGATAGGCTGCCGACAGTCCGCTGGGGCCGGCCCCGATGATCAGGATCTTCTTGCCGGTCTGAGTCGCAGGTTTCTCGAACTGCCAGTCATTTTCGAGCGCGAGATCTCCGAGGAAGCGTTCCACCGCGTGAATGCTGACCGAGCTGTCCGTGAACGCCCGGTTACACACGTCCTCACAAGGGTGATAGCAGACGCGCCCGTGGATGGATGGCAGCGGATTGTTCCTGACGATCTCGCGCCAGGCCGCCTCGTGCTCGCCGGCCTGGGCCAGTGCGAGCCATGCCTGGATATTCTCACCAGCCGGACAGGCGTCGTTGCAGGGTGGAAGAAAGTCGACGTAGTCAGGGCGCCTTGTCCGTAAGGCACCTGTACCTCGGGCGTGTTGCGTCAGGTCGGCGCGTTGAGTCAGGTCGATGCTTGCCATTTGCGGCAAGTGTTAAACAGGCCACCCACGACGGGTATCAGGGGTATTACGGATGCTGTTGGGTGACAACCACCCGCCGTCGCTCGGCAGCTCTCGATTGCTGATGAAGAACCGTACGCCGGATGTATCTACGACTGCCGTGTCGGTAGATACCCCGCGCGGGCAAGTTGCTGATCATGCCAGCGGCTCAAGGTGAGCAATGCCAGTATCGCGCCCGACAATGCCCACGCCATGTCGGACTGCGTATCCCACATGTAACCTTGCGTGCCAAGAAAGGAATCGGCCGCCTCTTCCGACAACAGGGCGACCCACCATTCGATCAGCTCGTAGAATGCACTGATAGCAAGACACGCGCAGACAATCAGGAAATCGCGCCACGCCGGTGTACGCACGACGTTCAGACGAATCAGTAACTCTCGAGCGATGATTGCCGGTACAAAACCCTGCGCGAGATGCCCAAGCTTATCGTAGTCATTGCGGCTGCCGTTGGTCAGCTCCTGGAACCAGTCGCCGAGTGGGACCAATGCATAGGTGTAGTGGCCACCGACCATGAGGATGACGCAATGTATGAGTATCAGCACATATACGAGCGTCGTTAACGGGAAACGTTTCAGTGTCGCCAGCAGTATCGCCGCACCGGCAACGGCAGGAAACACCTCGAGCCCCCAGGTCGGATAGTCATGCGGATCGATCCCTGACCAAACCAGGACCGCCAGAAATATGACCACCCAGGCGATACGCGCTGCCGACATGAACTCTCCTTCGATCTGTGCGCCTGCCATGCACCTTAGCGCAGGTCACCCTGGATCGCAGCAACGACAGGCAGTGGCGTGAGCCGCATTACACGACTCACGCACGAAGGTTGTCAGGGCAGGTTGCAGATGACTCCAGTGATATTGGGGTGGGAGAAATCCGGTCGACAGACCCAGCCTCCCCAGGCTTCCTCCCAGTCCGCCCAGTTCTCGTCCCGCTCGTCCCAGGCGTCTTCCTCGCCACCATCGGACGGCATCCCCGGCGACCCGGAGGGTCCGCCTGACGATGACCCGGAGTTCGGCGTCACTGGTGTTTCAGCAGGCACGGGCAATACGCCGTCGGGATCCAGCAGGCTGCGCGGGTACTTGTACGTCAGTAAGTCCCCGTTCGGGAACATCAACAGAATCTGAATGATCAAATCCTCGACAAACAACTCATCGAGCAACCGATAATCGTAGGGATCGAAGATGAACTTCGCATTGATGTCGACGATGATTGTATTGCCGAAGCTATCGGACAGATGGAACCGCGTGTCGTCGAATGACAGCGAGCTGTTCCTGCCAAATATCAGGTTGAGCGCGAAGTTCCTCGCGTCCTCGGGATGCTCGGAGATATCCCTGCAGTCCTCGCAATCGAATTGCGGCCATTCATCGGCCACCGAGGCATCCGTAAAAAAAATCGCCGTAAAGGCGATCAAGGTCAAACCAGTGTTTTTCAGGAGTCCAGTCATCATAAGGCCTCCTCGATCCGGCTTTCGCCAAACACGTCGATCTGAACCTTA
Organism: Woeseiaceae bacterium; assembly: GCA_030065915.1. GTDB lineage: Bacteria > Pseudomonadota > Gammaproteobacteria > Steroidobacterales > Woeseiaceae > UBA1847. The sequence goes on from JASJCQ010000021.1 coordinate 18,677, forward strand.
CGCATGCGTTCGAGATTGCCGTCGACGATCCTGTCGAGTCGCTCGATGTCGTCGGACTCGAAGCGATATTGAACCAGGTCCTCCAACAGCCAGTCTGTGTTGACGCTGGGATCGAAATGGCTCGCGGTCCTCGAGATGATATACGCCTTACCGACTGCCGCTCGGGCGCCCGGCGCGTCTCCCCGGAGCGAGCCTGTCTGGCTCATCAGGTACAGCAACGGTCTCACGTTGTCCGGCTGTAGCGCCACTGCACGCAGCATCAACTCATTGGCCGCACCCTCTTTGCGCTGGTACAGCAAGCGCTTGCCAAGTTCTTCGGCAGCCGTCGCATCGCTGTAAGACAACACCCACAGGTCCGCATCGCTGTGACCGGCGAACGGCTTTTCCACATCGGGCGGGTCGCAGGAATAGGCATCCGTCACTAGCCCGTTGCCGAGATCGACCATGTGTTGCCTGACGGTACAATTTCGGTCTTTTCGGACCCTGAGTCCCATGACGACTTCCGTTTCCGATCCATCGCCGTCGACCACTTCGCTCCCGTCCTGCGGATCTTCCTCCACGGCCAGCGGCAGCTCAGTCGATTGCGTTTCCGATTCCGGCGTGAGCGACATTAGCTCGTCGTTGCTGCCACGGGGCAGCAGCAAAACCGCAGCCAGGACCAGTAACGCCGCCAGCGCAACCAGCCCCGCTATTTGCTTGTTCATACTTGCCTCCTTGCATTGATTAAAGAACAGCTGCATCGAGTGGTCGCATGACCTCTCGGTGCCCATTCATCATCTGCAGTCGACGAGCGCCCTGCCAGCAGCGTAAGTGATCGGAGAACGCATTTTCGCGATCTACAATGACTCGCTGCAGGCTGATGACATCATGATGTATGGTCTGGGTCATGCGATCGCCTGCCGTTGTTGCCCTGCTCCTGATTGCTGCGTTAGCCGGCATTTTCCTTTTTGCTGTCGATTCCTCAGACAGACCGCGACCCGAGCATGCTCAGTACTCCGCCGATGTCGACAATCCCGACACGGCAGAAGACAACGAGGCACAGGTTCCGAAAACGACGAGTCCCGAGACTGAGGTCGTCGAGCCCTCGGAAACGGGTGAGGACTGCACCCAGATCTATCTGAAACAGATGGCGCGCCTGGGAACGGAAGTGCTGACCGATGTCTTCGCAAACCAGGTCCTGGAGGAAGCACGATCTCGTTGGGCGGAGTCGAACAACCTCGAACTGAGAATCTTCGCCGCGCAACTGCTCGACGAATATGACGAGGGTGTCAAGCTCTTCGCACGCGCGATGGAGCAGCCGACGTCGTCACCGTATTTTCTCTGGTCCGCTGTCAATATGTGCCTGGAGAATCTCGAGAATGGCAGGTGTCCGATCGAAGACTGGCTGGACCGCCTGCTTGCCGTTGACTCCGAGAACAGCCTCGTCTGGATCCGGGCGGCCGGCTACTACCATTCGACGGGCGACCTACAACGAGCCAAAGCCGCGCTGGACCAGGCGGTTATCGCGTACGAGGCAAACGACTACTGGACCGAGAACATCATGAACGCTAAGGCTGGCATCGATGTTGTCGGCGGATTCTCAGAGAGCGTCAGCTACGTTCTTGCGATCGAGGTGGCGCCCGTCTATCCGAGCCCGCGGGCCCTGTACGAGAAAATGTGCAAAGAGATGGCGGTGAAGGACCCCGAATGGGCAGTCTCGTGCGCATCTTACGGTGAGCATGTCGGCAAGATCGCTACCCGAGCCAAGGTCCGCAGGAACGCTAAATCCCTCCAGGCCGATGTACTGATAGCTACAGGAGAACCGGAAGACAGTGCGCAAATCATGGCACTGCGCGAGTCGCCAACGCCCTATCGCGACGATGAGATCTTTCGCTACCCGGATTCAGTGATGCTTTTTGTGTCGCTGTTGGAGAGTGATGGCGAGATCAGGGCACTTGAACGTCTGAGAGCAGAGCACGAGAAGCGCAGGCGCGACGGTTTCAAGCCGGCATGCGGCGACGTAACGCAGAATTGAGTAATTGACGTTCGGCGTTTTCGGCCCAGCGTCGCACGAATGTCGGACTGTCAGTAGGCGCCCAGCTTGCCGCGCAGGTCGGATAGGCGATTGACCATGCCCCAAACCAGGGACGGGTACTTCGTCTCGAGATCATCCTCGTCCACCGCATCGTCCTCGGCCTCGACTTTTGAATCCAGGTAGACCAGGTAGTCGGTTAGCAGGTGTTCGAGTTTGACCTCAAGCAGTTCCTTCCTGCGAAGCTGGCGCATGTGCCAGGACGGAAAGCGCCGTTCCTTGAGTTCGTGCTCGACAACGGCATGAAGCACCCGGTGCCGCTTGTCGCGACTGATGACTTCCATCAGGTCTTCAATCGTATCGTCGTCGCCCTCGATGTACTGGACGAAACGATCCTTTTCGAAGTAGAGGTAGCCGGTGATGCCGCGGTCAAAATTCAGGGCAGCCGCCTCTGCGGCAAGACTCTCGAGCGCCATTTTGTCAAAGTAAACGAGCGCCTCGCTTACGTAAACGACACCACGCATAGCCCAGATACCCCCCGATTCATAGACTTAGACGTTACAACGACGGTCTATTACCATATTGGTTCAGAATTCGGGACGCAAGTCAGCATGATGTTTGAGTCCCGACGGAAAACTTCCCGGTCGGTCAAGCACCTTCAAACCTCGGGCAAGTGTCCCGTCTTGACGAAGATCAGTGCGCCGTCTTCTTTCGTACAGGGCTGATGGCGGCTTCCATGCGGGTTGCGCAGCCAGCTACCGGCAGGATAGCTGCCGTGTTCATCGTAGAAGTTGCCTTCGATGACGAAGATCTCCTCACCGCCCCAATGGCTGTGACTGTTGAACTGCGTGTCCGGTGCCCACTTGACCAGTGCGACATTCTCATTCTCGTAGGTGTGCAACGGCATCACCGACAAGCCCTTCACCAGACCCGGCTGCCACTCGCCCTGACTCGTGTCGATGACCTTCTGCTCGCTGTCCGCCTTCGAGAACTGGTGCAGCTTGACGAAAATCAGCGCGCCCTCCGGACCGATCGACGGCGTGTGAGCCGTACCAATCGGGTTTCTTATGTAGCTGCCGACGCCGTAGCGACCGTCTTCATCTGCGAACACGCCCTGGAGGACCAGGAACTCCTCTCCGCCACCGTGGACGTGCCTTGGGAACGCGCTGTTGGCGTCGTAGCGGACGAGCGACGTCGCGCGCGCGACCTCATCACCAATCCGGTCCAGCATCATGCGAGTCACGCCGGGTGCCGGAGACGGCACCCAGTCGTAGTCTTCGGGCCGGATAACGACGCGTTCGTCAAAGTCTGCGTTGAGACGCATTCCGTTGCTGGCGGCGTCAGGCATCACTACTCTGCCGGCTCGGCCGGTTCCTGTTCTGCCAGCCTCTCCCTGACAAGACCTTCGAGCCTGGTCAGACCACCCGACCTGCCGTACTCCAGCGCCTCTTCTTCAGATGCGCCATCCTGGACCTTGCCAAGTGCCAGCAATGCACCCACCCGGTTACCGCTGCCGCAGTGAACGAGCACCGGCCCGTCATATTGACCGAGGATTTCCTTGAGCTTCGCCGCATTGTCAAAGTTAACCGCATCACGACCCTCGATCGGCAGCTCGACGTAGTACATACCTAGCTCCTCGACGACCTGGGCCTCGTCGAATCCGCGATTCTCGCCAGGCCCGCGCAGGTCGATTACCGCTGCGTAGCCGTTCTCCGCGAAAATATCGAGCATCTCCTCGTTCGGTTGTCCGGAAACGGTAATGCCGTCGACCGGCGACACGGTTCGATACTCGACAACCTTGTCGAGATCGACCTTGAGGCTCGAAACAGATGCGAGCTCGTCATCTGCCGCATAGGCGGTCGCGAATGCGAATGACAGTAGCAACAGGACTCTGGATAACATTCTGGCTTCTCTCCGGGTTACTTAGGGTTTCATCGTTATGCTTGAGCTCAGCTCAACGCCGTATTCGGTCATGCGGATATCGACCGACATGCGCTCGTAGAGTTTCGCAATCTCGTCCAGCATCAGCTTGCTGCTGTCCTGCACTGCCGACTGGCCTGAGTTGGCAAGCCCCAACTGCGTCGCCTGCGACACGAGATTGATGTAGGCATCGGCATCGACGTCGACATACATCAATGGGGCATCCTTGTTGGGCGACATCTTCATCAAGGTGTCGAGGCGTTTGTCCCCGTCAACACCGGCGGCGACGCCGATCGCATCATCGGACATAGAAATCCAGGCTTCAGTCTCGTTCGGACCGAGACGGTCGGTCGGAAGTGGCACCACTTTGCCATCAGGCTGGAGGTTCAACGCCGCGATCTCGGGCACGAACATGTTGCCGAGAGCCATCAGGCTCTCCGGGTTGTCGATCGCCAGCAGACCACTGGCCTTTGCGTCAACGTCGGTCGGCGCTGCGCCAGGCTGCAGGCCCTCGATGGATTCGACCGAGAAGATAAAGCCCTTGAAGTCGTAGGCGGTGGGCGGCACCGGCTGGCGCTTCATGAATTCCAATGCCTGTGTAGCGCCCTCATTGAAGCCTGCCATGAACTCGCATTCGAAGGGCTTAGCGACCATCGCCTCGAGTCTCCGCTCGGCGAACGTGCGCGCGACTTTGGCATTGAAACTCATACCGAATACCAACAGACCGTCGCTGAGTGTCCCGAGGCCGGGAACCGGGGAAGCAAGGTCTTTCAGGTCTTTGGCGATGTCGTCTCGCAATTCGAAGATGACGGCAGTGTCGACGCGGCTGGCATCCGCTTTGCGCAGACCCATGACAATTCGCGGCGCAACCGATGACATCAGCTGCAGCTCGTTACGGCAGGTGTCACTGAGAGTTTCGTCGATCGATCCCCGGCCCTGCTCGATCATCGCCTGGTCGATCAGCCCGCCTGTCGCGAGCGCCACGGACAACAGACTTTCGGTGCTGGTATAGCCGATGTACTGATCCTGGAACCCGTATTTGGCGGCAATGTCCGCCAGCGTGCCCGCCGCGGCGATGTTCTCTGCAGGCGCCGTCAGCCCCAACAGCGTCTGTAGCTGATCGTCCGCATAAGCCGCCGGCGCGAGGCTAAATACCGCCTGCTCGTCGCGAACCAGGAGCAGGAGCTTCAGCTCTTCAAACGTCGCGTGCTGGTAACTGGCCCCTCCGAGTTCCGACGTCTCCAGTTCAAGATTGGCCTGGCCGGCCAGTTCCGCAATCTTCGAGTTGAATGCGTCGACATCCTGCAGCTCAACGCGCAGGACGGGCAACAGCTCGTTGCCATAGACCAGCACCTGGGCGTCGGGTCCGATACCCGCCTCCTGCAAGCCCTCTGTCGACATAAGGTCGCTGAGATCGGTAAAAAGATCGAGGATCTCCCTGACTTCCGGCGTCAGTTCATCTGCATCCTCCTGGCCGCTGAGAATGGCCTGCTCGATCAGCTTCCGGTTCTCCGCGTTGATGATATCCATATGCGGTTTGACCCGCGCCCGGTAGTCCTCGGGCATAGGCTCAAGTCGCGCGAATACATACGGGCTGTCGGCCGGGACGTAACGCAGCAGCGATGACTCGTCGGAAAACGCGGTGTTGGCGTCACGCGACTTGCCGCAGGCGGCGATGAGTCCGACCGACGCAACTGCAATGACAAGCGCCCTTATGATCGTTGAATGTTTCATGGTCGATTCCTGTAACTATTGGTTTACGGACGTACGCAGGCGCACGCTGGAACCGGCAAAAAGGCGAGTAAAGTAGAGAAGCGGCCTGGTTGGATTTATTGTTGGCCGCAGGTAAAGAGTATCTCAAACTGGCAGCTTGACTCAACCGGCACCACGGAGACGCCGTCTTTCGGAGGTTTTATGACCATAATTCGCGACTGTAGCGGCGACGATCTTGAATTGGTCCAACGGATGAATGAGTCCGCCCTGCCGGCGGTCAACAGCCTGACGATCGATGACCTGGCCTGGTTTCTTGAGCAGGCGAGCTATTTTCGTGTCGCCGATACCGGCCAGGAGCTTGTGGCCTTTCTGATTGGGCTGAACGAAGGTGTAGACTACGGCAGCCTCAACTATCGGTGGTTTGACGAGAGATACGACGCTTTCGCCTACGTTGACCGCATCGCGGTCAGTCCTGCTGCGAGGCGACAGGGGCTGGCCAACCGATTCTACGCCGATTTCGAGGATCGCTGCGCCGGGGCTTCGGGGCGAGTCGTCTGCGAGGTTAACCTGCGGCCAGCGAACGATGGATCGATGCGTTTCCATGAAAGACAGGGATTCGTGAAGGTCGGCAGCCAGGAAACAGAAAACGGGGCCAAAGAAGTTGCCCTGATGCTGAAGGAACTACGCTCACTATGAATGATCGGGAATTTGACGTAGTCGTCTGGGGTGCAACGGGGTTTACCGGCTCGCTCGTTGCCGAATACCTGCTGGCGCAGTACGGCATCGGTGGCGATTTGCGCTGGGCGATTGGCGGACGTAGCGAATCGAAACTTGCAGCACTAAAAGAGCGTCTCGGCAGTCGCGCCGAGTCGCTGCCGACCATCGTCGCCGACAGTATGGACAAAGATGCCCTGTCGGCGCTCGCTGCGCGGACTCGCGTCGTGCTGACGACTGTAGGTCCTTACGCCAAGTACGGAACGCCGCTGCTCGAGGCCTGCGTTGAGGCAGGGACCAGTTACTGCGACCTCTGCGCCGAGGTGCAGTGGCTCAGGCGCATGATGGACACCTACGGCGACAGGGCCGCCGAAACCGGGGCGAGAATTGTGCACTGCTGCGGGTTCGATTCGATTCCCAGCGACATCGGTGTCTGGTACCTGCAACGCGAGGCGAAGCGGAGGCACGGCGAATACTGCGAAAAGGTGCTGATGGTCGTGAAGGCGGTTAAGGGCGGCGCCAGCGGCGGGACCGCGGCCAGTATCGTCAACCTGGTCAAGGAGACCCGTGAGGACCCGGAGGCGCGTCGCTTCGTCGCCAAGCCCTACAGCCTGAACCCCGAAGGCAAGAGAGACGGGCCGCGCGTCAAAGATCAGCAGGGACCTGTCTACAACAAGGCGCTAAAAGCGTGGACGGCACCTTTCATCATGGCCGTCAGCAATACGCGCATTGTCCGCCGAAGTAATGCTTTGCAGGATTTCATATACGGCGAGGACTTTGTCTACGACGAAACCATCGTCACCGGACCGGGAGCGGCCGGACGCATCAAGGCACTGTCAATTTCCGCCGGACTCGGTCTGTTGCTCGTGAACGCCGCGTTCACACCGACTCGCTACGTTCTCGAGCGTTTTATCCTGCCGAAGCCCGGTGAGGGTCCGGATGCGAATGCACGTGCGAATGGCTTCTTCAACGTGGTGCACGTGGGCACGTTGCACAACGGCGAAACGATCAAGGTTCGCGTCACCGGCGACCGTGATCCGGGCTATGGCTCAACGAGCAAGATGCTGGCCGAAAGCGCCGTGTGCCTGGCCCGGAACGAACTTGCCGTAGGTGGCGGATTCTGGACAACCGCCTCGGCAATGGGCGAGCCGCTGCACAAGCGGCTGGTCGATAACGCCGGACTGACCTTTGACGTCGTCGACTAGTCGTTCGAGCTGAATGCTGGCAGGTCGCCCGGTTTGTAGAGTTCCCCGGCGATGATGTCCGTCTTGAGTCGGTTGCGCGGCGATGCAACCGGGCAAGTCGAGAAGTCATTGAAGGCGCACGGCGGACTGTAAGACAGGTTGAAGTCGAGCACGGTCACACCGTCTTCGTTCGGCGCCTCGGCGTACAGGAACCGCCCAGCCGGATAGGTATCTCGACCGTTGGTACTGTCGCCAAATACGAAGAACAGGCGATCGCCTGACGTGTAGGCTTCGAGTTCGAAGGGCTCACCATCGAGCTCGAAAGTGACCACGCCCGGTGACTCCGGCTCCCAGCCGAGGCCTTCAATCACGGTATCTACCTGGATCGTTCGCGGTTGCGGGTAGCGCTGCAGCGTGCCTTCTACACGATAGGTCTGCGCTATCGGAAAATACTCCAGCGGAGGGAAGCTTTCGAGCATCGGGTGTTCGAAATCCCTGAGCCGGACGCCGAAACGCCCTACCCGCTGTATGACGAGCCATGCGAGCGAGCGATGCGTAATCGTCACCGGATTGTCGGTCGTGTCATCGGACAGGAACAGCGATTTCACCGGCACGCCTTCGTAGCGGACATCGACGCCTGGATTGATCAGCATCAGCACGCCCTCTTCGGACAACCGGAACGTGCCGATCGAATCGGCGGCTATCGACGGGAACGTCAGGTCATTTTGCTCCCCGGAGCCGAACGTCGAGTCTTCTCCGGTGAGCCAGAACAGGCCAGCGAGATTGAGATAGCCGTCCTCGGCCTTGAGCCTTTCGAGGCGTCCCTCTCGCCACTCAACGACAAGCGCCTCATGGTCGTCAGCCGCGATTTTAGCGATCGAGCTGTCGCAACCAGAGACAGCAATGAGGGCGATGATAAACGTCGATATCCGGAGAAGATTCATAGTGTTCGGGGAGCACCAGTTCAAAGGCGCTTTAGCGTATCATGCGCCCGATGACTCGCAAGCCCGCGCACGCCGCTCTAGATTACGCGGACCTGACACCCGACGACTTCCTGGCAGCGCTCGAGCGCCTGGGCTTCGCATGCGACGGCCGCTTCCTGGCGCTCAACAGCTACGAGAACCGCGTTTACCAGGTCGGGCTCGACGACGGTCACTCCATTGTCGTCAAGTTCTACAGGCCCAACCGTTGGACCGACGAGCAGATCCTGGAAGAACACACGTTCACACGGGAACTCGCCGAGCAGGAGATCTCCGTCGTCGCGCCGCAGGTCATCGACGGCTCCAGTCTCAAGCTGATGGACCAGTTCAGGCTGGCGGTCTATCCGTGCCGCGGCGGCCGGGCGCCTGAACTCGACAATCTCGACATGCTCGAGCAACTCGGTCGCCTGATCGCGCGCATCCACCTGGTGGGCGAGCAGCAGCCGTTCGAGCATCGACCGGAGGTCGACGTCGAAAGCTATGCGATCGAACCACGGGACTACCTGCTCGACAACGACTTCATCCCGCCTGAGCTGCACGACGCTTACCTGGGCGTTACGGATCTGCTTTTAGAGGGCATCGACCAGTGCGCTGCTCGCTCCGGCGGATTCGACGTACTTCGACTGCACGCCGACTTTCATCCCGGTAACGTTCTCGTGAACCGCGACGCGTTCCACATTGTTGATTTTGACGACTGTCGCAGCGGTCCCGCCGTTCAGGACATCTGGATGTTCCTTTCCGGCGATCGCAGCGAGCAGACGCCGCAGCTGGCCGCCATCCTCGACGGATACCAGCAGTTCAGGCCGTTCGATGCGACAGAGCTGCACCTGATCGAGGCCTTGCGCAGCATGCGTATCATTCATTACGCCGGCTGGCTTGCGAAACGATGGACAGACCCGGCGTTCAAGCAGGCATTTCCATGGTTCGATTCTGTCCGCTACTGGGACGAGCACATACTGACTCTACGGGAGCAGGTATCGGCGATGCAGGAAGACCCGCTGGAGTGGCGGGACTAGCCCGAACATCTCACCGATTCGTGGGTAAGATCGGTCAGATGTTCCGGCTGCTAACGGGAAGGCAGGGAGACACGCCGCGGCGGTATGTCGAAACGATCGATCCAACGCGAAAAAGTTGCGTTGCTCAGCGCTTCGAGCGCCGGAATTTTCTTCGGCGTGTGCTCGAGGATTGCATCGGGTTCGACGGCATCGTCAGGGTCGGACAGCACCGGCTGGTTTTCGGGCACGCGCAGCCAGCGATGCACCAGCGGTTCGTTGACTTCGAGGTGGAACTGCAGACCGTAGGCGTGTTCGCCGAAGGCAAAGGCCTGCACCTCGCTACGTTCCGAGGACGCCAGGTGCCGGCATCCGTTCGGCAGCTCGATGCCATCGACGTGCCAGTGAAAGACTTCCTGCTGATGCTCGAACGTCGACAAGACAGGGTCCATACGCCCATTGTGGGTCAGGTGGACGTCGTGCCAACCGATTTCCTTTCTTTCATTCCTGTAGACCCGTCCACCGAGCGCCTTCGCGAGTAGCTGAGCGCCCAGGCAGATCCCCAGCACCGACATGTCCCGCTCGAGCGCGTCCCTTAGGATATCCACCTCACGCTTGAGGTTCGGATAGCGTTCCGTCTCGTCCACATTCATCGGACCGCCAAGCGCGATGACGGCTGCATAACGATCGAGTTCAACCGGCGTGTGCGGCTCGCGACTGAAATTCACGTAACGAATTCGAAACCCGGCCGCCTTCAGCAAAGGGTCGAGAGTACCTAAAGGTTCATACGGAACATGTTGAAAAACAAGTATTTTTGGGCGGGGCATTTCGAGAAAACTGGGCAAGGATGCGGAATTTTCGGGTTCAGGTTAACGGATACGGGTCATGATCGCGATACTTCGACTCGACTGTTGCACTCCCCTTTCTCGCGTTCTAAAGTCGGGGGGTCGGTTTAGAAGGAACTTACGGTACGTCCGACGGTTCAAAACCACCCAGTGCCTGTAGGCAAGGAGCGAGCTTGAGAGCGACAATTCGGACAGCTTTTTCAGTAGCCGTCTTATCCGCGCTCGTCTCGGCCTGCGGCGGCGGCAGCATGACGCTGCAGGCCCCGTCGTTTCCTACTCCCCTCGTTGAAAAGCTGCCGGTCAAGGTCGGCCTCAGGCTGTCACCGGAAATGAAGCAGTTCAGTCACGAGGAGAAGGTCTTCGGGAAAGAAACGTGGTCCGTCGACTTTGGCGACGCGAATGCGCGGCTGTTTCGCCAGTTGTTCGACCACATGTTCACCGACGTTACGATCTTGACGGCGGACGACAACCCGGACCTCCTGCCCATCGATGCGCTGGTGGAAACAAGCATCGACGCATTCGAATTCTCGGTACCGGAGCAGACGAGCAGTAATTCGTTTGCCGTCTGGATTCGATACCGCCTCAAGGTGTACGACGATCGCGGCGACATGATAGCCAACTGGCCGGTCAGCGCTTACGGCAAGAGCGAGACCAAGGCGCTGGGCGGCAGCGATGCCCTGGAAAAGGCCGCATTGCTGGCCATGCGCGATGCGGCGGCGCTGATGATTATGAAGCTGGATGCCGAGACCGGCATCAGCTCGCTCGGAGCTGTCTCGGCGCCGGCGACCGCCGAATCACCGATGGAAACCGATGAAGACGTAGCTATTTCGGTGAACTCAGACAATACGTCGCCCTTTGTGGCCGGAGGAATCAACCAGGATGCTATATAGCGCGCGCCCAATGCTTCGATCGCTAACCGTCCTGGTCTTTGCCCTGGGACTCTCCGGCTGCATTACCGCTCGAATGCAGGACAATCGAGAGAGCGTCACCGGGATCGCCGAGGGTGAGTCCGTTGTTATCATGGCCCGCAGTTATCACCTGGGCAACGAGACCGAAGCCAAATACATCAGCTGCGTTGAGAACGCGCTTGCGAAAGGTTCCAGGGGACTGCGCGTGATTCCGCACCGGGAGTTTGTCGATTCCCTGTTCCCCTGGTTCGAACCAAGAACGGCGCCCGCCGAGACGAAGGGTCTGCCCAAGCTTATGGAACGGCCCGGTGTCGCCAAGCGGCTGGCCGACCAGCAGGTTCGTTACATCATCTGGCTGGAGGGCGATACCGAGCGCGTGGCCGGTGGCGGCTCGCTGTCGTGCGCAGCCGGACCGGGCGGCGGCGGCTGTTTCGGTTTCGCGTGGTGGCAGAACGATGCCGACTACAATGCGTCAGTCTGGGATCTGAAAGGGCTCGAGTCCGCGGGCACGGTCTCAGCAGACGTCAGCGGCACCTCATTCCTGCCCGCCCTGGTCGTCCCGATCCCGCTGATCGCGCGGACTCAGGCGGCTGCCTGTAAAGGACTGGCCGACCAGCTGCGGACGTTCATCTCGGACGATTCGAGCGCGTAATCCCGAGCACCTGAAGCTACAGGCGCCCTGCCCTGACGAACGCGTCGCGGTAGACCTCAGAACGCATCGACTGCACGGATACAAACTTGCCGGAACTGGGCGCATGAACGAACCTTCCATCGCCGAGATACATTCCGACGTGTGCAATCTTGCCGTCGAAACGGAAGAACAGGAGGTCACCCTCTCTGAGCTGCCCCTCGTCGACAAACTGGCTGGCTGACCATAACTGTTGGGTCGTCCTGGGGACCGACGCGCCGGCACGGGCGAATGAGTAGTGAACGAGACCGCTGCAATCAAATCCTGACGGCGACTGGCCGCCGTAACGGTATGGAACGCCGACCTGCTGCAGCGCGACGGCCGCCGCGCGTTCCGCGGTAGATAGTCTGCCAAGCGGTTTTTCCAGCATCGGAACCGGGCGCCTCTCCACTGTCGCCGTCCCTTGCTGGGGCGCCGATGCACACCCCGAAACGCTAATCACAACAATAGCGACGGCTAAGGATTTGAAAGCAATGCCCGCACGTATCATAGTTCGGCCTCGATCAGCATGACCGATGAGTCTACGGCCTCGCGCATGAACCGACCATGAACTGTTTCTCAGCCCGACAAAAACCTGGCATATGGCGTCTCGGCCTCATCGCACTTGGCTTCGCAGTCAGCGCCTGCAACGCTGAGCCGGAGCCTGAGGACCGTGAGTATCGCCTGGACTTCGTCGTAACGCCGATGCCGGAGGCTGCCGCGGTCGCAGTCAGCATGGAAGTCTCTCAGGGGCGTCACTGGCTGCGGGAGGTCGAATTCGACTTCGACACCCGGTACTCCGATTTTGAAGGCGATGGCCAGCTCGATATTGGCAGTGACACTGTCAAGTGGTCTGTGCCAAAGCGATCGGGATCGCTGAACTGGACCGTGCAGATTCCGAATCGTCGCGGGAACTCTTTCGACGCCTACATGGACATCGGCTGGGCAATCTTCCGGGCCGAGGACATCATCCCGCGCAAGTCATCGGTGACGGCTGTCGACGTCACGTCCAAAACGACACTGCGTTTTGACCTGCCCGCCGGCTGGTCCGCGACGACGCCCTACCGAGAACGACGCGGCGTGTTCTCCGTGGAGAACCCGGACCGCCGCCTTGACCTTCCATCGGGCTGGATCGCGATGGGGTCGCTCGGCACACGCTTCGACACCGTAGGATCGACCCGGGTCGTCGTCACCGGGCCGTCCCGGCAAGGGGTTCGGCGGATGGATATGCTGGCGCTGCTGCGTTGGAACCTGCCGGAGCTGGAACGCATCCTGCCGGCGCCCATGCGACGTTTGACCGTGGTCAGCGGCGGTGACCCGATGTGGCGTGGCGGACTCTCGGCGCCCACATCGCTGTTTATTCATGCTGACCTGCCGCTCATTAGCGAGAACGGCACCAGTCTCCTGCTGCACGAAGTGATGCACGTCGCAATGAACCTGAAGGTAGCCGACGGTCACGACTGGATCCACGAAGGATTGGCCGAGTACTTCAGTATCGAACTGATGCGTCGTTCCGGCACGATTTCTGACCGCCGCTACAGACGCGCGATCCGGGAGCTAAGGGAATGGTCGAAAGACGTCGAGTCAGTGTGCGGCAGGGAATCCACGGGGCCGGTGACGGCGGCCGGCGTCACGCTGCTCAGCGACCTGAATGCTGAATTAGCCGAAAACACCGAGAAAACGATCGACGATCTTCTTTACGAAGTCCTCAGCCGCGACGAACCGGTGAACACGCAGACCGTTCGTGACATTGCCGAAACGCTACTTGGATCACCGTCTAAGACCTTGTCAGCTGACATTCTCGGCAACTGCAGCGACTGAGCGGCATTCTTGCTATGGATCAACAACACGACCTCGAACTGGTACTGCGATCACGAACCCCGATGATCGTAATCGAGACGAAGGACGAGGCCCGTATACTCGACGTCCTCAAGTCAGTGACGCTGCGCTCATCGACGAGCGATTACATGCCGTTGTTCCGCTGGACCATTACGGATGGGCTGCAGCGACTCGACATCGCACTCGAGCCGCAGATGATGAACTCAGAGCCTACCGACGTCCTGAAGCACATTCGTGCCGTGACGAAGCCGGGCATCTACGTACTGCTCGACTTCCACCCGTTCCTCAATGATCCGGTGCACGTGCGCCTGCTCAAAGACATCTGCATCCGTTATGGCGAAATCGCAAGGCAGCTGGTGCTGGTCAGCCACCAGGTGAAGGTGCCGAACGAACTCGAAGCGTTCAGCGCGCGGCTGGACATGGCTTTGCCGTCCGAGACTGAGCGGCAGACAATCATCGAGCGGGTTGCCAACGAGTGGGCCGAGGAAAACCCGGGCGCACGATTGCAGGCCGACCCAAAGGCCTACAAGCTCCTGGTCAATAATCTTGCGGGCCTGACGTACGCAGATACCGAACGCCTGGCACGGAACGCGATTTACGTCGACGGGGCAATCAGCAAGAGCGATATTCCCGCCGTCATGCAGGCCAAGTATGAACTGCTCAACAAGGGCGGCGGCCTGCAGTTCGAATACGACACGGCGAAGTTCAGCGACGTCGGTGGACTGTCGCGGCTGAAAGGCTGGCTATCGAAACGCCACGCCGCTTTTCGTGGTGTGGACGATACGGATCATCTCGATGTTCCGAAAGGCATTATGCTGATCGGTATCCAGGGTTGCGGCAAGAGCCTGGCGGCGAAGGCAACCGCGGGCGTCTTCGGCGTACCGCTGCTGCGACTGGACTTCAGCGCGCTGTACAACAAATACCACGGCGAGACTGAACGCAAACTGCGCGAGGCCCTTAAGACGGCGGACGTGATGGAGCCCTGCGTTCTCTGGATCGATGAAATAGAAAAAGGCCTGGCAGGCCGCGGTGGCGAGACCGGCACGACTCAGCGTGTACTCGGGAGCTTTCTTACGTGGCTTGCTGAGAAAACCACCCGCGTGTTTGTCGTCGCGACAGCCAACGATATCAGCGCATTGCCTCCTGAACTGGTCCGCAAGGGACGCTTCGATGAGATCTTCTTCGTTGACCTGCCTGATGCGAAGACTCGGGCACGCATCGTGGACATCCACCTGCGGAAGCGAAACCAGGAGCCGTCACGCTTTGACCTGGGCCGTATCGCCGGCGAGACAGAGGGGTTTTCGGGTGCGGAACTCGAGCAGGCCGTAGTAGCCGCATTTTACCTGGCCCATGCGGCCTCGGAGGATCTCTCGTCAGAGCATATTCTGCACGAGATCAGCCAGACTCAGCCGTTGTCCGTCGTCATGCAGGAACGCATTGCCGCCTTGAGGACATGGGCGGAAGGTCGGACGGTGCCCTGCGACTGAGCGATGCCTGCGGCTTTACGTAACGCAGGCTTATAACCCGGCCCTCATTCATGTGCTTGCCGCCATGCTAGACTGTGGCGATGGCTAATGAAAACAACAACAACGAGTTAGTCGAAGCGGACGAGGATCCCACGTCAGAACTCGAGGCGCTGACCTGGCAACAGGCCGAAATCGTAGTTTCGGCTGACTCCCTCGAGGCCAGCGAAGGCACTATCGATTTTGGCGAACTGACCGGTAACCGGCTGCCTGATCAAGAGGCCAGTCGGGCCCTGGATCACCTCGCCTATGAACTCGAACAAGAGCGAGCGTTGAGGAAGGGGCTGGAAGCCGAGGTAAAATCGCGCGCTGAAATCACCGAGACCCTGAATCGCCAGATCGAGGATATGCAGTTCGAGCTGGAGCGCCGAAACGCGGCACTCGACAAAAAGACCGCGGCGGTCAAGAGCCTCAAACGAGAAATCCGTGAGCGCAATTCCGCGCACAACGAGGCGAGGGATGAACTCGTTGTAGCACAAGACTCGCTGGCCGATACCGGCCAGGAACTGGAAGCCATGCGAGTCGCGGTCGCTGAAAAAGACGAAGCGATTGCGACGCTGCAAGAGCAAAGCGAGGCGGATGCCGAGGAACTGGCGGCACTCAGGGAGTCTCGAAAACTTATCGATGACGAGCTGGCCACGGCGCTGATGCGAATCGATGCTCTGGAAGCTTCTGCCGGCGAATCCGAGAAGACCATCCAGACACGCGATCGGGAAATCCAACGCCTGCAGGACGCCGTAAGCAGTGACAATAGCTCAGCCAGGGATGGCCGGGCACTTGACGTATTGCTGTCCAGCCGGGAGAGAGAGCTGATCGAATTCTCGGCGAGATTCGACAGACTGCAACAACATACGGACGACATCCGGCAGAGCCTGCAGGATGCCATGGCCGACAGGACTCAGCTTGCCGCCGAGAATGCGGCGTTCAGCCAGCATGTCGATGAGCAGGACGACCGCATCCGCGCGCTCAGTGCCGACCTCAATCATGCCCATCTCGAGATGTCCGAACTGCAGACAGCGGAGGCGGATCTCGTAAAGGCCCACGAGGATGAAATCCGCCTATTGCGTTTCGAGCTCGGTGAGGCGCAGGCGACCATGTCGCAAAACGAGCTGATCAACGAGCAACTAGCGTCTGACCTGATCCAGACTCGTGGCTTCAAGGAGAGTCTCGAGCATATGCTTGAGCAGAACGATGAGAACGCCCAGACGAAGATCCATGACCTGGAGAAGCAGCTGCACAAGCTGCGTCAGGACATCGTCTACTTCGAGGAGCAGCTGCACACAAAGAACGAGGCGATCAACTGCCTGCTTGCAGAACTCGCGGCGAAGCAAAACCGGGATGAGGAGAAACGTCGCCATGCCGACTTGCAGCCGAAGCCTGAGCAGGACGAGCGATCGTACGAGCAGGATATCGATTTCAGCCTGCCGGACAGTGATCGTGTATCGCGTTTCCTGATCGGCGAGATTGACGGCAAGGAAGTCCAGTTCCCGCTGTTTAAAGGCCGCCTGACAATTGGTCGTGCGCATACCAACGATATCCACTTGACGGCCGACTACATCAGCCGCCGCCACGCTGTTCTCGTCACGGAACAGGACGTAACACGCATCATCGACTGGGGCAGCCGCAATGGCGTGCGCGTCAACGGACGCGCCGTAACGGAACATTTCCTGACCAGCGGCGACACCGTGCGCATCGGTACGTTCGATTTCGTTTACGAGGAACGCAAGCGACCGGACAAGACATAATCCGCTAATTTGACGAAATGTGAATATGCTCACGGACGAGCGTCGCGATAGATCGTAGTTTCTGCTGCATCGTTGAAGGGAATCGACAGAATGCAGACCAGAACCGCCACGAAAATCGAGTCATCTCGATCTGAAGTCGCCAACCCGGTACTGCGCAAGATCTGGCTGCCGAAGTTCCTCTACGACTGCCTTCCCTATTTCTACCTGGTATCCGGCATCGCCGCGCTGCTGACGACGCTGTACATCAGCAACTGGTACTGGATCGTTCCACACTACTTCCTGTTCTCCGTCGCATGCGTTCACTTCGGGATCCTCGTGTTCCGTCGTCGCAGGACAAGGGAACGGGATTCCGCCTGATCCCAAAGTGACGCTCAGCGGTTGACCCGGAGCGCCAAGTCGGCAAGCATTGCCAACCTGGTCTGAAACGGTTTCCGCGCCGAATGAGCAATACGCCGATCACAAGAACCCTCGTCAACGAACTTCTTCTGTTCGCCGGGCTGCTGTTCTTCGGATTCATCATCATGCCCGGCCTTATTTACCTGGTCGGCGGCCAGGTGTTCGGCGATTTCGACGGCGGCTATCTGCAGTTCTTCGGTCAGCTGACCAGGCGGCTCGTTGACGGCAACCTCGTCGCATGGTTCCTGGTCCTGTCGCCCTGGCTCGGGATCCAGACGATACGACTTACCTTACTCGCACTTCGCGCAACTTCCGGCAGAGGCCGCGACGCAAAAGTGTGACGTCGATCACACTGCGAGACTGACTTGTTCGGTATCAAGCAGCATTAACGATGAGTTATGTTAGCCCGGTCGTTTTTAGCGATGTGGACTAACTAAACTGCGTGATAGCAGCGATCGACAGGTAGCAATGCTCAAATTATTGAAAAAGTGGCTGGGCAGGACTCCCGCGCAGGAAGCGCCGGAGCCGATGGATATGCTCAGGAAGACCGGGTCACACAGCACGCTCAAGCCGAGCATTGCGCCGCCCGTCGTTAAACCCAAGCCGCCATCAAAGCCTGTCGCCAAAGCCAGGGTCGACGATGATGCCGGTATTGACAACAAGCCGATCATCGAGGAAATGGGGCCCGGTAAGAACGTGCTCGTCCGCCGACGGCCTGTCGGCGAAGACACCGGCACCCATGAGACGCTGACGATTCTCGACGACTCGGTCGCGGACGGTGAGCAGGAGTCGGGGCTCGACCCGTACAACACCGGCCAGTTCGATCGGTCCAAGTACTGGGACAAGCGCTTCCTCAAATAGACCTTTCATCCGGGCCGCTCCGTGATACGCTTTTCGTGCACCTACGGAGGCTGCTATGACACTGCAGATAACGCTGGATCTGAACGACAACGATCTGAAGCATTTCCAGCTGATCATGAACCAGGCACGAAGCGCGGCCGCGAGGATCGCGCCGGAAGATATTGTCGCCGGCGCCGAGAAACTGATGGCCGAGATTGGCGAGTCCGATGCGCCTGAGTTTGTGCAGGAACGCCTGGCGTCGCTGCGGGCGATGATCGACATGCTCTCCGACATAGACTGGCGCTTGCCTGACGAAGAGGCCGACCGTGTCTATAACGCCCTCACCTACTTCGCCGAACCCGAGGATTTGATTCCGGATGAGATTCCGGGAATCGGGTTCCTCGACGATGCGATTATGATCGAACTGGTCGCCCGGGAATTGAAATACGAGATCGAGGCCTACCAGGATTTTTGCCAGTTCAGGGAACAAAAACGACAAACAGAACATTCAGGCAGCGCCAGTCGCGACGAATGGCTGCAGGCCCGCAGGGAAGAATTGCAGTCGAAAATGCGCCACAAGCGCAAACACAAGACGGCCGCACTCGCGAAAAAGCTGTTCGGGTAAAGAGACCTTCCGGCAGCCTGCGCCGATTTGGCGCGGATGCCAGCCGGTCGAAGCTGACCAATAGCGAATGGCCAGGGATCAGGGCCAGTAGTACCAACCGGTCGCGATCAATCCGGCAACGAGCACGATCTGGCCAATGAATCGCGCCCGGTGATTTATCAACAGAGCGTAGAAACTCAGCGCCGCTATGACGGTCATAGTAAAGAAGATAGCGAGACTCTGGCTCAGCGGCCCGAACTCAGACTCCAGCCTCGGGTATTCATCGCCAAGGACGAAGAAAACGATCAGCACCATCGCCAAACTGATTGAGATCGCAAGACAGGAACCCAGCAAAAGGCCATTGACGGCAGTTAAAGGACGCATCTAAAAATTTCCGTTTCGGTCTATTTATTTGAATTAATTAGCAATTCTCGCATTTGTGCCCTTGATTGAGGGCCTGCGTGCATCTAGCCTAGCCAGAAGCAGTCGGAGACTGCATTTTACGAAAGATGATGGAGAGAATCTTGATTAAACCTGCAGCGTTCAGAGCCTTACGGACCGCCGTGCTCGCACTGTCCTTTTCCGCGGCATCGGTTTTTGCAGCAACGTCGATCGCAGTCGTCGAGGAGCTGAGCCCGGAAGAACGTCACGAGGAAGTGGCGTCGCTCGTTACACAGTTTATCCAGAAATCTCACTATCTCCATATCTCGGTGAACGACGAGCTGTCATCCAAGGTGATGGACAAGTACCTGGAGTCGCTCGATGGCAATCGCATGTACCTGCTCAGCAGCGATATCGCCTACTTCGAACAGTACCGCGACCAGTTTGACGACCTGGTCAAAAGCAAACCGCTGACACCCGTTTTCGACATTTTCCAGGTGTACCAGACTCGTGTCCGCGACCGGCTCGATTACGCGCTGGCCCTGCTCGAGACTGAGCCGGACTACACCGTCGACGAGAGCTATCGCTTCGACCGTTCCGAGGCGCCTTGGGCCAGTTCCGAGGCAGAGATGGACGAAATCTGGCGCATGCGAGTCAAGAACGATGCCCTGCGCCTGGCCCTGGCCGAGAAAGAATGGGAAGGCGAGGACGGCATCAAATACCTGCTGACCAAGCGTTACAAGCGCTTCAGGAAGAACGTCGAGCAAGTCAATTCTGACGACGTGTTCGAGACCTTCATGCAAGCGTTCGCGCATACCCTGGACCCGCATTCCAGCTACCTGTCGCCGCGGAATTCCGAGGAATACCGGATCCAGATGAGCCTGTCGTATTTCGGCATCGGCGCGTCGCTGCAGAGCGACGAAGACTACGTTCAGATCATCAATATTATCCCGGGCGGTCCCGCCGCCATTGACGGGAAGCTGAAGCCGAACGACCGGATCACCGGTGTTGCCCAGGGCAGTGATGGCGATATGGTCGACGTTGTTGGCTGGCGCCTCGACGACGTGGTCGACCTGATTCGCGGACCGGCCAACACGGTAGTTCGCCTGCAGATTATTCCTGCCGGCGCCCTGCCCGGCAGCGGCGAGAAGATCCTGTCTTTGACGCGCGACCAGGTCAAACTCGAAGAGAGAGCAGCCAAGAGTGAGATTATCAACGTGCCGCGAGACGGGCGCGACTGGAAGATCGGCGTCATCGAGGTCCCGAGCTTCTACCGCGACTACCGCGCTCTCAGCAAGGGCGACAAGAATTTCACGAGCACGACCCGCGACGTCAAACGCCTGATAGAAGAGCTCGAGGAGTCCGGCATTGACGGATTGGTCCTCGACCTGCGCAATAACGGCGGCGGCCACCTGACCGAGGCCACGGCACTTTCCGGGCTGTTTATCGATAATGGCCCGGTTGTGCAGCTCCGCAACTCCAATGGCCGCATCAGTCGACTGGACGATCCTGATCCCGTGGCTCGCGTTTCTTACAACGGCCCCCTTACCGTGCTGGTCAATCGATTCAGTGCATCGGCATCGGAGATTTTCGCTGCGGCGATACAGGATTACGAACGAGGCGTCGTCGTAGGGCAGCAGACCTTCGGCAAGGGGACGGTCCAGAACCTGTATTCGCTCGACCAGTATCTCGCGCCGGAGGGCGACAAGGGTCACGGGCAACTGACGCTGACGATCGGCAAGTACTACCGCGTGACGGGCAAGACGACGCAACACCAGGGCGTTGAGCCCGACATCGAGCTGCCGTCCGCCATCGATGCTGACATTGTCGGTGAGAGCGTACGCGACAGCGCCCTGCCGCCTGACACAATCCAGACCACACGATTCAAGCGAGGTACGCCGCTGGACACGACGATAGCGTCACTGACGGCGAACTACACAGAGCGCTCCAAAAGCGACCCGAACTTCCGCTACCTCGTTGACGGCATTCGCGAAGTCGAGGAAGCCCGCGCCAGGACGACAATTTCCCTGAACATCGACACACGCATCGCGGAACGCGAGGCTGAGTCGCAGCGTGCGCTAGAGCGCGAGAATGAGCGCCGGGCTGCGCTGCAGCTTGAGCCGCTGGAAAGCCTCGAGGACCTCGGTGACGACGACCTGCCGGACATCCTGCTCGAGGAGGCTGCCAATATCTCGACTGACCTCGCGGAGATGCGCCAGTCGGCACCGCAGCCGGAACAGACCGCCAGGGTACAGAATCCCTGATCCGGCCCATGTAACGGGAACCACCCTGCCTGGCGCCATGGGCGGGACAGCCATACCGGCGCTCGCACGCGGGCACCGCGGTATTTAGCCAGTCCGGAAAATTCAGCTTGCGGGACGACTGGCCGCTGTTATACTCGGGCATAACAGTATCCCGAGGTTTCGTATCTCGCATGCAGTCAACGCCATCCGTATCGAAGCGCCCCCTGCTCGTTCTGGTCGCCCTCCTGGGCTGCCAGCTGGATGCAGTCGCCGCTACCGGCGTGTCCGCCTGCGACAACGATATCCAGACCGCTGCTGCGTCCGAACTCAAGTTGGTCGATTACAGTGACAAACGCACAACGTCTGCGTCTTCAGAGCTTCTCAAAGAGCCGCCAGCGATCGAATCCAGCGCCCTGCCACTCACTTCCCGCAGGGATACGACGGTGCTCAGGGACGATCACGTGAAGTCTGACCTGCAGCTGCCGGTCGAGAAACCGATGGACGTTGATCCGGACGCCGCTGCGATACTGCTGGAGCGTCGCCACTCGCGCCTGCGCAAGACATCAGATGATGAAGCTTCCGAGATGAATACCCGGCTGCCGGGCATGGATGAAAACGAGATGCTTCAATTCCGCCAGCAGATGTATCGAACCGACATCTAGCGGCAGAAAACCTTCGTCAGATCCCAGTAGTCCTCGCCGAGCAGATCGGCATTCCTCTCGCTTACAGCGCCTCCGTCGTTGATGCAGATCAGCGTTCCGACGGAACCGGCTGACGGAACGACGTCGTCGTCATGCATGAACATCGCTCGTTCCGTCAGAAGCTTGGCTCGCTTCTGAAGTGCAGTGGCATGGTCGGTGACACCGTCAATCGCGTCCCAGCGCGACTCCACTTCCTCGAGCAGACGCTGGCAGTCTTCGCGGTTCCCATACCTGATCGTACCGGCGCTCTTGTCACCCGCTTCCTTGACCAGCGACGCGATGTTGTCGTCACCGAACTGTATGTACAGCTGCTGGGCGAAAGACAGGATCATGAAATTGATCGATCGCTTGGCCGCTTGATCCAGTCCCTGCAGCTCGGGCGCCGCCGAGTTGTCTAACTCCTCGAGCGCGTTCTTCAGCTCCAACTCCTTCTGGTGCAGCAGGGATTTCGCGTGCTCGAGGCGAGCAATCTCCTTCTTGAAGGCCCGGCGTTTGAAGATCCTGATGTAGATCGGGTGTTCGCCGTAATCGGACTCAGCCTCGGCGATACGCTGGTCGGAAACCTGGATCGCCTGGGCCGCCATCGTCAGCTCTTTCTCGACACTGGACGCCTGATCTGATCGACGGGCACTCCAACGGTCGAGTATCGCCTGATTCTTGCGGGTTTCCTGTCGCCGTTTGATTTGTTCGGCAAAACTCGCCACGCGAGCACGACAACGATCGTTCAGCGCGCGCAGCTGGTAGTGGACGGCAACCGGATAGACCCATTCCGGGTCGAGCAACAGTTCCTCGATCTGGGAGAGCTTCTGCTCCAGTCGCGCGACAGAACCGTCACGCTCATGGACCAGCTTGTTCAGGGCGTGCTTCTCGGCCTTCGCCTCGGAAAAGGCCTTCTTGAGCTCTACGCGACTCCGGTACAGGTTCAGCAGCTTCTCGCTGTCCTGCGGATCCGTCTTGCCGGAATTCAATAGTGCAACTCGACCAGTCACCGATCACTCACTTTACATAACGCGAATTACTTTCGCTCTCACGCAGTAAGTCTGTCACTAAGTTATGTCTGAATCGCCGATCGAGTCGACAGTTTCGACACGCGCTGGATAGACGGGAAACCGCTGAATTCTTTGAAGAAAAGTACCGGCTGTAAAACCAGTCTACTTTTCGAGGACGAGGTGGCCCTGCTCTGTCAGGTAATCAAGCCACTTGTTCAGGATGATGTTCCGCTGCCAGCGCACATCGAGTTCTTCCTTATGTGCCTGCATCAAGCGCCTCAGGGCGGCGTGGCGATGGTCTTCATCACCGATGCTCATTGCCTCGGCGAGTTGACCGTCGAGATACACGCGGACTTTGACATCGGGGTCAGCGAGCACCCCGTCGTCTGAATCGAACTGGTATGTCAGCGCCAGCGTCACCGTGTATCGACAGCGCTCGATGATCTCGACATACAGGTCGCAATCACCGGCGACGCGAGATCGATAACAACCGTCCAACCGGTCTATTTCCGGAATGAGCCGCAACAGGCGCAAGTAGTTGCTTTCATAGACAGACATCAGGCCGACAAAGCTGTTCGGCTTTACGATCGTCTGCGGAACGAGATGAGAATCAAGCAACATTTGCCGAATATAGCACAGGAACTTTGACGCGAAAGCGCGTCAGCTGAGAAAGCAAATTTGCGTCACAAAAGCGTAAATTCAATTTCGTACGCGACGCTCTACGCCTGTATGATCGAGAATTCTGCTCGCGATTTCTTCGATAGAAAACTTGGTCGTGTCGACACTCGGGATCTTGTAACGATCGAAGATTCTCTTCGCCTCCCGAAGCTCATATCGCACCTGTTGCGAACTCGCATACTTGCCCACACTACGACGCTCCTTGCGTATTTCGCGTAACCGTTCGGGTGCGATCGTCAAGCCAAACAACTTGTGTCGCTGCTCGAGGATGACAGGTGGCAGGTTGCCGGATTCAAGCTCGTCATCGGTCAGCGGAAAGTTCGCCGCATAGATGCCATAGTGGAGCGCGAGATACAGGCAGGTCGGCGTTTTTCCCGACCTCGAGACGCCCAGCAGAATCACGTCGGCACGATCATAATTGCGAATCCGGCCGCCGTCGTCGTTCGCCATGGCAAAATTCGTGGCCTCGATACGATTCATGTAGGCCTCGATGTCGCGCATTCGGTGTGCTTTGCCTGGTTTTGGCGACGACGTCAGTTTCAGTTCTTTCTCCAACGGCTCCACAAACGCGTCGAAAATGTCCAGATGGAGCCCATCCGAGCCCCGGATGATTGACCGGATAGAACTGCGAACGATGGTTGAGAAAACGATTGGACGTGCACCACTTTTTTCGCCGGCATGATTTATACGAGACACCACCTGCTCTGCCTTGTCTTCGGAATCTATAAATGGCAGAGTAATTTTATTGAAATCTTCACCCTTAAACTGCGTCAGCAGGCTGTGACCAAGCGTCTCCGCCGTTACGCCCGATTGGTCGGATAAGAAGAAAACGGTGCGATCACTCATACAGGTTTCCCCACGCGGCCCCGCCGCAAACCTCGCTCAATGTCTGCATGATAGTCCATGCAGGACTTCTGAACACAAGGGAGTTCCACTGTGACTCGATACGTAAAACGGCTCTCCGAGCTGGGCATGCACGACGTTGAGCTCGTCGGCGGCAAAAACTCGTCGCTCGGCGAGATGATCAGCAACCTTAACGAGCTGGGAGTCACCGTCCCGGGCGGCTTCGCAACGACGGCCGAAGCGTATCGAGACTTCCTCGCGCAAGACGGTCTGGCAGACAAGATCAACGCAGTACTTGATGACCTGGACGTCGACAATATCGACGACCTCAGGAAAGCGGGCAGCCAGATCCGATCATGGATTATCGACACCAAGCTTCCTGACGAACTGATGGGCGACATCAAGACCGCGTTCGAGGAGATGTCGGGCGGCGCGGACATCGCCGTCGCGGTTCGATCCTCAGCGACGGCAGAGGATCTGCCGGACGCGTCTTTCGCCGGGCAGCAGGAGACATTCCTCAACGTTCGAGGCCTCGACAAGGTCATCCAGGCACTGCACGAGGTATTCGCGTCGTTGTTCAACGATCGCGCGATCGCCTACCGCGTCCACCAGGGCTTCGATCATGCCCAGGTCGCGCTATCGGCCGGCGTACAGCTCATGGTGCGTAGTGACATCGGGTCCTCCGGCGTCATGTTTACGCTGGACACCGAGTCAGGTTTCCGCGACGCCGTCTTTATCACGTCATCTTACGGGCTCGGGGAGACGGTCGTCCAAGGTGCCGTCAATCCCGACGAATTCTACGTCTACAAGCCTGCGCTGGAGAACGGACACCACCCGATCCTGAGGAAGAACCTCGGCGGCAAGGCGATCAAGATGATCTACAATGACGACAAGTCGGCCGGTAAGACTGTCGACACCGTAGACGTCGATGAAGCCGACAGCATGAAGTTCTCGATCACCGACGACGACGTGATCGAACTCGCTCGTATGGCTGTCACCATCGAGAAGCACTACGAACGACCGATGGACATCGAGTGGGGCAAGGACGGTAACGACGGGAAGCTCTACATCCTCCAGGCACGACCGGAGACGGTGCAGAGCCGGTCGGGCCGAAGCATCCAGCGCTTTACGCTCAAGTCCCGATCAGACGTCATCAGCTCCGGCCGCAGCATCGGCCAGAAGATCGGCCGAGGCAAAGCTCGAGTCATCAACGACGTGTCGGAAATGAACAGGGTGCAGGCCGGTGACGTCCTGGTCTCGGATATGACCGACCCGGATTGGGAGCCGGTCATGAAGCGTGCCGCCGCAATCGTTACCAACCGAGGTGGCCGCACCTGTCACGCCGCCATCATCGCCCGCGAACTCGGCATCCCCGCTGTCGTCGGCTGCGGCAATGCCACAGAGGCAATAACCGACGGAACCGAAGTCACCGTCAGTTGTGCGGAAGGTGACGAAGGTTTCATCTATGCAGGACTGCTCGACTTTGATGAGACTCAGATAGAACTCGATGGGCTGCCGGAGCTGCCCGTGAAGATCATGATGAACGTCGGTAATCCCGATCGCGCCTTCGATTTCGCGAGCATTCCGAACCGGGGCGTGGGCCTCGCTCGGCTCGAATTCATCATTAACCGGATGATCGGCGTGCACCCGCAGGCGCTCCTCGAATACGACAAGCAGCAGCCGGACGTCAAGCAGGCTATCGACGAACAGATGGCCGGCTATGCCGAACCCGTGTCGTTCTTCGTCGAAAAACTGGCCGAGGGTGTCGCCAGCATTGCTGCCGCGTTCGCGCCCGAGCCGGTCATAGTTCGCATGTCCGATTTCAAGTCGAACGAGTACGCGAACCTGATCGGTGGCGACCGCTACGAACCCGACGAAGAGAACCCGATGCTGGGCTTCCGTGGCGCGGCCCGCTACGTGTCCGATGATTTCCGCCCCTGCTTCGATCTTGAGTGCGCCGCGATCAAGAGGGTCCGCAATGATATGGGACTGAAAAACGTCCAGGTCATGATTCCGTTCGTCCGGACAGTAGAACAAGGCAAGGATGTCATCGACATCCTGGAGACCAACGGCCTGAAACGTGGAGAAGACGACCTTAAGGTCGTCATGATGTCCGAGCTGCCGACCAACGCCCTGCTGGCCGACCAGTACCTTGACCACTTCGACGGCATGTCCATCGGCTCCAATGATATGACGCAGCTCGCCCTCGGACTCGACAGGGACTCCGCCTTGATCGCCGACATCTTCGACGAACGCGACGACGCCGTGAAAGCACTGCTGAAACTGACCATCGATGCCTGCAAGGCTCGAGGCAAGTACGTCGGCATCTGCGGCCAGGGCCCGTCAGACCATCCGGACCTGGCCCGCTGGCTGCTTGATCAGGGTATCGAAAGCATGTCGTTGAATCCCGATACCGTCGTCCAGACGTGGCTGTTCCTGGCCGGTGAGTCTGTCTAGCGACTTGACGCAAGCGCGCACGCTCAGACAACGCGAATTTTCTGACGACGAAGTGCGCCAAAAAGCGCTCAGGTGGATGCAATTCTAGGAAAACGAATTCGCGACGCCGCAGCGTACGGATTGGTACGTGAGGACGGCGTGAATTCTTTTGACGCCGAAGTGCGCCAGCTGAGGCTGCTACACCAGAGAGCGCTCAGGTGGATGCAATTCTAGGAAAATGATTTTGCGGCGCCGCAGCGTACGGATTGGTACGTGAGGACGCCGCAAAATTATTTGACGACGAAGTGCGCCAGCTGAGCGCTCTCTGGCTCAGAAACGGTCGTAGCGGGACTTCCGGGGCATTCGTACCCTCGGCAGCCACAACCCCAGGATAATTCCGACCACCACCAGTCCGCCGCCGGTCATGAACCAGTAGCGTGTC
Source organism: Woeseiaceae bacterium (assembly GCA_030065915.1). Taxonomy (GTDB): domain Bacteria; phylum Pseudomonadota; class Gammaproteobacteria; order Steroidobacterales; family Woeseiaceae; genus UBA1847. The sequence goes on from JASJCQ010000021.1 coordinate 46,271, forward strand.
GACTGGCTCGTCAGCGCCCTGTTCTCCTGCTCGAGTGTTCCAACCTGGATCTCGGCATCGGCCAGTTTCTGTCGAAGCTCGGTATTCTGGCGATCCAGCGACAACGCATTGGCTGCCGTTCGACGGATGTCGGCAAGGTCCTGCTCCAGCTGCGTCTTGTCTCGCTCCAGCGACTGGATCTGATTGGTTGCTTGAGCATACTGCGAACGAACGCCGGCCAGCTGCGACTCCAGCGAGTCACCCGCGCTTGCGGCCTCATTCAGCTGCGAGGTCAGCGTGGCGAGCTGCTCCCTCGCCGAAGGCTCCGACATCAGGTATCGCGAGAGAACCCAACCCTCGGTGCCACCCGAGGTACGTACTTTCGAATAGCCGCTGTCCGAATCCCGCTCGAGCACCTCGAGCTGCGTGCCGCTTCTCAAGGTGAGCTGAATCGCATTCGACGTGCTCGGACCGGTACGCAGCGTGATCTCAAACTGGTCGCTGACCCAGGCGGGTGCGGCGACGGCGATACTGCCTACAAGCAGCAGAGTAAGTGTCAGGATTCTCATGCGGGGAACTATAATGTATGAACTCACGATCAACCAGCCAATCTTCCTCTAAATCAGTCGCTTAACGGCGACAGTTACGGGCGCTTTGTTTGCCGTTGCCAGACGACCAACAGGTTGTTTGACGGCATCCCGTACAGCCTCAATCTGGAGAATCCTGCCGAACCTGCGAATTCCTCCAGTTCCTCGATCCTGCGAAGCCCCATCGCGGGATTCTTCGCGCGGAGATGACTGTCGAACTGGGCGTTGCCCTCCGACGTGTACCTGCCGTCCAGCAGGAAGGGACCGTAGAGCAGGAACGTGGCGTCGCCGCGGGTGAGCTCGCGGACACGCTGGAACATCCGGGCGACGGAGTCACTCGACATGATGTGGGCCGTGTTGCAGGAAAAGACTGCGTCGAAATCGCCGCGGCGGCCAATGGACTGGTCGACATCCAGCGCGAAGGCCCGCTCGGCGATCTCGGGTGCCGTCTCCGACAAACTCGCGGTCAGTCTCGGCAGCGATGCCGGCAGCTCGCTGGGATGCCACTCGACGAACGGCAGCTCTGTTTCGGCTCTCGCGGCGTGCAGACCCGTCCCGCTGCCGATCTCCGCAAGCGTGCACGGATCCGGCAACTCACGTTTCAGTACTTCGAAAATGGGCGACGCGTTCCTTGCGGCTGCCGGCGCGGAAGCGACCATCGTCAGCCCGGGGTCATCGCTGCCTTGTCGAGGAAGTTGTCCCGATACCAGGCAAGCTCGGCAATTGAGTCACGGATGTCGGACAGCGCCCGATGCGAGGATTCCTTCGAAAAACCGGCCGCAACGGCAGGTGCCCAGTTCTGCGCCAGGATCTTCAGCGTGCTGACGTCGAGGTTGCGGTAATGGAAGAAACGCTCCAGGTCGGGCATCTCACGGGCCAGGAAGCGTCGGTCCTGACAGATACTGTTGCCACACATCGGTGACGCACCACGCTCCACCCAGAACTCCAGGAACTCGATGGTTCGTGTCTGCGCGGATTCGAGCGTGGCCGCGCTCGCCAGGACGCGTTCTGTCAGACCTGAATTCGAATGCTGCCGGGTGTTCCAGTCATCCATGCCATCCATGACGCTGCGAGGCTGGCCTATCGCGATAACCGGGCCCTCCGCAAGTTCGTTCAGGTCCTTGTCCGTAACGATTGTGGCAATCTCTATGATCGTATCGTTCATTGAATCGAGCCCGGTCATTTCCAGGTCGATCCAGATCAGGTTTGTATCCCTGGAGTCGCTCATTCGCGGCCATCCTGTCTAGTCGTTCGGCGTAGTTTACCGCGAGAACATGCAAGGCTCGACGTGAAAGTACATACTCGTCGTTCTTGAGTTCCAGAGACACGATGAGCAATTCAACCGGCACAGTCATAGCGACATTCAGTCGACGCATGGACGTACGACTCGACGACGGCGAGATCGTCTCGGCTCGCATCAAGGGAAAGACGTTGAAGCCGGTCTGCGGTGACTTCGTTGAACTGGGTCCGCTACCGGGCGAACCCGATTGGCTGATCACGAGTGTCAGCGAGCGGAAGAACGAACTGACCCGTCCGAATGTACGTGGCTCTGCAGAAGTACTGGCCGCCAACATCGATCAATTGGTGCTGACGGTTGCAGCCTTGCCGGCTGCCGACTGGTTCATCGTCGACCGCTATCTCGCCGCCGCCGAGAACATGCCTGCCGATGCAGCGATCGTATACAACAAATCGGACATCGAAGCGCCAAATGACAACGAAGAACTTCGAGCTTATGCCGACCTCGGTTACCCCGTCATCGTTACGAGTGCCTCGGAGGGCGACGGTATCGATCGCCTCGCCGCGCAGCTGTCGGACCGGGTGTCAATATTCGTCGGCCAGTCCGGCGTAGGAAAGTCCAGCCTCATCAACGCGTTGCTCGGCAAGGAGGCGCAGAAGATCGCCGAGATTTCCCGCAAGCACGACGAAGGCAAGCACACGACGGTCAACTCGAGAATGCTGCCGCTCACAGGTGGCGGAGAGGTCATCGACTCGCCCGGCGTCAGGGACTATGCACCCGCCATCTCGGACATCTCCCACGTCGCTCATGGTTTCAGGGAAATACGAACGGCTGCAGCGCATTGCCGCTTCGCGAACTGCCGGCACCTCGAAGAGCCTGGCTGCGCTGTCAAGCAGGCCGTCGAGGACGGCAAGATCCTGGCGCGGCGGCTTGAAAGTTACCGGCGGCTGCTAAGGTTGACCGAGCGACTGGGCGAAAACCGCTACTAGGTAGCGTCGCTTATCCCGGCGGCCAATTGAGGTCGCGGCCGCCAAGGACATGCAGGTGGATATGAAACACCGTCTGGCCGGCAGCCCGATTACAGTTCATGACCGTCCGATAGCCTTCGTCGGCAATGCCCTCCATGTGCGCCACCTCTTTGGCCGTGAGGAACATCTCGCCGACCAGCGACGTCTCGTCCCCAGCGAGATCATTGATGGTGGCGATATGACGACGCGGGATCACGAGGACGTGCGTCGGCGCCTGCGGGTTGATGTCCCGAAACGCCAGGGTAAATTCATTCTCGTAAACGATATCCGCCGGAATCTCCCCGGCTACGATTTTGCAGAAAAGACAGTCAATCACAGGCTTAAGCTACTCCACGACTCGGCGGCCATAAAAGGCGTGAGACAATGTGCCTCCATCAACATACTCCAACTCTCCACCCAGCGGCACGCCGTGCGCGATTCGGCTGGCTTCGCACTGATGTCGATGCGCCAGGTCCGCCAGGTAGTGCGCCGTCGCATCGCCTTCGACTGTCGGGTTGGTGGCGATGATGACTTCCTTGACGCCTTCCTCCGACAGTCGCTGCTCAAGCAGCTCCAGCCCCAATTCGGTAGGGCCAATGCCGTCCAGCGGCGACAGGTGTCCCATCAGTACGAAATACAAGCCCCGGTAACCGGTGGCGTCTTCTAGCGCCATGACGTCGGCCGGAGATTCGACGATACAAAGTTGCGACTGGTCTCGGCCATTGTCGGAGCAGATCGCGCATAGCGACTCCTCGCTGAACATACGACAACGCGAGCAATGCCCTATTCTCTCGACCGCGTCGCCCAGCGCGGCGGACATGGCCGTTGCACCCTCGCGATCGCGCTCCAACAAGTGAAACGCGATTCGCTGTGCGGACTTCAGGCCGATGCCCGGCATGCACTTCAGTGAATCGATCAGGCGAACCAGTAAAGGTGAATACGCGGACATTTAGAACGGCAGCTTGAACCCGGCCGGCAGACCCGCGCCAGCGGCCATTCCAGAGAACTTCTCCTGGACCGTGGCTTCAACTTTCTTCTGAGCATCGTTCATCGCTGCGACGATCAGGTCCTCGAGCATCTCCTTGTCGTCACCGATCATGGAATCGTCGATCGACACCGATTTGACCTGGTGCTGGCAGGTCATGACGACCTTGACCATGCCGGCGCCGGACTCGCCGGTCACCGTCATGGAAGCCATTTCCTGTTGCGCCTGCTTCATGCTTTCCTGCATTTGCTGCGCCTGCTTCATCAGCTGGCCTATGCCACCTTTCATTATTCGCTCCGTTCAGAATCGCCAATGGGCGTTATGGTTTCAGTTTTAATTTCCGCGTTGAACATCGTCTTCAGCGACTGCACGTTCGGATCCGACTCCAGCGACTGTCTTGCCTGCTCGAGCTTTTCGTCCTGCATTCGTACTTCGGCCTGAGCCGGCGTTTCCGCCGCTTCGACACCGATTGAAATATCGACCGTCAGTGTTTCGCCGAAGTGCTTCGACAATGCTTGAGCAATCTTCTTCTTGCGTTCGCCGGTCAGGTAGGACTCGGATCTGGGGTCAAGGCTCAGGAAAACAGTGCTGCCCTGGCGCTTCAACAGCGCACAGTTGCTGGCCAGTATCTTGACCAGGCCACTGAGACCGATCTCTGTATGCAGTGTGCTCCAGTCCGGGTCGTCCCAGGCGGAGCTTGCCTCGGCGGCGGGCTGCTCTGTTGCAGCAGTCTTGCTTTCGGCCTTCGCTTCGAACTGCTTCGACCGCGTTGCCGTCTTCGGGCCGGATTTCGGCGCCGACCTCGGCGGCGTACTGTCATCCGCCGCAGCCGGGCGAAATGCGAGCATGCGCAGCAGTGTCATCTCTGCGCCACTCCGGCCGTCCGGCGCCAGATCGATATCCCGCCTGCCCATTAGCGACGCCTGGTAGAAGAGCTGGACGTCCCCGGGACTCAACAGACCGGATAGCTCACCGAGCAGCTCTTCGCCCAGGCTGCTTTCAGAGTCGACCCGTCCGACGGCCTGGAAAACAGCGATTTGCTGCAATGCTCTTGCCAGGTCTTCGAGCAGCCTCGCGTAATTCGGAAACTGCCGGTCGATATCCGCAACCGTGTCCATCATCCCGTTCGGATCGTTGTCCGCCAGTGCGCGCAGAATTTTCACGACGTAATTTCTGTCGATGGTGCCCAGCATTGTGGCTACGGACGCTTCGTCGACTTCCGCCGCCGAATAGGCAATCGCCTGATCGAGCAGACTCAGCGCATCTCGCAGACTGCCATCCGCAGCACGTGATAGCAGGGTCAGCGCCGGCGCCTCCGCCTGTATCGACTCCTCGTCGCAGATGTACCGCAATCGGGCGGCAATCAGCTCGCTGGTCAGGCGCTGCAGGTTGAACTGCAGGCATCGTGACAGGACGGTGACGGGAACACGCTGTGGATCTGTCGTTGCGAGCAGGAACTTGACGTGCGGCGGCGGTTCCTCGAGGGTCTTCAGCAGCGCGTTGAATGAACTGGCCGAAAGCATGTGCACCTCGTCGATCAGGTACACCTTGTATCGCCCTCGCGTCGGCGCGTACTGGACGTTATCGAGCAGTTCCCGCGTGTCATCGACCTTGGTCTTGGACGCGGCATCAACCTCGATCAGGTCGACAAACCGGCCTTCGTCGATTTCCACGCAGGCGCTGCATACGCCGCAAGGTTCCGACGAGACGCCTTCTTCGCAGTTCAGCGATTTCGCGAGGATACGGGCGATCGTCGTCTTGCCAACGCCGCGGGTACCGGTAAAAAGGTAGGCATGGTGCAAACGGCCGGAGTCGAGCGCGTTGACCAGTGCTTTGAGCACGTGTTCCTGGCCAACGGTATCGGCAAATGTCTTGGGCCGCCATTTGCGGGCCAATGCAAGGTAGCTCATGGAGATGCTCACGCCTCAGGTCGCCTGCTGGACAGGCTCAAACAAAAGTCCGCGCCAACCGGTCCTCGGCACCCGGTGTCACCGCTGCCGCTGCTCCCTTCCGGGCCTGACGGGGTTCACGGCTGACCGTCGCGAGGTGGCCGACGCGGACCAAAGGAATTATGGCGCTTGTG
>JASJCQ010000006.1 GCA_030065915.1 Woeseiaceae bacterium
GCAGACGGTGTAGCCGTTCCACGTATGCCATTCATTCAGCGTGTCGATGGCCTTGAAGCGACCGTAGAAAGGCGTCTCGAGTCGACCCTGGTGAACTTCGGTCATCGCGAACGCTCCCTTTCCAGTATCACCTGCGCGGCGTTGTAGCCGGGTGCACCGGTAACGCCCCCGCCCGGATGCGTGCCGGCACCGCACAGGTAGAGACCGTCAAGCGGCATGCGGTACTGGGCCGCCCCGGCGACCGGGCGGACGAACATGAATTGATCGAGCCCGAGTTCCCCGTGGTGCCAGTGCCCGCCCGACATGCCGAACTCGGCTTCGAGGTCCACCGGGGTCAGGAGCTCGGAATGGAGAACCAGGTCACGCAGGCCCGGCATTACCTCGTCCAGCGCAGCTAGCGCGCCGTCATGAAAGTCGGCGCGCGCGACGTCGGTCCAGCCGCCCTCGAGATCGTAGGGAGCGAACTGCACGAGCGCGGACATCACGTGCTTGCCGCTGGGCGCACAGCTGTCATCCGACACACTCGGAAAACTTAGCTCAAAGACGGGCCTGCTCGAACAACGCCCGTACTTGGCCGGGTTGAATGCGCGCTCGACGGCGTCCGCCGACGGCGCCAAAAGGAAGCGACTGCTGAAGTCCTCGTACCGGAGACCGCTGACGTCCGGCAATGCGTCCAGCGCCAGGTGCAGCTTCGCGACGTTGCCCTTGCTGCGCAGGTGATGAACCCGGCGAACGAACGTCGATTCGAAGTGCCTCGCGCCGACGAGCCCGAAAACGGTGGTTTTGGGATCCGCGTTCGATATGACTTTCCAGCTCGAGAATCGGCCCGCTGCCGTATCAACCCCGACGACCCTGCCATTGTCGACGACGATATTGTCGACGGGGACCCCTGTCCGGATAGTGACGCCGAGCGCCTCGGCGCGATCGGCCAACGCCTTGCTGACGGCGCCGAGTCCTCCCACCGGCTGGGATACGTGGCCGCCGGTGCACAGGCGGTATAACCAGGTCACAAGCGAGCCCGGCGAGCGCGGGCCCGTGTGCGTGCCGGTTACAGCGTCCAGCGCTATGGCGCCCTTCAAGAGGTCGGTATCGAAACGGGCGTCGAGCTCGTCGTAGATGTTCTGGCCGATCAGCTGCAGGAAGTCCCGCATATCCGCCCTGCCGAGCATGCGCAGGTCGAGACCGAGCCTGGCGAGCTTCAGCGTATCGCTGCGCTGCCCCGAGCCGAGCCGGGGCGGTGGCTTCATCAGCTGCCTGTTCAGGAACCTGGCGAAGGTGTCGCTCCAACCCATGAACTCGGTGAACGCCTCTGCGTCCTGATCGCTGGCGCCAGCCACCGTGTGTTCGTCTATGAACAGGTGTTCGCCACTGCCGCTCAACGCGACGGTCGGCATGCGCTCGTTGGTCAGCGGTATGTGAACGCCTATCGCCTTCATGACCTTCGGCTGCAGCTGATGCAGCAGGTGCGCTCCGGCCGACACCGAGAATCCGTCGGCGAAGGAACGCGTGACGGCGGCACCGCCCACTTCGTCGCGCGCCTCCAGGACGAGGACTTTCTTGCCGCCCTTTGCGAGCAACGCGGCGCAGACGAGACCGTTATGGCCCGCGCCGACAACAATGGCGTCGTATCGCTCAGTCATCGCCGAAGTTCTCCGGCACGGTGTTCGCGTACTTCAGGTCTTTCAGGATTTCACGTGCCGCGTTTGCGCCGGGCGCGGCCATCACGCCGCCGCCCGGGTGTGTACTCGATCCGCACATGTACAGGCCGTCGACGGGCGACCGGTATTGCGCGTAGCCGGGCACCGGCCGGTTGAACAGCAGCTGATCCATCGTCAGCTCGCCGTGGAAGATATTGCCCTCGGTGATTCCTATCTGAGACTCAATGTCTGCCGGCGTGCGGATCTCGTAGTGCAGGATCAGGTCTTTGAAGTTCGGGCTATAGTTCGCGATCTGCTCGATAACGGTGTCGGCAAACTGCTGGCGCTCCGCGTCCGTCCAGGCGCGCCCGTCGATCTCGTAGGGACAATACTGCACGAAGCAGCTCATGAAGTGCTTGCCCGGCGGCGCCATCGTCGGATCGTTCATCGTCGGCATGACCATGTCGATGTAGGGATCCTTCGACCAGGTGCCGTCCTTCCAGTCATCGTAGGCCCGTTCCATGCGCTCCATCGAGTCGATGAAATGCATGTCGCTGTGATACAGCGTGCTGCCCTTCGGCAGCGCCGGGAACTCAGGCTGCCCGTCCAGCGCGATGTTCAACTTGCCCGAGGAACCGCGAATTTTGAACTCGCGGACCTTCCTGACGAAGTGCGAAGGCAGGTCCTTCTCATCCATGCAGTCGAGGAAGGTGCGCTTGACGTCCATGGCCGAGACGACGACGTCGGCGTCGATCTCGTCGCCATTGTCGAGCGCAACGCCAATGATCTTTCCGTCGTGCACGCGGATGTGTCCCACGCCGGACTCGGTACGCAACTCACCGCCGTGCGCCTGAAATGCACCGGCAATCGCATTGGAGACGGCGCCCATGCCGCCGCGCGCGAAACCCCAGGCGCCAACGTTGCCATCGACATCACCCATGTAGTGATGCAGCAACACGTAGGCGGTGCCCGGCGAGTGAATGCCGAGTGCCGTACCGATAATGCCGCTGCCGGACAGCGCCGCCTTGATGACGTCCGTCTCGAAGTATTCGTTGAGATAGTCAGCCACGCTCATCGTCCAGAAACGCAGCGTCTCGTACATCCTGTCTTCGCCCATGTCGGCAAAGCGCTTGCCGATATCCAGGAGCCCGGCGAGATCGCGCGGATGAAACGACGTCGGGTCGGGCGGCGTCGTCAGCAGGAAGTCGCGAATGAAACGGCATTGGCGTTGCGTGTCGGACGCGTAGTGCTTGTACGCGTCCGCGTCCCGCCGGGAAAAGCGCGACATCTCCCGGTACTTCACCTCGGGATCGTGGTAGGAGCCGAAGTAATCGCCGTTCTGCATGAAGGTCAGCGAACCACCGTAGGGCGTGATCTGCAGACCGTACCTGTGCAGTTCCAGCGCACGAAAGATCTCTGGGCGCAGCAGGCTGCAGACATACGAGCAGTTGGAGTAGATCCAGTCCTTGTGGAGTTCGCGACTGACCGCCGCGCCGCCAATGTAGTCATTCTTCTCGACGCACACGACGTCGAGCCCGGCTTTGGCCAGGAAGGCCGCCGTTGTTAGGCCATTGTGGCCGGCTCCGACAACAATGACGTCATACCGCTTCATGACGGCACGCGCCCCAGCTCGGCCAGCAGCCAGGCAACGTAGATACTCTCTGCCCGCTCCATCTCGGAAAACGGGCCGGGCTCATAGTAGCGGGACTTAACGCCGGCATAATTATCGGTGATGATCTTCATGTCGGCCTGCGTCGTGATATCCCACAGCCATACCAGCTCGTCCACGTCATAGTCTGTCGATTCGACAGCGTCTCCGCGCACGAGCCACGTGATCTCGCAACTGCAGTTTTCGAGATCAACCGGCTTGAAAACATAACAGACGACGTGATCGCTATAAGCCAGCATGAAAGAAAAGGCGCCGAAGGAGAAATCGGACGCGCCGCCATCGTACGCCTGCAACTCGCCGAGCAAAGGCGCGACGGGCTGCCCGTCGCGGCTGCCGGTCTTGTAACCCTCGAACAGTGCAGTCCGCGAATAGCCGTAACCCATCTCGCCCTCCCTGGCCTCCGAGTCGATGCGATCGATGACGCAGTCAGGCAACGGCGAATCGGCAAGCTCATGCTTCAAGGACGCCTGCAACGGTCCGCGCCGCCGATGATCGACCGTCAGCGTATGCATCCGTGCGTATTCCGGGTGCGAAGTCGAGCAGTGATAACACTCCTGGTAGTTCTCGACCGCCAGCTTCCAGTTTGCCGGTATGTCATAGCTGCGGCGTGCGGCGACTTTCATGCTGTCAAAGTCAAGCGCCCGCATCGGTGCTTCGAGCTCGCGGATCGCGCCGTCCAGCGACGGTGGGGAATCGCTGAACGAGACGAGCACGACGCCATGCACAATACCCACAGACACCGGCTTCAATCCGTACGCGCTCATGTCAAAGTCGTCGGGCATGCTGCGGGCCGCGACGAGATCACCGTTGATACCGTATTTCCAGCCGTGATACGGACACGAGAACGCACGCGCTCGACCGTGCTGCTCGAGGCAGACGCGCGAACCGCGATGCCGGCAGACATTGGCGAACGCTCTGAGCTCGCCGTCTTCGTCTAAAACGACAATCGCGGACTCGTCCGCCACGTCAAAGCGACGAAAGTCGCCCGGTACTTCCCACTCTGACTTGTGACCGGCGACAAACCAGTTGGGATAGATGATGCGCTCCAACTCCGCCCGGTAAATAGCAGGCTCTAAGTAGAAGCCCTGCAGCAGCGACCGCCCCTCCGGTTGTTGTTGCAGGAGCTTTTGAACGGGATCATTCATTCGGTGTTCGGGTGCGACGATAGATCATCAGGGACGCAATAAAGCCAAGGGTACAGAAGCCGACGGCAATCAGGTAGAAGTAGCGATAACCTTCGACGCCCGGGTACGCGTCCAGCAGGACACCGCCGATGTAGGGCATGTAGATATCCGGCGTGTACCCGACCAGCGACACAACGCCACCCGCGGTGCCGGTCACGGCAACCGGGACGCCGCCCTCCTCCAGCAGCGCGAAGTAGATGCCGCGCAGCGCGAAGATCGCAATCGCGGCGATCGCGATATTGGCCAGCATCAACCAGACAATGGCGGGGTTCGCCGGCGTTACTGAAAACAGGCCGAAGCTTATGATCAGGACCACGAACAGGACGACCGTGGTCCTGGCGATACCGAAGCGGTCAGCCGCGAACCCTGCCAGTACCGCAGCCGCCGGCTTAAGCCACATCCTCGCGATCGAAACAGCACCCGCCATACCCACTGACATCAGGAAGACGTCGGTCGCATACGGCGTGAAATAGAAAGACGTCCAGTAGGCGGAGTAAGCAGCGAGTATGACAAGCGCGATCAGCCAGACGACGGGCATGCCAAGGACACGGCGAACGTCAGAAAAGCTGATCGTCTCGGAGTCACCGCGGTCGGCGACCGTGTCCTCGATAACGAACCAGCTGACGACACCTAGCGCGATCGTCAGTGTGGACAGCACGACAATAACGGTCGAAACCGCCTGGTCGGTGCTTCCCAGCCAAACGAAGATCGCGAGTAGCGTACCGTTGACCGCCATCTCAGCAACGCCGCGCGTCGTCTCCAGGATCCCGAAAGCGCGCCCCTGTTCGTCGGGTGGCGCCCAGCCGCGGGTCACGCGAAGCATCGATGCCCAGAACATCAGCGTGATGGCCACGCCCCACCCGGCATGAATCAACAGGCTCGCGCGATACCCCGGAAACGTCGAGAAATACAGGCCGAAGCCGCCCATGATAAACAGCGACAGCGTGATCAGCTTTCTCGGCGAGTAACGGTCAGCGACCCATCCGCCCGGGACATAGGCCAGCATGGATGCAATGCCGAAGACGCTCATCAGCATGCCGAACTCGGTGTTGTTGAGCGAAAGCGCCTCGGACAAGGGGTCGTAGAGCCACTCACGCAGGAATGGCAGCAGGAAGATGACGCCGCCGGAAAATCCGAGCACCAGCATCAGTATCCAGCGACGGATATCACCCATTTATTGTTGTCCTTCTTCAGGGCTCTCGAAACTGCCCGGACGCGTAAATAGACATCTGCGCCGGGCGAGCAACGAGTGTCGCCCCGGACCGGCAGCGAATCAAGCTGGAAGGCTGGATCAGGCTAGAATGTTATGGGTTGGCCATCCCAGGCATAGAAGCTGCCGGAGTCGTCGGGCTGCACGTGGTCAATGACTTGCAGAAGCTTGCCAGCCGAAAACGCAGGGTCGAACAACTTGCCGTCGGGTACGCCGCGTTGGAAAGGCGACGATAGCCGCGTGTCCACCGTTCCCGGGTGCAGCGCCAGCAGCACCGATTGCGGACGGCTGCGACGATGCTCGATGGCCGCGGTTTTCAACACCATGTTGAGCGCCGCCTTGGATGCGCGGTAGGACACCCACCCACCTAAGCGATTGTCGGAGATGCTGCCGACCCGGGCCGACAGCGCGGCGAATACGGACTTCGCGTCCTTCCTCATCTTTGGCAGGAAATGCTTTGCAACAAGTGCCGGTCCGATGGTGTTGATCGCGAAGACGTCCTGCATTGCCTGCGGATCAACCTGTCGCAGCGCCTTCTCGGGCTGGTAGCTGTCTGTGTGCAGAACACCGGTTGCGACGAAGACGAGATCGATCGGCCGGTCAATGGACGCTGCGGCCCCGCGGATACTGTCTTCATCCTTCAGGTCGAGTGCGGGGCGTCGAAAGGCGATGACGTCGTTGAAGACCGGACTGTCTTCGAGATGCTGCCTGACGGCTGCTCCAATGCCACCGGAGGCGCCGATGACGACAGCGGTCGCAGGAGCGGTGAATGAAGAGAGGTTCATAGAAAAAGCGATGGCGCGTCCCTGCGCCACCGCCCTGTTTCAAACGAACTTATGAGTTCGGGAGAATGACGGAGTCGATCACGTGGATGACGCCGTTGCTGGTCTTGATATCGGTCTTGATGACATTAGCTGCGTCGATGGTGACGCCGGCATCGTTGGCCGCGATCGTAACGTCCGCGCCGTTGACGGTCGTCGCTGCGTCAAGCTTGACGACATCGGCAGCCATGACCTTGCCAGGAACGACGTGGTACGTCAGTACAGCGATCAGCTGGTCTTTGTTTTCCGGCTTCAGCAGGTTTTCAACCGTACCTTCCGGCAGCTTGGCAAACGCTTCGTCGGTCGGTGCGAATACGGTGAACGGACCGTCACCCTTCAGGGTGTCGATGAGACCCGCTGCTGTCAGAGCCGCTGCGAGCGTCTCAAACTGACCTGCGGAAACGGCGGTGTCTACGATGTCCTTCTTGTCACCGTAGGACTTGTCGCCGTAGCCTCCGGCGAAAGCGGCACTTGAGCCGAATGTGACGATGGCTGCTGCGACGAACGAAATGATCTTCTTGATTTGCACGTTACTAACTCCTTGTAAACTTCGAGCTGTTGTTGAGTTATGGAAAACGCAGTCGAAGATACGGACCGTCGATCGCGAAATGGTCTCGCGGCCGTATCGAAATGTTTCAACAGATTTCAGCTCGTCTGACGTACGCCGGATTCGGCTCGTCTCGTTGCGAGGTATTGCAGTGCTTCGACGGTGAACGCCCTGGGCGGACGTCCGATCAACGCTTCCAGCTCGCCGGGGTCGGCGGTATTGCCATCTGCAAGCATCGTTAACTGGTCTCGCGTAACCGGAAAGTTGGGAATCCAGTCGAGCAGCATGACGGGAATCTTCACGAGGAAGATCGGCGCTGGCAGTACCCACTTGTTCTTTCCGACGGCGCGGCCTACGCGCTTGACGATCTCGGCCCAGGAAAGCGACTCGGGACCGCCCAGCGTAAACGTCCTGCCAATCGTCTCGCTGTCAGCCAGCGCGGCCGTGAAGGCGTCTGCCACGTCGCGGACATGTACAGGCGACATCATCACCGCGTCCTTTCTCGGCCTGAGCCCGGTCGTAAAGCCGGCGGCCGGAATTGGCAGCCGGATGACGTCGTTCAGCAGCTGCGTACCGATCTCCATGAGGCCCCGAGGGTCGCCGAAAACGAGAGACGGTCGAAAAATCGTATAGTCCATGCCGCTGTTCTTAACGGTCTCTTCGGCGAGGAACTTCGTACGCTGATAGTCGGTGCCATCTGCATAGACACCGTTTGCGCTCATCAGCAGAAAGCGTTGGACGCCGTTCGATTTGGCTGCCTCGAATACCCGCTCTACAGCCCGAAGCTGCAGGTTCTCGAAAGTGGCGTCTCCCTCTTCACGCAGAATGCCGACGTTGAAAATAACCGCCGAACAATCCTCCAGCGTGGATCCAATCGCGGCCTCGTCGGTCAGCTCACCGTGAATGACTCGACAGGCGTTTCTGTGACGAACCTTGTCATCACTTCCATAGCGGACCAGAAGCGACGGCATATGGCCGTCGGCCAGCAGGGCGTCGACGAGGTAACCGCCGATAAAACCTGTTCCACCAATGATTGCTACGCGCATGCGTGTTCCGATGAGTTTTTTGGAGTCGCCTGCAAGCATTGCAGATTTCGGGGCTGTGTGGAGGGCACCGCGGCGACAAATTACAAGATGAAACAGTTGAGAATTCGCTCTGCTGGCCGCGCTCCGCCGCCTCGCGGATGACAACGTTGTCAATTGACGGTACATTTGGTCCGTCTGCGGGGGGCAGAAATAATGACAACAAAAAAGTTCGAGACGGCTCCAGAGGACCGTATCAGCGTTCCTAACCGCGTTATTTATGGCGCGGGTGCATTCGTAAACAACCTGTTAGCCGGTTCCATCGGTGGCATGATGATCGTGCTTAATTTGGGCCTGGGTATGAACCCGGCCCTGGTCGGCTTGCTCGGCGCGCTGCCGCGTTTGACTGACGCCATCACCGATCCGTTGATGGGCTACATATCGGACAACACGAAGAGTCGCTGGGGAAGGCGCCGACCCTACATCCTCGTCGGTGCTATCGCTGTCGGTATTATTTATGCGGTTCTCTGGCAGCTGCCGCTTGGCATGAGCGAGAACTTCTATTTCTGGTACTTCCTCGTCGGCTCGCTAATCTTCTACCTTGCGTACACAATTTTCGCGACGCCGTGGGTGGCAATGGGTTACGAGCTGACGCCGGACTATCACGAGCGAACGCGACTGATGGGTACGCAGAACTTCATCGGCCAGCTTGCCTATTTCGTACCGCCCTGGTTGCTGCTCATCATGCAGGACGACCGTTTCTTCACAGACATCGTCGACGGCGCAGCCGGTGTCGCAATTGCGATCGGCGTCTTCTCGATCGCCGTCGGCATCCTGCCGGCGATCTTCCTGAAGGAACGATTCTCGCAGCAGATTCCAACCGGTGAAGCCGCGCCGCCGCCGGATGATGACGCACCGACGTCCGCGGGCCAGGCCATCGGTGCCGTGTTAAAGGACTTCTTCGTCGGCTTCGGTAAGGCGCTCAAGTTCATACCGTTCCTCAAGCTCTGCCTTGCGACCTTCCTCGTCTTCAACGGCTTCATCCTGATTTCGTCGTTCCAGGCCTACGTCATCATTTACTTCGTCTCGGGCGGCGACCAGGAGATGGGTGGACTGTATGTCGGCCTTGCCGGAACCGTGCAGACCTTCTCGACGTTTGTCGTCATCGGCCTCGTCACCTGGATGAGTACCCGGCTCGGTAAACGCCGCACGTTCATCATCTCGACCCTGGTATCGATGATCGGTTACCTGATGAAGTGGTTCTGCTACAACCCGGACATTCCTATCCTCGTGGTTCTGCCGGCACCGCTGATCGCCTTCGGTCTGGGCGGCCTGTTTACGATCATGCCGTCAATGATCGCGGATGTGGTGGACGCAGACGAACTCAATACCAATGAGCGTCGAGAGGGTATGTACGGGTCGATATTCTGGTGGGTCGTCAAACTCGGCATGGCCGCGGCCATCGCGGGTGGCGGTTACCTGCTGAATGCGACCGGCTTCGACGTCGCGCTTGGCGGCGACCAGACCGAGCGTGCGATCTTCCTGATGCGCCTGTTCGATGCCGTGATCCCTGCAGCCGCTTCGCTGATTGCCATGTGGGCTGTCTACACCTTCACGATCACCGAGGAGCGGGCACATGAGATTCGTATCGAGCTCGAGAAGCGCCGCGGTGGCGGTTCGACGGCAGAAGCACCGGCGCCGGCTTAAGGCTCTGTTAATGGCCGGCTGCCTGATCGGACAGCCGGCCTTTTCCGAGTCATTCAACAATCCCGTCATACCGGGGTACGCCCCGGACCCGTCGATCGTTCGGGTCGGCGACGACTACTACCTGACCAACTCGACCTTCGAATACTTCCCGGGGCTGCCGATCTACCACAGCCGTGACCTCGTCAACTGGGAGTTGATCGGCCACGCACTGCACCGAGAGTCGCAAATCGACCTGGATACTGCGGACTCCTCCGGCGGCGTGCACGCCCCGACCATCCGCTATCACGACGGCACCTTCTACGTCGTCGTGACTAACATCGTGCATAACAAGCCGGTCAACCTGATCGTGACCGCGGAGGATCCACGCGGACCCTGGTCCGAGCCCTACATTCTCGACGACGCGCCCGGCATCGATCCGTCGTTGTTGTTCGATGACGATGGCCGCGTCTGGTACACGGGGAACTGGCATCCGCCGGATCCCGAATTCGAGGGCCAGGCCGAGATCTGGTTGCAGGAGCTGGATCTCGAAACGATGCAGCTGACCGGCGACAAGCATTACCTGTGGCGCGGCTGCTGCCAGGGTGCGCATGCCGAAGGCCCGCACTTGTACAAGAAGGACGGCTACTACTACCTGATGCTTGCCGAAGGCGGCACCGGTTTCGAGCACGCAGTCGCAATCGCGATCAGCGAATCCCCTACCGGTCCGTACCTGAACAATCCACGCAACCCGATCCTGACGCACAGGCACCTGAGCTACGACCATCCGATCACCGGGGTCGGACACGCGGACCTCACCGACACGCCGGACGGCCGCTGGTTCGCGGTGACGCTCGGCTGGCGGCTGATCGACAGCGCGCATGGCATCCTCGGTCGCGAGACCTTCCTCGCGCCGGTGACCTGGGAGACCGAGCCCTATGAATGGAAGGCGGAGCGCTACACATTTCCGGTCGTCGCCCCGGCCACGGGCCGCATCGAACTGACGAACGAACTTCCCATGGAGGACACCCGGCAGGCGCTGGACACCCGCTTCATCGATGAGTTTGACGATGGAGACCTGGGCGGCGAGTGGAATATGCGGCGTACACACGATGAGCAATTCCACAGCCTCGATGCAAACCGGGGATTCCTGAGGCTGAACGCAGGACCCGGGTTCATCGGACCGCAATCCCGATACAGCTTCTTAGGCATACGGCAGCGCGACTTCCAGTACATGGCCGAAACGCGAATGCAGTTCGACACGGCGAGCGACGACGAGGCCGGACTGGTGCTGATGCAGAATGACCGTTCCGTTGTTGCCTTCACCGTACGCGACGGCGTACTCAGGCTTCGCCGCCTGCTGAACGGCCAGTGGTCCGATTTAAGCTCCGCGACGGTCACCGGGCAGACAATCGATCTCCAGGTCTGTGCAGACTACCTGTCAGCTGAGTTCCTGTACCGCTTGCCTGGCGGAGACTGGAAGAGCCTGGTGGCGGGTGTCGACCTGACGTCTCTGTCGCCCGCGATGATCGATGGTTTCAATTACACTGGGGTCTACATCGGTCTCTACGCGACTGGCAACGGCGAGGCCGGTGCTTATGCCGATTTTGACTACCTGCGCTACGAGCCGACCGCTGCGAACCGCAACGACTGGTATTTTCGTTAGGCCGTCCCGACCCCAGCAGCAGAGGCCGACCGACGACAGCGCTGCTGACAAGCAAGCGAGAACGCTATCCGATTCGATCCCATAACGCTGCGGTTCCAGGCGATTCGATGGTCCGCGATCGGCGCCGGCATCGGGCTGCCGGCGCTGGCCTGGCTGGTTGCTGCAGAGGTCCTGGACGCGCAGCTGAACACAGCGATCGGCGTCACGCTGGCTGTCATCGTCATAGCCGTCATCATGCTGAAGCTCGTCAGTAACTACCTGATGAACGGGTTCATGCGTTCCTACATGGACGCGGGCAACTGGGACTACCTGCTCGCTCGCTTCGGAGTAACGAAACTGCCCGTCGAGTTCCGAAGCGCGCGACGACACGTCGGCACGGGACAACTCGATCGCGACGACGTCGTCTTTGCGATGGAAGTCCACGTCGCAGAATCCGGCTTCTCGGTCAACACGCAACCCTTCGGCAGCCTCATCGTGCCCTGGCAGTCCGTGCAGATGCTCAGGCGCCGTCGACTGGCGACGGACCGGGGCCAGCAGGACGTCGTGTCCGTCATTATCGACGGCCCTGAGTCCTTCCTCTGCATACCCTGGAGCAGCGAGCTGGACAGCCTCGTACCCAAGTCCGTGGGAATCAGTGCGGACGGGCTCTGACGCGCACGGGATTTCGGGGGTGTTTGCGGAAAATCCTGATCGTCTCTGGCCCGGGTTGCTGTACAATTTGCGCTTTCCAAAACTCAACCGATAAGAGAACAAGACAGTGAGTACCTTCGACGACCAGTTAGACAAAGCACGCAACACGCCCGGATTCATTGCAGCCCTCGACCAGAGTGGCGGCAGCACGCCCAAGGCACTCGGCCTATACGGCGTTACGGAAGACGCCTGGAGCAATGACGAAGAGATGTATGACGTCGTGCACGCAATGCGCACGCGAATCATGACAAGCCCGTCATTCAACGGGGACCGTATTCTCGGCGCCATCCTGTTCGAGAACACGATGGATCGCCAGGTCGAAGGACAGCCGACCGCCCAGTACCTGTGGAACGTCAAGAAGGTTGTGCCCTTCCTGAAAGTCGACAAGGGCCTGGCCGATGAGGCGAACGGCGTACAGTTGATGAAGCCGATTCCGGGGCTCGACGAGCTGCTGGCGCGCGCGAAGACGACGGACGTATTCGGCACGAAGATGCGCTCAGTCATCAAGCAGGCTAACGCCGAGGGCATCAAGGCTATCGTCGACCAGCAGTTCGAAATCGGCAAGCAAATCATCGCGGCCGGCCTCGTACCGATCATCGAGCCGGAAGTCGATATCCACTGTCCGGACAAGGCAGCAGCCGAAGACATGCTGCACGCCGAAATCATGTCGCAGCTCGACGCCCTCGCCGACGATCAGCTCGTCATGCTCAAGCTGACGCTGCCTGAAAAAGACGACCTGTACGCCGACGCCATCGCACACGCGAACTGCGTGCGGGTGGTCGCGCTGTCCGGTGGCTACTCCCGCGATGAGGCCAATGAGCGTCTCGCCAGGCAACACGGCATGATCGCGAGCTTCTCACGTGCACTGGCCGAGGGCCTGTCTGCACAGCAGACCGATGACGAGTTCAACGCGATGCTGGATGGATCCATCGGGGCCATTTTTGAGGCTTCGAAGACCTGATTCGTCGATCGACGTTAGCGAACAGACGGCGGCCTTGGGCCGCCGTTTTTCGTTGTCGGCTGTGTGAAGCAAAGCGACTCTCGCAACAGCCACACCAGGTTTCTGTTTTGTTCAAGATGCTGGACAAGGGGTTGTCTCGGTTTTTCATTTGCTTACGAGGACCTCTTTTCTGCGTTTTTAAGTATGGCGCGTAACGCGCTCCTGATACTCATCGCCGGCGCTGCATCGGCGCCGGCTGCGGTGCTATGATCGGCCGGCAACAAGACGCGCCTTCCAGGGCGACTTCGGGTCAACAAAAATTCCAACCAGGGGATCCTCAATGTCACTTCATTTCCTTCAAGCCAGGCGCTTGATGCTCTGCCTGACACTGTGCGCTGCCGGTTTGTTTTCTGCGGGTATCGTCGCAGCACAGGAGACGACGGCTTCAATGCGCATTGTCGTCTCGGACGAAGACGGTGCCAGCGTGTCCGGCGTTACAATGCTGATTCATCACATACCGACCGGACGCAGAATCACACAGTCCAGCAATGCGGCTGGTGTCGTAACGGCACGCGGCCTGGCGGTGGGTGGTCCCTACGAGGTATCGGTCGCTGACAGCACCCGTTTCTCTGCAGACGTCATCCAGGGCATTTACCTGGAGCTAGACAAGACCGAGGTCGTTCCGTTTGCCGTGCGCCCGTATGTCGAGGAAGTCGTTGTCACCGCGGAAGGTGTGTCCGACCAACTCGCGGTTGGCATTGGCGCCGGCTTCGACCGGGCGCAGATCGATGCGACACCTTCGGTATCGCGCGACTTCGTCTCGACGCTGGCCCGAGACCCGAAAATCCTGGTGGACAACAGTGTTGCTCGCGGCCCGGCTGTCTCGATGGCCGGACAGAACTTCCGCTTCAACAGTGTGACGATCGACGGCGTGCCACAAAATGACAACTTCGGCCTGTCGAAGAACGCGTCAGCGACGCAGCGCTCACCGATCTCTATCGACGCGATCGAGGCCATCAACGTCAATATTGCGCCGTTCGACGTCACCTACGGCAACTTCATCGGCGGCAACATCAACATCGTCACGAAGTCAGGTACGAACGACTTCAGCGGCAGCGCTTTCTATCTCAGCACAGACGACAGCATGACCGGCGACACCTCCGACGGTGTGGATATCGACCTTGGCGATTTCGACGAAGAGGTCTATGGCTTCACGCTGGGCGGCCCGATCATTAAGGACAAGCTGTTTTTCTTCACAAACTACGAGAAGTTCGAGACCACGCGGCCGTCGAATGCGCAGCCGATCTCCGCTATCGCGGGCGTGACCCAGGCTGACGTCGACCGCGTCCGCAGCGTACTGCAGTCCGAATACGGCTTCGATCCGGGCCCGTACGCGGCAAGCGACACCGACGAGGACGAGAAGATCCTCATCAAGCTCGACTGGACGATTAACGACAACCATCGAGCGGTCGCCTCTTACCAGGTCGCTGACGGCGATGTGTCGTTCGACGACTTCCCGACGGTCGCAGCGCTGCAGTCGAATCGTTACAACATCAACGAAAAGCTGACGGCCTACTCCGCCCAGTTGTTCTCATTCTGGACCGATAACCTGTCCACCGAGATCAAGGTCGGCACCAAGGAAGTCGAAAACCGCCAGATCAGCTTCGATACGAATACGCCCGCATTCCAGATCTTTACCGACGATGGCGGCACGATCAACGCGGGCGGCGACCAGTTCAGGCACTCCAACGAACTGGACAACGAGTCTGACGTGTTCCGCATCAAGGCAGACTATTCGACGGGGAACCACGTCATAACGGCCGGCTGGGAGCGTGAGTCCAAGTCGGTGCGGAACCGCTTCCTGCCGTTCTCGAAAGGTCAGTTCACGTTCTTCTCGATCGACGACCTCGAAAACCGGGTGCTCGGATTCGCGCTGTACGGCAACTCGAATACCGGTGTGGCTACCGATGCTGAGGCAAACTTCACGCTGGATACCGACAGCTTCTTCATCCAGGACGAGTGGAGCCCCACCGACAGCCTGACGCTGACTTACGGCCTTCGTTACGACACGTTGACCAACGACGATCCGATCACGGACAACCCGAACTTCCTGGCTCGCCGCGGCTTCGCGAACGGCGAGAACCTGGACGGCAAAGACCTCGTCATGCCGCGCTTCGGGTTCAGCTGGGACCTCGACGGTCGTACGACGATTCGCGGTGGAGCCGGCCTGTTTGGCGGCGGCGCGCCGCTGATCATCCTGTCGAACAGCTACGCCGGCGACGGCATCAGCCGCACCTTCGCCTCGTTCCTCGCGCCGTTCTTCGGACCGCCGGTCAGCGACGCGCTGGATGATGCGGTTGCGGCGCTGCCCGACCCGAATGCGGCGTTCCAGTTCCTGCAGCCGCTGATCGGTGTAAACCCGGTTGGCCAGACGGATGCGATCGACCCGGACTATGACATCCTGAGCACGTGGAAGTACAGCATCGGCATCGACTACCTGGCCGATCTCAGCGCCTGGAACCTCGGCGATGACTGGCAGCTGTCGGCAGACCTGATCTATTCGGATGTGGAGAACGGCTATGACATCATCGAGGCACGCCGCAGCGTCGTAGGCTCGGCGCCGGACGGACGTCCGATCTACGACTTCCCGGCGGATGCCGACTACATCACGAGGAACACCAGCGAAGGCGAAGGCACGGTCCTGACGCTGAAGGCGTCGAAAATCTTCGACACACAGTACGGCACACTCGACCTGAACCTCGGCTACACGCACCAGGACATCGAAGAACTGCGTTCCTACAACCGCTTTGTGACGTTCGAGACGCTGGCGTTCGATCCGAGCACGGACCTGAACAACCCGGGCGTCGCGCCGTCTCGCTACGAAGTCGAGCATCGCTATACGGCTCAGCTGACCTGGGAAAACACGCTGTTCGGCGATAACCGTACCATGGCCGGCCTCGTTTACCAGGGCCGTTCCGGACGCCACTACAGTTACGTGTTCGGCAGCAACGGCGTAGGCACGTTCGGCGGTAACTTCCTCGCAGACTTCGGCTCCGAGGGCGACAACATCGGCAATCAGCTGTTCTACGTTCCGACCGGACCGGGTGACCCGATCATCACCGGTGATCCGCAGTTCCTCTCGGACCTCGACGCGTTCATTTCGGCCACGCCGTGCCTGAGCGAAAACCGCGGCGAGATCGTTGGACGCAACAACTGCAGGACGAGCTGGGTCAACACGGTCAGCCTGCGCCTGATGCAGGAGTTCACGTTGCCGAATGACTTCAGCTTTGACGTGACGCTGGACATCGAGAACCTCGGCAACCTGTTGAACGACAACTGGGGGCGCGTCGAGAGCTACACGGCGCCATCCAATGTCGCACCAGCAGCCGTCGCGCTGTCGGGTGATGGCTCGCAGTACGTGTTGTCATCGCTGCCGGGCTACGTACCGGGCGATCCGTCATCGCTGGTTCCTGCGCCGGAGATTGCGCAATTGCCTTCGGTATATCGGATCCAGCTGGGCGTGGCATTCCGCTTCTGATCCGGCGTACGGCACGAACGAAGAAGGGCAGCTTCAGCTGCCCTTTTTTCTGTCCGTAGAATCGTAGAACCTAGTTGGTGAGTTTGTAGACGCCGGCCAGCGGAAGCGTTGAACCATCTTCACGTATCAACTCCAGGAGCTTCACCGGTTCAATGCCGTCCGGCAGATCATCTTTGAACACGAGGTCCCGGATCAGCCGCGGGTTTCTTTGCTCGATGTTGTCGAGGTCCTTCAACACCGTGACGCCGTCGACCATCTCGTGCGTGTCGGCGAGCATAATCAGTATGTACTTGATCGGGCTGCCGGCGGAGGCCAGAACGTCGGCCGGCACGCGAAAGAGATCGTTAACTTCCTGGACCTTCATGAAGTGAAAGTCGCTGATCAGGAAATTGTTCGCGATCACGCTGCAGTCCGTGTGGAACGACAGGTGGTGACCGAACTGCCCCGCCGCGAGCACGATACCGGGATCCTCCTCGCAGGCATCAGCCAGCACCGTCATGAGCGGCTGCACGGTCTCGTACAGCACGCTGCCGGCGACCGGGTACTCGTTCAATAGCGGGCCGACGAGTGCCGGACGAAACCCGACCAGGAACACCAGCGCCGCACAGACGCCGACCAGGCTGCGCTTCATTTGCTGGACTGCCGGCACGTAGGCAAGAGCGAACCACGGCACACTGAGCATAAATACCGCGCCGAAGTAGTTGAGCCGGTACTGCATGAGCATCAGGCCCATGCCGACGGTCGCAAACATCGTGTAGACGATCAGATGCGCCTTACTTTCTTTGACGAGTCGCCAGATGCAGAAAAGAAGCAGGAAAGGGACAAACACGATGAACAGGCTGTACAGGCCAATCGTAGCGTTGAAACCGAAATCACCACTGATCATCGCCCACGGACTCTGCATCTCGAGGATCTCGGACAGCATCTCCATGCGCCCGGCGACGAAGTCCGCACCGCGGGTGACCTGGGCGGTGACCGGGATCACGAGCAGGATACCGGCAACGCCCAAGCCTGCGAGCATCGATAGCGAGAACGGCCGCATCGTCATCGCGACGAGCAGGCCCGCCGTGCAACAGGCGATGTACAGGTGGAACCAGGACAGCGTCGTCATGTTGAACTGCATGTCGAGGAACGGGCCGGACGGCACAACGACAGCCAACTGAGCGGCCAGCAATGCGACGGCCATGAACCTGACCGCCTTCGGATCGGGCAGGTTGCCCTTGAACCAGAGCAGCGCCACGCTCAGCAGCACCGGCAGCTGCAGGATGAAGAGCGCGTGATGAAATGCCTGTGCCAAGCCGAGTGCGACACCGCAGCCAACCGCGAGTCGGAGATTCGAGCTGTCTTTCAGCCAACGCATCGCGAGCCATGTGCACAGCATGACGAAGGACAACTCGATGAAATGGTGGTCGATCTGGCCGAGTCGATGCTGCGTCTGCGTCGTTGGCAGCAAGGCGAAGCCGAGCAGGACCAGAGCACGAAACTCGATGCGCAGGCCGAGCTGCGAACAGATTCCGAGCAGCAGTCCCATGTTCACGCCGGTCCAGATCACCGGAATGAATACGAGCAGGGCCATCGGGTCGCCCGCCGGTGCAATGGTCTGTTGCAGGCTGACGAGGCCCGCCAGCAACAGGTCATAGGCCCAGGGCCAGGACACCCAGCTACCCTCGGGCACGTGCATCATGGCATCGAACTGGTAGAACCCTCGCTCCGTGACCGCCGTGTCCAGGATTCGCGATGCGTGGTAGAAGGCGTCGTTGCCGAACGGCACGATACCCAGCGGCGTAAACACGGACGGCATGTTCAGGCACGCAACGACCATCGTGATCGAGGTCGCGACGGCCCAGATGACGACGTTCCTGTAATCCGGCCCGCTCGTCCGCGGCCCGGCAGCTTCGGGATTGTTCACGCTTTCTCCTGTCAGATTCCGCGTAGTATGCCTCAGGCCGAAGTCGACTTTCGTGACCAAATACCGTTGCCAGACAAATACCTAGGTTACAATTCGCGGATGAGTGAGGTAGAGCGAATTGAGCGACGTGCGGCCAGTGACAGGGACCGTAGAAGGACCCGAATCGCCGTTCTGGTCCCCTGCTTTAATGAAGAAAGCACGATCGGCACCGTGATTGACGACTTTCGGCGCGCGATCCCTGAGTCCGTTGTTTATGTCTACGACAACAACTCGACCGATCGCACCATCGAGGTCGCGGAAGAGCACGGCGCCATTGTTCGCAGCGAACCGATGCAGGGCAAAGGACACGTCGTCAGACGCATGTTCGCCGACATCGAGGCGGATGTATTCATCCTGGTGGACGGCGATGACACTTACGATGCGGCCGCTGCGCCGGCCATGGTCAGCGAGTTGCTGGACAACGGCCTGGATATGATCACGGGCCGCCGCATTGAGACGTCAACCGAGGCCTATCGTTTTGGCCATCGCTTCGGCAATAAGCTCCTGACCAATCTCGTATCGGCGCCTTTCGGCCGGCGCGTGTCGGACCTGCTGTCCGGCTATCGCGTTCTGTCGCGGCGCTTCGTGAAGTCTTTCCCCGTGCTCTCCGGCGGCTTCGAAATCGAGACCGAGCTGACCGTGCATGCGCTCGAACTGGGTATGCCGCAGGCCGAGGTCGATACGCACTACAAGGAACGCCCGGAGGATTCGGAGAGCAAGCTGAATACCTATCGCGACGGCGCCCGCATCCTGCGCACGATCATCGTTCTGCTGAAAGAGGAGCGACCGCTGGCCTTCTTCAGTGTCGTCTTTGCGGTACTGGCGACGGCGTCGGTCCTGTTGTCCGTACCGATCATCATCGAGTTCATCGAGACCGGACTCGTGCCGCGCTTCCCGACCGCGATCCTGTCGACGGGCCTGATGGTACTCGCGTTTCTCGCGCTTGCCTGCGGCTTCATCCTCGACACGGTCACGCGCGGCCGGCGCGAGCTCAAACGGCTGTCATACCTCAGAATTCCGGGTCCGGACGCCCGGCGCTTCGGAGAGTAGGCGTCAGCAAGCGCCTGGCGTCATGATTCCAACGTGAGCGATTCCGGCAACAGGCGATTGTTCCCGAAGTTCGTGTTCGTCGGCACGGTCGGTTTTCTCGTTGACGCCGTGTTCCTGCAGACGTTGTTCCTGCTCGGCTATGGTCCGTTCGTCTCGCGCGCTTTTTCCGTCATCGTCGCGATGACCGCGACCTGGTACCTGAACCGGACCGTCGTCTTCCAAACGTCGAACGCCAAGGGACCAGAGTACCTGCGCCACCTCGCGGCGCAGTCGGTCGGCATGCTGATCAACGTTGGCGTCTACGCCGGCGTCCTGCTGGCCGTTCCGGCTCTGCAGCAGTTGCCGGTCATCGCGTTGGTAGTGGGTTCGCTCGCCGCGATGGTGTTCAACTTCTTCAGCGCCAAGTTCTGGACCTTCCGACACGTGAATCGAGACTGACCCGGTGCAGACGTCAAAGTCCGACAACAAACTGATCGCGCTGTGGCTGGTCGCAAGCCTCGTCGCGGTCATTCCCGCGTTGAGCCTCCTCCCGGGGACGCTGGTCGGCGGTGAGTACATTCCGGCCGGCAACGATGCCATGTATCACGCGAGACGCATCCTCGATGCGGCCATGGGCGAGCGCGGTTTCTATGAGTTCGACACGATGATCCACGCGCCCGAGGGAAGCTGGATTACGTGGCCATGGGCGTATGACTACCTGATGGCGCAGGCGCTGAGACTGGCGCTTTGGGTCCGACCGGAGATGGAGCCGATGAAGTTCCTCGCGCACGTGCCGGTCTTCTGGCTGCTCGTCAACGTCGCCCTGCTGACCCTGCTGCTGCGAAGCCTGAAGTTGCCTCTGGCACTGTCGGCCGTCGCGCTGCTTGGTTTCGCGCTCTCGCCTCTGACGCAGCTCTTGCACGGGGTCGGGGTAATCGATCACCACTTCCTCGAGTTGACGTTCGTCTTGCTGGTGACCTGGTCGGGCCTTCGGCTGTTCGATAAACCGGGCTCCACGTCGGCGGCCGTGCAACTAGGCGTCGTGCTCGGCATTGCGCCCGCGGCTCACACCAGCCTGTTCGTGCTGCAGATCCCCGTCCTCATTTCCGTACTGGTGTTCTGGCTTAGAGGTCAGCGCGAGCCTTTCGAGAAACTGCATGTGACAGCTGCCGCGTTGCTCACGAGTGCGACGATCGTGCTGCTGCCGTCCGAGCCCTTCCGGCAGTTCTTTTTCGAGCTGACGACCTTCTCATGGTTCCACTTCTACGTGGCGCTGTGTTCAACCGCAGCGCTCTTGCTGATGCAACGCCGGCCGTACTCGAACAGGAACCTGGCCATTGTCGGTGCGTCGCTCGCGGTACTCGCTTTGCCCCTCGTCATCCCTTTTTTCGTGGGCGCGAACTACGTCGCCGGCGGCCAGATCGGACTGCAGGCGATTACCGAAGTGAAGAGCCCGCTGCAGATGGCGCTCCAGTCCGGCTCCCTTCTCGCTGCGACGCGATTCTACGGTTACCTGCTGCTGCTCGCGCCGGTCGTGTTCGCGGGATTCCTGTGGCTCGCGTTTACGGCCAAGAATCAGCGCAACCTGTTCTTCGCCGTCTCCGGCCTGCTCGGCATCGTGATGCTGTTGACACAGTTTCGCTTTCATCCGTTCGGTGCTTGGGCGCTGCTCGCAGGTGGTGTCTACTTTGCCCATCGCCTCGGCGAGGCGAAAGGTTTGAAGCCTTCTGTCCTCGCAGGCGTGACACTGATCGCTCTGCTGGTGCTGATGCAGCCAGCGCTGCGTCACCAGCTCTTTCAGAAACAGGTACCCGGGCTCGACAGGGAGTATGCCGTCGTTCACCCGATCTTCAGTGAGTTCGCGGAGGCCTGCGCCACCAACCCGGGGATCGCTCTGAACGCGCAGGACGATGGTCACCCGATTCGGTATCACACGGGTTGCAGTGTGATATCGAACAACTTCCTGCTAACGAAGCAGCACGGCGAGAAGCTGCTTTTCGCAGAAACGCTGCTCAGGTCCGACCCGTCCGAGCTGCTGGACTATGCGCCCTACCTCGAGTACGTCTTCGTACACATCTACGATATCTACACGACGACGGACGACGGCCCGGTGCCGACGCCGCTCGACGAGCTCAAGAGACTGAATCCGCCGCTGTTCTTTGCTCTCGCGATCGAAAAAAACGTCCCGTCGAACTTCGAGCTGGTGGCCGAATTGCGAGTAGAAGACGAGCGCGACATTCCCTATGCGCAGGTGTACAGAATCACTCCGCCGGTGACGGACGACTAGCTTCACTCGAATTCAGGCGAGAGAGTCTACCGGCCATTCGGAAGGGACGGCGCTCAGGGCCGTTTTGACGCCCCAAAAACCCTCTTTCTGGTCCTCAAGATTCAGATATAGCCGCCGATAGCTCACTCAGGTGGACAGGCGCCTGCTCACCGACGTTTTGACGGATAACGCGTTGGCAGCAGTGCGTGATGTCGTTCTTATTGCATAGGCGAAGTGCTCGGTGAATCTACGCACGAAATTTGTTGCGCTGTTAATGCCGCTCGTGATGGCCCCGTTGCTGTTTCTCGGCAACGTCAGCTATACGCAGATCCGTGAGTCTGCCGAGGGCCGGGTCGTCGACGAGATCGACTCCCTGATGCGCGTCTACCGGATATACATGAATGCGAAGACGAAGTCGGCGACGGGCAATGCGCGCATTCTCGCCGAAAGTCCTGAAACGCTGCGCTTCCTGTCCGCATCGTCCACCGGCGACCCAACTGATTTTCTCACAATTGCCGCCAACGTTCGCAAGACCTACCCGGATTACTACGATATCCAGGTGTTCGACGCCGCCGGGTTGCTGGCCGGCAGGAGCACCGATGCCTCCAGCGAGTCGCTGATACCCCGAGGCTTCGTGCAATCAATTCTCGCCGGCGACGAGGCGCCGGTAACGACGTTTGAAGACAGCGCCGGCGGCACGGCTTCGCTGCTTGTCGGCACACAGGTACGCGACGCTAATGGCAGCACCATCGGCGCGGTGACCTTTTCGGTCGCGCTACAGAATCTCGAGGAAGGCACGAAGAAGCGCGGCATCGGCGACCTCGGCTACTACCTCGTTGCCAATGAAGCCGGGCGGGTCTTGTACGGTCACGCGAGGCGGGCCGTGACCGAGTTTCCGCAACACCTCGATTACAGCAACTGGACGAACATTGCGACGTCAGGTGACTTTATCGAACAGACGGTGGCTGGCGTTGTCACCGTCGTCTTCGGTACACGACTCGAGGACGGGCTCTACCTGTACGCCGTCATTCCTGAATCTCAGATGTATGCCGCAAGCCGCAAGCTCGGACTGGTCGTTCTGCTGGTGACGGTAACGGGCATCGCGCTGACCTTTGCGGCGCTCTATCTCGCGCTGCACCATATTGTGCTGCGCCCCGTGAGCGCGATCATCGACGCGACACATGGCGTGAACAGCAATGGTATGACGGGCGCCCTGGTTGCTTATAGTAACGACGAGCTCGGGGACCTGGCCGACGCATTCAACGCGATGGGCGATCGCCTAAGGGATTCGGACGAACACGTGCAGTACCTGTCCTATCACGACAGCCTGACGGGCTTGCCGAATCGCATGTTGTTCAGGCAACAGCTCGAAGGCGCCATGGCGCAGGCGAGCCGGGAAAACCAGAAACTCGCCCTGTTGTATGTCGACATGGATGATTTCGGTCGCATCAACGACACACTCGGCCACGAAATTGGCGACGAACTCTTGAGGCGATTCTCCGAAGACGTCGTTGCCGAGGTCCGTGCGGGCGACCTGCTGTCTCGCATCAGCTCGGAAAAGTCGGACTCTCTTATGGCTCGTCTCGGTGGCGATGAGTTTGTCGTCATGCTGCGGAATGTCGATGACGAGTACGCACCGCGCACCGTTGCCCGTAGAATTTTCAAACTACTGAAAAAGCCCTTCATCATTGAGGGCAATGAGCTTTACGTCAGCTCCAGCATCGGTATCGCCATGTTCCCGGGTGACGCCGACACCGTTGACGAGATCATCAAGAATGCCGACACGGCGATGTATCACGCGAAGGACCGAGGCAAAAACAGCTACCAGTATTACTCGGAATCGATGAACCGGGCGGCGGCCAACCGGCTGCAGATGGAGACAAAGCTGCGCAAGGCGCTGGAGCTCAACCAGTTCGAGTTGTATTACCAGCCCAAGGTCGATCCGCAGACGTATGCGATCGTCGGCGCAGAGGCCCTGATCCGCTGGAACGATCCCGAGATCGGCATGGTGCCACCGGACGCCTTCATCAAGATCGCTGAGGATACCGGCCTCATCGTTCCGATCGGCGAATGGGTGCTGAACCAGGCTTGCATCCAGCTCAAGGAGTGGCAGGCTCGCAGCCTGCCTCCGATCAGCATGGCGGTAAACGTGTCGGCCATCCAGGTCGCGCGCCAGGACCTTGGCTTCATCGTCGCCCGGTCGTTGCGAAACAGCGGCGTCAAGGCCAAGTACCTCGATGTCGAGATCACCGAATCCGCGTTGATGGCCGGCGGCGACAGGACCGTGCGTATGCTGAAGGAGCTGCGGAGTCTCGATGTGTCCGTCTCGCTGGACGATTTCGGCACCGGCTACTCATCGCTGAGCTATCTTCGCAAGTACCCGATCAGCAACCTGAAGATCGACCGCAGTTTCTTTGCCGAGATCGAATCGGACGACAGCAGTCGGTCGATCGTAGCCGCCATCATTGCCATGTCGAAGACGTTGGGCATGACGGTCACCGCCGAGGGCGTTGAGAATGAAGTCCAGATGACATTCCTCCGCGAGCACGAGTGCGATTTCGCGCAGGGTTACCTGATCAGCGCACCGGTTCCGGCGCACAAGTTCGAGGCACTGCTCACCGACACCGACGGGCGCTCGCGTAGCGCAGCGATCAGCTAGCGGTCGGCGCGGTCTTCGGGAGAGGCCCGCAGCCAGGAACGGCGCCCGTCCACGCAGTTTGCAGGCCAGTTTGAGTATGAAACGGGGGCTAGGCGGTTAGTCGGCAGAGTCTTCGACGGGCGCGGAGCCTCGCTAGCAGAACCGGCAGCCCCTGACCAGACCTGATCGAGTCGGCAATCCAGTGTTATCCTTCGGCCCTGCGTATTCCCGCAAGCTCACAAACAGTCATCCATGAAACGATTCTCCATGCTGTGCATGGCAGGCTTGATACTTGCCGATGCACATGCCGACGTTGTCGATGAGATTACCGTCACGGCGACACGACGCCCGGTCGACGTTGATCTGATCTCTAGCGCGGTCAGCGTTGCCGAAGCAGACACGCCACTGCTGACGGATGCACTGCGGGATGAGGTAGGCGTATACGTCCAGCAGACCACGCCGGGTCAGGGTGCCGCCATTATTCGTGGCCTGAAAGGTTCGGCAATCCTGCACAGCGTCGATGGGATGCGGCTGAACAATGCGATCTTTCGCAGCGCTCCGACGCAGTATCTCGCGCTCGTGCCGTCGGCAGCCGTTGAGCGTATTGAGGTCGTGCGTGGCTCACCGACATCGCTGTATGGTAGCGATGCCGTCGGCGGCGTCGTGCAGGTCATCACGAAGAAGCCGACCTTCGAAACCGCTGGCAGTCGTGGCCGGCTGACGGGTCGGCTGGACACCGCCGAGCTGACGCGTGAGCTGCAAGGCAGTTTCGAGTTCGGTGACGAGACACTCGCGATCGGCTTCAGCGGCAGCGCATTGACGACCGGCGATCGCAGAACGGGCAGCGGCGATCGTATAGGCCCGAGTGGGTTCGATGCGTACAGTGCCCGTGCCATCGCCTACCGGCGATCGGAAGAGCGAAACTGGTTTGTCGACTTTCAGGTGGCCGAGCAACCGGAGACGCCTCGTGTCGACGAACTTGTCGCAGGATTCGGGCAAACGGAGCCCGACGCCGATGAATTCTTTTTCGCGCCCAATGCGCGAACTTTCCTGCACGCACACTACGAGCATCGCTTCAGTGGGACCGACTGGACGGTCGACCTCGCCTGGCAACGGATCGACGACGACCGCAAGAGTGTCAGTTTCGGATCCGACCGGCGGCGATTCGAAGAGAACCGTAGCGACCTGTTGGGACTGTCCAGCAGCCTGTCGGGCGCCCGGGGCGCTGCATCATGGATAACCGGTGTCGAGTTCTATCACGATTCCGTCGACAGCAGCCGCATCGAGAGAGACCTCGATGGCGGCGCGCAGACCGCACGCTCGCCGAGGTTCCCCGATGGATCGAGCCTGTCCCAGGCGGGTATGTATGCGAACGGAACCTGGGAGTGGGGCCCGTCGATATTGGTCAGTGGTGGCGTTCGGCTCAGCAGGGTCGACGTCGACCTGGCGGCGACCGAGCTTACTGAGGCTTCGGACTTCGACGTCACTGACCTGAGCGGCGATGCCGGCATCATCGTTAACCTAAGCGATGCGTTACAACTGACGTCCAACATCGGTTTCGGTTTTCGTGCGCCAAACATTTTCGACCTCGGGACGCTCGGCAACCGGCCGGGGAATCGCTTCAATATCCCGAACACGTCACTCGATTCCGAGCACGTGACCCACGCGGACCTCGGCCTTCGATATCGAGCGGATCGTCTGCGCGTTGAGCTGGTCTTGTATCGCCTCGACTATGACGATCGCATCACATCTGTCACGACGGGAGAGCAAACGCCGGATGGACGCGGCGTCGTCCAAAGTGTGAATGCGTCAAGCGCAGCAATCTACGGTGTCGAAGCAGGCTTCGACGTGGATCTTTCAGACGCGTTCAGCCTGCACGGCATCATCAATTATGCACGCGGTGAGCAGCGGCTCGCCGGCGAAGTCGAAGAGCCTTCCGATCGGATGCCGCCGCTGAACGGACAGCTCAAACTGGATTACTCGGCGTCCGCGCGAGTCACGCTCGGTGCTGCGTTGAGGTTTGCGGATCAGCAGGATCGGCTGAGCGCCCGGGACGTCGGTGATAGCCGCATCGACCCGGAGGGCACAGCCGGGTGGGTGACGGCCGACGTTGTCGCTGATATTGCGGTTGATGATAGTCTAGAACTCACGCTCGCATGGGAGAACATCCTGGACGTTTCCTACCGCTACCACGGTTCAGGGCTGGATGCGACCGGGCAGAACCTCTCGCTGACACTGACAAAAACATGGAATTGATGACGTGCAAAGAATCTTGGCTCTTACGGTGCTCGCCTTGATCGGAAGCGGTTGTGGCGATGCAGCGCAGACGGCGGTGAAGGAAGCAATGCAGAAAGAAAGTGATTTGCTGGCCGGTGAGGTCATGGCGGTGGCCTACTCGGGCTTCCGCGAAGGACAGCACCCGGATCGGGGAGACGGCGCCAATAATCCGAGTGACGCGGAGATCCTGGAGGACCTGCAGATCCTGGTCGAGCACGATTTCAAGCTCATTCGCCTGTACGACACCGGCGATAACTCGGAACGCGTGCTGGCGATCATCAAAGAACACGATCTCCCGATCAAAGCGCTGCTCGGCATCTGGTTGCGCGCTGAAATCAGCAATCACGAGGGCTGCCCATGGCTGGACGAGCCGATCCCTGACAGCGAGCTCGCCGCCAACACGATCCTGAACGCGGCAGAAGTCGCGGACGGCATTCGGCTGACGAAGGAGTATCCGGGGATAATCGTTGCGATCAACGTGGGCAATGAGGCTCTGGTCGAATGGAACGATCACATGGTCACCGTCGAGTCAGCCATCGAGTACATCAAGCAGGTGCAGGCGGCCGTGGAAGTGCCTGTCACGACGGCGGATAACTACGACTGGTGGGCGACCGACGGATACGAGCTTGGGCAGGTTGTCGATTTTCTCGGCGTACACACCTACCCCGCATGGGAAGGCAAGACCGTTGACGAAGCCCTGGCCTACACCATCGACAATATCGAACGCGTGCGCGAGGCTATTCCGGGCAAGCCGATCGCAATCCTGGAGGCCGGCTGGGCCACGACGGCGACAGAATTCAGCGAGCAGGCAAACGAAGAGAACCAGCGCCGTCACTACAATGAGCTGAAAGCCTGGGCTGAACAGGAGAACGTAACGGTCTTCTTTTTCGAGGCTTTCGACGAGCCCTGGAAAGGTAATCCGGACAACGCCGAAGGCGCCGAGAAGCACTGGGGTCTCTTCTTTGTTGATCGCACGCCGAAGCTGGTCTTCAGGAACGAATAAACCTTTTTTCGCCGACGGTGAGCGCCGGGCGCGCGCTACTCTCAGTCGGACTCGTCTATAGCGTTCACGACCGCGACGGCCCGATCGGCTTCATCGCCCGGCCGTTCAGGTGCGCTCGATTCAATCACTGACCGCAAAAGACTGAGCTTGAACGACTCGGAGTAGAAGTAGCGCTGGCCGTCCGGCTTCTCGAACCCCTGCGTTGTTGCGCGCAGGAAGTTTCGAATATCGACAACGAAGCGCTCAATCGCACCGGGCTCCTCGGTGACGGGTTTGTCAGGCTCTGTCGCAACCGCAACCGGTTCGATGTCGGCCTTGACCAGAACGGGCTTCGGTTCGCTTATCCTGACCACGGGCTCATCGTCTGACACCGGCTTGGGGCTGTCCGGCGGAGCTACTTCCGGCACTTCAGTTTGAGAGACCGGGACCGCCGGCTGTGAAACTGGATAAGGACCCGTCTGTGCGAACTGGATCCGGCTTATCTCTCGTTCGCGAAACTTCATCTTTACCTTCGCGAGTTCCGACCGGTCGAACTCCAATTCACTCGCCTTACTGAACGCCTTGGCCAGATCGCCGCCGAAGAAGCTGCCGGCGATGTCCTGGGCGCGCTCGAAGACCGCCTTTATCGCCTGAAGCTCGCCCTCGTCGAGATTGCCGCGTACGTTCAAGTCCATTCGCGAACGACGGGTCATCTCCAGCTGAGTGACTGAACCCGTTGCATCGGCTGCGGATTCGGCGGACAGAGATTCTCGCTGGCGGAACTTTAGTGTGACCACGTCGCCGTCCTGCGTGCGAATCCTGACTAAGGACCGTTGCTTGACCATTGACTCGGCTGCCAGAACGGAAGCCGACGACTCCGTGTTTCTCGAGGCTTCCTCGCCGATGCTGTCCAGGCCGTTGCCTATTCTCGTGAGCGCTTTTTCGACGTCGGGTAAGTCGTCGTCTGCGACCACCTTCCGGGTTGCAGCGCCGGCGTCTTCAATATCGTCGCGAAGCTCACGCAGCTCCTCGGCCGCCTCCAGAGGCGCTTCCCGAAGCAACCAGCTCGCCGCTGACAGTGATTCACGGGCCACACCGGCGACAGATAGTTTTGACGAGTCATATCCGTTGCTGGTAAAGGAAAATTTCAGGCGCGTGCTCAAGACCTGCCGTATCTCTGCCTGGAGTACGTTCAGCCCGAGGTCACGCGGCTCATAGCCCGAAGACCGGGTGGGCGCGCCGGCGGGAATCGACGTCTTGCCGACGGGTGGCGCTGAGGTGGAAGTCGTACCGGCTAGCGGACTGGTGCCTACATTCGAGATGTCCATAGTCGCTCTCTCGTTATGTCATATGAGTGCTATCGACCGATGCCGGACTTCCTTTAGCTCGGCACCCAGGGTTTTTTCGCCGGAATCTCAAGTTCCTGAATTATCGGCCGAAACCACTTACATAATCAGCGTGCAAGGCACTGGCGATGACAGCGAAGACAGGTTCATTTGGTCGTCTCGACGTCGAATGCGAGCTCGGCAAAGGCTCGCAGGGAGTCGTGTATCGAGCATTCGACCCTGCATTGAAACGCCGGGTCGCTATCAAGGTCATCACGACTGCTGAAGAGTCTCTCGTCAATGTCGATAGCGACAATAACCTCCGCGAAGGCGAGATATCGGGCAAGCTGAAACATCCGAACATCGTCTCGGTCTTCGATGCCGGTGAGTCCGACGTCGGGCCCTATCTCGTCTTCGAATTCGTCGAAGGCGAGACGCTCGCGAAGATCCTGAAAGAGAACGGGCGGTACAGTATTCCCGATGCAGTGCCGATCATCCGGGCAACACTCCAGGCGCTCGCCGTGGCACATGGCGAACAGATCGTGCACTTCGACCTGAGTCCCAGGAACATTCTGATCGGCGCTGACGGCGCACCGCGCGTTATGGACTTCGGTCTGTCCCAGTTCGTACACAAGATTGCGCGCAGCGCAGACCACGCGGTGGGCACGCTGCGCTACATGGCGCCGGAGCACTTCATGGGCGAGGAACTCGGGCCACATACCGATGTGTTTGCACTCGGCAGTACGTTCCTAGAATTGGTCACCGGCAAGCGAGCGATGTCCGGCAACACGTTTAGCAATATCCGGCAGAAGATTATCGAGGCCGATCCCGATTTCGCCGACCTGGCCGAGCTCGAGGGTGGCAAGCATTTCGAAACGTTCGTCCGAGGCGCCCTCGCACGCGATGCATCGAAGCGCTACGCCAACGGCGCCGAGATGCTGACGGCCTTCGAGCGCTTCCTGCGCGAGGCAAACCTCGAGCTGGCGGCAACCGATACGCCTGCACATCACAGTACGATCGAATACCTGCTGCGCCGCATGCGCCGCAAGAAAGAGTTCCCGACGGTGTCGAGGACGCTGGCCGATATCAACCGCCTGACGTCGTCGGACTCGGAAGCGTCGGCCGACAAGCTGTCGAACGTCATCCTCCGGGACTTCGCGCTGACGAGCAAACTCCTTAAGCTGGTTAACTCATCGTTCTACAGCGTGCGCGGCGGCAAGATCACGAGCGTGTCGCAAGCGGTTGTCCTGCTGGGACTCGAACAGGTCCGGATGACCGCGAACAGCCTGACCTTTTTCGGTCACCTGAAAGGCGGCGACACAAGACTCAAGGATTCTATGGCGCGTTCATTCCTGAGCGGCCTGATTGCACGCCATCTCGCCAAGACAAGTAAGCTGCCGCAGGCAGAAGAAGCGTTCATCAGCGGCATGTTCCAGTCGCTGGGCGAAAACCTCGTCCTTTACTACTTTGGCGAAGAGTACGACGAGATGCTGGAACTGATGGGGGAATCCGGCGTCGGTCGCTCTGAAGCCGCAGTCAAGGTCCTGGGTGTAGACCTGTCAACGGTGGGCGCTGCAGTAGCCTCAGACTGGCAGCTGCCGAAGAACCTGATTGCGGCCATTGAGGGCTTGCCGGACGGCAAGATCGCGAAGC
Organism: Woeseiaceae bacterium; assembly: GCA_030065915.1. Taxonomy (GTDB): domain Bacteria; phylum Pseudomonadota; class Gammaproteobacteria; order Steroidobacterales; family Woeseiaceae; genus UBA1847. The sequence goes on from JASJCQ010000006.1 coordinate 30,726, forward strand.
CCGAATCGGTCGACGAACAGATCCGTGATATTGCCGTCTTCGCCAACGAGCTTTGCTACATCGCTGCAATCGAGGAAGAGGCGGAGAAAGACCGGCTGCTCAAGGACCTGCTGGATCGATTCAGCCAGAGTGTGCCGATGGACCAGCTGTTTTGCATGAAGCTCGTTGCCGCGAGCATCGAGAAACTCAAGCAGTACGCACCCATCTTCGAAATTGCTGTCGAAAACAGCCCGTTTTGCCAGACGGCGTCTGCATGGGTGCAGGAGTACCGGGAAGGCACAGCCAAACAGGCCGTCGCGCCAAATTAGTCGGTCCAGCGCTGCGGCACTTCCCTCAGCTTGCTGGTGTCGTAGCCTTCTTCACGAACGATCTGTACCAGGTCGATGTACTCCTGTGCAGGCAGTTCGGGAGTCCTCGCCATGATCCAGACAAAGTCTCGCTTGTTGCGGCCAATGATCGTCGTTGAATAGTCATCGCTGACATAGACGATCCGGTAGTCCGCCTTGATCGGCCAGATGAAGCGCATACCCCAGATGGCGTTGCCGGTTCCTTCACGCACGAAGCCCTTCGGGTTGTATTCTTTCTGCTTCCCGTCGAATCCGCCCTTGCGGAATGAGAACGTCGTGTCGATCGTGCCGTCCGGATTCAGCTCGTAGGTCTCGACGGCGTTATAGGCCTTCGTCTCGATGAAGGTCGGGATGCTCGAGATGACGTACCAGTCGCCCATGAAGCGCTCGATGTCGACATCCTGCGCCACCCGGATATCGCCGCCGGGCGGTACGGTAGCGCAGCCGGCCCCGAGAACGGCCGCGGACAACGCGGCGAGAATCGGTCGGCCTGTTCGGAGTACACGAGTAGTCATGATTCAGTTCCTTTGTTAACCAGACAGTCTATCTGCGAATGTTCAGGACCGGGTGCCGGCAATCGCTGGCTGGTCCGCTTTCAGGTTGGAAATATCTGTCGCCTGGTAGCGAATGCGTCGCTTGCCCTTCGCCGGCGCATCGAGTGCCACCCACGTCTGGTCCGTCTTTGTGTACCAGAGAAAGATATCACCGCGGCGAACCGAGACTCGATAGCGATCGGCAGGGACATCCTGCCCTGCAACGCTGATCAGGTCCTCGCCGACGAGCTGTACATCGACCGCTTCATATTCGCCGGTCTGGGAATTTAGCAGGCGATCGGCGCTGAGTATGGCCGGGTTCCAGTAGGCGAATGACTGTACACAACCGTCCAGCGTTTCCTCGCCACGTGTGCTCGAGACCTCGAATGCCTGTCTTTCTCCGGCGCCGCTGACCGTCAGGCGTTCGCCGTTATTGTCGGTGGTGGCGTAAATCTCGTCGAGGCAGCCGCCGGACCAGATCTCGGTATTGCTGTGCTTGTATCGAAACGCCGTGACGAACAGGAACTTGACGTCAAACTCGGCCTCGGTCTCAAGCACGGTGCGCTTTCCCTCGTTCGCGATCTCGAAGTTGTGGTAGCCGATAGCCTTGTCATCGAGGTAGACATCGAATGCCCATGTCCTTCGCTCGTTGTTGGCGAAAGACGAGGACGCCGAAGCCAGGCCAAGGAAGACTATGAAAATAGATGCTGAATATTTCATGCCGAATCTCCTGCACGGGCGGCCGCAAGTCGGACATCCGAGTATCCGTCGAGCGCGCGGGCGATCAGGGTCACCGCAGGCAGCAGGATGGCCCATCCGAGACCGATGACGAGAATCGAGTTGTCCGCCAGGTCGACTGCTCCTGCTTTCTGGCCTGCGACGAAGCTCAGCGGACCGCAGATAGCTCCGGCCAGCGCTGTGATCGCGAGGTTCTTGCGCAGCCACTTCATTCCAACGTTTAGCGTCGTGGCAAAGAGCACCCACATCGCGACAATCCAGTACGGGGCCACTGCGGCGTCCGCTGCCGATGTCGGGTAACTCAGGAATCCGGCCTGAACCAACAGCGTTTCCCACGCAAGTCCGATTAAGCCGGCAACGAGCAGCAAAGCCAGCTCGTTGCTGATGCGATGTGCCCTGACCAGGTGAACCAACGCGATCAACGCGACCGTCGCTGCGCCCACTTCCGCAAGCCCGGCTGCCGCGCTGAACACAACGGCCAGCCAGCCGAACTTGAATAGTGATAAATTGATAACGACTCCCTTCACTGCTCCATCCTCGAAAAAGTTTGCTCCAGTGAGGAAAGAGTGTCGGCGATGCCGGGATTTATTGGGTCTCAGACGAGTTTCAAGCTGTTTCCGATTGCAACAGGATCGGGAGAATCTGTAACAGGCGGGCAAGGGGCTCGAGGTCATGGCATCCCATTACGACGTTGTTGTGCTAGGGGGCGGCGCCGCAGGACTGTTCTGTGCTGCGACAGCCGGTCTGCGCGGCAGGCACGTGTTGGTCCTCGAAGGTTCGAACAAGCCTGGCAAGAAGATCCTGATGTCCGGGGGCGGGCGTTGCAACTTTACGAACCTGAACACGGACCCTTCGCACTTCCTGTCGGACAATCCGCATTTCTGTAAGTCGGCGCTGTCACGCTACAGCCCTTACGACTTCCTGGAGCTGGTAGAGAAACACGACATTCCGTATGTAGAAAAGGCGGCCGGGCAGCTTTTCTGCGAACGTTCGTCCAGGGATATCCTGAACATGTTGCTCGCCGAATGCGAAGACGGCGGCGTCGAGCTCATCCTTCAGGCCGGAGTAGAGACTGTAGCGCCGGTAGCTGACGCCCCGGAAGCGCAATGGTCCGTGACAAGTGCCGTCGGAGAATTTCGCTGCACGTCACTTGTCGTTGCGACCGGTGGCCTGTCCATTCCGAAAATGGGCGCATCGCCGTTTGGCTACGAGCTGGCCCGGCAGTTTGGCATTGTCGTCAGGCCGACACGCGCCGCGCTGGTTCCCTTTACGTTTACCGGCGCATTCCATGAGATGACGCAGCGGCTGTCCGGCGTCAGTGCATCGGCCAATATCGCCTGCGGCGGCACGGCATTTACCGACGACGTTTTGTTCACGCATCGCGGAATCAGCGGCCCGGCCGCGCTTCAGATTTCCAGTTTCTGGCAGCCCGGGGACGAGCTCAGCCTGAGCCTGCTGCCTGCGACGTCGATCGAGGAGGAACTTAAGCAGGCAAAACGCCAGCAGCCGAAAGTTACCGTTCGCACCGTGCTTTCGACATTGCTCCCGCGCGCCCTGGTGACAGAACTACAGACGCTATTCTGGCCCGACGACACGGAGACGCCCCTGAATGAACTCCCGGATGCCAGGCTCCGCGATATAGCCGGTAACCTGTCGAACTGGAGTGTCAAGCCGGCGGCAACGGAAGGCTACCGTACCGCCGAGGTGACGCTGGGTGGCGTCGATACCGATGCACTGTCTTCGTCAACGCTGGAATGCCGGGACTTTCCCGGTCTGTACTTCATTGGTGAAGTGATCGACGTGACCGGCCAGCTCGGGGGCTTCAATTTCCAATGGGCATGGGCGTCCGGACATGCTGCTGGCAACGTAGCCTGACCCGCCGGGCTGGCGGTCGACGGAGGGCACCCGATCGACTCGGCTGGATGCTTTGGCTGCCGCGACGGGAAAACGCCGTCACCCGCATGATCGCTTTACAGCGTCTTGAGCGGCTCCCATACTTACCCTCCCCGCAAACTCAGGATGAATGACATGGACGGACTCGGTGTATTTGGCATCATCCACCTGGCAATCGTCGTGTATGCCTTTATGCAGATCTTTGGCAGCACCGCGAGCAGTGGCAGAAAGGTGCTTTGGGTCATTATCGTCGCCGTCTTCCCGGTCGTCGGAATCATTGCCTGGTATTTCATAGGGCCAAGGTCCGCGAGCAGGTAGTCAGCGCCCAGCCTTTGCTTTCCTACCCGACAGCTTGCCTTAGAAAGAGCCTTATCTGGCTGCAGACGCTGGCGACACGACACCTCGTTACGAACTGAAACAGAATTTAGTTGAAGTTTAAACTTTATTAGTTTAGGTTTAAACTTTATTGCCTGAATACCTGCCATGAACGAGCCAAGACTGAGCCGATTACAGGCTTCCAGCTGGATTGCGGTCGTCGAGACCTACCAGGAATGCAACCGGCGTTACTCAGCAATGCTTCGCGAATTCGACCTGACCGTGCCGCAGTTCGACGTTCTCAACGCGATTCACAGCCTTGGCGACGATGCACTGCCGAAACGCATCGCGGAGCGGATGCTCGTCACCCGGGGCAACGTGTCCGGCGTGCTGAACAGGCTGCAGGAGCATGACCTGATCGTCACGCGGCAGACTCTACGTGACAGACGCTCGTTCGTCTGCGAGCTGACACCGGCCGGCCGGAAGCTGTTTGAAGCTGCGAGAAGCGCCGCCGCTTTGTTTATCGAGGAACAATTGTCGCCTTTTGATGCGGACGAGATGCGCAACATCGAGGACAAGATGCGCACGATGAAAGCGCACCTGCAAACGCTCGATCCCGTTGCGATCGCGCTGCGGGCGAAGACCAATAAGGAACAAGTCGCATGAATGAACTGAGACCGCCGCCACGCTCCGCACTGATCGGGGAGACGCGCGCCCTGCTCGAAGCCGGGCGGATGATACTGTCACTGACCGCCGCGCAGCTAAACAAGCCCCGCAGCCAAGACGAACGGCTCATCATCGTACTGCCGGGCTTCGGCGCAGACGATCGGCACACTGCGCCGCTCAGGCACTTCCTTCGCAAACAGGGATACGTTGTCGAAGGCTGGGGCATGGGCAGAAACAGGGCCGGACAGGACATGCCGAATAGTCTGGAACTGCTTTCCGATCGCTGGCCGGTCGAGGTAAGGGAAAACTACCAGGGAGAGGCCGCGGTTCCCTGCCTGGTCGACCGCTTTGTTGAGCACGCGCGTGAACGCCAGAGCCAGTCGGGACGGAACATCGTACTCATAGGCTGGAGCCTCGGCGGATACATCGCCCGCGAAGTCGCACGGGACCTGCCGGATACCGTTGAGCAGGTGATTACGCTGGGCTCGCCTGTCGTCGGCGGCCCGAAATACACGGCAACCGGTCGTTACTTCGCCCGGCAGGGTGCAGACCTCGACTGGATCGAGGCCATGATCGAAAAACGCGAGATCAATCCGATTCACCAGCCGATGACGATGATCTACAGCAAATCCGACGGGATCGTCTCCTGGCCTGCCGCGATCGACCGCTTCAACCGGAACGTTGAGCACATCGAAGTGAACGGCTCTCACCTGGGCATGGCTTTTAATCCCAGCGTCTGGTCGCACATTCTCGATGCATTGCAGCAGGACGAATAGACACGGAGTGGCGCGCCCCAGCGGTAACGACCTGTAGCGCCGTAGCCGCAGCGCGTTTAGGCTACAATGCCCTGCGATGAGCACCGGAACTCGAAGCCATAAGGCGGGATCTGTGGTACGGCATCCGTTGCTAGTACTGCTCGCGCTGTTTGCGCTGGCGTCCTGCCAGAACGACCAACTGTCTGCCCCGGAGACGCTGGTGGTCAGCGTGCTCCCCGACCAGTCCCGGGAAGAGCTGACTTCGCGGTTCGCGCCACTGATGAGCTACCTCGAGGCGACGACAGGCCAGTCATTAACGCTGGTACTCGCCGATGACTACGCAACGCTGTTGCAGTCGTTCATAGACGGGGAAGTTCACTTGGCTTTCTTCGGCGGGGCAACCTTCGTGCAAGCCGAGGCAGCGGTCAATGCGGATCCTCTCGTAATGAGAGACACGGATATTGCATTTCGCAGTTGCTACGTCACAAGGGATGACGACCCACGCTCTTCTCTCGAGGACTATAGGGGCGGCTCCTTCAGTTTCGGGTCCAGCCTGTCGACTTCAGGCCACCTGATGCCGCGCTATTTCATGCAACGATTCGGTGTTATCCCGGAGCAACTCTTCTCAAGCATCGAACATTCGCGCACGCACTTTGAAACGGCGCAAAAGGTGGTTAGCGGTTCCGTTGAGATCGGCGTCATGAACTGCTCTATCCTGGAAGAGGCCCTGAGCGCAGGCACTTTGTCGGATGATCAAATCCGGATACTGGCCAAAACGCCAGCCTACGTGAATTACACTTGGGCGATCCAGGACCACATCAATGAAGACCTGAAGACGGCCCTCGTCGATGCCTTCCTGGCGCTCGATATCGCAAGAGCAGAGCACGAGGCGATACTCATGCCACTGAGGGCGCATGTGTTTCTTCCGGCAGGCCACGCAGACTTTGAAGACATACGTCGGGCGGTGCTGGCGCTATCTGAAGACTAGTTATGTCACGAGGAGAAAATCGCAGCAGAAGCCGAGAGCTGTTGGCCTATATGTACATCATGGTCACAGGGGTGTTCATTCTCGCCGCTGTCGTGTTGTTGTCACTGTTCTCTATCCAGGACGTCGAACTCGACGCCCGCGACCGCGTCACCTTCTTCCACCTGAAATCGTCGGCTATCGCCCAGGAACTTCGCCAGAACGTTCGCGAGCTTGACCACATCTTCGTTCCGCACGCGCATGTCGAGGGTGACACGACGCACGGAAGCCAAGTACATGCAGCGCTGGATCAGCAAGTACTGATTACCTCGATCGCCATCAATGCTGACAGACTGAACGTTCTGCAGGAAGAATTCGGCGGCTCCGCATTCAGCGCGACTCTTGGCAGGATCAATTCTCGAGTCCAGCAGTTGGATGAGCTCGCCTCCTCCAGGCCTTCCGCAGAGAGAGCCGACCGGTTTACACAGTCGCTGGAGCACTCAGCGCTGCAGCTGGCGAGACTGCACATCGTCGCGGCGGAAAAAGCGCTCGCCAACCTGGACAGCAATGCAAGGACGCAGCCATTCTATGTGGCTCTTTTGGCATTTGCCGCCACCACCGCATTAATTGTCGCATTCACGATGCGCCTGGTCCGGGGCTCCATCGCCCGTGAGGCGGAAGCACGTCGCGCCCTGGAGCTTAGCCGGGAACAGCTGCACCACATGCAGAAACTCGACGCCCTGGGCCAGCTGGTAGGCGGCGTTGCGCACGACTTCAACAACTTGTTGACCGCAATCCTCGGGCAGACGAACCAGCTCCTGAAGAACACCGAGGACGATAAATCCCGCAGCAGCCTGGAGCAGATTCACAAGGCATCCAGCCAGGCCGCCAATCTCACCCGGCAGCTGCTCGCATTCAGCCGCATGCAGCCCGTAGAAACCCAGGTCTTCCACATCGACGACTTGATGAATGACCTGGATGGCATGCTGAGGCGCATGATCGGCGAAGACATTTCGCTGGAGATTCAGCTGGGCTGCTGTCAGCCGCCGGTCGAGATGGACCCGACACAACTGCGTCAGGTCATCCTGAATCTCGCCAGCAACGCGCGGGACGCGATGCCGCGCGGCGGTCGCATCACGATAATCACCGGTGACGTCGAAATCGAACCCGGCGACAAACAGGAGCTGGGTCCGGGCCGCTACGTGAAGATCGTTATCAACGACACCGGCGTCGGCATGACGACAGAGACCTGTGAACGTGTGTTCGAGCCCTTCTTCACAACCAAGCCAATGGGTCGTGGAACCGGGTTGGGGCTGTCAACGGTGCATGGGATCATCCACGCAGCCAACGGCAGCATCAGTGTCAGCAGCCAGCTTGGAACCGGCACCCAGTTCACGATATTGCTGCCGGCATCAGACAAGGAAGCCGTCTCGCTGGCCGACAAGCCGGTCGAACAGACCTCGCCAACAGGCACCGAGACCGTACTCATCGTCGAAGATGAGGAGATGATCCGGACGATGCTCAAGGAAGGCCTTAAGCAATACGGCTACAAGGTCCTTACAGCAAACGATGCATACGAAGGACTGGAATACTGCACCGGTGAGCAAGGCGATATCGATGTACTCATTTCGGACGTCATCATGCCGCAGATAAACGGCGCGGAGTTCCTCGACGAGGCGCGCCGCCTGCAGCCTGCCGCTGCCTGCATCCTGATGTCCGGCTACACCGATAACGTGCTGCAGGACAGTGGCCTAGAGCTCGGCAAGGTTCCGCTGCTGCAGAAGCCTTTTGAGATTGAGAAGCTGGCACGTATGGTCAGGAACCAGCTGGACCAACGCTCAGCAGCCTAGCAGGCGCCCGCGAATCCTCCGGTCGCGGGGAACTTAATGACGAGATGCGCGCTCTCACCCCTGTGGCTGTAATCCGCACGCAGGTGTAAGGTTACGCCTCAAAAAAAAGAACAAGGGGAAAAACCATGGATCGACGCAGGTTTCTCGGTTCGTCTATCGCAGCAGCCGTCGCGGCGACGGTTCCGGCTCGCGCAGAATGGGAAGACGTCTTATACCGACCGACGAAAGTCGAATCCGATCTCGCCGCCGTCAAACTGGATGGAAGCGAGTTCACACTCAAGCAGGCCGAGGTCCAGGAACTCAGCGACAGCCTGAAAGGCAAGCTCTGGCTTCCGGGATCGGAGGCCTACGACGAAGCTCGCACCCTGCTCGAGCCGTCATTCGACAAGCACCCGGCGTTTGTCGTTCAGCCGACGGGGCCGGCAGACATCAGCAGTGCCGTCCGGTTCGCCCGGGATCATGATCTGCTCACGGCAGTGAAATGCGGCGGCCACAGCAGCTCGGGCAAGTCGAGCTGTGATGGCGGCATGCAGATCGACCTGTCGACCTACCGCGACGTTTACGTCGACCCAATCGAGAAGACCGCGAGGGTTGCCGGCGGCAGCCTGCTCGGTGAACTGGATCATGAGGCCATGTCGCATGGCCTGGTCACAACGGCGGGCACGGTATCGCACACGGGTGTCGGCGGTCTGACACTCGGCGGCGGCTTCGGGCGAGTCGCGAGGCGATTCGGGCTCACGATCGATAACGCACTGGAATTCGATATTGTCACGGCCGACGGTAAGCTGCGACGCGCAAGCCCCGAGCAGAACGCAGACCTCTTCTGGGCACTGCGCGGGGGCGGCGGTAACTTCGGGGTCGTCACGTCATTCAAGTTCCAGCTGCATCCCATGCGGCGCCAGGTCATGAACGGAAGCGTCATTTACCCGTTCGCCGAAGCCAAGCAGATCGCCCGGTTCTTCGGCGAATACGCAGAAGCTGCGCCGGATGAACTGGATACGAGCTTCTTCATGGGATCGCAGCCGGGCGGACAACCCGCTGCCGTGGTCAGCATCACGTTCAGCGGCGACCCCGGCAAGGCGGAGGCATTGATGGCACCGATGCTGAAGGCTGGCACCGTGATCCAGAATACAATCGCTCCGCAAGACTACGTAGCAGTTCAGCGATCAGGTGACTATAACGATATTCGAGCGAATGGCGCTTACATGAAAACAGGATTCTGTGGTCCATTCGAGGGCAAGCTCATAGACGACGCCATCGATAACTTCGAAGTCTCCGATACACGCGCAACCTGGTTCGGTACACAGCAGTCCGGCGGCAAGATCGGGCGCGTTTCCAACGAAGCGACCGCTTTCGCGCATCGGGAGGCCCGCCACAACCTGCTGTCGTTCGTCTCCTGGAAGATGGGCGAGGACCCTGCAGACCACATCAAGTACATCAAGGCGCACTGGGAACACATGGAGCCGCACACCCAGGGCTTTTACACTAATGACGTATTCGATGAGACGCAGACCCAGGTCAACAGCAATTACCGCGGCAACTTCGCACGACTGCTGAAGATCAAGCAGGAATACGACCCGACCAACCTGTTCCGCCTCAACGCCAATATTCGAAGCACCTGATGCGCTGTCGCTGTCCCGCAGGGTGATGCGGGACAGCGACGCTCAGACTCAACTCCCAAGGAAACACTATGAAATTTGAAAGGAATGTTCTCATGCTGCTTGTCGCCGTCGGGCTGGCGGGCTGCGGACAGTCGGAAGAACCGGCTGTCGAAGCGGTCAGCAAGGCGAGCCTGGATGACTTTGAGCTGGTCGACCGCAGCGTCTACTTCGGCAACCCGGAAAGAACCCAGGGCAGGATCAGCTCGGACGGCAAAATGATGAGCTTCATCGCGCCTCTCGATGGCGTCCTGAATCTGTGGGTGGCGCCGCTCGGTGACTTCGATGCGGCAAAACCGCTGACGAACGACAAGCTGCGCGGGATCGGCGGCCACCAGTGGGCATTGAACGGCAAGAACGTACTCTATGTTCGCGATACCGGCGGTAATGAAGACTTCCATATTTACTCCGTCGATCTCGACGGTGGCGAGGCCATCGACCTGACCCCGTATGAGAATATTCGCGGGACCTTTGTCGGCAGCAGCCACCGTCATCCGGACGAATACCTGATCGGCATCAACAACCGAGACCCGCAATGGCACGATGTCTGGCGGGTCAATGTTACGACCGGCGAGAAGACACTGGTCGAAGAGCACAATCGTTTCGGGCAGTTGGTCGCGGACCTCGACCTCAACATCCGACTCGCCACCGCGCCGACGCCGGACGGCGGGACCCAGGTCTTCAAGAAAACTGACGAAGGTGACTGGCAGGAGATCTTCAAGATCGAACCTGAGGACGCGCTGACGTCCGGCCCTCTCGGTTTCACCGAGGACAACGAGCACTTCCTGATGCTCGATAGTTCGGGCCGCGACAAGACGGCGCTGCTTAGAGTGAACATCAATACGGATGAGCGCGAGATTCTCGCCGAGGGTGACGTTGCGGATATCAGCCAGATACTCGCCGATCCGGTAACGAACGAACCGCTGGCTTATAGCGTTGAACACAAGAAGCGTGAATGGACCGCCATGGCCGACTCAGTCGCTGGCGATCTTGACAGGCTGCGGGCGCTGAACGGATCCGTGTCCGTCTTGTCACAGACCAGGGACAACAGCCTGTGGATGGTAGCGAGCGACGGCTCGACGGAGCCGCTGACGTATTACTCCTATGACCGGGCCGCCGGTGAGCTGACAAAGCTGTTTGCCGCGAGGCCGGAGGTCAACGCGCTGCCGCTAAACGTCATGCATCCGCTGTCTATCCAGTCTCGTGACGGCCTCGAACTCGTGTCTTACCTGACCCTGCCGCCGCACGTCGATCCTGACGGAGATGGCCGGCCCGACGAGGCGGTACCGATGGTGCTCGTTGTACACGGCGGTCCGTGGGCGCGAGATTCCTATGGCTACTCGAGCTGGTCACAGTGGTTGTCGAATCGCGGCTTTGCCGTAATGAACGTCAACTATCGTGGCTCGACGGGCTTTGGCAAGGGTTTCCTGAATGCGGGCAATCGTGAGTGGGCTGCGGCGATGCATGACGATCTGATCGACGCCGTCGACTGGGCCGTCGAAGAGGGGATCGCGCAGCGCGACAAGGTTGCCATTGCGGGCGGCTCCTACGGCGGCTACGCGACGCTGGTCGGGCTTACATTCACGCCCGATACATTCGCCTGCGGCGTCGATATCGTTGGCCCGTCCAACCTGGTCACGTTGATCCAGAGCATCCCGCCTTACTGGAAGCCTTTCCTGGACACGTTCACGCTCCGTGTTGGCGATATCTCGACGGAAGAAGGCCAGAAGTTCCTGCGATCGAGGTCACCGCTGTACAAAGCCGACCAGATCTCCAAGCCTTTGCTCATCGGTCAGGGTGCCAACGACCCGCGCGTGAAGCAGCCGGAAGCCGACCAGATAGTCGCGGCAATGGAGGAAAATCAGCTGCCCGTTACCTACGTTCTTTACCCGGACGAAGGACACGGCTTTGCACGGCCTGAGAACCGTGAGTCCTTCTACGCCATCATGGAGACATTCCTCGCGGATTGCCTGGACGGCCGTTCGCAGCCGATGGAAGGCGCGTTCGAGGGCTCATCGACAATGGTGCCGTCGGGTGCTGAATTCGTGACCGGACTGGTCGAAGCGATGGAAGGTTTCGAACCGGTCATCAAGAAGTAGACCACACGGTCCCGGTATAACGGCCGGGCGGACATCGACGTCGTTCGTGGCCGCCCGGTCTCTCCGCTTTACAGCGAGGAGACGATGGGCAGGAAGACAACCCGGCAGACTGATATTGCTCAGGGCCTGCATTACATAGACCCGGAAACGGGGAGCGTCATTCCGCCGGTCGTCGCATCAACGACGTTCGCTCGTGATGAGCAATACCAGCTCGTAGGCGGCCATCGCAGCTACAGCCGCGACCACAACCCGACCTTCGACCTGGCAGAACAAATGCTGTCTCGGCTGGAGGGCGGTCATGAAGCGCTGCTGTTTTCGAGCGGCATGGCTGCGGCGGCCGCCGTATTCCAGTCCCTGAAACCAGGCGATCACGTCGTCTACCCTAAGGTCATGTACTGGGGGCTCCGTGGCTGGCTGCTGGAGTTCGCTGAGCGCTGGGGGCTGAATCTCACGCCGTTCGATGCGACGGATCCTGACGACCTGCATCGCCGGGTACAACCCGGCGTTACCCGCCTCGTCTGGATCGAAACGCCGTGCAATCCGACCTGGGATGTCATCGACATCGAGGGCGCGGCAGAACTGGCCCACGATGCCGGTGCGGTGCTTGCCGTCGATTCGACGGTCGCGACGCCCGTTCTGACGCGTCCGATCGAACTCGGCGCCGACATTGTCATGCACTCGGCGACCAAGTACCTGAACGGCCATGGCGATGTCCTCGCCGGCGCGCTGGTCGCTAAGGAAGACAGCGAGCTCTGGCGGGATGTGAAGACGCATCGTGCCGAAACCGGCGCAATCCCGGGTTCGATGGACGCCTGGTTGTTGCAACGAGGAATGCGGACACTGTTCCTGCGAGTCAGCCATGCGTCTTCGTCAGCGCTGGCTATCGCCCGGCATTTCGAAGGTAGCCCGGCGCTGGCATCCGTCGCCTACCCGGGCCTCGAATCCCATGCCGGCCACGAGGTCGCGAAGAGACAGATGCACGGTGGCTTCTCCGGCATGCTGTCATTTCTCGTCAACGGTGACGAGCATGACGCGCTGCGTTTCGTTTCACGGTGCCAGGTGTTTATCCGGGCGACGTCCCTGGGCGGCGTCGAAAGCCTCATCGAGCATCGTTACTCGATCGAAGGCCCCGACAGCCCGATTCCGAAGAACCTGGTCCGTCTGTCTGTTGGCGCAGAGCATGTCGATGACCTCATTGCCGACCTGGAGCAGGCGCTGCGCTGAATCAGCGCTTGTCTTCGTCTATCGGGTAGAACGCGACCAGCACGCCTGCCTCAATCATGGATTCGCCATCCTGGGGTTCGTCGTCCTGCTGAACCGACTCCACCCAGTGCGTCAGTTGTTGCTGTAGCTCCGCGAGACGAGCGGGAGAGCCCTTCAGTCGCATCCGAACGAGCGTTACCTTGCCGTCTTCACTATCGTCCGAGCGGCGTATCGCGTCGACGATCTCGTCTTCGCCGGCTCGCAATACGTCCCGGATGGCTACGGCGTCTTCGTCGGATTCACTGGAGAACAACGAGTGATCTGCCTCGAATCGCTGCCCGACCGCCTGAAAGTGCCGTTCGATCGTGCCGCGTTTTTTCTTTTCTCGCGTGATCTTGAGAAGGCCCGCATCGTGCAGGGCATCGACATGGCGATACAGCTTGGTGACCGGCTGACCCAGCACCTCTGCCACCTCGCTCGTTGTGCGCTCGCCTTCGGCGAATGCCTGCAGAATGCCGAGCTTGAACGGGTCCGAGAGCAGTCGGATCTGATCCAGGTTACTGATTTTAAATACTTCCTGCACAGTTCGCGTCCCACCTTGAGACAACACTTGATTATTCACGACAGCGTGAATATTATTATTCACATAGTTGTGAATATTCAGGATAGCAAAACCAATGACGCTCTTCGACCATTTTCTGATCTTCCTCCTGTTCGTCGTCCAACCCGTCGTCGGCTGGATCAACTTCCGCCGTTACGTGAAAAAGATCAGGGCCGGCGAGCCGGTAGACCGCCCGAGACTGTACCTGGAGACGCAGATCGTTCAGTGGGTCTTCCTCGTCGTACTGGCCGGGGGCTGGATCTACCTCGCGCGACCGACGTCCGATCTCGGCTTTGTGCTGCCGCAGGGACCGGGCTTCCTGATGATGGCGTTCCTGGTCCTTGCGATCGGCATCGCGTTGGCGCGGTCGACACGCGGCGTCAGCCAGCTCGACCAGTCAGAACGTGAGCGACACCGCTCGTCCTTTGGTGACCTTGGCCACTTCCTGCCGCAGTGCGACCGGGACCTGGCGGGTTTCTATCGGCTGTCAGTGACGGCCGGCATCGTCGAGGAAATCGTGTTCCGGGGCTTCGTGCTGTGGTACCTGACGCTGGTCATGCCAATGTGGGCCGCGATTCTCGTGTCATCATTTGCATTCGGCCTGGGTCACAGTTACCAGGGCGCGGGCGGCATGCTCAGGACGGGCCTGGCCGGTGTCGCTTTCGGCGTGCTGTTCGTGATCAGCGGCTCAATCTGGCTGCCAATCGTCGCTCACGCCATGCTCGACTGGCTGCAGGGTCGTCAAATACGGGAGATCTATCGCGACGCGCACGGCGCCGCAACAGCGTGATCTCCCGTCAGATCATTCGATTCGAGGTGCGCGCTGCTGGCCGATTTGATTGAGAATGACTGCGCTGACATTGCCGGCTTCATCGCGTTCGAAGATCAACTGTGCGTCGACAACCTTGAAGAAAAACTTGTCCTCTTCATAGGCAAATACCGGGTACGCCGGTTGTCCCGTCAGCTGAGCGAAGAGCTGCGCATCGTTCGCCGTTATCGTGATGACCAGTGCAGGCGACAACTGATAACCACCGACCAGGTCGGACAGCGCATCGGCCTCCACATCGATTGCCGTGTACTGTCGCGGGCCCTGGTCGTCAGCGACACGCGACGCCACGGTCGTCATGCCGCCCTGCTGGAAATCGATGCTGTCGAATCCCTGCTCGCCGGCATTGAACACGATCCGGATTTCAGCTGCGGCGAAACTGAACTCGTGCTCTCCGGTCTTGTCGAGCGGAAATGCACCCTGCCCTGTCGCCTGGCCCATCAGTCGGCCGCCATCCTCGAACAGAGCCAGCATCAGGCCGGGCGCGAGCTGGAAGGTTCCGGCGTACTGCGCAAAGTCGCCGGATGAATCGACGAGTTCCTCGCCCTTGACCTGCGCCAGGCCGAGCTCGGTGATTTTCCCCGTATCGGTAGACGCTGACAGGATGACGACGCCCGTGCCCGTCTCCGGGCGAATGCCCAGGAAACTCGCGTAACCGCCGGTGCCGCCGTTGTGCCAGAAGATCGTGTCACCGTCGTCGTGCGTTTCCTTGATCCAGCCGAAAGCACTGTCCGCGGACAAGGTGTTCTGTCGCAGCGTTTCGAGCGCAGCGTTGTCGTCATCGAAGTTCGCATCGACGAATCTCAACATATCTTCGGTCGTCGATAGCACGGCGCCGGCGCCAGCCAACGCATCGAATCCGTTCCAATTCGGCATATCGGCGCCGCCGCTGTATCCCTGGGCCAGTCGCTCCGGATCCCTGATCGTCACGCTTGTATCGGACATGCCGTAGCCGCTCAGCACGTCGCGCTGCATAGCTTCCTCGTATGAGAGACCGGCCGCCGATGCCGCGATCTCGCCGAGCAAGCCCATGCCAAGGTTGGAGTACGCGAACGCCTTGTCGAGCGAGGCAGCTTCGTATCCGCCAATGAACTCCTGCAACAGTGCCGAGTCATAGCCGGCATAGGGATTCATCGGGTCTGCCATCGGCATGTTGTCGGGCATGCGAGGCAAGCCGGATACGTGGCCGGCAAGCTCACCCGTTGTGACGCCGGCAACGGCGTCTGACGCAAAGTCCACGTCCGGCAACCGCATGCCCAGCGTGTCTGACCAGGCCAGGCGCTCGGCCATGACCTGCTCTTCGGCCAGCAGCACAGTAAACACTTTCGTAATCGAACCAATCTCGAAAATCGTGTCGGCTTTCGGGCTGGCCGTGTCAGCCCGGCTGACCTGGCCGAAACCGGCAACGCTGGTCTTGCCGTTGTCGTACAGACCGATAACGATAGCGCGGGCTTCTCCCTCGTCGATCATGGACTGGAGTCCGGCCTCGACCGTGTCGAGGGCAGGCCCGGCAAACGCTGGAAAGGAGAACATACAAAGCAGAATAGTTTTTGTTTTCATGCCGGAACTATGCGGCAGGCAGACGGCATTCGCAAACGCCGTCCGCGCAGAACTGTGCCACGTCGATATGCCATACTCGGCGCACTCTGAGTGGGGCGTAGCGACGATGAATAACCCGGAAAACCAGCTGAAGCGCGACATTGGATTGATTGCCGCGTCGCTACTCGTGCTGAACGGACTTATTGGTTCCGGGATCTTTGCCTTGCCCGGCAAGGTCGCTGCGAATGCCGGGCTGTTCAGTCCGTGGTTGTTCCTGATTGTCGGCGTCCTGTTTCTGTCGGTGATTCTCGTGTTCGCGGAACTCGCCAGTTACTACAAGACGACGGGTGGTCCGGTTCTATACGCCCGCGCGGCTTTCGGCCCCGTCGCGGGCTTCGGCACCGGCTGGGCCATCTATCTCAGTCGTGTGACCGCCTTTGCGGCGAACGCGACTTTCCTGGCCGTGTATGTCGCCGAGCTGGTGCCCAGCCTCGGCGATCCGTGGACACAGAAAACGATAACGGCATTGTTCACCGTCGGGCTGACGTGGGCGAACTACATCGGCGTCAAGGACGGTGTTCGCACGATGGGCGTGTTCTCGGTCCTGAAGCTGCTGCCGCTGGTGCTGCTCGTCGTGCTGGGCCTGCAGGAAGTGACCGCAACGACATTGATTCCACCGGCACCGTTCACCATCGAGGAATTGGGAGCCACGACGCTGCTGCTGATCTACGCCTACGTCGGATTCGAGACCGTTGCCGTCACGGCTGGCGAGACGTCGAAACCGCAGCGCACGCTGCCGGTAGCGCTGGTAGGCACGATGCTCGTGACGGGCCTGCTTTATTTCTTCATCGTGCTCGTGTTCATCTCGGTCATTCCGGCCGGGGCCTACTCCGAATCGACTCTATCTGACGTCGGTCGAGCACTGGCCGGACCCATCGGCGGGACGATCATCGCACTAACGGCCATCTTCTCGATTGCCGGCAACCTGGCCGGATCGATGATCTCGGCGCCGCGGCTGGTCTTCGCCATGGCTGAGCAGAAGACCTTGCCGGACGTCTTCGCTAAAGTCCATCCATCCTACGCGACGCCGCATATCAGCATTCTTCTGCACGGCGGGCTGGCACTGCTGCTCGGACTGACGGGCAGTTTCGAGTTGCTGGCGGTTGCGAGTGCGGTCGTTCGACTGCTGGGCTACATCATCTGCATCGCTTCGTTGCCGTCTATTCGGCGCCAGCGAGGCGACGAGCCCGACTCGTTTCGTTTGCCCGGCGGCTACCTGATCCCGCTGCTGGCCCTGGGCATCTGCATCTGGCTCATCGCCCAGTCGAAACTGGAGTCCTGGATCGTTGTCGGCATCCTGCTCGCATTGGGCGGTGTCCTGTATGCTGCTGAAACCTACTACTTCTCGAGGAAGAAGACGCCATGAAGACCTTTGTTGTGTTTGCCGCACTGTTGAGCCTGGCCACCGCATTCGCGGCGGGCGACGTCGTTCGCCTCTCCGAGCCGGTGGCAGAGACGGACAGCTACGAGGACTTCGGCGCTAAGATTGATGACAGTGTCGAAGCACTTTCGCTGAGCGCCGTTGTGGGGAACGCCGAGACCTATTCGGACCGGACCGTCGTGATCAAGACTCGGGTCTCGAAAGTCTGTCAGAAGAAAGGCTGCTTCTTCATTGCACAGGACGGCGGCAGCGTGGTCCGCGTCGCGTTCAAGGACTATGGCTTCTTTGTCCCGACCGACATCAGCGGCAAGACGGTGACGCTGTCGGGAAAACTCGTCAAGCGGGAGCTAAGTGCCGAGGAGGCGGAGCACTACAGCGAAGACGCACCCGGCGCCGACCTCCCGGCCGGCACCGTCTACGAGATTATTGCCGACGCGGTCCGCGTGCCGAAGACGGCCGCCGACGGCTGAGGCCGGGGCCTGTCAACAGGCCCTAGTTCTGATGGTGTCGGCGCAGGTATTCGTCCAGCGTGCGTACGCCCCAGCCTGAGTAACCCATCGGCACCGTGGGCGTATCGGCGAAATAGTAGTCCACACCCGCGATGTCGAAATGGGCCCAGACCTGGTCCTCGGCGACGAACGAACCGATGAAGGCGGCACCGACACTCGCGCCCGGGCTGCCGACGCCTGAATTGATGATGTCGGCATATTCAGATTCGATCTGTTCGAAGTGCGTGCTGTCCAGCGGCAGGCGCCAGACGGCCTCGCCGGCTGCAGAGGACGCCGCCGTTAGCTGCTCCACGATTTCGTCATGCCGACCGAAGATACCGGCGTATTCTTCACCCAGGGCGCGCCCGACCGAACCTGTCAGCGTCGCAACGTTGATCAGAACGTCGGGCTCGTAGTTGACTTGCGCATAGTGGACCGCGTCCGACAGCACCAGCCTGCCCTCGGCATCCGACGAGCTGATCTCAATCGTCTTGCCGGACATCGACGTCAGGACATCACCCGGGCGAAGCGCCCGTTCCGACGGCATGTTCTCGGCCAACGCGGCCAACGCGACGACGTTGACGGCTGCGCCGCGCTTCGCAGCCGCGAGCACGGTGCCGGTGACGACGCCGGCACCGCCCAGGTCGCCCTTCATCATCCACATGCCGTCGTTGCCCTTCAGCGAGATACCGCCGGTATCGAACGTGATGCCCTTGCCGGCCAACACGACGGGCGCCTCGTCACCACCGGCCATGTATTCGATAATGAGCAGCCTGGGCGGACGCGCAGACCCGAAGCCCACGGCCAGGTGAGCGCCCATGCCGAGGCGTTGCAGATCCTTCTCGTCGAGCACCTTGATCCTGACGTTGTCCAGACCCTCGAACTTTTCGCGAACGCGATCGATGAACGACTGTGGGTAAATGATGTTGGCCGGTTCCGAACTCATGTCGCGCGCCAGGTAAACACCCTCGGCGACGTAGCGCAGATCATTGTCATAGCTCGCGCCTGACGCGTCGTCACTGAGGAGCCGAACCGAGGGCAACGTGTTGCGATCAACCTTGTCGGCCTGGTGCCGGTCGAAACGATAGCCTCGAAGTTGGAAGCCAAGAGCGACTCTCGCGGCAGTCGCGTCCGGCGCGACACCCTCCGCGGGCCAAAGCACCTGGACGCTGCCGCCTCTCGTATCCAGCAGCAGTGCAGACGCAGTGCCACCGAAATTCTCGGCTGCCACCCGATCGATCGTCTCGCTGCCCGTGCCGATCAGGTCGATGCGCGAGTACGGTGCGACGCCGTACAGGGTCAATGTCGAACCTGCTTCGCCGACGAATGACGCCTCGGCAGCCGCGGCCGTCAGCGCGCCGTTGGTGCGCTCGTCGATCACGGCGGCAACTCCCGACAGCGCGTCGCCCTCTGCGACGGGGACAACCAGCCTGCCGTCGTCAGGAATCTCGAAGGATGAGAAAACGAATGCCTGCTCGGCGAAGGCCGAAACAGAGAGGCCAAGCAACGCGATGGTCGTGAAAAAAGTCCTAAACACTATGTCTCCAGTCTGGGCAGGACGTGCTGCCGTCAGTTGATTCCGTAGTAGGTCGGCGTCGCCGGCCCGACCGGCAAGCCGATCACGAACACGTAAATGAAGAAGAACGTGCTCCAGAGGATCAGAAACGCCACCGAGTAAGGCAGCATCATCGCGATCAAAGTTCCCACGCCTGCCTTGGGCACGTATTTGGCGGCGAAAGCCATAATCAGCCCGAAGTAGCTCATCATCGGTGTAATGATGTTCGTGCTGGAGTCACCGATGCGGTAGGCTGCCTGGATGACCTCCGGGCTGTAGCCGATGATCATCAGCATCGGCACGAAGATCGGTGCCGTTACGGCCCACTGCGCCGACGCGGAACCCAGCATCAGGTTGATGAAGGCGCAGATCAGGATAAAGAAGAAGAACAGTATCGGGCCGGTCAGGCCGATGCTCTCGAGGAAGGTCGCTCCGGTCACGGCTGTCACCGCGCCCAGGTTTGTCCACGAGAAGAACTTGACGAACTGCGCCGCGAAAAACACGAGCACGATATACAGGCCGAGCGTACTCATCGCGTTCGCCATCGCATCGATGACGTCGCGATCAGAACGCATCGTACCGATGACGGCACCGTAGACGACACCCGGTACCAGGAAAAAGACGAAGATCAGGGCGACGATACCCTTCAGGAACGGCGAACCCTTGATCAGGCCGGTCTCTGGATCGCGCAGCACCGCGCCCTCGGGCACGACCAGCAGCGCGATACCGATAATCATCAGCAGCGCCGCAATGCCCGCCCACTTCAGCGCACGACGTTCGTCGGAGGTCAGTGGGTCCAGCCGGTGTTCATCGACGTCGTCGAAGCCGCCTTCCGACGGGTCATAGGGGCCTAGTGAGGGCTCGACGACCTTCAGGCTGATGAAACTCGCCACGAACGTGATCAGGAAGGTGCTGGCGATCATGAAGAACCAGTTGGCGCTCGCATCGACTGTATACTCCGGATCGATGAGGCGCGCGGCCTCCTGCGTGATGCCGGCGAGCAGCGGGTCGACGGTGCCAAGCAACAGGTTCGCGCTGTACCCACCGGACACGCCGGCGAACGCGGTGGCCAGACCCGCCAGGGGATGGCGCCCCAGGGACATGTAGAGAACCGCCGCGAGCGGGACGAGAACCACGTATCCCATTTCCGATGCCGTGTTCGAGATGACACCCGCGAAGACGATGACCACGGTGACCATCTTCGGGTTGGCGTTCAGCACCATTGCGCGGATCAGCGCGGTCAGGAGCCCCGAGCGCTCGGCGACACCGACGCCGAGCAGTGCGACGAGTACGGTACCCAGCGGCACGAATTGCGTGAAATTCGTGACGAGGTTCAGGACGATCATGCGGAACCCGTCTGCATTCATCAGACTGACCACCTCGATCAGGCCATTGTCGGCTCGGCCCTTGGCGCCTTCCGGCCGCGGATCCGGCACCGACACGTCCATCCACCCGAGCAGGCCCGATAGAAGGACTACGCCGATGGCGAACATGGCGAACAACGTAACGGGATGCGGCAGCGCGTTGCCGAGGGCCTCGACGACCTTCAGGAAACGCGTCATTCGGTTGGACTGTGGTGGGATGTCGTCCGCGATCTCTTTTTCTTCGGCCAACCCGATTCTCCCGGTCAAAAGACCGTGGAGTATAAATGAACTCGCCTGTATTCGTTATTCGGCGGGTCCCGGCTGCGCGCCTGCAGGCTTCTTCGAGCCGACGGGCATCGGCACCAGGGGCCAGAACAGCTGTTGTCCGAGTATGGCGTCACCAAGGTTCTCGACGCCCATGCGCTCCGGGTAGCGGCGGGTCATCCTGGCCGTTCCGAACAGAACGTCCCGGAGAAACAAAAGGTCGCCGCCGGCGAACCACACGAAGGGCCGCGTGACGAACATCAGCGAGCTCGTGCTGATCAGCTCTACCCAGGCATCCTGCCGGGTCTGGCCGGGCTTCCTGAAGAACTGCGTGAACACCATCTCGAAGACAACGAAGCCCAGGAAGATGCACAGGATTACGACGATCTCTGGCTTCATACATTCAACACGATACGCGGGCGGTCGCTACACGTCAGAGTTGTCGAAACAGTATAATCGAGCGCTGTCGCTCCGGGCGTGTATTGAATCAACGGAATTGATTTCATGACCGAAAACAAACACCTGGCCATCTTGTTCATCGTCTTGCAGGCCGTCCTTGCAACAATGATCCTGACCTCGCTCATCAGCGTCATGCATGCGTTCATGGGCGGAAGCCGGTCGAATCCCGACTTCCTGCAGTTATACGGTTTCCAGGTATTCGGCATCGGCCTGTCGGTCGCCGCTATGATCTACAGCCTTCTCTTCTTCTCCAGAAACGGAGCGCTGGCGACGGGCTTGAGCGTTGCGTGGAAGCACATGCCGGGTTGGCTGTTGTTCCCGGTGTTCCTGCTGAACATGCTCGCGATCTGCGGCGAGCTGTCCTACCTGTTGCTGAGAGATGCCACGGAGCTGATGACGGAATGGATCAATCACGTGGCGCTGATCTGTCTCGGCGCTTCGTCGGTGGCTTTCCTCTTCATGTTCGCGGTCAGCCACGCGTACGCTGGCGGGGCGCCATACAGCAAGGAACGCTGGTCGGCGTGACGCTATTTGTCAGACTCGATTTCGACGAGAATCTCGTTGCGTTTCATGAACCACGGGGTCATCGGTCCGTTGAAGCGAGCGAAGGCCGGCACTCCTGTAATCGTCAAGCCGTCTGACTCGAGCGCGCTGAGCAGCGCCGACTTCTCTTTCTCGTACCTCGACTCCCTGGCGCTGCCCGACCAGGGGCGAACCGCCATGATGCGCGACGGACGTTCGACCAGCCTGATCCGCTCGTCGTTCGGTCTCGGCAGCGTCTCCATCGAGTAGGCGCGCTCCATGACAAAGGCGTAGGTGTAGGTCACCTCGCCGCCGTCATCGGCCGTCCGTGACTCGACCGGTACGGTCATATTCATCTTCTGCCCCTGGTCGACGGACTCGACAGGAATCGTCATGTTCATCTTCGCCTGCGGCTGGTTGTCGCCGAAGATATAGCCAGCGAGGATGCGGAATGCTCTATTGCCGGCACTGCGAAAGCTGCCCTCGACTTCGACCTCCGCAACGATGTAGGGCGCGTAGCGCCTGACTTCGTACGCGTCGGTCGATCGCAGGAGTTCGTACTCCGGTTCTTCATAGGCCATCGCATCCGCCCCGCTCAGCAACAGGATTCCAATGGTAAGCAACCGTTTCATGTCAGCTTCCGTAAGGTCTGGACTCAAATGACATCGTAGACAATTCCGCCACGTTGCTTTGTAACGAATTGTGTTCTGCGTCGGATGAGTCGCCGGTGACCGGTGGCAACGCTGCTACACTCGTACCATGATCTTCTTACTCATTGGCGGTCTGATCGGGCTCGCGATAGACGGCGTTACGGGAATGCTCGTCGGCGCCGGCATCGGCTACGGTATTTCCTGGGCGATTCGCAAGAGCTTCATCGGCGGGCTCCGCGTCGCCCAGAACCAGATGATGGACTCGACGTTCTCCATCATGGGGGCGCTGAGCAAGGCAGACGGTGTCGTTTCCCGCGCGGAGATCAACGTCGTCGAACAGATCTTCAACATGCTGAGACTCAACGACCAGCAGCGCGAGCAGGCGAAGGCAGCCTTTAACCGCGGCAAACAACCCGACTTCAATCTCGACCGCGCTGTCGATGACTTCGCGCGAATCTCTCGCTCACGCGAACCCCTCGTGCAGCTGTTCCTGCAGTTGCAGTGCATGGCCGTTGCCGCCGACGGCAGGATCGATGCAGCGGAGCATGCGATGCTGGTGCGTGTTGCAACCAGGCTGGGATTGAGCGAACACGACGTACGCCAGCTCGAGGCATTGCTGCGAGCGACGACCGGAGGCCGACCGCCGCCGGGCGGACCGGCCGCAGGTGACCAACTGCAGGATGCCTACCAGGCGTTGGGTGTTTCCAGGGACGCCAGCGACAGCGACGTAAAGCGCGCCTACCGGAAGCTGATTAGCGAGAACCACCCCGATAAGCTGGCAGCGCGTGGATTGCCTGAAAGCATGCGCGCCGTTGCAGAGGAGCGGTCTCGTGAATTGAACAAGGCCTACGACCTGGTCAAGGAGGCGCGAGGCCTCGTCTGATTGTCAGCTGATGTCGTCGGCGCTGTGTCTTTCGCGCACCCGAAGTTCTTCCGGGCCCGACGTCTTGTTGACACGCACACCACGCTTCACGGCAGGCCGTGCTTCAATGGTCTTTGCCCAGCGAACGACGTTCTCGTACGACGCCACCTGCAAGAAGTCTTCGGCGTTATAGGAGTTATTGATCACGAGACCGCCGTACCAGGGGTAGGTCGCGATATCGGCAATGGTGTAGTCGTCGCCGGCCAGGAACTCACGCTCGGCGAGATTCTGGTCGAGTACGTCCAGCTGTCGTTTCACTTCCATCGCATAACGATTGATCGGGTACTCATAAGGCTCGGGCGCGTAATGATAGAAATGCCCGAAGCCGCCGCCGAGGAAAGGCGCGCTGCCCATCTGCCAGAACAGCCACGACAGGGTCTCAGCTCGTGCCTGCCCCTGCTGAGGCAGGAACTTGTCGAACTTCTCAGCGAGATACATCAGGATCGAGCCGGACTCGAAGACGCGTGTCGACGTGGAGCGGTCGTAGAGCGCCGGGATTTTTGAATTCGGGTTCAGCTCGACGAAGCCGCTGCCGAACTGGTCGCCTTCGCCGATGTCGATAAGGAATGCATCGTACTCCGCGCCGGCTTCGCCGACGGCGAGTAGCTCTTCGAGCATGATCGCGGCCTTCTGCCCGTTCGGCGTCGCCAGAGAATACAACTGCAGTGGATGCTTGCCTACGGGCAGCTCCCGCTCAAAGCGTGCACCTGCCGTCGGACGATTGATGTCGGCGAAGGCGCCGCCGTTCGGTTTGTCCCAGGTCCAGACTTTCGGCGGTGTGTAGCTGGCATCGGCCATAATCACTCTCCTTTGATTCAGACACCAAAGGTGGGATCGACGATGCCTGTTTCAAGTCGGCCGGATGCAGACGGTCGTGTGCCGCGCCGCTGTCGCGACATCGATTTCGGCGAGCTTGTCGAGTATGTTCGACCCAGAACAGGGAACAGGAACGCAGTCATGGGACGATGGCGACCGCCGGCAGCCAGAACCTCTCCGTACATCACGCCTGCGGGCTACGAGATGCTGCAGGTAGAGCTGAAAGAGCTCTGGCTGCGGCGGCGTGATGTCGTAAAGGCCCTGTCGGAAGCCGCCGCGGAGGGCGATCGATCCGAGAACGCAGAGTACATTTACCGCAAGAAGGAACTTGCCGGCATCGATCGACGTATCCGCTACCTGCAGAAGCGCCTGCCATCGCTCAAAGTCGTACGCGAGAAACCTGACGGCAGCGCCGTGTACTTCGGCGCGACGGTGCAAGTTTGCGATGAGGCCGGCGACATCTTCAGCTACCGGCTGGTTGGCCCGGATGAGACAGACGCGAAGAAGAACGCGATCAGCATCGATTCACCCATGGCCCGTGCACTGCTGAAGAAGTCGGTCGACGATGAAGTCCGTATCGAACTCGGTGAGACTCGCAAGACCGTTGTTGTGACCGCAATTCACTACGACTGATTCAGGTCGCGGGAACTTTGCGCGGCCAGCCAGCAGAATGTTGTGAAAAGCGTTTCTGTACGCAATTTTTTGCCTATGCGGAAAATCTTTTTTCTGCTACCAAAGTCCCATATTTTTACTTGTGGAATAATTTTTCGCGTATTGTGATATCCACCTACCACATTAGGCTGGATTCGGCGGAGCGTCCCTTTAGCCCTGTCCGACTCGATCTTTAACCCCCGAAACGTTCGGTGCATATTCATTGCGCCGTGCTGTAGACAAGAAACAAACGCATATTAGGAGGCCGCTGCGGCCTTGCAAGAAGAATACAGCCGGCGTTTTTGAATCACACGGGGATAGGGCGTGCCTGCAAGTTACCGACGTATTACTCTTTTCTCACTCCTGGTAACCACACTTCTTCTAATCACCACGCATCAGCCGGACGACGCTCAAAGCTACATCGTCCAGGCAACCAGCCTCGACCAGGCCCGCGATGCGGTCACCGCCGTCGGCGCCTCGGTGACGCATGAACTCGCGATCATCAAGGCTGTCAGCGCGACACTCAGCACGCGACAACGTGAGCGACTGCAGACTCATCAGAATTTTCGAATCTTCAAAGACGGAGTCGTCCGAAGCGACACCGAGACGACGCTAACGTCCGGAAGGGAAGCCCGACTCGTCGACGCCTCTACTCAGCTGGTCAAGATGGAATACGACACCTCTACACGGTTGGTCAGAGAAGCCGACGCCTACTCACTGACGGCCAGGAAGTACGACACTTACACCGGGCGGATCAGCGAAGCAAGCGTCGAGCCTGCACCTTTAGCCACCAAAGAAAGCTACTACCCGACGACCGCGCCAGCCAGCAATGCTTTCATTACCCGTGGCTCCGATAGCGATGCTGCGCACCGCAGGCTAATCGGCGCCGACCGCCTTCTGATGGAAGGCTACACAGGAGCCGGTGTGACGATAGCCGTGCTCGATACCGGCATGTGGTATAGCCATGGAGACGTCAGACGCAACCTCTATGGGCGTAACAAGATCGTCGCCGGATTCAATGCGAAAACCGGCAGAGAAGAACAGGTACCCGACCAGCACGGTCACGGCACTCACCTTGCGAGCATCATTGGCAGCTCGAGAGTCACAAGCGGCGAGTATGAATTCGACGATGATGATGACGACGATTACGACGACGAAGATGGTTTCCAGGTTCTTGGAGTCGCGCCTAACGCGAACCTGATCAATATCGCAGCCTTTGACGAATACGGCGAAGGCAGCTACTCAGACGTCATTAGCGGACTCGACTGGCTACTCAAGGTCAAGGACAAGTACAACGTGCGCGTCTTGAACCTGTCGTTCAGCGCGCCACCGCAGTCATTCTACTGGGAGGACCCGATCAACCAGGCCGTCATGACTCTGTGGCAATCAGGCATCGTCGTCGTCTCGTCGGCAGGTAACTCGGGGCCGGCGCCGATGACGATTGGCGTCCCTGGCAACGTGCCCTACATCATTACGGTCGGCGCCATTACGGACAATTACACGCCCAGGGACAGGAGGGATGACCGAAATACGTCCTTCTCGGCTACCGGTCCCACCGTCGAGGGTTTCGTCAAGCCGGAACTGGTCGCTCCCGGGGGGCATATTGCCGGCATCATGGACGAGAACGTTCACTCAATGGCACGGCAGAACCGGGACTGGAAAGTCGGCTACCGGCTATTCGAGATGTCGGGCACGTCGCAGGCTGCAGCGGTTGTTTCGGGCTCGGTGGCGCTGCTACTGGAGGCAAAACCGTGGCTGGTGCCCGACGACGTCAAGTGCCAGCTGATGAGTTCGGCCAGTATCGGCACGATCGGAAGGAGTCACAGACTGGCCTACAGTGTGTTTCAGCAGGGCTCTGGACTTATCGACATCTACGACAGCGTCAAGAACAACAATCGTACCGGCTGTGCGAACGGCGGGATCGACATCAACCTCGACCTGACAGGGCAGCAGCGCTTCCAGGGGCCGGCAAACCTGAACGAGAACGGCATGTTCTACATCAAGCCGCCATCGGCTTCACTGAGTGACACCGATAGCGGCAGCTCGGGCGGAGGCGGCGCTGAAAACAGTGAGTACGAAGCGCTCAGCTGGGACGGCAGCTTTTCACAATGGATCAGAGGCCTGCTCTGGAACGATGGCCTGCTGTGGAACGATGGCCTGCTCTGGAACGATGGCCTGCTCTGGAATGACGGATTGCTCTGGAATGACGGCCTGCTCTGGAACGACGGCGTACTGTGGAACGACAGCATTCTCTGGAACGACCTCGCATCGGAGCCGGCGTCGATAGACCACCAGGTGGATCAGGAGTAAGCGAAGCACGAAGCTAAGGAAGGCTCTGAATACGTCGATGCAACAGTCCGCGCGCACCAAGTCGATTAACGCGTATCGTATCGCGGCGGTGGCATTGTTGCTGTTCGCCGGGATCTCGCAGGCCAGCGACTCGCGAAGCATGCGCTTCTCACACATCAAACATGAAGATGGCCTGTCGCAGAGCTTCGTCTATGCAATGGTGCAGGACCGCGACGGTTTCATGTGGCTCGGCACACAGGAAGGGCTGAACCGATTTGATGGCCGCAACTTCCGTATCTACGCGGAGAACTCGGACGATCCTGAGGCGCTGGTCGATGACGGCATTCGAACACTGTTTATCGACAGTGCCGGCCTGCTCTGGATTGGCACGGACGCCGGAGGCCTCTCGGCATTCGATCCGGTCACTGAGACTTTTACAACCCACTTGCACGACCCGGCGGATCGAACCAGCATCGCTGACGACCTGGTGCGTGTCGTCATGGAAGACAGTGCTGGCAAACTCTGGGTGGGTACAGACGGCTCAGGCCTCGACCGCTTCGATCCGAATACCGGGGTCTTCGAGCATTTTCCGCACGACCCGCTGGACCCCGGCAGCCTGGCCGGTGGCCATGTCTGGGACATCGTTCAGCGGGACGATGGCACGCTATGGGTTGCGACGAGCGAAGGCTTGAGCCGGTTCAATCCGACCGAGGGGACCTTTACCAACTTCAGGCATGACCAGGACGATCCTGCGAGCCTCAGCGACAGCCGCCTGCGCGCGCTGATTGAAGACAGCCGAGGGGACCTGTGGATCGGCACGCTGACCGGCGGACTGAACCGCTTCGATGACGACACATCCACCTTCCAACGCTTCGAACACAATGCCGAAGACCCCGCAACGCTCAGCTCGAACCAGGTCAACGCGATATTCGAAGACGATGACCGCGTACTCTGGGTTGGGACCGACCGGGGACTCAATGCCTGGAACCCCGATTCGAGCAGTTTCTCGAACTACCGCGAGGATCCGGCCGATCCGGACAGTATTGCGAACGACAACGTACTGTCGATCTTCCAGGATCGCGGTGGCGTCTTGTGGGTCGGAACCTACGAGGGCCTGTCGCTGTGGAATCCGACGACACGCACAATGCTGCACTTTCGGCAGGATGCAGATGATGGTTCTTCCCTGTCGTCCGACGTCGTCACGTCTTTCACGGAAGACGCGACCGGCCGGGTCTGGGTTGGCACATTCGGCGGCGGCATCAATGTTCTCGACAGAAGACTCGGCAAGTTCACACAGATCGTTCACGACCCGGACGACAGCGGCAGCATCTCGTCAGACCGCGTCATGGCGCTTCTTACCGACAGCACCGGAACCATCTGGGCTGGCACTCGCAACGCCGGGCTGAACCGAATCGATGCCGACGGCGTGACTCGCTATGTCCATGACAGTGGCGACCCGACCAGTCTGTGTGCGGACGGTGTCACCTACCTCATCGAAGACAGCAGCAAGGCCGGATTATGGGTCGCAACCTTCGGCGGCGGGCTTTGCTACTTCGACCGATCAGCCGGGGTATTTACCGCCTTTCGCCATGACCCGGAGAATCCGTCGTCAATCAGCAGCGATCGAATTCTGCATATTTTCGAAGACTCATCGCAGACGCTGTGGGTTGGTACTTTCGGCGGCAGCCTGAACCGGCTCGATCGCGATAGCGGCAGCTTCGCGCGAATCGAGGCCGAGCCAAGGCGCAACGACGGGCTCAGCGGCAACGAGATCTACCTGATCACCGAGGACGCCAATGGCGACCTGTGGATCGCCGCCAAAGGCGGCGGCCTGAATCGCTGGTCAAAGCAGGATCGTGACCGGGGCAACGTCAGCTTCGAGCGATTCTCCGAGATTGACGGGCTGCCGAACGCGACGATCTACAGTGGCATCTGGGACCAAAAGGGCAACCTGTGGATGAGCACGGGACGCGGGCTTTCTTGCCTCAACCTGGTAACGCGGGAATTCAGGAATTTCAGCACCGAGGACGGGCTGCAAGGCAATGAGTTCAACTTCGCCGCCGGATTCGCCGGTTCGGATGGATCGTTGTTCTTCGGCGGCCTGAAAGGATTCAATGCCTTCGACCCGGCTGCACTGACCGCCAAGGGGCGCGCGCCGCAGGTCGCAATTACGAATCTCTTGAGCCTGAACGAACCGGTGGACCTGACGCAGTCGCGTCTGGATGGCGACGCCGTAGCGCTGCGGCACGACGAATACCTGGTCAGCTTCGAGTTCGCAGCGCTGGACTTCGCCGCGCCGCTACGGCATCGCTTCATGTACAGGCTGGACGGTCTCGACCTGGACTGGATAGATTCCGGCGACCGCCGCCAGGCGACCTACACGAACCTGCCGGCCGGCGACTACACGTTCCGCGTCAGGGCCGGGAACGGCGACGGCACCTGGTCGGTCGATGAAGCGACATTGCGTCTCTATGTCCAGCCTGCACCGTGGGCCAGCTGGTGGGCCTACCTGCTGTATGCGATCGCAGGCGCACTGCTGGTGCTGACAATGATCCGTTCGTTTCGGCAACGCGCGATGCAGGCCGCAACGCTTCGCTATGCCACCGAACTCGAGCAGGTGGAAACGCGACTGAATACGGCACAGCGAATTGCGGCGATTGGTAACTGGGAATGGGAACTCGACACCGGGGAATGCTGGTGGTCGGACGAGCTATACCGCATTCTCGGACTCGACGCGCGGGACATCGACCCATCGATGGACTACTTCATGGGCCGCGTGCATCCGGACGACCGGGAGGCTGCCCGCAGCACCGTTGAGCGATCGATTGAGGCAAAGGACTCTTTTTCCATGGTGCTTCGGATCGTCCGGCCCGACCGCACGGAGCGAATCGTGCGCTGCCGAGCCGAGTCTGTCGAAGACCAGAATGGTCGAGGCAAGACGATGTCGGGGACCATGCACGACATCACCGAGCGCCAACAGGCCGAAGACGAGATCGTCCGGTTCGCAGATTTCCAGAAGCTGCTCGCAGAATTATCGTCGAGTCTCATCCAGGGAACGCCTGAGCAGATCGAGCAGCAGGTCAGGAAAGGCCTGCGAATCACCGGGGTACACTACGGCATCGACTCCGTCAGCACCTGGTGGGTCAGCGACGATCGGACTCGAGCCAACCTCGAATTTCGATGGTCGGTCGGCGGCGATGAAAACCTTGCCGAAAGCTACTCGCTCGAGAAGCTGGGCTGGGTCAATGAAACGCTTTCGGCAACCAAACCGATAGTCCTCGATGACGTCCAGTCACTGGTGGACTCCGGGTGTGGTGGAGCAGCGTTGATTCGAGAAACGAAAGCACGGTCTATCGTTTCGCTTCCCATAGTCTTGAACGACGTCACCGTCGGCGCGATTTCGTTTATCTGCTTCCGGAAGAAAAAGAGCTGGTCGCCGAAGACGGTAGAGGAACTGACGCTGATCTCGGAAGCCATCGGAGGTGCTCTGGCTCGGCTGCGAGGCGTTGTCGAGATCCAGCGACTCAAGGAGAAGCTCCAGGAAGAAAACTACTACCTGCGCAGCGAGGTGATGCTGTCGCACAAGTTTAGTGACATCGTCGGGGAAGACGAGGGTCTCAAGCACTGCCTGCAGATGGTCGAGAAAGTCGCGCCGACGGATGCCGCCGTTCTCATCCTCGGCGAATCGGGAACGGGCAAGGAGCTCATCGCCCGTTCGATTCACGAGCTGAGCTCACGCAGGGAGCGCCCGATGATCAGCGTTAACTGCCCCGCTCTGCCGTCGACGCTCATCGAAAGTGAGCTGTTCGGTCACGAAAAAGGCGCCTTTACCGGAGCGACTTCCAAGCGCCCGGGCCGGTTTGAACTCGCGGAGGGCGGCACGCTGTTCCTCGATGAGATCGGCGAGTTGTCCCTGGACCTCCAGGCAAAACTACTGCGCGTACTGCAGACGGGAGAATATGAGCGGCTCGGCGGCACAGAAACCCGGGTTGCCAACGTGAGACTCATTGCGGCGACTAACCGCGATCTCAGGTCGGCTACAGCGTCCGGCGAGTTCCGGGAAGACCTGTTTTACCGAATTAACAGTTTCCCGATCGAGCTGCCACCATTGCGTGACCGAAGCGGCGACATACCGCTGCTCGCCGAGCACTTTGTTCGAAAACACGCGGGCCGGCTCAACAAGACCATAACGGCGATATCCGCGAGCATGATCAGCGAACTGAACAGCTACGAATGGCCCGGCAACATTCGTGAACTGGAGAGTGTCATTGTGCGCGCATTGATTTCGGCCGGCGATAATTCGGTCCTGCGCCTGCCTGAGCCTCTGCGTACCGATGACTCACAGACGGGCAACGGCAATGGCTCATCGAGCCTCGACTACGAAGAACGATCTCACATCGTTGCCGTGCTCGAGAGCGCCGGCTGGAAGATCTCGGGTCCGCAAGGCGCTGCCGAGAAACTGGGACTTGCGCCCAGTACGCTGCGCTCACGAATGAAAAAGCTCGGCATAGAGCGCAGCTGACCAATTGTCCGGCGCCACGCCGATGCGACTCAGGAAGTAAATCGCCGCTCTGTCGTTACGCGGCCGTGTCGTGACTGTCGATCTTTTCGAACCGCAGGGCAAGCACTAGAATCGTGGACTTATCCTTCACGGAGCCACGGACCATGCCCAGCCAGAAAGTCGAATTCCCTAACGCATCCGGGCATCTGTTGTCCGGCATCATGGACCACCTGGGACGTCCGCCGGTCGCCTATGCGCTGTTTGCGCACTGCTTCACCTGCTCCAAGAATCTCAAGGCCGCGAGCAACATCAGCGCTGCATTGAATGCGTCCGGTATCGCGGTGTTACGGTTCGACTTTACCGGCCTCGGACAGAGTGAGGGCGACTTCTCTGACACCAATTTTTCGTCCAACGTTGACGATCTGCTCACGGCGTCCGCCTTCCTGGAAGAGCGCTTTGAGGCTCCCGCGATTCTTGTCGGGCACTCACTGGGAGGAACGGCCGTCCTGCAGGCAGCGCGGCGTATTGAATCCGCCGTCGCCGTTGCAACTATCGGCTCGCCATCCGAAGCCGTTCACGTCGCGCACTTGCTGGAAGGATCGAGAGACGAGCTTCGGGAGCGGGGTGAAGCCACGGTCAACCTCGGCGGCCGACCGTTCCGAATGAAGCAGCAGTTCGTCGATGACCTCGAGAGCCATGCAATCGAACCGGCATTAGGGTCGCTGCGCAAGGCGTTGCTGATCATGCACGCCCCACTGGATACCGTTGTCGAGGTCGACAACGCGTCGGCGCTGTTCGTTGCCGCGAAGCATCCCAAGAGCTTCGTCAGCCTCGATGACGCCGATCACTTGTTGAGTCGGGAAGAGGACTCACTGTATGCCGGCAAGGTACTTGCCGCCTGGGCGAGTCGCTACCTGCCGGAAAGAGACGACGTCTCTGCGGCGGACGACAGCCAGGTAGCTGCAACGACACGCTCCGGAGGATTCCGAACCGACATCACCTTACCCAACGCACAGCTCATCGCCGACGAACCTGCGTCGGTGGGCGGTACCGGCCTCGGCCCTACGCCTTACGACCTGCTGTCTGCCGCGCTGGCGAGCTGCACGACGATGACACTGCAGATGTACGCGAGGCACAAGAAGCTGGACCTCCGGGCGGCGACGGTCATGATCGAACACGACAAGATTCACGCGAAAGACTGCATGGACTGCGAGAGGTCCGACGGGAAGATCGATGAATTTCGACGGACAATCACTCTCGAAGGCGACCTGACCGAGGAACAAAGACAGAGGATGCTTGAAATCGCCGACCGTTGCCCGGTGCATAGAACGCTACACAGCGAGGTCAAGGTGCGATCGTCACTCGCGTGAACCGATGTAGTTCTTGCTGATTCGAAAGGCGAGCGCACTCATTCCGATCAGCACCAGGCCGAAGATCATCAGTGCGATCGGCCAGCCGATCGACTCGACGAAGTGTTTCGCCGAGAAGTAGCCGATGTAGGACAGCATACCGACCGTCGCGACGAACAGAAGCATGCGACTGTGAACAACCGTACTCAGGTAAACGAGACCGCTCGCGGCGCCGAGGAACAGCACTTCGACGGGTGACGATTCAACCAACTCGAATACACCCCACAACAGCCAGCAGGCGCCGATGAAGTACCACAGTGGGGTGATCGTGAAATGCTGCGTCTTTTCGAGACCAACGGACAGCATGATCAGCGACGTGCCCATGACGAGCGCTACCAGTTCGTAATCGACGTTGATCCAGTCGAAGAATATGAGCAGGAACGAGACGCAGAAGACGATGGACGTAAAAAGCAGCACCGTCCGCTGTGTCTTCAAGAGTGTCGCAATTTGCTGAGCGGCCATCGTTCCTGTCGTCAGCATACCGATGAGCTCCCACTGATTGCCGGTGTAGAACTCCTCGAAGATGACGAGCAGGCCTGCGGGTTGGAGGAACGCCGCAATCAGGAACAGCGGCGTCGCGGCCTTCTCGTATCGCTCATCGTGGAGGGCAACGAGAGCGAGAATGAAGGCCGCGATACCGGATCCGAGGGTGATGACGACGCGCGCCGCGAAGTTCATCGACTCCCAATGCATCGCGATAAACACACCGAGGCCCGCGAATACAAATGTCCCGCCGAGGTATGCGAGGACGCGTGTCAGCACCGACGTCTGTTTCTGCTGGGTGCCGGATTCTCTCGTCGCGGACTTTTCAAGCGCCGCGCTGATGTCATCGGCGCTGATCTCATGGGATGCGGCCAGCGCAACGATCTGCTCGAGTGCTTTCTGCTTGTCGCTCATCTCGTTAGTCCATCAACCAGCCCAGAAAGCTCGCGTTGTAATAGTACGAGCCTTCCGCCTGCGGAACGTCTACGACGGCACCGCTCTTGTGCAGCGTGAATGAGTACGAACGCCCCCCTCGGAAGAACGGAAAGAAGTCACCGCCGCGGTATCCGGGACCACGCACCTCGTAGCCGTCCGGCGCCGTTCGGCTCGTTGACACGACCCGTGACGCAAGGTCGGGGATCTCCAGGTAAGTCCCGTTCTCGAAACTGTCCAGGTCGTCGGGCAGTTCGATCGCAATCTCGCGGACAATCTGCGATTCGACGTCCACGAGGAACAGCTTCGGGATACTTCGGTAGTTTCGTTCCGTCTTGAATGCCCGTGCCTTGATGCGTTCGTCTTCGACAGTAATCGTGATCTCGATAGGCAAGCCCGTACTCGGACTTTGCATCGACTGAAACAGGAAGTCGTACTGCGGCGGCTCGACCAGCATTCGCGGAATCGCGGTTGCGAGGACGAAGAAAACGACGACTACAACGGGCAGCAGGATACCGGCTGCCAGCATCGGGTTTTTTCGGATCAGCTGAAACATGACTATTCACCAGTCGACTAGCGATCCAGTAAGATTGTCAGCATACGCCGATCGACGGCGAAAGACCGTCAGTATTAGTACTTGGACCCTCGCAGGCTTAGCAAATACCCTTAAGTGACTGGTCCGACAGGCATTCTCAGTACAAACCGCTATTTATGCTGCATGGTGGCGGCCGGATACTGACAGAGGCCTCCCGGCAATTTCGCTCGGGACTGAATCGACACGGGGGTCATAATGTTGCCATTGAAGAACGCCTCGCGGCTTTTCCTGCTCCTGTTCTTGCTTGCCACGGGCACTGCCTTCGCCGATGTCCTCGACGACGTTCTCGAGCGCGGGTCGATACGCATTGGCGTCTCCGAGTTTGTTCCCTGGACCATGAAGGACGCCGACGGCGCCCTGCAGGGCTTCGAGATCGACGTCGGCAGAAAGCTCGCCTCGGATATGGGTGTTACGGCAGAATTTGTCGCGTATGAATGGAGCGACATCATCCCAGCGGTGCAGAACGGCGAAGTCGACGTAATCGCGGCCGGCATGGCCATCACGCCGGAGCGCGCCCTCAAGGTGAATTTCAGCCGGCCGATCGCCGTGTCCGGCGTCGGGCTCGCTCTGAATGCCAAGCTCACAGAAGACCTGGAGGCGCTCAGCGAACTCAACCGGCCCGATGTCAAGATCTGTGTCGTTAAAGGCACGCTGGCCGACAGCGTCGCTCGTACGCTGTTCGACCGGGCCAGCATCCACACCTTCAGTGACAACGCGGAAGCGGAAGAGATGCTGCTGGAAGACCGTGCCGAGGCCTACGTCGCCAGCATGCCGGCGATCGTTTTCATGGTGCTTCGAAATACGGAAAAGGTATCGATACCGATCAACGAGCCACTGGTGGCATCCAGCGAGGCTATCGCCGTGAAGAAAGGCGAACAGGAGCTGCTGAATTTTCTGGATGCATGGGTGACTGCGAGAACATCGGACAAGTGGTTGCTCACGACGAGAGATTACTGGTTCGGCACCCTGGACTGGGCCAGCAGCGGAGCAGAGCAATGAAGCATCGCACAGCCAGCCTGCTCGCCCTGATACCGGCCGCATTACTCGCCGGCAACGGACTGGCGCAGGACGACGATCCGGCAGAACCGACCGACGAAGCGTCGGAGAGTGAAGCGATCGACGAGATCGTCGTCAGGGCCAGCCGGGACGGCGACCCGAAGAAACTCGAACTCGAGAAGGCAGAAATGCTGAGAGCGCAGGTCTTCGCGCTGTATCGCGAGATGAAGCGAGACGAGGAAGAGTCGGAATGGCGAAGTTCGCTGCCGAAGGCCTACGGTAATTTCGGTGGCATCAAGTGGGGCTACGACGCCAATGCTGAATCACGGATGCGGCGCGAGTCAGGTCTCGACGACATGGACCCGGACGAAATCAGGCCGGCCACGATCATTCGTATCGAATTCTGATTCACGCTCCCCGGTAATAGCATTCCCAGAATTGAACGGGCTGGAACGCCAGCCCACCTTGCTGTCGTTGCCGCCGAGGAACAGCGGCAGACAGAAGGCATCCGACTATGGCAAAGGGCATCAAGACCGAGAAGTTCGAACAGGTTGAGGTCGCGAGCCGATCCGCTCTCTGGGATTGGTTGCACGACAACCATCAACAAGACGAGAGTGTGTGGTTGGTGACTTTCAAGAAGTCAGTGCCGGACAAGTACCTATCGACCGACAGCGTTCTGGACGCACTGATCGCGTATGGATGGATCGATGGGGTACGTCGAAAACTGGACTCTGATCGAACGATGCAGCTTATCTCCAGACGAAAAACGCAATACTGGTCGAAAACCTACAAGGATCGGGCCGATCGCCTGGAGCAGGAAGGTCGAATGCAGGAACCGGGTCGTCTCGTCATAGAAGAGTCCAAACGAAGCGGCGTTTGGTCTTTTTTGGATGACGTTGATGCATTGATCATTCCGGAAGACCTGCTCGCCGCTTTGAAGGCGCATCCACCGGCATTGGAGACGTTCTCGAAGTTCCCGCCGTCCGCTCAGCGTTTCGCATTGAGGGACGTCAAACTCGCCAAAACCGAAGCGACTCGCCGGAAACGAATTGACGATGTCGTTTCAAGGGCGCAGCGCGGAGAGCTGCCACGAGGTGTTCGGATGACCGGCGGTTGAAACCCATCGCGCCCTGCGGGACCGCGATGACCTGATCACACGGTATCCACTAACTTTCGGGCCTCCGGGACCGAGGGTCAATTGAGCAAATGTCTTCTTTCGGGTCAGAAGCAGCCATCGGTCATCCCTTTGATGGCTCGTGTATCATGAGCGCGCGATTTGAGACCTACCAAGAAGACCAAGACGATGACAAGAACACTACTGACGCTGCTGACGCTTACACTGTCGTATACGGCGCTTGCCGACGAAGGCATGTGGACGATCGACAATTTCCCGACTGATACCGTCGCCGAAAAATACGACGTCGACGTCGGCGACGATTGGCTGAGAAAGGCTCAACTTGCCACCACCCGCCTGGAGGGCGGATGCTCGGGATCTTTTGCATCCTCCGACGGCCTGGTGCTAACCAACAACCATTGCACCTGGGGGTGCATTCGAAACCTGAGCACGTCCGAGAGAAACCTGTCGGACGAGGGATTCATCGCCCGAGACCGCGGCGAGGAGTTGCAGTGCCCCGGCGAGCAGATTTCGGTGCTGGTTGAATTCGAGGAGGTCACGGATAAGATCGCGTCGGTTACTGCCGGAATGGACGAGGCGCAGGCAAACAGTGCCCGCAAGGCCGAGCTGACGCGTTTAGAGTCTGACTGCGAGGCGGCATCCAAGGGCGAGCGCAGCTGTGAGGCAGTCACGCTCTACAACGGTGGCCAGTACTTCATCTACCAGTACAAGCGATACGACGACGTACGCCTGGTGTTTGCGCCGGAGCTGGATATCGGCGCGTTCGGGGGCGACCCGGACAACTTCAACTTCCCGCGCTGGAGTTTCGACATGACCTTTCTGCGGGCTTACGAGAACGGCGAGCCTGCACAGACACCCGACTACCTGCGTTGGCGGGCCGAGGGACCCGCAGCGGGAGAGCCCGTTTTCGTTACTGGCCACCCAGGTTCGACGGATCGCCTGTTAACGGTCTCGCAGCTCAAGTTTCAGCGTGACGTCATGCTGCCGCTGTGGTTGCTGAGGTACTCGGAGTTCCGTGGGCGAATGATGGCCTGGCAGCACACCAGCGATGAAGCGGCACGAACTGTCCAGCAACGCATTCTGAACTACGAGAATGCCCTTAAGGTCCGCCGCAACCAGCTCAAGGCCCTGCAAAACGATCGCATGATCGGGCGCAAAGCGAGTGAAGAGCGGTCGTTGAGAGAGGCTATCGCGTCGGACCCCGCCCTGACAGCTGCTTATGGCGAAGCCTGGGACCTGATCGATAGGTCGCTGGACACGCATCGAAACTTCTACGAAGAACACCTGTTTATCGAGAACGCGGCCGGTCTGCAGGGCAGCCTGTACGCGTATGCCAAGACCATCGTCCGCGGCACGGCGGAGCTTGAGAAGCCCAGCGATAAACGCATCCGCGCATACAGGGACACGGCGTTACCACAACTCACGCAGCGTCTTTTCGCCGCACGTCCAATAGATAAGGAATTTGAGAAACTGCAGCTTACGTTCTCACTCGAAAAGATGCGGGAATGGCTCGGACCGGACAGCCAGTGGGTGCACTCCATCATTGGCAATGAAGCACCTGACGAGCTCGCATCAGATCTTGTGACCGGAACAAAGCTGGACGATCCCGCTTATCGCAGAAAACTCTGGGAAGGCGGCGCTGCCGCGGTTGAGGCAAGTGACGACCCGTTTATCCGGCTCGCGGCCACTATCGAGCCCGGGGCTAATGCACTGCGAATTCGCTATCGGGATGAAGTCGAGGCGCCACGAATTCTCGGCGAGGAGATGATCGCCGACGCCCGTTTCCAGCTGTACGGGACCAACACCTACCCTGATGCCACATTCACGCTGCGCGTAACCTACGGCGCCGTAGAGGGCTGGGAGGAGCGCGGCGAGATGATCGATCCGTTCACTCGCACGTCGCGACTGTTCGAGCGCGCAACCGGGCAGCGGCCGTTCAGAGTGCCGGATTCCTGGTCGAACGCACGCGAGGATCTCGACCCCGATACTCCCTTCAACTTCGTCGCAACGACCGATATTACGGGCGGAAACTCGGGCAGTCCGATGATCGCTGCTGACGGTTCGCTCATCGGACTCGCATTCGACGGAAACATTCACTCGATCGCGGGTGATTACTGGTTCGATCCCAGTGTGAATCGGACAGTCGGCGTCAACGCTGCGATCATGCTCGAAGCGCTGGAGACGGTTTACGGTGCGGACTTTCTTGTCGAGGAGTTGACGTTCACCGACTAGCGCCTGTCGACGCGACAATTGACAAGTGTCGTCATCATTGCGGAGCGCCTTACTTTCGGCGGGGAAACCCAGGTAACTTGTTGTTTTAGAGAAAAATAAAGCGCTGAGGTCTCGCTCGCCAGCGTGCCGGTGCGCACCTCAAGTTTTCGTCTGTTCGGCCGATACCTTCTACTGGAACTGAACGGATACGCAATCGATGATTCACCCCCCAATCCCTGCCGACGAACGCGAGCGACTGCAGACGCTTAGAGACCTCGATCTCCTCGACACGGCGCCGGAAGAACGCTTCGACCGTATTACGAGAATCGCCCGGCAACTCTTTTCCGTTCCCATCGCCCTCGTCAGCCTCGTCGACGAGAACCGACAGTGGTTCAAATCGAGGCAGGGCCTGGATGCAACGGAGACGCCGCGTGACATCTCTTTCTGCGGCCATGCGATCATCGGAAAGGAGCCGCTGATCGTTCAAGATGCGCTTGAAGATGAGCGCTTTGCCGACAATCCGCTGGTCTGCGAGGCGCCGGACATTCGCTTCTATGCGGGCTGCCCGATCACTGCACCCAATGGCCACAGGATCGGAACGTTGTGCCTGATCGACCAGGAGCCGCGGTCGTTCAGCGCCGACGACTCGGCCCGCCTTCGCGAGCTGGCGATGATGGTCGAGGACGAACTTTCCACGTTGGCGCAGGTAACGGTCGATCGTGTTACAGGGCTGTCGAACCGTAGTGGTTTCCTGGAGATCGCCGGGCACCTTTTGCCGCTGTGCCAACGCAAGGAACAACCGGCGGCACTGTGGATGTTCCAGATTCAGAACCTGCTCGATATCGAATCCCGTATCAGCAAAGAGGAAGCGGGCGCTACGGCGGTAGAGTTCGCTGACATCCTGAAGAACGGCTTCCGCGAATCCGACGTTGTTGCCCGGCTCTCCTTCGATGTCTTCGCGGTTCTGTTGGCCGGTTCGTCTCTGAACGACACGCAGCAGGCGCGCAAGCTCCTGGACGAAGTCATGGGCGAGAGAAACTCGCAGCAGTCGACTGAGCGGTTCCTGGAGCTGGTCTCATTCGCGGCGGCCTACGAGCCGTCCCGGCACGAGAACGCGTCGGACCTGCTTCGTGACGCCGAAGCCGGGCTGGTCGAAGTCAGCACGACCCAGGTCGCCTGAGGCCAGCGCCCCTGTCGAATATCCCGCAGCTGGCGCCTGCCCGTCAGTCCGCGGTCTTCGATCGCATCCTGTCGTTGCGGCCCGCGGGATTCCATCGCTGTTTCGAAATCCCGCGATTTTGTTTTACCCTCGCCGTCTTCCAGGAATGAGGCGCGAGGATCGACTAACCGTGTTCACGATTTACAGCGACGATCACCGGCTGCATCACGGCAAGGCTGAACTGAATGACGGCCAGCTGATGCCGTGTCACGAGAAACCGGAACGCGCCGACAGCGTCCTGGCTGCGATACAGTCTTCAGCCGTCGGTGATGTCATTGAGCCGGCCGACTTCGGTCTCGAACCTGTACTCGCGGTCCATACTGCCGGGTATATCGACTTCCTGCAGAACGCCTGGTCACTGTGGGCCGCCGAGGGCCGGGACTGGGACGCGTTGCCGCTGAACTGGCCGGTTCGCGGCATGCGCCAGGTGGAACCGGATTACATCGACGGCAAGCTGTCTTACTACTCCTTCGACGCCGGCACGCCGATCACACCCGGCACCTGGCAAGCGGTGTTCGCGGGTGCCAGGGTGGCCTTGACCGGCGCGGCGAAGCTCTTGTCTGGCGAGAAGTCCGTGTTCTCGTTGTGCCGCCCGCCCGGGCACCACGCGGCAGCCGATTACTTTGGCGGCTACTGCTACCTGAATAATGCGGCCATCGCCGCTCAGTACCTGCGCGACAACGGTGCCGGCAAGGTAGCGGTGCTCGACGTCGACTACCACCATGGCAACGGGACGCAGTCCATCTTCTATGATCGCGACGACGTACTGTTCGTCTCGATCCACGGCGATCCGAAGCAGGAGTTTCCCTACTTTCTCGGGCACGCGGACGAGACAGGCGAAGGTCCGGGCGAAGGGTTCAATATGAATCTGCCGCTCCCGTGGAACACGAGCGCAGCCGACTGGTTTACCGCACTGGACGAGAGCCTCGAACGCCTGTCTCGCTTCGGCCCGGATGCCGTCGTCGTCTCGCTCGGCGTCGACACCTACATCAACGATCCGATTTCGCAGTTCCAGCTCCAAGCCGGTGACTATCTCTACGTCGGTCAGAAAATAGCGAAGCTCGGCCTGCCTGCTCACTATGTCTTCGAGGGCGGCTACGCCGTAGAGGATATAGGCGAGAACGTCGTCAACGTATTACGAGGTGCAGGAGGGGGCTAAAGCTACCGCCACTATACGCGCCGGTCTCGATAGTCAGGTCAAGGCGCTATGAGTGCATCCCGGCTGAAGAAGGCTCATTATCGGCAATCTGACTCAGGCTTCGCGGGACGAAACTATGGAATGGCATGACATCATTGGCACGGCGGGAGCCGCGATGATCCTCATCTCCTATTTCCTGTTGCAGATGGAGCGGATGTCGAGCAACGATCTCTCGTACTCGGTGACGAACGGCCTCGGAGCCGCGTCGATCCTGCTCTCGCTCGTCGTTGACTTCAACCTGTCAGCGTTTATTGTCGAAGCCTTCTGGCTGGCGATCAGCCTCCTCGGTGTCGTCCGCTACTTCCACAACAAGGACGTGTCGCTTCAGGAATGAGATAGTGCTGACTAAGCTTGCAGGCTGTAAGGTCTACGACAGCGGCGGGTCTCAGGCAGCAAAGTAGACGACCGCGTAGATTGCGACACCGACCAGTGCCACGATCGTGAACACGCCCTGCGGGTGCCGCAGTTCTACCTGTATCTTCAGCATCTCCATCGGGCCGACTCTCTCCGCATCGCCTAGCCGCGGCATGAGCTTCTCCCGAACATCGGTATCGGTGTATACCCGGTTCTGCGGCCTCCCGAGTACGACAATCGCATCCCGGGTTGCGATGGCGGTGTTGTCGTAGCGAGCCTGTCGAACGGAGCAGGTCGACTCCCGGCCGGTGTGGTCTCTGAGTGTCAGTCTGTCTCCGTCCAGCCTGATGGCGGTGCCCCAGTTGGAACGGTTCACCCACGCGATCACGACCACGATCGCGAACATTCCGGCGATGGGACCGATCAACTTGATCAAGGCTTCAGGGTTCTCCGATGCCTTCATCAGAACCAACAGCAGGATCACGATGAGCAGGGTCAGCATCATCACCAGGCGGACGGCGGCATTCACTTTTTTCATCGCAGCCTCATCCGGCTCGAGATGCAGAGGCCCGGTGCTGGTCGATTCGATTGCTTCATCCTCACCGCCCTGCTGCGAGGGACTCGCATTCATACTCTTCGCAAAAGCCTGCACCAGCAGGCCAACGAATAACAGCCCGACGACAACGACGCCGGCATAGCTCATGAGGGTAAGTTGCCAGCGCTGCTCGGATGAGCGAGACAGCACGCCTTCAAGGCCGGCGGATTCAAGATCGGTCATGACCTCGCCCGTGACCGAGATTCTGCGGACGACGTCATTGTTCCAGTCGCTGATCCAGACGGTGTCTCCTACGGCCAGTAGCGATATCGGGTCCGCATCCGTTGGCAGCTCGACGCGTTTCAGATAGCGCCAGTCATCACCGAACACATAAACGCCGCCTTGATTCATGCCGGTCTTCATATTGTTGACCCACCATTCGTCACCGACTCGAGTGAAGTGACTGGGCCAGATTTGCCCGACGGCTTCTGCCTTGGGTGGCACGACATCTTTGCTGTCGATGCGCTCACCATAGGTCGACGATGCCGCCTGGAGTTCGCGTACGACGTGATTGTTCGTATCGACAACCAGGAGCACGCCATCGTGGAGCGTCAACTGATTGGGGAAATGAAATCCTTCCGCGGGCAGCGCCAGCTCGACGCCGGTTGACGAGTATTTACGCAGCAGGTGTCGCGTCGTGTCGCTGATGTAGACCTCGTCGGTCTGCCAATCGATATGGACGCCGAAGGACGCCTTGAAGTCGATGCCCGGCTCGCCAAATGCTTCACATTCCTGCGTTTCGAGCTTACATCGGAACAACCCACTCTCGGACGACTCAGGAATGATCGTATTCCGGTTCGTCTCGCGCTTGTACGCTCGCAGGTTGTCGAGGAAAGACCGCGGGTCAGGCCCCCGACGCAGCAGTATGTCACCGTCAGAGAAGAACGCATGACCGCCAAGAAACAGTTCCACGCCCATGTCGCCGAGATCGTGCGTCCTCAGATACTCACCCTCGGCATCGTGCTCGACGAGGTAATTCTGAATCTGGATGAAACTATGCCCTTGAGGTCCCCTCGTTAACTCAGCAGGCCCGCCGAGGCTGGCTGCACGCCCGGATGCCCACATCCATAACGCAACGGCAGCGAAGGTCGCTGCGAGTACGAGCGCTGCAATGAGCGGATGTACCTTGGCGTTCATTGACGTACTGCCGTCCCGATAAATCGAATCAGTTCAGCAGTTTAGCGGAGAGCGGAAGGGACCCGTGTGTCGCAGGTCGCACTGCCGGGCTGAACTTGACAGTCATATGTACCATATGTACCATGCTGTCATATGGTACATATGGTACGAACACTCACATGCAAATAGCCATCGATTTAGAGGCCTCGGCGCCGCCGTTCGCGCAGCTTATCGATCAGATCAAGCGCGCCGTTCGCGCCAACAAGTTGCAGCCCGGCGACCCACTACCGTCGATTCGGCAGCTCGCCAGCGACCTGGACCTGAACAACAAGACGGTGGCGAAAGCCTACCGGCTGCTCGAACGAGACGCGGTGATTCAGTCGCGCGGCTATCGAGGCACCTTTGTGCATCCGGACGGCAAGATAAATTGCGCCGTGGATATGAACGCCTGGGCCGAGGAGAAACTCGGCGACACGATCCTTGAGCTGAGGTCAGCCGGGGTTACCGTGCCTGAAATAAACACAGCGTTTCGTTCGGCAATGAACGAACACAGCGGAGACTGAATTCATGACACTATCGGACACCCTTTTTTATATCGCGTTTGTCAGCCAGATCCTGCTGCTGTCGTGGTACTTCCCGAACAAGATGATCAGTCGCATAGAGCATGTACTCGCGACCTATCCTGCGGAGGCTTATCCGAAGCTCTACCCGATGCCGGTGGCGCATTACCGCATCGGCATCCGTCGCTTTCGCATGTTCTCCCGGCTGGGGCTGCTCATCGGGGTGGCCATTCTGCTTTCGGTGATGTTTGTGGTCGACCACAGCGGATTTGCTGAGCAC
The DNA here is from genome assembly GCA_030065915.1 of Woeseiaceae bacterium. GTDB lineage: Bacteria > Pseudomonadota > Gammaproteobacteria > Steroidobacterales > Woeseiaceae > UBA1847. The sequence goes on from JASJCQ010000006.1 coordinate 75,218, forward strand.
GGCTATATCTCGTCGTTCTGGCCGGCCGTTTACGGCATGATCCAGTTCGTACCGTTTATGGCTATCGAGCTTTCGGAGTACAGCAATCTGAAGCTCATGCGACAGGTCAATACGGTTTCCCGACGGACCGCGGACCTGCAGCGTCGCGGGCTGTTTGACCTCGTCTCACCGTGGCTGGTCGCCCTCGCCGGGTTGACGCTTGCCGGCGTGATTCTTTTCGACCTGTACCTGCACGGATTCAACCTGAGTCTCGGCCACGACAGCGTGCAGAGGGCGCTCGTAATGCTTGCAAGCAACGGCATGATCGCGCTGGTCGGCCTGTACAGCCTGTATGGCAAGAAGCTGGACCCGCACCAGACTTCCGCTGACCGGAGTCACCGTATCGCCGTCAATCTGAAGTCCCTGCTCTACCTCAGTATCGCAATGAGCGTCTTCGTGGGCATCTCAGCGGCGGACGGGGTCTACGACATCGATTTCCTCGACGCTGCGTTGATGAGCGTCTACTTCCAGGCGATCGGCCTCCTCTCGCTCGGTTACACGACACGAAACGTCCAGGCAGAGAGAACGAACTTCGACGTCTACAAAGCAGAGGCTCCTGCCGCACGCTGATGCCTCAGGCCTGGCTGCTGACCATCAGAAAGGTAGGCTACCGACCGACAGATAGTAGCTTGTCTCGCCGCCCTCTCCGAAGCCTACCGCGAGGTACACCGGACCGATAAACGTGTCCAGCCCGCTGAACAGGCTGCCGTTGATCAATGCGTTGTCTAACTTGATGTCATCCCTGTTCTGCCACGTGTTGCCGATTTCGAGAGACGCTCCGAGATAGACAGGCACCTCGAACAGGCCGCCGGCTGCCTCGCTCACCCGTCGATAGTAGAGTGCCCTCGCCAGTGCAAGGTGTTTTCCGGACACCTGCCCCTGCTCCAGTCCGGACAGCCGCAGAAGTCCACCCAGCGGAAAGTTGTCTCGTGGTCCGCCATCGCCGTCTAACGTGGTCGCGTAGGCGCCTCCGACGGCGATCGTGTTCTTGCCTCGCGACCGTACGATATCGAAATGTGCGCTGGCCGTATCGACGTCGGCATCGTCGCCTACTGATTCGCGGGCGGCCTGGTATCGAAACTCGCCGAGCACACCTTCGCGAGGCCAGAACGGATCGTCCACCGTGTCGATACGCAGTGCCGCTCGCAGGCCTCCGCTCTGGAAGTCCGGAATGCCGATACCCGGCTCGCCGACCTTGATATCCGCCTCACCGTTGCCACGATACAGCCCGACTCGAAATTCGGCGAAGTCGCTAATGCGGGTACCAACGTCGAAGGATGCAGTGAGCTCGGACAAGCGCAGACGTGACAGGGCATCCCCGTCAACGAACGCGTTGAAGTTCTGCGTTCGAAACTCGAGCGCGGGCGAAACGAACAGTCGCGAGGTCTCCGACATCGGCTGATAGAGCTCGGTAAACAACCGTGGGTCCGTTCCCAGCTGCAGGTCGGACCGCCACTCACCGCCAAAGCGGTTGATCGCCGGCCTCGTTATGCGGGTCCTGACATTGAATCGGGTATCGCCTTCGATGTTGTCCTCAAGTGAGACACCGAAGCGAAGATAGGTAGGCCCCCAGTCTTTCTCTGTCGCCGTGAATTCGACACCAACACCGTCGCCTTCATCGACAAGCTTGTAGCCGACTTTCTCGAACAGCTGCAGACCGAAAAGCTGGTCCGCCTCATAAGCCAGTACGCTGGTGTCTATGCTGTCGCCAGGTTTAATGGTCAACAGCGACAGCAGCGTGTCGTCCGAGATGCGGCTGTCATTCTTTACCCTGACGAATTTCAGGTCGCCACCGATCGGATCTGGCTTCGCCCTGCCAAGTTGCCACGCCGTGTAGGTCTCCTCTGTCACGGTCAACCTGTCGAGCTTGTTCGACTGCTTGCGGGTCGCAGCGGCGCCGGGCTCGATGGTATCGGCGATGTTGCCAAAGTCGGTCGACGCAAACAGTCCGATGTCGGGCTCGATCAGGACATCATTCTCGCCGAGGGTCTCAATCTGTCTCTGCGTCTCTGTCCGAATAAGGATCGTGAACATCTGCTCCGTTATCGTCAGAACGGAGTCGAGCTGTTCCTTCGGGTATAGCGGGAACTCGACGTTAACGGCGATGACGACGTCGACGTCCATGCCGCGAACGACATCGACAGGCAGGTTGCCAACGAGGCCTCCATCGACCAGCAGGCGGTCGTCGATCATCACCGGGTCGAAGGCCGCCGGTACGGACATGCTGGCGCGGATTGCCAAGGCGAGATCGCCGGAACTCATTACGTACATCTCACCGCTGCCGACGTCTGACGCAATCGCACGGAACGGGATCGGCAGATCGTCAAAATCATCGACCTGGTCGACGTGCCGCGTCAGATCCCTGAGTATCAGGTCCAGATGGTGACCCTGAACGGCGCCTTGCGGAGCCTGCAGCTCCCCGTCGCGAAACCCAAGCTCCACACCAACCGGGAACTCGGTGTCATCTTCGCGTCGCCGGAAACTCAGGTCGTCGCGATTGGGCTCGTTTGATAATCCCCTCGACCAGTTCATCGTGGCGACGATCTCTTCGAGTTCTCCGGTGGTAACGCCGCTCGCATAGAGTCCGCCGATGATGGCGCCCATACTGGTGCCGGTTATAGCGTCTACCGGAATTCTCAGCGCTTCGAGCTCCTTGAGAACACCGATGTGCGCGCCCCCACGCGCGCCGCCGCCGCCGAGCACGAGCCCGACACGCAGTCGCTCCTGCGCGGTACCAGGGTCGTCGCGAGCAGCGTCCTCCTGTGCAGCGAGAGCCGTAGTGCTGAAACCGATAGCCAGCCAAACGGAGGCCAGCCAGGGATATAGAGTCTTTGTCATTGTCGCAATCAGCTTTGCCGGATTGCGTTCGATTATAGACGGCCAGCGGATTGGCCTTGCGACTGATTGATGCGGTTAAGCCGAACGGCAAGCCTAACCGAGCAGACCGAACAGCCTCTGGTAGGCGCCCGGATCCGTGACCAGCACGAACAGCAGCCCGCTGATCGCTCCCCACAGGTGAGCATCGTGGTTGATTCGACCCTGCTGCTGCTTCGACGACCAGTACGTGTAGCCGAGGTAGGCGAACGCGAATACGACGGCCGGTATCGGAACCGGGATAGGAACGATGAATATAGTGCTCAGCGGATCGTAGACGATGTAGGCGAACAGCACGGCGGCGATTGCGCCGGACGCACCCAGCGTCGCGTAGTCGGGGTTCCTGTTATGTCGATACCACGTGTAGACAGAGCTCGCCGCAAGACCAAACACGTACAGCGCCACGAATTTCAGGCTGCCGATACGATCCTCGAGGGAGAACGCAAAGAAGTAAAAGGTGAACATGTTCATCAACAGATGACCCATGTCCGCGTGCACCAGTCCGCTGGTGAACACGGTCGCGTACTCACGATTGCGCAAGAACCAGTACGGGCGGAACAGGCTCTTCTCGATCACAGCCGGCGACGAGAACAAGCCGAAAAGGCTGATAGCGATCGTGACGACAAAAATCGCGGTTGCGCCGATCTCGCTGATATCGAACATGGATGCTCACTTTGCTAAGGCGTCGTGGAGAGCGATTGCAACACGTTTCAGCAGGGCTTGCGCGAATATTAATGCTCTTGCGTGCATCCAAACGCCGCTTTGTCTCGTCTCAAGTAGTATAGACAGCACAAAAAGGAGAAGACTATGGAAACAGCTGCAGCATTCGGAGCCGCAGGCTTCTGGCTCTTTCTCATCGCGATAGTCGTCGCCGGCATCTGGTACGACGCCCGAAAAAAGGAATCCCAGCAGGAGACCTTGCGTCGCGTCGTGGAGAGCGGCCGCGACATCGACCTGGAAGTGATCGATCGCCTCCTCGGTGTCAGTGATTCCAAGCAACTGGCGCGCGACCTGAAATTATCCGTGTATGTCGTCGTGGGCGCCGCCTTTGGATTGCTCGCGCTTGGCCTGATTCTCGGCGCAATAGCCGCTGAGGCGCGGGTCGCGCTCATGGGGGTCTCCGCCCTTGTTGCCTTTATCGGGGCCGGCCTCTGGTTCGCAGCGAAATTCGTAGACAGCAGCGCGGCTTGATTCCGGGACGCATTGATGCCGGAGGCGCCCGCCTACTACGCCGACGGGCCTGAGGCCCTGGTCGTCAGCCTCGCGATGCGAGGAGACAAGGACGCATTCAGCGAACTTGTCCGGCGCCGTCAGGTAAGCGTCCGCAACCTGTTCAGACGGTTCAGCAACAGCCCGGAATTGGCCGATGATATGTCGCAACGCGTGTTCCTCAAGACATGGCAAAAGATACGCCAACTCAAGCAGCCTGATCGTTTCGGCGGTTGGCTGAAGCGGATTGCGGTCAACGAATGGATCGACTACCAGCGGAAACACGGCGGCATCGCGATGACGGAGCTCGATGACGTACAGCTGAGGGCACCGTCGGTTTCCGCATCAGAGGCCATCGACCTCGACGCCGCGCTGGCCGCCCTGCCCGAGCCGGTCCGTCTCTGCATCGTGCTGTCGTACCACGAACACCTGTCGCATGGCGAAATAGCGGAGTTAACCGGCATGAGGCTGGGGACGATCAAATCACACATCAGGCGTGGCAGCGAGCTGCTGCGCGAGCTGCTTAGAGAGTATGGAGGATCGGTATGAACCGCGATCCAGCGTTGGAAGCACTGTTTCAATCTGCGGAGGAGGAGCTCCGGGACGACGAATTCACATCCGATGTAGAGCAGCGCATCGAGAAACGTGGCAAACGTGTTATGGCGGGCCGTCTGGCGGCCGTGATCCTGCTGGTTTCCCTGGAGGTATTGCTCGAGTCACCGCTACAGCAGTCTCTCGGGATAGCCGCCGAGGTCCTGTCGACAGCGCTGATTCCGTTGGAGAACGAGTGGCTGTCTTTTATGCTGTCACCGTTGAACAGCATTGCCGGTCTCGTTGGCCTCCTTCTGATCGGCACGCAACAACTCTATCGCAGGATTCGCTGAGCCGTGATAAGTAGTCACATCTGTACGCAAAACAACGGCTTGTACGTATTCCAAGCCGCTCTCGCGTAGAGGCAAACTGGGATTTTTGACGGACTGACACCGGGAACAGACCATGAGCAACCTATCAGAAGAGCCTCAGGCACAGGAAAATCCATCCGACGACGCCCAGCCTGACCTCAAGTCGGCCGTCAAGCCTAAGACTGATAAAGAGAAGGGCCAAAAGACGTTGCCGCCCGGTGCAAGCCGGAGCTTCCTGCTGGGCGAACTCAGGCACAACCCCGATGAGATTAAGCGCCTGTTCCGGGAGGGCACCTACCCGTACAAGAACAAGATCCGCAAGGCGCCGTACGAACTGCACAAGCAGGAACTGCAGACCGAGCTGCTGAAAGTCCAGAGCTGGGTTAAAGAGACCGGACAGAAGATCGTCGTTCTGTTCGAGGGACGCGATGCCGCCGGCAAGGGTGGAACGATCAAGCGCTTTATGGAGCACCTGAACCCGCGTGCCGCGCGAGTGATAGCGCTAGAGAAGCCAACCGAAGCAGAGATGGGACAGTGGTATTTCCAGCGCTACGTGAAGCAACTGCCAACGCGTGGCGAAATGGCGTTCTTCGATCGCTCCTGGTACAACCGCGCCGGCGTCGAGCGCGTTATGAACTTCTGTACGTCGACGGAGTACCTGGAATTCATGCGCCAGGTACCGGACTTCGAGCGCATGCTCGTGCGCTCCGGTATTCGGCTGTACAAGTACTGGTTCTCTGTCACGCAAGAGGAGCAGAAGCAGCGCTTTGCGCAACGTGAGAGAGACCCGCTCAAGCAGTGGAAGCTGAGCCCGGTCGATCGCGTCTCACAGGACAAATGGAGTGACTACACGGACGCGAAGGAGGCGATGTTCTTCTACACGGACACCGCGGACGCGCCCTGGACGATCATCAAGTCTGACGACAAGAAGCGCGCTCGCCTGAACTGCATGCAGCACTTCCTTGCAGGCCTCGACTATCCCAACAAGGACAAGCATGTCGTGCACGGACCGGATCCATTGATTGTAGGCACCCCGTCACAGGTCATCGAGAAAGACACGCACCTCTGGGATTAGGCATTCGCGGCAACGCAGAAAGCAGAAGCAGCGCAGGAGGGCCGGGTTAGATACCCGGCCTTTTGCTGTGAGAGGAGGAGGCTACTCCAGATCCGGGAGCACGCCGTGCATCACCATGGCGTAGTAGCTGATCATGCCGACGATCTCGTTGTTCTCAACCACCGGCGCCTGGCTGATACCGAAGTTCTCAAAGAGCCGGGCACAGTAGCGAACCTCCATGTCCGGCGACACTCTGAGCACGGGCTTGGTCATGATTTCGTAGACGTTGACCCGCTCCGGCGCGCGGTTCTTCGCGATGACCTGCCTGGCGATGTCCGAGAACAGCACCATGCCCCATTCGTCGTTCTCGTCGCGACGCTTTATGATGAGGCTGTTGGCGTCCTCCTTTCGCATGATCTTGAGCGCAGTCAGCACGTCGATTCGGCCGTCGACCTTCGTCACGTCGGTACTCATGCACTCCCGAACGGGACCCCAGTTACGAATGCTCATAGCCTTTCCTCCACGATTTCGGTCAGTTCCTTCACCTGGTGCGCAACGCCAATAGCGTCTTCGACATCGATGACAACAGCGAGACCCGTGCCCGGCTTGTCGTCGAACTCGCCGACTTCACCGATGTGCTCGAGGATGTGACGACTCAGGTGCTGTTCTACCAGGAACAACACAACGTCACGCTGTGTCGTCAACGTCAGACCGAAAAACGACTTGCTTGCATGCAAGCCCTCCCCCCTGGCGCTGTTGATGACGGTACAGCCCGTGGCCCCGGCTTCACGAGCCGCGTGCATGACGTCGTCCGTCTTCTCATCCTCGACGAATGCGATGATCAGTTTAAAGTGCATGTTCTCCTTCCTCCGGCGCTTCTGTAGTGCCGTTCTTTTTCTCTGACTCGCGGGGTCGATAGGCAGCTATCTGACCGTAAGCGAGCACTGAAATAATCGGGAACAGGCTGGCAAATGCCACCAGTCCGAATCCATCCAATAAGGGACTGCGCCCCGGGATGCCTTCTGCCAGTCCAAGGCCGAGCGCGGTAATCAGCGGTACAGTGACCGTTGATGTCGTAACGCCGCCCGAGTCATAAGCGAGCGGCACAATGAGTTTGGGCGCGAGCGCCGTCTGTACGATGACGACGAGGTAACCGCCTGCGATAAACCAGTGCAGCGGCAGCCCGGTGACGATCCTGTAACAACCGAGCGCCACGCCGACGCCGACGCCGATCGCAACGGCTACGCGCAGTCCCCACGCGCCAATAGCGCCACCGGAAACAAGATTCGCCTTGATCGAGACTGCGAGTAGCGCCGGCTCGGCCAGCGTCGTACTGAACCCGATGGTGGCGGCGAACAGGTAGACCCAATAGTAGTCCTGCCAGACCAGCGCCTCCTGCACATGACCCGACGCTTCCTCTAGAAAAGTCGGGTCGGTCAGCTGCTCGGCCAGTATTGCCCCCAGCGGAAACAGGCTCTTTTCAAGCCCGACAAGGAACAGGCCCAGGCCGACGGCAACGAACAGGAAGCCGACGATGGCCTGCCCGACGTGCGGCATGCGTCCGCCGATAACGAACTTCTGGAACGCGAACAGGAAGATAGCGATCGGCGCGACATCCGCGGCACTGGCCAGGATGAATTCCAGGGTTGGGATAATCAGATCCACTGAGTGATCACCCCGTATATCAGAACGAACAGAATTGGCGTCAGCGATGCGAAGGCAATCAGGCCGAAGCCGTCGGTCATCGGGTTTCGACCGCTCAGGGAACTCGCGAGCCCCACGCCGAGCGCCGTGACGAGGGGCACGGTAACGGTCGATGTTGTGACGCCACCCGAATCGTAGGCAATACCGACGATCTCAGGTGGCGCAATGCCGGTCACGAGCACGACAAGGATGTAGCCGCTGATAATCATGACCGGCAGAGACCAGTTCGTCAGTATGCGCAGCACGCCGAGCATGAGCGAACAGCCAACAGACAACGCGACGACGAGTCTCAGGCCCAGCGCGTAGTTATCCTGCGCTTCCTCAGTCGCCTCGATAGCGCCCGCCCCTACAGCCACCTCGGCCGCCTCGGCGGCGATGGCTAGCAGCGCCGGTTCGGCGATCGTAGTGCCAAACCCCAGGATGAAAGCGAAGACGAAGAGCCAGAAGACGCTGCCCTTCTTCGCCAGCGAATGTGCAAGGCTCTCTCCGACCGGGAACAGTGCGAGGCGCAGTCCAAAGATAAAGAAGGCCAGGCCGAGCACGACGAGCACCGCGCCGTACACGATCCCGAGTAAGCCGGAAACGGGCTGGCGAATGATCGCGACCTCGAATACGGCGATGACGATGACGATCGGCGCGAGATCACGAATGCTGCCCAGCACATCCTTGTACAGAGCGATGAGGGAATTCTTCAAATCAACGTGTCCAGTTGAGACGGGCTGCAACAAAGCCTCCGACAGAATCGGGGCTTTCGGGATCAGTGTAGACAAATCGCCGATGCTTGCTATATGGACTCATACGTAGCTGCGCTCGCTTTGACATAGCGTTTTTGCTGGAATATCGGCATGGACTGGACGGTATTCACTGAGAGATCGACGGCGGAGATCCAGTTGCACTGGGTAACCGCGCTGCTGGCGCTTGTCGTCGGCCTGGTGATCTTTGCGAGGAAGAAGGGCACGCTGTCGCACAAGACGCTCGGCAGCATTTATGTCGTATTCATGGCCATCACGTCCGCGTCCGCGTTTTTCATTCGATCCGGTGACGTGTCGGGTTGGCAGTACCTGACGCCCGCGGGCATGAGCTGGATACACCTGTTTATTCCGCTGACGCTGCTCGGTATCGTCGGCGGCTTGCACGGCATCCTCGTGAAAAAGGACGCGAAGGCGCATCGGGGGCCGATCGTTGGCAGCTTTATCGGCGGGCTTATCATCGCCGGCGGCCTGACGCTGCTGCCTGGTCGTCGGATGTACGAGCTGTTGTTCGGTGCGCTGGGCTAGTCAAGCAGCGTGTTTGCCGCGCCGAATCACGGCGCCATCTTCTTCGGGTGCTGTTCACCTTCTTCGAGGATACGCTGCATCTCTTATTGTTCTTTCTCCGTAAGTCTTTCCTTGATCTCCTTGTTCATCGTCAGCGCCCCGACCAGATGACGGTCACACTGCTTCTCTTTGCCATTTGACAATAAGCCGTATCGCGACCCTCTCGTCGGATGACTCATCGGGATTGAGTTGCTACATTCAGCTATCGATTTTCGCGATGGTCCCCAGAGAAGCGCTAGCCAAGAGAAAGCGCCGGGGACGATAACCGGGGGGACACTATGCGAAAGACTTTGTTTCTATCAGTCATTGGGGCTGCGGCACTACTGGCAGGCTGCGGCGGGGGTGGTGGTGGTAGCGAACCACCGCCGACTCCGCCGAGGGCGAACCCGGCAACGGTGGCGCTCGATGAGGATACGCAAGCCAGCGGCACTATGACGGGCGTTGCAGGTGAAGGCGGAACGTTATCGTTCAGTGTACGGACGCAGCCTTCGAACGGCAGTCTCGACGTCGCCGGGGCTGATTACACCTACACGCCGGACGCCGACTTCTTTGGAACAGACAGTTTCACGTTCGTCGCTACTGAAAGTGGTCGTAGCTCGGCACCAGCCACCGTCACGCTGAACGTTGCCGGCGTCAACGATGCGCCCACCTCGGCAGACAGCAACGCAACGACCGACGAGGATACCGAACTGACCGGAAATGTCTCGGCAACGGATGTCGACGGTGATGCGCTGACGCTTACCGTCGAGACTCAGGCGTCAAACGGCACGGTAGCCGCCGGCGCCGGAACGGAATTCACCTATACGCCCGCGGCAAACTATTTCGGTACCGACAGCTTCACGTTCACGATCAGCGACGGTGCCGAAACGACGGCGCCAGCGACGGTTACGATCGACGTAGCACCGGTCAATGATGCGCCGGAGCTTCAGTCCGCGACGCTCAATATCGTCGCGGGAACCGTCGAGACTGTGGACATGGTCGGAACCGACATCGAGAACGATACGTTGGCCTATCGCCTGACAGACGAGTTCGACCAGGCGACGATTGCCAACGATCCAACAAATACCGGGCTGTTCGACGTTGACGCCGCCTATGGCACCTACGGCGCCGACCAGGCGACCGTGGTCGCCAACGACGGGGTCGACGATTCCGCGCCGGTCACTATCGACATCACGATCCAGGTGCCTGTGACAACGCCCAACATTACGTTTGACGTCTACGACGGCGAGTTCTCCACATTTACTAATGCAGTGGACGAGGGATCGGACGGAACAATCTACGTCACGGGCTCGGTCAACGGTGAGATCGCCGATCCGTCGCCGGACACCCAGGTTCGCACGTTCGTAGCGACCCACGATGAGACTGGCGTGAGAAGCCGGGTCGTCTACTTCGACAATACGAGGATCGCGAACCTCGCGACCGGCTTTGGCGGCGGCTTGTTTACCGCGGCTGGCACTGACGTCAACAACAATTTGGCCGTTCGTGTGCTGTCGCTGGACGCGAGCGGCGATCCGGATACCGATGCCACCGCGAATGCGCCCTACAACGGAAGCCGCAGTTTCCAGAACCTCGAGCTCGTGCACGTGCCCGGCACTGGCTTCTACGCCATTTCCAATGACAACCAGGTTCACCTGGTCAACTACGCAGGCGCACTGGTCTCCAGTGTTTCGATACCGGCCCCGATTTCAGACCTCGTCCACCGATACGATGCAATGGATGTTCGAGTGCTTGGCAACGAGCTACTGGTTGCCGGCGGCGTGCTGACCTGTTTTGATGATGGTTCGGCGTGCAATGGTGGATCAGGTACTCTCGGCTTCGTAATGCGGCTGGATCTGGCTGGCAATCCACTCGAGATCATCGCTCTGTCCGGATACCCGCGCGACGTCGCCATACTGGCCGACGGTCGCATTGCCGCGCATATCGACGAAACGCTGTACTTGCTGAATACCGACGGCAGTATTGTGTGGCAACGAGGGATTAGCGGTACAACGCTTGGCCTGGTCGGCCTCGACGCTGCCGAGGACATCTACTGGTGGGCGTACGACAGCGACGACCTCGAAATGGTCGCCACGCGCCTCACGGCCGACAACACGCTCGTATGGCAGACCACCTCATCGATCACGGTACTGGGGACTCTGTTCCCGAACGGACTGCACGTCGACACCTACGGCAATATGTTTATCAGCCTGAACGAGCAATACAACGTGGGCCCGGACGGACTAGGTCGCGTGGTGAATGCCCATGCTGACTACTCTGGCGTATGGCAATGGACGGAGATTTCCGAGCCCAGCGATATGAACGCCAACGGCACCAACCCCACGAGCAAGAGTCTGCTGAGTTCGAGCTATCGACTCGTAACCATAGCGACTGACGATCGCGGCAATGTTGATCAGCCGGATGGTTATGTCTTCTTCAACGCGATCTCGCCGGCGCCACCAGCCCCATAACGGTACCGCTAAAAGAGCGCCGATGGACGCATCGGGGTCGATCGCGCGCCTCCTTTTGACTATCTGAGACGCTTGAGCTTACAGTCAAGGTATACGCGATTCGGCTCCGCCGGCGGGCGTCGTATAATGGTTATTACCTTGGCTTCCCAAGCCAAAGATGACGGTTCGATTCCGTTCGCCCGCTCCACTCTTCGGTTAGACGAGTTGGAAGATATTTGAAGGGCCGTTTCATCGCTATAATTCCCATCTCACCGCTTTCGGACGTCAAGCAGTCTGCGAATGGAACCCCGGATGGACTGAGGGCATCGACAAAAACTCTACGTTTAGGAGTTCTAGTGGCAAGGCTTATCGTCTACTACGCCCACCCCGGGCACAAACACTCGCACGTCAATCGCCACATGGCGAAAGCGGCGGAGGCCGTCGAAGGCATCACCTTCGTAGATCTGTATCGCGACTACCCGCGCTTCGACATTAATGTGAATATCGAGCAACAGCGACTGCTCGATCACGATGTCATCCTGTTTCAGTTTCCGCTGTTCTGGTACTCGACGCCGTCGATCATCAAGGAATGGGAGGATCTGGTGCTCGAACATGGCTTCGCCTACGGCGCGGGCGGTGACAAGCTGACCGGCAAGCGCCTGATGCTGGCCATTTCTGCCGCGGGTCCTGAAGATGCGTACTCGACGGGCGGCTACCAGAACTTCGAGCTTCGCGAATTCCTGCGGCCGCTCGAGCAGACTGCGCGCCTTTGCAACATGAGCTTCGTCCCGCCATACGTGCTTTACGGTTCGCTAAAGGCGCCGTCAGACGGGGCTGTCAAGCCTCATGTCGACGGCTACCGACGTCTGCTCGAGAGCATTCGCGACGACCGGTTCGACTGGGACGCGGCGGCGCTCCACGACACGAACAACGCCGCTTCGCTACGCATCAGGGAGGCAAGCTGATCATGGACGGATTTCTGCTGCTCGCTTTCCTTTTCCTGATCGCCGGCGTCGTCGCCGTACCGATCGCGTCACGCCTCGGACTCGGTTCGGTGCTCGGCTACCTGATCGCCGGCATCGCCATCAGCCCGCTACTGGATCTCTTGCATGTCGACGTCGTCAGCATCCAGCACTTCGCGGAGTTCGGCGTCGTCATGATGCTGTTCCTCGTGGGACTCGAGCTGCAGCCTCGCATGCTGTGGGAGATGCGTAACAAGTTGCTCGGCCTGGGCGGACTGCAGGTTGGTCTCACCGTAGCGCTGGTCATGGGCGTGGCGATGACGCTGGGGCAGTCCTGGTCCGTGGCTCTGGCGATAGGCCTGGTCCTTTCCCTGTCTTCAACCGCCATCGTCCTGCAAACACTGAATGAGAAGGGCCTGATGAAATCCGATGGCGGCCAGTCGAGTTTCTCCGTCCTGCTGTTCCAGGACATCGCAGTCATCCCGATGCTGGCCTTTCTTCCTTTGCTGGTCCTGCCGGAACTGCAGCAGCTGGCCGCCGCAGCGCACAGCGCGGACGACGGACACGCATCGCTGAGCCTGGTCGACCGCGTCAACGGCTGGCAACGTGCCCTGCTGACGGTCGGCGCCATTGCCTTCGTCGTCATTGTCGGCAGCTTCCTGATACGACCGATCTTTCGCTTTATAGCCGTCACTCGACTTCGCGAGCTGTTTACCGCCACGGCCCTGCTCCTGGTCATTGCCATTGCACTGCTGATGGTCGTCGTCGGCCTGTCACCGGCACTGGGTACGTTTCTGGCCGGTGTCGTACTGGCCAACAGTGAGTACCGACATGAGCTCGAGAGCAACATCGACCCGTTCAAAGGGCTGTTGCTCGGTGTGTTCTTTATCACTGTAGGGGCATCGATTCAGTTCGACATGCTCTTCGGTGACCTGGGCATGTTCATCGGCCTCACCGTCGGATTGATCGTCCTCAAGGCCGCCGTACTCTACGGACTCAGCCGCGTGTTCGGCATTGGTGGCGCCGATCGCTGGCTGTTTACGCTTGGATTGGCGCAAGCCGGTGAATTCGGTTTCGTGTTGCTGAGCTTTGCCGTAGCCAGTTCGGTGCTACCGGCGGCGCTTGCTGACCAGCTGCTGCTTATCGTCGCTTTGTCGATGCTGCTGACGCCCGTGTTGTTCATCATTTATGAGAAGCTCATAGCACCGCGCTTCGTCGCGACGCAGACCCGGGAAGCCGACGACATCTCTGAAAAGGGCAAGGTCATCGTCGCCGGCCACGGTCGATTCGGCGGCATCGTCAACCGGATCCTGCTGTCTGCGGGCGTCAAGACCGTGGTTCTGGACTACCAGTCGGAGCAGCTCGACAGGCTGCGTGCGTATGGCGTTGAGGTGTTTTTCGGCGATGCGATGAGGCCGGATCTTCTGCACGCTGCCGGCATCGAAGAGGCGAAGATGCTGGTAATCGCCATCGACGATAAGGAAAGCACGACGGAGCTGGTGCACTACGTGACGGAGAATTATCCGCACGTGAAGATCGTCGCCAGGGCAATCGATCGCCATCATGTCTACGAGCTGTGGAGCGCCGGAGCGCGCGAGATTATTCGTGAGACGTTTGATAGTTCGGTGCGCGCCGGGCGATCCGCTCTTGAAGCGCTGGGTATGCATCCTTACGAAGCGGAGCGACAGGTCCGCGGCTTCGTCACTAACGACCGTGACCAGATGCTCGCACTGGCGTCGAGCTACAACCCGGACATTCCGGCACATGAGAACGAGGAATATGTACGTCGAACGCGAGAATTCCTCGATCGCTACGCGGACGTCATGAAGGGCAATGCGGCGGCATTCGGCACGCGTCTGGATAGGGGCTGGGCTCCTCCGACGCTCGACGATGTCGAGGCAGCGACGTCCAGCCGCTCCGATTCCGACTAGCAGAATCGTTCGTTGAGCCCGACTGCATCGCCTGGCGTCGTGTTGTTGCGATACGCGGGCGCAGATCAGTGATACCTGTCGACTAGCCAGCCGCCGACTCGATCGGACTGCAGTCGCCAATTTGCTCGTCATGCGCCTGGTGAGACCCAAAGGCGCGGCCCGCATCGCTACTCGCCTGCATGACAGGCCGAGCGCCAGCAGCCGGGCCGTGGTCACTCACGCTGCGAGCGCTCGCAGGAGCTAACGACGCTATCGAGCGGGGGCTCCTGTTTTGCCGGGTAGAACTCGATGTCCCGACGACGGCGCATCGCGGGAATCAGAGGTATCCTAGACTGGACGTGGCTGCGCGGTCGAGTATGGTTGGTATTTTTGCAACGGCTGTAAATCAGGCAGGAACTTGAAAGAGAACGACGAACAACGGGGGCAGAGGGACTACGGGCAGCATTTCCGGCTTCTGCCAGGCATCGCGCTAGTCGCTGCGGTCGCAATTATGCCGGCGCCGGCTCACGCGTCATCGATGCCGGAGTCCGAGCGGACGACGGGCTCCGAGGAAAGGCTGAGTATCGAAGAAATCGTTGTTACGGCACGGCGGCGAGAAGAGGGCTTACAGACTGTCCCGCTCGCCATCACCGCGCTCAGCGGCGATCAGCTCGAACAGCGGCAGGTCCTTTCGATAGACCAACTCGGCGCCGCCGTCCCGAACCTGCAGTATGACAAAGCAGCGCCGTCCTCCGGCTCAAGCTCCGTCGGCCAGATATTCATTCGCGGCATAGGGCAATCGGATTTCACCCCGGTCACCGATCCGGGAGTCGCTTTGTACATCGATGGCGTTTATTTCGGCCGCTCCATAGGAAACGTTCTCGACCTGATTGACGTTGCGCGCGTCGAAGTACTGCGCGGACCACAGGGCACGCTTTTCGGCCGTAACTCGATTGGCGGCGCGATCAAGGTACACAGCAATCGACCGTCAACAGACCAGGCATCCAACCGTCTGCGTGTTCGCGCCGGCAACGACAAGCTCGCCGAGCTCGCGCTCTGGTCCAACCTGCCGCTCGGCGACAACAGTGCAGCGGGCTTTTCACTCAGCCGCATTTCGCGCGATGGTTACGTTGAGCGCGTATCCGACGGCGCGCGGACCGGGGATCGTGATCGCTGGTCCGCCAGAGGCTCGCTGTCCTGGAGCCCACGCGAAAACCTGGAGACCTTCCTCGTCGTCGACTTCACAGAGATCGATGAGAACGGTGCGCCCACCGTCTCGGGTGGCGTCAATGATCGGCAGGCCTTCGGTACATTCGGTAACGCGGTGCTGGACAGCTGTACGTCGATCACGGTGAATGCGGGTTTCGACGGCACGCCTGCGGGCGGACCGCCGACATTCCCGCCGCCGGGCGCTGCGGATGGCAGCGCAGCGGGCTGCTACGGTCCGGCGTCACGACCCGGACCGTACGTGTCTGAGGCGAGCTTTCCGACGAGATCGAAGCTCGACAATGCCGGCGCAGCGATCGAGGTCGACTGGACCATCTCCGACTGGCTGAGCCTGAAGTCCACGACCGGCTATCGCTCGATCAGCATGCTGTCGTCCCGCGACGGAGACAACACACCGGCGAATATTTTCGCGACGCATGACGACTACGATCACGAGCAGATCAGCGAGGAACTGCAACTCGAGTTCTCGAACAAAGACCGAACGCTTAGCGGTCTACTCGGCTTTTTCTACTACGACGAGTCGGGTTTCAACATCGTCGACGTCACCGTACCGACCGGCGCGATTCAGAGCGGTGGCTTCTACGACAATCAGTCCTACGCCGCCTTCCTGCATACGACATTCGATGTCACCGAGCGGCTCGCCTTGTCGGTCGGAGCACGCCATACAGAGGATCGCAAAAACTACCTTCCGGACCAGCTGTCGCTAGGCGATTCATCGGCCGGCTCCGAGCCAGGCTTCTTTCCGGCGACGTGGCCGAACTTCGCGGGCTTCTACCTCGCACCGACCGGCCCTATCGCAGCGGGCGATCGCCTGCTCGATTTCACGCACAGTAGGCTTACGTTTGACAAGACTGACTGGTCGATAGACGCGAACTATCAGCTTCGTGATCGAATGATGGCGTACGTCAGCTACTCGACTGGCTACAAGAGCGGCGGGTTCGACCAGCGCTTCGTCGGCCCGACGCCGGATCGGCTGCCCAGCGCGTATCGTCCGGAGACTGTCGACAGCCTGGAGGTTGGACTGAAAACCACCGCGGCAAACGATCGCCTGCGCATCAATCTGGCCGTGTTTGACGCCGACTACGACGACCTGCAGATCATCGTCCGAGAGTCTTTCAACCCGCTGACCGTCAATGCCGGACGTGCGAGGGTGCGTGGAGCAGAACTCGAGCTCACCTGGGTCCCCTCTGTTGATTGGGCCATCAATTTTTCAGCTGGCCATCTCGATGCAGCCTACCGGTCACTGACGGACTCAGCCCAGGCCTCGGGCGTCCAGCTGGGCAACCAACTCGTCAACGCCCCGGAATGGAGTCTCGCGGCCGGGGCCGCATATTCGATGAACCTGGGGCGTCGCGGCGCCTTGAGAGCGCGGCTGGATGCGTCATGGCAAAGTGAACAGTTCAGCGATGCCATCAACAGCCAGGAGATCCGACAACCGTCGTACCAGCTTGTCAATGCGTCGCTGGAGTGGCTTTCATCGGAAGAAGGTTGGCGCGTCGCTCTCGCCTCCCGCAACCTGCTCGACGAAACCTACCTCGTAACGGGTAACTCAGCCTTCACGACAGCTGCTTCGTATGTTGAGCAGGTCTATGGCCGGGGCCGGGAACTGTTCCTGACTCTCGATTACAATTTCTAGGCTTGTTCGGTCGGCACATCGGTGAGCCAGAGCAAGTTGCGATCTGAGCGTATTTCAGGGCCCGGCGTCTGGCTGCTCGGTATCCGGCCTCGCACGCTGACGATGGCCGCTGTGCCGGTCGCCGTCGGCGGTGCACTGGCCTGGTCTCTCGGGTCCGGCGTCGATCATCTGACGTTCGCCGTAACGATGGCCTGCGCCATCCTGATCCAGATCGGAACCAATCTATTCAATGATGCGAGCGACGGTCTGCGGGGCGCGGATGGACCCGACCGGCTCGGGCCACTGCGCATTACCGGCGCAGGCCTTGCGACAGCACGCCAGGTGCGGCGAGCAGCGTTGACCTGCTTTGTGCTGGCGCTCGCCGCCGGACTCTATCTGGTCACCGTGGGAGGCATGTTCATTCTCGTTATTGGTCTGGCATCGCTTGCCGCAGGCTATGCGTATTCGTCCGGCCCACGACCGCTGTCCTACGGCCCCTGGGGAGAGGCCTACGTTGTCGGATTTTTCGGCATCATCGCAGTTGCCGGCAGTTACAACCTGCAGTCGCAACAACTGCCGGACCTCGCCGTGGTTTTGACCGGCCTCGCCATTGGCTGCCCGGCTGCGGCGGTCCTGCTCGTAAACAACGTGCGCGATCTCGAAGCCGATACGCGCGCCGGGCGACGCACATTGGCGGCCCGCCTCGGCGCGCCTACCGCGAGATGGCTCTACGCCCTGCTGATGCTCGCCCCTTACCCTTTGCTCATCGTCGCGCTCGGCTTTCCGCACAGCGGCCTCGCACTGCTGGCGCTGCCATTGTCTGTCTGGCTCATCGTGATGTTTCGGAAACAGGCTGCCGGTCCGGCGATGAACCAGCAACTGGCGAGAACGGCAATTTCCCAGGCGCTCATCGGCATCCTGCTGCTGGTTGGCTTGCTTAGATGACGGCCAGCATCGCAAGCTTTCTGCCGGCAGGCCTCGCGTTCATCATGTTCGCGTTGGGCCTGAAGCTCAGTATCGATGATTTTCGCCGCGTCCTTTCGCAGCCGGTCGCCGTAGGCCTTGGCCTGCTGGCCCAGGTCGTGCTGCTGCCACTGACGGCCCTCGGACTTATCGCAGCCTTCGACCTGTCACCCGAAGCGTCGGTGGGTTTGATGATTCTCGCCGCCTGCCCGGGCGGCGTCAGCGCCGCGATGATCACGAACCTATCGCGCGGCGACACCTGCCTGTCGATAACGCTGACGGCGTTCACCAGTGCCCTGTCCTTCATCACCGTACCGATCATCGTGGGCTTCTCCCTGGCGCATTTTCTCGGCCAATCGACGGGCGTCGATTACCCCGTCGGCCAGGGCATGGGCGGCCTGTTCCTGATTACGCTGTTGCCCGTAGCCGCCGGGCTCCTGCTGAGTCACAAGGGATGGGTTTCAAACAGCGCATCCAGCCTTCTCGGGCGAGTCGCCACAGCGGTTTTTGCCCTGATTGTGATCTCTACGTTTGTGACGCAGTGGTCGAGCATCGTCGAGAATTTTCCGTTGCTGGGTCCGGCTATCCTGCTGCTGAACCTGCTGACGATGACTACCGGCGCCGTGATTGGCTGCGTCGGACGGCTGCCTGCCGATGGGCGCATTGCGCTCGCGGTCGAGTGTGGCATCCAGAACAGCGCACTCGGCATCACGATCGCGGTGAGCATGCTTGGCATGGCGCAGCTGGCTGTGCCTAGCGTCGTGTATGCGTTCCTGATGAATGTCACCGCCGTGTTGCTCATCGCAGCGCGCCAGCTGCGCCGGCCGGCCGCCGCATAATCGGAGAGGGGCTAGCGGATGCTGCTCCGAGGTCTATTCTGCCCGACCAACGTCACACGAGCCGATGCAATGTCGATTGGCCTTCTTCGAGCGACCAGGCAACCCGGGAGACTCTAAAAGCGCCGGCCAAAGAAGAAACGCAGAACCGCATCGGGCGCCTCCTTGCTGAGACCGAATAGCGCGCCGCCGGTCACGTGCCAGTCATCTTTCAGCGGGATGGTCATAAAAGGGCCGAATTGGTGCCGCTGTTCGTCCAGGTCGAAAAAGTCCAATTGGTTCTCGTAATTGCTGAACAGTTCCAAACCGATCCGCTGTCCGTTCGACAGTGTCTTGTACAGATTGGCGCGGGCCTGGATACCGACATCGTCACCCGCTCCGCTGCCAACCTCGAAATCGGCAATACCGATCAATCGAGCAGTCCAGCCGGCTTGCAGGCGAAACTGGTTCGTCCATGTCACAGCCACTCTCCCCGGCCGCCCGCTATCCCGGAGGCGAAAATCGAATCGCAGGCCCGTCTGCCAGTCCTTGTCTGCGTCGGTGATGTCCCAGAGCATTTCTCCCTGCACGAAATCGAAGTCCACATCAGATTCGGTGGTCTTTCTCGCCTGCGCGACGATGCGCCATCGGAACCGGCTATCCAGCGAGTGCTGATAGTGGACTCGCTGCGCGAAGGCGTCGGTGTCCGGATCGAAAGCCGACCGATACTCGAAAGAGCGATGGCCCTCCTTCACGACGGGCCCATAGACGCCGCCCATCGTTTGCGCAGAGGCCTCTGTCCAGACCAGCGCCAAAATGAGAATCGCCGCCATGAAGGCGGCGATTCGGGCTCTGCTCAGCATGAGCCGATGTGCTTATTGGATGGGCGATAGCAGCTCGGGTGCTGTGACAAGCTGGCGAACGCCGTGCGACTTCGTCTCGTTGAAGACGTTTCCGCTTTCAGCCCAGGCATGCAGTGATGCCATGCTGACTTTCTTGCACATCGGTCGAACACTCCACGTAACCTTCATCGGCGAACAGTTCGACTGATCATAACTCGGCCCAGTGGTCGAGCCCAGAAACTCCACCGGGTTACCCGTATCGGACGGGATTGCCTTCGCCTGGTGGAAGCCGTCGCGAACAGTGCCGCCGTAGGCATAGTCCATGAAGTCAGGTGCATTCGGATCGTTCACAACGAGGAAGGTCTGCGCTTCTACACGCAGCAACGGATCGGTGCAGGTCTCAGTCAGGCAGGAACCCAGCCCTTCGCCCGGCGTCACCGGGCAACTCGTGTGCACCCAGTGAACTTCGATCGTATCGCCCGGCTTCGCGCCCTTGTAGGCGCCGTCGAGCGGCGCGAGTTCGGCTTCCGTCAGGTCCGCCGTTTCGTTGCAGGCATAGCCGCCGGAGTCGGTATCGTTGACGAACACGCTATATCCGGGACCTTTGTGCTCTGCATTGGTGTGCGTGTGAATGTTGCACAGGTTCATCTCGGTAGACGCCGGTGCACGGTCAAAGGTGACCGTGTTGAGGCCCATCACGCTGGAGATGTCGCGCGGCGTCTGAGGGCCGGCATCCAGGCACAGGCCGCCGGCGTCAGCGACGGTTGCTTCTACGGCCGCAGCCGCACCTTCCGTCGCGTCGGTCGCTTCTTCGACCGCAGCGGTCGGTTCTTCTGACCCGCAGGCCGCCAGCGCCAGAAGTGTTGCAAGCGCCAATGAATGCTTCACGTTCATGGATTTCCTCCCAGTAATTGAGCAATCGATGCTAGCCAACGACGACTTGTAACAATATTGCATTGCTGTAACAAAATGTGTCCCAACAGGGCCAGCGGGTCGCGTACACCGGTGCAGCCAGCCGATCGAGCAGTCGCGTTGGGCGTATCATAACAGTCGATTCCTTGCCCCAAGCGGTTGCTCAAGCGGCGCCGCTGAGTCGACACAGGTTCCTGACTATGAAGCTCAATCATTACTGGACGTCCGGCGGAACCTTTGAGTTTGACCCGGACTCTGGCGAAGTGACCCGGATTCGGGGCGACGAGGAATCACCGACCAATTGGGGCTCGGTCTGGAAGCAGCGAGGTCGATGGTTCGCGCTTTGGCATGACGGCGACGCCCTGGTGTTTCAGCACGGTCAACACCGATGGAACCTGACGCCTGACGTAACTCTGCGAGTCACCGGAAGAAACCGGCGGACGTTCCGGGTATTGAGGAACGGCGATGAAGCATTCCGGTTCACGTACTTCGCCAAGTGGGCGATTTTCTCGTTCGTCGATCCTACCTACGATGCCCTGGACGCGGAGTCGGACGATTTCTTTTTGTACGTGACCGCCATGTGGAAGCACTGGAAAGACCGCCGCGCGGATGAATTCACGGCGTTGTTGCAGGAAGCCGGATCGCGAACGCTGTGAGCCCCCGCTCTGAACTGAAGATGCCGGATCGGCTACATGAACAAGCCGAGCACGAAGAACCCGACGGCTGCGATGCCAGCCGCAAGCAGCGCGTAGGGCAGCTGCGTGCGAACATGCTCGATATGGTCGGTAGCCGATGCCATGGAAGCAAGTACGGTCGTATCGCTGATTGGCGAGGCATGATCACCGAAGATCGCACCCGAGATGGCCGCCGCGAGCATCAGCGGCGCCGGGATGCCAAGCGTCAGCGCGATCGGGATGGCAATCGGAATCATGATGGCGAACGTGCCCCAGCTCGAGCCAACCGAGAACGCGATAAACGCGGACAGGATGAAAACCAGTGGCGGGAGTAGCAGCGGTGAAATATTGCCGCTGACCAGGTTCGCGACATAGGCGCCGGTGCCCAGTGTCTTCGCGACGTCGCCCAGTGCCAGCGCCAGCAACAGGATGATCGCAATTGGCAACAGGTCGCCGGCGCCTTTCATAAATATCTGCATCAGTTCTGCAACCGAGCAGTCGCCCTTACTGAGCGTCATGACCCAGGCAACGCTGATGCCGAGAATGACCGACCACAGCACGGACACCGAGCCTGAACCTTCGATGATGTTGCCGTCGCCGGTGATGTACAGCGAGACCGGCATCATGAGCACCATCGACAGTATAGGCAGCACCATCAGCCACGCCGACGGGATGTGGTCACTGTCGTCAACCTGACTTTCCGCCGACACGTCAACGATGGGCACCGACCCCGGCCACAGCACCTCGCCGCCCCGGGTGCGCTCCTCTGCCTTTTTCATCGGACCGATGTTGACGTTTTTCCAGATCACGAGACCGGCCAGCAGAATCGCTGTGATCGCGTACAGGTTCATTGGCACAGCCGCAATGAAGGTCTGCAGCGGATTGTCGATGCCTGTCGATGCGACAAGGCTGATGATGAACGCCCCCCAGGCGTTGAGCGGAATCATCACGCAGACCGGTGCTGACGTTGCGTCGATCAGGTAAGCGAGCTTCTCTCGAGAAACCTTGAAGCGATCAAACAGTGGGCGGCTCACCGAGCCGGCCACCAGCATCGTGATGCTCGACTCGACGAAAATCACCAGCCCGGTGACCCAGGCGAGGATCTGCGCGCGAAACCCGTTGTGCACCCAGTGACGCGTCTCGAGATAGTGCACGAAGCCGCGCACACCGCCGGAGCGTTCAATCGTCGCAATCAGCGGACCAATCAACAGCGTGAAGATCAGAACACGTGCATCGCCCGGATCGGTGAACACATTGATCGTCCCGTCCAGCGCGCGAGCGATGCCAGACAGCGGGTTGAACGCACTTAGCACCGTGTAACCCATCCAGATGCCGGCGAACAGCGACAGCACAACCTGCTTGCTCCAGATAGCCAGTACGATCGCGAGCACCGGCGGCAGCACCGAGAGCCAGGTCGGGTCGTTCATCAGTCTTTGAGGTCCGAAATTGCGGGGTTGGTCGCTGTAGGCGGGAGCATTTGGAGTTATTGTTATGGTTTGACAAGCCATTAAAGCACACACCGGCGTGTTGACGAACGCTAGCGGTTGCCAGGCGTCGGAATTTCGAGGGGGCCACACAGTGTCGAAAGCCAACCCGATCAACATCAAGCGCATTGATCATGTCGTTATTCGTGCGAAAGACCTCGAGAAAATGATCGCCTTCTACCAGGACGTCCTGGGCTGCCGCCTCGAACGCGGCCCCGGCGAGTCAGGCCTCGCCCAGCTTAGAGCCGGCGAGTCCATGATCGACCTGGTCGACGCGGCCGGGCGGCAGGGAAGACAGGGCGGCGCGGCGCCCGATCACAGCGCCGACAACGTTGACCACGTCTGCCTGCTGGTGTCGCCCTGGGACCAGGGCGCCATGCTGAAACACCTGAACGAACACAATGTCGACTTCGGTGAGGTCGCGACCCGCTATGGCGCGACCGGTGACGGCTCGTCCGTCTACATGAAGGACCCCGAGGGCAACACGATCGAACTGAAAGGCACCAGCTGAACCCGAGCGATCAGGCGACCTGCCTGACCCACCGCGACGGTCTGCCGATTCCCGGACAGCGCCGAGACGAGTATATTCACCCGTAGCTTAAGTCAGGCGGGGATCTCGTGCGAGCACAACTTTCAATAGCGCTGCTGATTCTGGCAGCATCCGGGGCCATGGCGGAACAGGCGATGAACACATCCAACGAGCGAGTCGAATCGATACTCAGTGAGATGACCATTGAGGAGAAGATCGACCTTCTTGCCGGCGTCGACTTCTTCTACCTGCGAGGCGTACCTCGTCTCGGTGTGCCGCGCATGCGGATGATCGATGGCCCGATGGGCGTACGGAACGATGGGCCGGCCACGGCCTATCCGGGTGGCATCGGACTGGCTGCCACGTGGAACAGGGATCTGGCTGAACGAATCGGTGTGGAGTTCGGTCGCGATGCGAGGGCGAAGGGCGCACACTACCTGCTCGCCCCGGGCGTGAATATCTATCGCGCGTCAATTCTCGGCCGCAACTTCGAATACATGGGTGAGGACCCGTACCTCGCGGGCCAGCTGGCCGTCAGCTATATCCACGGCGTACAAAGCCAGGAGGTGGCTGCGACGATCAAGCATTTCGTTGCGAACAACGCCGAGTTCGACCGCAATCACGCAGACTCGTTGGTCGACGAGCGGACGCTCCGGGAGATCTACCTGCCGGCATTCGAAGCGGCGATCGCTGAAGGCAAGGTGGCGGCGATCATGGCCGGCTACAACCTGACCAATGGCCTGTATATGTCGCAGCACGCTTACCTGAACAACGATGTGGCAAAGGGAGAATGGGGCTTTGACGGCGTCATCATGTCCGACTGGATCTCGACATACGACACGATCGGAATGGCCAACGGCGGCCTCGACATCGAGATGCCCTACCCGACTCACTTCAATCGCGACACGCTGCTACCGGCGCTGGAGTCAGGCGAGGTCGACCAGGCAACGATTGACGACAAGATACGTCGAATCCTGAGCGTCGCCGACCGGTTCAACTGGCTGGACCGCGACCAGGTCGACCCGTCGATACCGCGTTTCAATGTCGCAGGGCGCGCGGCAGCTCTGGATGGGGCACGAGAGGGCATCGTGCTGCTCAAGAACGACGATGAGCTGTTGCCACTCGACAGGGAGTCGACGAAGACCGTCCTGCTTGTGGGCCCGAACATTCACCCCGCCGTCGTTGGCGGGGGTGGCAGTTCCAAGACCGACCCGTTCACGTCGGTCAGCATCCTTGAAGGCCTGACGGAAGTCAGCGGCTCGGGCGTCAAGGTCTTGAGTTCGGACGGCATACCGTCACTGGTGGACATGGTTCGCGCGACGAACTTCACGAAGGATGAAGGTGGCAACACCGAGGGCATGCTGGCGGAATATTTCGCGAGCGACGACCTGTCCGGCGAGCCGGTCATTTCCAGGGTTGAGCCTCGCGTCGAGATCGGCATTGGCCAGAACGGTCCCTTCTATCCCCCGGACACGAAGTCGGAACGCTGGACCGGCTACTACACAACCGACCAGGGCGGTGCTTTCGACGTTATCGTTGCCGCGTCCGGTGATCGCGGCTTCTACTACCGCGTCTTCATCGACGACAAGCTGGTGCTGGACAGCTGGACGATCAACCGGGCCATCGTCGACTACGAGACCATCAGCCTGGAGCCCGGAACGCACAAGGTCGTGGTCGAGCACCGTGACCGCCAGAAGTGGCCGGGAGAACGCCTGATGCTGGCTCTCTCGAAACATGGCGATCGCGTTGCCGAAGACGCAAAAGTCATGGCCGAACAGGCCGACGTGGTCATCGTCGCGGCTGGCTTCGACGATTCGACAGAATCGGAAGGCGCCGACCGTTCCTTCAGGCTACCTGCCGGTCAGGACGAGCTGATCAACGCGATGGCGGCTGCGAATGACAAGACGGTCGTCGTCATGACGTCAGGTGGCGGCGTGGACACCGCGCCGTGGCTCGGCAACGTCGCAGGCTACCTGCAGGCGTGGTATCCGGGACAGGAAGGCGGAACAGCTATCGCCGAGATACTCTTCGGCGACGTCAACCCGTCGGGCCGGCTGCCCGCATCATTCGAACGCCAGCTCGAAGACAACCCGTCCTACGCCTCCTACTACCCCGCGCCCGGTACGCTCGAAGTCACGTATGAAGAAGGGATCTTCGTTGGCTACCGTGGCTATGACGAGTACGAGATCGAACCCTTGTTCCCGTTCGGCTACGGGCTGTCCTATACGAGCTTCGAATACGGCGGTCTGGCTGTTTCCCCGGGCGAGACGGACGACGGCAACGTCACGGTCAGCTTCGACGTGACCAATACCGGCAACCGGGCAGGTGCAGATGTCGCCCAGCTGTATGTGGCCGACTCACACAGCCTCGTTGCTCGACCGCCGAAAGAACTGAAAGGCTTTGCGAAGGTGCAGCTGGAGCCCGGCGAAACGAAGCGCCTGAGCCTGGAACTGGATCGTCGCGCGTTCGCGTATTACGACGTCAACAGGAAGGACTGGCAGGTATCGCCCGGTACCTTCCGTCTGCTGATAGGCCGCTCGAGCCGCGACATCGTGCTCGAGGGTGAGGTCAGCTACTCGGACTGAAACGCTTCCGGCTTGGCCAGCGCACGCGTTGAACCCAGCGGGTTCAGCCCGTCGAAGAATTTGACCTCCTCGACATTCGTCGCCTCGCCGAGCAGGTTGACCGGATGGTCGATACCACCGAATCGACCGGCGAACGTAGTCACGTGCGTGATATTCACGCCGTCACGATCCGGGGCCTCGATGGCGCTGGTCACGCGAGCCTTCGGGTCTCGCTGCTGGTGCACGCCGAAGAAGCTGTAGATGCCGAGCCCGTAGGCCTGGTGCGACTGCACGTCGTCGGCCACTTTGTAGGACGCAAAGCCCTTCGTGTCGCCGTTCATCCATTCTTCCTGGCTTGGAGGATCGTAAGGAATCTCGGACTGGTAGAAGTAGACCCGTCCGCGTTCACCGTTCCAGACCGTCTGGTACTCCTGGAAGTGCTCGTTGAAGAGACCGTAGATCGTGACGTCGTCGCCATTGACGACCAGGCCGTGCTTCGACCGGTTGACGGTCCACTTTGCACCCGCGCCGTGATCTGCACGCCACAGCCAGGCGTGGTCGATGATGACATCGTTGCTGTTGATCTCGAGGCAGACGTCCGCCTTGCCGGGGATGGCGCCACCGACCCGGCAGAAGATGTCATGCAAGGAGGTCGGGTTGTCGCTGTGATCCTGGTCCGAGCCCGGATCGCCTATTCGGATCAGGGCCGGAGAGTTCTCGAGGCCGGCATCGATCATCAGCCCGGCCACGACAACACCGCTGACGTCGGCCGTCTCGAACGCTATCTGACCCTTTTCGGGCACGAGCGTCGCCAGGCCGATACCAAGCACAACGGTATTGGGCCGGTTGACGCGTATTGGTGCGTCCAGCGGATAGATCCCTGGCGTCAGCAGCAGGTGCTTGCCCGCGTCGAGTGATGCGTTGATCGACGCCGCCGTGTCCTCGCCCGCGACGGCGATGTGGAAGTCGTCAATCGAAATGTTCTTGCCCGCTTCGTTGCCGTCCTTCCAGGTCACGCCCCGGGTCGATTGCTCGAGCGCGGGGACGAAGACAGTGAAGTTGCCCGACTCGTCGACGACGAGAAAGGGTTTGTCGCGGACGACAGGCGTCCGATCGATGACGGTGATCGGAGTATCGGGCCAGTCATCGTCGGGAGTACCGACGGTGCCAACGAAAGTGCGGTTCCAGTTACCGCCGCGCCAGAGCCCTACCTCGGAATTCCGGGTGAACCACTGTTGTCCCGTCGTCAGCCCGGCCTGGCCGTCCACAATCGAGTTCGCCAGGAAGCCGCCACTGCCCCAGCTGCCGAGATCGAATTGCAGGTCGCCCTTGACGTGCATGCGTCGGTACGGCGCCGCCTGTGATACGGCCCAGTACACGGGTTCAGCCGCATCGACCGGATTGACGAGGAAATTCTCGGCCGCGCGCCAGAACATGATCGTGACGCGTTTGTTAGAAGAGCTCGAGATCGACTGTACCGCGCCGTTGATCGTTACGTCAGACGGAACCTGACCCAGTCCGGCCGCGTGCATGTAATAGTCGATGGTAACGTCGAGATCGTACTCGCCGGGCTTGAACAACAGTGCGTAACGGTTCTCGCTGAACTCGTCCTTTGCCTGTTGCCTGTGTAACGCGTCCAGCGTCCTCCGGATAGCGGCCGTATCCATGCTCGGATCGAACAGCAGAACGTTGTCACCGAATGGGGAATCGTAGGGTCGTGCGTCGACCATGGGCTCTTCTCCGGGATGGCCACAGGCTGCGACAACCAGGGCGGCTATGACGGCGGCGGCTGTGTATCTGGTCATTGGTGTCAGATCCGGGAGGATTCCACATCTACGACTCTGCTTCGGTTAACGACCGGCATCCTGTTTTCCTTGGCATCCTCTTGCCGCCCATACAGTCATTGTGAAGCACGCCCACCGGCACGGGGTTCGCCCACCTGAGAGCGCGCATGATCAACCTCTCGACGCTGCTCCTCCAGGGTAAGGCACTACTCGGTCCAGCGCTTGATCCAGGCGTTCACGGTGTCGTGCCACTGGATCGAGTTGGCTGGCTTCAAGACCCAGTGATTCTCGTCCGGGAAGTAAAGAAACTGGCTCTCGATGCCCTTGCGCTGTAGCGCTGTGAATGCGGCGATACCCTGCTCCAGAGGCACGCGGTGATCCAGCGCACCATGAATGACGAGCATCGGCCGCTGCCAGTTGTCGACGTGCCTGACCGGGTTGTGTCGCTCGTAGCCCTCGGGGTTGGCGAAAGCAGGCCCGCCCATCTCCCACTCCGTAAACCAGAGCTCCTCGGTGCTGTAACCCATGAACCGGTTGTCGAAGACGCCGTCATGATTGACGAGGCAGTCGAACGGCTCGTTCCAGTTACCCGCGATCCAGTTAATCATATAGCCGCCGTAGGAAGCGCCGAGCGCGCAGACCCTTTCGCCATCGATGAATTCGTAGTTCTCGAGCGCGTAGGCAAGACCCTTCTGCAGATCCTCAAGCGGCTTGCCGCCCCAGTCGCCGGAGATCGAGTCCGTGAAGTCCTGGCCGTAGCCGGTCGAGCCATGGAAATCGATCATGACCGAGACGAACCCCTGCCCGGCGTAGGTCTGCGGGTTCCATCGATAGTGGAAGCTGTCGCCGAAGCTGCCCTGCGGGCCGCCATGGATCAGGAACGCCAGCGGGTACTCTCGGTTTCTCTTGAATCCAGCTGGCTTGACTACGTAGCCGTAGACCGTCTCGTCATTCCAGCCTTTGAAGCTGAATTGCTCGTAGTCCCCCATATCGACGTCTCGCAGTCGTTCCGCATTGACCTCGGTCAGGCGCTCGGCAGTTCCGCCAGCGCCCGGCACGCGGTATAGATCGGCCGGCGACTTCAGCGAGTTAATCGCGACGATGAGGCCGTCGCCAGCAAGATCAAAGCCGCTAACGGACCCCACGTCCGTTAGCTGGGTGACCTTGTCGGTGGCGAGGTCAATCGCAAACAGTGGGCGCTGACCGATGTGCGTCGCCGTCGTGTAAATGCGGTCCCCGGCAGCGGATAGCTGAATGCCGTAGGCGGAGCGGTCCCAGTCCGGCGCGATCTCACGCAGATCGCCGCTGGCGAGGTCGAGCGCCTTGATAGCGAGACGGTCGGCCTCGAAGCCGGCGCGGCGCATCGCCCGGTAGTAAAGCGTCTTGCCGTCCCTGCTGAACACCGGCCCCGTGTCGACCGCCTTGTTGGCCCCGGTCAGGTTGCGCGGCCTGCCCGCGCCATCGGCTGACGCCAGGTAGATGTCGAAGTTCGTGGACCAGGCTTCCTCCCTTCCGGCGAGCCGAACGCTGTACGCGAGCTGCTCACCATCCGGGCTGAATGCGTAGTCGCCATTGTCGCCGAAGGGCTTTGACGGAATGTCGCCATCAACGCCTCTCGTAACCCAGACCGGATCACCGGCCTGGTGACCGCTGGCCAACGCGGCCGTGAAGAGCTGTGAGCGCCGGCCGTCTTTCCATGTATCCCAGTGACGGATGAATAGCTTGTCGTAGACGACGCCGCTCGTATCGGCGTCGGCGCGTTCGTCGAGGCGCTTGGTCGTGCACGCAAGGTCGTCACAGTCGATGAACACCTCCATCGAAACGGCCAGCCGATCCCCGGTCGGCGACAGCTTGAAGCTTGTCACGTCGAGCGGGAAGTCGGTGACCTGTGAAGCTTCGCCGCCCCGCATTCCGAGACGCCAGACCTGCATCGAGCCGGATCGCGCCGACAGGAAATAGATGGCATCGCCGGCGGGTGACCATGCCGGTGACGCCGAGCTCACTCCTTTTGCTGTCAGTCGCCTTGGCTCAGTCGACGTCGGGTCACCGAGTGTCAGGGCGAAAATCCCGGTCACGCCCTTGTTCTTTTCGAGATCGGCCTCGCGCATTGTGAACACGACAAGACCGCCGTCGGGAGAGACCTGCGGACCGGACACCCGGTCGAGAGAGACCAGGTCTCGAACATCGAAGCCTCGCGTATCGGCTAATGAAGAAACGGTGAACAGGAACAGGATTACGGTCAGAATGAGTCGCATGAACCATCTCCGGGAAAAAGCGATGACGAATGATATCCGATATCGCAGCAACAGAAAGCTGCACGCCGGCATCTGCATCGGAGCCACAGAAAGCGGCGAAAAAATCGCCGTTTCGCGGCGTAAGCTACGTATTGTCAGGCCACATGCCATGCGAGACGCTTAGCGCATGCGGACACGGGGAATCCCGGCATGAGTTTCTCGGTTCAGTTTCTTGGCGCCACCGAACAGGTCACCGGATCGCTGTACCTGGTCAGAACCGCCAACCACCAGGTGTTGCTTGAGTGCGGCATGGTCCAGGGTGGACGTGCCGCCGAAGAAGCCAACGCGGACCCATTCCCTTTCGACGTTGCGGACATCGACGCTGTCGTCATCAGCCATGCGCATATCGATCATTCCGGCCGGGTCCCGCTACTGGTCAGGCGAGGATACACGGGGCCGATCTACACGCAGCATGCCAGCAAGGCACTGCTGGAGATCATGCTGCCCGACTCCGGCTATATCAACGAGAAGGATGCACAGTGGGAGAACAAGCGTCGACGTAAGAACGGGAAACCGCTCGTCGAACCCCTGTACACGCGCGTCGACGCAGAGAACTCGCTGACGCAGATCGACAGCATCGCCTATAACGAGCCGACAGCGATCGTGCCGGGTCTCGAACTCACGCTTCACGACGCCGGTCACATACTCGGCTCGTCGATCGTCGAGCTGACCTGCACGGACGACGGCCGAAAACGCAGGTTGGTCTTCAGTGGTGACCTCGGCTATCGAGACGCACCGGTCATGGATTCGCCTGTGCAACTGGCGAAGGCCGATGCCGTCATGCTGGAGAGCACCTACGGCGATCGTTTGCACCGGGACTTCGAGCACACGATCGAGGAGCTGACCGAGCTCTTCACAACGGCTCGGGCCGGGAGCGGTAACGTCCTGATCCCGGCGTTTACCGTCGGGCGCACACAGGATCTACTCTACCTGATGCTCAAGCATGAGAAGGAATGGCGCATCGACAAGTGGAACGTGTTCATCGACAGCCCGATGGGTATCGCTGCGACCAACACTTACGCTCGCTACCGGCACCTGTACGACGTCGACCTGTTCGAGCCGGGCTCCAGCCGGCCGGCGCTGCCGAATGTGCACATGACGCGGACGACCGAAGAATCGATGAGCATCAATACGATCGAATCTGGCGCCATCATCATCGCCGGGAGCGGTATGTGCACGGGCGGCCGCATTCATCACCACCTGAAGAACAACATCTGGCGGCCGGAGTGCCACCTGATGATCGTCGGCTACCAGGCAATCGGAACGCTGGGCAGACGAATCGTGGACGGGGCCGACAAGATAAAGCTCTGGGGCAACCAATACCCGGTACGTTCGAAGGTCTGGACGGTGGGCGGCTTGTCGGCTCATGGTGACCAGGACGATCTGGTCGACTGGTATGCAGGCTTCGACGGTCGACCGCCCGTATACTTGGTTCACGGGGAGCAGGACGCGCAGGAGCCGCTGGCGAAAAGGCTGCAAACAGAACTCGGCGCCCCGGTAGACATTGCCAGGAGCGGTATGCGGGTCGAGATCGGCTAACGGAAGAAAACCAGCATGAAGATCTGGGTCGATGCAGATGCCTGCCCGGTGGTGGTCAAGGAAATCCTGTTCAAAGCGGCGGTGCGGACCGGTGTGCAATTGACGCTGGTCGCCAACCAGCCGCTTGGCAAGCCGTCGGCGTCGAACATCAACACGCTGCAGGTACCGCGGGGCTTCGACGTGGCAGACGACGAAATCGTAAAGCGTGTCGAAGCCGGCGACCTCGTCATCACCAGCGATATACCGCTGGCTGCCGAGGTCATCGACAAGGGTGCTCACGCCCTGAGCCCGCGCGGGGAGATGCTCGACACCGAGAATATCCGGGCTAGGCTCAACATGCGTGACTTCCTCGATACGATGCGTGCGAGTGGTGTCGACACCGGTGGTGGACCGGCCGCATTCAGCCAGCGCGACAAACAGAGCTTCGCCAACCAGCTGGACCGCTTCCTGACGAAGTACATTTGACCGGCTCAGAACCGGATGCCATCGTTGCTCCGGGCGTCGCGCAGCATCAACACTGGATATCGATATGAAAGCAGCACAGCTTGAGGTGAGGAAAGACAACCTGTCCGATACTGAGGTCGTCGAAACTGAGATTGACGGGATCGAGGACGGGCAGATTCTCTGCAAGGTCGACCGGTTCGCGCTGACGGCTAACAACATCACCTACGGCGTCGTCGGCGAAAAGATCGGTTACTGGCAGTTCTTTCCGGCAACGGAAGGTCGAGGCGTCATCCCCGTCTGGGGCTTCGCTGACGTGGTCGAATCGAAGCACCCCGACGTTGAGTCTGGCGAGCGCCTTTACGGCTACTTCCCTATGGCGACACACATCGTCCTGCAGCCCGACAAAGTCAGCGGCCAGCGACTCCTGGACGCCATGCCGCATCGCCGCAAGCTGCCGCCCGTCTACAACAGCTATGCCCGGACGGGTGGCGAGCAGTACTACGACCCGACGATGGATGACGAACGTATGCTGCTGTTCCCGCTGTACGCAACGTCGTTCTGCCTGTACGACTATTTCAATGACAACGACTACTTCGGCGCCAGTCAGGTCATCGTCCCGAGCGCGTCGTCGAAGACGGCCATCGGACTCGCCTACGCACTGAAGTCGGATCCGGACAGTCCGGCCAGTGTGGGCGTCACCTCTTCGGGCAACGAAAGTGCGGTTAGCCAACTGGGCCTCTACGACACTGTCTGTACTTATGACACGCTAACTGACATCGATAACAGCGTGCCGAGCGTCATCATCGACATGTCCGGCAACGGTACGGTGCTGTCGAACCTGCATGAACACCTGGGCGACAACATGCGATTCACGTCGAACGTCGGCCTCACGCACCTCGACGACAATGAGATGGGGCCGAGCTTTATCCGGGAACGCAGCGAGATGTTCTTCGCGCCCGGGCACATCCAGAAGCGTGCGGCCGACTGGGGTCCGGGCGTCTTCGAGGGCAAGGCCATGAAATTCTGGCACGACGCCGCAACAAAGAGTCGCAGCTGGCTGGCCTTCGATCAGTACTCCGGCATGGATGCACTGGAGGACGTTTACCAGCAGCTCCTCGCCGGTCGGGTCTCGCCTGATCGCGGCGTCATCGTGTCGATGGCCTGAGCTTTCCAGCCCAACTCACCTGCCGTGATGTCGGGCGATCTCTTCCTCGCTTAAGCGCAGGAACCGGGCGGCATTGTTGTAGAGGATGTCTCGTATCTGATCGTCGTCGAGAAACGGCGCCTCTTCGATGACGGCAAGGCCACGTTCGATGCTCTCCGGCCAGATCATCTGGTCTGAGCCAAACATCACACGGTTCCCGTAACCGGCATCGGTGATCCCTTTCAGGAATCGATAGAACGCCGGCCGCGGGATCGTGTGGACAATGATGCCAACCTCAACGTAGACCTGCGGATGCGCAAACATCACGGCCAGCAGGTCGTCGAGCATCGGGTAGCCTGCGTGCATGATGTAGATGCGTAGTCGCGGATGCCTGACGAGTACTTCTTCCAGGGTCAGCGGGCTGTGCATTCGTGCGCGATAGTTGGGTGAGTAGAGATAGATGACGCCGGGCGGTCCGGTACCGATGTGAATGCCGACGGGGATCTCCAGCTCCTCAGCCATGGCCCAATAGGCATCCATTCGTTCGTCATCGGGCTCGATACCCATGTACTGGTTGACGATCTCGGCGAAGACGTCCAGCTTTCCAGCCTCGTGTAGCTTTTTCAAAGTCTCGACCGGGTATTCGCGCGGCCCGCCGATCTGAAAGCCAATACCCTGGTAAAAGCGGCCCGGCGCGGCATCCCGCCAGGCCTTCACCCGACCTGGCGTCCCGCTCAGAACGCCATAGATATTCCTGCGTTCCATAATCTCGATGGTTCTCGACACGACTTCCTCGTCCGTCTCGGGCGACCAGATCGGGTCGTCGCAAGGCGGCTCCTTCGCCATGGCGACCCACTGGGTGCCGTACGGTTGTGCCGGATCCCATGCGGGCGACTTCATCGGTGTGCACATCGCGAGCGGCGGCGGTGGGCCCATATCCCTGGCGCCGAATGCATGCATATGCATGTCGATGATTGGCAGCCGGTCCTCAGCAGCCACGATGGAGGAAAGCAAAAGCAGGAAGCAGCCGACGCAGCGTTTCATGGTCTCTCCGGATCATCAGTGCCTGGCTTGTCATCCTACTCCAAAGTCAGCGACGAAGAGCATCTGGCAGGATACGTACGACAGCTTATGCCGACAGCCAGTCAATCGGCGCTAGAATGGGCCGTGCGGCGAGCGCGCTGACTCGTGCTGCTGGGGCGGTGCGGAACCGGGTAATGACCACGACAGCCAGGGGGATCAGGCGATGAACTATCGCAAGCGGATGGCCGAGGTACTCGAGAACGAGCAAAGCCTCGACGGACAGGGACGCGTCTTGAACCTGCTGCTGATCCTGCTGATCTCGCTGAACGTCGTCGCGATCTTCCTCGAGTCCGTGGACTCCATCTACCGGGAGTACCAACGGCTCTTCATGTTCTTCGAGCTGTTCTCAGTCGGAGTCTTCACCATCGAGTATTTTGCTCGCGTATGGAGCTCGATCGACCTCGACAGCGCGAAAGACAAGTCCCCGATCGTGGGTCGCATCAAGTACATGCTGACGCCCATCGCGCTCGTCGATCTGATCGCGATCCTGCCGTTCTACCTGAGCCTGTACATGTCGATCGACCTGCGTTTCCTGCGTGTCCTGCGTCTGCTCAGGCTCCTGAAGCTGGCTCGCTACTCGCCCGCGCTGGGCGCTCTGCTGGATGTCGTCCGGAAAGAGGCGGACGCGCTGATCGCGGCGATCATCGTGCTGTTGATGATGCTCGTGCTGGCGGCTGCCGGCATCTATCTGCTCGAGAACGAGTTACAGCCCGACACCTTCGGTAGCATGCCGGATTCGATGTGGTGGGCGATCGTCACGCTGACGACCGTCGGCTACGGCGACGTCGTACCGATCACCCCGCTCGGCAAGGTCTTCAGCGGCATGGTCGGGCTTATCGGTGTCGGCATGATTGCCTTGCCTGCTGCCATCCTGGCATCGGGCTTCGCCCAGAACATCCAGGCCCGCAAACAGAAATACAACCAGGTCATCCGGACCTTCCTGAAAGACGGCGTCATCGACGCAGAGGAGCGCCGGCAACTCGAGACGCTACGCCAGGAGTTGGGACTCGATACCCAGGAGTCGATGCAGGTCCTTCACTCCGTTATCCAGGACATCAGGCACACGAGGCCCAGCGGGCCGTCGGAGTGTCCGCACTGCGGCAAGAAACTGGACTAGCCTGATCGTTCGGGCGACCGGAATCGTGTCGTGGTCATTCGTAGCCGAGTAAGGCGCGGAGCCCGGGCACGGCGTAATCGACGAGCCGTCGCTGCATGTCGGGCAGCTCGTCGGGCACCTCGATGGCCGTACCGGTCACGAGGTTCTCCCGAGCCGTGCCGCTTTGCTCCCGGTCAGAGCCAACGCGCACACGCTCGCGCCAGTCTGCCGGTAACTCGTCGATGCCGCAGTTGCCCAGCAACTCGCCGAAGAAGGCCTCCGCCTCGCCCGTATCGACATGCTTCACGTGCTTCAGCAGGTCTTCGAAGTGAAGCAGCGTGACGCTCGTACCCAGCCACGAGACGGCGTTGTGCGTGTAGATCTCGGACAGCGTCGGGGCCTTCTGGTGAATGCCGAAGATCATCATGTTCAGCACTTCCTCGGCCGACACATTGCCCGTTTTCAGGTGCTCGAGAGAGCCCTGGAAGTTGTCGGACAGGAAGAAGCGCGCGCGCGCCAGCACCCAGTCGTACGGGTCCCTGACCAGCAGGATGTGCTTCGTGTGCTTGAGGACGATGGCTGCATCGTCGGAGAACAACAGGTGGCCCCAGCTCAAATGCGGCATCGCCGGCGAGAAAGCGGCCTGGTGCTGACGCAGAATCGGGTGCTGGACAAATGCTGCGTGATACTGCTGTTCGACGGGAACGAACATTCGCATGACGTTGCGGATCAGGTGAGTCCCCGATTTCGGCACGCTGTTCAGGAAGACCGGCGTCGTCAACGGGCGCTGCTCGAACTCCGCATTGCGCTCGTTCAGGTTGTCGGGCTTGGCCATGACCCTGGGCATAAGGTGCTACCCCTGAATGAAATGTGCCGGCTCTCGCCGGCACATTCGTTTGCTGCTGCTTTTTATCCGTCTACTCGAACAGGTACGTCGCGTTGACGAAGAACCGACGACCCAGCATGTCGTAGTTCGAGAACAGCACCGAGTTGCCGATCATCGTGTAGATGTCGGTGCTCACGCCCTGGCGAGTCAGCTGCGGCGGGTTCTCATCGAACGCGTTAGCCACACCGCCGAGCAGGGTTATGCCGTTGTCGAAGTCATACGACGCCGAGAAGGCATGGTAGAAGACGTTGTCGGTCGAGAACACGCCGCGATAATCCACACCGCGATAAGTCACTTCGACCTGCCCCTGGTTCTCGATGTACTGCTCCGTGCTGTCAGACGAACCTACCCAGTCCATGCCCCAGAAGAAACTCCACGGGCCCATGTCGTAGGTGACCTTGGTCTCGCCGACCCACTCCGGATCGCCGACCCGGCCGTTCAGGTCCTCAGACGTTTCCTGGAAGATGGCGCGAATGTCGTCTTCCTGCTTCGTCGTCTTGACGTCGACGGTCAGGTCGCCTGAGCCAATCTCGGTCTGGTAGCGCAGCGCGAAGTCGAAACCGCTGTTCTCCTGGTTCGCGATATTGATGAAACTGTCGCGAACGTTGTCGATACCGAAGTTGATGCTGGTGCGATCGAACAGGTCGCAGAGCGGCTCCGTGCCACCGAATGCGAAGCCGAACTCGGACTCGTAGCAGCCAGCGATGATCTGCGGGCCGCCCAGCTGATCGACTTCGTTGTCGATCTCGAACTTGAAGTAGTCGATCGACACACTGAGGTTGGCGAACGACGGCTGCCAGATGAGGCCGATCGTCGTCGAGTCAGCCGTCTCGGCCTCCAGGACGCCAGCGCCACCACCCGTCAGGACGGTCGGCGTGATCGTGCCACCCGAATAGTCCGGCGGTAGGTTGCGCGGATCGGCGGCGCAGTTGTCACGCACGATCTGCGACAGGTTGCCGTTCTGGAACTCTTCCTCGTAGCGAATACAGGGATCGGACCGCTGGCTGATCGTACCGGTCTGGTCGGCGATGAACAGCTCGAACAGCGCCGGCGATCGGAACGATGTGCCACGGTTCGCCCGCAGGCGGAACTCATCGGTGATCTGCCAGTTCAGGCCGACCTTCCACGTCGTGTCGTTGCCGTAGGAATCGACGTCAGTGTAACGAGCCGACGCATTCAGCGTCAGGTTCTCGACACCGGGCCGGTCCTCGATCAGAGGCGCGTCAAACTCAATAAAGTACGCCACCGTATGGTCATCGCCCTCGGTAACGCCGGCGAAGTCATCGATCCACGAGTTGCCGGACAGCGTGATGTCTCCCGGCGTGTCCTTGAGTTCGTCCTCGCGATACTGGAAGCCGGCGGCGATACTCAGCGGTCCGGCCGGGAGATCCCAGGCCTCGCCGGTCACAAAGCCGTCGACGGTCCACTGCGTGTACTCGGTCTCGCCGGTTTCAACGCCGTACAGGAAGCCACGCAGCTCCTGCGAGATGTTGCCAGCCAGCAGGTCCGGATCGAACCACGGAACGTCGATGCAGGGCACGCCGCGTACAGACGTGTTCGTTCCGACACAGGATCCGCTTAGCCAGTTCTGGTCACGAATCGAGTCATTGAAGATGCGATCGTTGGTGTAGGTGCCGTCGGAGTTGCTGTAGTTGAACCCGAGGTCCCATTCCCAGTTCTCGTTGTCGCCGAAGGCGCCACGCAGACCGGCGACGACGCGCGTGTAGTCGACCTCGACCGACTCGTCGTTGTGGTCACTGATCGCAGTCGGGCTGAACCACTGCTCGCCGAACCAGCCAGCAGCCGCCGCGAGCGAGTTACCGCCGCCCGGCGTACCAGTACCGAGCGAGCTGAAGTCAAAGTTGCCGCTGTAGACGTAACTCCAGTACTGGCGATAGCCGTCACTCTCGGTCTCACGTCGGTTGAACAGGAACTCGGTATAACCGGTCAGGGTGTCCGTAAACTCGAACTCACCTTCTGCATAGAACGTCAGCAGCTCCACGCGCGGGTTCAGGGACTCCTGGTTCTGGAACGGGTGATCGTCATTCGTAATGCCGTCCGTAAGCGCATCGTAAGCGACCGGGAAGAAGTTCGCCGGCGCCGTCAGCTGCCCCGGGTTGGTCGGTGGTGCGTAGCCCGGGATGAACTGCGCGAGTCCGTCGCCGTAGTCCGGCTGGGACAGCAGGGAGCCCGTGCCCGGAACGTTGGAATCGGCCGCGTAGTCGTAGATCCAGACGTGACCCCAGGTCAGGTCCTCACACCAGCGTTCACCGGTACGCGGATCGACGATATCGGCGCGCTCGCCCGTGTTGATATCGAAGATGAACTGGTTACCGCAGGTGAAGTAGTCGCGTTGGCCACGACGCAGGTGGTCACGCTCGCTGTAGTCGGCCGTGACGCGGAAGTTACCGCGATCGAATGTCTTGCCGTAGGACAGGCTCAGGCGGGACTCTTCGCCGCCGCTGTCTGAAGGTTGCGAGACAAAGCCGTCGATCGTGCCGCCGTCATCCTTGCGCGTGATGATGTTGACCACGCCCGCGACAGCGTCAGAACCGTAGATCGACGAAGCACCGTCCTTCAGGATCTCGACACGTTCGATCGTCGCCAGCGGCAACACGTTCAGGTCGAAGGCCGAGACACCACCCTGAACACCGGACGGGCCGGCACGGCGACCGTTCAGCAGTACCAGCGTACGGTTGGCACCGAGGCCGCGCAGCGAAATCGTGTTGGCGCCGAGACCGCCGTTCTGCGTGAACTGGAAGGACGTCGCGGCGGTGACCTGCGGCGAGCCCGAAGCCGTCGTGTTGCCCTGCAGCAGGTCGCCGACGTTGGCGATGCCCTGCACGGACGCCTCGCGGATATCGACGATATCCATCGGCTGCGACGTCGTGAATGCGTCTTTCTTGATGCGGGAACCGGTTACGACTACCTCTTCGAGTTCGTCTTCAGGTGTGGCGAAGCGTTCCTGCTCCTCCTCTTCCTGGGCGAAAACCACGAAAGGTGTCATCGAACCGACTGCGAAAATGGAGCCAATGGCGCTCGCGAGCGGGGTCTTCTTCATGCGTACTGTCCTCCCCTGTAAAAGACAGATTTGCGGAATGTAGCGCTCCGGTCCGCCTTGCGGTTGTCCCTTGCAACCGGGTGGCTGTTGTATTTAGAGCGCAGGCTGTATTCTTGAAAAGTAGACCACGGCTAACATGCAAAAGGCAAATTCGATTTCGTTGTAAAATAACAACACGAAATTGGACCCATTTATGACTCCACGAAGACTCGTAATCGTAGGCGGCGGATCAGCCGGCTGGATGGCCGCGGCCTATATCAATGCGGCGCTGAACCGAAACGGCCGCCACGTCGTCGATATCAGCCTCGTCGAATCGCCGGACGTCCCGAGAATCGGCGTCGGCGAGGCCACGATCCCGAGCATCAATCACATCCTGGCCGTCATCGGCATCGACGAGCTGGATTTCCTCAAACGAGTCGAGGGCTCGTTCAAACAGGCTATTCGCTACGACAACTGGCTGGATAACCGCGGCGAGACCTACTACCACCCGTTCAATCGCTACCACGAGTCGCCGATCGACCGTACCGGTGAGCGCTGGTTAAAGAGCAGTCGATCGCTTCCGTTTGCCGAGACGGTGTCCGCGCAGCCGGGACTCTGCGAGCAAAATCTCGCGCCGCGCATGCTCGGGCAGTGGAATTTCGGCCCGCCGCTGACCTACGCCTACCACATGAACGCACTGCACTTTGCGGACTACCTCTGCGAGATCGCGACGGCGCGCGGCGTGCAGCACCACCTCGATAACGTTGTCGACGTCGAACAGAACGACGACGGGTCGATCGCAGCGGTCAATACACAGGGTGGCCTGCGGCTGGAAGGCGACCTGTTCATCGACTGCACGGGCTTTGCCGCTCACCTTATGGAAAAGAAGCTCGGCGTCGAGTGGGTCGACTGCTCGCAGTGGCTGCTCTGCGATCGCGCCGTGACGCTGGCCGTGCCGCACGACATGCATTACCCGGGCCACATTCGCCCATATACGACCGCCTCCGCGCTGTCGAACGGCTGGGTCTGGCAGATTCCGCTGCAGAACAGGCGTTCGCTGGGCTACGTACATTCGAGCGCGTTCATCTCGAAAGAGGACGCCGAGCGCGAGATCCGTGCGTTCGAAGGCCCGCATGCCGACGGCCTCGACACGCGCTTCATCAACTTCAAGGTCGGACACCGCGCGAAGGCCTGGGTCAAGAACTGCATTGCCATCGGCCTCGCCGGCAACTTCATCGAACCGCTCGAATCGACGGGGCTCTACCTGGCGGACCTGGCCTCCGTCATGCTGACCGAGCACTTCCCGTACGGCGACGACATGGACGCTTTAGCCTTCCGCTTCAACCGGATCATGGCGAACCGCTTCTACGAGATTCTCGATTTCATCAACATGCACTACTGTCTGACGCGCCGGACGGACACCGAGTTCTGGCGGGAGGTGCAAAAGCCTGAGCGAATCAACGACCGGCTGCAGGCCAAGCTCGACTTCTGGCGCATCAAGCCCCCGTCCGCCTCCGACTTCGAGGACCAGTACCTGCCGGGACAGCCGGATACGCCGCTGCCCGATGGCGGCACGCAGGGCGATCACCGGCCGCCGGTCGATACCGCCGACCTGTTCGGCATCGACAGCTACGAGGCCATCCT
The DNA here is from genome assembly GCA_030065915.1 of Woeseiaceae bacterium. Classification (GTDB taxonomy): domain Bacteria; phylum Pseudomonadota; class Gammaproteobacteria; order Steroidobacterales; family Woeseiaceae; genus UBA1847. The sequence goes on from JASJCQ010000006.1 coordinate 116,193, forward strand.
GTACGGCATGGATTTCCTGCGCGAGGAATGCGACCAATGGTATGGCGAACGGCGCCCGCCGACCCAGGTCGCGCGCATCGTCGCCGAGCGCCTCGCTCTTGCACCGTCACGACTGCCACCGCACGACGTCTGGCTGCAGAAAGTGGTCGGCATGCGCCAGTACGGCGGAAGCGGTAAAGGATGACAAACGTGACGCGTGTTCTCGTGGTCGGCGGCGGCTCGGCGGGCTGGATGGCCGCCGCTTATCTCAATGCAGCGTTGAATCGCGACGAGAAGACGGCGGACATCGCGCTGATCGAATCGCCCGACGTGCCGCGCATCGGCGTCGGCGAGGCGACGATACCGAACATCAATCACATCCTGCGGGTCATCGGCATCGATGAAGAAGACTTCATGCGGCGCGTGGACGGCACGTTCAAGCAGTCGATTCGCTACGTGAACTGGCTGGAAGGCCGCGGCGACTTCTATCACCACCCGTTTAGCCGTTACCGGCCCAGCCCGATCGACACTACCGGTCGCGACTGGCTGATGAGCGATCGATCGATACCGTTTACCGAGACCGTCACGGCCCAGACTGCGTTCTGCGAACTGGGCCTTTCGCCGAAGATGGTCGGACAATGGGACTTCGGCACGCCGCTCAGCTATGCCTTCCACATGAACGCGCTGAAGTTCGCCGACTACCTGTGCGAAGTATCGACGGCCCGCGGCGTGACGCACCACCTCGATCATGTCGTTGACGTACACACGCACGAGGACGGCGCTATCGACGCCGTCTCGACGAAGAGTGGCCAGCGCCTCGAAGCCGATCTCTTCATCGACTGCACCGGCTTTGCGGCGCTGCTGATGGAAAAGACGCTGGGCGTCGACTGGGTCGACTGCTCGCAGTGGTTACTGTGCGACCGCGCCATCACGATGGCCGTGCCTTACGAACATCACTACCGCGGCTACGTCCGCCCGTTTACGACGGCCACGGCTCTGTCGAACGGCTGGGTCTGGGAGATCCCGCTGCAGGACAAGCGCTCACTGGGCTACGTGCATTCGAGTTCGCTGCTCGAAAAGGAAGACGCCGAGCGCGAGATTCGGCGCTTCGAAGGTGCCCATGCGGAATCGCTCGATACGCGCTTCATCTACTTCAAAGTAGGCTACCGCGAGAAGGCCTGGGTCAAAAACTGCATCGCGATCGGCCTCGCCGGCAATTTCATCGAACCGCTGGAGTCGACGGGCCTGTACCTGTCCGACCTCGCGACGGTGATCCTCACCGAACACTTCCCGCACCATGGCGACATGGAAGCGCTGGCCTTCCGCTTCAACCGCGTCATGGTCAATCGCTTCTACGAGATCCTCGACTTCATCAACATGCACTACTGCCTGACACGCCGCACCGACACCGAGTTCTGGCGCGAAGTGCAAAAGTCAGAACGCATCAACGATCGCCTGCAGGCAAAGCTGGATTTCTGGCGCGTCAAGCCGCCCTCGCCGTCCGACTTCGAGGACCAGTTCGTGCCCGGGCAACCGAACCGGCCGCTGGAAAGCCGACTGTCCGGCGATCACCGTGCGCCGATCGACACCGCCGGGCTGTGGGGCTACGAGTCCTACGAGGCGATCCTGTACGGCATGGACTTCCTGCGCGAGGAGTGCGACGCGTGGTTCGGCACCGACCGGCCGAAGACGCGAGTGCTGCCGCGGGTGATCCAGAAGCTACAGATGGCGCCGCAAAAGCTGGTTCGCCACGAGGAGTGGCTGCACCAGGTGCTCGGCATGCCGCGCTACACGGTAGCCGCCGGTGCGAGGCGCCACTAGGTCATGCAGACGACGCGCGTATTGATCGTCGGTGGCGGCTCGGCGGGCTGGATGGCCGCCGCCTACCTCGATGCCGCGCTGAATCACTCGGGCGAACGCAATGTCGACATCGCGCTCGTGGAATCGCCGGACGTGCCGCGCATCGGCGTTGGCGAGGCGACGATCCCGAGCATCAATCACATCCTCGCGGCGATCGGCATCGACGAAAAGGACTTCATGCGCCGCACCGAGGCGACGTTCAAACAGGCCATCAAGTTCACGAACTGGGTGCACCCGCAGGACGACGGCTATTACCACGCCTTCGGTCGCTTCACGCCAACGCCGCTGGACGACGCCGGCGCGCACTGGCTGCGCAGCGATCGGTCAATCCCGTTCATGGAGACGATCTCCGCCCAGCCACGGTTGTGCGAGTGGAACCTGTCACCGCAGATGTTGGGAAGATGGGACTTCGGCGCGAAGCTGACCTATGCATTTCATATGAACGCGTTGAAGTTCGCCGACTACCTGTCGGAGGTCGCCGTTTCTCGCGGCGTTCGACACGTGCTCGCGAATGTAGCCGGGATTGAGCTGGCAGAAAACGGCGACATCGCAAACGTGCAGACCGACACCGGTGAGACGCTGGTGGCCGAGCTTTACATCGACTGCACCGGTTTCGCCGCGCTGCTGATGGAACAGACGCTCGGCGTTAAGTGGGTCGACTTCTCGGAGTGGCTGCTGTGCGATCGCGCGCTCGTCATGCCGGTACCCTACGAGACCCACTACCCGGGCTTCGTGCGCCCATACACCTTGTCGACGGCGCTATCGTCGGGATGGGTGTGGGATATCCCGCTGCACAGTCGTCGCGGCGTCGGCTACGTGCACTCGTCTGCGTTCATCAGCGAAGACGAGGCCGAGCAGGAGATCAAGGCCTACGAGGGCGCACACGCTGATGACCTCGACACACGCATGGTTCACTTCAAGGTCGGCATGCGCGAGAAAGCCTGGTTCAGGAACTGCATCGCGGTCGGGCTATCCGGAGGCTTTTTGGAACCATTGGAATCGACCGGTCTCTACCTGTCGGACCTCGCGACCGTATTGCTGACCGAACTGTTCCCGCATCGCGGACACATGGAGCAACTCGCCCTTCGCTACAACCGCATCATGTCCAACCGCTTCTATGAAGTGCTCGACTTCATCAACATGCACTACTGCCTGACGCAGCGCCGGGACACGCCGTTCTGGCGCGAGGTATCACGGCCCGAACGAATCAACGATCGCCTGAAGGCCAAGCTCGAATTCTGGCGGAGCAAACCGGTCGCGCATGCGGATTTCGAAGACCAGCTGATGCCGGGGCAGGCATTCACGGCGACCGGCATCGGCAAGATGGACACGCGATCCCCAATCGACACAGGCAAGTTGTTCACGCGTTCCAGCTACGAGGCCGTCATGTACGGCATGGACTTCCTGCGCGACGAATGCCGTGAATGGTACGGCGACGACCTGCCTCAGACCGGCGTGCACCGGCGCATCGCCGAGCGGCTGAACCAGGCGCCGTCGAAGCTGCCGCCGCACGACCTGTGGCTGCAACGGATGGTCGGCATGCCCGCGTATTCGGCGGCCTGAGCAGGACGACATGGACGGCAAGCGCATTCAGAGCATCGTCATCGTCGGCGGCGGCACCGCCGGCTGGATGACCGCGGCGGCGCTGTCGCGCGTGCTCGATGCGAGGACCTGCCGTATCCGGCTCGTCGAGTCGGAACAGATCGGGACGGTCGGCGTCGGTGAGGCCACGATACCGGCGATCCACGACTTCAACCGTCGCATCGGCATCGACGAGAAAGACTGCATGCGCGAGACCAGCGCGACATTCAAGCTCGGCATCGAGTTCGTTGACTGGCGGCGTACAGGCGATGCTTACATGCACCCCTTCGGCACTTACGGACAGAACATCAACGGTGTCGGTTTCCATCACTACTGGCTGAAGGAGCGGGCGACGGGCAACCCGGTCGAGTTCGCGGATTTCTGCCTGGCGAAAGTGGCAGCCAAGAGCGGCAAGTTCGCCTATCCGAGCGAGGACTCGCGCTCGATCTACTCGAACTACTCCTATGCGTTCCATTTCGACGCATCGCTGTACGCACAGTTCCTGCGCGGCTTCGCCGAGGGACTGGGCGTCGAGCGCATTGAAGGCAAGGTCGTTGACGTCTCATTGAAGCCCGAGAATGGCCACATCGAAAAAGTCTCGCTCGAAGACGGTCGCGACATCGACGGCGAATTATTCATCGACTGCTCCGGCTTTCGGGGACTGCTGATCGAACAGGCGCTCGGGACCGGCTTCGAAAGCTGGCAGCAATGGCTTCTCTGCGACCGCGCCGTGGCCGCGCCCAGCGCCAACACCGGCGCACTGTCGCCGTACACACGCGCGACGGCGCACTCCGCCGGCTGGCAGTGGCGTATTCCGCTGCAGCACCGCACCGGCAATGGCCACGTCTACAGCTCGAGACACGTGAGCGACGACGAAGCCGCATCGGTGCTGCTTGAGCATATCGACGGCGAGCCGCTGGCTGACCCTCGAGTCATCCGCTTCCAGCCCGGCAAGCGAGAGCGCATGTGGAACAAGAACTGCGTGGCGATCGGTTTGTCCGGAGGCTTCCTCGAGCCGCTGGAGTCGACGAGTATCTTCCTGATCCAGGCTGCCATCATGAAGCTGATCGAGTTCTTCCCGGACGCGGATTTCGCGGCGCCGGACATTGCGGAGTTCAATCGCAGCATGGACTCGATGTTTAACGAGGTTCGCGACTTCATCATCCTGCACTACAAGGCAACCGAGAGACGCGACAGCGAGTTCTGGCGTTACTGCTCGGACATGCCTATCCCTCCTGAACTGGCGCATCGAATGGAGCTGTTTCGCCGGCGCGGCGTCGCATCGCATCGACAGGGCGAGCTGTTCATCGAAACCAACTGGATTGCCGTCTATCTCGGGCAGGGGATCATTCCCGAGACTTACGACCCCCGTGCCGACCGAGCCGACAGCACACTGGTGAGCCGCAATATGAGGGCCATGCGGGAATACGTTGCCAAGGCCGCAGAGTCCATGCCGTCACACGAACAGACGATCGCCGACAGCGGCATCACGGCGAGCGGAGCGGTGTCATGACGAACAGCGAGATCTCCCGGCTCATCGTCGCCGGCGGCGGCCTCGAGGGATGGACGGCAGCGAGCGGCCTGGCCGGCGCGCTCAAGGGGACGGGCGTGTCGCTGGTCGTCGTCAACGTGCCGAGACTCGTTAATGTCGACCCCGCCCAGTATGTGCCGCCCGATGCGCTGCAGTTCTTTCGCGATGCCGGCATCGATGAGGATGAAATCATTCGCGAGACCGGCGCGACGTTCCGGCTCGGCACCGCGGTCAGTGGACTGAAGAGCGAAGACGACAACTTATTCCGGCCGTTCGGTGTAACCGGCGCACACATCGGCTTCATACATTTCCATCATCTCGCGACGAAACTCCGGCTTAGCGGTGAACCATTTGAGCTCAATGCGTTTTCACCGAACGCGGCGGCGTCAGCGGCCGGTCGATTCAAGCGAGCAGACGACAACGATGGCCACAGCGGGCCGCCTATCGCCTATGGACTGAACCTCAACACCGACAAGCTGATCGCGCTGTTGCGTACGCATGCCGTGAACAAAGGCGTCGAGATCATCGAGGGTGAGCTGACTGACGTGGTCCGGGCATCGGACGGCAGCAGGATCGGGGCCGTCATCGTCGATGAAGACCGCCGCATCGAGGGGGATCTCTTTATTGACTGCACCGGCGAGTCGGCACTGCTGATTCGCGAGGGCATGAACGTACCCTACGTCGACTGGTCGCACTGGCTGCCCTGTGACCGTCGCATCAACGTTACGACCAGGGGCAGACCGGGAATGCCACCCATTCTGCGCAACGTCGCGACCGACCAGGGCTGGCTGGTACAGGCGCCGCTGCAATACCGGACGGCCAACCAGTTCTGCTACTCATCGCACTGCACCTCAGATGAGGACGCATCGAACTTCCTCGTCGACTTCCTGGGCGACGTGTCGGCAGACGCCATGGCCTTCGGTGAAACCCGGAACGGGCATCGGCAACACTTCTGGTCAGGAAACTGCATCGCCATCGGTACGTCGGCCGGGCGGGTCGAGCCTTTGGAGGTCAGCGACTTTCACCTCGTGCAGCGTGCCGTGCGACGTCTCGTGCAGTTATTCCCCACGCGGAAGGTCGAACCGACGCTGGCCCACGAGTACAACCGCGCAACGCAGGAGGAGCACGAATGCCTGCGCGATTACACACAACTGAATTACCTGGTCTCCGAGTGGCGGGACTCGCCTTTCTGGAAACTGGGCAGCGGCGCTGACGCGAACCCGTCGCTGACCGAGCGCGTTGAGTTATTCAGGAGCCGCGGACGCGTGACGCTTCGCGAACATGAGACCTTCGACCGGGATGGCTGGGTCGCCGCCCTGTTGTCGGTTGGCGTGTTGCCGGAAGGCTACGACCCGCTGCTCGACTCGATGGAACTGCCCGCGCTGAGAGCGCATTTCGATACGATGCTCGCGGCCATCGGCCGTGCCGTCCAGGGCATGCCCACGCAACGCGACTACCTGGATCGGCTAATCGGCTGAGACGGCCGACGCGATCATCGCCTCGGTTTCATCCAGCAACGTAGCGAGTGCGTCGAGCTCGGTCGCGTGTCTTCTCCATTTGTCAGGATCTGGCGCCGTCAGCGTCGTCCGCGACAGCGGCAGGCTGCCGCCCGCCGGAAACTGTGGCGTGTCGACGCCTGAGAAACGGCACACCCGCTCGAAAGTTGCGCCGGGATCTTCGACGAGCTCGGTGTAGCTGACCGCGCACCAGCGATCGCGATCCAGTGCCTGCAGGTCGTCCAACACGATGCGATTCGTTTCCGCCCACTGGAATGCGGCGATCTCAGGCAACGACTTGCCGACCAGCGAACGCCAGCCGGGCGGCAGCAGGAAGCACCAGGCAGGACGGTCCCAGCCGGGCAACTGGCTGAACGTAACGAATCGGCCCGTCTGCAGGCCCAGGGTCCAGGCCTCGATCAGGCTCGCGACGTTCTGCCGCGCGTCCCGGTACAGGTACACAAACCGCGCATCCGGAAACACCGAATTCAAAAACGGCACGTTCAGCGCATTGCGCGGCGTCTTCTCGAGCAGCGTGATGCTGTCTGGCCTCTGCTCCGGCGGGAACTTAAGAAACGGTTCGCCGCGGTGGTTACGCGACAGCATCAGGAAACACGAACGCATCGCAGCCTGGATCTCCTCGCCTGCGTGGCTCGCATCGAGGCGACCTGAATCGAGCGCAGCGTTCTCGGCCCTGAGGCTCGGAAACGCGCGGAAGATGCCGTGGCTCTCCCCGCCGACGGTCCAGAAACCATCCGCGCGTGCAAGTTGCTCGAACAGCAGGGTACTGCCGGCGCGCGGCGCAGACAGAACGATGACAGGCTTCGACAACAGGCGGCTGACCGCGTCCACGGAGTACTGCGCGGTCGCTGCACGCGCGGCGCGAAGCAGGTCCTGGGCATGGGCGCGAACGTCAGGCAATCAGTATTCCGCCTGGCAGATATCGATCAGCGTGAGTGATCGATGCCGTCGTTCTGCTGGATAGCGAGTCTTCAACAGGCAGGGTCCTCGATGCCATCACTGCTCCGGGTAGCAAGTACACGCGACCTGCAGGTGATCCGTATCGCGACAGGCCTGCGGACTGCAGAGCGTGGATGGATGGAGCTTGCGGCCGCAGCAGCACTGCTCACCCGGCAGGACGAAGTCCAGGATAAGGTGCACGCGATCGGTGCCGCTGTTGTTCGCGACCGAGTGCATCCGTCGATTGTTGATCTCGTAGACGTGACCGGCGTCGAGATTCTTAGTCTCGCTGCCGACGGTGAACAACACGTCCGGGTCGGTGACGATCGGCACGTGGACGCGATGCGAATGCACCAACGAGAAGTTGTTATCGGTGTGGGCCGCGATCGAGCCGCCGGCGACGAGTCGCACGAGCGTCGCGCGTACGAAGTAGCCGAGACCGAACTGCTCAATCAGCGAACGGCCGAGCTCGGACTCTTCGAAGTGGTCCGCGACAAGACCGAGAATCGGCCTCAGCACCGGCTCGAACTGCTGCAATTTCGGCAACCGGGTCGGATGACTGTGGCGAAAATCCGGGTCGAAGACCAGCGGCACCGTCTGCGTGTCGCGGTGCACCTCGTAGCGCTTCTGCCGAAACGGATCGGAGTTCCACTCGTCGTCACTGATGGAGGCTACGAGTTCGCGCAGCGGTTCGGGATCCACTCGCCCGATCTCGAGGAAATTACCGTCAAAATTCACGCCGGTTCAGACCGCCTTTTTCGTCAATACGGGCCGCCAGTCTACCGAATGCGCTGTCATTGTGAATCGGCTAGCGTCGCGTCGCATAGATCAGGCCACGTCTCGCCAGCAGCTTTTCGAGCTCGACTCCGAGAATGACGAAGCACGGCAGCGCCAGGCACAGTGCCAGTTCCGTCGCCGTCAGCGGGGCCGTGTTGAAGACAGCCTGCAGCGGCGGCAGATAGATGACGGCCGCGTGCAGGACAACGGTAAGCAACACCGCGCCGATCAGCGGCCGGTTGCTCATGAGCCCCTGCGAGAACAGCGACCGGTGTTCCGAACGAATAACGAGCACATGCGCGAGCTGCGAGAAGGTCAGCACGGTGAATACGACCGTCTGCCAGTTGTCTGACCCCCGCCCGACCGCCCAGGCCTGCCCGAAGATCGAGAGCCCCCCGATCAGGAGCCCTACCCACAGGATGTGTTGCCACATGCCCCGCGTAAAGACGCTCTGCTCGGGCGGGCGCGGCGGACGCTTCATCAGGTCCTGCTCGGCGGCCTCGGCCGTCAGCGCGAGGCCCGGCAGGCCGTCCGTCACCAGGTTGATCCACAGGATGTGGATAGGCAACAGCGGGATCGGCAGTCCAAGTAACGGCGCGAGAAACATCGTCCAGATTTCGCCGGAGTTGCTCGTCATCGTGTACTTGATGAACTTCAGGATGTTGTCGAATATCCGGCGTCCTTCGCGGACAGCGATGACGATGGTCCGGAAATTGTCGTCGAGCAACACCATATCCGCCGATTCCCTGGCGACGTCGGTGCCTTTCTCGCCCATCGCTATGCCGATGTCGGCACGCTTCAGGGCCGGCGCATCGTTGACGCCGTCGCCGGTCATCGCAACGAACTCGCCGCGCGACTGCAGCGCCTCGACAATGCGGATCTTCTGCTCCGGTCCGACCCGCGCGTAGACCCGGGTATCGGCCACGCGCTCTGCGAGGGTCTCGGCGTCCATTGATTTGAGCTCGGCGCCGGTAATGACAGAGTCGCCTTCACCAGCGATGCCGACCTGCCTCGCGATCGCCAATGCCGTGCTGGGGTGGTCGCCTGTGATCATGACCGGCGATATGCTCGCCGCGAGACAGGTCTCAACGGCGTGATCCGCGCCCTCCCGCGGCGGATCCGACAGCGCGATCAGCGCGCAGAAATCAAACCCCGTATCGATGTCGTCGTTCCGATCGGTCAGCTTCTTCACGGCGAACGACAAGACCCGGTAGCCTTCCGCCGCCAGCGTCTCCGCGGTATCGCAGACGCTACCCAGCTCGAACGGCGGCAGTGCCTCCGACACGCGCGAGCATCTCGCGGTCACGGCCTCCGGTGCGCCCTTCAATAGCGCGACGATCCCGTCGGGCGACTGATGCACCGTCGTCATCGACTTGGTCTCGCTGTCGAAAGGCTGCTCCCGGATGCGCGGATAGTCCGTGTCGAGCGCTTCCTTATCGAAGCCGTTGTCGCGCGCGAACTCGTAGATGGCGACCTCGGTAGGATCGCCGATCAGTTCATCCACATTTTCGACGCGGACATCGTTGTTCAGCGCCATGGCCAGGGGCAGCCAGGGCAGCTGCTGTTTGACGTCGTCACCAATCGTCTCAAACCGATCATCGCCAAGCTGGACGAACGCAACCCGCATGCGATTTTCGGTCAGCGTGCCAGTCTTGTCCGAGCAGATGTAGGTGACCGAGCCCAGTGTCTCCACGGCGGGCAGGCGTCGCACCAGTGCTTTCACCCGGCTCATCTTCCTCGCGCCCAGCGCGAGCGACACGGTCACGACGGCCGGCAGCGCTTCGGGTATCGCCGCAACGGCGAGACTGACCGCCGTCAGGAACATCAGCGTGACTGGTTCGCCCTGCAGCAGCCCGGAGGCGAAGACGATCGCGCAGATCCCGATGACGACGAGTGCAAGCCGTCGGCCGAATCGCGCCAGTCGCTTCTGCAACGGCGTCTTCGCCGTCTCGGTCTTGTGGAGCAGCGACGCGATGCGCCCGAGTTCGGTCTCGGCACCGGTCGCGATCACGACGCCGACACCATGACCCCGCGTGATCAGTGAACCTTTGAACGCGATATTCACGCGCTCCGCCGCTAACACCTCGGCGTCAGGCAATACCTCCGCCTGCTTCAGAACGACGGTCGACTCGCCCGTCAGTGTCGATTCGTCAACCCCCAGGTGTTCGACGTCGATAAGCCTCAGGTCGGCCGGGACGCCGACGCCCGCCTCCAGCAACACGACGTCTCCGGGCACGAGATCGCTCGCGGGTACCGTGAACAGCCGGCCGGCCCGTCGCACCGTCGCAATCGGAGCGGCCAGCGACCGCAGCGCCTCCAGCGCGTTCTCGGCCCGGTATTGCTGTACGAATCCGACGACCGCATTCAACACGACGATCACGAGAATTGCGGCCGTGTCCCGAACGTCACCGACGATGCCGGAGATGATGGCGGCGGCGATCAGCACGAGGATCAGCACATCCCGGAACTGGGCGAGGATCATCATGCCAGGATGCAGTCGCGCGGCGGCCGTCAGCTCGTTGGGCCCATGCTGCTCGCGGCGACTCCGGACCTCCTCGTCGGAGAGACCCTGGCCCGGGTCGACCGACAGTGCGCCGGCAACCTCGGCCATTTCAAACGTGTGCCAGGCCCTGCCCGTTTCTACAGGCTGATGCTTCACGGGATGCAACAGCATGTCAGCCTGTCACTGTCGGGTTTGCTCGATGCGCACATACCCGGCGGGATTGGTGGCCTCGGTAACATCAACATCCTTCCTCTCAGCGGCTCGCCCTGCGCATTCACGATAGGAGCCCGGGCGGGGATTGGCCATACGGGCAGACCGAATCAGCGACGTCGCCCGGACGACGCGGTCAGGCGTCTGGCGGCTGTGACGACAGAGGAGTGCCTAGGACCCTTTGCGGCGCAGCGGCCTCGGGCCGCCCGGAGAATTGAGCTCCACTCGGATGCGCTCCGTGTTCGGCAATGATTCGCGAACACGCTCTTCGAGTATGTCGAGAAGCGCTTCGATCTGCTGCGTATCCAGTCCCTCTGCAAGATCGAGATCGACATCGATCAGGATGGACGATACACCGGCATGAACCGCCGCCAGTCCGTTGACAGCGTCGACACCGGGTGTCGATAGAAAGGTCCGGCGAACGAGGGCCACCTTGTCTTCGGGCAGCGCTCGACCGGCAATCAGCTCGCGCGCCTGGGTCATCAGTATCAGCGACGCGGCGGTCATCATGACAGCGGCGACAAGCGCGCCGAACGCGTCGAAGAAAATCAGATCGAAGAGCTGGTACAGGATCAGGGCTAGGAGGCCGACCACGCTAGTGAACGTGCCTATCGCGTCGCGTAACAGTGCGCTCTTGATCAGCGGCTCACTCATCCAGCGGAATGCTCTCCTCAGACTGCCGTGTTCGCGCACGAGTTTCTTCAGACTCAGAGAGACCGAATAACCGTTGGTCAGCACGGCCAACGCGACGACCCCCATCGCCAGCCACGTATGCTCGATAGCCTGGGGGTTGATGAACTGCTCATAGGCGCGCCATGCCGACAGACCGGCACCGAAAATCAGCATCGCGACGGCCGACAGCAATGCCCAGAAGAACGCCTCCCGGGCATATCCGAAGGGATGCCTTGCATCGGCCGGACGCCGCGAACGGCGATCGCCTATGACGAGCAATGCGGAACCGGTGCTGTCGGCGAGGCCCTGCGCCATCTCCGCGAAGACAACGGCACTGCCGGTGATCAGCATCACAACCAGGTTGCTGACGACGTCGAAGACATCGACGAGAAACGAGACGAGCAGAACGCGTCGGGAAGAGACTTCTGAGCTCATGGTCGTGACCAGCATAACCCGGAATGGCGCTATACGGCAGACACCGATAACGCGGTTCGGCAGTGGCCGGGACCACGGACGAACCCGGGTGAACAGCCTGCAATTTGCTACGTAGAAGCTCGGATTTCGCGATTGCTTCTTAAGTGCAATAAAGAAAACATGGAAAAAACCGTCGAAACCGTGCTTGCGGATCTCGACGAGGCCCTGAGCGCGCGATTACTTGCGTTGCGGCGCTGGCTGCATCAGCACGCCGAACTTTCGTTTCACGAAGTTGAGACCGCAGCGCGCATCATCACCGAACTGGACCGTCTCGGAATCCGGCACAGCTACGCGGGCGAGGGTCATGCGGTCATCGGCTATATCGATGGCGAAGACGCGTCACTACCGGCGATCGCGCTGCGCGCCGAGATGGATGCGCTGCCGGGTGAAGAGTCCACCGGTGCGTCCTACGCATCGATCAACCCCGGCGTCATGCACGCCTGCGGCCACGGCGGGCACATGGCCATGCTGATTGGCGCAGCAGAGCTGCTCTGCGCCAGGCCGCCGCCCGGGCCTGTCCTGCTCGTGTTCCAGCCCGCCGAGGAACGGGGCGGTGGCGCGCGAGTCGCCATTGCCGACGGTGCGCTGGACAACGTCGCCGCGATCTTCGCCGGACACGTCACCCACGAATACGAGACCGGCAAGATCATGGTACGTAACGGCGCGGTAACAGCCCAGTCCGATCGCTTCTCGATCAACATCAGGGGCAAAGGCGGGCACGGCGCACGACCTCACGAAGCAGTGGATGCCGTAGTCATCTGCGGCTTCCTGATCGCAGCACTTCAGACATTGGTCTCGCGGGAGGTCAACCCGCTGCATTCGGCCGTCGTCACGATCGGCAAGATACGAGCGGGTTCCGCACCCAATGTCATCGCCGAGCAGGCCGAGTTGCACGGTTCGATCCGGACAATGGATCCCGATGTCCGCGAGCACCTGCACCATGGATTGAAGCGCATGGTCAGCGCCGCCGCCGAGCTGCACAGCGCCGAGATCGAAATCGAATTCGCTTCGGGTTATCCGCCCGTCATCAACGACAGCACGGCAGCCAACATCGCCCGGGACACGGCGGTGGATGTTGTCGGGCTGCCGGCTGTGATCGCGGCAGAGTTTCCGAGCATGGGTTCCGAGGACTTCGCCTTCTACCTGCAAGAGGTGCGCGGCGCCTTCGTCAGGTTCGGTGCGAGACACCCGGACTGGGATCCGATTCCGCTGCACAGCCCGGCCTTCGATATCGACGAACGGGTGCTCGGGATAGGCGCTCTGTTCCTCGACAAGCTCGCGCGCAGCGCCCACGAGAGGATCGAGGAACTCACGCATGAAGTTTGAGCGCTCGAAAGATCCCACGGTCGGTGTCGAATGGGAGCTACAGCTCCTGGACCCCGAGACGCTGGACCTGGTCGACAGCATCATGCCGTTGATGGAGTTTTTCCCGAAGGCGGAGTTCGTCAAGCCTGAGTACATCCAGTCCTGCGTCGAACTCAACACGGGCATTTGCCAGACGAGTGAGGAAGCGGCGCGGGATATCCAGGGAACGCTCAGACGCGCGCTGCGGCGTTGCGACGAGCTCGGCATCGGCCTCTGCAGCGCGGGCACACACCCGTTCTGCCGACGCCTCGCGCTGATTACGCCGTTGCCACGCTACCGGAAAGTGGAGACCGAGACCGGCATTCTTTCGCACATGCAGATCACGTTCAGTTTGCATGTGCACGTCGGCATGAGCAGCGGCGACGAAGCGATGCGGGTCATGTATCGCCTGATGCCGGCCGTGCCGGCCTTTGTCGCCATGTCCGCCAACTCGGCCTTCTGGCGCGGTCACGATACGGGCCACGCGGCCTATCGCCATCGCATCCTCGCCGCGGCGCCCAACTACGGGCTGCCCACAACGTTCGAGGACTGGCGCGCGTTCAACCGTTTCTACGAATCCGCGATACGCAGCGGCTCCATCAAGAACTTCAAGAACATCCATTGGGACATCCGCCCGCACCCGGACTTCGGCACGCTGGAGCTGCGCGCGATGGACTCACCGTCGAGTCTTGAACGACTGCATGGTCTCGTCGCCTTCGCGCGCTCGCTGATGCTGACGCTTTCTTCGGCGAGCGACGCCGCGGTATCCGAATTGCTGCCGCTCGGCCTTCCGTACTGGATCGAACATGAGAACCGGTACCGAGCAGCTCACCTTGGCATGGACGGAAACTTCATCCTGGACACCGACGGACGCACGCGCCCGCTGCGCGACCTCGCGGCGGACCTGATCGAATTCAGCCGGCCGGCCGCTGAGCAACACGGCGAAACGAGGGGCCTTGACCGGGCCCGCGAGATGCTCGACTGGACGACGGACTATGATCGCCAGCGCTCGATCTACGAGAAGGCGATGCGTGCCAGCGCTATCGTCGCCGACCTGCAGGGAGTGCTGCTGGAGAGCGCGAAGAGCGAGATCTGACGGATATTCGGAGCCGTATTAGCAGTTCTTAACCATTTTGACGCTGAGCCGGGCCTGGTATTCGATGGTAAGTTATCCACTGCTCTTAACGTGTGGACGCGCTGGAACAATGTGCGGAGCACAATCGGAATATAAACACTGACGGATCACGAACCATGGCCGGTGGCTTTGCAAAAGACGGAGCGGTACAGGAACAGATCGACGCGACGATCGACGATGCCGTCGAGCGCGCTCGGCAGAACCTGCCCAGCGGCCAAAGCCCGACTCACTGTGAGTCCTGCGATACGGAGATTCCGGAGGCTCGCCGCAAAGCCGTACCCGGCGTCAGGCTCTGCATCAACTGCCAGTCCGAGGTCGACAAGGAAGCGAAGGCGTTCAGTGGCTACAACCGCCGCGGCAGCAAGGACAGTCAGCTCAGGTAGCCGGCGTCAGCCTCGGGTGAGAACCGGAATCCCCCCGCGAACGGCAACTTTCTTCAACAGCGGCCGCGTGGGCGTCTTGTTTGGGAAGATGGCAAGCTTCCGCTTTCGGCCAATCGCAGCCGCCGACCAAGCCTCAGAAACGCTTCCAGACGACAGCGTGTCCGCGGCCTGGTTCAAAGAACTCGAATCGGCCATCTTCGATGAGATCGAGCTTGAACAGCAATTCTTGACCGTCTTTGAGAGATTCGGAAATGTAGAGACTCTCTTTTCCATCCAACGCCCACCGATATCGGCGATTCGATTCTACATCTGGATCTACTACGCCAGAATCTCGTGCTCTCCGCTTCGAATGAGTCTTAGTGAATACCCAAGTATCGTCTGTGATCGACTGTAGTTTGGCTTGGATATTGGACTTGTCCGGCAGCTGCTGAATCAAACGGCTCTCGGTCGCGGTGGCGTCAACCTCCCATTGTCCCAATAGAGGAAATCGGCGCCATGGCAGATGATTGGCCAAGTATTTGATCATCGAGAACGCCGATTCGCGAAAGGCTGCTTTGGGTCAGTTGGAGTCATCCTACCTCAGACTAGGCCACTCACTGGATTCGGCCAGTAGGAGGCGCTTGATGGAATTCCCAAGGTTCTAGCTCAGGAGTTGCCGACTCCTAGTCCGCCGGCTATCGCGACTACTCCAAGTATCCAGAATGCCGTAGTAATTATCCACTTCGGTCCCGACTTGATAGCGTGTTCATGACTGTAGTCATCAGGATTGCCGGGGCGGTATCTAACCTCGAATTCTTCGCTGACGATCGGTCTCTTCGACACAGTAATTCCACCGACTCGAACGTTAGATTCTATATTGGGCTTCTGAACATACCTCTTTCCATTTACTTCGTACTCTATAGCCAGATCCGGCTTCGAATCGATGTATAGCTCGTTACCGTCAAGCCCGAGAGGGAACTTGCGATCCACTTCTATGACCTTGGCTTTCGCAGTTGGCCAATGTCGAGTGCGCCAAGGCTCCCACCAGAAATAGAAGGGAAAAAGGAGCAAGCCAATGCCTAGAAAAATCTGAAAAGTGGAGCTACTCACAATTTGTGTTGGAAAAGTCCGGTGGTCCGCAAAGGATGAGAAGCCGTCAGCCTACCTTAAAAAGCCTAAACGACTGGTCTCGGCCAGAAGCGGAAGTGATTCGTAAAGTGCCGCCTACTAACTGAAGAGATCCCACAGGATGCTCAGCCCAACATATGCATACACACCGTATGCAAGATACCGAATTGTCTTCTGAATCGGCTTCTGACTTTGGGCATCCAGTGCCTCAGCAAGAGCCTGCTTTTGCTCCTGGGGGCTACTCGAATACTCGACAAATGACTGGATGCCCAACAAGATAAACACGCCAATGAACAAAATGCCCCCAAACACAGCATTTATCGCGAATGCATAAACACAGAACACCGGCGTGCCGATCCATAACGCTACAGTCTTGTTGGGAACAGTAAGGTGCTTGGACTCTGGACTACTGCGAAATGCCAGCCATCGCGCAGGAACGAAGATCAAGAGACCAATCGTAAAGCACATCGCAAGGATGGCAGTTGCGATTGCGAGGCGTTCAACTATGTCCACCAAACCCTCGAGTCACACGCATTCATGGAAAGCGTCCTTCGTTAATACTCTAGCCAAACAGACTAGCCAAACAAACAAGCGTCCGCTAAGGGTCAGAAGCGGTCAGTCTACCTCAGATTGCCTGAGCGGCTACTCACGGCCATTAGGTGACGTACAAGTTTCACGCAGAATCAGCGTGACTCTCTGCCAGATTCCTGTCCAGCATTTGAATCGCTCCGTCCACTGTCTTGGTCATCTCGGGGCTGCGCTCACGAACACGAAGCATTACCTGCCGGCTTTCTTCCGGGTCAAATCGGCCGGAGGCGAGTTCCCAGATCGCCATTTCTCGCAGATCGCGCATGTGGTCCATCTTGTTTTCCACAGGAAGATCGCTTAGCGCAACCTCGGAAACGTAGTCGAAAGCGCCCTCGCGGATGGACATCACATCGCTTGAAGCGCGTTGAATGTCCAATTCTGCAATAACACCATCGCCAGCATTCGAGACTACTTCGATGTCCTGCGAGTAAAGCCGGTAACGCACAGTGTGCACGACACCATTGATGGGCTGATACCCGCTCACCAACAGGTAGTGACCTGCTGGAACTGTTCTCTTTGTATAGCTGTTGCCGCACCAGCTGTATCCGTGTGGCTGCGCCCGCACCCAGTTGCCGTCGGAGTCCTTGAACTGAAGCTTGAGATAGATGTCCCCGTCTTGAGTATTGAGGACCAGGTCTTGAGCAGACTTGTTGACCAGGTAGACCGGTACTCGCCCGTCACCCTGTAGGGATCCGTAGTCGGCGAACAATGAAACTCGACCGTCCGGCGCCTCGATATGACTTGGGAGGAAAATGATCGAGGTCTCTCTGCTCAGCACCGTCGACGTAGCGAGAATTGAGAATAGTATGCAGACCGTCAACGCAGCGCGGATGAATGGCGACATGCTTATCTCCACTTCAGTAACCTGCTGTCCCAGGTTTTGACTCGGATTCCGGGTCCTGGTTCCGGGCTGCGGGATTCCGCAGACACGTCGGGAACCAGTGCTCTAGGCGGCCTTTCGAAGAATCGCTATCCAATAGGCGACGTAACTCGCCACGGGACAGCCCTGATCGCTACCGAATTATCCCTTGGCCTGTTGCCGGTATTGATGCAGCAACGGTTCGGTATAGCCGTTCGGCTGGCTGCAACCTTTCAGTGCAAGGTCACAGGCCGCCTTGTAGGCAATACCGTCGAACGTCGGGCCCATGCGCTGGTAGGCGGGGTCGTCGGCGTTCTGCTCGTCGACGATGCTCGCCATGCGCCGGAACGTGTTCATCACCTGCAGCTCGGTACAAACGCCGTGGTGCAACCAGTTGGCAATGTGCTGGCTTGAAATCCTGAGCGTCGCGCGATCTTCCATCAGGCCGACGTCATCGATGTCCGGTACCTTCGAGCAGCCGACACCTTGGTCGATCCAGCGTACAACGTACCCGAGGATGCCCTGCGCGTTGTTGTCGAGCTCCTTCTGAATGTCGTCATTGGACAGGGATTGCGGATCACCGAGCGGTGGCATCAGGATGTCGTCAAGGCTGGCAGGCTCCCTCGAGGCCAGCTCCTTCTGAATCTCGGCAACATTGGCTGCGTGATAGTGCATCGCGTGCAGGACGGCCGCCGTAGGCGAAGGCACCCAGGCGCAGTTTGCGCCCATTTCTACGTGCATTTGCTTGGTGTCGACCATCTGCCGCATCTCGTCCGGCTTGGGCCACATGCCCTTGCCGATCTGCGCCCGTCCCGGCAAACCGCAACGAAGACCGACGTCGACATTGCGATCTTCGTAGGCCTGGATCCAGGGCTGCGACTTGATCGTCTCTTTTGGAAGCATCGGTCCCGCTTCCATACTCGTGTGAATCTCGTCGCCGGTGCGGTCGAGGAAGCCGGTGTTGATGAACACCAGCCGGTGTTTGACCTGCCTGATGCACTCTTCGAGGTTCACCGTGGTCCGGCGCTCCTCGTCCATGACGCCGATCTTCAGCGTATGGCGTTCAAGACCGAAGAGGTCTTCGACACGGGAGAACAGCTTGTCGGCAAAGGCGACTTCAGACGAGCCGTGCATCTTCGGTTTGACGATGTAGAGGCTTCCGGTCCGGCTGTTGGACAGCGTGTTCTGCTTCTTGAGGTCGTACAAGGCGCAGGCCGTCGTCATGACGGCATCCATGATGCCCTCGAACACTTCGGCGCCATCGGCGTCGAGCACGGCAGGATTCGTCATCAGGTGACCGACATTGCGCACGAGCATCAGGCTGCGGCCCGGGAGTGTTACTGTGCCGCCGTTCGCCGCCGTGTATTGACGATCCTCGTTCAGGCGCCGTGTCATCTCTCGGCCGCCCTTGGCAAAGGTCGCGGACAGCGTGCCGCGCATCAGGCCCAGCCAGTTCCGGTAGACGTTCACCTTGTCTTCGGCATCGACGGCGGCCACCGAGTCCTCGCAATCCTGGATGGTCGTGACCGCGGCCTCGAGAATGATGTCGCTGACGTCCGCCGGCGAGTCCTTGCCGATCGGATGGTCGGGATCGATGCAAATCTCGATGTGCAGGCCGTTGTTCTTGAGCAGCAGGGTCTTCTTCTTGCCTTCCTCGGCGAAGCCGATGAACTGGCCGGCATCGCGCAGCACCGTCGTGTGTCCGTCTGCGAGTGTGATTGACAGCGTCGCCGCGTCGCGGGCCTTGTAGATGTCGTAGCCGACAACGTCTGCGTGCCGGCCCTCGGCCAGCGGGACAGCGGTATCGAGAAATTCAGCGGCGCTCTGAATGACGCTCGCGCCGCGAACCGGGTTGTATCCCTGGCCGGGCTCGCGGCCGTCACTTTCGGGTATGACGTCGGTGCCGTAGAAGGCGTCGTACAGGCTGCCCCAGCGGGCATTGGCGGCGTTCAACGCGAAGCGGGCGTTGCTGACCGGAACCACGAGCTGGGGACCGGCAACGGTTGCGATCTCCGGGTCGACGTTCTCGGTTTCAATGTGGAAAGCTTCGCCAGACTCCTCGAGGTAGCCGATGCGCTTAAGGAAGGCCTTGTACGCGTCGGCATCCCAGGGATTGCCGCGCTGGTCCTTGTGGTACTGGTCAATCGTCGCCTGCAGCTCGTCGCGAGTCTCGAGCAGGGCTCGATTCTCCGGCGTCAGGTCTGAGACGATCGCAGCGAAGCCATCCCAGAACAGGCCGGGATCGACACCTAAGTCGGGCAGTAGCTCGTCTTCGACAAAAGCTCTCAGCCGTTTGTCGACAGTCAACGCATGACTGACGCTGCGAGCCGTCTCGTTCATGACCTTATCTCCCGTTGGTCAATGTGTCTGAAGCGCTAGGCTTCGCGGCTCAGGCGACGAACTGCTCTTCCTCGGTGCTGCCTTCCAGCGCCGTCGTCGAAGACAGACCGTTCATGACCGTGTTCTGCACAGCATCGAAGTAGCCGGCGCCCACGAAGGCCTGGTGCTTGGCGGCGCGGAAACCATGCTCTTCGCCCGCAAACTCACGCTGCTGCAGCTGCGAGTAAGCGTACATGCCGTCGGCCTTGTAGGCGCGAGACAGGTCGAACATGCTCATGTTGAGCGCGTGCCAGCCAGCCAGCGTGATGAACTGGAACTTGTAGCCCATCTTGCCGAGCTCTTCGCGGAAGGTCTTCATCGTCTCGTCGTCGAGGTTGGCTTTCCAGTTGAACGACGGCGAGCAGTTGTAGGCCAGCAGCTGGTCCGGGAATTCGGCATGGATCGCATCGGCGAATCGTTTGGCCTGTGCAAGATCCGGCTTGGAGGTCTCGCACCAGATCAGGTCGGCGTAAGGCGCGTAGGCCAGACCGCGTGCGATGGCCTGATCGAGACCGGCATTCGTGCGGTAGAAGCCTTCCGGCGTGCGTTCGCCGGTGATGAACGGCTTGTCGCGCTCATCCGAGTCAGAAGTAATCAGGTTTGCGGCGTCGGCATCGGTGCGGGCGATCAACACGGTAGGCACACCGCATACGTCGGCTGCAAGACGGGCCGCGGTCAGCTTGGCGACAGCTTCATGCGTCGGCACAAGGACCTTGCCGCCCATGTGGCCGCATTTCTTCGCCGAGGAAAGCTGATCCTCGAAGTGAACGCCGGAAGCGCCCGCCTTGATCATGCCCTTCATAAGCTCGAAGGCGTTCAGGTTGCCGCCGAAACCCGCCTCGGCGTCTGCGACGATCGGCGCGAACCAGTCGATCTCCGTGTCGTCGTTCAGAGCGTGGATCTCGTCCGTTCGCGTCAGCGCATTGTTGATGCGTTCAACCATCTTTGGCACGGAATCGACGGGGTACAGGCTCTGGTCCGGATACATCTGCCCGGCCGAGTTTCCGTCGCCGGCGACCTGCCAGCCTGAGCAGTAGATGGCCTTCAAGCCAGCCTGCACCTCCTGGATGGCCTGGTTGCCGGTCATGGCACCGAGTCCGCATACCGGCTCTTCGCCGTTGACCATACGCCAGAACTTGGTTGCGCCGAGCTTCGCCAGCGTATGTTCGATGACGACGCTGCCGCGAAGTTTGACGACATCCTCTGCACTGTAGGTCCGGGTTACGTTCTTCCAGCGTGGGCTGTTGTCCCACTCTTCCTGTAACGCGTTTATCTGATCCTGTTTGCTGATGGTATTCATTGTCTTGTGCCTTAGGTGTCTTGGTGCCTTAGATCGTTAGGGAAGCCGGAGCTTGCGCCGGCTGCTGACGCGGTGTGCTGATGCGCAGTGCTTCAGTAGCCTCCCGCTCCGGTGCTATGAAAAGCAGGTTACCGTCCGGTGCGACAATCTTATGTACGGTATTTCCGAGACGGCCCACCTTCGGGTCAGCCGCAGACAAAGCGCGGCAGGCCGCGTATTCGGGCCACGCGTCGACGCGACTGACGCAGTTGTGACGCTTTCTGTCCGTCTCGATTCGGATGACCTCTCGGCCGCAGCGGAAATACAGTGCGTTGCGCTTCTTGGCGAATGTCCAGCCAAGGAACTGATTGCGGTTTTTCAACCGGGCAGTACGGCCGTCCGCGAGCATCACCAGGCACTCTGCGTATCGCAGCGGAATATCAACCGCGAGACCGGTCACATCGGCGTGTGATCCGTCGGTCAGGGGTATGAGTCGATCCAGATCCGTTGTTTCGAGTGTCATTGGTGGCTCCCGCGGCAGGCTTTTGGAAAAAGATGGTTAACATCCTAGTCAAAAAGGTGTTAAAATTTCACAACAAAAATTTGACAGTGTTAATTTCACAAAAACCTTAACATGGCCGCAGATAAAGGAATTCGGCGAAAAGCGCATTTCGTCGGCACCAAAATCCGCTCATTGCGCAAACGAAACGGGCTGACACTCGAGGATTTGTCGGTGCGTTGCCTGCAGGTAGACGCCAAGGCAGGGCCGTCTGTGTCCTACCTGTCCATGATCGAAAACGGACGCCGGGTGCCCTCAGAGACGCTCTTGAAGATCATTGCCGAGATATTCCAGAAGGACGTGTCCTGGTTCATGGATGAATCGCTGGAGAGCGACGCCATCGAGGTCACTCCGGCCAATGCGCCAGTCGCCGGCATGCCGTTTGAGCCCGGGTTTTTGTTCCAGGAAACGCTGTTGCAGACTGCGATCCCAGAGCTGCTGTCACAAACCGGCACGACCGGACGACAGTTCGCTCACCTGCTGATCCGGGCACAGCAGGAGGCCAACCAGAACCGTTTCCCTGACCTCGAACGGGCGGCAGAGTCGGTCGGCCACAAGGTGTTCCCGCTGCAGGTCGATGACGTGCTCGACCTGGCAGAGCATGTCGGCCTGAAGGTGCGCTGGTTCGACAAGCCCGCTTTTGACGAGCCTGCTGTCAGCGAAGGCCCCAGGAGAACAATTATCCGATCGTTCTTCGAGGCGCCCGACACGATCTACTTGAACAAGGCGCTGCAGGACATGCCGGCACGCCTCAAATTCGATATCGCTAACCACATCGGACACCGCGTGCTGCACGACGGGGACGGCGCACGGTCGCCCCAGTTATCCGGCGGCCGCGGCTCGTCTCGCGAACTCGCCACCAGGATGAACAGCATAGATGCCAAGGACGTGTTGTACGCATGGCGCGATTTCGAGTGCACGTATTTCGCGGCGGCGCTGCTGGCGCCCAAGACGCCCTTCCGCCAGTTCCTCGCTAAGAAGGCCTATGCCATCGACGCGGGAGAAGCGATACAGCTGACGACGGCGCTGACGATGCGCCGGATGCCGAGCGTCAGCCCGTACCCGCACTGGCACTACTTCGACGCCTATCCGCCGGGCCGCCTGCGGGCCGTCTACCGTGGCAATGGCATCCCGCTGCCCTGGGGCAACCTGACCGACCTGACCGACCCGTGCAGGAACTGGGCGGTCTTCAAGCTCCTGAAAGCCAGGTCGACCAAACCCTCGTCGCAGATTTCGGTGTTGAGAAACGGAGATGACAGTCGTCTGTACTGCTGCCAGTCGATCCGCAGCCTCGATGCCGCCGGAAACCCCTACGTGCTTTGCGTGGGCATCGACCTGTCGCCGGCGCTGGCTGCGCAGGACATCGATCCGCGCGAGACCATCGACGCGATCGAGAAAGCCTGCAACCGCGGCGGCGGCGATGCACCGGTGCCGACGGAGGCTCGCAAGCAGCTCGAGACGGTCGGGCGTATCCTGAATATCGGCTGGGTCGCCGAGGGCGCACATGAGGACGCGACCATCATTTGTCCGCGCAGTCACAACTGTCCGCGCGACAACCATTGCCTGGGCGAAGTGCCGATTAAACCCCGCTCACAGATCGACGAGATCCGCGCATCTCTGCTGAACTAGGGCCTGTTTTGCGAGCGTAACTTCTGGTTTCTAAACGTTTCATGCGGGTCAGGCGGTAGATTGCCGCGGCTATACTCCGGGTCAATTCAGCGACGTCGCGAGAAACAGGGCGCGTCGCATACAGACAGATTAAACGGAGAGCCGTCATGGCCGAACGCAGCAGCGCTCAAATCATTATTGGATCAACCATCGCCATCGTCCTCGGCGCCGCCATCTCGTGGGCGGGCAGCGACGGCGGCGCGCAGTTCGGTGATTTGCCGGTATTCGCCATTTGTGGCGCCCTCGCCTTCGCCATCAACTGGGCGGCCTTCATCCCGGCGGCACTAACGAAGACCGAGCACTATTACGACCTGACCGGTGGCCTGACTTATATAACGGTGACCGCGGTCGCCGTCTACCTGTCAGGCACGCTGGATCTTCGAGGCACCCTGGTCGCGGGGATGATCATGATCTGGGCTCTGCGCCTGTCATCGTTCCTGTTCCTGCGCATCCGCAAGGCCGGGAAGGACAGTCGCTTTGACGAGATCAAGCACAAGCCGGCCAGGTTCTTCCTCGCGTGGACGCTTCAGGGCTTATGGGTACTGCTGACGGCCGCCGCCGGCCTTGCTGTCATCACTAGCGACGCGCGCGAGCCGCTCGGCATCGTCGGCTACGTGGGTATCGCGGTCTGGCTGGCCGGCATGACGATAGAAATCGTGTCGGACCGACAGAAGTCTGCGTTCAGGGCCGACCCCGCTAACAAAGGCAGGTTCATCAACGTCGGCCTTTGGGCCTGGTCGAGACACCCGAACTACTTCGGTGAGATCGTGCTGTGGATCGGTATCGCCATCATCGCTATTCCGGTCCTGCAGGGCTGGCAGTGGGCGACGCTGATCTCGCCGGTGTTCGTGACCTTCCTGCTGACCAAGGTCAGTGGCGTACCGATGCTGGAAGACAGCGCGGACGAGCGCTGGGGTGGCCAGGAAGACTACGAGGCCTATAAGAAGAACACGCCGGTCCTGATCATGAAGCCGCCTTCCCCGCAGGGCGCCTGATGCTCCCGGCCTCGGGCTCCCATGCGTCATGAATGACCAAGCGCGGAAGCGATGACCGTCCCGGTGTAGTCGCTGCGAACCGCTATCCGAGCCGACGCCAAAGTGCCAGCCTTCAGTTGCGTATTTTTTTGCCGTCGACGATTACGTTGCCGACGAACTATGACTGCTCTTCAGGAGTTTAGCCGTGTCGGCTATCGGCCACTAACGGCCGCTCTTGTTAGCACGATCTGAGAAGAGCAGAAACCTTGCGCGTCGCTCGGAAATGCCGAAATCATCATTTTCATAGCGTTTCCAACCTAGCTCCGTGAGGCCTAACTGAGGCTGAAACCAATTCTGCGATCGATCAAATAGGCGGACGAGTGTTGACCGCGACATGTCCGTATCCATGTCTCGCGGTTGGCCGTCGTTGTCTTCAAATACAACAATTTGCCGAAGCTCAAGAAACTGTTCCAGCACAGCGATCGCGTCGCCCTTGTCGAACTCCCAGACACCCAGGGATGAGACTATTTCACCTAAGCTGCTTTCTTCTCGGGCAAACGTTGCTATCAAAAACCTCAGATCCCCCAAATCCAGATTTGGGTCCTCATGACTGTCTACATTTGAGCGATTCATAGCTGGCAAAAAAATATGGAGGGCCCTATCGGTCATGCGAAAGTCGCCTTTGGGTCAAAAGCCGTCAGTCTAGCTCAAACGGATTCAACGGCTGGCTTCTGCAATAAGCGGCCCGCTGTGTGCGGTCCTTCTGACTACACTCTCAACCTCACCTGTTCATGATCTCCTTCCTTGCGTCCGCAAGCCCCGAGGTCAGCAACACCCAGCCGCCGACGATCGTCCCGCCAACGGGCCACGGAATACCGACCACGATTCCGGCCAGCAATGCCTTTAATGCCGCACTCGCCGGCCCGTCGTTTGCCGCCTTCCTTTGAGCCAGGAAGGTGCCCACGCTGCCCAGTGCAAAGCCAAGAACTACCACCGCCGGTGTCGCCAGCCACGCCGAGAGCATGTTCGAAGAAAACAGCAGCCAGTCCAGCACGAGAATCCATAAGCCAGTGGCGGGTAGCATGAATCGCCGCCGCTTTGGACTTATGAGCCAACGCACCGGACCTCCGGGATGGTGCAACGGCCCCTCCGGACCCAAACTTTCGTCTTCAGAATCCGTCATGCCCCCATCTCTCTGGTCAGTATCGTTCCTGTATTTTTGACAGACAGCGTAGGATCGCACGCTTGTTTCTGGCAGACAGCGGGCGCAGTGGTTCCGGAGCCGCTGCAATGTAGTCGTCATGATCGCTTATCTTTGTCATGCCTTTCTCCGGACTGTAGCTTTCGTCCCAAGTTGTCTTGATAACGACAATCGCGAAACCGCCAACACTATTGCGAACAGAATACGTGCGCTTCGTACTCCAACCCACTTGTATGCGCGAGGAACTGTGCGCGATTCCTGTCAGGAGCCCTCATCCTAACAAACCAGTTCCGTCGCCATTAACTGCCGGAAGCCGATAACACCCTAGAATTGCTGTCTTTGGCCATGGGTTATCTCGTATTCTAAAAGTCTGGATAGTATCCCGCTCATTCCCAACGGTGACCGTAGCGTGCTAACTGCAATTACTCGCGACGTAAGTGACAGACTCGGATACTGCGAGCTGACATTCCAGCCCAGGGTCGATATCGATACGCAGTTGGCGATCGACCAGCATCGTGAGTACCAGTCTGTCTTGTCGTCCCTCGATTGCGACATCGTCAACGTTCCACCCGCGCCCGATCTGCCCGATTCGGTGTTTGTTGAAGACACCGCGATCGTACTCGACGAGATCGCCGTACTGTGTATGCCGGGAGCGGAGTCGAGAAGACCCGAGGTCGCCAGCGTCGCAGAGGTCTTGCAGGAGTTCCGACCGCTCGAGTCGATAAGGCTTCCCGGAACGCTGGACGGGGGCGACCTGCTTCGCGTCGGCAGGGTGATCTATGCCGGGCTCTCTACGCGGTCGAATCGGGAAGGCATACAACAACTCAGCGAGATCACGAGTCGATACGGGTATGCCGTCGAGGCAGTAGAATCGAGAAAGTGCCTGCACCTGAAATCGGCTGCAACGCAGATAGCCCCCGAAACCCTGCTGATCAATCCTGACTGGGCGGACGCCTCCGTCTTCGGCAGCTATCAGCTCATTGAAGTCGACGCAGAGGAGCCGCACGCGGCCAATGCAGTTCGCGTTGGAACCAGCCTCGTCTATCCGTCGTCGTTTCCACGAACGACGGACAAGCTCATGCAGCGGGGGTTTGACGTGATGGCGGTCGATCTCTCCGAATTGCAGAAAGCCGAGGGCGCCGTTACCTGCTGCAGCCTGATCGTGGAATCGGAATAGACTCAGCCTTCCCAGCAGTTACCGAATCCGGTCATGCCCCTGTCACGCCACTGCCTCACCTCGGCCGTGATCGCATCGCGACGCTCGTCGTCGTCCATCGACGCCCAGGCTTCGCGTTCACGAGCCCGGACCTCGTCGAAGAGCGTCTCCAATTCCTGGTTTTCCGGCGTGCCGTAGACGTTGTAGGGATGCGTATACGCAAGAGACAGCGTCTTCTTGGTTGCCTCCGTGTCGCCGGTAAACGATCCCAGCCCGAACAAGCTTGTGAAGTGCAGGTTTGCGTTTCTGAATTCGTCGGGCATCGCTGCCTTGACGGCATCGCGTTCCACATCGGTCGCGGCCGTAACCACGATCACCTGCTCGCCGAAGCGCTCCGCCTCGGATACATCGATGACGCTAGGGTCACCGCAGATCGCATTCATCAGTGCTGCAGCAATACTTGCGAAATCAGTCATCGCGAAGCACACCCGTCAGCGTCAGGATCACGACCGCGGATAAGGCAGCCCCGCAGATCACATACAGGCTGTGCAGGAACAACCAGATCGACCTGGCCGGCCCCTCGGGCGTGAAGCGACAGCGCAGGTCCTGGCTGAGGTCGATCACGGGCAGTGCACTGTCGAGCGCGAAGTGCACCACATCGAGGCCACGGCAGCCCTGCTCCACGCTCTGCTGGAACATGCCGAAAGCAAACTGGTAAACGACCGGCCCGGGGTCCTGGTCGACGGGCAGGAACGGTTGCTGGAAACCGAAGAGCGCCGTCGCATAGAGAGCGGTACCCATGGCTACCAGCAATGCGAATGACCAGATAGCCCGGCTACTGGAGTAGCCATGCTGGCTAATCAGCATCAGCAGACTCGGGAAGACTCGGGCCCAGCGATTGTCGACCCTGCTCCTGAGCCGCATGCGGATCTTCTCGATCGCGATGGCATTTGCCTCGCGCGCCTGTCCGTGCTGCCTGAGCACGCGTGCGAGCTGTTCATAAGGTTGGGTACGAATCGAATCCGGTGTCGGAACGCCCTCCGCGTACTGCCGGCGCAGCCAGTTGATGCGTATCGATGCGATCTCTCCATCGCCGAAGTGGCGGATACGTTCGTAGGTCGCCCCTTCGAGATCGAGGAAGCCGGGCGCCGGCCATGCTGTCTCGATGGTGTCCAGAATCGCATTCATCCGCGTCCCGGTCAGCAAGTACCAGCCGCGAACCGGCGTCGTGCCCTCGATATCCGGCGTGGACTCCTGGTCAGGATCGAACGTTCGGATGTGGCGCAACGCGATCGCATTCGAGATGCGTGCCTGCTGCAGATTGATTGCAATCGGACCGCCCTTCGCCAGAAGCCCGCCGTAGTCCGGGCCCGGCTTTAAGCGCGCATTGGTCATGAAGAAACTGCCGCCGATGTTTGCCGTCAGGAAATTCAGTCGGCCCGCCGCCTCGAAGACCTGCTCGGTCTTCGCGTGTATAGACAGGAACACGGATTCGACCTTCAGATCCTCGCAGTGCAATGCGCGGCCGTCGGGGTTCATCAGACGGGCGCCGCGGCAGTCCAGGTCGCCCGTGATTTGTGCGGCGCCGAAGACGATCTCACCGGTTGCCTCGAAGCGATGCCCTGCCTCCGGAGTCAGCTGGAAATTGCCGCCTACCGTGACCGATCGCGCGCTGAGCGCGGAGTCGTCTCCACCGGCGAGCAATGCACCGGCGAAACTGACGTCGCCGTCGATACGTGCGCCATCCAGCCGTACGGTATGCAAGGCCTCGAAGCGGGAGACACCGGTCGACGAAAAGTCGAGCTTGCCGCCGATTCGTGCGTTGTTTAAATGTATCGCTGCGCAGTCGACCTGGCTGAGTTCAGACCGCAGGTCGTTGACGCCGGCAATGTGCGATCCGGAGAAATCCAGGTCAGCGCTGACGCTCAGGCTGGCCCCGATAAAAGCGGGCAGACGGCAATCGACGAACCGCAGGACCAGGAAACTCGCCGCGCTGAAGTCGACCGGGGAGTCGAAATCGCAATCCCGGAACTGGACGGCAACGCGCGTCTCACCGTCCAGTGCGGCCGGAGGCAGCAAACGACCCGTGATCCGGGCGCCTCGAATGCGAAGCGGGCTGCAGAGCACACCAAAATCATCGAAGCCACCGGAAATCAGCCGCTGCAGGAACTCCGCATCGACCTGTCTCTGATCGTCAGGTAACGAGGAGAAGTCGGCAACCCGCCGCGAGTCGATGGCATCGAGGATTCGCTGTTCCGAACCCGAGTAATTCGAACTATGTGTCTTCGAATCTGCCATCAGCTTTCATTCCGCTGCCCGTAACTAAACATGGTATCAGTCGCGGCACTGCGCCACCGAGGGCCGCCTCGGAGGCTGGGCGGCGCATGAGTCAGTCAGGATACGATCCGGCTGCCCATCAATCCTGCGAAAATCTTCTGCGCGGTCAGCTGCGGCAGCAGCAGCTTGTGCGTCGCAAGCGATGCTCGCCCAATAATCTCCGACGAGTATTTCAGTGGCTGCTTCGGTGATGCCAGGCGCGCCATCGTCGCCTGGTACACGGCCTCTTTGCCGGTCGCCAACACGGGACTCGCGGCAACGAAGTCGCCGGCAACGAGCCATGTCGTAATGTCGCCGAAGGAAACCAGCATGGGCATCGGCGACGGGCGGAATCGCCGCAGGCGACGCCCGGCGAGCAGGCGTGCAATGTTGTCGCCGGCGATCTCACCCATGTTCATCGCGTTGTAGGCCTGCTTCCGAACAGGCTCGGGTAGTTCCGCGCAATCCCCGGCCACGAAAATATTGCCGTCGTAGCAGCTTCTGAGCATCTCATCAACGGGCAGCCAGGTATCGTCGTCATCCGCCAGGCCCGATTCCGCGAGAAAACCCGGCAGCGTCATTCCGGCCGACCAGATGCACAGGTCCGCAGGGAGTTTCTTGCCGCTGCTGAGCGTCACGCTGCGGGATGTAAGCTTCTCGACCGTCTCTTCGGTGTGCACAGTGACCGGATGCGCCTCCATGCGAGCAATCGCGTCTTTCGCCAGGCCGCGAGGCAGCTGACCGAGGATGCGCGATTCCATCTCGACGATATGGATGTCGTACTCATCGCCCTGCCCCCGCCGGCGCAGGATCTCGCCGGCAGCCTCGACTCCGGATACGCCGCCGCCAACGATGACGACCGATGCTCGCCGGTCCCGCGCGGCCAGGCGGTCGAGGCGCCTGCCGATCTTCACGGCATCGTCGACCAGCCTCAGGTTCAGCGCGTGCTTATCCGCCCCTTCGACACCGTAGGTCTGCCTCTGGCTGCCGGCGGCGATCAGGCAGGCATCGAACGGCAGCACGAGGCCGCTTTCCGTCAGCACGTGTTCGTTGTCCGGATCGATCCGCGTCACCGTGTCGTGCAGGAAGGTGTGGCCGTAGCGTTCGACGCACTCGGCGCGTGACAAGACTACGTTGCTGCGAGTCTTCACGCCGGACAGGATCTCGTGGATGTTCGGCGTCCACTCGAAGTCGATGCGGGCATCGACGACGGTGACATCGTGGTCGTCCGATAATCGGGAGGCAGCCACGAGCCCGGCGAAGTTTCCGCCGACAATGACAACGCGGGGTCGAGATGGGTTCATGACTGCTGACCTGGCCGTTTGAGTTGCAACGCGCGGCTGTGCGTCGCCGCTTTTCTTGTGTTCTATCAGTAAGGACAAACGCAGCGTTTTGCAAGGTCGGCTGCGTGCACGGCACAATCAACCGTCGCGAATGCGAGGAATACTCATCAATGCGCCCAGCCACCTTACTCATCCTGCTGCTCGTCTTAGGCGCCGAACCGGCCTACCCGGATTCGACGGTATTGCCAATGCGCGAGCGTGCCGCCGTCATCGATCGGATTCTCGATGATCGCGTCAGAACCGTGTTGCCGGGGATTATGCGCCGCAGCGGCATCGACATGTGGGTGCTGATCTCCCGCGAGTACAACGAGGACCCGGTGCTGAAGACGTTCCTGCCGGCGACCTGGCAGTCGGCGAGGCGGCGAACCATCCTTCTGATTCACGACCCGGGCGAAGGCCAGGATCTCGAAACGCTGGCCATCGCGCGTTACGACGTCGGCACGACCTTCACGAAGTCGTGGGACAAGGAGGAGCACGGGGACCAGTGGCAGCGGCTCGCAGAGCTGATCGCCGAGCGTGATCCGGACACGATCGGCATCAACTACTCGGAGGACTTTGCGCTGGCGGACGGCGTATCGCACACGGAGTTTCGTCTGTTCCGCGACGCGCTGCCAACGGAACTGGGAGCTCGCATTGTCCCGGCCGAGAAACTGGCGATTGGCTGGCTGGAGACGCGCAGTGAGCTGGAAATGACAATCTACCCGCAGATCGTGCGTATCGCTCACGAGATACTCGCAGAGGGCCTGTCGGAAACGGTTATCCAGCCAGGCGTCACGACCACCAACGACGTCGCCTGGTGGTACCGCGAACGCATCGGGGCGCTCAAGCTGTCAGCCTGGTTCCATCCGTCCGTGTCGATCCAGCGTGCCGATCAGGAGGCGCTGGATTTCAAGTCACAGATCGCGAAACACCATGAAGACGAAGTGATCCGCCCCGGCGACCTGTTGCACGTCGACCTGGGAATAACCTATCTCCGCCTGAATACCGACACGCAGCAACACGCCTACGTCCTGCGGCCCGGTGAGACCGCGGTGCCCGAAGACCTCGCAAACGCTTTTGAGCGCGGCAATCGCCTGCAGGACATCCTGACCGGCAACTTCGTCGCCGGCCGCAGCGGCAACGAGATCCTGGCCGCGTCGCTGAAGCAAGCCGAAAAGGAAGGCATCGTCGCATCGATCTATACGCACCCGATTGGCTATCACGGACACGCGGCGGGACCGACGATCGGCCTGTGGGACCAGCAGGGTGGCGTTCCGGGGCGCGGCGACTATCCGCTGTATCCGAATACGGCGCATTCCATCGAGCTTTATGCAGAATCCAGTGTGCCCAGCTGGGGCAAATCGGTCCGAATCAAGCTGGAGGAGGACGCGTTCTTCGATGGCGAAAAGACCTGGTACATCAACGGCCGGCAGCGGGAGGTCTTCCCGATTCCACGGCAACCTGCTCTTCAGTAGCCAAATGCTGGTACCTTGTTATGCGGGGGCACAAGCAACGCGGCACGGCAGGAGGCCTGACCGTTGCTTGTGAAAGGACAAGCGAACGCGAGCCACGCTCGTGAGTTGCGGGTGGGAAGAACAAGTGACTGCGGAAAACGCCAATAATAAGAGCAAGAACGTCGACACCTCGCCATGGCCTGACACGACCAGCGACCCGGTTGTTTTTCTGCTGGACGCGCGAGACGAGCTGGACGAGGAGCTCGTGCAAAGCTGGGTGGACCGGCATCGCCCGGACTCGGACCCTGTTTATGCGATAGTCAGGTTGTCCAACGACGGCATCGACGCCACGCTGTCCAATCACATCGATGACGCCGCGCCGGCGACCTGGATGCAGCCCGTGCGAGTCGCGTGGCTGCCCTCTACTGCCGCCGCCGATCATAACGGTGTCGGTAACTTCTTCGTACGCCTGATTGCCGCATTCGGCAAGGTCGGGCGTCGTTTCATCGCCAGGCGATACCCGGAACGTCTCGCCTACATCCGCGGTGACGGGGCCACACTCGAAGACCTGAGCCAGCGCCATTTCGCCGGAACACCGGCTGGCGCTCCCTGTGACGACCTTCCCCGCTTTATCGCCGGGCAGGCAATGATCGCGCTGGAGCGTTCCGAGCGAACGGTTCGCGGCGCCCGTTACAAGATCCCAAAGATCCTGCCGGCAGAGGTGTTTGCCAACGCGACGTTCAAGCAGAACCTGTCCAACATTGCCCAGCAGCGAGACCGCAGCATCATGAAGGTCGTCGAGAAGGCGGCGAAGTACCTGCAGGAAATGGCGGCGATGCAGACGCCGCGCACGCTCGACGTCATGATGTCCTTCTATCGCATTGCGCTTAAGAGCCATCACGACGAAGAGATCGACGTCGTCGACGAGCAATTGAAAGACGTGAACAAGATCATGTCGGAGCGTCCCGTCGTCTTCCTGATCAGCCACAAGTCGATGCTGGATACGGCAGCCCTGTCCAAAGTGCTGTTCGACGCCAACCTGCCGTTACCGCTGACCTTCGGCGGCATCAACCTGCGAACGCCCGGCTTCGGCGCCCTGGCTCGACGCAGCGGCATCATCTTCCTGCGCCGCTCGTTCCAGGACAACGAGATCTACAAGCTGGTCTTCCGGCGCTACATCGACTACCTGATCGAGAAACGCTTCTCTTTGTTGTGGGCACTGGAAGGTACCCGCTCCCGGACGGGCAAACTGCTACCGCCTCGCTTCGGCCTGTTCAACTACGTCATCGAGTCAATCCTGAGGACTCGCCTTTACAACGTCACGTTCGTCCCGGTCAGCGTCGCCTACGACCAGATTACCGAGGTCGAAGACTATGCGATCGAACAGCGCGGCAAGTCTAAAAAAGCCGAGGGTGCGACCTGGGCCGTGCGCTTCCTTAAGCGCGGCAAGTCGCGCGGCAAGATTCACCTGCGCTTCGGTGAGCCGCTGACGCTGCCTGACATCGTGTCGACGGAAAAACTCGATGCCGGCATCAGCGATGAGAAAAAGCAGATTCTCGTGCCGACGGTCGCCTTCGAAGTTGCGGTCCGGATGAACGCGGCGACGCCGATTACCGACGTAGCGATCATCACGCTGATCCTGCTGGCCGGCGGCAACCGGGCGATGAGCCTGGAGCAGGTACAGTCACTGGCGCGGTCCGGCGTTGCGTTGATCAAGCGACGCAAGCTCGAGATCGTCGGCCACTCCGACTTCCGCGATGACCGGGCCGTTCGCGCGACGCTGGATGAGCTGCACCAGACCGGCATCCTCAACTATCTCGACGATGGCATCGAGCGACTCTATGCCATCGGTGACGACCAGCACCTGAATGCCGCGTACTACAGGAACACGGCGATCCACTACTTCGTTCTCGACGCGGTCGTTGAGATCGCCCTACTGGCAGCTGCGGAATCGGACGGCGACCGGGTGACCGCCTTCCTCGAAAAGGCCGAGCGGCTCAGGGACATCTTCAAGTTCGAGTTCTATTTCCCGCGCCGGGCAGGTTATCGACAGGCAATCGAGAGCCTCGCCAGCGAGCGATTCGGAGATTGGGAAGGCGCGCTGAGCGGCGGCGAGACCGCGGTAAAGGCAAAGCTGGGCGAGATACGGCCTTTGCTCGCGCATGTCGTGCTTCGTTCGTTTGTCGATGCCTACCGGGTCGTCGCCAGGGTCCTCGTCGCGAAAGGCGCCGATGCCGTCAGCGACGAGTCGGCATTGCTCACGCAGTGCCTGAAGACCGGCAAGCAGCAACTGCTGCAGGGTCGAGTGTTCTCGGCGGAGTCAGTGTCCAAGACTCTGTATGGAACGGGTCTCAAACTCGCCGGCTATCGAGGGCTGCTCGGCGCGGGTAAGGCCGATGCTCGCCACGCATTTCACCAGGAGCTCGTGCGGATTGAGGGTCGCCTCGACGACGTCCTCTCTATCACTGTCGCGGATGCGAAAGAACTTTGAGGCACGCGCCACAAAGCCTGGCACTTCTGCTGTTGGGCGTGTCAGCCGCAGCCCAATGCGCAGAACCTGAAATCTACCGCTGCGCGCAGGACGACGGCACCTTCGCCTTTCAGCAGACCCCCTGTGCTCCAGCCGTTGCCGACGAGCCTGCCGTCGACCAACCTGAGGAGACCGGCGACGACTTCTTCGAATTCGAGAACCCTTTCGATGCGCCGCAGGAGCCGCCTCAACAGGAGCCGGCGACGCCGAGCCTGCCCTCAGACGACAGGCAGCAGTGCGAGAAACAAACACGGGATGCGATCGACGCGATCGACCTCAAGCTCCAGCAAAGCAACAGCAAGGAGGATGACCGGTCGCACCTCAGGGAACTGCTGGAACTGACGCGGCAGCTGCGTCAGTGCAAACAACTATAGATATGTGGGTTACCCCAAGAGGACGACAGATCGGAGGGTGCCTGTTTGGGCAGGCGCAAGGGTTTTTTGTAGACGGGACAGACTGACTTGCATCTGGAACAACGCCACAACTGGATACCGCTGACCTTCCTGATCCTGGGTCTGCTGTCCATTGTGTCGCTCGGCATCGCCGGCAAGAACAGCGATGCCGATCGAATCAGTCTCGAGACACGCGTCACAGCAGAACAGCTGAAGCTTCGCGTCGAGTCCTGCGTCAGGTCGCGCGCGGGCTTGTTACGCACGCTGGCCGGCTACCCATGGCAGTCGCAACAGCAGATTGTCGGCGATTGGGCCAATCGAGCGAGCGTCCTGATGCCACTGTACTCGGGCGTGCACGCACTTAACTACGTCGACGTCGACGGGGTCATTCGCGTTGTCTACCCGGTCGAGCCCAACCGCCCGGCACTGAACGCCAACCTGAAGCAAAACCCGAACGCATCGGTCGTCAGCGCACTGGAGCAGGCCGAGACCACCGGCGCCGCTGTGCGCACCAACATTATCGAGCTGCTGCAAGGTGGCAAGGGCTTCGCCATTTACCGGCCGATACTCGCCGTATCCGGACAGCCGACCGGCTTCGTCAATGGGGTGTTCCGTGTCGAGGCGCTGATGGATTCGTGCCTGCCGGAAGGGCGTCTGCGACAGAACTTTGCTTTTACCGTGCTCGATGGCGACGACCCATTCTACGTGCAGGCCGATCCGCTCCGCGACAGCCCTAGCCCCTACACCGTCGAGCTGGAGATCGATGTTACCGGCAAGCCCTGGCGATTCACGATTGCCCCACTGACGGGTTATCTCGCGGCAACGGGCGACGTGCTCGATGATATCTGGCTCGGCCTGGGCCTCGTACTCATCACGCTGCTGACGCTCGCCATACGCGTGGCACTGCTCAGGCAGCGCGATATGGCGACGCGGGAAGAACAGTATCGTCTGCTGGTTGAGAACCAGACGGATCTCGTCGTCAAGGTCAACAAGCAGGGCGAGTTCCAGTACATCAGCCCGAGCTACTGTGAGATGTTCGGCAAGCGCGAGGACGAACTGCTGGGCAAGGCGTTCATGCCGCTCGTGCACGAAGACGATCGTGAACTGACGGCCCGCTCACTGGAGCGGCTGCATGAACCACCGTACACGGCCTATCATGAGCAGCGCGCGATGACCAAGGACGGATGGCGCTGGCTGGCCTGGTCGAACCGCGCGGTCCTGGACGATGAAAACAAGCTGATCGGAATCACCGCCGTGGGTCGGGACGTAACCGACGTCAAGCGCCTCGAAGAGCGCATCGCTCACTCTCAGAAGATGCGGGCCATGGGTGAGCTGGCCGGCGGCATCACGCACGACTTCAATAACCTGCTGCAGGTTATCCTCGGAAACGTCGAGTTTCTACTGCAACGGGGTTCGAAAGACACGGAAAGCCGGGAAGCCATGGAAAGCGTTCGCGAGGTCGGTTTGCGGGCGATGAACCTGACGGACAAACTGGCGACGCTGAGCCGGCAGGACCAGACGCGGCCCGAGCTGTACGACGTCAACGACTTCCTGCGTGAGCTGGAAACACTGCTGACGCATACACTGTCCGCCTCCGTCAACCTGTCCGTCGAGTACTCCGAAGCACCGTTACCGGTGAACGCGGATCGCACGCAGATAGAACAGGTGCTGCTGAACCTCTGCTTCAACGCACGCGACGCGATTGACACCAACGGGACTATCTCGCTTGGAGCAACCCATCAGACCGTCGACAGCCTGGATTCCGATCCGCAACTGGCGCCCGGCGAATATGTTGTCGTCACTGTCGAGGACGACGGCCACGGGATTGATCCCGACGCATTGCCGCGCATTTTCGACCCGTTCTTCACGACCAAGGACAAGGAAACAGGCACCGGACTCGGTCTCGCCAACAGCTACAGTATCGTCGAGCAGCACGACGGCGTGATCACCGTCGCGTCGACGCCGGGCCGGGGCAGCTGCTTTTCCGTCTTCCTGCCTGTCGCCCCCGGCGGTGCGTTCACGCCGGTCAAGCCGGCCCCGTCAGCCAGGAGCGAGGGTTCGGGCGATACCGGCGGCTTGATTCTGGTCGCCGACGACAACCCGCAGCTGCGGGACCTGGCATGCAAGGTACTCGGTGGCGAAGGCTACGAGGTTTGCACGGCCGCCAACGGCAAGGAGGCGCTGGAGCTTTACAAGTCTCGTAGAGACGACATCCGACTATTGATCCTCGATCTCGTCATGCCGGAGATGGGCGGCCAGGACGTCGCCGCAGCGGTGCGCGAAATCTCCGCGGATGTCTCCATCCTGTTCGTCACAGGTTATGTGCCGGAAGAAACGAAGCAGGCGGTCAACGAAAGAACGCTGAAGAAGCCGTACACGATGGAAGAGTTCGTCAGAACGGTTCGCGAACTCATCTAGGCAGGTACCCTCCCATCGCTGCCGCGTGACAGGCGCGACGCCTCCGTTGCAACCACGCAGTCGACTGGCGCGTTGATTCAATTCAATGTGTCGCCATTCGGCGACGAACGCGTGTTTTTGTTGAATGTCGCACTATTGGGCTGCAATCGCGTGCAATAATGATCGCAGGACCTTCCTCCGGGGGTGTTACATGCTCACAGCTTCGCATGATGACCTGGCTCGCCGTCCGCGGCGTCTTCTCTTTCTGGCGCCGTTCCTGCTGTTGTCAGCCTGCGGTGGCGGCGGTGGCGACGATTCCTTTTCGGCCCCACCACCGGCTCCGGTCAACCCGGCGCTATCGATCGGCGATGCGTCGGTTCTCGAAGGTGACAGCGGCAATACCACGCTGCAGTTCACAGTCACCGCGACGGTACCGTCCGGTTCGACGGCTGCGTCCGCCAGCGTCGACTTTGCGACAACCGCCGATAGTGCGACGCAGGGCGTTGACTATGTCGGCACCAGCGGCACGCTGCAATTCCCCTCAGGTACGACCGAGGCAACGATTGACGTCGATGTCATCGGCGACTTCAACATCGAACTCGATGAGACGTTGACCGTCACGTTGTCGTCCCCGGTCAATGCGACGATCACGCAGGCAACAGCGACGGGAACGATTCGTGACGACGACTCCACCACTGCTGTGTTCGGTCTCGATGATCGACCGGACAACCTGACCTGCGTCGCCCCGGCGCGTCCGACGATCGACGCAACGGTCTCCGTCACCGATCCGTATCCTTCCCTGCCCAGCCTCGCGGTACCGACCAAGATCCTGCTGGAACCCGGCGGCAGTCGCTGGTTTGTCCTGCAAAAGTCCGGGCAGATCGTGAGCTTCGCTACAAACAACCCGACCAGCGTCACGACCTACATAGACCTGACAACGACGCGGTCGATACGGACCGACTCGGAAGGCGGCCTGCTCGGTATGGCGTTCCATCCCGACTACCCGGCGACGCCCGAGATCTTCGTGTCATACACGATCAACCACACGGGTCCGGCGATGCGCAGCGTGCTGTCGCGCATGATTCTCGACAATGTGACGAGCCCCGGCGCGGGAACAACGGAACAGGTCATTCTCGAGGTCGACCAGGACTTCGACAACCACAACGGCGGCGACATCGCGTTCGGACCCGACGGCTACCTGTACTTCGGCCTCGGCGACGGCGGCAGTGGCAACGATCCCCTGCAGCGAGCGCAAGACACGACACGGCTGCTCGGATCGATGCTGAGAATCGACGTGCGCGGTACGGGCGCCGACTACGACATACCGCCAGACAACCCGTTCGCCGCCGAGCTGAAGTGTGGCCCGGGCGCGAACGCGAACGACTGCCCCGAGATCTACGCCTGGGGCCTGCGCAATCCGTGGCGTTGGAGTTTCGACGAGGCCACGGGCGAGCTGTGGCTCGCGGACGTCGGCCAGGGCAGCTTCGAAGAGGTCAACATCGTCCGCCGCGGCGGCAACTACGGTTGGCGCTGTCGCGAGGGCGCAAACGATACGTCAAACGCGTCGGACTGCAGCGGCAACGAGAGCCTGATCGATCCTGTCACCGAGTACGGCCGCAGTGACGGCAACTCGGTCACGGGCGGCTACGTCTACCGTGGCTCGGCCATTCCCGACCTGGTCGGACTGTACGTGTTCGCCGACTTCGGCTCCGGACGATTCTGGGCGGCGCGACCGGACGGCACGGGCAGCTTCGACAACGACCAGCTGATCGACACGAGTTTCAGGCCAACCGCCTTCGGCATCGGTCCGGCCGGCGAGCTGTACTTCGTTGACATCGGTGGCATGGGACAGGGACGCGTGCGCCGCATCGACCCGGCGGGCAGCCCCACGCCCGACACGATCCCTGACCAGCTGTCGGATACCGGCTGCGTAGACCCCGGCGACGTGACCCAGCCTTATGCCGGGCTGCTGCCATACGATCTCAACGCGCCTTTCTGGTCTGACGGTGCCATCAAGGACCGGCACATCGGGCTGCCGAATGGAACGACGATCGACGTCAATGCCGATGGCGATTTCGATTTCCCGAACGGCACCGTCATCGTCAAGAACTTCCGCCTCGGCGGCGCGCTGATCGAGACGCGCCACCTGATGCGCCACCCGGATGGCGTCTGGGCCGGTTACACCTACGAATGGGATGCGGGCCAGACCGAAGCCACGCGTGTTCGCGGCGGCAAGACGGTCAACATCAACGGACAGGACTGGATCTACCCGTCAGAAGGCCAGTGCATGGCCTGCCACACGAGCGCCGCCGGTTTCTCGCTCGGCGCCGAGATCGCGCAGCTGAACGGGGACTTGACGTATCCGTCGACCGGACGCACGGCAAACCAGCTCGAGACGATCGAACACGTCATGATGTTCACGTCACCGTTGCCGGGACCTGCCAATGCGCTCGACGCACTGGCAGACCCGACAGACGGATCAGCTTCACTGGATGCGCGCGCACGCGCGTACCTGCACACGAACTGCGCACAGTGTCACCGGGCGAACGGTCCGACGCCGTCCACGATGGACCTTCGCTACGCCACGGCGCTGTCCGATACGAACGCCTGCGACGCCATGCCTCTGCAAGGTAGCTTGGGGCTGTCGAACGCACGGCTGATCGCGCCCGGCAACGCGAATGCGTCGCTGGTCGTCGACCGCATGCAGCGCCGTGACATCCACGGCATGCCACCCATCGGGTCGAATGTCATCGACACGAGCGGCGTCACGCTGATTAGCGACTGGATTAACAGCCTCAGCAACTGCGATTGACGCGCGCGCGGCAAGGCGCCAGGCGACTCGTCGAGTCACCGCGAATACAGGCAGATTGTCGGTAGCGGCAGCCGCAGACCACGGCCGCACATTGAGGTCAGATCGTGACCGCGATGGCAACCAGGAAGGCGACGAATACGCCGGTGCCGGCAAGGGCGAGGCCAATAGCGCCTCGGCTAAGACTCTGCATATCCTGCATCGTCTGAAGCGTGTGCATGGGAATACAGTTGTACATCGTAGTTCTCCATTGGATGGAAATGATACGAACCGGTAGTTTCCAGATCGGTTCAATGCGAACGATACCGATGTGGCGTGTACTCACAACCGAATAAAACTCACAGCCTTTCATGAGAAAAACTCATGCATGCGACCGGACTGAGACTGCGATGCAGGGTGACCCGCGAGATGCACGGCCGGCTGCCGTGCCGGGTCGGATAGATGTGTCGATACGCAAGCAGTAGCTCGCATACCGCACTTGCCGCTTACTCGACGGGGAACGCCGTCTGCGGCTCGTTCTTGGGCGCGCCCGAGACCCGCTCGAGCACAACGATGTAGTCGTACCGGGTAATAACGATATGGTTATCGCCGAGCGGCTTGATATGCCATTTCTCGTTTCCAAAGTTGAAGGCCCCGTCCCTGCCTGCCGTCAACCTGGAAAGCTGCTCTTCGAACTCTATGAACCTGTCGTGATTCCTGCTGAAGTCGATTTGCAGCACGCGTTCGTCATTGCAAAAAAGAACCACGTCGTCGCCCTGGTCCGCCCTGGTGTAGTGGCCGGCCCCGACATGAGCGTTGCGGTCCAGTCGCCATACACCTCGCAGGTAGTTGGCAGCTGCCTTTGGATGAACTCGAAAATGCTGACCTTTCTGCATCAGGCTGAAGAAGTATCGTTGCGACTCCTCTTCACTGACAACATCGTCTGCAGTGGCAGGCGAGGCGACGGCGAGTAGCAGCACGGCCAGGGACAGTTGGATCCTGCGCATGGGTTTCGTTTTCCTTTTCATTGGTTCTTCTCGAATAAACTAATGGCTCGCAGGCGTGTGAATCGCGGTGAACGCTGCAGCGCCTGTTTACCACAGCTCTGGTGAAGTGAAGTCTTGCGTCCTTGCTGGTGTCGGCGCCAGGGCGGTGCGGGCAAAAACCGCCGCGGCCTCTCGACCGCGGCGGTGGCTCTGCACTTACCTTGCTGGGTTGCTAGATTTCCAGAGCACTTTCTTCCTTGTCCTCACGCGCGTTGCCGTACCACTGTGACAGTCGCAGCCTGATCGCGACGCCGTGACGATCGAGAAGCGATCCAAGCGCGATGGCAGAGGCACCGAACACGGCCAGGTCGATCCAGCTGCTGCGAACAACGAGCTGCACAATGGCCTCGAGGCCGAACAGCACGCCCGCGGCGACCGTGATGATGCCGGCGATGACATTGCCCGGCTGTTTACCGGCCGCACCCCACAACAACAGCGTTGTGCCGGCAACGACACTCAACAGGGCCGTCAGGCCAGTCGGGGTCATGACCACGCTAAAGCTGAAGCTCAGCGCGATCGCGATAGTGATAGACACGCGAACGGCGGTACCCAGCGATCGACTGCCAGTGCGCCGGATGATGTCCAGCGCCAACGCCGAGTAGGCCAGTGCAAACAACGGTGCAGCAAGGCCGGTCGCCAGCATGGAGGCGAAGGCATCGGTCAGGGCAACGGCGAAAACCATGGCCAACGGCCACGACAGCAGCTCGAGAGCGACGGCGACCTTCGGATTCCTGTCGGGGAACAACGAGGCCTGTCGTGCAACGAGGAACAGGACCATCGCCAGCATCGCAATCATCAGGCTATCGACCTGATAGAAGTACATGCTCCGGAACAGGATGATGCCGAGCGGAATAAACAGCGTCATCAGTGCGAACTTGCCTTCACCGGTCTTCAGCGCGCGGTCTTTGCGAAGCAGCTTTGCGACGGTGAACAGCGCGTAGACCACACCGGTCAGCGCGATGACACCTGCCGCCAGCGAGCTTCGAATCGGTAAGAGCAGCATTGCGTTCAACAGCAGGAAGTTCAGCGCGAGTGGCTTCGCCGAGTGCCTCGCCATGATCGCAAAACAGAACAGCGCCATCGGAACCAGCACGAGCAGCGCGGCGCCCATTGTTATGCCGATGTTTGCTACGTCCTCGATACGCCAGTCGGCGAAGCCGGGATAGGTCGCAAGCCCGCCGTCCCACTGGAACACCGAATACAGCAGCGCACCGAGGATCGTGAAGTTCGCGGGTATCGATACCAGCGCAAGCCCGAAGAACAATCGAGCGCCCTTCGTCTCCTTGACGACGTGACTCATCGCGAAGCCGGCTGCGCCCAGGAGGCCCGTCTGCGCGAGCAACAACAGGTAGCGGCTGATGTCGTTGCCGCCGCTCCATCCCTGCATCAGGAAGACGGACATGGACGCCAGGATGACGCCGGCGCCGAGAATCCGCAGGGCTTCAGACAAGGTCGCGATGTTTCGAATCGACTGCATGACGCTGTCTACGCTAAAGCGTGAGTTTCTGGTCGACGTACTCCCCGATTCGCTGGCAACCAGGTCCGTGTCGAATGCTGAGGTCCGGATACTCATGACGAATCCTCCTTGTCCTTATTGACCAGGTCTGCAAGCTCGGCGCGCAGCTCCGCCATGTCCTCGTCGGCGAGGAACGATGACTCGAGCGGATCGACGCGCGACGTGGCGTTCATCAGGATCTCGGTCTCCCCGAGATTGATTTCCCAGCGGTCGAACGTGTCCTCGACATCGCTGTAGGACACGCCCTCGATGTTGTTGATCGTCCGCATCGCGTCGGCAACGGACTGACGCGAACGCATCATGTTGCGCTGCTGCGCGACCTCGACGATGCGCGATTCGATCTTCTTCACCTGTGCCGCGATGCGTTCTTCCAGCTCGTTGTGTTTCTCGATCGACTCCTCCAGAGTCGCGAGCTGCATCTCGCACTCCTTGCGGCGACGCAGGCACTCGAGCGCCTTGGGCTCGTCATCAGCTGCCACCAACCTGGCACGATCGGTCCAGCGAACGGCGGCCTGTTGCAGGTCCGCATAACGGGTTTTCAGTTGGGCGCCGTCCTTCCGGACACGCTCGAGGCGGACCCTCGCACGGGCCGCTGCCTGCTGCGTATCGCGCAGTGCGGCATTGATGATGGCGTCGTGGTTCTCGACCTTGCTGACGGCTCGATCGACCGACGACGTGATGCTCGTGGATATTCTCTGAATCAGGTTCATAGCAACTGCTCCTCAGGTTTAGTGCGATTTCGAGGCTAGGAGCTGGTATAGTTTTTAGCAACGTTTTTCTCAAAAGTCAGACATAGGGGACTTTTAGTCTAATTTTTTGATACTTTTGGTGACCCATGACGACATCTGCTCGACTCATCGACACGATCAAACGCGAACTGAAAGCTCGCGGTATCACCTACAAGGCGCTCGCTGAACGACTCGAGCT
This sequence comes from Woeseiaceae bacterium, assembly GCA_030065915.1. Taxonomy (GTDB): domain Bacteria; phylum Pseudomonadota; class Gammaproteobacteria; order Steroidobacterales; family Woeseiaceae; genus UBA1847. The sequence continues at coordinate 159,556 of JASJCQ010000006.1, forward strand.
GTCGGAGTCGGCCGTGAAACATATGTTCTCGACCGGGAACTTCTCCTTGCGTCGCCTGGACGACATTTGCGGCGTGCTCGAAATCGGGATCAGCGAACTCGTCGACCTGAGCGAAACGCATGAGCAAAAGATCGAGGCTTTGTCCGAAGAGCAGGAGTTCGAGATCATGTCAGACATGCGCCTGCTGCTGGTGGCGTACTGCCTGCTCAACTACTGGACGTTTGACGAGATCATTAAGCGCTACGACATCACACCTGCACAAGGTATCCGCTACCTGCGCAAACTGGACCGCATGGGCTTTATCGATCTTCAGCCCGGCGATCGTGTTCGACTGCTGCTGGCCAATAATTTCAGCTGGCGAAAGAACGGTGCGATTGCACGCTTCTTTCGCAGTCGAGTGCAGGACGAGTTTTTCGATCACGACTTCCAGGACGACGAGTCGTACCGCGTCGTCAAGAACGGCATGCTGACCCGCAAGAGCATGCTGCAGCTGGTCGAGAAGCTGAATGCCACTGGCGATTTGTTCGACGATACGACCTGGGAAGAACGCAGGCTGTCTGCCGATGAGCGCAAGGGCACGACGATGGTGCTCGCCATCCGGCACTGGTTCTTCGAGGGCTTCAGGCACCTGGAGCGAGAGCATGGCCCGTAGTGAGCTACAGACACTGGCCGACACCGTCGAGGGCCTTGTTGACGCGGCTGCGTTGCTGAAGAGCGATAAGCCGACCGACGACGAGCTAAAGGCGATCATCGAGCGCGGCGAGTTTCGGCCAGCGGAAGACGAAGCGATTGGCTACTGGTTCGCGCGCTACCTGACCGTTCGCGAGAGTCTGTGGGCCGTCATCGACGACGCCAGGGAACTACTGGACGGCAGAACGGTACGAAGCGATGAAGAGATGCGTTTGTTTGTGGTTGGCTATGCGGCAGCCTGCACACTGGTCGGTGTTGATCGCGTCATGCTGTTCGAGGTCGCCGACCACAGCATCATCCAGCGCAAGTTGAACGAGCCTTTCCAGGAGCTCCGGGTACCCGGGCAGCAATTCACCCGTATTTTCGAGGCGTTCATAAAGGAAAGCAGCGTGCTCTCGCTGCTGGACGCAATGCGATTTGCGAAGAAGAACCGCAACCGACTGGACGCTCTGGGCACGGATTCAATGGTTGGCTCCATCGCAAGTCAGCTGCCGGAGCTCGAGAAGGCGCTGGATCCGAGCAAGCGCGCTTATCTTCGCGGCGCGTGGGCATTCGTCAGTCACAAGTGGCGACGACGTGGCGTCGTGACGGCGAACACGGTGTTGTCCGGCGTCGTCGAGGGAGTGGGCCGGGTTGCCTCCGACATTCAACTGACCGACAAGAAAAGCGTCAGCGAAGAGCTTCGCCAATCCATCGGCGTCGAGCTAAGGCCCGGCGACATCCTGGTCACGCGGCATGCGACCGCACTGACGAATCTCTTTATGCCCGGCTTCTGGCCTCACGCGGCGCTGTACGTCGGTACGCCGGAGCAGCGCGATGCACTCGGCATCGCTGTGCCCGCCGACAAGCGGTCTTCATGGACAGGAGACATTTGCACGCTTGAAGCGTTGAAGGATGGCGTAAGGTTGCGTCGGCTGTCGGACACGTTGCTGGTCGACTACTTTGTCGTGCTGCGGCCCCAGCTCTCCGGCGACTCGATCCGGCAGGCTATCGAACGCGGCCTCCTGCACGAAGGCAAGATGTACAACTTCGACTTCGATTTCTTCAGCTCCGATCGCCTCGTGTGCACCGAAGTCGTTTACCGGTCCTATGACGGCATCGACGGCCTGGTCTTTCCACTCACCGATCGAGCCGGCCGCAAGACGCTGTCTGCCGAGGACCTGCTGAACTTCGCGCTGGAGAACGATGCCTTCGAGCCCTTCGCGATTTTCGGTGTCGAAGGCTGTGAGTCCGACGTCGTGTTCGGCGACCGGGTCCGCGACCTGCTTGTCAGCAGCTTCGACGCAGAGGTGCGCCCCTGACGCCTAAGTGCTTGAACGACCGTCGAATCGTTACGTTTTAAAACAGACAGAGAAGCGCTGCCGCCGTAGGCTGTGGGGGTGTTCAGATCACCACTGCCAAGCATGACGTACCGAATCTGCCTTGCGACACTACTATCCGGACTACTGATGATGACGAGCCACGACGCACAGGCCGGCGACAGAGAGGAGTTGCTGACCGACTTCACCAAAGAGACGGTCGACTTCGGCTGGTTCGTCGTCAACGACAATGTCATGGGCGGCCGCAGCGACGGCGGCTTCGACATGGACGAAGGTACGCTGTACTTCGCCGGACGCACAAACACGCGGGGCGGCGGCTTCAGCTCCATTCGCACTCGGGGCCCGAGACTGGACCTGTCGGACTACGACGGCGTCCGACTCCGCGTCAAAGGCGATGGACGTCGCTACACCTGGCAGATCCGGACCAATGCAACCTACCGCGGTCGCGACGTCAGCTACTGGGCGGAGTTCGAGACCCGCAAGAACGAATGGATAACCGTCGACCTGCCGTTTACGAGTTTCGTACCCAAGTTTCGCGGCTTCCAGATCAGGGGCGCCCCTCCCGATCCGTCCCAGATTCGCGGCATGGGGCTGATGATCTACGACGGCAAGGACGGGCCGTTCAAGCTGTCACTTGACCAGGTTCAGGCCTATGCCGAGACCGAGGAGCTCTTCACGCTCGGCCGGTTTCTCTGGGACAAGCGTGTGCTGCTCGTCAACGCGCCGGATGCCGGCGACGCAGAGCTTGAGCGCCTGACGGGTGATATCGACCAGACGATCGATGAATTCGAGAATCGCGACATGGTGCTGGTAACACTGCTGGACTCCGGCCGCGCCTCTGCCGGAACCCGGGAACTGGCCAGGGCCGAGGTTGACGAGATGCGGGCGGCCGTTGGTGTCACCGACGAGTCCTTTTCCATTGTGCTAGTCGGCAAGGATGGCGGCATCAAGCTCAGGAGTGACAGCCCAACCTCACTGAACGAAATCTACGCACTGATCGACGAGATGCCGATGCGCCGACAGGAAATGCGCCGCTCGAAATCGAGCGACGACGCTTAGCCCGCCCCTTAAGGCAGCAATGGCCGTTGCTGACAGCTGCTTGAAGACGCCGGACCAGGAAGCCCGCCGACTGTCGCGAGCATTGCGCTACAGGTATGCTCTGTGCCATGCCCCTGATTCGACGCGTCCTGTCTGCCTGCCTGCTCCTGAGCACTGTGGCATCGGCGCCCCTGTCTGCGCAGGAAGCACCTCTCACTGAGGAACCGGAGCCACCGGTTCTTGCCGAACTCGATTCAAACTGGTGGAACTACTTCGACGGCGCACCGGAACAGATCAAGCCGCGCGTCGACGCATTCCTCGAGATAGCGAACGACGAAATCTCCGAACTCGGCGCCCAGAACCAGGAACTCGCGCCAGGCATTGTCGAAGCCGTAGCCGACAACTTCGCGGTCTACCTGGCGCTGCTCGAAGACGTCGACTTTCAGACAAATGTGTTGACCGAACCGGCGACCACTTACACGCTGGATGATCTTTTGAGCGTCGCCGCAGCGGCGCGCAACGCCAGCGACGCAGCTATTTCCGCTGCCGGCGAGGTAGAGCGTGAGCAACGCATACTCGACGGCGCAAGTCGACGCCGCGATGCCCTGTTCAAAGACTACCTGGGCGCTGCTGAAGGTGACGGGCGCTGGCTGACGGGGCTGCGCCTGGTCCGTGCTCGCACCGAACAGGCCATTGCCACACGCCGGCTGGAGGTACTGACGCAGAACGCGGCCGATGCGGCGGAGTACGCCGAAGACATTGCGATGCGCGTCGACCTCGTCCGTGAACGCCTGGCGATGGACTCAGACGGGACGGCGCTCGCACCGCTGATCGAGACACTGGGCGTGCTACAGGACTCGGTCAGCAGCGCTGAAGAGCAGGCGAGAGAAGCACAGATCCTGGCAAGCAGTCTCGACGTCGACTCCACCGGGAGTCGATCGGAGCAACGGCTTCTGCAGCAGCGCGCACTCGACAGCGAGGTCGAGCTGGCGCTCGCGCGGATAGCGCTGGCCGGGACCGAGGCTCGCCAGTTCTGGACCATGCTAAACCTCGACAGCGATCCGGACATGGTGCTGATCGAAGACAAGTCGATCGAGTGGTCCGAGCTCTCCCGCACGATCCTGGGCGCGCTGCCCGACTGGAAGCTGCAGACCGAGGATGAGTTGCTGGCCGCGCAGAGCGTCGATCGCGATGAGCTGGACCGGGCAGCCCGGCGGGTCCTGGACCAGCGCATCGGCACGGCGCAGGAGACGCTCGGAAATATCGGCGACCTCGAAGACAACGCGGCCGACCTCGACCTGTTGATATTGGCGGTGGACGACGCAAGCACCGTCTACTCCGGGGCGCTCAAGCAGTGGCTCAGCAACGTCGGCAAGACGATCAAGACCGGATGGATCCGCGTCTCCGAGATATCTGGGATGACGCTGTTCAAGGTCGGCGAGACGCCGGTAACGCCGGGCGACATCGTACAGGCGATTGTCATACTCCTGTTCGGCTGGCTGCTGTCGCGGCTGATCCGGTACGCAATCCGGCGCGTCGGCCGTAAGGAATCGCAGGGTGCGCAGGCATCGCTGTATACGATCAGCCGGCTCAGCCACTACACGATCATCATCGTCGCAGTGTTTGTCGCACTCACGTCGATGGGACTCGACTTCACAAACCTCGCGCTGGTCGCCGGCGCCCTGTCCATCGGTATCGGTTTCGGCCTCCAATCAATCGTCAACAACTTCGTCTCCGGCCTGATCATCCTGTTCGAAAGAACGCTTCGGGTCGGCGACTACATCGAACTCGATACGGGCCTGACCGGCACGGTCAAGGGCATTAACGTTCGCAGCACGTTGATCAACACCAACGACAACATCGACATTGTCGTTCCCAACTCGGAGTTCGTATCGACCAAGCTGACAAACTGGACGCTGGGCGAGCATATCCTGCGCGTGCGCATTCCTTTCGGCGTCGCTTACGGCTCCGACAAGGAGCTGGTGCGAAAGGCCGCGATCGAGGCCTGCGACGAGGTGCCATACACGTTGACGCATATGCGAGGACGCGAGCCGGACGTCTGGCTGGTCGAGTATGGCGACAACAGCCTGAACTTCCTGCTGCTCGTCTGGGTGAATCGCCAGGGCGCGAGGCGCCCGACGCGAACACGCGCCGCCTACCTGTGGTCCCTGGAAACCAAGCTGAATGAATATGGCATCGAAATTCCGTTCCCGCAGCGAGACCTGCACCTGCGATCCGGTTGGCCGCCGCCAGCCGAATCGGCTAAAGGGCAGGCGACCGACGGAGACTAAGGCACCCCGGGGAAGCGGCGTCAGTGTCTACTGGTTAAACGGATCCATCTGCTGGTATCCATCCGGCAGCTCGAACATCGAAGCGTCGATATCCTGCTCTGCGGCCGATTCGATCGTCGTCTCGGTGACGGCGACGCCGTTCTCGAAATCGATGGCGTGAACCGGGAATCCGTCGATCTCGTTGATCATCTCGAGCGGGTTTCTGACGCCCTGTCCGCCGAAAGGCATTGAATCGAACAGCTGGCTCATGAACTCGCCCATCTGTCTAAACGATTCACGCAGCGCGCCCGAGCTGTCAATCTCGCTGTAGTCTGTCACACACATTTCCTGGATCTTCACGCCGTCTTCGAGCATCTCGTACTTGCGGCAGTCGTAGGACTTCCAGCGCCCCTCCCCGAGAGGCTTGATATCGAGCACCGGCCCCTTGCCCATGCCGAGTCCGCTGCCCATGCCCGGCATCTCGGCTTCCATCATTTCCTTGACCATCGCACGCTGCTCGGGTGGCATGGCGGCGAGCTGGGCCTCCATCTGTTTCATGGCCTCGCTGATCTGGGACGAGATCTGGTCGAGCATCGCCTTATCCATCAGGATGTAGTTCTTCTGTTGGTGGTCGATGACGTAAAAGCCTTCTTTCTTGAAAATCACCGTCATCGAGCCTGTGGCGGTTCCTTCCTGGTCCATGCGCGACTGGTCGCCGTCCTCATAGAAGGTCATGCGATCGATTTCCTCGCCCTGCATCGTGCGCGTAGCAAGTTCGTACACGGTGCCGGCGTTTGCGGAGACTGAAGCTGCGAGGAGACCGAGTAGTGACAGTGCTGCAGTGGTTTTCATCGACGTACCTCCGGCGCTGACAAGCGTCTGGAATAGAAGCGGCCATCATACCGCAGCCTGTGCCGGTAACGGTATGACCGCGTTCGTTCGTTGAACGATTGCCTCGAAAGAGAACGCTATTGTGCGGCGAGCCCTATGGACTGCGACAGGTTCGCGAAAGACGAGTCCCCTTCACTGCCGAATAGCGGGTCATCTGCGTCGAGGTGCGACGTATCGATCTCGAGTTCATCCATCATTGCCTCGGCGCGGGCGAACAGGTCGCCTTCCTCCCAATCCATGTGATTCCGCAGTCGGTCGACGTATTCCCGCGCATCGCTGATCACGCGGTCGCGAGTGACGTAGGCGCCGGCAACGACGGCCTGGATATCGGCCAGCAGGCGCTTGCTGGATTCGGCGATGTCCTCGTGATCGCCCTCGACAGCCTCCAGCCCCTGTGCCAGGTCAGGGCGTTTTGCCCTCATACCCGCGTAGATCAGGTCTTCCTTGGGATGGTGAGTCGTGTCCGGATACACGGTCATGTACCGCATGATGTCCTGCATCAGCTCAAAGTCGGCCGTTTCGTCTTCGTGGGCGACATGATCGACCTCCCGTTGCAGAAGGTTCAGCAGGACAGCCATGTTGCGGTGATCCTGGCGGAGCTCGGCGAGAACCCGGGCAGCTTCTTTTGACATGTCGATTCCTCGTAGCGTGTACGCCGTATCATAGTGGCCAAGCTCGTTGCGGTGAGTAATCCGGGGTTCCACCTACGCTCCGGAGTTGCATTCGGACGACGGGCCGGACTGCAGCCCGCAGCCCCGTGCCAGGCGTCGCGGCATTGAATCGACGGAATTAGCCACCAACTCGACAAGGGTTAGTAAGACTTCGACAACGAAATGCCTCGCTCCGCCAGGAAAGCGGCCGCTGCGGCCTTCAACGAGCAGATGCGGCTCAGCAACGAGCTACACCGCAGCTATATAGAAGACCCGCGACAGCTCAAACAATACGACCGGTTCACCGAGTGGCAGATGGAGTATCTGCTGACGCTGTTTGTCGACCTGCATGAACAGCCCGGCTACGGCGAGGCGATCGATTACACCGTCAGTGACCTTGCGGGTGTCGGCATCAGCGATCGTGACCACGACCTCGAACGAGCCGCGCCCATCATCACGCGTATGCTGCCGCAGAAGGCGTTGGAGACGATAGCCGCGGCAGCGCGACTCAACGCTCGCGTACTCGATATCAACCTCGGCATCTTCAAACGTCTGCAGGTCGACGGAGAACTGCCGGACGAGATCAGCGAGCGCGCCTACTGCGTCGCCTGCCGGGAATCGAGCTCGCTGGAAGAATGTGTCGGTATGGTTCATCTCGCCACCGAGCTCGGCGCGACGTTGAAATCGTTGGTCAAGGTGCCGCTGCTCGGTGCGATGCTGCGTGCGATGCACGGCCCGGCGCACGCGGCTGGCTTTGGCGCCCTACACGGCTTTCTCGATGACGGTTACACGAACTTCAAGGCGATTCCCGACATCGACCTGTTTCTTAACGAGATCGACGCGCGCATGACGGCGTTCTTCGAGACGATCTTCAACGCACCACTGGAAGAACTCGGCTAGTCCGGGTCCCTGCCTCAGGCTGCGGCTTTCTAGGCAGCAGGATCCTCGCCCAGGCGTTTCTTCAGTTCGGCAAGCTCGTCCTCGAGTCTGTCGACGCGCTCGGTCAGTGCAGCGATATCGCTGCGCCGAGGCGATGACGACGCCGGTGCGCGCGCCTGGACGTCAGCAGCGTAGGCATCGATATCGATCGGCCCGGAAAACAGGTGCATGTATTCGGAGTCCTTCCTGCCCGGTGTGCGCGGCAGCTTGACGACGAGCGCGCCGGTCTCACGATTCTTGAGTGCGTTGAGCGCCTCGACGACCTCGGCGTTATCGGCGAATGTGTGCAGGCGACCGCTGCGTGACTTCAGCTCGCCGGGCGTCTGTGCGCCACGTAAGAACAACAGGCAAACCACCGCGAGCTCGGCGGGGCTGAACTGCAGTTCACTGTAGCGAGTATTGCAGAAGCGCTGCACGTACTTCTCCGCGCGACTCTTGAAGTTCTCTTCTGTTCGCACGAGGTGCTTGCCTTCCAGCTCGCGGATCGTGTGCTGGACCTCGCCCTGTGACAACGACATCACGGGGTCGCGCGAAGACTTCTGGTTGCAGGCGTTGGTCAGGGCATTCAACGTCAGAGGATACTGATCCGACGTCACGATCGACTTCTCGATCAGGCAACCGATAACCCGCAGCTGTTTCTCGTCCAGTATTTCCATCGTTCTCTCGTCCTTTCCCGAAGCCACACGCAGGCCGACGGCCGTATTGAATCCCGGCAGTGCTCAGTGGTCAACGCTGCAGCCTGGTCCGCTCGATTGCCGACGCGCAATGGCTGCTGCCGTACGGCCGGCAGGCCTGTCAATAGGCGCCTTAACTGCCTGATTTAACTGTTCAAGTTGCCCGGCTTTCGGCCGATACCGTGCGAAACGTCTGTACAGAGCGCAAGCGTGTCCGAAAACCGTCAACACATCCCTGCCGCCAACGGCTCCTGGTTCCGGGCGGTCGCCTTCCCGGACAAGACGTCGGCAGAGGAGCGCGAATTCCGCGACTACTACCAGAGGCGCACGCTGCCAATGGCCCAGGTGGCGGTATTCATCGCCATCCTGCTGATCCTTGCCGTCTGTGTCCTCGACTGGACCGTGATGCCGCCCGAATTCTCGTGGCCCGCGATCTTCTTTCGGGTGAGCACGATGCTGCTGTCGCTCTTGCTGGTGTTCGCGCTGACAATGTACAGGCCTTCGGACCCGATGGTCCCATACGCCTTCATGGCGGCAGGAGCCACCAACGGCGTCTGCACGATTATCGTCGGCGGAATGGCGGCGCGGTCCGGAATCGACTTCGTTTTGTGGGGAACGATCTTCGCGACGTTCTACGTCTACCTCGTATTCGGGTTGCGTTTCCGTCTCGCGGCATTCGCCGGCTGGCCGGTCTTCATAACCTTCATCTCAGTGGGCATGATGGTGGACAAGCCCTTCGTCAAGCTGGCCTATGGCTCGCTGTTTCTCGTGTTCGCGAACATCGTCGGCATGTATGCGTCCTATCTGCTCGAGCGGGACGCGCGGGAGCTGTTCCAGAAAGAGAAGTTGCTAAAGAAGCTCGCCCGCACCGACGCCCTGACCGGCATCAGCAATCGGCGCAGCTTCGATGAACACCTCGCCGACGTCTGGCGGCAGGCGCGACGAGAGGAACGCAAGGTCGCAGTGCTGCTTGTCGATATCGACTACTTCAAGTTATACAACGACTGCTATGGCCATGGCCCGGGCGATCGGTGCATACAGGGCGTCGCCGATGCGCTCACCCGTTCGGTGAACCGGCCGTTCGACATCGTGGCTCGTTACGGCGGTGAGGAATTTGCCATCGTGCTGTATGACCCAACCGACCGGTTCGTCAGGGACTACGCTGACAAGCTCGTCGGCCGGGTCGAAGCACTGGGCATCGAGCACAAGGCCTCTGATATCTCCGAGCACGTGACCGTTAGCGTCGGCGCAGCCACGATGCGTCCGGACAGACTGAAACTGCCTGACGCGCTGGTGCGCAGCGCCGATGACGCGCTTTATGAGGCCAAGGCGCAGGGCCGCAACACCGCAGCAGTCTTCTACCTCGACGATGCGATGAAAGCGACGAGGACGCTCACGGCTGTCGCCTCCTAGTGAAACCGATCAGGCAGCCGCCGGCGGCTCGCACAGCACGACCGGCCCGCCGTCCTGCCGGATCAGCTGAGCATAACGAGTCTCGAGGTCGTCGCGCTTGATCTTCAGCGTCGGGGTCAACAGCTCATTCTCGATCGTCCACGGATCGTTGACGACGAAGACCGTCGACAGCTTCTCATGCGATTCAAGCATACCGTTTACCTCGCTGAGGGTTGCCTGCAGGCTGTCAGACACGTCGCTATCCGGCATCTGGACTGCGGCGGCTGACGGCACGACCACGGCGACCGGTGCGCGAAGTCCGGCGCCCATGACGCAGACCTGGTCGATGAGCGGGTTTCCGGCCAGCTTGCCCTCGATCGGAACCGGTGACACGTATTTGCCTTTCGCCGACTTGAACTGCTCCTTGACGCGACCGGT
>JASJCQ010000022.1 GCA_030065915.1 Woeseiaceae bacterium
GAGGAATCCGCGATCGACGAATTCTGGGGATTCGTCCAGCTACTGATCGAAGTGCTCGCCGCTTACCGTTTCCTGATTCGCGATACCGAGACGATGGTCGAACGATATCCGCAGGTCGCCAAGGCGATCCGGGGATTCGCGACCGCCCTGCTCGCGACGATCGAATTACACATCGACAACCTGAGTGAGCACGGCATCATCGAAATACCGGACTCGGACACTCAAGAACTGAGTCGGAGTATCGCAACGGCGGCCCTGTTCTCGCAGCGCTTCGATTCGATTCTCGGCGAGGAAGTCAGTATCGAGGAAGCCGCCGCGCGCCTGAACGGCGCCGCAATCAGCCTTTTACTGCCCTACGCGAAAGACGAAGCCGCCGAACCGTTGTACGCCCTGCTCGACCACTATCGGCAGTAGACCCGCTAATAGAAAAAGGCCGCATGAAGCGGCCTTTTCCGTTACTGCCTTGATGCCAGGTCTTACTTAGCGACTTCGGCGAGTACTTTATCAAGCTTCTTGTTCAGCTTGTCGACGTCTTTGCTCGTTGCAACCGGCGTCTTCGCAAGGATCGAGTCGATCGTCGTTTCGAAACGCTTCTCTACTTTCTGAAAACGCTTCTCAACATTCTTGCGAGCACTCTTGGCACCGCTTACTGCGTCCTTGCGGGCGTCTTCAGCGGTCTTGCGAGCGCGATTGCGCACCTTCTCACCGTCTTTAGCCAATGCGTTGTACCTGGCTTCGAAGATGTCGAACTGTGCTTCTACATCGGTGCGGACTTTCTCCGCCAATCCGATCGAAGCGAGGAATGCCTTGTTTGCGCTGGCGAACGGCTGCTCAAGAACCGTACCTGCGAAAAATCCGGCATCAAATTTCTTGGTCTTCCGAACTGTCTTTTTAGTGGCCATTGAATGTCTCCTTCAAATGATTGCCAGAACTTCTATTAGTAAACCTATCGAAAAAAACTAGGGTATTCCTACTAACTTTCCTTCACCGGTTTCGCTGCCGTTTCCGCCGCAGCTTTCGGCTCTGCCTTCGCTACAGCCTTCGGTGCCGGCTTGGCGACGGCCTTCGGTGCCGGCTTGGCGACGGCCTTCGGCGCGGGCTTGGCTACTGACTTTGGCGATGCCTTGGCGACCTTCTTCGCGGCTGGCTTAGCGACCTTCTTCGCAGCTGGCTTAGCGGCCTTCTTCGCGGCGGGCTTAGCGGCTACCTTTTTCCTGGACACCTTCTTCGAAGCCGCCTTCTTCTTCGCAGCAGGCTTCTTCGCTACTTTCTTCTTCGTTGATTTCTTCGCCGTCGTCTTGCGCTTCGCAGGCGCCTTGGCGGCCTTTTTCTCAGCCGACAACGACTTCAGCACTGCGTCGAGCTTCTTGTTGATGTCGTTGATGTCCTGCTTGCTGGCGACGCCGATCCGGCCCAGCGCATCGGCAACCCGTGCGTCAAACACGGTCTGCAGTTTCGCGAGCTGAGGCGTTTCACGCATCTGACCCATCAGGCCGGAGGCTCGTGACTGTGCGTCGTCGGTCATGTCGCGGATCGCGTCCTGGACATTGTCAATCAACGCTTCAGTTTTTTTCGTCGCCTTCTTGCGGTATGTCAGGCCCTGATCGACCAGCGTGTCAAACGCCTTGTTGCCAACGTCCTTGGCATTCGACAGGGCGCCGAGGCCGGCGAGGAATGCCTGCTCGAGCTGTGCACCGACGTCCGGACGAGCGGCTCTTCTGGTGCTGCGTTTCTTCGACGTGGTTTTCTTCGTCGTCTTCCTGGTGGTTTTCTTTGCGGTCATTGTCTTCTCCCGGTTGTTCCGAGTACTGGTATGATTGCCATACTAGGAACGCTTCCTAGGGTGATCACACTAAACTCAGGCCAAGCCCCTATGCGGATACGCAGACAACATCATTTTGCGCTGCATGAGGCGCACGAGCGCATCAACGAGCTCGCTGACGACCTCGAGAAACGGTTCATGCTGCGCTCGCACTGGGAGAGTGAGAATCGCTTGGTCTTCGACGGCGGCGGCGCCACGGGCGAGGTGTTGATCGACGAGGAGTCAGTCGAGCTGAATGCCAGGCTCAGTTTCGCATTGAAGCTCATTGAACCCACGTTGCGCGCGGTGATCGAGGAGTCCCTCGATGAGCAGATCGGGGAGCCTCCCGACGAATCCTGAGCCAGGTCGACGCCGAATTCAGGCCGCCCGGGTAGAACCCCCGCCGTTTTCTACGGATCCTATGTGATCCGCAATCAGCTGGTTGATCCTGCCGATGTATCTCGGTGGCAGGTCATGCCCCATCCCGTCGATGACCTCGAGCCTGGAGCCGGGTATCAGGGAACTCATGTCGACGCTGCCCTGGTAGGGCGTCAGTGGATCGACCCTGCCGTGCATGACCAGCGTCGGCACGCTGATCTGGCGTGTCCACTCACGCAGGTCGCCACTGGCGACGATTGCTGCAATCTGGCGCCGGACTCCGGCGGGATAATTGCAGCGTACTACCGAGCTCGCCACCAGTTCCCGCAGCGCGACGTCGTCGCGATCGCCATCCGGGCTTCCGATCATCTGCAACAACGCCATGCTCTGCTCCACCTGGTCCTCGGGCGTGCGACGATGAGAACGAGCCTTGATGATGGCTCTCACGATCTCGGGCCTGGTCTTCGGTAACGCGGGGTTGTTGGTCGTCGACATGATCGACGTGAAACTCTTGATCCGGCCGGGATGCTTGGCAGAAACGATCTGTCCGATCATTCCACCCATCGAAACGCCCAGCAGATGTGCCTCGTCCAGTTCCAGCGCGTCCAGGATGCCGATCGTGTCGTCCGCCATGTCCGACAGGTTGTAAGGCGCGAGCAACCAGCCGAGCCGGACCGCACGACTCAGGAGCATCATCGCCGGCGACGGCGAGCTCTTGCCCTCCAGTCGCTCGGATAAGCCAATGTCACGGTTATCGAACGTGATTACGCGGTAGCCGGCGTTCACCAGGGACTCGATCATGACCGGCGGCCAGTGCACTAACTGAGTGGCCAGCCCCATGATCAGCAGAACCGCAGGATCGGTCGGCTGCCCATGCTCTTCGATCTGGATCTGCAAGCCGTTGGCTTGTACGAGAGGCATTAACCGAGACCTGCGAATCAGGGCGTCGCGGGACGGTCAGCGTCGCCCGACCGCTTGGCCGGCGCCTTGCTGACCTTTGTCGCAGCTTTCTTCTTCGCGCTTTTCTTCCGGGTCGTAGAGGTTGTCGCGGTTTTCTTCTTGCTCGCCGCGCGCTTGGCGGTCTTCTTCCTCGGGCGTCTCTTCCTCGGCAGCGGCTTTACGCCGGCCTTGCCCAATGCGACGTACTCGTCAATCGACTCCTGCAGGCACTCCGCGTAGAACGCAGGGTCAGGCATCATCTCGCGGCAGGCCGTCACGGTGATCCGGATGACGCCACAGTAGCTCGTCACGGCGTGAAACAGCCCCATAGAATCCATGACCGGTCCGATGCCAAGCGACGTCACCATGCGTGCGCCAGACATGTACAGCGGCACGGGAGGCCCAGGCACATTGGTAACGACCGTGTTGAACATCGGGCTAAGCTGGTTCGCAAGGCCGAGTCGCGAGTACAGACGGGTAGCGATACCGGACACCATGGCCGGTGCCAGCTTGGACATCTCCGACAACTCCCTGGCACCTACCGCCGAGGAAACGGTCTTGGACCGTTTGGCGCCTGAATGCGCTGACTGCAGTCGATCCATCGCGTCCGAACGGTCGGTCCCCAGCGGGATGCTCATCGCAGTGACCTGGTTACCCAGCGACTGCTTCTCGCCCGTCGCCCGCACAGACACGGGCGCCATCGCAACAAGAGAATCGTCCGGCAACTCGTCCTTACTCAGCAGGTAACGATGCAGCGCACCGCCGACCATCGCTATGACGACGTCGTTTACCGTGGCGCCGTCGACTAACTCCCGTATCGTCTTGATCTCGTCGAGGCTGACCTCGACGCTTTCGATCACCCTGTGGCTGGATACAATGCCGTTGAAACGGGTCCGCGGCACCTTCTTCTTGCTGCTGACCATCTTCAGGTCGCTTCGATTCAGGCCGAAGGCGTACTTCAGCGCGCCCGGCGCCATGCGCCCGGCGTAGACGAACGCCTGCAGCGGCTTGACCAGGTTATTGAATCCGGCGCGGGCGACCTGCTCGACGCCGCCAATCTCCCGCCGACGACGACGCGGCGCCATCTCGTAGGGTTCCACCGCATCTTCGGGCTTCAGCGAGTGAATGGCCTGAGAGATCTCGACACCCGACAAGCCGTCAATTGCACAGTGGTGCACCTTGGACACGATGGCGTACGAACCCTTGGGAACGTTCGGTATGTTGTCGAGGCCCTCGATGACCGTCAGCTCCCACAGAGGCTTCGACAAGTCCAGCGAGCGCGCATGCAATCTCGCGACCTGGATCATCAGCTGCCGCCAGTCGCCCGGCTGCGGCAACGCGATGTGGCGAATGTGGTATTCGATATTGAAGTCGGGATCGTCAATCCAGTAAGGCCGGTCGAATTCCAGCGGAACCTGCTTCAGTTTCTGCGTGAAGGTTTTTGCACGATGCTTGCGCTCGTCGACGAATTGCATGATGTCCTTCAGTCGAACCTTACCGTCCGGCGCTGTCGACGGGTCATAGATCGAGCACGCGCCGATGTGCATCGGCGTGCGAGCAGATTCGGCATGCAGAAAGAACGCATCCAGGCCGGTAAGCTGATCCGGAGACCAGGCGTCGAGTATCTTGGTGACCGTATTCACAATGGGAATCGTCTCTCGTTGAATGTAGTGGGTGGTCGCTGACGAACACACGACCTTTAATGATAGCGAATCACCTACCGGCACAACAGGAGGGAATACCGCGAGTCTGGAAATCTGTGAACCAAGACCGGTCACTTGATAACACTTTACTCGATGTTTTCACCATAAACGTTTGTTTTGGTTATAAAACTAGATTCATAAACCTGCCGGTGAGCGCGAATTTATTGTAGAGTGCGGGTATGGGGGAAAGAGAATTCGCAGGGACAGGCTCGGCCCGTCCGACGCGCAAACACAAGGCGCCGTCCTGGATGCTGGCACTGCTCGAGGTTCCGCGCGCACTGTCCGAAGCCACGTCGTTGCTCCCGGCGCGGTCGATCCTGAATAACGTTGAACCGGGCGACGGCCACGCCGTCATGACCCTGCCCGGCTTCCTCGCGAGCGGCCGCTCGATGCGACTCGTGCGCCGCTATCTTCGGAAATGGGGCTATAACGCCTATTGCTGGGACATGGGCAGGAACCTCGGCCTGTCTCATGAATTCGACCTAGAAGACATGCTGACATCTCGCCTGAAGGAATTGAACGACAGTTCCGGCAGACGAGTCAGCCTTGTGGGATGGAGCCTCGGCGGCCTGTTCGCGCGGGAGCTTGCGCGAAGAAACCCGGATCGTGTGCGTTCGGTGATCACGATGGGCAGCCCTATCGGAAACCCGAAGGCCACGAATGCATGGCGACTCTATGAGCAGGTCTCCGGCACCCGCGTCGACGATGCCTATATCCGGCATCGGGTCAAGTCGGTCCGTGAACCGATTGACGGTGTCCCGATGACGGCGATCTTCAGCCACAGTGACGCCATCGTCTCATCTGACATCGCGATGCTGCCACCCGGTCCGCTGGTCGAGAACGTCGGCGTGCTCGCGAGCCATATCGGCATGGGTTACAACCCGTCCGTACTCTTTGCAATTGCCGACAGGCTGCTACAGACGCCCGAGAACTGGGAGCCCTTCGATATGTCCGGACTCCGCAAGTTGTTCTATCACTACTAGCCGCGCCGTCACCCGACCCTTACTCCGCCAATGTGTTGCCACTCGGCAGATAGGTCGGCACGTCGCCTCGCAGATCGATGCTGGACGGATCGTTCAGCGCATGCAGGAACTCGATCAGGTCGGCGAATTCCCGCTTAGAGAGCGTCACGGGCGAAAGCTCGTTCGCCGCTGCGATTGCCTGCACCAGCACCGGGTCGTTCATGACCTGGAAATCCAGGGCATCGAGATCGGGGCGATTGGGCATGACCGCTTGTGACGGATCGTATGACCAGAGTGACTTGATCGGGTTCAGATGATGGCGGACGACTGCTTCGAGCGAGGCGTACGCACCCGCGTGGCCGTAGGGTGCCGTCAACGCGACGTTTCTGAGCGTAGGTACCCGGAACCTGAACAGGTCAGCCATGTTGCCCGTTTCCCGGGCCAGGCCGAAGTCTTCGCGGCCATTAGCGCCGTCACCCTTGCCCGGACCGATCTGTGGCATCGCGATAGCCGCGAAACCGTGGTTGGTCTGAAACGTGCCGCTGTGGCAACTCGCGCAGTTGCCACGGCGCGGCGAATAGAACACCCTCATGCCCCGCTTCGCGGCAAAGCTCATGGCCCCGCGATCGCCACGAAGGTAGCGGTCGAACGGGCTTGAGTCAGCGCGCCATGCACCGCCTTCAAACGCCGCAATCGCGTTGGCCACATGAACAAACGTGATGTCCTCAGGTGCTGACACGTCTTCGTAAACGGCCGCGAACTGCTCGGCATATTCCGGAATGTTCTGCAGCCGTTCCGCGAGCTGGGCCCAGACACCGGGCAGGTCACCGGCGACGGCGGCATCGGCGACCGGGTTCTCACCCTCTTGCCCCGCCATCTCCGTCGCTGACGTGACCGGGAACATTGCCTGCGCGGCCAGCAGGCTGTCCAGGCCGGCGGGTAACTGGTCACCGGCCGGCGAGCGGAAGCCGCTCGGATGACTGTTATCGACCGCCAGCCTGCCATCGTGAAACAGGCGCGTGAACTCTCGTGCACCCAGGTTGAACACCGGCGGCGCGTTCCTGGGCACACGTTCGTGAATCGCATCCGGCGCAGTACCCGTGTCCCGCGTCACACCGAGCCCACGGCCGCCCTCTCCCACCGGCAACGACAAACCGTCTCCGGTGTCCGTCAGCGCGTGGTGGCAGGTGGCACAGGAAATATTGACGTTGCCGCTCAGGATCTTGTCGAAGAATAGCTGGGCCCCGAGCTCGACCTTTGCCGGATCGGGCACGCCGTTATCGTTGTAGTCACTGTCCGTCGGCGGGTCAGGCAGAAAACCCGGCCCTGCGACTGCGCCAGCGCTGGTTAACCATAGAGCTACAAAAACCAACAGCTCAGAAACACGGTCCGCGGAGCGTATCTTTCTTATAGATTTCATTTACATCCCCTGTTGCTGCCAGAGGCAGCCGTATCCCCGGTGATCAACATTGCATCCCGGCAATCGCACCGGGAAGCGTCTCGGGATAGAGTCGGAGGCCCGCCCACCGGTTGCGAATCGGTCCGACACAGCCCGGCCGCGATTGAGGTCGGGCAATAAGACAACAGAACTCAGAGTAGCGGGCGTCAAATACGACAGCGATCCGGAATTTGCTGCAGAACGCAGAGAATTGCGCGAATCGGCATGGCATCTCACAGCGCTGGATACGTGGAATCCATAACTGTGAACACGGCAAAAATGCTCTACAAATAAACGAGATAGGAGCATTAGTGAACAAATCCGACATCATCGACCGGGTCGATCGGCAACTCGGCGACATCCTTGAACGCTGCGCTGCGATGGAATCGGCGTACTCGGACCAGATCGAGGCAGTCCATCCGAAGAATCGCGAGTCCGCACGGAACCTGGTCCACTACCTTGCTCTCCGCAGCTCCGACATGCATGCACTGCAGCAGAATCTGTCCACGATCGGCCTTGCCTCGCTGGACCGGGCCGAGCGCAACGTCATGGCATCGCTGCTGACGTTGAGAGACACGCTCGAGCAGCTGAGAACGGGCACCTCAGTCAACAATGAACCCGTTGAAATTCCGCTCCGAGACGCACACGCGGTCGCTCAGAAACAGGCAATCCTCGGCGACACGCCGGACGAGCGCGTTGTCAGCATCATGGTCACGCTGCCTGCCGAGGCCGCGGTGCAGCCGGAGTTGGTCAGAGACATGCTGATCGCCGGCATGGGGGTTGCGCGAATCAACTGCGGGCGTGACGACCAGGCCACCTGGTCTGCGATGATTCAAAACACGCGCAAGGCCAGCGAGGAGACCGGCATCCCCTGCCGGGTAATCATGGACCTCGCCGGACCGAAGATTCGAACCGGGCCCTTAAAGCCCGGTCCGAAAGTCGTTCACATCCGGCCGCGCCGCGATGCGTTGGGTCGGACAGTGTCGCCACGACGTATCCGGCTGATCCCCGACGACACGGTCTGGCAAGGCACCAAGGCCCTGGTTCTGCCGGTCCCCGGCGAGTGCATCCAGCTCGCCGGTATTGGCGACGAGATCCGATTCAGGGACACCCGGGGCCGCAAACGCACTCTGGAGGTCGTCGCGAAAGACGACAAAGGGCTCGTTGTGGAGTGCTACAAGGGCGCGTTTATAGCGACGGGCACGAAGCTTCGACTCGACCGCGAACAGGAAGGCGAGAAACTGAAGTATCGTGTAGGAGAGCTGCCGTCGACGGAACAGCCCATACTTTTGCGCCCTGGAGATACGCTGCTGCTCGACAAGGATCCCATCCCGGGACAGCCGGCCATCGAGGACGCCGACGGGGACATTGTCGAACCGGCACACATCTCCTGCCGCCAGCCCGAAGTCTTCGACCTGGTTTCGCCGGGCGAGCGAATCCTGTTGAACGACGGCAAGATCAGCGGTGTCATCGACTCGGTCGACGATACGAGTCTCGCGATGACCGTCACAAAGGCGAAGCCTACCGGCAGCCGGCTGCGGGGCGATCGGGGTATCAACTTCCCGGACAGCGACATACGAATTCCGCCCCTGACATCCACCGACGAAGAAAACCTCGAGTTCGTCGTAAAATACGCAGACGCCGTCAGCCAGTCATTCATCAAGCGGCCGCGAGATGTCATCCAGCTGCAGGCTGCGTTGGCCGCGATGAATGCCGGCGACCTTGGCCTGATCATGAAGATCGAGACCAAGAAAGGATTCAAAAACCTGCCAAAGCTCTTGTTGACCGCGATGCGCAGCTACCCGGTCGGCGTCATGATTGCCCGTGGCGACCTCGCGGTCGAGGCCGGCTGGGAGCGCCTGGCTGAATTGCAGGAACAGATTCTCTGGCTGTGCGAAGCCGCCCGCGTGCCGGTGATCTGGGCGACGCAGGTGTTGGAGCGGACCACCAAGACCGGACAACCGTCCCGCGCAGAAATCTCGGACGCCGCGTTGTCGCAGCGCGCGGACTGCGTCATGCTGAACAAGGGACCGCACGTCCTGTCCGCAATTCGCATGCTGGACGATATCCTGCGCCGAATGCAGGGGCATCGTTACAAGAACACCCTGCGAATGCGAAAGTTGAAATTCGCCGAAGAGTAGGCAGGCAAGAAGAACTCCTACCGCCCTCCGCTGCCGCCGGCACGCGGATGCATCGAGCTGCTCGTGCCGCCGGCGCGCCCACTTTTTGACATCAGATCCACAGCCTTCGCCATGCCCGTCGCATTTTGGAGACACTTGTTGGCCAAAAAATGCCGTGATAACAACGGTTATTCAATTGGGAGGAAGAGCGATATGTTTGAGCGAAACAAGAAAGAAGACCATTCAGAGTCTCAGGACT
This sequence comes from Woeseiaceae bacterium, assembly GCA_030065915.1. Taxonomy (GTDB): domain Bacteria; phylum Pseudomonadota; class Gammaproteobacteria; order Steroidobacterales; family Woeseiaceae; genus UBA1847. The sequence goes on from JASJCQ010000022.1 coordinate 9,601, forward strand.
TCGGCAGCAGCGAGCCGGAAAAGACCTTTGGCGCTAACCGCAAGAGCAAACCCAGGAAGTCCGACGGTCTCGCAACGATCGGCCGATCGATCCAGATCAGCGGCGACCTGCGTGGCGATGAGGACCTGCGCATCGAGGGCGACGTCAGCGGCACGGTCGAGCTGCGCAATAACGCGCTGACAATTGGCAAGGAAGGCATGGTGCATGCCGACGTCTACGCGCGCTCCATCGCCGTCGACGGCGAGACCCGCGGTGACCTGTACGCGACCGAGCGAGTCAGCGTGCATGTCAATGCACGCGTGCAGGGCAATATCATCTCGCCGAGAGTCAGCATCGAGGAAGGTGCGCACTTCAAGGGCTCCATCGAGATGGACCAGGCGGCGGTCGAAAAGGTACTCGGCAAGCCCGCGCCTGAAAACAAAGCGAAGCCCGAGGCAGCCAAGGCCGCCGCGCAGAAATCCGCGAAAGAGAGCAGCAGCAACCTGAATCCGCCTGCAGGCACCGCGTGATCCCGTGACCGTCTCTTTACGACGGGCGCACACCGAGGACCTGCACGACACGCCACAGGCGCTGCATGCGCCGCTGTTCCAGAACGTGCTCGATAAGCTCGAGCCTTCGGAGCGCTCTGTGCTGCTGGACCTCGGTGCTGCGTCCACGGACATGCTTGCGCTCTTTAGCGAGTCGCGCTGCTGTGTCGAGATAGCAGACGTCGCGCATTTCGGCGGCTGCGAACTGCTGAACTCGGCCGAGCCCGGCCCGATTCTCGTGGAGATCGCCGAAACGTTGTTGCCTGAACGCGTAACACACGATCCGGTAGACATCGTGTTCTGTTGGGACCTGCCGAACTACCTGACCCTGCCGGCCCTCAAAGCGCTGATGCAGGCGATTGGGCAACGCTCACGCGAAGGCGCCGTCGCACATGCGCTGGTCTACTACGCCGAGCGCAACATGCCGACGTTACCGGGCCGCTTTGTGCCGACCGAGGATGGCAAGCTCGAGAATCATGCGCTGCCCGGTGAGCTGGTTACAGCGCCCCGCTATTCGCCCGAAGAACTAACCGACCACATGGGTGGTTTTGCGATCGACCGGGCGCGCTTGCTCAGCAACGGCATGCAGGAGTTCTTGTTCCGATATTGACTCCGGCGCTATCACTGGGACGACGACACGAATTCTCTCGAGCGTCGAATCTCCTCAGACCGCTAACCGCCTGAAACACTCCCGTAGCGGCAGATGAAATGGGACTCGCGCTCAGCCGTCAGGTCATGCCCTCCGTCTGGATGTGCAGCTGGCGACCGCAGTGCTTGCAGTGGATGGCGTCCGGCTCGTGTCGGCTAAGGCCACAGTCCGGGCATTCGTAACGTACGCGACTCGGACGGAACACGGTCTGCACGAGGCGCAGGAATAGCGCCACGCCAACGATCATGATGACAACCGACAGCAGCCGACCGGTACTCCCGACGAGAATAACGTCGCCGAAGCCCGTCGTTGTCAGTGTCGTGATTGTGAAGTAAAGCGCATCGACGTAGTTATTGATCGAATCGTTGACCTGGACCTGTAACACGTATACGGCGGCCGTGACGACAAAGATAAACACCAGCAGGTTCAGCGAGCTGAAGATCACCTCTTCGTTCTTGGCGAAGAACTTCGAGTATTCACGGAGCTCGCGGGCCAACACGTAGGACCGCAACAGCCGCAGTGATCTCGCCAGGCGCAGGAACGCGAAGTTACCGATCAGCGCCGGCACGAACAACGAGGCAATGACGATGAAATCGATGATCGTCATCGGTTTGATCAGAAAACGGCCGCGGTCACGATCGGCGATCAGTCTGCCGACGAAGTCGACCACGTACACCATGCCGATGAGCATATCCAGCACGATTATCCATTCGTGCAACTCCATGAACGTCGTGACGACAAAGTAAGCGACAACCGTAATGTCGAAGGTGATGAAGGCGAATCGCGCCCTCGCCGCTCCGGGTGATCGACCGTAGTGAATCTCGCGACAGAACTTCGTCAGACTCTTCATCTGCACTCCGGTGTGTGGTGCCTGGCAAATTGTCTCGCCGGCGGCGCAGTCGACGCAAGCTCGCAAAGTACCTATGCTGCTGAAACAGGGATTTCACGTCACGGCGAAATAAATCAGGACACCAGCCGGTCCTCTGGACGGACTACTGATTCACTCTAGCGAGATAAAACGATGATCAAGAAACTCATGCTTGTCGGGACGCACGTTGTAGCGCTGGCGATCGGCTTCGCGGCCGGCATTTACACGCTGCCGATACTCATTGCCCCGGATGCGCCGGCCGACGAGGTCGTTCAGGCGGTTGCCGAGCGATCGAGCTTTACGGGTGAGTTCCGTCGGGACCTCGCCGACAGTGATGCACTTCACTGGGGAGAAGGCACGGTCTACGTTACTGATGACACGATTGCCCTCGATGGCAAGCTCGCGCCCGGACCGGATTATCGTCTGTACCTGTCAAAGGAATTCGTCGAGACCGAAGCCGATTTCGAACGCCTGAAGTCACAGATGACAGTCGTTGGCGGCATCAAGACCTTTGATAATTTCGAGGTCTCGGTCTCGTCTGACATCGACGTGTCGGACTACACCAGTGTCATTGTCTGGTGTGAGTCTTTCGGTGAGTTCATTACGGCCGCGAGGTACCAGTAGCACGCGCTACGTCGGCGCGTCCTTATCGCGTAGCACCCAGTACACGATCAGCCCGGTCGCGAAGACGCCCAGCCCGAACAGGGCCTCGACCGGCCGGGTCATCATGACGAACCAAAGCGTCCAGCCCATCAGCGTCAGGTAGATCAGCGGCGGCAGCGGGAACAGGAAGGTCTTATAGGGACGCTGCAGTTCGGGCTGCCGCCATCGCAACACGAACACGCCGAGCACGGTGACGAAGCTGTTGAATGCCAGCGTGAACCCGGCGAACAGCAGCACCGACTCGAAGCTCGACGTCAGGATGAAGAAGATCGCCAGCGCGGATTGAATGTAGATCGCAGTGTTCGGGATTCCGTCCGCATTGACATGGGCAACACGGCGCAAGAGTTTGAAGTCCTGCCCCATGACCTGGATGACGCGAGGACCCGCCATCAGCATCGCGCTGACCGTGGAAATCAGCAGCATCGCCAACACGAGTCCGGTGAATTTGCCGCCCACCTCGCCAAAGGCCGCCTTCGCCGCAATGATGCCAACCTCCACCTCTCCGCGAAGTTCCGCGATCGGTGCGGCGTACAGGAAAATGAAGTTGAGCGCGACGTACAGCAGCGTGACGACCAGTGTTCCGGTCAGCAGTATTACCGGCAACGTTCGCTGCGGGTTCTCGAGTTCGCTCGACAGGTAGGTCGCCGCGTTCCAACCGGTGTACGCGTAGCTGACGTAGATCAGCGAGATCGCGAATGCTCCGCTGGTAAACAACGCGGCGTCGCCCGTCGATGGAAAGAAGCGCACAGGCTGCGGCTCGTCGATCAGCACATAGGCCACGAGGCAGAATCCGACGATGACGGCGACCTTCAGCACCGTGAAGATCACCTGCACGCCCCCACTGTTTCGCCGTTTTCCGGCGTGGACGACAGTCAGCATCGCAACGAGGCCTATCGCGAGCGCGCGTTCCAGCCACACCGAGTCGGCGAGTTCAAAGATGGAGGTGGCATAGGCAGCAAACGTCATTGCAGCAAGCGCCGACGGTCCGGCAAACCCGATCGTGATCGATGTCCAACCTGCGATAAAGCCCACCGCCGGGTGATAAATCTCGGACAGAAAGTTGTATTCGCCGCCGGATCGAGGAAACGCAGCGCCGAGCTCCGCGTAAGTCATCGCACCCGAAACCGCGATGACGCCTCCAAGCACCCACAGCATCAGGATGACGAATCCGGACTGAATATCGAGCAGCTGAAATCCGAGGCTCGTGAACACGCCCGTCCCGACCATATTGGCGATCACGATCGCGGTGATCGTAGGGAAACGGAACTTGTCGCTCGACATATTCTTCAGGCCGCTCGGGTCATCATTGAATGGCCCCGCATTATTGCGGGGTCAGGAGATCAGGTCTATTCGTTTCTGCTGCGAATGCGGCCTCGCCGTTAGCGAATCGTGCAGCCTGCCGGAATCCGTTCGAGGTAAGTGTTTCCGCGACTTGTCACACCCTCAGGTCAGGGAGCATAGTGAACTCCCGATGCGTTTCGAGAGGACTTCATCGTGGCACAGAAAGCAACGGCGAAAGAAAAGCTCTTCTGGGCAGTTGTCGCAGACGAAGCACGCGCGATCGTTTACGGTCATGACACCAAGAGCGGCCCCCTGAGCGAAGTATTCACCTTGGATAACGAAGTCGCACGCATGAAAGCGAGCGAGCTGACAAGCGATCGTGGCGGTCGCAGCTTCGACAGCGGCGGTGAAGGCAGACACGCGATGGGCCAGAAGAATGACCCGCACCGGCAGGCAGCAGCCCGGTTCGCCAAAACTATCGCAGTCAAAATCAGCAAGGCGAAGCACTCCGGCGCTTGCCGTGAGTTTGCGCTGGTCGCGGCACCGCGGTTTCTCGGTGAATTGAGAACGGCGCTCAACACGATGCCGAAAGTAGACCCCTACCTGGAGATCGACAAAGACATGGTGGCCGCCGACGCAGCGGCTATTCGCAGACTGCTGGACTCCGTGTAACCCCGGTTTGTCTGTTGCTCTCGGCTAGGCGCGCCGACCGCGCTCGCTGCACGGACTGGAATTTTTTTACCATTTCGTGGAGAAAAACTTCCACTGCACGGTCTGTACACCCGGTAGTTTCGAAAAAAGCGACGTTTCCGGTGAAAAAACCTGAGCGAATCAAGCACCTGCATGTGATATCAAGAAGCTGGAGAAAACTGTTTGTCTCAGGGTTTTCCGACTGGCAAAGAACCGTGGAACGGACCTGCGATGGCAGGTACGATACTGCCGGCTGACGAAATTCCGTCGAAAAAACCAACTTAGAGTACAGGTAGAACGGGCCTGCTGTTTGCGGCTGGCTTCAGGAGGAACACGATGACAATGGATGCCAAGCAAACAGTGCGCGCGAGAACGACCGGGTTTGCCCTGCTGGCGGTTGTTGCCCTAGCCGCATGCGGCAAGAGCGACGACGCTTCGCAGCAATCTGCAACAGCCGGCGCCGGCAACAGCGGTGACGACAGGGAACTGGTCATCGGCATCACTCAGTACCCGTCAACGATGAACCCGAATGTCGATTCCATGGTCGCCAAGACCTACGTCCGCGCAATGTTGATGCGAGGACTTACGCGCTTTAATCATGACTGGGAACTGGAATGCAGCCTGTGTGTTGAGCTGCCCACGCTGGAGAACGGCCTGGCCAGGATGATCGAGACGCCCGATGGAAGGCCCGGCATCGCCGCCACCTACGAGATCCAGCCAGACGCAACCTGGGGCGACGGTACGCCGGTGACGACGAAAGACATCCAGCTGGCCTACGACGTCGGCCGCGATACGACGACCGGGGCGATCAACACGGACATGTACCGTCGCATCTACCAATTGGAGGTACATGACGACAAGCGCTTCACGATCTATACCGACCGTGTGACTTACAACTTCAATGTGCTCGGCGACTTCTACCCCTTGCCTGACCATCTCGAGCGCGAGATCTTCGAGGCAGATCCCTACGAGTATCGTCATCGCACGACCTTTAATGCCGACGTTACCAACCCGGGACTCTGGTTCGGTCCGTACATCGTCGCCGAAGCACAGCAGGGTTCGTATATCAAGATGACGCGAAACCCGCACTGGTGGGGCAAGGAACCTTACTTCGACACCATCACGACGCGTGCCATCCAGAACACCTCTGCGATGGAGGCTAACCTGTTATCCGGCACCATCGACATGATTGCCGGAGAGATTGGCCTGCAGGTCGACCAGGCGCTCGCCTTTGAGAGCCGGCACGGCGACAAGTACAACATCATCTACAATCCCGGCCTGCAGTACGAACACATCGACGTCAATCTCGACAACCCTATCCTCAGTGACAAGCGGGTCCGCAAGGCATTGATGTTCGGTATGGATCGGGAGCAGATGAACGAGCGTATCTTCGGTGGCAAACAGCCGGTTGCCCATACGAGGGTCAGCCCGTTGGACAAGGTCGCTAGCGACAACATCACGAAGTACAGCTTTGACGAAGACAAGGCGATTGCACTGCTCGAGGAGGCCGGCTGGACAGAAATCCGCGACGGCATCAGGCATAACGCAGACGGCGAGCCACTTCGTATCGAAATCATGACAACAGCCGGCAACAAGACGCGGGAACTGGTGCAGCAGGTACTCCAGGGAAAGTGGAAACAGATCGGCGTTGATCTGCGCATCCGCAACGAGGCGCCCCGTGTATTTTTTGGCCAGACAACGCGTGAACGCAAGTTCACCGGACTCGCGCTGTTTGCATGGGTCGCCGCACCGGAAACTGTACCGCGGTCTATTCTGCACTCCAGCGAAATCCCAACAACCGAGAACAACTACGCCGGACAGAATTACACCGGAATCAATATCCCGGAGCTCGACGCCGCCATTGAATCCGTCGAGTTTGGACTGAGCCTGGACGAGCGCCTGCCGCACTGGGCGACGATTCAACAGATCTATTCCGAGGAGCTCCCGGTTCTGTCCCTGTTCTGGCGCCCCAATCCCTATATCTATCCGCTTTGGCTCCGCGGCGCGCGGCCCACCGGACACCTCAACGCCAGCACGAACTGGATTGAATACTGGACCCGCGAGTGACCTCGGAGGACAACACTCCGGCGCTTGAGGTCTCGGACCTGAGCATCGGGTTCGAGAGCGAAGACGGCATCGTGCGCGTCGTCGAGGACGTCAACTTCTCGCTGCAGCGCGGCAAGACGCTGTCGCTGGTCGGCGAAAGTGGTTGCGGCAAGTCGCTGACAGCCTTCGCGATTTTGCAGCTCCTCCCTCCCTTCGGCAAAATCCTGTCGGGCTCGGTGAAGCTGCACGGACGCGAGCTGGTTGGTCTAGACGACCAGAAGATGCAGGAGGTGCGCGGCGGCGACATCTCGATGATCTTCCAGGAGCCCATGAGCGCGCTGAACCCGGTCTTCAAGATCGGCAAGCAGATTGCAGAAGCCCTGATCCTGCATCGCGACATGGAGAAAGCGGAGGCGCTGGAGCAGGCAATCGCCTTGCTCGAAGCCGTCGGCATTCCTGATCCGGCATCGCGCGCGGACAGTTACCCGCACCAGTTGTCAGGCGGTATGCGCCAGCGTGTCATGATTGCTATGGCGCTGGCCTGCGAGCCGGAGGTGCTGATTGCCGATGAGCCTACGACCGCGCTCGACGTCACGATCCAGGCGCAGATCCTCGATCTCGTGCACGATCTGCAGGAGAAGTTTCACACCTCGATCCTGTTCATCAGCCACGACTTCGGTGTCGTGTCCCGCATGGCCGATGAGATCGCCGTTATGTATGCCGGCAGGATCATCGAGCACGGCACCTCATCCGATGTACTGCTGGAAGCGCAACATCCGTATACCCAAGCGCTACTCGAAACCACACCCCGGATGGATCGAAGCCTTGCGCGGCTCCCGGCAATTTCCGGCCGGGTTCCGTCGCCGATGAACCGGCCAACGGGGTGTTGCTTCCGCCCGCGCTGCGACAAGGCCATGGAGATTTGTAAGACCGAGCGGCCGGGCGACACACGCCTGAGCCCGGAGCACTTTGCAGCCTGTCACGAGGTCGCCCGTGCCTGATCTCGACTACGTCGTCAGCACGCGGAACCTGTCGAAGCGCTTCGACACCCGTATCGCGACGGAGAAAGGCTGGGAAAAGCGCACCGTTGCCGCCGTCTCAGACGTTTCGCTGGACATCGCTCCGGGCGAGACGCTCGGACTCGTCGGCGAGAGCGGCTGTGGCAAGACCACGCTGGGCCGCATGCTCTCGCTGTTCTATGAGCCCAGTGACGGAAGCATTACGCTCAAGGGTGTCGACGTTGGCAAACTCAAGCCGCGCGAGATCAAGCCGATGCGGCAGCAGGTTCAAATGATCTTCCAGGACCCGATGTCCTCACTGAATCCGCGACACACGATCGAGAGCATTCTGACGGAGCCGATGAAGATCTTCTCCCGCGACCCGGCCAGCGTTCGTCGCAAGAAGGCCGGCGACCTGCTGGAATCGGTCGGCCTGCCCGCGAACAGTCTCTCCAAGTATCCGCATGAATTCAGCGGCGGACAGCGCCAGCGCATCACCATTGCTCGCGCGCTGGTACTAAACCCCGGTTTCATCGTTGCCGACGAACCGGTATCCGCCCTCGACGTGTCCGTTCAGAGCCAGATTCTGAACCTGTTGCAGGACATCAAACAGGAATTTCACCTGACCTACCTGTTCATCAGCCACGATCTTGCCGTTGTCCACCACCTGGCGGATCGGGTTGCCGTCATGTACCTCGGCCGTATCGTTGAGATCGCCGATCGGGACGCGCTGTTCACTGACGCCCGACATCCCTACACGCAATCCTTGTTGAGTTCCGTACCGACGATCGTGCCGAACAAGAGCAAGATCGGCCGCGTGCTGCAGGGCGACCCGCCAAGCCCCATCAGTCCCCCGGCCGGCTGCCCGTTCCATCCGCGCTGCCCGCATGCCGTCGATGCGTGCCGGGAGAAGGTACCAACACTGGAAACGGTCGACGCAAAGTACAGGCATGAGGCAGCGTGCCACCGCAAAGACGAGATAAAGCGCCTGTCGGGGGATTCGACGTGAGACGTTTTCTGTTGTCGCGATTGCTGCAGTCACTCGTCGTCCTCGTCATCATGTCCTTCGTGATCTACGCGCTGATAGGATTGATGCCAGGCGATCCCATCGACCTGATGATCAGCGCCAACCCGAACATGACGGCCGCGGACGCAGCTGCACTGCGTGCGATTTACGGACTCGACCTGCCCATCTATGAACGTTACTGGAACTGGCTGACGGCCGCACTGCAGGGCGACCTCGGCTACTCACGCCTGTTCGGACAGCCAGTCCTCGATGTGCTGCTGCCAGCGCTCGGTAATACGGTGATACTGATGGGAACCGCCTTCACGCTCGCCGTGATGGTCGCGATCCCGATTGGTACGCTGGCAGCGTCTAAGCCGCGCTCGGCAGTGGACTACGGCATCAACCTCTTCGCTTTCGCCGGAATCTCGATACCGTCTTTCTGGCTCGCTCTGATGCTGATCATTATCTTCTCGGTGTCTCTCGGGTGGTTACCGGCCGGCGGCATTGCCAGTGCGAATGCCGGTTTCGTGGAATACATCAGCTACATGGTGTTGCCGGTACTGACAATCGCGACACTGAGCATTGGCAGCTATACCCGCTACACGCGCTCGTCGATGCTCGAGACGCTGCGTCACGACTACATTCGGACAGCGCGTGCGAAAGGTGCGAGCCGCCGACGAGTGGTCTGGAAACACGCGCTGCGCAATGCCCTGATACCGGTCGTGACGATCCTCGCGCTGGACTTCGGTTTCCTGTTTTCCGGTGCGCTCGTCACCGAGACGATCTTCTCCTGGCCCGGCATGGGCAAGCTGATTTTCGACGCGGTCATGGGCAACGATTTCAACCTGGCGCTGGTCGCACTGCTGTTTGCGACGGCGCTGGTCCTGACGGCAAACCTGCTGGCTGACCTCTGCTACGCGTGGCTCGATCCCAGGATTGTCATTGGTGGTGGCAAGGTATGACCAGCAACTCGCCGCTTTCGCTCGCCGCCCGCCGTTTTCGACGACACAAACTGGCGATATTCAGCGCGGGGCTCCTGCTCTTGATGATCGTGCTGGTCATGGCCGCACCGTTGTTCGAAGCCCTCCTCGGCGTCGGCGCCAACGATGTCAACCTGATGAGCCGGCTGCTGCCGCCCTCCCTCGCGCATCCGCTCGGCACCGATGAACTCGGACGCGACGTCTTCCTGCGATTGCTCTACGGCGGCCGGATATCGCTGTTCACGGGTTTGACGGCTGCCGTGTTCGCCGCATCGATCGGTACGGTCGTCGGCCTTTTTGCCGGCTTCCTCGGCGGGCGCGTTGATGCGGCATTGATGCGACTGACCGATAGCGTGATCGCCCTGCCGCTGCTGCCGTTGTTGATCGTTCTAGTTGCCATCGACCTGAACAAGCTCGGCTTGCCGCAATCGATCGTTGAATCCGAGGACGTCAGCTTCTATCGCATCGTCTTTATCGTCGCGATCACCGGCTGGACGACCGTTGCCCGTCTCGTGCGGGGAGCTACCTTGAGTTTGAAAGAACAGGAATTCGTCATGGCGGCCCGCGGTGTCGGCGCCGGCAACATGCGCATCATGTTCCGGCATATCCTGCCGAACCTGCTGTCGGTCATTATCGTTGCCGTCACGCTGTCGATCGGCACCGTCATCCTGCTGGAGTCGGTACTCTCGTTCCTCGGCCTCGGGATTCAGCCGCCAATGGCGAGCTGGGGCAACATGCTCACCAACGCACAACAGTTGATCTGGGAAGCGCCGATGCTGGCCGTATACCCGGGTCTGCTGATATTCGTCACCGTAATCTCGTTTAATTTCCTCGGTGACGGACTGCAGGACGCGCTCGATCCGAAAGCCGAGTACTGATCCAATCTCGCCAAGCACCGCGCACCAACGACTCCCCTCTCAATTGGAATGAACCGGGCCTATGAACACTGACTTCAGAAACCACTATCTCGACTACGCAGAGTTGACCGCAACGCTCAAAGGCTGGGCCAAAGCCTACCCGGACTTCGCTCGCCTCGAGTCCATCGGCCGGACCGAAGAAGGTCGTGATATTCACCTGTTGACGATCGGGCCGGAGCCGGACCGCATACGGCCGGCCGTCTGGCTCGACGGCAACATGCACGCGGCGGAACTCTGCGGGTCAAGTGTTGCGCTCGCGATCGCAGAGGACATGCTCAGGCTGCACGCAGAGGGCGAGGCGCCCAATGACTTGCCCGCTGTCGTCTGCGATGTACTTCGCGACGTGCTGTTCTACGTCGTGCCGCGCATTTCACCGGACGGTGCCGAACACGTGCTGAAACAGGGGCGTGTCGTCCGCTCGAACGTCCGGGACGATCGGCTCGATGAGAGCCGGAGTTTCTGGCGCAAGCAGGACATGGACGGCGACGGACTGGCGCTGGCGATGCGCGTCGTCGATGACACGGGCGAGTGTGTCCCGGCACCCGGCTTCCCAAACATGATGCTGCCACGCGGCATCGACGACGAGGGGCCCTTCTACAAGATCTATCCTGAAGGCGTTATCGAAAACTTCGACGGCAAGACAATTCCGTCACCGTCCTTCTTTTCCGATGCGCCGGTCGACCTTAACCGGAACTTTCCCTGGGGCTGGGCACCCGAGCACGAGCAGGTCGGCGCCGGCGACTACCCGGGCAGCGAGCCCGAGTCGCGTGCCGTCATCGAGTTCACGTCCAGGCACCCGAACATTTTTGCCTGGCTGAACCTGCATACCTTCGGCGGCGTCGGCATTCGGCCGCTGAGCGACAAACCCGACAGCAAGATGGACCAGGAAGATCTGTCCATCTTCAGACAGGTCGGCGACTGGCTCGAACAGTTCACCAGCTATCCGATGGTATCGGGCTTCGAGGAATTCACTTACGAGCCGGAAACGCCGATCCGCGGCGACCTGACCGACTATGCCTACCACCAGCGCGGTGCGATCGCCTGGGTTGTCGAGCTCTGGGACCTGTTTGCCCAGATGGGACTCGAGAGAAAGAAACCTTTCGTCAAGAGCTACACGGACCTCAGTCGCGACAACATGCTCGCCCTGGCCGAATGGGATCGGGACAACAACAGCGGACGAACCGTCTCCGACTGGCGGGAATTCGAGCATCCCCAGCTCGGCAAAGTCGAGATAGGCGGCGTCGATCCGCGTGTCGGCATGTGGAACCCGCCGTATGAAATGCTATCGACGATCTGCGAGCAACACAGCGCCGCGTTTCTGCGCGTTGCCGGGATGGCGCCGCGTGTGCGCTTTGGCGACGTCACCAAGACGCCGCTCGGTGGCGGCATGACGCGTATCGACCTGACCGTCGAGAACACAGGTTACCTCCCAACCTATGTCCTGAATTCTGCACGCAAACTGACCTGGAACGAGGATCTGTACCTGGACCTGGAGCTTGATGGCGTCGAACTCGCGGAAGGGGCTCAACGTCGTCCATTAGGTCACTTGGACGGGTGGGGACGGGGTGCCGGCACGGGCGCTGGCGTACTCTACTTCCCGTATGGTCGAGGCAATACGGGCACTGCGAAGGCGTCTATCGTTGTCAGTGGCAGCGGTAGCGTTACGGCCAAGGTTCGGGCTTGCCGGATTGGGGAGATTAGCCAGGAGGTCGTTGTGGAGGCGGAAGTCTGACCCCACCAGACACGAACGAGTAAACCTGAAGTGCACGTTGTTATTGTTCTGATCGTCACCCTTTTGGCGCTGCGATTGCTGTATCGAACCGTACTGGATTTCCCCCCCTACCCCGGTTCTTCGCCTCTGCAGGGAACGGACGTAGAAGGCCTGATGGACGAGGATCGCTTCTGGGGTCTTATCCACGAATCACGTCGCAGGAGCCGTGGTAACTACGAGGATCAGATAGAGGAACTGACCGAGTTACTCGAAGGTGAGCGACTCCAGGATATCGTTGCTTTCCAGCGTGCGTTCATCGCCCTTCTCAACCGTGCCAATCACTTCCGGTATTGGGAATCTGCCTACGCGCTGAACTGGGGCTGCTCAGACGATCTCTTCCACTATTTCTGCACGTGGTGGATTGGCCAGGGCAAGAACAAATTCTACTGGTCGATTCGATTCCCGAGCCTGCTGTTTTTCTTTGCCGCTCGCGACTCTGCCGAGCCTTATGAAGGCCTGGAGTACGTTGCGGGCGAGGTTTACGAACGGTTGACGAGGAGAGAGATACCGCTTGAGGATGTCGAGTACACCGACACCGGCGGGCGTATTTTCAACGAGAATCTTGCGATCCTAAAGCACCCGGGGCTTGCTTTTTTTGCTTGGTGATCCGGCCGTCGTTGGTGGTCGGCCTTTGGTCGGATCAGGGGCCCAGCCATTTTGGGTAAACTCACGGCTTCTCCCGGAAGCGTACGCTCGAACCACCACATCATGTTTATGACGATCATCAGAAAACAGGAGAACGACCTTGGGTGATGCTGTCTGGCTCTTCCTCGGATTGCCGAAGTGGTTCTTCTGGAACTTACTGGACCCGGTCTCTGCCGGTCCGCTGTCGTTGATCCCTTTCGTCGGAATCGTGTGCCTGGTTGTCGGTACGACCCTTGGTGCACAGAAGCGCGCCAGGTTTCTCTGGCGATTCGGATTGCCGGTCCTGGCGAGCCAGGCGCTCGTTGCGGTTGCTGGCTACTTGCGTGGCGCACTGGACACTTTGCAATCCCAGATCGTCGCAGTGTGCTTCATGCTCGTTATCCTTGGCTGGTCCCTGTTCCTGGTATACAAGGCAAAGGGAGCGCGTATACCGGCATTGCTACTGGCAGCCTTTTCACTGTCCTACGCAGCCTATGCGTCTTTCGTGTCTGCGATGTCATTGACCGATAACTGGCTGTGAGCTCGCGAGGCCACTGGGTGTAGTAGTCGGTCATCCGATCTGTATCCGCTATAGTGCCGGCTTCTGACCCATAGAGCCCGTTCATGGTCGATCAATTTTCTGGGCTGCGGTCTTTCAGTGTGTCCCCAATCACGATCAGGAGTCTTTCCGTTGGCGTCCATATTTGAGACTTTCACTATCCTGGCGGTCGAAGATGTCGACTCTTCCAGTGATTTCTACGTGCATAAAATGGGGTTCCAAGAGACCTTACGGACCGGCGGGTGGTCATTTCTGGAAAGAGGAAGCCTTAGGCTTCGCATTGGACACTGCCCCGGCATCATTCCGATGTCCGAGTGCCCGGATCACTCTCTGATCATCCAGGCAAACGTAGACGACGCCAACGCGCTATACAGTGAGTTCCTCGCAAACGGTGTCGACGTCTCCGAGCCTGATGACAAGCCCTGGGGCTTCAGGGAATTTGGTGTTGTCACCTTAGACGGTCACAGATTGATGTTCGTGCAGCGGCTCGAGGAAACTGTTCCGCAAGACGCCTGACGACGCACTGTATCTCGTAACAGGAACGAGCGCTTTCGACTGCGAACTGCCTCCCGGGCGCTTTGCTGTAGACTGGCGGCTTCTGACCCAAATCAGTCGTTGCTGTCCTCCGCTTCGGGAGAACTATGTTCGATCACGTCAAGTTCGGTGTTCGAGACTTTGCGCTGAGTAAACTCTTCTACCAGAAGGCGCTCGAACCAATCGGAGTGACTGTCGCGACCGATTGGCCACCAGATGGTATTGAGCTGAGTCAACCGACAGGCAAGAGCTCTTTGTGCTTTTACCAAACGGACGAAGAGCCTGCGCACCTACACATTGCGTTCATAGCCGAGAGCCGGCAACAAGTCGACGCGTTCTACCATGCTGCTCTTGGCGCCGGCGGTCAGTGCAATGGACCACCTGGACTGCGTCCTCAGTACAGTGGTCAGTACTACGCGGCGTTCGTTCTTGATCCCGACGGGCATAACATCGAAGCGGTTTGTCATGAACCTGAGGCCTGACAAGTCAAGGCAGCTGTGGCTAAACACAAGCGCGAAAAACTCCGACCTTCCGCTAGTGGCTACCAGCAGCCATACGGACCTTTTGAGGTAGGGTGTCTCTTACCGACCCAAAGCTGCCGCCGGTCTTGGTAGACTTGAATGACAATGCGCAAATACATTGTTGAGCACGCCCGCGAGATTACTGGTCGTGGGACTGCCGTGGGTCTCGAGGGCGACCCGAGCATCTTGCTTCCGCTTAGTCAAAGAAATGTTGTCGTCATAACGCCGGAAGGCAAGCAAATTCAGACTACAGCGTCAGTCGAATCTGCCCGGAAGATGCCGCCCGGAGAGGTCCTTATACTCCTATTCGGCAATCATTCACCAGAAGATATTCCTCTCGGATCGACGATTAAGATACTCGACACGTGAGTCCGCTTTTGGCCGTAACCAGACGTCGAGGCTAATTGAGGTAGACTGTCGCTTCTGACCCGTTGCAGCCATTCGCAAGCTGCAGAATCTGACACCAAGAAAGATGACACACACGCCCCTATCCGAGCTTCGTAAGCAGATTCGCGCAGGCACGATTGACGCTGACGCGGCGTTGCGGCAAGTGGAGTCGCAACTTGAATCGGGCCACACCGTAGGTTTGTTGATTGCCCGAGGCGATTTCATTCAACTTGGCGACAGTGTCGGTTATGAGTTAGATGATGCGCGGAATAGCTATGCCAGAGCGCATGTGCTTGAGCCTGAGAATCCGGGGCCACTCATGGAACTTGGCCACTTCTTCTACTCGGTTATGGACGACGAATTGACAGCGCAAATGTACTTTCGCCGCGCGCTGGAGCTTGGGGGTGGGGAAAAGTGCAAGCGCATGTTGCACGATATTGCTGCACGTGAGACGCATTTGGATTGACCGACCGGATCTGGCCGTAAGCTGACGCGGTTCAACCGACGAGAGAATAGATTCTGATACTTACTTTGCTTTGGCTATGGAATTAGAGACTTCTACAGGGGAATACAAGAACTATAAGTGGCTAGCCTCGCGCAAGGACATATCTCCTCTGGCAAGCCTTGTCTCTCGTAGTCATGTCGGCTCCTCGCTCTACATCACGGCCTACGATAGTGGCACCCTTGCGCCGCTAGATGGGGAGTATGGTGTTGGCTGGAGGTACGAAGGATCGGTAGCTATCAGTCCGCCACTTTCTGAATCTGTATACGTACCGGAGGATGAGTTTGAAGAGTGGTATCTGTATGAATCTCCTAACCAGTCGCTAGCGCAAATCGAAGTATTCGTTAACTACGGCGGATTTACGGTCGAGTCTCCAGATAGCCTTCTTCAAGATCGTGACCCAACCTGGGACAGGAGGGCGTTTGAATTCTTGGAACCGATCCAAGACCGCTTCTGGGCTCAGGTCGATAAGCTCGCCCCTGACTCGTATATTGCAACAGGTGACGTTTTCGTCATTGTCACGAAAAATCGTGCCTTTTGGCGTAGTTTGCAACAGCATGTTGCTAGCAGATTGTGAATGTCCGCTTATGGCCGCAAGCCGCCGCCGAGGCGTTTTGAGCTAAACTGACGGCTTCTGACCCCAAGCAGCCATCAACAACTGATGATTGAAGGACGTCGTGCGATATTCATACTATTGATCGCATCCTGCGTTGAGTCAGGGTGCGCTCCCTCCGATACTCGCCCGCCTGGCTCACATATCCAAATTGAATACTCAGGCAACTGCCTAGTCTCCTGTGGCTTCTACACGTTGGAGATCAGCGACGTTGGAGTTGTTAAATTTACACCAGTGGACGATGTCGCAGAGAATCGGTTTCGCCCTAAGAGAAAGCTTTCAGAGCGTGACATAACCAAGTTATTGGCATTGATTCAAGAATCAGACTTCTTTCAGCTTGAGGAACAACGACATTGTGAGTTTCTGATCGAAGATGAAGTCAGCTTTACCTATACCGTTAGCACTGAACAGGAGCGCCGCTCACTCACGCGACACTATGGCTGTACAGATTTGTCGAGAGATGCGGTTTATAGTCTGTTTGAGGAAACCGCCAAGCTTGTCAGTCTTCAGAGATAGGTCCGCTTCTGGCCGATAGCTGCCATTCATGTCGCTCTGTATAACTCGTCTAGAACGGCTGCTCTCGGGGAATGCAGACCCCCGAACCGTCAACGAATAAGCCTGCGTTGAACAGAAGCTCCGGCTTTGGAGGTGGCGGAGAGGGTGGGATTCGAACCCACGGTACGGGAAAACCGTACACCTGATTTCGAATCAGGCCCGTTCGACCACTCCGGCACCTCTCCATAACTGGTCACAAATTCTTAGCTGTCGCCCTCCGGGCGACTGTACACCTGATTTGATTCGGCTCGCCTTAAAGCGATCCTCACCCCGCCTTCATCGACAGTGCTAAGCAATCTGCTCCCGCTCAGCTTCTATCGGGCTGGGCGCCTACGGCGTCCTAAACGCTGTCGCGTCTAGTCGAATCAGGCCCGTTCGACCACTCCGGCACCTCTCCGATGCTCAATGCTTGAGTGGGGAACCGGATTCTACCGGGGATTTCGACTCGTCTGAAGCCCATTCTTGGATTGTAAGAAAAATGCACGCTCAAGAGGCTAGAATTCGGGATCAGTATCAGTCTCCTGACAAGGAAAGGACATCAGCAATGAACAGAGCGATTCGTTTTGGCGCAACACTCTTGATAGCCGCGGCCTTCGCATTAGCCGGTCCCACGGCACAGGCAGACGGGCATGGCAGCAAGGAAGAGAAGGCCGACAAGCCCACCGTCCTGATCACGGGCGCGAACCGGGGCCTCGGACTGGAGTTCGCGAAGCAGTACGCAGCAGATGGCTGGCACGTGATCGGCACCGCCAGGAAACCGGAGCGAGCCGAGGACCTTAATGCACTCGATGTCGAGGTTGCCCAGCTGGATGTTGCCGACGCCGACAGTATCGCGGCACTGGCGCAGTCTCTCGAGGGCCGGCCGATCGATATGCTGATCAATAACGCCGGTATTTTTCCTCGCGCCGGATCGATCGACGAAGTCGACTTCGATGACTACATGCAGACCCTCGTCGTCAACACCGTGGGGCCGGTTCGCGTCACACGCGCCCTGCTGCCGCATCTCAGGAAAGGCGACAAAAAGACGATCGTGAACATCACTAGCCGCCTCGGCAGTATCGAACTGACCACGTCAGGCGTCTTTTACGGTTATCGTGAGAGCAAGGCCGCCCTGAACATGTTTACCAAGACACTGGCCGTTGAGCTTCAGCCGGAAGGCTTCACTTGCCTGACCGTGCATCCCGGTTGGGTGCAGACCGACATGGGCGGAGCGAACGCGAACCTGACGCCTGACGAGTCAATAAGTGGAATGCGAGCCACCATCGAAAAGCTGGGCCCTGCCGACACGGGAACCTACTGGTCCTACGCCGGCGAAGAGGTGCCCTGGTAGCCGCCTAACCCGATGGGCCGGAAGCTGTGATTGACCCGTACCGTTGTGGCGCGTCTCGCCAGTGAGCAACAGCATCGAGGCGGTGGCGCCAGCGCGAAACTTCGCCATCGATCATCTGCGCGCGGCGATGATCTGCGTCGTGATGTTCGGGCATGCGCTGCTGCCCTACGTCACGGTGCCACGCCGATTCAAGGACCCGGCAACTCACGCCAGTTTCGACGTCGTTGCTCTGTTTCTCTATACGTTCGCGATGCCGCTGTTCTTCGTGACCGCGGGCTATGCGGTCGCCGCACTGTTTACTCGCCGAGGCGCACGTGGTGTCTTCCAGAATCGGCTAAGGACGATTTTTTTCCCGCTGCTGATCGCCTACTTTCTGCTTACGCCCCTAACTCGTGCCTCTTATCAGTTCGCGGCCACGGTCTCGACCAGTGGATCATTGCAGATGGGTATCGACGTGCTGCTCGCCGGCGACTGGATCCGATGGAGCAAGGCCTATCACTTGTGGTTCCTGGTCTCATTGCTGCTGTACACGGCGATGGCAATCGGGCTCAGGTATGGGGCGATAAGCATCGCGGCTGGTCTGTCGCAGCGCATCGCTGAGTCGAGCCGCGCGTTGTTCCAGCCGATTACCGGGCCCATTCTCCTGATCCTGATTGCCGCAGCGACACTGGTACCTGCGTATTCGCTCTACGACGGCGATGCGACGACCTTGCCGATGCAGTTGCACCTGTTCAGCTTTTTCATCGTCGGCTGGTTCCTGCACACACATCGAGACCGGCTTGATGACATGGCTGCAAGGCCGGGAGCCTACGTTCTGATCGCGCTGCTGTCATTGCCGGTAGCAGCGTGGTCGATGCGACTGCGCTGGTTCGCGCCGGAACAGACGGACTGGTTCACCGGTGCGATCGCCGGCGTCAGCAGCGCCGGTGTCGTCGTGGGCATGAGCTTCGGCCTGCTCGGCTACTTCCATCGACGCTTCAGCGAGCAGCCGTCCCCGGTCGGGCAGTACCTGAGCGAAGCGTCTTACTGGATCTTCCTCATTCACCTGCCGTTGCTGATATTTGTCGGAGGCGCGTTGTCCGCAACAGCTTTACCGGCCACGATGAAATATCTGCTGACCGTCGCGATCGTCGTACCGGCGGTTATGGCGACGTATCATTTCGGCGTGCGAAATTCGGTGCTGGGTCGACTGTTGAAGGGCCGGCCGAAGGAAACCAAGAACTAGCTCGGCCTCTTGTAGAGCCACCGGGGCGCGGCCAGACTTCAGCCCCAACCAATCTCATCCAGATGATCGTCGTCTATGCCAAAGTAGTGAGCGATCTCATGGATCAGCGTCTTCTCGATCTCGATCAGGAGCTCGTCGTTGGGCAAGCCGAGCTCGAGATGCGGATTCCTGAAAATGTAGATGACGTCAGGCAGCTCACCAGCGTTGCCTGCCTCCCGTTCCGGTAGCGGGACTCCGACGTACAGACCTAACAAACCCTGCCCGTCCGGGTCGTGATACTCGTCAGGTTCGTCGAGGACAATGACGTCAATGTTGTGCAGTGCCTCGTGAACCCATTCGGGTAACGCATCGATCGCGTCGTGAACAATGGATTGGAAAGCGTCGTGGTCCATGCGGGCAGTGGACCTCAAGTGAAGGTGTAGTGCAAATGAAGGAAGGGCCGAGTTAGGTTAGGCTCGACAAAGACAAACACAAGAAACGAGGCCGAGCATGCAGATAACAGACGCACAGCGCGAAGACATCAGTCGAGATCTCCTCGAGATGTACCTGGCTACGCTAGCTACTGTCCAAGGATTTCAGTTAATCCCGTTGCATTTCTTCCCTGAAAGGGGCGACCTCGTGGGGCCTGCAATTTCAGAGTTCCTGAGAGACTTCACTACAGAGGAAATGGGCGATTTAGCCGAGTTTTTTCGAGGCTTGACCGAATTCCCTCGGGCACCACGACGAGAGGATCTGGTTCGGTTCATCGAGGCGAATCCAGTTCGACTTCAGAACGCTGGATTCTATGGTGACCAGCTCGAGCTCAAGAAGGCCGTCGTCATGGAGCGCAATCGGCAAATGATGTCTGCGATATCTCAGATCGGCGACGAGGAAGCTCGTCCATCCGGTTTGTTCGTCTGGTCGATTAAGAAGTGGATCAAGACCATCAACAATTTCTTGTTCAGTCTCGTCAAGGCTATCGGCGTAGGAGAGGCTCTAAAGGAGCTAAAGGACTTTGTAGCGGAGGAAATTCCTGAAACGCACGACTAAACGGTCGCAGAGGACTGATCTGTACGTCTGGTTCGAATTCGTAGCGCAGAGCCCCTCGGCAATGTCGTTGTGGTCATCAGGGAATGAACCCCCCGGACTGCCTGCGCCACAGGTCGGCGTAGAGTCCGTCTCCTTCGGCAAGCTCCTCGTGGCTACCCTCCTCCACGATGCGCCCCTTGTCGATGACAACCAGTCGGTCCATCGCCGCGATCGTGGACAGGCGGTGTGCGATGGCGATAACGGTCTTGCCTTCCATGAGTTGGAGCAGGTTCTCCTGGATGGCGGCCTCCACTTCTGAGTCCAGCGCGGAGGTGGCCTCGTCCAGCACCAGTATCGGTGCGTCCTTTAAGAACATGCGCGCGATGGCGATACGCTGACGCTGCCCGCCAGAGAGTTTCACACCGCGCTCACCGACATGAGCGTCGTAGCCTTTGCGCCCATGAGCGTCTTCCAGGTCGAGGATGTAGTCATGCGCATTGGCGCGTCGAGCCGCGTTCTCGACCTCTTCGTCGCTTGCGCCTTCACGCCCGTAGGCGATGTTGTCGCGCACCGAACGGTGCAACAGAGAGGTGTCCTGCGTGACCACCCCGATCTGTGCGCGCAGGGACTCCTGCTGCACCTTCGAAATATCCTGCCCGTCGATGAGTATGCGCCCGCCTTCGAGGTCGAAAAGCCGCAGCAGGACGTTCATCAGCGTGGTCTTGCCCGCGCCGGAGCGGCCAACGAGGCCCACCCTCTCCCCGGGAGCGATGGCCAGGGAAAACTCCTCGATCACACCCGAACCCTTGCCATAGTGGAAGCTCATGCGATCGAACTCGATCGCCCCCTCCCTAACCACCAGTGGTTGTGCCTCCGGCGCGTCCGTCACTGCCTGCACCTGGGCGATGGTGTTCATGCCGTCATGGGCCGTGCCGATGGCCTCGAACAGGCTCGACAACTCCCACATGATCCAGTGGGACATGCCGTGCATACGCAGCACCAGGCCCACGGCCACGGCCACGCCGCCGACACTGGTGGCGTCATTCAGCCAGGATGCGATAGCGACAAAGCCGACGCCGAACAGCAACAGTGCGTTGAGCACCTCGACGGACACCTCGATGCGAGTCGCCAGGCGCATCATACGGTGTACCGTGTCCATGAAGCCCTCCATCGACTCGCGTGCGTAGCGCTCCTCGCGGCCGGCGTGCGCAAACAGCTTGACCGTCATGATGTTCGTGTAGCTGTCTACAATGCGCCCGGTCATGACCGAACGCGCGTCTGCCTGTTCTTCCGCTACCTTGTTGATCTTCGGCAGGAGACGATAGAGGACCCCGATGTAGGCGAGCAGCCAGACGGCAAACGGCGCGGCGACCCAGGGGTCGAATGTCGCTACCAACAGCATCGCGCCAAAGAAATAGACAGTGACGTAAACCAGCACATCGAACATCTTCAGGACTGCCTCGCGCACGCCCAAAGCAGTCTGCATGACCTTGGTGGCAATGCGCCCGGCGAACTCGTCCTGGTAGAAGCCAAAGCTCTGCCGCAGCAGGTAGCGATGCGCGTTCCAGCGAATACGCATCGGATAGTTGCCAAGTATCGTCTGGTGTTGGAACAGGCCGGCAAACAGTGCCATTAGCGGCAGCGCCACCAGCACGACGGCAGCGATCAGGATCAGCTTGCCGCGTTCGCGCTCGAGAAACGTGGTCTTGTCGGCGCTCGACAGCCAGTCGATGATCTCGCCCAGGAAACCGAAGAGCAGCACTTCGACAGCAGCTACCGCAGCCACCAACAGCGACATGATGAAAATCCATGGCCATGCGCCGCGCGTGTAGTGGCGGCAGAACGCGACCAGCGTAGCCGGTGGCCGTGTGGGCGTCTCGGGCGGAAACGGTGGGAGGAGTTTTTCGAAGAAGGCAAACATGGGCGAAGTATATCGGGCGGATGGGCGCTTTAAAGTGGGGGATTGATTCAGATCGCCTTTGGGCGATCTTCACCCCTTCGGGGCGCCGGGCTAGCCGGCGTCCAAAATCGCGATGCGATTTTGTCGAACGGGCTTCTCATCCTCCACCGCTCTTCGGCAGATACTAAAACGGCCCCGTTTAGGGGCCGTTTTAGTATCTGGCGGAGAGGGGGGGATTCGAACCCCCGGTACGGTATCACCGTACACTCGCTTTCCAGGCGAGCACCTTAAACCACTCAGCCACCTCTCCGAATTTTGCTTGATTGCCTAGATTGTGCTGGGTTTGACGACGTCGCCTTCCTGCAGGTACCGCGGCGGGATGTCCAGGCATGGCTGCCCGGGCTCTCTCGGCGGCGCCGGTGCAGCCGATGGGATGGGCATCTCAGCCAGCTCGTCCAGTTGCGTCAGGTCATCCGGTGCGACCACCCGCGGTGACTGCACCGCCTGCTGGTACAGCATAGGATCGTCGCAGGTCAGGTCGATCGTACCGCCGCAGCCGGATGCGAAGAGCAGAGCCAGGAGTGTCAAACCAATATTTCTCATCATCTCTCTTAACAGTCGATGCCGACGTGGCGCAGCGCGCTCCTGACGTCATCATGATATTTCTCGTCCAGTTCGGTCAGTGGCAGCCGTATACCCGGCCCTGCCAGGCCCATCTGGCAGAGTGCCCACTTGACCGGAATCGGGTTCGACTCCAGAAACAGCGCCTTGTTCAATGGCTGGAGCCGTTCGTCCAGGGCGTCTGCGTTGTCGGCATCGCCCGCGGCGGCGAGAGAGCATAATTCGGCTACCTGCCTCGGTGCAACATTCCCGGCCACGGTAACGACGCCGCGGCCGCCGGCGCGGATGAACGGCAGTGTCGTGAAATCGTCTCCGCTGTAGTAGCGGAAGCTGTCATCGGCCAGATCCTGGATCTGCTTCAGTCGCTCGATGTCGCCGGTCGCTTCCTTGATGCCGAAGATGTTCTCGTGCTCAGCGAGCCGCGCGACCGTCTCCGGCAGCATGTCGGCGACCGTCCTGCCGGGAACGTTGTAGAGCATGACCGGTTTCGATACGGCGTCAGCGATGGCCGTGAAATGTTGGAACAGGCCTTCCTGAGTCGGCTTGTTGTAATAAGGCACGACAACTAAGAATGCGTCTATCCCCGAGTCCTGAACGGCCTGCGACAGGTTGATGGTCTGGGCCGTGGAGTTGGAACCGGTGCCCGCGACGATCGGCAGCCGGCCCGCGGCCAGTTCCACCGAGCGCCGGATCAGCTCGACGTGCTCGTCCTTTACTAGCGTCGCCGACTCGCCGGTCGTGCCCGCGATGACCAGCCCCTGCGTGCCATTCTCGACATGAAAATCAATGAGACGCTTGAGAGCGTCGTAATCGACCCGATTATTAGAATCGAACGGGGTGATCAGCGCCACGAGGCTGCCGTTAAACACTATAGGTACTCGCCTTAAATGAGGCGGCGATGTTACTGTTCGCACCTGTTGCTGGCAAGCACGCCGGGCGGTGTTTCCTCGGCCGAAAAAGTCGCTCAGGTACCGCGTTTAATTACAATAAATTAGTTGAGAAAAATGCCACAACTCATTGTTATTAGTGCAATTGGAAGCGATCGACCAGGCATCGTGCAGTCGATTTCCAAGGCGATCCTGTCCTGCGGCGGGAACATTGAAGAAAGCCGGATGACCACGCTGGGCAGCGAATTCGCAACGCTGATGCTGGTCTCCGGCAACTGGCATACGCTGAACCGCCTGGAGTCGGCACTGGATAAACTGGGTGGAGACGACGGACTCTCGTTCTCTATCCGTAAAACCGATGAGCGTTCCGTCAAGGCAGATCGGCTGCCCTACGCGGTAGACGTCATTAGCCTTGACCAGCAGGGCATCGTCTACGAGCTGGCCAACTTCTTCTCAGAACGTGACGTCGAAATCGCAGACGTCGCAACGCGGCGCTACGCCGCAGCCCATACGGGCGCACCGATGTTCGCGGCACAGATGGCGATCAACGTGCCCGCCTCTCTGCACGTAGCCCAACTGCGCGAAGAATTCCTGGAACTGTGCGACCGGATGAACCTGGACGCCATTCTCGAACCCGTAAAGACCTGAGCATAAGGAGACCCCCATGACCGCACCGCGCATGAATCGCGTCGTTGGTGATTTCAAAGCTGCCGCCACCGGCGACAAGACCATCAGCCTGAAGGAGCTGCGCGGCAAGAACGTCGTCATTTACTTCTATCCGAAGGACGCAACGCCGGGCTGCACGCTCGAGGGGCAGGATTTCCGAGACCTGCATCCGAAGTTCAAGCGAGCCAATACGGTCATCCTCGGGGTCTCCAAAGACTCGATCGCGTCGCACGAGAAGTTCAAGGCCAAGCAGAACTTCCCGTTCGACCTCCTGTCGGATCCGGACGAAAAGCTGTGTAAGAAATTTGACGTAATCAAGGAAAAGAACATGTACGGCAAGAAGTACATGGGAATCGAGCGCAGCACCTTCCTGATCGACGCAGACGGCAAGCTGCGCAACGAATGGCGCAAAGTCAAAGTCAAAGGCCACGCCGAGGAAGTACTCGAGGCGGCAAAGGCGCTGAAACAATAAGTTACCGCTGAAAATGGCCTGATTGCCGCTTGCGCCTGCGATCCGCGATAAACTGGTAAGTGAGAGGAACGGACAAGTCACCGGCCTGTCCTAACCTGTTGATTGGCCCAGCTGAGTGGCAAGTCTTCGGAGAACCTGTGATTTCAGTTTTTCTACAACGCCTGGTCTTGAGCTTCGCACTGATCTGCCTGGCGGGCAGCGCCGTGGCGCAGGACGATATTCGCCTGCCGGACATGGGTAGCCCGGCCGACGCGGTGTTGTCCAAAAATGACGAGGCAAGACTGGGCCGGGCTATCATGGCCCAGATCCGCAGGTCGCGAGACATCGTCGAAGACCCGATCGTCACCGAGTACATCAACAACGTTGGAAACCGGATCGCCGCGCATGCGAACAATGGCGACCACGAATTCACATTTTTTGTTGTCGACGACCCGAGTATCAATGCATTCGCACTGCCAGGTGGCTATATCGGCGTCCACACGGGGCTCCTGCAGGCCACGAGAAACGAGGACGAGCTGGCCGGCGTCCTCGGCCACGAAATTGCGCACGTAACTCAGCGTCATATCGCCCGCGCGATCCACTCCGCCCAGCGCCAGGGAATTGTATCGTCCGCGCTGATGCTGGCAACGATTCTCGCCGGTGTCGCCGGAGCGGACAGCGATGTCGTCCAGGCCGGCATGGCAGTGTCACAGGGTTCGGCCGTCCAGCAGCGCATCAACTTCACGCGCAGCAACGAGCACGAGGCCGACCGTATCGGCATCAACGCGCTCGCCGACGCCGGCTTCGATCCCTACGGCATGGCATCCTTCTTCGAGGTCATGTCGCGGCTGCAGCCCGCCGACATGCGTATGCGGGCGCCGGAGTTCCTGCGCACCCACCCGGTCACGACCGATCGAATTGCCGAAGCGCGCACGAGAGCGCAGACGTTCCCGCGGATCAACAGCGAAGATTCGCCGAGCTACGGCATCGCCCGGGCTCGAACCAAGGTGAACAGTTTCGAGCGCGCCGAGCAGGCCATCGAGTTCTATGAGGCGCAGGACTACCTGCGCCAGACGGATATCCAACGCTACGGACGAGCCGTGGCCTACCAGCGCGACGACCGGCATCGGGATGCGTTGCGGATCTTCGAAGACCTGATCGAAACGGACAAGACGATCATCGCCTACCACATCGGCATGGCGGATTCGCTGCTTGCGCTCGAACGCTATGACGCCGGCACGGAGGCCTTTGAGAATGCGGTCGCCCTGTTCCCGAGGAACGTTCCGCTGGTCATCGCCTACGGCGAATGGCTGATTCGCCTTGACCGCGCCGACGACGCCCATGCGATTCTGCTGGACCTGTTGAATAACGTACCCCCGACTCCCGAGCAGGTACGGCTGATCGCCCGCGCGGCCAACGAGGCCGGAGAACAGGCGGAATCCCTGTACTACATGTCTGAATACCGGCTGATGAGGGGCGACCTGCCGGGTGGAATCAGCATGCTCAGACGCGCGCTGGCGCTGCCGCAGTTGAAGGAGATTCAGCGCATCCGCTTCGAGGCGAGAATAGACTTTATTCGGGAGTTCATGACGGAAGAACAGCTGAAGCAGTTGCAACGCAGTCGACAGTCGCGTGGCATCGCCGCGTCCGCCGCGGAATCGATGGGATGAGCAGACACGGCCTGGCCGCACTACTGTGCGCCACCAGTATCTTTCTCGGAGCTTGCGCCTCGAATGGCGGCAGCAATAACCCGAAAGACCCGTATGAGAACCTGAACCGCAATGTGTACGCGGTCAACGACGTCGTCGACCGGGCTACATTTAAACCGCTGGCCAAGGGCTACACCAAGGTCGTCCCTCGCTTCGCACGGACCGGCGTCAGCAACTTTTTCGACAACCTCGTCACGCCGCGGTCGGCGGTAAACAACTTCCTGCAGGGTAAGCCCAGCGCCGGCGGCGAAGACATCATGCGGTTCATCATCAACAGCACGGTCGGGATCGGCGGGCTCATCGACTTCGCCAGCGCCGCGGGTATGCCGGAACATCGCGAGACCTTCCGCGAGACCTTTGCCGTATGGGGCATCCCGGACGGGCCATTCGTCATGCTGCCCTTCCTGGGTCCCCACACAGTGTCAGACGTCTTCGCCCTGCCCCTGGACATCTGGGCCGACCCCTGGCGGCACTACGACGAGTCGTCGGTCAAGGACAAGCTCTGGCTGTTGAGGCTGGTCGACATCCGCGCACGACTCCTGGCGGCCGACGGTCTACTGGAGGACTCAGAGGACCCCTACGTCGCGCTGCGTGAAGCCTACCTGCAGAACAGGGAGTTCCGCATCTACGACGGAGACCCGCCTGCGTCCCAGGAGGACGAGGATCTTTTCGACGAGTTCTTCAACGAGGACTAGCTCGAGTCTGTCACCGATTCGTGGCTAAAGTCGGTCGGATCGTTGTCTGCACCAGGGGTTATCCGATTGAGTGGAGTACCCGAGTTCGTTTCCGAGTGATCAAGAGCGCTTGTGCAGACAATGGGCTAGCGAGAGCCCGCGGAATCGGCGACCTGCTCGGGCTGTTAGCTCTCGGCAGCGCCGGGCGCCTCGATAAAACCGGACCAGCGCTCGCCGCGAGTCAGTAGCACTTCGACCTCCGTGGTCTTTGCGATTGCCAGCACGCGATCCGGCATTCCGGTAAAGCGAATCTCCCGGACCGTGTGGTTCGCCCACGTTATCCATTCGAGCAGCAACGCGAGCCCGGCCGAGTCTGCGTTCTCGACGCCAGACAGGTCAATCTCGAGACGCGTATGCGGCTCGAACATGGCTTCGCTGACCCGAAGGATCTTCTCGACGGTCTTGAAGGTCATCAGGCCTTTCAGGACGAAGCGGCCCTCACCGGCATCTTGGAGTTCGTAGTCGGCCATACCCGCTGCTTTCTTATGTGGAGGGCGACTCGCCCGTCTCGGACTCGAGTCGCTTGATCACGGCTTCGAGACTGGAACTCCGGATTTCAGAATCCAGCTCCGCCCTGAAATTTCGGATATAGGACACGCCTTCAATCGTGACGTTGAAGATCAGCCAGGCGTCGCCACGGCGCACCAGGTCGTAGTTCACCGGCACCTTCGCGCCGTCATTGAGCTGCACAATCGTCTTAACCTGTGTGCGCTTCTTCGAGTCGTCGCCGCGGTAGGTCAGTACCTCGATTCGATTCTCGTCGAATTCGAGCACACCGTCCGCGTAGCGATGCAGCAGGTTGTTATAGAACGCTGCAATGAAGCGGTCCTGCTGCTCCTCAGAGGCCGTTCGCCAATGACGGGCCAGCACGAGCTGCGCCGCAAACTTGCGGTCGAACCGTGGCAGCAGGATGTCATTGATAATGCGATACAACTCCGCCCTGTCCTCTGCCAGCGCCTCCTTGCGGCCATTCAGTTCACTGGATAGCTGCTTCACGGCGTTCTCGATCACGAGGTTCGGCGACTGCGCCGATGCCATTGACGTGCCGAATGCCAGCAGGGCTACCAGGGCCCAGCCGTAGCGCAAAATTGAGGTCCGTCTATTCACTGTCATCTCCATCAGAACCGGCATTCACCAGGAACTTGCCGATCAGATTCTCCAGCACGATAGAGGACTGCGTAAACAGAATCTCGCTGCCATCTTCGAGGTAGAACTCTGAACCACCCGCCTGCAGGCTGATGTACTGGCTGCCCAGAAGACCCGCGGTCAGGATGCTGGCGTCGGAGTCCTCGGGGATCGTGTCGTAACGCTTGTCGATCTCGAAACCCACGACCGCTTCGAGCGTCTGGGTATCGAACTCGATATCGGTGACGCGGCCGATCGTCACGCCCGACATCGCGACCGGCGCACGCGTCCTGAGACTACCGACATTCTCGAACCTCGCCTCGACGCTATAGGTATCACTCGTGTTGAAATCATCGCCGCCCGTCGATTGAGTCGTCAGGAAAAACAGCGCGCCGATTCCCAGTAGCGAGAACAGGCCCGTTCCAATCTCTACACCGCGTGTCTGTTGCATACTTCCACCTTACAGGTAAGTCGCTGTGATCATGAAATCAAAAATAAGTACGGTAATCGCCGTCAGAACGACTGTCCGTGTCGTCGCGCGCCCGACACCTTCCGCCGTCGGAATCGCGCTGTAGCCTTCCCAGACGGCGAGCAGGCTCGCCGCAACACCGAACACGATGCTCTTGACGATACCCTCCTCGACGTCTTTTTCGGTCACCGCCTGCTGCATCTGCTGCCAGAACGACCCTTCGTCGATGCCCAGCAGACCCACGCCGATAATGTGAGCGCCCAGGATGCCGACGCAGCTGAAAACCGCTGCCAGCAACGGCATCGAGATCACGCCGCCGAGGAAACGCGGAACAACAACCCTACGTATGGGGTTGACTGCCATCATTTCCATAGCTGACAGCTGGTCTGTGGCCTTCATGAGACCGATCTCGGACGCAAGGGCCGTACCCGCACGCCCCGCGAACAGCAGCGCCGTGATGACCGGCCCCAGTTCCTTGACCAACGACAATGCCGCCACGGCCCCGGTGGAATCCTCGGCATTGAATCGCTGCAGGTTAGAAAAACCCTGTAGCCCGAGCACCGCGCCTACGAAGAATCCGCAGACCATGATAATGACCAGCGACAGCGCCCCGGCGTTATGCACCTGCGCGGCGACCAGGCCGAAGCGCTTCACCAGCGCCTTCGGCGAGTACATGATCAGGCGCAGCGAGAACAGGATAAACGCACCGAAGTCCTGAACGAAGTCGACTACGTTGTAATAGATGTCACGAAACAAGTGCTTACTCCGTATCGCGACCAAGCAGCTGCTCGGCGTAGTCCGGGGCATCGAAGTGGAACGCGACCGGCCCGTCCGCCATCCCGTACATGAACTGCTTGACGAGATCGGACGTTGTGTTCGACAGCTCCTGCGGGCTGCCCTTAGCCGCGACCTTGCCGTCCGAGATCAGGTAGCTGCAGTCCGACACGGTAGAGATCTCCTGCACGTCGTGGCTGACCAGGATGCTGGAAATACCCAACGCGTCGTTCATCCTGCGCACGAGTCGGACGATCACGCCCATCGATATGGGGTCGAGCCCGACGAACGGCTCATCGTAGATCAGGATATCGGGGTCCATAACCATCGCACGGGCGAGCGCGACACGTCGCGCCATGCCGCCGGATAACTCTTGCGGCATCATGTCAGCCGCGCCCCGGAGCCCAACTGCATGCAGCTTGGTCAGGACGACGTGGCGGATCAGTCGGTTCGACAGGTTCGTGTGTTCGCGCAACGGGAAGGCGACGTTCTCGAAGACGGAGATATCAGTCAGCAGTGCGCCATTCTGGAACAGCATGCCAAAGCGTCGACGAAGAGCGTACAGCTCTTCCTGGTCGAGCTGAGAGATATCGACACCGTCGATGTAGATATGCCCGTGATCCGGGACCAGCTGGCGAGTAATCAGGCGCAACAAGGTTGTTTTGCCGGTACCGCTCGGGCCCATGATCGCGGTCACCTCACCGCGCCTTATGTCGACATTGAGGCCTTTGAATATCGGGCGGTGCGCGCGCGAATAATGCAGGTCTCGAATCTCGATAATCGTGTCAGACGAAGAACCCATAGTGCTCCTGGAAAAACCGTAGTTGGTTTCGAGCTCTCACAAGCGGCGAAGCATAGCAAATTCGAGGACCGGAACAGCATCCGTTACATGTTGAAAAGACAATTCATGGCAGCAAAAGCTCCGGCTAATTTGCTTGAAAAAGTGGTACGGCCTCCCAAATAGGACTAAACTAGTCCTAAATAGCCCCATCCAGCCGAACACCATGCTCCGGATCAGTAAACTCACCGACTACGGGACCGTCGTCCTCGCCAGCCTCGTCGACCGCAAAGACGAGGTTTCCAGCGCAGCAGAGATAGCCGCGCGCACCGGCGTCGCCCCGCCGACTGTCAGCAAACTGCTGAAGTTGCTGGCGAAGGCCAAGCTCGTTTCATCTACGCGCGGCGCAAACGGTGGTTACCGGCTAACGCGCGCGCCCGAGGACATCAGCGCCGCAGACATTGTTGACGCCCTTGAGGGTCCCGTGTCCATCACTGAATGCAGCGCTTCGGACAGCCACTGTGCCTACGAAGAAAATTGCGATACGGGCGACGCGTGGCAGCGAATAAACCGCGCGATCCGAAGCGCCCTGGAAGACGTCTCGCTCAGGGACCTGGCCAAGGGCACATGTACGGCGCCGAAGATGCACTTCGGCGGAACACCGATCACGATAGAACGGACCAACTAATGGCAACGGAAAGCGAAGAACTGGAGAGCTTAGTCAATCGACGGTACGAACACGGATTCGTCACCGACATCGAGATGGACACCCTGCCCCCGGGGCTGAACGAGGACGTCATCCGCGCAATCAGCGCGCGCAAGAACGAGCCCGAGTTCATGCTCGAGTGGCGGCTGCGCGCATTCCGGATGTGGCTCGAGATGCGAGAGCCGAACTGGGCGCACGTCCACTATCCACCGATCGACTTCGATGCAATCTCTTACTTTGCAGCGCCCAAGTCCGATGCAGACCGGCCGAAGAGCCTCGACGAGGTTGATCCCAAGTTGCTGGAGACCTACGACAAGCTTGGTATTCCACTTCATGAGCGCGCGCGGCTTGCCGGCGTCGCCGTTGACGCGGTTTTTGACAGCGTGTCGGTCGCGACCACGTTCAAGGAGAAGCTGTCTGAGGCCGGCGTCATCTTTTGTTCGTTCTCGGAGGCTGTCGAGAATCATCCCGAGCTGGTCAAGAAATACCTCGGTTCTGTCGTTCCCCAGCGCGACAACTACTACGCTGCGCTCAACTCGGCCGTCTTCAGCGACGGTTCGTTTGTCTATGTGCCGAAGGGCGTACGATGCCCGATGGAACTGTCGACCTACTTCCGGATCAACTCCGCCAATACCGGGCAGTTCGAACGCACGCTGATCATTGCCGACGAAGGCAGTTACGTCAGCTACCTCGAGGGCTGCACGGCGCCGATGCGCGATGAGAATCAGTTGCACGCGGCCGTCGTCGAACTGGTTGCGATGAAAGACGCCGAGATCAAGTACTCCACCGTGCAGAACTGGTATCCCGGCGACGAGGAAGGCAAAGGCGGCATCTATAACTTCGTAACGAAGCGCGGCGACTGCCGTGGCGCTAACTCCAAGATATCCTGGACGCAGGTCGAGACGGGCTCTGCTATCACGTGGAAGTACCCAAGCTGCATTCTGCGCGGGGATAACTCGGTGGGCGAATTCTACTCCGTGGCCGTCGCGAACAACTTCCAGCAGGCAGACACCGGCACGAAAATGATCCACATCGGCAAGAACACGAGCAGCACGATCGTCTCGAAGGGCATATCCGCCGGCAAGGCACAGAATGCCTATCGCGGCCTGGTCAAGGTCATGCCGCAAGCCGCCGGTGCGCGTAACCACACGCAGTGCGACTCGCTGTTGATCGGCAAGGAATGCGGCGCGCA
This sequence comes from Woeseiaceae bacterium, assembly GCA_030065915.1. GTDB lineage: Bacteria > Pseudomonadota > Gammaproteobacteria > Steroidobacterales > Woeseiaceae > UBA1847. The sequence continues at coordinate 41,867 of JASJCQ010000022.1, forward strand.
CACATTTCCGTACATGGAAATCAAGAACCAGGGCGCGAAGATCGAACACGAGGCGACGACGTCGAAAATATCGGCCGACCAGCTGTTCTACTGCCGGCAGCGCGGTCTGTCCGAAGAGGACGCCGTCAACATGATCGTCAACGGCTTCTGCAAGGAAGTCTTTAATGAATTACCGATGGAGTTCGCCGTGGAAGCCCAGGCGCTCCTCAACGTCAGCCTCGAAGGCGCCGTTGGCTAAACCAGGAATACACCAATGCTAGACATCAAGAATCTTTCCGCCAGTGTCGGCGGTGCTGAAATTCTCCACGACCTGTCGCTGTCAGTCGGCACAGGCGAGGTGCACGCCATCATGGGCCCGAACGGCTCGGGCAAGAGCACGCTCGCACAGGTTATCGCCGGCCGGGACGACTACGACGTCACGGCTGGCAGCGTGACGCTGGATGGCGAGGACCTGCTGGAACTCGACCCGGAGGAGCGCGCGCGTGAAGGCGTCTTCCTCGGCTTCCAGTACCCGGTCGAGATCCCCGGCGTCAATAACGCCTACCTGTTGAAGGCTGCCGTCAACGCGCAGCGCGCGCACCGCGGGCTCGACGAGATCGATGTCTTCGAGTTCCTGAAACTTGCGAAAGAGAAAATGGCCCTGCTTGGCATGGACCAGAAGTTCCTGAACCGCGGGGTCAATGAAGGCTTCTCCGGCGGTGAGAAGAAGCGCAACGAGATCCTGCAGATGGCGATGCTGGAGCCGCGCCTTGCGATCCTCGACGAGACGGATTCCGGCCTCGACATCGATGCGCTGAAGGCCGTGGCCCACGGCGTGAATGCCCTGCGCAGCCCGGAGCGCTCGATCGTCCTGGTCACGCATTACCAGCGACTGCTCGATTACATCCAGCCGGATCACGTGCACGTACTCTCGGGCGGCAAGATCGTACGCTCAGGCGACAAAACGCTCGCCACCGAGCTCGAAGAGCGCGGCTACGACTGGCTCAAAGAGGCGGCGAACGGATGAGCAAGCCTGACAAACTGCAGTCAGCAGCGGAGCAGCTCGGGCCGGACGGACTGTCTGACCTGCGTTCGCGTGCTGCGAAGAAGTTCGGCGCGACCGGATTCCCGACAACGCGCATGGAAGACTGGAAGTACACGGACCTGTCGATCGCGAGCGACATTAGCGTCGCTGCGCTCCAAGACTTCCGAACCGATCTTCCGCCCTCCTACGAGATTCCTGACATCGATGCCCATTGGCTGGTCATCTCCAACGGCAGTCCACAGGTTGGCAGCTTCTCGGCCATCGACGGCGTTGAAGTGTCGCTACTGTCCGAGGCCGACGTCGACCTGCAGTTCAACCTGCCGCTGTCCGACCTGAACCTGGCATTGCTGTCCGACGGCCTGAGACTGACCGTAGATTCCGGCGTCAACATCGACAAACCGATCGGCATCCTGTTCTTCGACGACGCTGACACCGAGTCGCTCGTATCGCAGGGCCGCGTGATCATCGACGTATCGAAATCTGCGTCGGTCCAGGTCATCGAGTTCCACGCAACTCGCGGGGACGCGAGAAAATACGCCAACGTCTTTGTCGATTTGAACATCGGCGACAACGCGCGCGTCGACTATGCCCGCCTGCAGGCGCGTGACCCGTCGGCTGTGCAAACGGCGCGCTTGAGCGTGGCCGCCGGCCGTGATGCCACGCTACGCCACTTCGCGCTCGACACCGGCGGCAAGCTGGTACGCAACGACCTCGCCATCGACATCGCGCAGACGGGCGCAAACGTTGATTTCAACGGCCTCTATCTCGCCGATGCCATGCAGCACGTCGACAACCATACGCGCGTCGACCATCGTGTCGGGCCTGCACATTCCAACCAGGAGTACCGGGGAATCGTCAAGGGCCGGGCGGTCTGGAACGGCAAGGCTGTTGTGCACGAGGGCGCCGACGGCACGGACGCACAGCAGGCCAACCACAACCTGCTGGTCGCGGAGCGGGCAGAAATCAACGCGAAGCCCGAGCTGGAGATTTACGCCGAGGACGTCAAGTGCAGTCACGGCACGACTGTCGGCCAGCTTGACGAAAATGCGGTTTTCTATCTGCGCACCCGTTGCCTCGACGAGGAACAGGCGCGCAGGCTGATGACGCACGCGTTCGCAATGGGCGTGGCGCATCGTTGTCCGATCGATGCCTGCACGGCGTGGGTTGACGCTCATGTCGACGCGGCACTGAACGCGCTAATCACGGAGGATGCTGAGTAATGCTCGCTGAAGAACAGCGGATATCGATGGCGGACCGGCTGCGTGCAGATTTTCCCGCGCTGCATCAGTCCGTCAATGGTCGGCCACTGGTCTATCTCGACAGCGCCGCGTCTGCGCAGCAGCCGAGCTGCGTCATAGATACCGTTGCCGAGTACGCACGACATGATCATGCCAACGTCCATCGAGGTGTACATACGCTGAGCCATCGCGCCACCGATGCCTATGAGGGCGCCCGTGACAAGCTGGCCGGATTCATCAATGCAAACAGTCGTCGTGAAGTCGTGTTTACCAGCGGTACGACCGAAGCCATAAACCTCGTCGCACAGAGCTTTTTGCGCCCCAAGGCCGGCCCCGGCGACAAGATCCTCATCACGCACATGGAGCATCATGCGAACATCGTGCCGTGGCAGCTGGTCTGCGAGCAGACCGGCGCGGAGCTCATTGTTGCGCCGATGGACGACAGCGGTACGCTGGACACTGACGCGCTCTACGCGCTGCTGGACGAGCGGGTCCTGTTAGTGGGCGTCGTACACGTCTCCAACGCACTCGGGACGATCAATCCGGTTGAGGACATCATCCGTGAGGCCCACGCACGGGAGATCCCGGTATTGGTGGACGGCGCGCAAGGTGTACCGCACAAGGCCATCGACGTGCAGGCGCTCGACTGTGAGTTCTATGCCTTCTCCGGGCATAAGATGTTCGGCCCGACCGGAACCGGCGTGCTGTATGCCAAGGAAGCGTTGCTTGACGCGATGCCTCCTTACCAGGGCGGCGGCGATATGATCCTCGAAGTCAGTTTCGATAAGACGGTGTACAACGAGCTGCCCTACAAGTTCGAAGCCGGCACTCCGAATATCTCAGGCTTCGTCGGTCTCGGCGCCGCCGTGGACTATCTGCTCGGCGTCGGCCTCGAGACCGTATCGGAGCTCGAGAAGGACCTGCTTGAATACATGACCGCGCGCCTGTCGGAGCTGGACGGCATCCGGCTGATCGGTACAGCAGATAACAAAGCGAGCGTCCAGTCGTTCATCCTTGGCGACATTCACTCGCATGACCTGGGAACGATTCTCGATCACCAGGGTGTGGCGATCCGCACGGGACACCACTGCGCGATGCCGGTGATGCAATTCTTCGACGTACCGGGGACCGCAAGAGCGTCGCTGGCGCTGTACAACAACCGCGACGACGTCGACCGGCTGGTTTCGGCATTGACGGTCGCCCAGGAAATGTTTGCCTGATGAGCGGCGCTGGCGACAGCGAGATTCGGGAGCTGTATCGCTCGACGATCCTCGATCACGCCAGGACGCCAAGACGTTTTGGGCGGATGAAGAATCCGACGCACACCGCACAGGGCATCAATTCCCTGTGCGGCGACAAGCTTGAGATATACCTTACCGTTCAAGCAGACAAGATAGTCGATGTCAGCTTCGACGGTACGGGTTGCGCCATCTCATTGGCATCAGCATCGATGATGTCGGACCGGGTCATCGGACAGTCCATCATCGAAGCGATGAGCGACATCGAGCTCGTCGGCGATTCGCTGAACGGTAGTTCAAGCGCAACGCTGCCGGGTAGTCTCGAGGCCTTGAAGGGTGTGCGCGAGTACCCGTCTCGGGTAAAGTGCGCGACCCTGGCATGGCATGCGCTGGGTGCCGCGATCGAAAGTGATGGTAGCGTCGCGACGACCGAGTAAGGCCGGCATGAACGAATTTGCACAAAGGTTAATCTGTAGAATTTTGAAAGGACGCGCAGCCTGATGTTTGGACATATGAATGAGCCTACTCGAGAGCACCTGCGCTCTTTCCGCAAGTGTGTTCGTTGCAGCTGTAGAAGCAGAAAAGGATGGGAAACCTGATGTTTGGGCATATGAATGAGCCTACTCGAGAGCACCTGCGCTCTTTCCGCAAGCATGTGCGTTGCAGCTGTAGAAGCAGAAAAGGACGGGAAACCTGATGTTTGGGCATATGAATGAGCCTGTCACAATCTCACGTGACGTGCGGGCGATCATCATCCCGGCCGGGGAAGAGATTCTGCTGCGCGAGGGGACAACGGGGTTCATCACGCAAGCGTTGGGCGGATCGTTTACCGTGTACGTGGAAGGCAACCTGTTTCGTATCGCCGGCACGGACGCAGACGCGCTCGGCAAGGAAGTAACGCCGCCGCCCAGTGTTCCGGACAATCCGTCCGATGCCGATATCGAGGAAGTCATCTGGCAGCAGCTGAAGACCTGCTACGACCCGGAGATTCCGATCAACATCGTCGACCTGGGGCTCATCTATCGCTGCGAGGTTACGCCGCTCGGTAACGGCGAGCGATCCGTCAGTATCGACATGACGCTTACCGCACCGGGATGCGGCATGGGCGACGTTCTTGTGCAGGATGCGCGAGACAAAGTCTCGATTGTGCCGACGGTCGCGGATGTTCACGTTGAGCTCGTCTTCGACCCGCCCTGGAACCAGGGCATGATGTCTGAGGAAGCGCGGCTGCAAACCGGGATGATGTAATCGTGAAGACGTTGACGATATTGCGACACGCAAAGTCCAGTTGGTCCAACGTTTCTCTGTCGGATGCCGAACGACCGCTGAATCGACGCGGTGAGCGCGATGCACCGCGCATGGGTAAACGTATGGGCGAGGCTGGCGTTCGCCCTGCTCTCATCGTCAGCAGCCCTGCCGTGAGGGCCTGGACGACGGCGCGAATCGTCGCGGAGCAAATCAACTACCCGCTCGAGTTTCTCGAGAAAGATCCATCGCTCTATCTTGCGTCACTCGACGGCCTGCTCGATGTCATCGTTGCGCAGGACAACACCGTCAGCAGCCTGATGATCGTCGGCCACAATCCGGGCCTGACGTCACTCGTGAACTTCTTCTCGCCGGGACTGACGGACAATCTGCCGACCTGCGGCATCGTCAGCGTATCGATGGACACCGACTCCTGGGACCTGTACACGCCGCCGAAAGCGTCACTGGACTACTACGACTACCCGAAGAAACTGCCCGGCTTCTAGCCCGAAAATCTCACCGATTCACGGGTAAGATCGGTCAGACAACGGGCCAGCGAGAAACCTTGTAATCGGTGAGATATTCGGGCTAGCACTCCGGTACGTTAACCGCGAGACCGCCCTGCGACGTCTCCTTGTAGTGGGTCGACATATCGAGGCCGGTCTGGCGCATTGTGGCAATGACCTGATCGAGCGTGACTTTGTGCGTTCCGTCTCCGTGCCTGGCGAGCCGCGCGGCGTTGATCGCCTTGACCGCCCCCATCGCATTTCGCTCGATGCAAGGAATCTGCACGAGGCCGCCGATCGGGTCACAGGTCAGACCGAGATTGTGTTCCATACCGATCTCCGCGGCTTCCTCTACCTGGTCGTTGACGCAACCCATGGCTGCCGCAAGACCGCCGGCCGCCATCGAACAGGCGACACCCACCTCCCCCTGGCAACCCATCTCCGCGCCGGAGATCGACGCGTTGACCTTGTACAGGATGCCAATGGCGCCCGCCGTCAGCAGGAAGGTCCGGATGCCTTCATCCGATGAGTCCGGGACGAAACGAACGTAGTACATCATCACCGCGGGTATGATCCCGGCGGCGCCGTTCGTCGGTGACGTCACGATACGACCACCGGCTGCATTTTCCTCGTTGACTGCGATCGCGTAGGCATTAACCCAGTCCATCGCATCCATCGGACCCGGATCCTGTCGCTTCGTCAACGAGCGGCTAAGCTTGGCGGCGCGCCGGGTGACCGCCATCTTGCCAGGCAGCACTCCATCTGTGCTCATGCCTCGCTCGATGCAGTCAGCCATCGCCTGCCAAAGAACGCGGAGGCGTTCGTTGATCTCTTCGGCGCTGCGCCACGTTCGTTCGTTTGCGAGGACGAGCTCCGCAATGGACAGCTTGTTGGCATCGGCAACCGCCAGTAGCTCGGCACTGGTGCCGAAGGCATACGGTGGCTCGCCGTGTTGAGCCTCGGGTTCCGGCTCGTCGCCGCGAGCGATGAACCCTCCGCCGAGCGAATAGTAGATGTCCTCCCGGACAACGTTTCCCCGGCTGTCGGCCGCAAGGAAGTGCATGCCGTTGGTATGGCGCGGCAGCTCCTCGGCGTAGTTGAAACGGATGTGTGCATCCGGATCGAAATCAAGCGCCGTTCTCGCCAGCAATTTCAGCTTGCCGGAAGAACGAACGTCATCCAGCAATGCAGGAATTCGATCGGGGTCAGCGGAATCGGGTACGAAACCCATCAGGCCGAGCTGTATCGCAGAGTCCGTACCGTGCCCGCGCCCGGTAAAAGCGAGCGAACCATGCAAGGTGACGACAATCGAATGGACGGAATCGAGTGAGTCTCCAAGGCTCCGTGCGAACGCAGCGGCTGCCAGCATAGGCCCGCTCGTGTGCGAGCTGGACGGACCGATTCCGATCTTGAAGATGTCAAAGACGCTGATCGTCGACATGTTCAGTCTGAGCCGAGAGAAAGCAGGCTCGTGTTGCCTCCTACCGCAGCGATATTGTTGCTGACCGTGAATTCCCTGCCGAAGCGAGCCAGGTAATTCGGCCCGCCCGCCTTGGGCCCGGTGCCCGACAGTCCGCATCCGCCGAAAGGCTGCACGCCGACGATGGCGCCGATCATGTTCCGATTGACGTAGAGATTACCGACGGCGCAGAGCTCCGCGATTTCCCGAGCACGCGAGTCGATGCGACTGTGCACGCCCATCGTCAGGCCATAGCCGGTCGCGTTGATGGCATCCACCGTCTTTTCGAGATCGCGGGACTTGTACCGGTACACGTGCAGGACAGGACCGAATACCTCGCGTTCCAGCTGCTCGATGCTATCGATCTCGATCAGTGTCGGGGCGAAGAAGGTGCCCTTGGCAGCGCTGTCGGGTAGCTTCGTACGGTGCAGTACCTTCGCTTGCTCTTTCATGCGCTGTACGTGCGCCTCGAGCACTGCACGCGCCTCCTCGTCGATGGCCGGTCCGACATCCGTCTCGAACTTCGCGGGGTCGCCCACGTCGAGTTCATCCATATGACCCTTGAGCAGGTCGATGACGCGCGGCGCGATGTCGTCCTGGACACACAGGATCCTCAGCGCCGAGCATCGCTGACCTGCACTGTTAAAGGCCGAGTGCACGGAGTCCAGGACAACCTGTTCCGGCAGCGCTGAGCTATCAACGAACATCGCATTCTGGCCACCGGTCTCTGCGATAAACGTCGCGATCGACGCATCCCGCGCTGCCAGTGTCCTGTTGATCAGGCGCGCCGTCTCCGTCGACCCGGTGAAGGCAACGCCGGCGACGCGAGGGTCCTTGACGGCGTAGCCGCCAATTTCGGCGCCGTCGCCCGGCAGGTAGTGCAACACGCCTGGCGGAACGCCAGCCTCGAGCAACAGTTGAACCGCGCGATAGGCGACCAGCGGCGTCTGTTCCGCCGGCTTCGCCAACACGGCGTTGCCGGCCGCCAGCGCCGCCGACACCTGGCCGGCAAAGATTGCCAACGGGAAGTTCCATGGACTGATGCACACGAATGTCCCACGACCGCGAAGGCCCAGCGTATTGCGTTCGCCGGTCGGGCCAGGAAGCAGACTCGGCTCTCCGAATTGACGGCGTGCCTCTGCGCCATAGAAACGCAGAAAGTCCACAGCTTCTCGGAGCTCCGATAACGCGTCCGGTATCGTCTTCCCGGCTTCCCTGACGCAGAGTGACATCAGGTCGGCGCCGTTCTGCTCAAAGAGATCGGCAGCTTTGTCGAGTATCGCTGCGCGCTGATCGGCGGGCGTTCGGTCCCAGGCAACTTGCGCTTTCTGCGACGCGGACAACGCATCGTCAACGTCGGCCTGCGTCGCATTGACGACCGTTCCGACGACGCTACTCGTCTCGCTGGGGTCCAGGGACGGCAACGGCTCACCGCTGCCCAGCCTGCCGTTGACGATTGGCACCGCCGACGCCTCCATCCCGGCTGCAGCATCCATGGCTTCGAGCAGCTTCGTTCGCTCGACGGTGTTGGCGAAATTAAAGCCAGCGGAGTTGCGGCGCTCCTCGCCGAACATGTCGGCCGAGGCAAAGATCCCCGTATGCGGTCGACAATCGTGCGATTCGGCCGTCTCCAGCGGGTCGGCAATAATCTCTTCAATATCGACGCGTTCATCGACGATGCGATTGACGAACGACGTATTCGAGCCATTCTCGAGTAAGCGCCGCACGAGGTACGGCAGAAGGTCTTCGTGACTGCCGACCGGTGCATAGACCCGGCACGGCCGACCGTATTTGTCCGGATCCATGACCTGCCCGTAGAGCTCTTCACCCATACCGTGCAGACGCTGGAACTCGTAGTCACGTCGCTCGCCAGCGTAGTGCATGATGCTCGCCATCGTGTGCGCGTTATGCGTCGCGAAACGGGGGTAGATAAGCTCACCAGCGGCCAGTGCTCGCCGTGCACAGGCGAGGAAGGAGACATCGGTATGCGACTTGCGCGTGAATACAGGAAAGCTCTCGAGCCCGAGTTCCTGCCCGTGTTTGATCTCGGCATCCCAATAAGCACCTTTCACAAGGCGAACCGGGATACGCCGGCCACCTCGCTTCGCAAGCTCAGCGATGTAATCGACAACCGGGCCGGCACAGCGCAGGTACGTCTGCACGGCAAGGCCCAGGCCCTCGTAACCTTCCATGGACGGATCGATGTACACTTTTTCGAACACACGAAGCGAAATCTCGAGGCGGTCGGCCTCCTCCGCATCGATCGTTAGCGCTGTGCCGGCCTCCTTCGCAAGTTGCGCGAGCTCCAGCACATTCGGCGCCAATTCATTCAGGACGCGATCGCTGTGGGTCCAGGAATAGCGAGGGTGCAGTGCCGACAACTTGACCGATATCGTCGGTGCCTCAAAGACATCGTCCATGTGGCCCCGAGGACTGTTGCCGATCTGCTCGATACCCTCCTTGTACGCCGCCAGGTACCGGGCGGCATCGGCCGTCGTCAACGCCGATTCGCCGAGCATATCGAACGAATAACGATAGGCGGCGTTCTGCTTTTTCATGGAACGCTTCAGGGCCTCGTCGATGGTCCGCCCCATAACGAATTGGTGGCCCATGATTCTCATCGCCTGTCGCATCGCCGTTCGAACGACGGGCTCGCCTGCGCGTCCCGCGAGCTTGGTCAGCAGCTTGCCGGGATTCCAGGTCGATACTTCCTCGGGTTGCAGGAGTTTGCCGGTGAGCATCAGGCCCCAGGTGGACGCATTGACGAACAGCGAATCACTCTCGCCGAGATGATCGCGCCAGCGCGCCGAGGTGATCTTGTCTGCGATCAGCTCATCGGCCGTATCGGCATCGGGAATTCGAAGCAGAGCTTCGGCGATACACATCAGCAGGACGCCCTCCTGCGACGAGAGATCGTACTCCTGCATAAAGGCGTCCAGCCCCCCGCTCCTGGCGGCGAGCTTGCGAACGTTTGCGACCAGTTCCACAGCGGTATCGTGGATCTTCTTGCGCGAGGCGGCTCCCGGATCCGCCTCTTCGATGAGCGCGGTAACGAGCTCGCGCTCGTCACCAAGGTAGAGTGCACTAAGACCCGGAACCAACTCCGGGCCGGCCGCTGACTGATCCTTGAATCGCATAGTTCCCCCACCGATCTTCAGCCTTCCAGGCTGCTTTGTTGTTATCCCCGTGGATGCCGATGATAGCTCATTCGAGCTCTGGCAAGCAGCGCTTTGAGACGGTCCGGCTGCTATACTTTGCATCTTGAAACTCGACGAGATCCTACCCGTGTCATCCAGTTTTCTGAGAGGCCTGGGCGAGCAGACCGAAGCGCTCAAGGCCGAAGGCCTGTTCAAGACCGAACGCCTGATCGACGGGCCGCAACAAGCGGATATCGACGTCCGGACCAACGGCGCAAGCTCGCACGTCATCAATCTCTGTGCGAACAATTACCTTGGCCTCGCGAATCATCCGACCGTCGTCACAGCCGCGCACAAGGCGCTGGACACCTTCGGTTTTGGCGTCGCGTCCGTACGTTTTATCTGCGGGACGCAAACCATTCACAAGGACCTCGAAGACCGGATCTCGGCATTTCTCGGCACCGAGGATACGATCCTCTATCCCTCGTGTTTCGACGCCAACGGTGGCCTGTTCGAGACCATCCTGGGACCCGAGGATGCCGTCATCAGCGATGCGCTGAATCACGCGAGCATCATCGACGGAATCAGGCTGTGCAAGGCGTCGAGGTATCGCTACCAGAACAACGACATGACCGACCTGAAGGCGCAGCTCGAATCGGCGACGGACAGCAAGACTCGACTGATCGTGACGGACGGCGTCTTCTCGATGGACGGCACGATCGCCGATCTCAAGGGGATCTGCGAGCTGGCAGAGGAATACGATGCGCTGACGATGATCGACGACTGCCACGCGACCGGCTTCTTAGGCGGCACCGGCCGGGGCACGCACGAGTATCGCGACGTCATGGGTCGGATCGACATCATTACCGGCACGCTCGGCAAAGCCCTCGGCGGCGCGTCCGGTGGCTTCACCTCAGGTCGCAAGGAGATCGTCGGCTGGCTCAGGCAGCGCTCGCGGCCGTACCTGTTTTCCAACTCGGTCGCGCCCGTGATCGCGGCCGCATCGATCGCTGTGTTCGACTTGCTCGACAGCGACAGCGGCCTGCGCGAGAAGTTGCACGACAATGCGGCCTACTTCCGGACCGCCATGACCGAACGTGGCTTCGACCTTAAGCCGGGCGAGCACCCGATCATCCCGGTCATGCTGGGAGATGCGCGCCTGGCGACCGAGATGGCGGACCGACTGCTGGGCAAGGGCATCTACGTCATCGGTTTCTCCTACCCGGTAGTGCCGAAAGGACAGGCCCGGATCCGCACGCAGATGTCTGCGGGCCTCGATCGCTCACATCTCGACAAGGCCATTGACGCGTTTACCGACGTAGGCCGTGAACTCGGGGTTATCGACTGATGCGCGCGCTCGTTAAATCGGAAGCCGAGCCGGGCATCTGGCTCAAGGACGTGCCCGAGCCTTCGGTCGGGCATAACGATGTCCTGATCGAGGTCAAACGTACGGCAATCTGTGGCACCGACATCCAC
>JASJCQ010000007.1 GCA_030065915.1 Woeseiaceae bacterium
ATCAGTGTCGTCCTCGAGGCGGGCATGGTCGACATGGCCATCCTGATGGTTGTCGCCTCGGTTGTCGGCGCCTTCTACTACCTGCGCGTCATCTGGTTCATGTACTTCGAGGAAGGCGAGGACCAGGCGGTCCTGCAGATGGGCCCGGACGCCAAGCTCGCAATGAGCGCAAACGGCGTAGCCGTGCTCGCGCTGGGTATCTTGCCAGGCTGGTTGTGGGCATTGTGCCTGGCCGTACTGGGCTGATTTCTGGCGCTTTCTGACCCCTGGGCCGGCACAGGCAAAACTCGTACTACCCGGGGTTGTAATCCCCCCGACACCTGAGTAGTATCCCGATCCTGCCGATGCGGGGTGGAGCAGTCTGGCAGCTCGTCGGGCTCATAACCCGAAGGTCGCAGGTTCAAATCCTGCCCCCGCTACCAGAAATCAAAAAGGCCGGTCCATTGGACCGGCCTTTTTAATTTCCGCTATCGCGGGCAGGATTATTGCGAAGGGTTCCGAGCGGTTCTTGGGATGGTCACTAAAGATCAATCCGCACCTGTCGGTAGTGGCGTTGATTAACTTCCGAGGGCGGATTGGGTTCAACAAAACGCGCCAGCGTTTTGGGCGCCAGCTTGCCTGGCGGGCCGAAGGCCCGAAGATCGGCCACAGCCGATCTGAGCCAATCCTGCCCTGTCGGGTACGGCCTAGTAGATCGAAATCACCTCAAATCCGTCGCACGTTGCCAGAAAGGGACCCTCGTTCAACAAAACGCGCCAGCGTTTTGGGCGCCAGCTTGCCTGGCGGGGGTCGCCTAACGATAGTCCTGACTCTCGGATGTCGTCGTCCTTTCGCAGAGAACGCCCCGAAGATCGGCCACAGCCGATCTGAGCCAATCCTGCCCTGTCGGGTACGGCCTAGTAGATCGAAATCACGTCTTAGACACGCGCCAGCATCTTGGACGATGCATTGCTTGGCGGGCCGGAGTCCCTAAGATCGGCCTAAGCCGATCTGAGTTCATCGTGCCACTATGGCCAACAACAATGGGCACGAAAACTTACTTGAGTACGACGCACTCGCAGCTGACAATTGTCCCCTGTCAGTAGACGAGCTTTACGATGAGTGACAGCGATACCGGCAAGCTCTACGTTGGAATGGACGTCTCGGACCTAAGGCGTTCGGCCGTGCAACGCAAGCTCAAACGCAAGGACCTTAAGGACGAACCGTTCCAGCAGTTCGAAGAGTGGTTTGAGCTCGCCTGCGAGGTCGTCCAGTTTGACCCCAACGCGATGTCGATGTGCTCTGTCGATGCGGACAACCGCCCGTATACGCGAACGGTGCTTCTGAAGTCCTTCGACGAGCGCGGTTTTGTTTTTTACACAAACTTTGAGAGTCGCAAAGCGCGGCACATCAGCGCCAACCCTGAAGTGTCGCTATTATTCTTCTGGCCCACGCTCGGCCGCCAGGTCGGCATTCGCGGTACGGCCGAGAAGCTCTCCGCGGCAGAGTCCCTTAGATACTTCGCGACCCGGCCGCGTGGCAGCCAGCTCGGTGCCTGGGTCTCGCCGCAGACCAGCACGATCACTTCGCGAGCGGTCCTGAAGAACAAGTTCGACGAGATCAAGCAGAAGTTTGCGAACAGGGAAGTCCCGCTGCCCAGCTTCTGGGGCGGCTATCGCATCGTGCCGCGCGAGATCGAGTTCTGGCAGGGTCGTGAAGACCGGCTCCACGACCGCTTCCTGTATTCCCGTGAGCGCGACGGCTGGCGGCTGGAGCGACTGGCCCCATAAGAAAGCCCGGCCACCGAGTGCGGCCGGGCTGGTCTGGTTACTTGGCAGTATCGGCCCGTCCGTGAGTAGGCCGTTGATCCTATTGTCGACCCCATTTCAATCGTTCATCCAGACTGAACCTGTCTCAGTCCCCCGCTGTGCGCTAAACTGATCAATAGAACAAAAAAACGCCGCCAAGACGGCGTAAGGGGGACATTATGTCAAGCAGCATCAGAATCATTGCGGCCCTCCTGCTGGTCGCGATCGCCACCACCGTTTTTGCGAAACCCGATAACAAGCCCGTTAGAGCGCCAGGCCTGGAGTCCCCGGTAAAAGTCATCCGGGACGTTGACGGTATTCCACACATCATCGGCAGGAGCGAGCACGACGTTTTATTCGTGCAAGGTTTCGTGCACGCGCAGGATCGTTTCTTCCAGATGGATTTCTCGCGGCGCCAGGCGAGCGGCACGCTGGCCGAGCTGGTCGGACAACCGGCGCTGGGCAGCGACGTCCAGCTACGCACGTTCGGACTTCGACGTTCTGCGGAACGGACGCTGGCAGCGTTGTCCGACGAAACGGTGGCCGGATTACAGGCCTATGCCGACGGGGTGAACTTCTTCCTGGCTACACAGCCATTGCCGCCTGAGTACTTCGTACTGGAGCTAACGCAGGCTGAGCCGTGGACACCGCTGGACAGTGTCGCGATCGGCAAGTTGATCGCGTTCGGACTGTCTTTCGACCTGGACATCGGTAATACCCAGGCTCTGCTTACTTACCAGCAAGTCGGCGCGGCTTTGACGCCACTGGGTTTGGGTTTCGACGGTAGTGCGCTGTTCTTCGAGGACCTGTACCGGACAGCGCCGTTTGATCCGGCGGCGACCGTTCCGGATGCGCTGGCCGCGCCGGCGGCGAGCCTGTCGGCCAAGAGCGCGGCATCCGCGAAAGCACGACGGTCGGCATTAGGCAAGAAGACGTCGAAGGCGGCGAAAGCTACAGGTAAGCAACTCGATCCGGCGATGATGAAACTCGTCGAGGATTACATCGAGCGAGTCAAAGGCATCCCTATGCTCGAGAATGCGCTCAAGTCGACCGACAAGCCGACAGGCAGTAACGAGTGGGCCGTGGCGCCGAGCCGAAGCGCCAGCGGCAGGGCGATGATGGCCAACGATCCCCATCTCGCGTTGAACACACCGGCCACGTGGTACCAGAACCACCTCAAAGCGAGGCGCGACAAGCTGGATGTGGTAGGCAGCAGCTTCCCAGGCGTACCTTTTGTTACGCTGGGGCAGAATCGCCGCATCACCTGGGGCGCCACGGTGAATCCGATGGACGTAACCGACACCTACCAGGAACAGGTTGTCCCGGACCCGAGCTCACCCAGCGGCCTCAGCACGATCTACCTCGGCAGCCCGGAACCGCTGCTGCCGATACCGCAGACGTATCGCTACAACCTGCTGGACGGCGTGGCGGACAATCTCGAACTTGCGCCGCCAGACGGCGCCGTGGGCAACGTGTTCATTCCGGCCGTCACGCTGATCGTGCCGCGACGCAACAACGGTCCGATCATCAATATCGACCTGGTGACCGGCGTTGCGCTCAGCGTGCAGTACACGGGCTTCAGTGCCACGCGCGAGTTTGATGCCTTCCGCGGGTTCAACTTCGCGAAGAACATGAACGACTTCAAGGAAGCCCTGCAGTTTTTCGATTTCGGCTCGCAGAACTTCGCCTACATGGACACCGACGGCAATATCGCCTATTTCACGAGCGCCGAAATGCCGATTCGCGAGGATTTGCAGGCCGGTACCGTCGCCGGCCTGCCGCCGTACTTCATTCGTAACGGTACCGGCGGAAATGAATGGGCGCCGGTAAGCAACCCGCAGCCGCAGCAGACTGTGCCGTACGAGATTCTTCCGTTCGACGAAATGCCAAAGCTCATCAACCCGGTCAACGGCTACTTCATCAATGCCAACAACGACCCGACCGGCAACACGCGCGACAACAACGCCTTCAATGAGTTCAGGCCCGGCGGCGGCATCTTCTATCTGAACCCGGGCTACGCGACCGGCACGCGTGCCGGCCGTATCACCCAGGGCTTCGACGAGCGGCTGGCGTCGGGACCGCTAAGCCGTGACGACATGGAAGAGATCCAGGCCGACGTCAAGCTGCTTGACGCGCAGGTTTTCACGCCGCTGATTCTCGAGGCGTATGCAACCGCGACCTCTGCCGGGGCCGACTCGACACTGGCCGGCCTGGTTGCCTCGGATCCACGCATCGGGGAGGCGGTCGCCAGGCTTGAAGAGTGGGACTACTCGACGCCGACAGGCGTGCGCGAAGGCTATGATGCGAGCGACGAAGACGGCGACCGCGCCGAGCCCTCGGCTGAGGAAATCGGGCACAGTATCGCCGCGACGATCTACTCCGTCTGGCGCGGCCAGATGATCGGCAATACGATCGATGCGACGCTCGATGGGATAGACCAAATCGTCGCTCCGATTCGGATGCCCAAGCCGCCGAGCAGCCTGGCGATGACCGCCTTGCGCAACCTGTTCGACAAGTACGATACGCAGCTCGGTTTCGGTGTGTCCGGGGTGAACTTCTTCAACATGCCGGGTGTTAATGATTCGATGGCGCGGCGGGATATCCTGATCCTGAAGAGCGTACAGGATGCACTGAACCTGCTGGCCGGCCCGGATTTCCAGTCTGCCTTCGGTGGCTCGACCGACCAGAACGACTATCGCTGGGGCCGGCTGCACCGCATCGTGCTGGATCATCCGTTGGGCCCTCCCTTCAGCATACCGCCCGCGGGCGGCGCCTTTCCCGCATCGTTCCCGGACCTGATGGGCCTGGCAGTCGATGGTGGCTTTGGTGTGGTCGACGCGTCGAGCCACTCGGCCCGCGCCGATAGCAGCAACGACTTCATGTTCGGCAGCGGTCCGTCACGCCGTTATATCGGCGAGTCGAGCCGGTGGCCGCGCAGCATTGAGGGACAAACGACCTTGCCGGGTGGCGCAAGCGGCGTTCTCGGAAGTCCGCTGTATGCCAACATTCTCGGTCGTTGGCTGACGAACGACTATTACGATATCCGCCAGCGAAACCGGGATGTGAAGCGCAGCGCCGCATCGAAACAGAGATTCGTGCCGGTTCGTAACGAAGATGACGACGATGATCGCGACGACAGAAACGACCGTGATGATCGCGACGACGACGATGATGACGACTGAGTCAACGCTATCACTGCGCTAAAAAACGCCGTACCGAATTGAAAAGGCCGACCCTCGGAACCCGAGGGTCGGCCCTGGACGAGCTGACAGCGGCAGAATCAGTAGCGGCGGACTCGCTCGATGACGATCTTGGCGACCGGGTCGGCCCAATCGTGGACCGCTCGTTTAAGGTCGTTGTCGCCGATGACGCCAACGTGTGGAATGATGACGCCGTCTTCAGCGAGCAGGGGATTGCTTTGACCGGCGCCCTGATCGTCTGATGATTCACCGATCAGGCCCTGACAAGGTGGCACGATATCGGCAAAGTCCTCGGTGTTACGTTCCGTGCGCGTTTCGTAGCCGCGTGCATACACGGTCGTGCTGTGACGTGGCAGGCGGATTGAGTCGATGCCGGTAAAGCCGTCGTTGGTGCAGATCAGCATAGCGACAAGAGAGAGGCGCCGGTTGCGGCGATCGGTCGTGATGGTGAACGAGGCGATGCTGTCAAAGCCAGTCTCGCCGGGATTGTTCGCGGGCACGATGGGGGCGTTGCCCACGGCGTAGTCAATGACATTGGTGTCGCTGGCCAGGGCGGCGAGCAGCGGGTTGTTATCGCCATTTTCGGCGATCGCGATGACACCGTCATTGGCATATTCACCGACCTCAAAGATATCCGCGCGCCGGTTGTGTACGGCAATGACCGGCGGTGTGAATGGCTGTCCGGCAGTGAGATTGTAGATCGTGACTTTGTAGGTGATCGAGTTGTGGTCGGCCAACGCGAGCGCAGGCGATAGAAAGGCCATGGCAAGTCCGGCGCAGAGCAGCGTGCGAAGTGCATGTAATCTTCGGTTCATCGAATTGTCCTCTAGCGATTTAGTGTGGGATGGGTCTTCATTGACCAGCTCTTTGTGCAGAGCCGTGGAACGCCAGAAAGACTAGTGGGGAAGTGTCACGAAAGTATCACTTGAGTGTTCTTATCCTGTCCCGTGACTGGCAGGGAAGCGGTGGTTACTCTTCGTTGGGGAGACCAGGATGGCGGCAGCGGCCTGCCGGAACGGCGCAAATCCTGCTGCCGCAACGAATCCTAAAAAAAGGGCACCTTTACGAGGGCCTCGTACGTCGTCAATATAGTGGTGTTCGCTGTTGATTACGCATGGGGCAAGACCATTGAGAAGACTGGCCAGCCGGGCAAGCTTTTTGCCTTTGTGTGTTGTACTCGTTGCAGTGCCGACATTGGGAGATTCGCTACGGCAGTCAGAAGAGTTATCGGTTGCCTGCTTCAACGACAGCGGGACCGATGGGGGTCTTGGAGTATTCGTGTATGAAGGACATAGCGACTGGAGAGTGGCTCGGGATAATCTGAAAAGCGTCCTGTATTTCGGGTTCAGTCCGGGCAAGCTCGAATTCCAGGTGTCCGAGCTCACTACATGCGGCTATGTGAGCAGCTTTGATCCTCACATTCATTCGTCGTGTCGCTCCGGGTCCCTGTCCATTACAAATTTTGAGCCTCGCAGTCTCGCTGGAGACTACTCGTTTACCCTCAAGGACGGAACCATCAAAAAAGGGGATTTCTCAGCGACCTACTGCCCGAAACGGTCGGGACACTCAGCGGATTAGCTGTCGGCACGACTACCATGTGCGGCCAGCGCCCTGACCGTCGTGCCATCCCGCTCGAACCCGGACGTCTGACAGTAACAAGATGTTTCGCGGTGACCTTGTGATCACCGACTTTGCTAGATTCTCGGACTCGATACAAAAACGATCCGGAACAACCGAACCCAACTATGCCGACTGACTCAAGCGTTCCTGCAGACTGGCAGGATCGACTGTCGGTCATAAATTTTTTCTGAAATTTCAGCCTGTCTTTGCCCGGGAGCGACCACATGCTACACCGTCATACCATTGGAATTGTTGGAACCGGCCAGGTCGGCATGGCGGCAGCCACGTCGTTGTTCCAGCAACGCATCGCGAGAGAGCTGATCCTGATCGACGTCGACGGCAAGCGTGCGGAAGGCGAGGCGATGGATCTGATGCACGCTCAGGGCTATGTAGGTCGTCGCCGCGTCTGGGCGGGTGACTATTCGGACCTGTCGAGCGCACAGATCGTGATCATTACCGCAGGTGTCAGTCAGAAGCCGGGCGAGGATCGGCTCTCGCTGCTGAATCGAAACGCGGCGGTCTTCAAACAGATTGCGGAGGAGCTCGATCGTCACGCACCTAAGGCGATTCTTCTCATCGCCTCCAACCCGGTGGACATACTGACTTACGTGATGCAGGACCTGTCCGAGCGGCCGGACGAGAAAGTGATCGGAACCGGCACCATGCTGGATACCACCCGACTTCGGACACTACTGGCAGAGTACTATGAAGTCGATCCTCGATCCGTGCACGCCCTGATTCTCGGTGAGCATGGCGATTCTGAGATCGTAGCGTGGAGCAGGGCGAACATCGGCGGCACGCCAATCCTCAACAACAGCATTCTCGGCCGCCCTTACGACCCTGACGTCCTCGAAGAGATCTTCCAGCGGGTACGCAATGCAGCGTACGAGATCATAGAGCGCAAGGGTTACACCAACTGGGCCATTGGCCTGGTGCTCGCGCACCTGGTCCGCACGATCCAGGAAGACCAGAGCAGTGTGCTACCCATCAGCGTACGGCTGCACGGCGAATACGGTATCGACGATGTCTGCCTCAGTATCCCGGCGGCCGTCGGCATCAATGGCGCGGGCGGACGTGTGCCAATGCCGCTCAGCGACGATGAGCAAAAGGCCCTGGTCGCGTCGGCCGATACCTTGAAACAAAGTCTGCGATCTTTGTCGCCTTAGTCGCTCGAATCAAACGCCCGACGCCGTCATGTCCACAGACCTGATCGTAGCCGTTCTGCCGATCGCGGTGCTTATCTGGCTGATGACCAAGTCGGAGGCACTGGCGTCGCATCGTGCACTTCCTCTCGTGGCGTTGATGACGTACGCCGCGAAGTTGCTATGGTTCGCCGACGACCCGAACCTCGTGAACGCGACGGTGGTTCAGGGATTGATGGAAGCCTGGACGCCCATCCTGATCATCTGGGGAGCCATCCTGCTGTTCAAGGTGATGGACGCATCCGGGGCGATGACGACCGTGCGCGGCTGGCTGAATGGGATTAGTCCCAACCCGGTGGCGCAGTTAATGATTATCGGGTGGGCGTTCTCGTTCATGATCGAGGGTGCCAGTGGATTCGGGACGCCGGCAGCCCTCGCCGCGCCTATCCTGGTTGGTTTGGGCTTCGCGCCGTTCAAGGTCGCGGTGCTGGCATTGATTATGAACTCAGTGCCCGTGTCATTCGGTGCGGTAGGCACGCCAACGTGGTTCGGTCTCGGGCAGCTTGGTCTGACGGAGGCTGAAATCATGGCGGTGAGTTACAGCACCGCCCTCATTCACGCGGCTGCCGCCCTCGTGATCCCGGTTATTGCCTTGAGCTACGTCATCCCCGCATCGAAAATTCGTGCAAATCTCATTTACGTCTACATCACTATTCTCGGCTGCGTTCTGCCGTACGTGCTACTAGCCCGGTACAGCTACGAGTTTCCGTCGCTGATAGCAGGCATGATTGGACTCGTTGTCGCAATCTTTGCGGCCCGCCTCGGTCTGGGACTGGAACAGACCACGGACGGAGACCGCCCGAGCCGTGTTGCTGCTGTACCCGCGGGTAAGCTGATCAGGGCGCTCTTTCCCATCTGGGCGACGGTGCTTGTGCTCGTCGTCACGCGCATCGAGCAGCTCGGCATCAAAGGCGCGTTGACAGATTCAACACCACTGGCAGGGCTACCCTTAGGTTCATTGGGTGAGCTTGGGGTGACTCAGTCACTGGCCATTGAGTTGTCCGGAATCTTCGGATCGGACATCGCCTGGACCTTTCAAACCTTGTATGTCCCCGCGTTCATACCGTTCCTGCTGGTCGTACTGGTATCAATTCCTGTGCTACGCATGCCTGTCGCGGACTTCGGCGCGGTCTGGACTGACACTGCAAGACGAATGATCAACACCATCCTGGCTCTGCTCGGTGCCCTGGTGATGGTCAAGTTGCTCATGCTCGGCGGCGAAACCTCAATGGTGGTGCTCATCGGAGATGCATTCGCCACGGCGACTGGCCAAAGCTGGCAGTACCTCGCTCCCTACCTGGGCGCGTTAGGCTCTTTCTTTTCGGGCTCAGCCACGATCTCGAATCTGACCTTCGCGGGAATTCAGGTCTCCGTTGCGAGAGAGCTCGGGCTCGATCAGACTTTGATCCTGTCTCTGCAATCGGTCGGTGCCGCGATGGGCAACATGGTGTGCATCAATAACATCGTCGCCGTGTGCTCTATTCTGGGTGTTGCGAAGCAGGAGGGCGCCATCTTGAAACGCACGATTTGGCCAATGTTGCTCTACGGGGTCATCGCCGGCATCGTTGGGCAACTGCTGGTGAACCTGTGAGCCCGGATACACCGATAACCGACCTTACGGTCGCTGACGTCATGGTACCGCTATCGGGTTACACGACTATCGAGCTGGACGCGAGCCTAGCGGAGGCCTTCGACAAGCTCTCCGGCGCACTGAAGGGCGAGGGGAGAATCGATCCGAGTACGCCACGCGATTTTGCCGTCCTCGTCCTGGATAGTGCGGGCGACGTTGTCGGGCGACTGGTGGTGTGGGACATCCTGAAGGGGCTGGAACCGCAAGGTCTGAGGGATGTCGACGCCTTGTCCATGGTCGACGGACTTGGCGCCTGGGAGCATCCTCTTTCGAACCTTGCTGAGAAAGTAGAACAGGTCAGGGTGCGCGACCTGGTCGAACCGCTGGCGGGCGAAGAACTCATCGATGTGGCGATACCATTGAATGTCGCCGTGCATCGTCTTATCCGACTACGTGCGCTATCCCTGATCGCCACGCGTGATGGTCGATCGGTCGGCGTGCTCAGAGTGGTCGATGCGTTTGCTCGAGTCGCTGCGCTGGTCAGCGACTGCAGTACCGATCCAGACCCCCGCTAAATCGAACAGACAGGACGAATTCTTCGACTTTGCCGCAGTGGCCGATATTGCTACGCTTCATACACGGAGCGCTGTGTCGATGGCAGCGAAATAGACAAACAGTGAAACGTTACTCATTTACCTGGTGGCTGGCGATTTTGCCGACGACGATCGTCGTGGGCGGACCGGTCTTCCTGTGGCTCGACCAACAGACCGAGCTGAGCGTTGCTGTGAGCCTCGCCGTCGCGCTGGCCAGCGCCCTGCTCGCGGACCTGGCGATTGCCGCCTGGATGGAACGCATCGCACCCACCAGGGTGTGGGTAGGCCCCGGCGAGCGGCTGAACGAGAACGAGATCCCTGCGGAAAAGGCTATCGTAGTCAGTGGATTCAATAACTCCCCCGAGGGCCGCGTGTCAGTTCGTGGTGAGACGTGGGCCGCCGCCATACATCCCGGAGATACCGCCGAACTCACCGTGGGCACAGCCGTCCGGATTGTCGAGCGCGAGGGGCTGAGACTCCTTGCAACCATAATGCCAGGTTAAATGATTCGCATATCGTCTATTGGCGCTTGCTCCGTCAGAAGCCGGATGCCTGTTCCATATCTGATCGGCGATCGCGACGACTGCGACTTGTGAGAAAGCCGGATTGCGCTAGTCGGGATCAACATCATGAGGGACTGGTGTCCCGGGCCATCCACGCCACTTGTCGGAATCTGCGTTCCGCATCGATGATCATTTACTGTGGCACTGAGTTTTTGGTTCATCCCGTTTAGAATAGGCGGAATTACGAATAAGCAAGCCGTCGGGTTACAGATTTCGTGTGATCGCGGTGGCAGTCAACACTTACAAACTCAGCCCCCTTGAGAACCGAAATGAGCGGAAAAATCCTCTACACCTATACCGACGAAGCCCCGATGCTCGCGACTTATTCTTTGTACCCGATCATCGAGCGATTTGCCGCCGCCGCGGGTATCGATGTCGAGCAGGTCGACATTTCGCTGGCTGCGCGAATCCTGGCCGCGTTTCCGGAGCGGCTGCCGGAAGGTCAGGCGTTTCCCGATAACCTGGCTCATCTTGGCGAGCTGACCCAGTTTCCCGAGACGAACATCATCAAGCTGCCGAATATCAGCGCCTCGGTGCCGCAGCTGAATGCGGCCATCGCCGAGCTCCGAAGCAACGGGTTCGACCTGCCGGACTACCCGGAAGATCCGAAATCGGACGAAGAGCGCGAGATTGCCGCCCGCTACGCCAAGGTGCTCGGTAGTGCCGTCAACCCGGTGCTGCGAGAGGGCAACTCGGACCGGCGCGCGCCGGGCGCGGTCAAGAACTACGCCAAAAAGAACCCGCACTCCATGGGCGAGTGGAAGCAGTGGTCGAGAACCCACGTCTCGCACATGCACGAAGGGGACTTTTATCACGGCGAGAAGTCCATGACGCTGGACAAGCCGCGCAGGGTAAAGATGGAGCTCATTCCTGAGGGCGGCGAGCCCATCGTGCTGAAGCCCGAGGTCGCACTCCAGGAAGGTGAAGTCGTGGACAGCATGTTCATGAGCAAGAAGGCGCTGTGCGAATTCTACGAGCGCGAGCTGGAGGATTGCCGTCAGGCCGGCATCCTGTTCTCACTGCACGTCAAGGCCACGATGATGAAGGTCTCGCACCCGATCGTGTTCGGTCACTGCGTCAAGATCTTCTACAAGGACGCGTTCGAGAAGCATGAGAAGCTGTTCGAGGAGCTGGGGGTCAACGTCAATAACGGCATGGTAAACCTCTACGAGAAGGTGGATACCTTGCCGGCGTCTTTGCGTGAAGAGGTCATCGAAGACCTGCACGCCTGCCACGAGCACCGCCCGCCGCTGGCGATGGTCGACTCGGCCAAGGGCATCACCAATTTCCATTCACCAAGCGACGTCATCGTCGATGCGTCGATGCCCGCAATGATTCGCTCCGGCGGCAAGATGTGGGGCGCGGATGGCCGCCAGCACGACTGCAAGGCGGTCATGCCTGAATCTACGTTCGCTCGCATCTACCAGGAGATGATCAACTTCTGCAAATGGCACGGCGCCTTCGACCCGGCCACGATGGGGACCATTCCCAACGTTGGACTGATGGCGAAAAAAGCCGAGGAGTACGGTTCGCATGACAAGACGTTTGAAGTGCCGGTGGCCGGCGTTGCGAATATCACCGATCTGGACACAGGCGAGGTCCTGCTGACACAGAACGTCGAAGAGGGTGACATCTGGCGCATGTGCCAGGTCAAGGACGAACCGATTCGTGACTGGGTCAAGCTGGCCGTGACCCGGGCCCGCCACTCGGAAACCCCGGTCGTATTCTGGCTCGATCCGTACCGTCCGCACGAAGCAGAGTTGATCAAGAAGGTCCGGACCTATCTGAAAGACCATGATACGGATGGCCTCGATATCCAGATCATGTCGCAGGTTCGCGCTATGCGTTACTCACTGGAACGCGTGGGTCGGGGCATCGACACCATCGCTGCGACGGGCAACATCCTGCGTGACTACCTGACCGACCTGTTTCCTATCATGGAACTGGGCACCAGTGCCAAGATGTTGTCGATCGTGCCGCTGATGGCCGGTGGCAGCCTGTTCGAAACCGGCGCCGGCGGTTCTGCGCCGAAACACGTCAAGCAGCTAGCCGAGGAGAATCATCTCCGATGGGATTCCCTGGGCGAATTCCTCGCCCTCGCGGTTTCCTTCGACGACATCGCCAAGAAAACGGACAACGTAAAGGCGGGAATCCTCGCGTCTACGCTGGACGCCGCGACCGAACGATTGCTGGACGAAGGCAAGTCGCCCTCGCGACGCACCGGCGAGTTGGACAACCGCGGTAGTCATTTCTACCTGGCACTGTACTGGGCGGAGGCGCTGGCGGAGCAGGATGACGACGCCGAGCTAAAGGCGACTTTCGCCGAATTGGCCATAGCACTGGCAAGTAACGAGGCGCGGATCGTCGAGGAACTGGCCGACGTTCAAGGCAAGTCCGTGGATCTCGGTGGCTACTACTTCGTCGACAGGAGCAAGACCAGCTCGGTGATGCGTCCGAGCCAGCTGTTTAACGACGTGCTGGCCTAGCCAGCCGGGGGTCTTGACCGCCCTTGATTTCAGGATGTGACGCACGCACTTCTCAGCATCCTCTGTAGTCGTACAATGTTTATATGAAGTCCAGAATCATCATCCCCGAGCAGGATCTCGAGCCACTGTCTGGCGAGAGTCCGGCGGAAGCCATCCACCGCGCGGTCATCGGCCGTGTCGTTCGCGATGTCCCTGTAAAGCGTGCAGAGACGAGCAAGTCTGCGGCCGCTACGGAATCGTCGTCGGAAGCTTCTCAGTAAGCGATTCCTGCATGTCGCAACGCCCAAGCAGCCAGCTGCCCGGCCAGGTTGCCGCCATTAAGTATTAGCCAGCATTGACCCCTTTCGCCTGAACCCGACAATGGAAAGTGCAGGGACGGCCTCGGACGCGATGGGCGTCCGAGTGCGCAGGGAGTCCCCGCCATAGTCGAAGTTGCAAGGGGGGTCTGACATGAAGAAAATCCTTGTCGCTGGCGCCACTGGCTACCTGGGTGAGCACGTTGTCAAAGCGTTGAAGGCAAAGGGTTACTGGGTACGCGCGCTCGGCCGGAATGCTGAAAAACTTGCTTCTGTCGAAGAGTATGCTGACGATCTCTTCATCGGTGAGGTGACCGATCCCAGGTCTCTCGTCGGCGTATGCGATGGCATAGACTGCGTTTTCTCATCGGTTGGAATCACGCGCCAGAAAGACGGCCTGACCTACTGGGACGTCGATTACCAGGCGAATAAAAACCTCCTGAACGCGGCAGAGGATGCCGATGTCTCGAAGTTCGTGTATGTCCATGTTCTGAATGCCGAGAATCTGCAGCACGTCGAGATGATTCAGGCCAAGCAGGCTTTCGTCAACAAGCTCGAAAAGTCGGGCCTGGACTACACTGTCGTCTGTCCAACAGGCTTCTTTTCGGATATGGAGGAGTTCCTGTCGATGGCACGGTCAGGACGGGTCTTCCTGTGCGGCGATGGACAGAACCGGATCAACCCGATCCACGGCGCCGATCTTGCCGAGTTCTGCGTTGAGGCATTGGAGATACAGTTGCAGCAGCTTGAAGTCGGCGGTCCTGAAGTTTTCACCTACCGTGACATTGCGAAGATGGCCTTCGATACTCTGGGTCGGACTGCGAAGATCACGAGTATTCCGGAGCCCGTGGTTTCATGGGTTGTAAAAGTGCTGCGTCGGCTTACGCCCCTTAAGGTCTATGGTCCCATCGAGTTCATGACCAGCGTAATGACCATGGATGTAATCGGAGAGCCGTACGGCCAGCGACGACTCAGTGAGCACTTCCACAGCTGTGAGCTCAAAGCCAGGAGCAAGTCGCATGAGGATCACCCATTACCTGTATAACGCGTTCCTCGTCGAGGACGGCGACATCAGGGTTGCGATCGATCCCGGCCAGTACTTCTATCTCTTCGACTTCCGGAGCCTGATCCCGGAGGAGAAGTGGCCCGCGATCACGCACATCGTCATCACGCACGGCGATCCTGACCACCACTGGCAGTCAGATCGTGTCGCCGAAGCGTCCGGCGCACCCGTTGTGTGCGGCACGGAATTGACGAAGACCGAGAACGGACAGACGCTCGTAATCGACCCCCGCGGAAAGGAGCTGACTTCCTGGGTTCCCTTCGAGAACTTGCACCCAATGGACGTCGGTGACTCCATCGAGCTGGGCAACGTCAGTTTCGAGGCCGTGCGTGCAGTCCATGGTCCCATCGAGGTATCACTGTTGGGCTTCAGAATTCGCAAGGTGCCCGGCCCGGGCGAACGCACCGGCCTCGGTGCGATGGGCTTTAAAATAACGATTGGGGACAAGTCGATCCTGAATCTCGGCGACTCCATACTCATGCCCGACTGGGACGGGTTGAGTCCGGACGTATTGATGATCCCTATTGGCGGTCTGGGCCAGAATACCTGGACGATGGATGTCGAAGATGCACTACAGGCCGTGGACAGGATCGATCCGGAGATCGTTATTCCTTGTCACTACAACGTGCCGTTCCTGTGGAAGAGGAAGATAGCGGTCGCCGATGATCACAAGTTCAAGCGCGGTGTCGAGGCGCTGGGGAAGAGGTGCAGCATCCTCGGCGCGGGTGACGTTCTGAGCATCTGAGCGGCTAACTCAATGCGCCCTGGCTATCTCTACGGGATCGCGCGTAGCGATGGTCAGAACAAAGCCCCGGTCAACGCGCCACCGGCAGGCGAATTCACCTGCATCGTCGACGACTGTTCGCGCGATACCCCAGTCTTCCCCGGTTCGATTGCCATCGTCGATCACCTCGACGCTGCGGGTGTCGACCTTTAAACCGACGCGAAGTGCCTTCAGTGTGCTTTCCTTGGCGCTCCAGATTTTAGTGACCGCCGAATCCCGATTCAATGGACTCGTATCGTCGACGTGGACACGTTCCAAGTCAGTGAAATAAGTCTCGACGAAGACGTCGCTGCGCGGTTCGACGAACTCGATGTCACATCCCAATGCCGTCGCTCCTCGCGAGACGGCGGCAAGTGCCCGGTCGTGACTGTGGCTCAGGCTAAGCTCGACTGCACACGGTGAGCCGTCCAGCATCGGAACCGGTGCGCCGTCTGGCGCGGTGTCGATCTGGAGGCGCCGGATATCCCACCTTGGCATGCCGCTCAGCTGCAGGAGGGCGATCTTCGCCGCCCATCGACCCAGCAGCCAGTCTCTCCGCCGTTTGTCGAAACGAAAGCCGTCCAGCCGCTCTCGTTCAGCCGAGGTGAGCCAGTCGAGTTCCGTTGGTAACTGGTACCAATCCTGCGTCGTGTAAACGAGCTGTATCATGACGCCACTGCTTGCTCCGGTGTTAACGCGGTTCTTGCGATTTCGCGTTCGATACCGCGCTCGACGGATTCGATGAGGAACCGGCGCAATGCACCCGGGGCGATGACCGCGTCTATCGACCCGACGTCCATTGCGCGCTGTACCGAATGCACCGTGTCGAACTTGTCGGCGAATTCAGCGCGCTTCTCAATCTGGACCTGCTTGATCAGCGTGTCGAACTCGGCACGCAGGCTCGCACGTTCCGCGCCGTCGGCCGCCTTCAGTTTCTCGGTCATCTCGACGATGCGGGGATCCGTGTTGGCCGCCTGTCGAACGTCCCTGGCAAAGACGACGGCCGCGGCCGGAGCCCCACCAATGACCGATGCGTAGGCTCCATCCAGCGCGGCTACCTGCATGTTCTCATTCAAAGATTTCGAAAATACGACAAAGGCTCCGCCGTGATAGCGAGAAACGACGCAGAAAACGACCGGACCCTCGAAGTTGACAACCGCACGCCCGATTTCGGCGCCGTATTCCAGCTGCCACTCACGCATCGATTCCGGCGATCCATCGAAGCCCGACAGGTTGGCGAGCACAACCAGTGGCCGGTTGTCCGACGCAGAGTTGATCGCGCGCGCTACCTTGCGAGATGAGCCGGGGAAGAGGGTGCCTGCGGTCCAGAGCTCGGGTCCGTCGGCTGGCACCAGTCCTGTCCTCAATAACGGCCGTGACTCGATGCCGATCATGCAGACAGGGCGCCCGCCGATGTGCGCATCCCAGACGATGCCGATTTCCGAGTTACGCATGGCGGACCAGCGCTCGAGGGGCTCGTGATCCTGGTCGACGACGGCATGCATGATGCGACGCATTTCGAACGGCCGTTTTCGACCCGGGTTATGTTCGTCAGAGAAGACCTCGCCAACGGTCGCAAACTCGCCGTTGGCACCATCGCCATAGGGATACTCGGTGATGTCCCGGTCCACAGGGTCCGTAGTCGTCGCCTTGCGCGGACAGCACTCGTCTCTCAGCCGATAACTGTGGTCATAATGCTGCAGAAGTATCTGGCAGGCCTCCTCGAGATCTGCCGCCCAGTACTGAGCCTGGCCGTTGGGTCCCATGATTCGGTCATAACCGCCGATGCCGAGGTTATCCTCGGCCGAGACGCTGCCCGAGTAGTCCAGCGCCTGCTTGCCCGTGAGAACCATCGCGGCCTCCGGCGTCATGATCAGGATGCCGCGTGTATGCATCAGCATCGTGGCCTCGGCGTTCCAGTAGGACTGGGCACCGACGTTGATCCCGCAGACAACGACATTCACCTCGCCACCGTCCTGGGTGAATTCGACGAGGCGACGCAAAACCCTTGCGGTCCAGTCCAGGTTCTCCGTGCCGCTATCCATGGCGATCTTGGCGCCTGCGGACACTGCGAACCACTCCACGGGAACCCCCATCTCTTCAGCCAGATCCAGCGCCGCGATGACTCGTGTGCACTCCGGTTCCGCGAGGGAGCACATGCCTTTGGTCGGATCGCCCAGGATCATGATGCGCGTCATACCTTCCGGGTGTTTGTCTGTGATGCTGTTTATCACACCGACAATGATCCCGGACTCGTTCGATCCGGGCTTCCGTTCGACGGGTTTCAGTCGGCCATCGTTGGTCAGGTCGTACTCGACGAACTCGCCTGCCGGAAGGTTCGATTCGTGATCGCGGTCCGGTGACAGCAGGCGGATAATCTCGTAGGGATACATCATTCCGCGCTGCCGCATCTTGATTGTTTTCTGGCGATACGGCGACAGCGGCCGCATCGCATGCGGCCGGGGTTCCAGCAATTCGATTGTCGGGCCGTGGCCCGCCGGGTTCCATATCTGCGCAATGGTGTCACGCGGCTCCTCGCCGGGGCGTCTTGCCATCCTGCCGCGCAGGCGAACCTGCTCCAGCCCCAGCCCCCTCGTGGCGGGGAGAAGCTTGCGGATCATTCGTGAGCGCTCGGAGATGGTGAAGTCCATCGGTGGCCACACATAGAGCAGCACTCGGTTCCAGAGCAGGCGCTGACGCACCGGCCGATGCGACTGGAAGACGCGGATGCCTGCGAGCGCTTGCTGGAACATGTGCTCGAGGTAGGGCAGGGCTACCAGCTTCCCGTTGTCGTCACGCACCGGCGTAAGGTCGCGAACCTCGGCAACGACGAACAGCCGTTCGTCCCTGGAATTCTCTTTCGCGGTCGCACGGAACAGATAGACGTCTTCAGTCGAAGGCAGGCGCTCCAGATCGAAGTTCTTGAACCGCCACAAGTGAAGTCGCTTGGCCATCATCGGATGGATCCCGCGGTACGAAGACTCTTCCCAGTAGCCGCTGTCGGAAGGACGCCAGGTAAAGTAACGCTGTCCCGTCATTCCGAGGCCCGCGCCCGGAATCCTTACTGACGTTACGATGCGCCGGATGGGCCGTGGGAACGGGATTGCTTCGAGCGTCTGCCGAATGTATTCGAGTGTATCGTCCTCGCTCTCTTCTTCCTGCTCGCGGTGAACATAGAAATCGAGGACGATATCGTTGTCCAGCGGGATGTGGCGAATGACCTCGAGGACGGCGTTGCCGTAATCAGCGAAGGATTCGTAGTGCGCATGCGTCGTGACCAGGCTGATTTGCCGGCCTTCGTGGTCGTATTCCGCACAGAAGAACGGGTGGTCATCGCTGTGTTTTATGCCGACGGCCTCAAGCGCTCGAATCCGGTAGTAGCGCCTGGTCAGGCACTCGATGGCCAACTTGCGCATGCTCTCCGATCCGCTGCGGAAACGTTCGGATAACCAGGTCATCAACGGCTGCGGGCAATCTACGAGCGCCTGCATCACTGTACTTCGGTCCTCGGCGCGGGGGTTTTCGGCCAGGTAGTCGATGTGTCGTTCGGCCTCGGCATACGCCTGTTGCCGGGTAGCGTCGAACAATGGCTCGTCGAAATACTTGTATCGCACTTCCCGCGCAAGGTCGGAAACCGCCGGATAGCGATCGCCACTGACGTCCACGAGCCGATCGAGAACGTCACGGTATTCCTCGTCGATCAGGTCACGCAATTCACCGATGTGGCGCAGGCGACGATCAAGGATCGACAACACCGCAGGTAGCTGTCGTTCGACGGACAGATGCGCTTTGTGCACCCACAGTAGCGCCTCTTCGAGTTGTCGCGTCGGCTCGAGGTCCTCGACGTCGTAGTGCGCAAGTGCTCGTTTGAGATCCTCGATGAAGTGTCGAGGCAGTCCCGACCCCTTCAACTCCAGGCTGCGCATGTAGGTGAACAGGCACTGCTGGTGTGATGACGGTGTAACCTGCGCCCGACGCGCGCGAGCCGGGGGAGGCTGGCGTTGGGACAAGGCACATACATCCGCGAATCGCTTCAGCAGCAAGTCTTCGTCTGCGCACAGTAGCGAATCTGTCGCTCGAACCCGTGTGCAAAGCTCTGCCCGACCGGCGATCACTCGCTCGGTGTCCTTGACGCCGACATCGTAGCCAAGCACCAACTGTTGCAGTTTCAGCATGTTGCTATGGCAACGTTCCCCGATACTACGTTTCTGGTCCGGATCGTCCGCGAGATTGCCGAACTCCAGCCGGTTTGCAGATTGCTGCTGCTCGTCGGTAGCGTCAGGTTTGAGCTTGAGTATGGGTGCTCCGCTATCCAGCTGCTCATTCTCTACGGCTGAGAGCTGCTGAACGGTCCCCGAGAACGGCGATGGCACGCGCATCTCGAGTTTCATCGCCTCGAGCACCGCGAGCGTGTCGCCCTGTTTCACGGAGTCTCCGGGCTTCACTTTGAGCGATACCACGACGGACGGTGACGGCGCGCGTACGGTGCCACCGTCATCGCAAAGTACCTGGTGCGGGATTCCGTCGATCTCGATTGCGTAGGCGACGCCATCGAAGATGCTTAGCGTGCGGTAAGACTTTCCTTTGCAGGTAACGCGTCTTTCGAAGGTACCGATAGGTTCTACTTGCAGGTGCAGTGTGTGTCCGTCGACGTCGACGCGGTAAGTCTCTCTGCCATAGCGGAGTACGCGCATCTTGTACAGGTTACCGCCGTGCCTTAGCTCCATGTCATGACCGATGTCATCCCGGATTCGCGGCCGGCCACGGGCGGCGGTGGTCAGGAATAGCCTGCGCTCGTCGTCGAATTCCGATTCGGCGACCTGGATAGCCGCCAGCGCGACCGCGATCTCGCCGTTGCGCTTCGAACCTCGCTGTTCGGGTGGCTGGTTGCGGTCCAGCCAGCCCACGTCGGCTGTGCCGTCGATGACGTCCTGCATGCTAAGGAGACGCAGCAGGAAAGCGCGGTTGGTCGTGCCGCCCCTGACGACTACGCCCAATTCCGACAGGGCGCGGCGCAGGCGCGACAGGGCCTCGCTGCGATCCCGGCCGTGGGCAATGACCTTGGCGATCATCGAGTCGAACTCGGCCGGTATCCGGTCGCCGGTCTCGACCCCGGTGTCTATGCGTATTCCAGCACCGGTCGGTAGCCTCAGCATTTCGATCTTGCCCGGTGCCGGGGCGAAGTCGGCCTGCGGATCCTCTGCGTTCAGGCGGACTTCGATTGCCGTGCCTCGTGCCGGCGGCGGTTCGCCGTCAAGCTTTCCACCTCTCGCTACGTGGATCTGGAGCTTGACCATGTCGAGGCTGGTGCTCACTTCGGTTACCGGGTGTTCCACCTGCAGGCGAGCATTCACTTCCATGAACGCGAACTCGCGTTTGTCCGAGTCGTAAAGAAATTCGACCGTGCCGGCGTTGCGGTAACCGGCTTCGAGGCAAAGCCTCGCTGCGGCTTCCTTGATGCCCTGTTCCTGTTCCTCCGTCAGAACGGGCGAAGAGGACTCTTCAATGAGCTTTTGATGCCGGCGCTGAACGGAACAATCACGCACGCCAACGGACCAGACGTTGCCGTGCGTATCCGCGATGACCTGAACCTCTATGTGTCGCGCGCCCTCGAACAGCCGTTCCATGAACACGGTCGCATCGCCGAATCCCCCCAGCGCCTCGGAACTTGCACTGGTGAAGGCGTCCCCGAGCTCGTCGGCTGAACGCACGGTTCGGATGCCGCGACCACCGCCGCCGGCGGTTGCTTTGACCATCAGTGGCAGGCCGATGCGGTCCGCTTGCTCGTGTGCTTCCTGGATGTTACCAACCGCGCCGCCACTCCACGGTGCGACGGGGACGCCGGCCTTCTCCGCCATCTGCTTCGACGTGATCTTGTCGCCGAGTTGCCGCATACAGTCGGCGTCCGGGCCGATGAACGTCAGTCCCAGTTTCTGCTCACAGAGTTCGGCAAATGCCGGATGCTCGGCTACGAAGCCCCAGCCCACCCAAACGGCATCGGCGCGGGATTCCAGCAAGGCCTCCTCGATGGCCGCGTAGTTGAGATAGGCGACCTTGCGCTGGCCGTCCTTGTCATCGACAAAGGTTGCCGATCCCAGGCTGTAGGCTTCATCAGCTTCACGCACGAACATCGCCCGGCGCTCGGGATCCGTGTAGAGCGCGATTGTCGTTAGGTCGGTATCGTGTTCGATGTTGTATTCACGAACCGCGTGTATGAGGCGCATCGCCGCTTCGCCTCGATTGACGATCGCGATGCGCTTGAAGTCGACGCCAGCCACTTATTCGGCCCGGAACGCGGCGCGAATCGGATCGATTGGCACCGCTTCGGCCGCGCCGGGAAGCTCGGCTGTGTAATAGTCCTCCAGTCGCATGTAGACATTGCCGGACTCGTCAACTACATCGGCATCGAAGCCCCTGCCGCCATTGCTATGGCGAACGACGGTATACAGGTCCGCCTTGACCACGCTGGGTTCTCTGAGCTTCGTGACACGACCGATCCTGGACGGCAGTCCGAATCGCCCGTCAACGCCGAGTTCGTACATGCCGGCCGTCTGGAAGCACAGCTCGATGAGTCGCGGCGCAATCAACGTCGGCAGGTTAGGCGGACTGTGATTCGCTGGCAGGTCCTTCGCCAGCCGACCCACCGCCGTGTCGACATCGCCGCTCCAGGCGCTTTGGAGAACCTGGTAGGCGGGCCCGTGGAAGTACACGTCATAAACCGCGTCAGAATCGATCGCGGTGCCCGCATCGAGTCGAGGCTGATCGACCTTGTACTCGTCCGGCACGCCCTGGGTCAGCCTCACGACCGCCGTGAAGTGCGTCGTCACGACCGGATCCGGCTGTGTCTTGATGTTGCGCTCGCCTTCGAGCGTACAGAACGCGGCGATCTGTCCGTCGAGCTCAACGAATTGAGCGGTCAGGCGCACTTTCCTGGGTTCGTCCTTGTAGAACTTGAATGGCGCAAGGAAGTTCACGTCGTCTATCGATTGCACGTGATAATCCGGCAACACCAGTGTCGCCAGCTCCGCAAACGCTTCGAGCCCCATGACGCCCGGTAGCACGGCGGTACCGTCGATACGATGGTCGTTGAGAAAGGCCTGGTCCTTCGGATCGAGCTCAGTCTCGACGATCAGTCCCTTTGTCAGGCTCACGCCGACAATGTTGCCGAGCATCGGCCCGCGCTCGACGTCTGCCATCAGTCGGTCGACGTCGATGCCACCGGTAACGTCCCACTGTTCGGCGAGGATGCCGAGGCGCTCCCCGACCACGAGTTCGGACACGACCGGTCCCTGCGTCAGCTCACGACGAACAACGGGAATCCCGGCTTCCGGAGGCAGCATGTCAATGCCTGCCGCAGCCATCATCGTCGGGATCGAACCTCGCGTCGCCATGCCGATACCACCCCACGCCGTCCAGTCGATCGCGAGGCCACGGGTATCAGGACGGTTCGCGGCGAAGCTCATGACGGACTTGGTCAGGAAGTCGTTTGCCGCGCTGTAGTCCGTCTGACCGCCGTTGCCAAAGCGTCCGGCGACCGAGCTGAACACGACCGCGGCGCCGAGCGGCGTCTCGCCGATGGTCCGCATCATCGTATGCCATGCGCTGCTCTTGACGTCGAACACGAGGTCGAATTCGCTGCGCTCCTTGTCCGGCAGGAAACGACTGATCTCGACGCCCGCCGCGTGCACCAGGACATCGATCCGCTCATGTTGTGCGAGGATCGATTCCACGACCTCGGTAAGCGCGCCGCTGTCGGTCAGGTCGACAGAGTAGTAATGCGCTGTGCCGCCCGAGGCTTCAATCGCTTGAACTGCCGACAGCGCGGCCGCAGCCCGCTCGATGCCCGCAAGTTCCTTCTCCACCATCGCGGGAGTCGCTCTTTCGCCGCTGGCCTTGATGCGCTCGAATATGTCGCGCTTGAGGCCGTCACGGTCCGAAGCAAAGCGAGCGATGTCGGGGTCCGAACGGTCGGGCTCAGGGGCGACATCCAGCAGGTGGAACGTGCCCCCGCTTGCCGTCGCCAGGTCGGCGACGATGGCGGAAACGATGCTGCCCGCTGCGCCAGTCACGACAAAGACGGACTCCTTGTTTAGCTCCATGCCGCTGGGTGATCCGTCGCAGGGGATCTCGCGGATGCCAATCGACCAGCGCGCGTCTTCGTCAATGCCGACCTCGACGAGGCCCGGATCGCCCAGCGTCTCGTCGATGATCCGATCGGCGAGCGCGGCCGTCTTGCGACTCGGCGCGAAGTCGACGACCTTGCACAGTACGTCGTTGCGTTCGCGCTTGAACGACTTGACGAAGCCGCAGACGGCGCCGCCGAGCGGGTTGCTCGCGCCGTTTGCATCGTAGCCGTGGCGCCCACCCAGGCGGGTTGCCGCAACGAGGAAGTTCTCACCGGTCTGCAGCTGCTCATACAGCGCGCGAACGGCTTCATACAGCGCTTTGATGCGCAGGTCCGTAGCCGCCTGCCACGTCGAGTCGTCCATCTCGGCGATCGCCTCATGTGCATCCAGCGCGGGTAGCCAGTAAAGGCCCGCAACAGTACCTTCAGCGGACCATTCGGCAACCTGTTTTCCAATCGTCACGCTGTCGCTGTCCGGGTTGAGGGCGAGCACTTCTATTCCTCGTTTTCCGAGCCTGTCGATCAATGCACGGCCGACGCCACCCTTATCGGGCATGACGATGACGCGAGCTCCGCCGGCAAGCTCGACACCGGTCGGCTTGCAGACGTCGAGCGCTGGCCGCAGCACGGCGGTCGGTATTCGGCGCGGCACCTGGTTGGCGGCCTCGAGGTCGCCGACCATCGCAGCTTCGACAGTCGTCGAGCCTGCTTCCGTTTGATTGTCTGCCTGTTCGGGTGTCGCCGATTCACCTTCCGGCATCCGGTCTTTCACGAATTGCACGGCATGCGTCAAGGTCGGGAAGTCGCCAAGCACAAGGTCCGGATCCCGCGGTATGCCGTAGGCTTCGCGCATGGCAACGAAGATTTCGGCCTGCTTGACGGTGTCGACACCGAGGTCGGCTTCGAGATCGAGGTCCATATCCAGCATGTCTTCGGGATAGCCGGTCATCTCTGACACGATCGCCATCACGCGCTGCTTGATGGCTTCATCGCCCTCAGCCGCTTGCGGCACAGCTTCAGCAGCCGGCGCTGGCGCTGTGGCCGCCGCAGTTGGTGACGTTGGCTGGTCGGGCCGCCGGTCGCGAACGAAGCCGACGACGTGAGTCAGGGTAGGGAACTCACTGAGCTGCAGGTTCTCGTCGCGCGGGATGTGGTAGTGCCCTCGGATCTCTGCGAAGACTTCAGCCTGCTTGACCGTGTCGACGCCGAGGTCGGCCTCGAGGTCCAGGTCGAGGTCGAGCATGTCCGGCGGATAGTCGGTCTTCTCGGCGACGATGCGTATGACCTGCGCCTCGACATCGTCGGAGGGTGCTGCGGTCATGCCAGCAGCGGGTTCAGTTGCTGGCTCGGTAACCGCAGGGGCTCCCGTAGCGGGCTGGTCGGGTCGACGCTCGCGAACGAAGCCGACGACATGCGCGAGGGTCGGGAACTCGCTCAGTTGCAGGTTCTCGTCACGCGGAATGTCATAGTGTCCGCGGATCTCGGCGAACACCTCGGCCTGCTTGACCGTGTCGACGCCAAGATCAGCTTCGAGGTCCAGGTCGAGGTCGAGCATGTCGGGCGGATAGTCGGTTTTCTCTGCGACGATGCGAATGACCTGGTCTTCGACGCCGTCGGAAGAGGGCGCCGCCGACGAAGCGATAGCCGGCTCAGGCGCTGCCTGCGGTGTAGCAGCTATCGGTGCGGGCTGGTCGGGGCGACGCTCGCGGACGAAACCGACCACGTGCGCCAGCGTCGGGAACTCGCTGAGTTGCAGGTTCTCATCGCGCGGGATCTCGTAATGTCCGCGGATTTCGGCAAAGACCTCAGCTTGCTTGACTGTGTCGACGCCAAGGTCGGCCTCGAGATCCAGGTCGAGGGCGAGCATATCGGGCGGATAGTCCGTCTTCTCAGCCACGATGCGAATGACCTGCTCTTCGACGCCATCGGAAGAGGGCGAGGCTGGTGCTGCAGCCACGACTTCGGCAACTGCTGCCTGTGCAGCCGGAGCGCCTGGCGCGACCGGCTGGTCGGGGCGCCGTTCGCGGACGAAGCAAACCACATGCTCCAGCGTCGGGAACTCGCTGAGCCTCAGGTTCTCGTCACGTGGAATGTCGTAATGTCCGCGGATCTCGGCGAATACCTCGGCCTGCTTGACCGTATCGACGCCAAGGTCGGCTTCGAGATCGAGGTCGAGAGCGAGCATGTCGGGCGGATAGTCGGTCTTCTCTGCAACGATACGAATGACCTGCGCTTCGACGTCGTCAGAGGGTGCTGCTGCCGACGTAACAACCGGTTCTGGCGTTGAGGGTGCTGCCACCGGAGCTGGGGCGCTTACCGTCGCAGCCTGCGCCTCGGTTACCGCGGGTCGCGCGGTCGCCTCGATGCCGCTTCTTGTTGGCGGCCCCTGGTCCCTGACGCGCAGACGGCGCCGTTCAACCTCGAGGTCGGCACGATCGTAGCCACTCAGGCCATTGAGCCAGTCCTGCCAGCGAGTCTGATCGGTGATGCGATACTCAAAGCCGAGTCTGTCAGCCTCGCGCCGATGGCCGTCAGGCGTCGGCGTCCATCGCATCAGCGTCATGGCAAGCTGTGAACCGAAGCCTGCGCCGAGGCGCAGCGCGTACTGCACCGGGTAGCCGCCGCCGGTCGACAGGTTCAACGGACCTAGCTCCGGATCGACTTCGCGGAAATTGGGCACGGGCGGAACGATGCCAGTTTCGAGCGCCTTAACGGCGACGACGTCCTCGACGCCGGCGCCCATGGCATGTCCGGTGAAGCCTTTCGTGTTGGAAATGACGACCTCGTCAGCCTGCTTGCCGAACACCTCGCGCAGCGCGTGAATCTCGGCAGACGCACTGCCACCGCGTGCTGGCGTGTAGGTCTCGTGCGACATGAACATCGTCTGCGGTGCCATCTGGCTCCGCGATACGCCATGCCTCACCTCGGCTTTCGCGACCATGTCTTCCATGACCGTTGCGATGTGGTCAATATCGAGCCGAGTGCCATGAAACGCGCTATTGGCCGTGACCGAACCGAGCACTTCGGCGATCGGCTGCAAGCCGCGGTCGCGAACCGTGGTCGCGGTCTCGACGACGAGCGCAGCCGCGCCCATGCCGGGGATCATGCCGTGACGTCGCCGGTCAAACGGCGTCGCCGCGTCTTCGGGATTCTCGTCGGTCGCGGCGGCACCCGATGCCAGGAACCCGGAACCCACCCATTCCATCAAGTGATCGGAGGTCACGTTGTCAGCGGACACGATAATGACGCGCTTGCAGCGGCCACCGCGAATCCAGTCCTCGGCCAGCGCAACCGCCTGGGTGGTACTGGCGCAGGCGCCGTTGATCTGCGTGTTCGGGCCGCGTGCGCCGATCTCCTCTGCGAACTGCGAGTGGCCCATCGACAAGACGCGGAACAGGAAGCGGCGATCGAAGTGATACTCGGTTTCACCGACGAGCCCCTTGAGTTCGGCGATGCGCCGGTCGACTTCGTCGATCGCGCCGCCGGAGCCGTTACCCTGGTGTGTCAGCCACTCACGCAGACTTTCCAGGCCTTCCAGCTGCTCGCGGTGCCCGCGTTCGATGTAATAGTCATCGAGCTGCTCGCTGAACGCATCCATACCGGGGAATGCCGATGCGAAGATTACGCCCGTCTCGTCACGGAGTTCGTCCGGCAAGCGCCATCGGTCCGGCAACTTGCTGCCGGTCGTCGTCGTCTTGTAATTGAGCACCAGCGGAATACCTGCGTCGCGCAGCGCATCCAGGCCGACTGCGACGGCCATGGCCGTCGTCGAATCGAATGCCTTGGCACGTTCGGGGTTGACCCCGAACTCCTCGGCGATATCGAACTGGCCGGCCCGGCCACCGAGTTTGAGAACGTCCTTCGTGTCGTCGATCGTGACGAAGATCGGGTCGCCTTTCTCCGGTTTGACGAGGCGGGTGATGTGCTTCTCGGTGATTGCCTGCCGAATGCGGAAGGGGAGCACGTCGATGAACTGCTCACCGTGCAGGATGCGACTGACGTTCTTGTCGTCGAAGACCTTCGGCGTGCCGGGCAATCCGAGTGCCGCGCCGCTGATGACGATCTCCTCTGAGCTTCCGGGGCTTGCGCCGGCAATGCTGCCGCCGAGTATCTGCTGACCACGAGCGACGAATTCGTCGAACATCCGCGTCAGTTCCTCGCGGGCGTTTATGGCCGGTTCGGACGCAGGCGCGGGGGGCGGCGCCGCCTTCGCGACCGGTTCTGCGACGGCCGGCTCAGCAAGCTCTCGTCCGACGCCATGGCCGGCCGCGTACAGGCCACAAAGGGCCTGGTTGAATGACGTCATTGCTCCGGTCTTGGGATGGTTGACGAACAACGAGACAACATCGCCCTTGTCGCCTAGCACGCTGTCGACAAAACCCTTCAGCGCTTTTTTCGGGCCCACTTCGACGAATACGCGAACGCCTGCGTCATACAGTTCCTTGAGCCCGTTCACGAACTGAACGGGGGACGCGATCTGCTTGCCGAGACCGTCAATGATCTTCTCGGTCGCGCCGACGCCCGTCTCATAGAACGTGCCCGTTACATTGCTGATGATCGGAAGCACGGGTTCGCGGACCTGCATGCGCGAGAGCACCGCCTTCAGCGGTTCACTGGCGGGCGCGACGATGCGCGTATGGAAGGCGTGGCTGACCGGCAGCGGTACGGCCTGGGCGCCCTCGGCGCTGAAGCGTTCAATCGCTTCGTCGATGGCGGCACTCTCACCGCCGATGACGGCCTGTTCGTTGCTGTTGATGTTGGCGATAACGAGATAGCCGTCGATACTCGCGAGCACGCGCTGTATGTCGGCCAACGGTGCGAAGATGGCGGCCATCTTGCCGTTGTCTTCCACCGCGACGTGGGCCATTTCACGGCCGCGCGCGCTGACGGCTTCCAGTGCTTCGGCGAGCGTCAGGACGCCGGCCTGCACGAGCGCTGCGTATTCGCCCAGGCTGTGACCCATGACCATGTCGGGCTGCACGCCGTAGGTGTCGAGCAACTGCGTCATGGCAGCATTGGCCGTCAGCATGGCGGGCTGCGTTACCTCGGTCTGGCGGAGAGCATTGTTCGCGGCCTTGGTGGATTCTTCATCGTCAGCTTCGACGAAGATAAAGTCTGACAGATTGCGCTCGTCGAGATGCGGGCGCATGACTCGGTCTGCCTGCTCGAATACGGCCCGTACCTCGGGTTCACGGTCACGAAGCTCTGAGAGCATGTTGAGGTACTGCGAACCCTGTCCCGGGTACAGGAACGCGATCTTCTGCTTGTCGCCTGAGCCGCGGTAGATGCCTTGCGACGTCAGTGCGTTCCAGACCGATGCCTCGTCACGCTCGACAGCCTTCAATGCCAGTTCGACTTTGCGCGACAGGTCGGCGGGCGATTTGAAATCGATGGCGATGCGCTCGGGTGCTGCGAGGTCCTTTGCTAAAGGCGCCTCATGACCGAGCGCTTTGTTGGCTTCGGCTTCGACCTTCAATTTACGCAGACGCGTCGCCAGTTCCACGCCGGTATCCGCACCGAGCACGACGGCTCCGCTCAACGGCGCCTTGGCCGCCATGCCAGTCACGGCTGCTGCGGGCGTGTCGCTGGTCGTTTTCTTGTCTCGGCTATCGGCGGTCAGGCTGCCCGGGATGTGCTCTTCGAGTACGGCATGGAAGTTCGTACCGCCGAAACCGAATGCACTGACGCCGGCGCGGCGCACGCCACAGGCCGGCTTCGGCCAGTCTCTGAGCTCCGTGTTGACGTAGAATGGCGAGTGATCGAAATCGATGTTCGGGTTCTTTTCGCTACAGTTGAGGCTGGGCGGCAGCACCTTGTCATTCAGCGCCAGTGCCGTCTTCAGCAGACCGGCGGCGCCGGCGGCGCCCTTCAGGTGGCCGATGTTCGACTTGACGGAGCCCAATGCAACGCTGTGCGGTTGTGCACCCGCGCTCGCGAACACGTCAGTCAGGCTCTCGACCTCGACGACGTCGCCGACACGCGTAGACGTACCGTGGCCCTCGACGTAACTAGCCGTTGATGGAGGCAGTCCGGCGTTTGCCCAGGCACGCTGTACGGCGAGCTTCTGGCCAACCGGGTTCGGCGCCGTGATGCCCTTGCCCTTGCCGTCGCTGGAGCCGCCCATGCCCCGCAACACGGCGTAGATATGGTCGCCGTCGCGCTCGGCATCTTCGAGCCGCTTCAACAGAAACAGTGCCGCGCCTTCGCCCATGACGAAGCCATCGGCGCCGTCGGCGTAGGGGCGGGTGCCCGTCGCAGACAGAGCACCGATCTTGCAGAATTTGACGAAGGTCGATGCGCCCATGTTGCGATCGATGCCGCCGGTGATCACGGCGTCGTAGTCGTGTTCCTCGAGTCCCTCGCACGCGGCAGTGATCGCCGCCATCGCCGACGCGCAAGCGGCGTCAACGACATAGTTGGGCCCGTGTAGGTTGAACAGGTTGGCTATGCGACCCGCCATCACGTTGGCCAGTTCGCCGGGCATCGAATCCTCGGTGATCTCCGGTATGCGGTCGCGCAAGTTGGCCCGTGCTTCGGCGACGATTTTCTTTCGCAGCTCCTCCGGCAGTTCCTTGAAGCTCTCGGCTGCTTCGAGCTCGCGTGCGAACTCTGGGAAGGAGACGCGCAAGGCCGTCAGGTAGTGCTTCTCGCCGGCCATTGCGTTGCCGAGGATGACGGCTGTGCGGTCCGTATCGAGCGGCCGCTCGGGGTAGCCATAGTCTTCCAGTACGCTGCGTGTGCAGGCGATGCCCCAGCGTTGTGCCTCATCCATCGCGCTACCGACTTTTGGCGGTATCGGGAGCTTCCAGTCAAACGGCTTCCATTCCCAGTCCCTGACCCAGCCACCGATCTTGGAATAGGTCGCATCGTCGGTTTCCGGGTCCGGGCTGAAATACAGCTCGGGGTCCCAGCGGTCCGCATCGACTTCGGTGATCGAGTACGTGCCGGATTTCAGGTTCTCCCAAAATCGTTCTACATCAGGCGCTCCGGGCATGATGGCCCCGACACCCACGATTGCAACGGCGCGGTGTGCTGTGTCTTTCACGATCTTGTCCCCCTAGCGCTCGTACAGAGCGTCGGCAACTTTGTTCATGTCTTTGATCATTCCCAGCTGCGCGCTGTGGAGGCCGCGCAGGTTCAACGCATCGGCCAGGCCGGCCGGCTCACTTGTGTCGGCGCCGACGACGAGTGCCAGGCCATCGGAGGCCACCTTGGCTGCGGCCTGGCGAGCGAGAATTCTCGCCATCGTGTTGAGCGTCTCCGGCGGGTAGCGCGTGTCCGCCTTTTCGTCCAGGCGTCCGTCGGTTGCCGCCGCTGCGCGTTTCGCGAGGCTGGCGGCGCATTCGGCCCAGGCGATCAGTTCGCCGAGCCGGAACAGGACGTGCTGGTTTCGGGTCAGTTTGCCGACACGGCAGCGCTCCAGGATCTCGGCCAGTGCGTGCAATGCCAATGCCACGGTCGCTGCACCAGTCTCCGGGTGGGCCGCATGCAGCTGTTCCATTTCGCGGGCTTTTCCATGGTAGTAGTCGCCGCGGGACTTCAGGTGCCACTGCCAGCGATCGCGAGCGATGGTCATTTCCATGATCTCGGAGGTGCCCTCGTAGATCATCGTGATGCGAACGTCGCGCTTGATCTTCTCGACCATGTATTCACGCGTGTAGCCGTAGCCACCGAGCGCCTGGATGCCTGCTTCTGCGGCGGCGTTGCCAGCTTCTGAGCTGAAGTACTTGGCGATAGCGCCTTCCGTGATCAGGCTGCCTTCACCCGCATCGATTCGCGCGGCGGTTTCCTCGATGAACGCACGTCCGCCTTCCAGGCGCACCACGTTGGGTACGATGAGCTTGTGGGTATAGCCCTGTTTCTCGGAGAGCGGCGTGCCTGCCTGCACGCGTTCCTTGGAGTATTCGATCGCGCGACTCATGGCTTCGACACCGCAGCCGAGACCGAAGGCGGCAACCATCAGCCGCGTGTATCCGAAGACCCGCTGGGCCTGCGCCAGGCCTTGTCCCTCCACGCCGCCGAGCAACTGCTCCTTGGGCACGTATACGTTATCCAGCATTACGGCGGCGGTGTTGCTGTCTCGAATGCCGTGTTTGTCTTCAGGTTTACCGTGGCTTAAGCCCTCAGTGCCGGCCTCGATGAGGAACCAGGTTGGGCCGCCGGGCGCCAGCGCGAGCACGGAGTAGAGGTCGGCAAAGCCGCCGTTGCTGATCCACTGCTTTGAGCCTGTGATTTTGTAACCCTTCAGATCGCCGTTATCGCCAACGGGTTCTGCGCGCGTCTTCAGGGCACCGAGGTCGCTCCCGGCCAGCGGCTCCGTCGCCGCGTAGGCCATCAGGAGTCCTTCCTCGGCGAGACGGCCCATCCAGTGGGCCTGCTGTTCGGGTGTGCCGCCGACGCGAATCGGGTCACTGCCCAGGAACGTCGCCAGGACGCCAGTCGCGATACCGAGATCGACACGCGCCATTGCCTCGCAGACCCGGTAGACGTCGAAGGCTCCGCCACCCATGCCGCCGTATTCTTCCGGGATAAACAACAGCTGCACGCCGATGGTCTCCCCGCACAGGTCCTTGACCAGCTTGACTGGAAATTCCTCGTCCGCGTCAAGGTCTAACAGCAGGTTTTCTGGGAGCGCGTCAGCAGCGAATCGCTGGACGGCGTCTAGGGTCATGTCGAGGATTTCGGCATCAATTGCGCTGGGCATGTTCTTCTCCTGAAATCGTGGGTTACACGATGGCCTGCTAGCTCTTTCCATAAACCAGCTGCACCGAGGGTCGGTCAATCAGGGAAGTTATCTATGCCCGTTTCGGAATGACGCCGTAGGGCCCGGGAGGACGGACACAGGGAGATTCCTGCGAGTTAGTGATGCTCCTCCGGATATACGTTGTGGGTGTCACTAGCGTACAACTCCTTCGCGTATAAAGTAATTGTTTATCAATAGTTTATATGACCTTTTTAAAGTTATTATATTACTTTGGATTTTTGCGCACGGAGTCATGGGCCGATGTCGTCGAAGGGACAGCGCCTCGTATCATGAATCGGCAATTTTCATCGATATTCGGTACTCGTTCGGCGAGCAGCCGACGCTCTTGCGAAATGCGCGGCGGAAGTTGGCCGTGTCCCGATAACCGAGTGTCCCGGCGATGGCCTCGACGCTATGGTCGGTTTCACGAAGGTAGAGCTTTGCGTGGCTGGCGAGCGCCCGCGACTTCAGCTGACGGAAGCTCGTGTTTTCGGCCCGCAGATGTCGATTCAGGGTTCGACCGGAGATGTGCAGCCTGAACGCGACGTCTGCCATGTCGGGAATAGGGGTGTCGCTCGTTCGTAGCAGCGTCGAGACATGCTGAGTGAACGGCGTGCCTTTTGTTTCGCTCTGTTCTTTAAGGCTGCGTGCCAGGCTTATCTGCGCCTGATGCCAGAGCTCGGCGTGATAGAAGGGCGAGGGCAGGTCGAGCCATCGGTGCGGGATGCAGACTTCGTTTGCCTCAGCGCCAAACTCAACGATCCCGGACAA
Source organism: Woeseiaceae bacterium (assembly GCA_030065915.1). Classification (GTDB taxonomy): domain Bacteria; phylum Pseudomonadota; class Gammaproteobacteria; order Steroidobacterales; family Woeseiaceae; genus UBA1847. The sequence continues at coordinate 32,783 of JASJCQ010000007.1, forward strand.
AGCGGCCCTGTACTCGTCGGAGTCGTCTGATTCGGGCATGGCGAAGCGATAACGCACATCGTTGATGGGCGCTCCGAGCACCGACTCCAGGTACTGTTGCAACAGCATTACCGCGGTTTGGGTGTGGAGGCGTTCGACGTAGCCGGTCTCCCGCTCGTAGAGAATGCGTACAGTCAGTCCCCGCGTCGTCGAGCTGGCAACGATGTTGATGTAAGTCGCGTGTAGCCGCGCGTAACCTTCCAACAGCTGCAGGCCGTCGCGAAGACTCGGGGCCAGGGCGAGTCCGGCGCCCACTGGACCCATCGCAAAGACGTGCATCTTTCGGCCTAGCAGGAAACCAAGTTGTTCGCCGGACAGCAGCCTGTCCCCGGTGCGCAACACGTGCAGGAAGTCGGCCAACCGAATGTCCCCGCCACGCATCAACTCATCGCGGCCCAGCGCTATGCCATCAAACAACGGGGAAGGGTCTATGTCGCGCTGCTCGACTTCCCGCATGATCAGGCGGGCATACACGGGGCTTATCCTATCCATTGCCACAAAATATCGATAAATGGCGAAAAATGACACCTAATCGTCCGTTATTGCTCTGACCACGATGGCCTGAATCGTCGATATTGGGTGCTGGATCAGGACTGTGAGGACGCAGTGACATGAGTAAGTCAGACCACCTCGACAGGCAAGCGGTTGCCCGTGCCGGAAAGTACATGGGGAAGGTCGCCTGGTTGACCGTTGTCCTTGGACTCAGCTTTTTCCTGGTCTACGTGGCAGCCGTGGTGATGACCCTGGCGGGACTCATGCCACTCTGGCTCGCCGTTCCGGTAGTGACAATCGTGACCTACCTGAGCTACACGATCTTGCACGACTCGGTGCACGGGTCTATCGGTGGCAATGACAGGACGTTCCGCTGGCTTAACCGGACCATGGGCTATGTCGCTGCGTGGGTCACGATGATTCCATTTACCGCGCACCGTCACGAGCACATGGCGCATCATCGCTACGCCAATGACGAGAACAAAGACCCGGACTTCCATATGGGCAATATGGGCAGATCTCCGGTGGCGCCCATGCGCGAAGCCCTGCGCGCGTGGACCGGCCAGATCAGCTATTACATGGAGCACCGATGGGCTCATGCGCCGACTCGGCAGAATCTCCACCTTTGCCTTGAGCTTGCGGCTGCACTGCTGCCGAGGGTGGCGATTGCCCTGGCGGGATTCTGGCTCGAGGCGCTGGCGCTTTTCGTGCTGGCCTGGATCCTCGGTGCCGTTATCCTGATTTATCTTTTCGCCTACGTCGTTCACCGGCCACACGAGCAGATTGGTCGCTACGTGGACACGTCAACGATACTGCCGCCGCGGTCGCCAATATTGCGCAATGCGGTGAACTGGTTCTGGATGTTCCAGAACTATCACTCTATCCATCATCTGTTCCCGAGAGTGCCTTTCTATCAATACGAGGCGCTCTTTGAGGAGATAGAGGATGTGATGGCTGCAAAACATGCACCTGTCTACAGCCTCTCTGTCCGAGGTCTGGAGGAGGCGGAGCCGCCGCTCGCCGTTTAGATTTTAGCCGCCGGGGGCTGTTTACAATGATTTGCGTCGAACGCTATGCGCAACATTATTTGGCGGGTCGCTTGGAGAACAGGTTTGCTATCGATTCTGCGTTCTCACGCTCTGTTTGAATGACCTTGGCCTGCGCCTCAATCTGGCGCGAGAACTTGATCATGTCGAGCAATTGATCGGTCAGGTCGACGTTCGAGTTCTCGAGCGCGCCCGACTGGATCCTGCCGAACGAGGCGGTTCCTGCTTCGCCGAGAGTTGCTGCGCCGGATGCCGATGACTCAGTCCATTCGTTGGTTCCCGCGTTCTGCAATCCCCCCGGGTTGGTGAAGACGGCGATCGCAACCTTGCCGAGCGGTTCGGACCGGCCGTCGCTGTAACGGGCGAATACGACGCCTCCCGGGTCCACGCCGATGCCGCCGGTAGATCCTTTCGACATCTGCAGGTCGGTCAGAACGCCAGTATTGACCTGTCCGCTGCTGTCCATCGAATAACCCTGTAGACGCGCGCCACGCGCGTTGACTATGTATCCGTTCGAATCAACGCCGAACTCGCCGTTTCGCGTGTATAGCCGCGAACCGCCATTACTCAGCATGAAGTAGCCGTTACCACCGATGGCGAAGTCCAGCGCGTTGTTGGTGAAACGGAATGTCCCTTGCGTGTCTTGCCGGGCGATTGCTCCGACGCGAACGCCGCGGCCGACACCGTTCGCCACTTGTTCGGCAAGTTCGGTTCGTGACTGCCTGAAGCCTGATGTTGCGACGTTCGCGATGTTGTTTGCGGTTGTCCTGAGTCCGGTCAGTGCCGAATTCAGACCGCTCAATGGGATTCGAAATGGCATCAGAAGGCTCCTGGCAAAGGTGCTTCGCTGAGGGTTACATAATTGCGACGATTGGTTCGTACCTTCTGAAGGGATGAAGGCTGGCGATAGGACGGAAATTCTGCCATTTGTCTGTTATCGGCGCGGCGTTGCAGAACTTTAGCGTCCTATCGGCGGACGTCGCACTCAAGTGTCGTTGCGATGTTCTGGGTTAGTATGTTGACTATCGGAGAACAGCGTTTAACCACCGCCAGGTCTGCAGAAAGTTTGCGATGAATCACTCGGGCGAATTCGGCATCTGTCGTGACGAGTCAATCGTCACAGCCAGGTGTCGACTTCGCTACCCGCAGGAATCTGACATTCCACACATCTGGTCGGCTTCGCAGACCCCGAACTTCAACGATGGCCTGCGCTGGTCGCCACCGGACGACATCGCTGAGATGAGCGAACCATTTCGCGCCGCGCAGGAGCGCTGGACGAGCGGGGAAGAGTACAGCTGGGCGATCGAGTCGAGAGCGGATCGTGACTTCATCGGCTGGATCTCGATTCGCAGGGAACCGGAAGAGGGTGTGTGGTCCATCGGGTTCTGGACGCACCCGACCCGGCAAGGGCAGGGTTTCGCCACGGAGTGCGCGGCAGCGATGCTTGAATTCGGCTTCTCTCGGCTGAACGCCTCCATGATCACCGCGGCGCACGCGCCCTGGAATACGGCCAGTGGCCGTGTGCTGCAACGGATAGGTATGCGGTGCGTCCGGCGCAATCCGACCGGGTTCGAAAAAAACCGGGAGTGGGTCGAGGAACTGGAGTATGAGATTCGACCGGAATAGGCGAACGCGACAGGCGGGCTGGCTCGTCCTGATCGCCGTGCTGCTGGTTGGCTGCGGTGGCCAGCCTGTAGAACACTACCCGACCCTGACCGGCCGATTCGCGGAAGAGGCGAACGCTCAACCGCTAATCGCGGAGCGAGCATTGCTCGGGCCGTCCGGATTCGAGCTGGAGTTTCGGCAGGGCGACACGCTTTACCAGGGCGGCGGTCGGCTGGAACTGACCCCGCCGGTCGACGATACGGTTGCCGTTGAGACCGGCCCGTTGCTCGTGCCGCTGGATTATTGGCACGAGGCAGGGGAGGCGCCCCCGGCAGGCGACGGTACACCAGCGACGATCCTCGGCGTTGATGACTGGCACGTGGTGCGCAATCAATTGTTCGCTTCGCTGATCCCGGTCGGAACGAATGAAGGCATCGTTATCCATTTCGGTGTCGACGACTACTTTCTCTACTTCGATCAGAACGACGTCTTTAGCGTCTCGATCATCGACGAGAAGCCGGGCGACTACCTGATCGCCGCACGCTATTCGTTCGTCGAATTGTTGCCGCTGGGCTTCGACATTCTGCAGGCCTTTCTCGAGGAGAAGGGCATCGCGGATTCGCTGATTCTCATCAACACCGGCGACAAGGGGGCGTACTCGCTGCCCTTCGTGTTCGTTGACAGGACTATCGAATCAGCTGCCTTTGTCAGGCTCGGTAGTGCTTCGCGCGACTACGTTGGCGGGGGATCCGGTGAGGCGGTGGTTGCAACCGCCGGCCACTTCGTTACAAGCCATACGACAAAGATGATCAGCCGGCCGTTCTCGTCTGCACTCAGGCTGCTGTTCATGGCGACTGACACGGTTGGCGAAACGCTACGCATTCAACCGACGAGCCTCGCTGACCCCGCCAGAATTCCGCCGCTCTCGGAGGGCCCCGGCATGGACCTCGATGAGTGGGAGCGAGAACTCGACGACGTTTCTGACGGAAAGCGCACACGCGGCACCGTGCGATACCTGATCGATGGTGAGGACTTCTTTACCCGTTTCATCGACGAAGCGTCCCGGGCCGAAAAGTCGATCAGCCTGCGAATGTACATCTTTGATAACGACGACTATGCGCTACGTATCGCTGACATGCTCAAACGGCGCTCCAACGAAGGTGTCGACGTCAAGATACTGCTCGATGGCCTGGGCACGATCGTATCGAGGGTCGAAGAGCAGGAGAGTCTCCCCGAGGGTTACCTCGGGCCCGCATCGATTCCTGCTTACCTGGAGAGTGACTCTGAAATCGATGTGCGAATGGCGGCTAACCCCTGGTTGACCGGTGATCACGTCAAGACACTGATCATCGACGAGAAGCTGGCGTTCACTGGCGGTATGAATATCGCGCGCGAGTATCGCTATGACTGGCACGACATGATGATTGAACTCGAGGGACCGGTCGTCAACCGCATTCAGTTCGAGTTTGAGAAGGCCTGGGCTCATGCCGGTATCTTCGGCGACCTGGGCTATTTCGTTCGACGTATCAGCCCGAAACCGCGCGGCGCCGGCGATAGCGGCGATCCGATGCGCCTGTTATTCACCCGGGCTGACGATCCCCAGATATTCCATGCGCAGCGTCGAGCCGCCAAGCGCGCTCGCAAATATATTTACGTCCAGAATGCCTATTTTACCGATGACGCGATGTTGTACGAACTGGCGCAGGCAAGGATGAGAGGCGTCGACGTCCGAGTGATCATGCCCCTGGTCACAGACCGGGGCGCAATCACGAAGAACAATGCGCTGGCCGCCAACGCGCTACTCGAGCATGGTGTGCGTGTGTTCATCTACCCGGGCATGTCACATGTCAAAGCGGCTGTTTTTGATGGCTGGGCCTGCCTGGGCTCGGCTAATCTCGATCGCTGGAGCCTCAAGCTCAATAAGGAACTCAATATCGCGACGTCGGAACCTGACGCCGTGCGGCGCCTCGAGCAGGCGCTTTTCGACGTTGATTTTGAACGGTCCGTCGAGTTGACCGAGCCGTTCCCGGAGCGCTGGTCGGACTATCTGCTCGAACTGGTCGGCGACTACGTGTTCTAGCTGTCGAGTGGCTGCCGGACGGAAAATCGGGTCCTGCGATGCCGGGTTATTTCAGTTCCCTGACAGACAGCATCGTTGCTCGCTGGCGATCGGCTCGCAAGACCGTGATCTTGTAGCCGTTCCATTCGATGGAGTCGCCGACCGCAGGGATACTCTCCAGGGTCTCGGTGATTAGCCCGCCAACAGTCGTAAATTCGTCTTCAGGCTGCCAGGTGATGCCGAGCGCCCCCGACAGCTTGCGCAGATCAACATTCGCTTTAACGTACATCGCCCCATCTTTGCGCTGGACGATGTCTTTGGAAGGCCGGTCGCTCTCATCGTAGATTTCTCCGACGATTTCCTCGAGAACGTCCTCCATCGTCGCGATGCCTTTCACGCTGCCGTATTCGTCAACGATAATGGCCATGTGTCGATGGCTCTCCTGGAAGATGCGCAGCAATCGCAGTAAGGCCAGGCTCTCGGGCACGACCAGTGCATCTTTGCGCAGCGATTCCCAGTCAACCGTGTCGCTATCGTGAGTCAGCTTCCAATGCAGTAGTTCCTTGACCAGAACGACGCCGGTGACATCGTCAAGCTCCCCTGTTGGCGAGTAAGGAAACCGGCTGTGGCCGGTCTCTCGAACCAGGGCCAGGGCGTGATCGCGGTCCATCGTGCCGGACAGGAAGCGGACTTCCTCGCGCGGCAGCATGACGTCACTGACTCGCAGGTCCGCGAGATGTGTCGCACCGACAATCATGCCGGCGGTACGCTTACCGACCACGCCCTCGCTCCTGCCAAGTGACGCCAGCAAGCGGATCTCTTCCGGAGAAGTGACCGGCACATCGGAGCCGGCACGCAGCGAACGTGAAATTCTCTCGCTAACGACGACGAGCGGGTGGAGGAGGATCGTTAACCAACGAATGCCGTGTGCAACCGGCGTCGCCAGTCTCGGCGCGTAAGAAACGCCCAGCGTCTTCGGGATGATCTCGGTAAACAGCAGAACAGCAAGCGTGAAAATAATGGTGAATAGCCATAGCGTGCCTGCGTCGAACACGTTGGCATAACTCGCGCCGGCCACGGACGCACCGACCGTGTGTGCTGCGGTGTTCAGGATCAGGATGGCGGCGATGGGGACGTCGATATTCTCTTTGAACTTCCTCAAGAGCGAACCGGACCTGCGACCGTCGTGCGTCAGTTTCTCAATCTGCGGGCGCGTGACGGAAAGCAGAACGGATTCGAAGATCGAGCACAGGAACGAGATGATGAGTACGACGCTGACTGCGGTTACAAAGAGCAGCATGAAGACTCCGTGCGAGGCAAATCCGTGATTTTACCGGTTCGGGACATCTCATTGCAGGAGAATGCGTACAGGGCTCGCCTTTATCGGTCTTTCAAGCGCGGTAAGCGACGATTCGGCCGGTCGACTTTGCCGAAGAGCAGTCGTATGCTGCTCGCAGGGGATAGGGGATTATGGTCCAGGAAACCAATCGTTTCGGCCGGCCATCACGCCGTTTGCAGGCGGCTATCGGGGTGCTCGTCGTTCTTGTCGGCGTATTCGCCGGTGTCGGCGGATTCACTTTTCTCTACGCAGAAGGATTCTCGTACCTGAGCGACGATCCCGAAGTCTGCGTCAACTGCCACATCATGCAGCCGCAGTACGACTCCTGGCAGAAGGCGAGTCATCATACTGCGGCAAACTGCGTAGACTGCCACCTTCCTCACGACTTCTTCCGCAAATACCTCGCCAAGGCCGAAAACGGCTGGCATCACTCCAAGGGTTTCACGCTGCAGGACTTTCACGAGCCCATCATGATCAAAGGGCCGAACGCGAAGATCCTGCAGGAAAACTGTCTTGCGTGCCATGCTGACCTTGCCCATGACCTGGTCGTCGGAGTGAACGGTTTTGAGGATGAAGTTCGATGTGTGCACTGTCACTCGGACGTTGGCCACGGAGAAACCACGGGACTTGGCGGGCCCGATCTCACAGCTTACAAAAAGGACCAGGAACGATGATCAAGAATCAACGTGGATGGACATTGAGTACCGTGATTGCCGCGGTTGTAGTGGTCGCTATCGCATCGGCAGCGGTGACGGCGCTGCTGGTCAACATTTTCGAGAGAAAGAGCGAGGCCCGTGCGCCTTTCGTCCGGCTGGTGGAAGTAACCGAAGACACGACCGACCCGGCCCAGTGGGGCATCAACTGGCCGAAGCAATACGATTCATATCGCCGTACTGCGGAAGCGACGCGGACTCGCTTCGGTGGGCACGGCGGCAGCGAGGCGCTGCCCGAGCAGAAGATCGAGCGCGACCCGTGGCTGAAGCGCATGTTTTTGGGCTATGCATTCTCCATCGACTACCGGGACAGGCGCGGACACGCCTATATGTTGGTCGACCAGGAGGAAACGGAGCGGCAGACGAAGCCACAGACGGGTTCCTGTTTGCATTGCCACGCTTCGATCATGCCGCTGTACCGGAAGCTCGGTGACGGCGACGCAGTGGCGGGTTTCGATAAGAGCTACCAGTATTCCTATAAAGAGCTGAACGCAGAACTCCACGACATGGGGCACGGGCATCCGGTGTCCTGCGTAGACTGTCACGACCCGGACACGATGAGCCTCCGGGTGACGCGACCCGGTTTCGTGTTCGGTATACAGGCGCTGGCGGAGGGCGATGCGCCCGTGCCGCACTTACCGACAGTGCAGATGTGGCGCGAAGGAGGCCGGCAGGCGCCGTACGATCCTAATGTCGATGCGAATCGTACGGAGATGCGAAGTTTCGTCTGTGCACAGTGCCACGTGGAGTACTACTGCGCGTCGAACATGAAGTTGACCTTTCCATGGGGAGAGGGCCTGACCGCGGACAACGTCGAGTCATTCTGGAACAAGATTACGTTCGATGACGGTCAGCGTTTCTTCGACTACAAGCATGCCGAGAGCGGCGCCGAGATACTGAAGGCGCAACATCCCGAGTACGAACTCTGGAGCCAGGGTATACATGCCCGCAGCGGAGTCGCATGCGCCGACTGTCACATGCCGTATCAGCGAGACGGCGCAACGAAGGTCTCCGACCATTGGGTCCGAAGCCCGTTACTTAATGTGAATCGTGCCTGCCAAACCTGCCACCACTTCTCGGAAGACGAGATACTCGCACGCGTCGATTCGATCCAGCAGCGAAATTTCGATTTGCTTCAGCGCGGTGGCGCGGCCCTGATGGATCTGCTCGATGCGATCGAGCGGGCCAAGGCCGACGGGGCGACAGCGGAAGACCTGAAAGCCGCACTCGAACTGCAGCGAAAGGCGCAGTGGCGCCTGGACTTTATCGCCGCTGAGAATTCTATGGGATTCCACGCACCGCAAGAGGCGGCGCGGGTGCTGGGCGAGGCGGCTGACTACGCACGCCAGGGGCAGGTTGCGGCGCTCGAGTGGCGCAACGGCCTGACGGCCGGCCAGTGAGTACCGATAAAAAGTGAGGCCTGCAAGCAGGACCTGCAGGCCTCACAAGGTAACGGACTGGTTTAGTCTTCTATCTTGCTGAGCACGAGGTCATCGAAGAACACGCCTTGCGCGACATTAGATCCCGTGAAGTCAACGTATAACGTGAACGCATGAATGACTGCGGTACCGTCAGGTGCCGTCGCGACGCCGGTATCCAGCATCGTCCATTCATCGGCCACGGTGTTTCTATCGATCTGGTTTGACGTCTTGGCTTTCGAGACTTTGCTGCCTGCCGTCTCCACGGTGCCTAGGTCCTCGCCTTCCGCATCGAAGAACGAGATCTGCAGGATACCGAAGGCCGCGCCTTCGAGCTGGGTTGCCGCCAATCCGTAGCCCGTTAGTTGCCACTTCGAGCCGGGTTCGGCGGGGAACTCCTGGTAGCTGCCGGAAACTGTACCGACGAACCCTGGCGGGTAGGGTACCGTTCGGCTGTAACCCCAGTTGAACATCGCGCGATCGCCGCTGCGTGATTTGCCTTTTGAGACCCGGCTTTCTTTGAAGGAGCGCCATCCGCCTTCGTCTTCTGATATCTGCTCATCGAAGCCCGGGTCCTTCAGGAGGTTGTGACTGTCGGTCAGTGCCAGTGGCGAAGCGAGCAAAAATAACGCGGCGATGCCCGCTGCAGAGTGAGCCGTTGCTTTTCTCGTCATTGCATCATCCCCCTGGGCCCAGAGACCCCAGATTGCGCGTGAGCGCTCATAAACGCTCTAAGTAAAAGTAACCGCAGGGAGCGGAAATGTCGACTGCGGCACATGCTTATCAAAGATGACGACGTGCAGTAGGCAAATCGGTCGTCGCATCACCGTTACCCATAGTTGGTCGTACTGCGGCTGTGTCCTTTCGTGCTGCTTTTTCGATCTGCCGCTCCAGTGCAGTAATTGCGACCTCCGTGGCAGCTCTCAGCACTGCTTCGCGTGCATCTTCCGACGAGTTCTTTGCCTGTAGTTCAGCTTCGGCAAACATCTGGTGGTGTGAGTTCAACAGGAACGAGAAAGTGTCACGCCCTTCGCGATCGATGATGTAGCACGCGATGCCGAAAACACTCTGGTTGTCGCGCACCAGGATCTCGATAACAAGTGAGTAGTCGGCGCCTGTGTTGTATCCGGTCAGACTCTGGCTGACTGTGTTCAGCCCATACTGAAACAGGTTCCACTGGGAGTCGTAGTGCAAACTACCGAGGTCAATTCGCTTGTTGGCAAGCGTTGCCTTCACGAGCCCGCTGTCGTTGAGCATTGAAACCGCGAGTCTCTGCGATGAGAACGAGTGGGCCGTCCTGTTTTCACGCCGGACCATCGTCGGAAAAACCGCTATCGTTGCGGAATCGAGCGCCTCGATAAATGCCGTGGCGTTCTCGTTGTCGGGGCGAAAACCGGGCGCAGGTGTCGTTCGCCCTTCATCGTTCGCGTACAGCACGGGAACGATCAGCAACAGGCTGATCAACGAAACGAGAACTTTCGCCTTTGGCTGTCGACAAGTGTTCATGATCCACCTCCTGACTAGTATTTGGGGGCAGTCAAAGCAGCATCGAATAGGCGAATTTACGTAGAGCCTGGTTCAGCAGAGCAGCGACGCAGCGATCCACGAGCATCGTTAAGTGGTGCTTGTTGGTCTTTGCCGGTATGGTCGCAGCTCCAGCCGTGTTGATAAGAAAAGGCCAGATCGATAATGAGCCAACCAAGAGAACCCACGCTGCTACACGCCCTGATCCCGGTCCTTTCGCTCATCGCGATGCTGTTCCTGTCGGTCAAACTGTTTGGTTCCGATTCCTCCTACGGTCCCAACCAGATCGTGCTGACACTGGCGGCGGCGATAGCGGCCATCATCGCGATACAGAACGGTTATCCCTGGAGTGAGCTGCTCGAAGCGATCGTCGACGGCATCAGCACATCGATGGCGGCAGTCCTGATCCTGCTGTCGGTTGGCGGGTTGATCGGAACATGGCTCATGGCGGGAACAGTGCCGGCGCTCATCTTCTACGGTCTCGAGATCCTGAGTCCGCAGTGGTTCTATGCCGCTGCCTGCGTCATCTGTGCGATTGCCGCGTTGTCGACGGGCAGCTCGTGGACGGTTGCCGGTACGCTCGGCGTTGCACTGATTGGTGTGGCGATGGGTCTCGGCCTGTCGCCGGCCATCGCGGCGGGCGCGATCATTTCCGGCGCTTATTTCGGCGACAAGATGTCCCCGTTATCCGATACGACCAACCTGGCGCCGGCGGTTGCCGGCACGGACCTGTTCACACACATCCGACACATGGTGTGGACGACGGCACCGTCGTTCACAATTGCGCTCGTACTGTTTGCGGTCATTGGTCTTGGCGTGGACGAGGGGGCCTCGACCGATTCATTGCAGGCGTTGAAGGTCGCCCTGGATGACGCATTCAACATCACGCCGTGGGCGCTGATACCCCTGGTGGTGGTCTTCTACATGGCGTTTAAGAAAGTGCCGCCACTCCCGACTATCCTGTTCGGGGCATTGTTCGGTGGTTTCGTCGCGCTGGTGCTGCAGCCAGACACGGTGCTGGCTTTTGCTGATTCACCTGAACTCACACCAGCGCTGGCGATGACAAAAGGAGTCTGGCTCGCACTTGCTGATGGCTATGTGTCGAGCACTGGTGTTGCCGAGGTGGACGACCTGCTGTCCCGCGGTGGCATGAGCAGCATGCTCGTAACGATCTGGCTGATCCTGTCGGCGATGGCGTTCGGTGCCGTGCTCGAGAAAAGCGGCATGCTGCTGCGCCTGATTCAGTCAGCGCTGTCAGCGGCGAAAACGTCGGGCTCTCTGTTCGTCACTGTGATTCTGTCCTGCATCGGCATCAACATCGTCGCCGCCGACCAGTACATCGCGATCGTGCTGCCGGGCAAGATGTACAAGGCGGAGTTCCAGCGACGAGGCCTCAAACCCAAGAACCTGTCGCGGGTCATCGAGGATTCCGGCACGCTGACGTCGCCGTTGGTTCCCTGGAATACCTGTGGTGCCTACATGGCTGCAACCCTGGGTGTCGCGACACTGGCGTACTTGCCATTCGTCTTTTTCAACCTGATCAACCCGCTGGTCTCGGCCATCTACGGCATCACAGGGTTCACGATTGAACGTATTGACGAAGAGATTTCGGAGGACGAGGCGGCAGTCGGTATCAGCCAGTAGGAACGTCCGCGTTCAGGCCAGCAGTTGGCCCCGCGAAATCGTGACCGCCGTGCCGCCCAGAAAGATGCGTTCGCCGCCAAGCCTGATGCGGACTGTGCCGCCTCTCGGGGAGGCCTGGTAGGCGAGCATGTTTTGCTTTCCGAGTCGTTCTCCCCAGAACGGTCCGAGGAAGCAGTGAGCTGCACCGGTCACAGGATCTTCGTCGATTCCTATCGCCGGACCGAAGAAGCGCGAAACGAAGTCAAACTCCGCATCCTTCGACGCTGCGGTGACGACGATCCCTCCGCGAGGCAGGGCGGCCAGCGCGGCCAGGTCGGGTTGCAGGGAACGAAGTTTGGCTTCGGACGGCAGGAGTGCCAGCAGCTCATTCTTCGACTGCATGACCAACAGCGGCTCGACCGTCAACCCGTCGATGAGCCGCTGGTCAGGTTCCGCCAATTGGCTTTGAGTGGCCGGAAGGTCGAGCTCAATGATGTCCCCATCGTTTGAGCAGGAAAGTTCACCGCTCCTGGTTTGGAACCGGATCGGGGAATCGGCAGGCACGACACCTTCTTCCCACAGTGCATGTGCTGAAGCCAGCGTTGCGTGGCCACACAAGTCCACCTCTACAGTGGGTGTAAACCAACGGAGCGAAAAAGCGTCTCCCAGACGCGTCACAAAGGCGGTTTCTGAGAGATTCATCTCCGCGGCCACGTGCTGCATCCATCCAGCGTCGCGCTCAGATTCGAGCAGGCATACGGCAGCCGGATTGCCTGTAAACGGCCTCTCAGCAAAGGCGTCAACGTGCAGGCAGGTGATTTCGGTCACAGTCAGGGTTCCTCGTCTGAAATTGCGACCGCCAGGGCGGCGCACGCCAGAAGGCGAGGATACAACGCTACGGGGTTACATTCTTCAGAGCGCGGATTGCACGGCGTGCAACGATTGCCGTATAATCGCGGCCCTGCGCGGTGGTGGGTTGACGAGTTTGCCCGGCTTGACTGAAGGGCCAGCACCTCCGCTACCAAGCTCTTGGTAGAACTGGAACCCCCGCTGAGGGGTTTTTTGTTGCCTTGCAGGCGACACACCGCGCGTTGACAGGAATGGGCCATTGGCCCATTTTTTTGTTTTGGAACAAAGGCTTAGAGGTTTAGATGACGTCGGACGAACTGGTTGAACTGCTGGAACCGACCATCGAACGTCTGGGTTATGAACTGGCCGACCTGGAGGTAAAGCTGGGCGGCAAGGACGGTGTCCTGCGGCTTTTCATCGATAAGCCGGATGGCATCGATCTCGATGACTGCGAGAAGGTCAGTCACGCGGTGAGTGCGCTGCTCGACGTCGAGGATCCGTTGCCGGGCCAGTACAACCTGGAGGTCTCGTCGCCAGGTTTGGATAGAACGCTGAAGAAAGTTGAACATTTTCAACGCTTTACTGGTGAAACGGTGAAGATTCAGATGCGATTCCCGATAGAGGGGCGCAAGCGGTTCCGGGGCACGTTGGAGTCCTCGAACGAAGAGAACGTTGTGGTTTTAGTGGACGGCCAGTCGCATACGTTACCGATAGCAACGATCGACACCGCCCGGTTAGTACCCGAACAGGCGTAAGCCTCAAGGGCTTTGGAGTTTCAGGTAATGAGCAAAGAAATGTTGATGGTCATCGACGCTGTGTCGAATGAGAAGGGTGTCGAGAAGGACATCATCTTCGAGGCGATGGAAGCGGCGCTGGCGCAGGCAACCCGTCGCAAGCACGGTGGCGAGATCGAGGTCCGCGTTTCCATTGACCGGGAATCGGGCGACTACGACACGTTCCGTCGTTGGCTGGTATTCGATGACGCGTCCACCGAACTCGAAGAGCCTGATCGTGAACTACGCATGATCGATGCCGTCGATATCGATGAGAATGCGGAGCCGGGCGGGTATGTCGAAGAGCCCATGGAGTCCGTCGAGTTCGGTCGAATCGCCGCGCAGACCGCCAAGCAGGTCATCGTGGCGAAGGTCCGTGAGGCTGAGCGCGAGCAGGTCGTTGAGGAGTTCCAGGAGCGCGAAGGCGAGCTGCTTTCGGGCCTCGTCAAGCGCGTTGACAAGCATGGCGTCTACATCGACCTTGGCGGCAATGCCGAAGGCTTCGTCTCCCGCGACCAGATGGTGCCGCGTGAGCCGGTGCGTCCGCAGGACCGCATCAAGGCGCTGCTGACGGAAGTGCGCTCAGAGCTGCGCGGACCGCAGCTGTTCATGACGCGCACGTCCCCGCAGTTCCTGATTGAGCTGTTCAAGATCGAGGTGCCGGAGGTCGGCCAGGGCCTGATCGAGATTCTGGGCGCTGCCCGCGATCCTGGCCTGCGCGCCAAGATTGCGGTCAAGAGCAACGACAACCGGATCGACGCTGTCGGCGCCTGTGTCGGCATGCGCGGCTCCCGTGTACAGGCAGTTTCCAACGAACTCGCCGGCGAGCGTGTCGACATCATCCTGTGGGACGAGAACCCGGCACAGTTCGTCGTGAATGCGATGTCTCCCGCCGAGGTCGTGTCCATCGTCGTCGACGAGGACAAGCACAGCATGGATATCGCCGTTGACGAAGACAAGTTGAGTCAGGCGATTGGGCGTGGCGGACAGAACATCCGCCTGGCGAGCGAACTGACCGGCTGGGAGCTCAACGTCATGACGGCTGCCGAAGCCGAACAGAAGAGCGAGTCCGAGATGCGTGAGCTGATCGAGCTCTTCTCGAAGCAGCTCGACGTTGACGAAGAGATCGGCCTGATCCTGGTACAGGAAGGCTTTTCCACGATCGAGGAAGTGGCCTATGTGCCGACCTCGGAGCTGATCGAGATCGAGGAGTTCGACGAGGACATCGTCAACGAACTTCGCAGCCGCGCGCGGGACGTCCTTCTGACGCAGGCCATCGTGCAGGAAGAGAAGATTGACGAAAGCGAGCCCGCGGAAGACCTGTTGAACCTCGAGGGTATGGACAAGGGTCTTGCTTATCTGCTGGCGAGCAATGGCGTCGTCACGCGGGAAGATCTCGCCGAGCTGGCGACCGATGACCTGCTCGAAATTAACGAAATGGACGCTGAAGAAGCTGCCGCGTTGATCATGAAGGCGCGTGAGCACTGGTTTGAGGCCGAACAACAGGCCTGAGGCCGGGACAGATAGAGGTATTTGAATGGCTGACGTTACAGTTGCACAGTTTGCGGAAGTACTGAAAGTTCCTGTCGAGAAGCTGCTTTCGCAGCTCGACGAGGCTGGCATTGCTGTCAGTGGCTCGGAGGACACGATCAGTGAGGACGCGAAACTCGAACTATTGACGCACCTGCGTCGTAGTCACGGCCAGACCGATGACTCGACAACGGTCACGGCGCCGCGCCGTATCACACTGAAGCGCAAGTCTCAGTCGGAGCTCAGGCTGTCCGGCAACCAGGGACGCTCGCGCACGGTCAACGTCGAAGTGCGTAAGAAGCGCACGTACATCAAGCGCGACGTACTCGAGGAGCAGGCTCAGAAGGAGCAGGAAGAGCTCGATCGGCAGCGTAAGGCCGAGGAAGATCGTATCGCGGCCGAGCAAGCGGCTATCGAAGCCGAGAAGGAGCGCAAGGAAGCCGAGAAACTCGAAGCCGAGCGCAAGGCGGAAGAGCAGCGTCAGGCTGAGGAAAAGGAGCGCCTGGACGCCGAAGAAACCGCGCGCAAGGAAGCGGAGGCTGCCGCTGCGGCTGCCGCGGAAGAAAAACAGCGCATCGAAAAGGCCGAGCAGGACGCCCGGTCTCGTCGCTCCAAGGACAAGGCAAAGAGCGGCGCGAAGCCGTCCGAGACCCGTTACGGTCGCAAGGAGCTGCACGTCGCCGGCGACAAGAGTGGCCGTCGCAAGCGGAAGACGCCGACGCGACGCCGTTCGGTGTCGGTCAGCGGCGATTCCCAGCACGGATTTGAGCGTCCGACAGCGCCGGTCATACATGAGGTCGAGATTCCCGAGAGCATCGCGGTGTCGGATCTCGCCCAGCGCATGGCGATCAAGGGCAATGAAGTCGTCAAAGTCCTGTTCAACATGGGCGCTATGGTGACGATCAATCAGGTTATCGATCAGGACACGGCGACCCTCGTCGTTGAAGAGCTGGGCCATATCGCCAAGCCGATCAGCGAGGAGAGCATCGACGAGAAGCTGCTTGCGGACGAACAGGCCGACACGGGCGAACTGGTGGCACGTGCGCCGGTGGTCACGATCATGGGCCACGTCGACCATGGAAAGACCTCGCTGCTCGACTACATTCGTCGCTCCAAGGTCGTTGCCGATGAGGCCGGCGGTATAACGCAGCACATTGGTGCCTACTCGGTTGAGACCGACAAAGGCCGCATCGCGTTCCTCGACACGCCTGGCCACGCAGCCTTCACGGCGATGCGAGCACGTGGCGCCCAGGCGACGGACATCGTGGTCCTCGTCGTCGCCGCCGATGATGGTGTCATGCCGCAGACGATCGAGGCGATCCAGCACTCGAAGGCGGCAGGCGTGCCTCTCGTCGTGGCGGTTAACAAGATCGACCGGGAGAATGCCGATCCGGAGCGCGTTCGAAACGAGCTGTCGCAACACGAAGTCATTCCCGAGGACTGGGGCGGCGACAACATCTTCGTCAATGTCTCGGCCCACACAGGCCAGGGTATCGACGACCTCCTCGAAGCCATTCTGCTGCAGGCGGAGCTGATGGACCTTACTGCTGCGGAAGACGGAGCGGCGAAAGGTATCGTCATTGAGTCGAGCCTCGAGAAAGGCCGCGGCGCCGTCGCGACGTTGCTCGTTCAGAGCGGCACGCTGAACCAGGGTGACATGATCATCGCTGGCGAGGAATACGGTCGTGTCCGCAACATGTTCAACGAGAAACAGGAATCGATCGATTCCGCCGGGCCATCGACCCCGGCGGTTGTACTCGGTCTGTCCAAGACGCCTGCTGCCGGCGACGATTTCCTCGTCGTCAAGAACGAGCGCAAGGCGCGCGAGGTGGCCGAGTTCCGCCAGGCAAAGACCCGCGACGCGAAGCTTGCATCGCAACAGGCCTCGAAGCTCGAGGACGTCTTCAGCCAGATGAAGGAAGGCGAGCTTGCCTCCGTGTCGGTCATCATCAAGTCCGACGTTCACGGCAGTGCCGAGGCCCTGCGCGACGCGTTGACCAAGCTCTCCACCGACGAGGTCAAGGTCAAGGTGCTCGGATCATCGGTTGGCGGTATCACCGAGACGGACGCAACACTCGCGGCCGCATCGAATGCCGTAATCATCGGCTTCAACGTCCGTGCTGACGCGGCCGCCAGGGCCCAGATCAAAGAGTCCGGCGTCGACGTTCGTTACTACAGCATCATTTACGAGGCCATCGACGATGTGAAAGCGGCGCTCGGCGGCCTTCTGGCACCGGAGATTCGCGAGCAGATCGTGGGTCTCGCCGAGGTCAAGGAAGTGTTCTCCTCGCCGAAGTTTGGCGACGTCGCCGGCTGCATCGTCAGCGAAGGTTACGTCAAGCGTTCCAACCCGATTCGCGTACTGCGCGACAACGTCGTGATCTACGAGGGCGAACTCGAGTCGCTGCGTCGATTCAAGGATGACGTCAATGAAGTCCGTGCGGGCACCGAGTGCGGTATCGGCGTGAAGAACTACTCGGACGTCAAAGCAGGCGACCAGATCGAGTGCTACGAGCGCGTCGAGATCGCGAGGACACTGGATTAGGTTCCACGACATGGCGCGGGAGTTTTCCAGAAACCAGCGACTGGGCAACCAGATCCTGCGGTCACTGGCCGAGCTGATTCGATTCGAGTCCAAGGACCCGCGTGTCGAGGGCGTCTCGCTGACCGCGGTCGAACTGACGCGAGACCTGTCGATTGCCCGTGTGCATTTCAGCCTGATGGACCCGGACGGCGACGTCGAGGCAGCACAGGAAGGCCTCAATAAGGCGGCCGGGTTTCTGCGATCGAGACTCGGCCAGTCCATCCAGGCTCGCCATACGCCGGAGCTGCGCTTTGTGCACGATGACAGCGCCGCGCAGAGCGCCAAGATCAGCGAATTGCTGGATCGCGCCAAGTCCACTTGAGCCCATGTCCAGGCGAGGAAAAAACCGTCGCGACATCGTCGACGGCGTGCTGTTATTGAACAAGCCGGCGGGCTTGAGCTCCAACCAGGCGCTCCAGCGCGTCAAGTATGCACTGAACGCCCGTAAAGCTGGCCACACCGGCAGCCTCGATCCAGCCGCGACCGGCATGCTGCCGTTGTGTTTCGGCGAGGCAACGAAAGTCAGCGCGTTTCTGCTCGGCGCGGATAAGACGTATCGCGTCGTCGCGAGCTTGGGTGAGCGAACGGACAGCGGTGATGCTACCGGCAACCGCATCGAATCGGCGGACGTCCCGGCGCTGGGTTTCGCGGAATGGGAGCGGCTGCTCGGCGAGTTCATCGGCGAGACGATGCAGGTGCCGCCGATGTATTCGGCGCTGAAGAAAGACGGCAAGAGGCTTTATGAGCTGGCGCGCCGCGGCGAGGAGGTCGAGAGAGAGCCGAGGCCGATCACGGTCTATGAAGCTGAACTGTTGGAGTGTGCCGGGCGGCGGCTTGTCTTCCGCGTGCGGTGCTCGAAAGGCACATATATTCGCACGCTGGTAGAGGACCTCGCGGCAAAGGCAGGCACCGTGGCTTACACGCAGAACCTGCATCGTGAGTCGGTAGGGTGTTTTGATTCAAAGGCGATGATCGACGTGTCCCGTATCGAACGCGCCGAGACGCCGGCTGAAGTCAGACAATGGCTGATCTCTCCGGACCAGGCACTGCTGTCCCTCGACCAGGCGCACATCTCACGCGAGGCTGCGGACCGTTTCTGTGGCGGCCAGCCGGTACCGGCAAAAGCCGCCACCAACGGGCTGGTTCGAGTCTACCGGGACGACGATCTGTTTCTGGGGGTCGGCGAGCTTGCGGAGGACGGAATGCTCGCGCCAAAACGGGTATTCAGCCTGTCTTCGCCGGTTGCGGCATCAAATTCGGCCCCTGCAGCGTAAAAAGGGCCTTTTTTAACTGTAAATATTTGTTTTTGGACTGTTAATAGCCTTTTCCTGACGCTAGAATACCGCGCTTCCAAAAAGGGCTAAAGACGAAAATACGGAGTTATCTGGAAATGTCACTGTCAAGTGAAGCAAAAGCCAGCATTGTTGCTGAATACGGCCGAGGAGAGGCCGACACGGGTTCGCCCGAAGTGCAGGTTGCGTTACTGTCTGCACGTATTACTGAGCTGACCGAACACTTCGGTGAGCACAAGAAAGATCACCACAGCCGTCAGGGTCTGCTCAAGATGGTCAACAAGCGACGCAAGTTGCTTGACTATCTCAAGGCCAACGACCAGGGCCGCTACCGCGAGCTGATTTCTCGGCTCGGACTGCGCCGCTAATCCAGCGAGCGTTCTGACAATGCGTTAAACAATGCGGCGAGCCCTCTGGGATCGCCGCAGTTGTTTTTCTGCCTACCAAAATTTGAGAATTCTAGTGAAATCAATCAAGAAATCGTTCCAGTATGGGGAACACGAAGTCACCCTGGAAACGGGTGCAATCGCACGCCAGGCCGACGGTGCTGTCATCGTCAACATGGGCGAAACGGTCGTCATGGTCACCGCTGTCGGCAGGAAAGCTGCCGATCCCGGCCGCGACTTTTTTCCGCTGACCGTCAACTACCAGGAAAAAGCCTATGCCGCGGGTAAGATCCCCGGCGGGTTCTTCAAGCGCGAAGGGCGCCCGAGCGAGAAAGAGACACTCGTCTGCCGCCTGATCGATCGTCCGATCCGTCCGCTTTTCCCGAAGGGCTTCAAGAATGAAGTCCAGGTCATCGCTAACGTGATGTCCCTGAACCCGGACGTCGATCCCGACATCCCGGCCCTGATCGGCGCTTCCGCCGCGCTCGCCATCTCCGGCATGCCGTTTGCAGGCCCGGTTGGCGCAGCAAAGGTCGGCTACAAGGACGGCAATTACCTGCTGAATCCGGGCATCTCGGCCGTTGCAGAGTCCGACCTCGAGCTTGTCGTTGCCGGCACCAAGGACGCTGTACTGATGGTGGAATCCGAGGCCAGCGGCCTGTCGGAGGAAGTCATGCTGGGCGCCGTCATGTTCGGTCACGAGCAGATGCAGGCGGTGATCAACGCCGTCAACGAGCTGGCCGCCGAAGCGGCCAAGCCCGCCTGGGAGTGGGA
Source organism: Woeseiaceae bacterium (assembly GCA_030065915.1). GTDB lineage: Bacteria > Pseudomonadota > Gammaproteobacteria > Steroidobacterales > Woeseiaceae > UBA1847. The sequence continues at coordinate 52,829 of JASJCQ010000007.1, forward strand.
AGCACCGGCAGAGAACGAAGAGCTGGCGGCTGCCGTCGCGGAGGCTGCGGAAACCGGCCTGTCGGACGCATATCGCATTACCGACAAGCAGGATCGCCAGGCTGCCGTTGGCGCGGCAAAGACCGCTGCCGTCGAGGCGCTGGCATCCGGTGACGAGCCGCGTTTCAGCCCCGAAGATGTCTACGGCGCTCTCGGCAAGCTCGAGAAAAACATCGTACGCCGCCGCGTAATCGCCGGCGAGCCGCGTATTGACGGCCGCGACCAGCAGACGGTAAGGCCGATTCACGTAGAGACCGGCATGCTGCCGCGCACGCACGGCTCCGCTGTGTTCACGCGTGGTGAGACACAGGCGATCGTCGTCGCGACGCTCGGTACGGGCCGTGATGCCCAGATCATCGATGCGATCGAGGGCGAGCGTAAAGATCCGTTCATGCTGCACTACAACTTCCCGCCGTTCTGCGTAGGCGAGACCGGATTCGTCGGTTCGCCGAAGCGTCGTGAAATCGGCCACGGCAAGCTGGCCCGCCGCGGTATCCAGGCTGTCATGCCGGATATGGATGAGTTCGGCTACGTCATTCGTGTCGTCTCTGAGATCACCGAATCCAACGGTTCCAGCTCGATGGCTTCTGTCTGTGGCTCGAGCCTGGCGCTGATGGACGCTGGCGTGCCGATCAAGGCACCGGTTGCCGGTGTTGCGATGGGTCTCGTCAAGGAAGGTGACGACTTCGCCGTCCTGACCGATATCCTCGGTGACGAAGACCACCTTGGCGACATGGACTTCAAAGTGGCCGGCACCGACGATGGTGTTACGGCGCTGCAGATGGACATCAAGATCCAGGGCATTACCCGCGAAATCATGAGCAAGGCGCTGGACCAGGCGCGCGATGCGCGACTTCACATCCTCGGCGAGATGGCCAAGGTCATCGACAAGCCGCGTGAGGAAATGTCCGAGTGGGCGCCTACGATCATGACGATGAAGATCGATCCGGACAAGATCCGCGACGTCATCGGCAAGGGCGGTGCGGTCATCCGCACGATCACCGAGGAGACGGGCGCCTCCGTCGACATCGACAACGACGGTACGATTCGTATCGCGTCTGTGGACGGCGCCTCCGGTAAGGAAGCCCGTCGCCGTATCGAGCTGATCACCGCCGAAGTCGAAGTGGGTCGAATCTACGAGGGTCGCGTAGCGCGCCTGATGGACTTCGGCGCCTTCGTCACGATTCTTCCGGGCAAAGATGGCCTCGTGCACATCTCGCAGATCTCCAACGAACGCGTGGAGAAGGTCAGCGACAAGTTGTCCGAAGGCGACGTGGTCAAGGTCAAGGTCCTGGAAGTCGACCGCCAGGGCCGAGTTCGACTGTCCATGAAGGACGTCGAAGCCGCTTGATCCCGAGTGCCGGCGCCGGTTGACGGCGCCTCGCCACTCAAGCCGGATGACTATCCAGTGTAGGCTCCGAGGTACTGCAGCAGCCTTCTCGGCAGGTAGTACCTCGGTCGCCACGGCGACCCCCCCTCTACGAAGCCCACGTGTCCGCCGGCGTCGCTGACCTCCAGCGTCACCGACTCGGCCAGCGATGTCTCTTGCGGCAGCATGTCCTGACTCATGAAGGGGTCATCTGCCGCATTCAGGATCAGTGTGGGTATCTCGATCCGGTCCAGGAAGTGCATCGAACTGCACTGTCCGTAATAGTCGTCCTTGCCGATGAATCCGTGCAGCGGCGCCGTGACGGCGTCATCGAATTCGTCGAAAGTTACGGCGGCCATGGCCAGGTCCCAGTCGAACGCATCCGTGTCCGGCCCGAACTTTCGAGCGGCGGCTTTCTTCATGTTACCAATTAAGTGTTTCTGATAAAGCCTTGAAAAACCATTATTTAAAGCGGTAGAACATGCCTGCAAATCGAGCGGTACGCAGACGGCTGCGGCACCGCACACCGGGGAGTCGTTGCCGACTTCGCCCAGGTACTTGAGAAGCACGTTGCCGCCGAGAGAGTAACCGGCGATCACGATGGGCCGGTCAGAACGCGCGCTTAATTCGTCCAGGAAGAATCGAACGTCGTTGGTCTCACCCGCGTGATAGCGTCGCGGCAGGCGATTTCGATAGTCGCCGCAATCCCGGAAGTGCAGCACACAGGCTTCCCAGCCACGATCGAGGGCCGCATGCATCAAAGTGCGCGCGTAGGTGGAGTCTGACGATCCCTCGAGTCCGTGCAGGATCACGAGTAACGGACTCTCGCCATGTTCCGATGTACTGTCCTCGGCCCAGTCGACCGTCGTCGCATCACCGTCAGGTAGCTCGACGATTTCGCGGCGCAAGGCCAGTGGTCGCCGCCAGGCCCAGGGCAGCGTGGGGAATATCGTCTGGGCGTGCGGATTCGTGAGCCAGGGTGCCGGCCTGAATTCGCTGCGCATTCGTTGTCCGTGTCGCGGGGTCATCTCTGAGTCTGCCTGACTAACTCGGCGGTAGGGTTACTTTGACTGAGTGTCTCCCGCGCCTGACGAACAATAAAAAGCCCCCGCCGAAGCGGGGGCTAGCCAAGGGATGATCCCTTCAGGCTGACGCCAAGGGGCGGGGGAGCGATTCCCTGACGTCATTAATAAAATTAGGGTCTAATCCGGTAGCTGTCAAGCGCACGGGCCAAATGCCGGGTTGAGCAGAGTACATGAAATAAATGCAGTAAAGTTATGAAAAATATCATAAAAACTACTGTTGTTGATTCGGGACTATTATTGATTGACGGCCAGCGAGGCGGCCGATGTCCCAGGCTTCCGCTGCCCAGCTCCAGATCTCCGGTAGCGTCGCATCGACAAGTTCCGAGGGGGTGTCGAGGCTGAGCGCGTCCAGCGCGTTGATGAGGATTGCAGGCGCTTGTTCGACGTCCAGTTCTCGTGCCCCGGTCAGTTTGCTGAGCTTGTCGCCGTCCGGATGAACGGCGACCGGGATGTGTGCGTAAGTCGGGATCGCGTAGCCGAGCAGGCGCTGCAGCCAGATCTGCCTCGGCGTCGAGTCCATCAGGTCGATCCCACGGACGATATCGTTCACGCCGTGCAGATTGTCGTCGACGACGACGGCGAGGTGATAGGCGATCAGCTTGTCCCTGCGGTGAACGATAAAGTCGCCGGATTCGGTCAGCATGGACTGAGCCTGTTTGCCCTGCAGGCGATCATCAAACGTGACGACCGTATCGTCGACCCGCACCCGAACGGCGTATTCGCTGGCATCTGAACCTGAACGACAGGTGCCGGGGTAGATCGTGCCGAGAGGCCCGACGGGCGCTTCGGCGAGGTCCTTTCTCGAGCACCCGCAGTGATACGTCAGATTGCTGGCCTCGAGAAACGCCAGCGCTTCGAGATGTTTTTCGTGGGATTCACTCTGATAGTGGACAGGGCCGTCCCATTCGAACCCGAAGGATTCGAGAGCGCGGATTATCCTGTCCGCGGCGCCAGGCTGCTCCCGTGGTGGGTCGATGTCTTCGATTCGCAGTAGCCACCGACCAGCTCGCTGTTTCGCCTCGAGGTAACTGGCGCAGGCGGCCAGCAAGGAGCCGAAGTGCAGCGGACCGGTAGGGGACGGTGCGAATCGCCCGACATAGCTGTTTCCGCCGCCGTCCTGCATTGATCAGCGGCGCAATTCAGGCGTTACCGGTAGCGGTCGTCTCGATCACGGAACTGACGTTCCGCAAGTTCGCGACGTTCCTGCGCTTCCAAGCACAGCGTTGCGACGGGTCGGGCCTCGAGGCGCTTCAGGCCGATTTCTTCGCCAGTCTCGTCGCAGAAGCCGTAACTGCCATCGTCGATGCGTGCCAATGCAGAATCGATCTTCCTCAGCAGCTTCCGTTCGCGATCGCGTGTCCGGAGTTCCAGACCGAATTCGGACTCCTGGGTTGCACGGTCATTGGGGTCGGGGAAGTTCGCCGCTTCGTCCTGCATGTGATGGACGGTTCGATCGACCTCGAACATCAGCTCCTTTTTCCATGCGGTCAGGATGTCACGGAAGTGCTCGAGCTGATCATCGCTCATGTACTCTTCGCCGCGTTTTGGCTTATACGGATCGATGCCGTGGATCGGTCCTGACAGCGGATCGCCGGTGCGCTTGCGTGCCGCCGGGCGCCGTGCCGTGGTCGTCTTTTTCGTAGCCTTCTTCTTGGAGGCTACCTTCTTCCTGGACACGGCTTTCTTGGCTACCTTCTTCTTTGACACCGTTTTCTTGGCGATCTTCTTGGCCACTTTCTTCTTGGCGATCTTCTTCTTGGAAACCTTCTTCTTAGCGACCTTCTTTTTCGCTACTTTCTTCTTGGTCGCCTTCTTGGCGACCTTCTTTTTGGAGACTTTCTTCTTCGAAACCTTCTTCCGGGCAGGGGATGCCTTCTTGGTGGCAACCTTACGCCGGCTCACCTTTTTCCTGGTGGCCTTTTTGGCGACTTTCTTCTTGGCGACCTTCTTTTTCGCAGCCTTCTTTGCGGCCATTTGCGACTCCTGCCAGTTCGAGAAAAGGCGGGGATTATACATGCCTCGCGCGCGGTTGGAAGCACGAATTCAGCGGTTTTTTCTACGAGAATACCGTCGATTTGCCGGCCGCTGGTCCCGGGCTGCGCAGACGAGCCTCAATGTGCCTCCCGATGCCGAAAGACGTTCGTTTTATCGGCCCAATTCCTTTAAACTGCCGCATTTACCAGCTACGGGCGATCCACCTCCAAATGCGACTCAGCAAGATCAAGCTTGCGGGCTTCAAATCCTTCGTCGATCCAACCACCATCACGTTTCCGAGCAGCCTTGTCGGCGTCGTCGGTCCAAACGGTTGCGGCAAGTCGAATGTCATCGACGCCGTCCGCTGGGTGATGGGTGAGAGCTCCGCCAGTCGCCTGCGCGGAGACTCGATTACCGATGTCATTTTCAATGGATCCAGTGCGAGAAAACCGGTAGGCGCCGCGTCAGTCGAGCTGCTGTTCGACAACTCGGAGACAACACTCGAAGGGCAATACGCCAAGTACGCCGAGATCGCCATCCGTCGCGAGGTTACGCGGGACGGGATCTCCAATTACTACTTGAACGGTGCCCGTTGCCGCCGCAAGGATATTACCGGTGTATTCCTGGGCACTGGCCTCGGCCCTCGCAGCTACTCGATCATCGAGCAGGGCATGATCTCGCGTCTGATTGAAGCCAAGCCCGAGGAGATGCGCGTATTCCTCGAGGAAGCGGCCGGGATCTCGAAGTACAAGGAGCGGCGTCGAGAGACATCGAATCGCATCAGGCACACGAAGGAAAACCTCGACAGGCTGCAGGATGTCCTGGAAGAAGTCGAAAAACAGCTCAAGCACCTTGACCGCCAGGCCAAGACCGCAGAGCGCTATGGAAAATACAAAGAACAGGAGCGCCGCACGTCGGCGGAATTGCTCGCCCTGAAGACCAGCGACCTGGACGAGAAAGCCAGTGCGGCGAAAGCACGCTTGTCTGAAAGGAAGACCCGGCTGGAATCCGCCATCGCGGACCAGCGCAAGCTCGAGGCGCAGATCGAGGAGACCCGTGACCAGCTCGGCGAAAAGAACGACGCATTCAACGAGGTCCAGGGCCAGTTTTACAAGGTGGGCTCCGAGATCGCTCGGCTCGAACAGTCGATCGAGCATGCCGAGGAACTGCGGGAACGCCAGGAGCTGGACCTCGAGCAGGCCAAGGCAGGCGCGGCCGAGATTGAAGAACACATCGACAAAGACCAGTCCGAGATCGCACAGCTCGATCTGACGCTGAACGAACTCGTACCCGGACTTGAGCAGGCAAAAGCAAGACAGGAATCGTCACAGGCCTCGCTCGACAAAGCCGAGGCTGCGCTTTCGGAGTGGCAGGCTCGCTGGGATGAGTACTCGGCCGATCTGAACCGACAGCAACAGCAGGCCAACGTCGAATCGACGCGTGCGGAACAGATCCAGTCGAGGCTGGATAGCCTTGGTGAGCGCAGCCAGAAGATAGTTGAGGCTCAGGCCGATACCCAGCGAGAGTCGCTGACGGAGAGCTACGACGAGCTGGTGGTACGTGAGCAGAAGCAGCGGCAGGCGCGTGAGGAGTTTGACAGGCACCTGGCGGACACCGCTGAGAGCATCCGCAAGCTGCGTGATCAGGACAAGAAGCTCACCCACCTCACCGAAGAGCGCCGCGTTGCACTGCAGGAGGCGCAGGGCCGGTACGCGTCACTCGAAGCGCTTCAGAAGGCGGCGCTCGGAGAGGGTGACGAGTCGGTACAGGAGTGGCTCGATAGTGCTGAACTGTCGGACAGCCGCCGCGTCGCGCAGACGCTCGACGTACAGGACGGCTGGGAGCGGGCCGTTGAAACGGTTCTCGGTGAATACCTGCAGGCCGTTTGTGTGACGAGCCTGGAGCCGGCAACGAACAGTATCAGCGCGCTGAGAAGCGGGCGGCTTACGCTACTGCAGGAAAGCGACTCGTCGTCCTACCAGCCGGGTGAACTTGGCACGCTGGCGGTCAAAGTCAGTAGTGCGCCTGGCATGATTCCGAACTTGCTGGGCAAAGTCCGCACAGCCGACAACCTGAACGACGCGATTGCCATACGGGACTCCCTGGGCGCTGATGAGTCCGTCGTGACGCGCGACGGCATCTGGCTGGCGCGGGACTGGCTGCGCGTAACGCGCGACCGCGACGCCCAGGCTGGCATCCTGTCACGCGAGCACGACATGCGGCGACTGAAGGAAGAGATCCGCGAGCTAACGGCACGGCTCGAGAGTGCAACCAAGCTGCAGCGTGATGGCCGTAATCGACTTGCGCAGCTCGAGGAACGACGCGAGTCGATGCAGAAAGACGCCGGCGCGCTTCTGAACGAGTACTCGGAGACGAAGTCGGCGCTGGATTCGGCGAGATACCAGCTGGACCAGGCGGAAGCCCGACGGGTGGCATTGCGAGAAGAGGCGAAACAGCTGGAAGACGAGCGGATCACCGCCGAAGACCAGTTGCGCGCGTCTCAGAGCAATTACAGCCAGGCCAACGACGCCCTCGAAGAGCTGGGCGAGCGACGGGCTGAGATGGAATCGTCCCGCGAGCAACTCCGGTCAGAGCTTCGTCGCGTGCGAGAGCAGGCGAATGAGGATCAGCAGGCTGTTCAGACCATAACGATCCAGTTCGAGAGCCGTCGCTCCAGCAAGGAGTCTGCTGCCCAGAACCTCGCTCGCATGCAGTCGCAGCTGAGACAGTTTTCGGAGCGACGCGAGCAGATTCGACACCAGCTGGAAAGCAGCGCGGCTCCCCTTGAGGCGAACAAGAGCAAGCTCGCCGAACAGCTCGAGAAGCGGGTTGCCGTGGAACAAACGCTGGCTGAGGCGAGGCGCCGGGTTGAGTCCGTTGAATCCGAGTTGCGCGGTCACGAGCAGAACAGAATGGAAGTTGAGCAGATCGTTGAGGGAGCTCGTTCTGCCGTCACCGAAGCTGAAATGTCTCTGCAGGAAATCCGGGTTCGGCGAGAAGGCGTAGCGGATCAGCTCGCTCAGACGAGTTTTGAACTCGAAGAGCTGATGCGGGAGATGGATGAGGCCGCCTCAATCGCCGACTGGGAGGAGAATCTCGAGAAGATTCGTCGTCGAATCGATCGTCTTGGTCCGATCAACCTCGCGGCTATCGATGAATTCAAGGAACAGTCCGAACGGAAAGAGTACCTGGACTCTCAGTTGTCCGATCTCATGGATGCGCTCGAGACGCTCGAGAATGCGATCCGGAAGATCGACAGGGAGACCCGCTCGCGTTTCCGAGAGACTTATACGAACGTCGACGCTGGCTTCAAGAGGCTGTTCCCGAAACTGTTCGGTGGCGGGCATGCCTACCTCGAGATGACCGGGGACGATCCGTTGTCGGCAGGCGTCACCGTGATGGCGCGTCCGCCGGGCAAGCGCAACAGCACGATTCACCTGTTGTCAGGTGGTGAAAAAGCACTGACTGCCGTCGCACTGGTATTCGCGATCTTCGAGCTGAACCCGGCGCCGTTCTGTCTGCTCGATGAGGTCGATGCGCCGCTCGACGATGCCAACGTCGGCCGCTTCTGCGATATCGTCAGTTCGATGTCCGACAAAGTGCAGTTCATCTTTATCACCCATAACAAAGTGACGATGGAACTGGCCCGGCAGTTGACAGGAGTCACGATGCAGGAGCCCGGTGTCTCACGACTGGTGTCGGTGGATATTGATGAGGCCGTCAAGATGGCGGCCAGCTGAGCGCTTGCTACGTCGTAGAGAGAGACACCTGAATGGATGGTCTTCGCTGGTTGCTGTTGATATCGGGGATCGTAGTTGTCGTCGGTATCTACCTCTATGGGCGTATGAAGGCATCCGGCCCGTCGGCCGATTCGACCGACGGCCGCGTTGAACCCCAGCTTTCTACAGAAGATGACGTCGAGGCTTTCGACGATGGTGCGGCAGAGAACGTTGAAGACTTCGTTGAATTCGACGACGAACCGATGCTGGTCGATGACGAAGACGAACCTGTTGCAGAGTCCTCTCCGCAGAAGATCGTCACCCTGAGGATTGTTGCCAGGGATCGAGGCTCATTTAAGGGTGACGACCTGATCCTGAGTCTGCGCGGCATCGGCATGCGCCACGGCAAGTTCGGCATCTTCCACCGCATCGATGGCGAGAATGAAGAAGCGACAATCTTCAGCGCCGCGAGCCTCGTCGAGCCGGGCAGTTTTGATCTCGAAAACATCAAGGAGCAGTCAATTCCCGGCATCAGCCTGTTCCTCGTACTGCCCGGTCCGCTGGAGGGCGCCGAAGCGTTTGACATGATGATCGAGTCAGCGCGAACAATCACGCAAGCGTTGAATGGCGAATTGCTGGACGAGTCCGGCAGCACGCTCAGTATTCAGCGAGAGCGGTACATGCGCGAAGAAGTCATCCAGTTCGAACACAACAGTCACGCCGTCTGACGCCTGGCGTCACCGTCCATGAGCAGTGTGCAGGAAAGGCTGGACGCATTAAGAGAGCAGCTGCGTCATCACAGCTATCTCTACCACGTACTCGACGATCCGGAGATCCCCGACATCGAGTACGACCGCTTGATGCGCGACCTGCAGCACCTCGAAGCCGAACACCCGGAACTCATTACACCCGATTCGCCCACGCAGCGTGTCGGGGAAAAACCCATCGAGGGCTTTAGTACGGTGACGCACAGGTTGCCGATGTTGTCTCTCGACAATGCATTTACAGAAGAGGAACTGCGCGATTTCGACCAGCGTGTTCGAAAACGGCTCGAACTGGATGACGGCGACATAGCCTATGCCGCGGAACCAAAGCTGGACGGTGCTGCAATCAGCCTGATGTACGTCAATGGTGTCCTTGAAGTTGCCGCGACACGCGGTGACGGGACTACCGGCGAGGATGTCACCCACAATGCCCGGACCATCGAGTCCATACCGTTGAGGATTCGCGGCAATGACTATCCCGACGTACTCGAGGTACGCGGCGAGGTGTTCATGCCGCGTGCCGGATTCGAGGCTTACAATGCTGCGGCCCGGGAGACCGGGGAGAAGACGTTCGTCAATCCGCGTAACGCGGCAGCCGGGAGCCTCCGTCAGCTCGACCCTAAACTGACAGCGTCAAGGCCGCTGGACATTTATGTGTACTCGACGGGATTCGTTGAGAACGGCGAGCTGCCCAACACACACAGCGACGTGTTGATGCAGTTGCAGGAATGGGGTTTCAAGGTCTGCCCGGAGAGAAAGCGGGTGAGCGGCGTCGACGGCTGCCTGGACTTTTACAGAGACATCGGCGATCGAAGGGGCGCGTTGAGCTACGACATCGACGGCGTCGTGTACAAGGTCGACAGCCTTGCGCTGCAGCGCGACCTCGGATTCGTGTCTCGCGCGCCTCGCTGGGCCATTGCGCACAAGTTCCCGGCCCAGGAAGAGCTGACGGTCGTCAAGGCAGTCGAGTTCCAGGTCGGGCGTACCGGCGCACTGACGCCCGTCGCCCGGCTCGAGCCCGTGTTTGTTGGCGGCGTCACCGTAAGCAACGCGACGCTGCACAACATCGATGAGTTACACAGAAAGGACGTCCGTGTTGGTGACACCGTTGTCGTCAGACGGGCAGGGGATGTCATTCCCGAGGTGGCTTCCGTCATTACCAGCAAGCGGCCAGACGGCGCCAAGCCAGTAGAATTGCCTGACCGCTGCCCGGTCTGCGGCTCTGCGGTCGTCCGTGAAGACGGCGAGGCAGTTGCACGCTGTACCGGTGGCCTTTTCTGCGAAGCACAGAGAACCGAGGCACTGAAGCACTTCGTCTCGCGCAAAGCCATGGACATTGAAGGACTCGGCGCAAAACTCATCGAGCAACTGGTCGCACAGGAAATGCTGCACACGCCCGCCGAGATCTACTCCTTGGACCTTGAGGCGCTGTCGGGCCTCGAGCGTATGGGCGAAAAGTCCGCGGCGAATGTGATCGCCGCAATCGATAAGAGCAGGGAGACCACGCTCGAGCGTTTCCTGTTTGCCCTTGGAATTCGTGAAGTCGGTGAAGCAACGGCCAGGTCACTGGCGAATCACTTTGGAACGCTCGAAGCGATTGTCGAAGCGCCGGAAGAAGAGCTTCAGAACGTACCCGATGTGGGGCCGATCGTCGCAGGGCGCATTCGGCACTTTCTGGATGAGCCACAAAACCTCGAGGTTATTCGAGGGCTACGTGAACGTGGGGTTGCATGGCCTGACAGGGAACCGCAGCAAGCCCCGGCGGACGGTCCGTTTTCCGGGAAGACGGTCGTGGTAACCGGCACTTTGCCGGACATGACGCGCAATGAAGCGAAGGCCCTCATCATGCAACTCGGCGGCAAAGTAGCAGGCAGTGTCTCCGGAAAGACCGACTATCTTGTTTACGGTGACAAAGCCGGCTCAAAGCTTTCGAAGGCGGAGTCGCTCGGTGTTGAGACGCTGGATGCTGAACAGTTTGCGAAGATAGTCTCCGGTAGCTAGCTGCAGGCAAGCCGAACCAATCTCGAAAGTCCTACCAGAAGCTGGCCAACGGCTTAGATTCTGTTTCTGGTCATCAAAGCCAGATTGCCGAATAGTGCCGAAATCGAAAACATGGTTACGCTTGGGCGTTTTTTCCCATTACGGCTTTTTGGTTGGAAAATTATTCCCAGTGAAATTATATTGCCGCTCCATGCAAGACGAGATCAACCGGCAAATCCTCAGCGCCTTCCTGGTTGTTTTAAAGCCGATTGCGCGAATTCTTCTCAGATTCGGTGTTGGCTTCAGAGAATTTTCTGAGGTAGCGAAAGTCGCATTTGTAGACGTTGCTAGCAGCGAATACGGCATCAGAGGACGACCAACAAATATCTCAAGAGTTGCAGTAATGACTGGGCTCACGAGAAAAGAAGTTCGTCGCCTTCGTGACAAGCTAGAAGCTGGTCACCAGACTCTGTCCCTCAAGTCGACACCACTGAGTGAAGTTCTGCATAGGTGGCATAGTGAGTCGGAGTTTCTTGATGGAGACGGCTCTCCTGCGGTGCTCCCGTTTATTGGGGAAAGTCCATCGTTTCAAGATCTAGTAAAGCGATTCGGTGGCGATATCCCTGCCGGGGCGATGCGAACAGAGCTGAAGCGTATAGGTGCCATTGAAGAGAACAAGGATGGCTCTCTGAAGCTTGTCAAACGGTCGGTAGCACCACATGGTATCGACGAAAAAATGATGGTTTCTCTGATACATGGTGCCTACCCGATGCTCGCAACGGTAGCGCACAACATTGACCCCAACCGAACAGAAGATACCTGGCCACAGATCACCGCGTTTACTCGACATGTTCGAAAGAGTGATCTCGCCCGTATACGCAGGATAAGCAAAGACCGTTTGACCGACATTGCCTTCACGTTTGATGATCTGTTCATGGCATACGAGACTCTCCACGAGAGCGAAGATGCTGACGCCGACCAAAACCTCGTGGCCGTTGGGACATTTTATTTCGAAGAAAGCGGTAAGGCGTCGGAGTCCGACTGGTAGATTTCTAGTACACCGGCGCGCTATCCAGCACCTGCGTGTTCCTTCGAAGGACCGTGGCTAGCAGTATGTTTCCTTAGACCCGAAATACATTTACCTTCTCGACAGTTTGTAAAGGTATTGCGCTTTTTGGTCCGCAAAAAGTGATTTCTCGGATTTCCTATTTACATAACGAGAAGATACGGGTTCCGGATGTAATAAGAGGCGCTTTCTTTTTTTATAAAAAGCTTTCAAAACAATAGTTTCTTATAGATTTATCAAAAACTTATTAGGTAGTGCATTCAACTTCCTGTAAGTGTGTTGCCGTGAAGTCCTTCATCGTCAACAATTCTTCCTAATTTATTGTTGCAACAGGCAAGGTAGCGATGTACTTTACATATTGCCGCTCAGTGGGTTTTGAATGAGTCAGTCAGTCAAAGAAAGCCTCGCGCGGGCTGTTGCACTGATGTTGAAGCCGCTCATTCGGCTGCTAATGGCACAGGGTATAACGCACGCAGAATTTTCAGAGGTAGCAAAAGAAGTATACGTAGAGACCGCGTTAAGGCATTTCGAATCTTCTGGCATATTGAATAAGTCCAGGATTGCAATCCTTACAGGCCTCACACGAAAAGAAGTAAAAAGCGTAATCGACCGGACGCTTGAGGCTAATCCGTCAGAGAAACGGGCTTCTAGACCAGAAAGGGTTCTGACAGGTTGGTACTCAGATCCAAAGTATACCGGTCCTTATGGCATACCGCTGGAGCTGCCTTACGAGGGTGTAGAGTCGGACGGAAAGACTTTCGTAAATTTAGTTAGAGAGTACAGCGGCGACATGGCGCCAAGGCAAATGCTCAACGAGCTTATGACTGCCGGTGCAGTTGTCGAAGTGGAGGGACGATACAAAGCAGTACGACGAGATTACAAATTCTCTGCGCTTTCGCCTGAGTTTATAACGCGATTGGGTGAAGTGGGGTACAGGGTATTCTCAACGGCCGCCAAGAATATCGATAAGGAAATGGAGGGCAGTGGTTACTTCGACCGCATGGTTTTTGCAGATGACGGCTGCTCTGACGAAGTAATAAAGAAGTTTGATGCATACATAAAAATCAAAGGGCAAGCGCTTTTAGAGGAGATTGACGTCTGGTTTTCAACCAACAACATTCCGGACGGTGATGAAGAGAAAAAAGACACTGGCGTGTACATGGTCCACTACGTTGAAACAGCTGATGAGCGGAAATCGCTGCGGGACGTATTAGAAGATAGACTAAAATCCTCAAAGCGTTGAGCTTAAGAATTCAGACTAGGGCGAGAACCTAGCTTAAGGGAGATCTAAAAGAATTATAAACGCCTGAACTATCATTCGGGCAAGAGCGAGAAGAAAGTGAATACTCCATTGGAGAGGAGAACCTCACTTTCTATTTGTTGGTTGGAGCCGACCATTAGGAGCGAAAAATGCGAACCGCAAGAAGCGCTGGGGTGCTTTGCACTCTAGGAGCGACGCTGACTGCAGTACTGTCACCTCAAGTCGTCATGTCTGACGTCAATACAAGTAACGTTGCAGGTATCAACACTGGCGATGTTCTTGGGATAAATACCGGTGACACGCTGGGCATTAATACAGGCGACGTTCAAGGGATCAACACAGGCGATGTCCTGGGTATCAACACCGGCGACACACTAGGTATCAACACCGGCGATGTCCTGGGGATTAATACCGGCGACACGCTAGGCATCAACACCGGCGATGCCCTGGGGATTAATACCGGCGACACGCTAGGAATCAACACTGGCGATGTCTTGGGAATTAATACCGGCGACACGCTAGGAATCAACACCGGCGATGTCCTGGGGATTAATACCGGTGACGCGCTAGGTATCAACACCGGCGATGTCTTGGGGATTAATACCGGCGACACGCTGGGAATCAACACCGGCGATGTCCTGGGCATCAACACCGGCGATACGCTAGGCATCAACACCGGCGATGCCCTGGGGATTAATACCGGCGACACGCTAGGTATCAACACCGGCGATGTCTTGGGAATTAATACCGGCGACACGCTAGGTATCAACACAGGCGATGTCCTGGGGATTAATACCGGTGACGCACTAGGTATCAACACCGGCGATGTTCTCGGGATTAATACCGGCGACACGCTAGGTATCAACACCGGCGATGTCTTGGGGATCAATACCGGTGACGCGCTAGGAATCAACACCGGAGACACTTACGGAATCAACACTGGTGATGTTCTAGGTATCAATACAGGAGATTCATTGGTACTCACCGGCCCTGTCGACTCGATAGACTCGGTCAACGGTGTATTTACCTCGATGGGCCAAACGGTAATGGCGTCCCATCGAGTGCTTCGCGACCTTGCCGTCGGTGATCTCGTATCAGTAAGAGGCAGCGTTGTTGGCGCAGGCTGGCTGTACGCCGATGGTGTAGATGTCTCTGACGATTTGTACATCCCAGGATCGACTCCAGTCCTACTTGCCGGGCTGCCCACCCAGTTTGACCGCGCGGTCGGTACGTTGCGCATGGGTAACTTAACGATCGATTACACGCCGGCGCTCGCACATGGTGATGTTCCGACGAAGGGGCTGCACGTCTTCGAGGGCATCCAGCCGGTCAAAGACGGAGTAATGATTTCAAACGCTGTTATTGCAGCAAAATAGGGAGCAACAAATTCTGCTGAGAGCACCGGCTTCGCTCGTCGGTGCACAATAAGAAGGAAAGGCAGAAATAAACAAGGCCACGTTAGTGGCCTTTTTTATTGTCTTCGAGCGGAATTAAAAAAGTCGGCGTCCCTGCCGACTTAGATCTCGTATCAACCTAAAAGGAGATGCGAGGGTTGGAGGAGCCACCCCCGAGCGATTAGGGATGACTCGCAGACAATGTTAGGCGCGCCCCCTGAGGAGAGGTGTGATCGCCTTCACAATTACAATCCTCGCATTAAAAAAGGCACCCGAAGGTGCCTTAAACTAGACAGAATACCGAGATTACGTAAAGTCAATCGCCGCTGTTTGCCGAGCGGAGACTCTCCAGGTATTCCTGAAACTTTCTCGCTTCCACTTGTTGCTTGACGACCTGACGAACGCTTTCAAGTGTCGGCGGTTCGTTTTCGCGTGAATCTTCTCTGAGAATGACATGCCAACCGAACTGTGTCTGGACAGGTTCCTCGGTAAACTTCCCGTTCTCGAGTTCGACGACTGCTGCAGAGAACGGAGCGACCATCTGGTCAGGCGGGAACCAACCCAGGTCGCCTCCGTTGGGTCCCGATGGACCCGTTGAGTTGGCCTTTGCAAGTTCGACAAAGTCGGCGCCACTCTTTAATTGTTCAATGAGCTCCATCGCCTTGGCTTGCGTTTCGACCAGAATGTGCCGAGCTTTGAATTGCTCTGAAGGCGATCGGGCGATCTGCTCTGAGTACTCCTCAAAGATCTCGTCTTCGGTGGCCTCATTGCCGGCCATGTAATCGGCTGCAACGGCCTGCGCCAGCAGTCCGCGGTACTGCAGTTCAAGCTGCGCCGCGAGTTCAGGTGACTTTTCCAGCTCCTTGGCTTTCGGTTGCGTGGCGAGAAGATAGATATCCGTAATCTCGTCAAGAATCGCAGCACGCTCGTCCGGCGTGGCCTGCGCAGCGGGCTTCTGCAGTCGACTCTGCAGATAGTTGCTTAAAACGACGCTGTCGATCTCAACGCCATTCACCGTCTTGACGGTCTCGGCGTTTGCTACGCCGGCCATCGCCAACGTCGCGGCAAGAATTACAGCAAGTGTTCCGGAACTCCGGGAACGGTTTGAGAGAATCATCGATGTTTCCTTTAGATTATCGAGAGAATGGTGAATGAATCAGGGGTTCGTCAGGTGGCTTCAGATGTGCTCCTGGCTTTGATCTGCAGCGCATGAATATCCGTTTCCATCATGTCGCCCAGCGCCTCGTAGATTGCCCTGTGTCTTTGAATCGTCGAAAGATCAGTGAAGTTATCCGACACTATCTGTACCTCGAAGTGCCCTTTGCCGTCCTGTGCGCCCGCATGACCGGCGTGCAAGTGGCTCTGGTCCTTGACCAAGAGTTGCGCCGGACGAAATGCGTCGCGCAACTTCTCCTCTATTGCTGCAACCCGCTCGGACATCAGGGCAGTACCTTCTTGAACGGTTTCACAGTCACCGACCGATAAACACCCGCCTCGACATATGGGTCGGCGTCCGCCCATGCGCGGGCTTCGTCAAGACTCGGAAAATCCACAATGACAAGGCTGCCAGTAAACCCCGCCTCGCCGGGCTCCTCGTTGTCTATTGCAGGATGGGGCCCGGCAATGAGCACGCGACCTTCGTTTACCAACTCCTGCATCCGGGCGAGGTGTGCCGGACGGGCGCCCATACGACGCTCGAGACTGTCTTCCACATCTTCACTGATGATTGCGTACCACATCAGGATTGATCCTCATTAGACGGTGCCAGGTCTTCTTCTTTGAACTTGGTCATCAGCCACGCGCCCTGCGCCAGCATGAAAACGAACGTGATCGCCAGGAGACCGAATACCTTGAACTTGACCCATACCTCTTCTTCAAAGGTATATGCGACCCAGATATTCAGGACGCCGGATCCTGCGAAGAACAGGACCCAGACGAGGTTCAGGGCGCTCCATTGCCGCGCCTCAATCTGGTCCGTGGGCAGGTCACCGGTCAGTTCGAAGAAGCGCCTGACAAAGGGCTTGTCGCCAAAGAAGTTGCTGATCAGGAAAGCGCCTGCGAGCGCCCAGTAGAACGCCGTCGGCTTCCAGTAAAGAAACGCCGGGTCCCGGAAATAGAGGGTCGCAGCGCCCATCACGAGAAGGAAGATGGTCGACCACAAGTACATCTTGTCCCACGTCTTTGTTTTCAGGTACTTCAGCAGCAATCCTATGGGCATCGTCACCATCAGCACGACGAGTGCGAAATAGATGCCTTTGTTCAGGTAAGCAACCAGGAACAGGATTAACGGAAAAAACTCGATTAAGAACTGCATGGGTCCGCCGCCGGCGCGAAAAGCTCGTAAGTTTACCTCAGCAAGCTGCTCGCATGCGCGCCAAATGTCCGTATTGCACTCTAGAGACAAGTCTCTAGAATCCGCGCGTGGCCCGAATAATCAACATACATCCGACGCATCCACAGCAGCGGCTGGTGGCGGCTGTGGTCCAGATAATCCGCAGTGGTGGCTTGATCGCTTACCCCACGGATTCCTGCTACGCGTTCGGCTGCCACATTGGCGACAAGCGGGCGATGGACCGGATTCGCAGGATTCGCAAGACGGATAAGAAGCACAATTTCACGCTGGTCTGCAGCGACCTCTCCGAGATCAGTGTCTACGCAAGGGTCGACAACTGGGCGTACCGGCTGGTGAAGTCGATGACGCCCGGGCCATATACCTTCATCCTGCCGGCGACTCGCGAGGTCCCCAAGCGTCTCCAGAACGAGAAGCGCCGAACGATAGGGCTCCGCGTACCGGATCACGCGGTGGTTCACAGTATCCTGGAGACCCTTGGCGAGCCCATCATGAGCAGTACACTGTCTCTGCCGGGCGATGACCGGCCGATGACCGACCCGCTGGAGATCGAGGACCGCATCGGTTCCCAGATTGACGCCATCGTCGATGCAGGTCCCGTCGGTATTGAGCCGACCAGCGTCATCAACCTGTCCGGGGGCGTTGCGGAGATCCTCCGAGAAGGGCGTGGTGACGTCTCCGCATTGCGGTAGCGAAACCGGTTCGATGACGGTGTTCCAGGCATCAACTCCCCGGCAAATGCGGTAGAATAGTGGGATAGCCGCGCGGATACGCCATGAAACCTGACTTGCACGTCCTGACACCGGACGACGCACCAAAACCACAATCGGACGAAGAGACGTCACCGGCCCAGAGCGAGATGCCGTTCGCGGTCGTGGATGGCGAGCCGGTAACTGCGTTACCGCAGGATCTCTACATTCCGCCTTACGCACTGCAGGTTTTCCTCGAGGCATTCGAGGGTCCGCTGGATCTGCTGCTCTACCTGATTCGACGGCAGAACATCGACATTCTCGATATCCCGATCGCCGAAATTACAAAGCAGTACGTGCAGTACATCGAGGTGATGAAGGAGATGCAGCTCGAGCTGGCCGGCGAGTACCTGGTCATGGCGGCCATGCTGGCTGAGATCAAATCCCGGATGCTGTTGCCGCGACCGCAGGTCGAGGACGAGGAAGAAGAGGATCCGCGTGCTGAGCTGGTTCGGCGTCTGCAGGAGTATGAGAGGTTCAAGAAGGCCGCCAGCGACATCGCCGAACTACCGAGGCTCGAGCGCGACGTATTTCCGGCCCAGGCGGAGACTACCAAGACCGACCGCAAGGTCGTTACGAAGCTGCCGGACGTCACGCTGAAGGAACTGCTCATTGCGTTTCACGACGTTTTGAAGCGGGCAGAGATGTACTCGAACCTGCACCTTCAACGCGAACCGCTCTCTGTGCGTCAACGAATGTCCGAAGTGCTCTCGCGCGTCAAAGCAGGCTCATTCACCTTGTTCGTTGACCTGTTCGATCCGGAAGAGGGTCGTATGGGCGTCGCCGTGACCTTCCTGGCTTGCCTCGAGTTGCTCAAGGAGAACGTTGTAGAGATCGTCCAGAGCAATGAATTCGCGCCACTGCACGTGCGTGCGGCGTCGTCGGTGCGTCTCGTCGAGGATAACGACTCTAAGGACGTGGAAAACGTTTAGGCACTTAGACCCAATGGAACAACGAGAAATCGAATACTTTGTCGAAGCTGCGCTGCTGGCCGCTGGCCGGCCCCTTAACATCGACCAACTGCAGGGCCTGTTTGACGGGCGCTCCAAACCGGACAAATCTCTTATCAGGGCGGCGATCAAGGCCCTGAACGAGGAGTACGAAGATCGCGGCATCATCATCGCCGAGGTCGCGTCAGGTTTCCGTATGCAGATTCGCTCGAGTATGGCGGACCGCTTGCAGAAGCTCTGGGAGGAACGCCCGCCGCGTTACTCCCGTGCGCTGTTCGAGACTCTTGCGTTGATTGCCTATCGGCAACCGATTACGCGTGGCGAGATCGAAGAGATTCGCGGCGTATCCGTCAGCAGCAACATCATGCGCAGCCTCGCGGAACGTGAGTGGATCCGCGTGGTGGGTCACCGTGATGTACCAGGACGCCCGGCCATGTTCGGCACCACGAAGACTTTTCTTGACTACTTCTCGCTGAAGCGGCTCGAGGATCTTCCCGAGCTTGCAGACCTTTCCGATTGGGAATCGCTTCGAGTCCAGCTGGACCTGCCGGACGTCGAGGACACGACCGAGGTCGAGCCTGCCTCTGTTTCCGAGTTGCCGGTGCTCGGTCGTGAGGGTGACGCAGAGTCGACTGGCGGGTCCGTAGCCGCAGAGCTGGAGCTACCGGAACTGACGGAGGCCGTCGTCGAAAACGGCGAGCAGGGCGCGGCAGAGTCGATCGCCAGTGTGGCTGACGGCGAAGATCGGCCTGAGGCAGCTGGAGTCAATGACCTACCGGCGCTGACATCGGAGGGCGAGGAGCTGCCAGCCCAGGCTCCCGATGCAGAAGATGACGAAGAAGAGCTGGTCGTTTCCGAGTGGCCGGATCCTGTAGATCCCGTCAGCGTCGCGACGATCGAGACCAGCGAACCTAAGAAGGACGCAAGCGCCAATAACGGCTGATCAGACGTTGGCAGAAAGAGTTCACAAGCTGTTGGCTGCGGCCGGGCATGGGTCTCGACGCAAAGTCGAGCAATGGATTCGTGACGGGCGCCTGATGATAAACGGCCGCGCTGCAGAGCTCGGGCAATCCTGTGAAGGCACCGAACGAGTGACCCTCGATGGCAAGCCACTGTCGCTGCGCCAGAGTCGCCAGGCGCACAAGCACATCATCTATAACAAACCCGGTGACGAGGTGACGACGCGGTCTGACCCGGAGGGTCGTAAGACCGTGTTCGACTCGCTGCCGCGCCTGAAAGGGGCACGCTGGGTTGCGGTCGGCCGTCTCGATATGACGACCACCGGTCTGATGATCTTCACGACCGACGGCACGCTTGCCAACGCTTTGATGCACCCGTCAAAAGAAATCAAGCGCCGGTACGCGGTGCGCGTTCACGGTGATCCGTCGAAGGAGGAGCTCGATCGCCTGCTCAAAGGTGTTGAACTCGATGACGGAATGGCCAGGTTCGATGAGATCCACGCCAGCGGCGGTGACTCCGCCAATCACTGGTTCCAGGTCACCCTCAGCGAGGGCAGGAACCGGGAGGTCCGCAGGCTATGGGCGGCCATCGGCTACGAGGTCAGCCGCCTTATTCGGATAGCCTACGGCCCGCTGGAGCTGCCGCGCTCCGTTCGAAAAGGCAAATACGAAGCGCTGACGCCGGGCCAGGTCAGGAACCTCTATTGGGCGGCCGGCCTGAAAGTGCCGGAAGACGAATACCGCCCGCGCAAGAAAAGGCGGCCCCAGCAGCGCCGCGGCAGATCAAGAAGTCGTCGTCACTGAGCGTCGATGCTCTGGCCGGTAACTCCTGCTGAGTCCGGGCCGAGCAAGTACAGGTAAGCCGGCAGGATGTCTTCCGCAGTTTTGAGTTTGTCCCGGTCCTCGGCCGGGTAAGCAGCCTGCCGCATCTTGGTCTTCACGGGACCCGGGTTGATGCAGTTCGAGCGCAGCGCGGTGTGCGAGTTCTCATTGGCGAGAATCTGCGACAGCCCTTCGGTTGCGAACTTCGACACGGCGTAAGCGCCCCAGTGCGCTTTGCCTTCCCGGCCGACGCCGCTGCTGGTGAAAATCACGGACGGATCGTCGGACTTCCTGAGCAGCGGCAAGAGTATCTGCGTCAGCGCAAAGGCTGTTGTCACATTGACATGCATGACTTGCTGCCACTGGACGATGTCATACTGATCCAGTGGAAACCGGTCGCCGAGAATGCCCGCGTTGTGGACAAGCCCGTCGAGCTTGCCGAATTCCTCCGCGATATTGTCCGCAAGGCTGGTGTAGGCAGCGGATTCTGCACGCTCGAGGTCCATACAGACGATACTGGGCCGAGACGCCTGTTCCATTGCGTCGATGGCATCGTAGACCGCTTCAAGCTTCTTAACGTTCCTGCCATGCAGCAGGACCTGTGCGCCGAGCTCGGCGCAGCGCAGTGCGAGCGCCTTGCCGATTCCGTCGCTGGCGCCGGTTATCAGGATGACACGATTCTCGAGCAGGCCGTCTTTCGCCTGGTAGGTCCTGGGATCAAACATTGGGTTGGTCTCTATTCGTTGGCCTTCTTGGCCGGGGTCTCAACGTCCTGGTCGTCGTTCACACCGACCATCATGCGAGGTACGGGATCGATCGATTCGAGCTTGTCCATCGCTCTTTTCTCATGCACGCCGAGTTCCGTGAACTTCCTCGCCCCGGGAAGAACTTTGCGCTCAAGAGAGCCGACGGCCTTGTTGTAAGTCTCGACACTGGTCGCGAGCTGCTTTCCGAGCCTGTTCATATGGCTGACATAGACAGACAAACGCTCGTGCAGCGCCTCGGCGAGCTTACGAATCTCCTCGGCATTCGAGGCGAGCGACAACTGGCGCCACCCGTAGGCAACGGCTTTCAAGAGCGCAACGAAGCTCGTGGGCGTCGCGAGGATGATCTGTTGCTGCAACGCGTACTCGATCAGCTCGGGATCTTCATTCAAGGCCGCACTCAGGAACTGGTCGCCCGGTATGAAGAGGATGACGAACTCGGGGCTGTTCGAGAACTGAGCCCAGTACGCCTTGGATGACAGTGTCCGGACGTGTTCTCTGACCTTGCTCGCGTGGCGCTTGAGCCCCAGTTGAACCTGAGCATCGTCGGTCGCTTCGACGGCCTCCAGGTAGGCGTCCAGCGGCGTCTTCACGTCGACGACCAGTTCGCGGTTGTCGGGCATTCGCACGATCATGTCAGGACGAATGACCTGGGAATCGCTGGCGGTGTGCACCTGTTCCTGGAAATCGCAATGCTCAACCATGCCCGCCAGTTCGACGAGTCGCCGGAGCGTGATCTCACCCCAGCGGCCGCGAACTTCCGGCCTGCGCAGCGCCTTGACGAGATTCTGCGTTTCCTGCGTCAGCGAACGCTGGCCGCTCTGCATGGCTTCCAGCTGTTCCTTGATACCGCCGTACGCCTCACTGCGCGCTTTCTCGAGCGCGGTGATCTGTTCCTGGGAGGCTTTGAGCGCGTCGCGGATAGGCTTCACGAGATTCTCAACCGCCTTTTCCCGCTCGCTGAGTTCGCGTTTCGCGCGTTCGTTATGTGCGCCGAGGTTCTGCTCTGCCAACTTAAGGAAGTGGTCGCTGTTTGACTTCAAGGACTGATTGGCCAGCTCCGAGAAGGATTGGGCAAGACGCGCATTGGCCGCTTCAAAGGCAGCAGCACGCTCGTGCTGCAGCGATTCTTCACTCTTGATGGTCTGCTGCAGGTTGTCGATTTCTTCGTTGAGCGCTTTCTGCCGTCGATGGGCGATCCACCAACCGAGCAGTCCGCCGATGGCCAGGCCGATTGCAGCGGCCGGCAGCGCGACCTCGACAAGTACAGGATTGGCGGTGATTGACAGCATTAACTAGAGATTAAACGCTTTTATCAGTAGCGAAGCCAGCTCAGGCGAGGAGCTCACGAGCGTGTCGGCGCCCCAGGCTTCAGGGTCGTCCTCGGCCGTCACGTAACCATAGAGTGCGCCGACGGTCGCCATGCCGGCATTGCGACCCGCTTCTATGTCTCTTGCGGCATCGCCAACGTAGATCGTCGATGAAGGTTCCAGACCCGCGATTTCACAGGCATGCAGCAGAGGACCGGGGTCGGGTTTCCGTACGGTAAGCGTGTCGCCCGAGACCGTCGCGGAACTCCGTGACTGGAGACCGAGCTCGGTCATCAGCGGCACCGTCAGGAATCCCGGTTTGTTCGTTACGACGCCCCATGGCCGATGGTGCCGATCGAGCTCGTCAAGCATCTCTGCAAGACCGGGAAAGAGTGACGTCTCATCGCACAACTGGTTCGAATAGCGATCCAGGTAATCCTGCTGCAACGCTGTCCGGGGTTCGTCGTCCAGGTCGCCAAAGGCGAGCCGGATCAGGCCGAGTGAACCGTTGGACACGTGCGATCGACCGACGTCGTAGTCGATCGGCGTATCACCAAGGTCCCGCTGCATCTGCTGAAGTACAGCGACCATGTCCGGCGCCGTGTCGATTAGCGTTCCGTCCAGGTCGAAAAGGACAGCCGTTGCTCCGCCGTTCAAGCTCAAGGCGCTTACTCGCTCACCGGGCGCTGGTAATGCATCAGGTAGTTCACATCCATGTTCGGCGCCAGCCAGTAATTGTCGGTCAGGGGGTTGTAGTGCATGCCAGTGGTGTTCCTGAGTTCCAGCTCGGCCTCTCTTGCCCAGACATCCAGCTCGGACGGTTTGATGAACTTCTTGTACTCATGGGTGCCCGTTGGCAGCAAGCGGAGGACGTATTCGGCCCCGACGATTGCGAAAAGGAAGGACTTGGGGTTCCGGTTGATCGTCGAAAAGAAGACGTGACCGCCGGGCTTGACGAGGTCGCGGCAAGCGCGAATGACCGACGTCGGGTCGGGCACGTGCTCGAGCATCTCGAGGCAGGTGACGACGTCAAAACTGCCAGGTTGCTCGGCCGCGATTTCTTCGGCTGTCGTCTCCACGTAGTCGACATCGACCCCCGATTCCATCTTGTGCAGCTTGGCGACCGTCAAAGCCGCGCCCGCCTTGTCGATGCCCGTTACATCCGCTCCGGCCTCAGCCATAGATTCAGACAGAATACCGCCACCGCAACCGATGTCGATGACGCGCTGGCCGTCGAGTTCGGCGTGTTCCCTGATCCAGTTAAGGCGCAGCGGGTTAATCTGGTGCAGCGGCTTGAATTCTCCCTGCGGATCCCACCAACGGGAGGCCAGGGCGTTGAACTTCGCCAGTTCCGCGGCATCGGTGTTGCTTCCATTCTCGACTGCTTCTGCTTCGCTCATTGCTCTCATCCTTGTGCGATACGCTGCTGCCACTCATTGCAGCGCGCATAAATGTCGTTTTCGTCTACGTCCGTTAGGCTACCTGATGCGACGACCTGCTTGCCTGCAACCCAGACGTCGGACACCTGGTCGGCGCGTGCCGTATAGACCAGCTGCGATACCGGGTCATAGACGGGCTGGCTGTGTCTGCGGTTCAAATCTACGCACGCAATGTCAGCCCATTTCCCGGGCTCGATCGAGCCCAGCTGGGATTCTAACCCCAAACTGGCCGCTGCCTCGGCCGTGGCCATTCGCAACGCCGTCCTGGCCGGCAACGCCTCAGCATCCTCGCTGAGTCCCTTTGCGACAAGCGCGGCCGAACGCATCTCCGAGAACATGTCGAGGACGTTATTGCTGGCGGCCCCATCCGTGCCGATCGCGACAGGGATGCCCGCGTCACGGTAGCGGGCAACCGGTGCGAAGCCGCTCGCGAGCTTCATATTGGACTTGGGGCAATGTGCAATAGCGGCGCCAACGTCCGCCAGTACTTCGATCTCCGTCTCGTCCAGATGAACCGCGTGTACCGCCAGCAGGGAAGAGTTGACGAGTCCGAGCTCCTGGAGTCTCGCGATCGGCCGCTTGCCGTACTGTTTGAGAGAGTTCTCGACCTCGGTCCGTGTCTCGTGCAGGTGCATCTGAACGCGGAGGTCCAGCTGGTCCGCCATGACCCGGATATTGACCAGCGACTCGTCGCTAAGCGCGTAGGGGGAGTGCGGTGCGAAGGCGCTGGAGACCAGTGGATGATCGACGTATGCGTCATGCACGAGGTCGGCCGCCTTCTGCATGTGTTCGTTCGCGTCCTTCGCCCAGTTTGTCTCGAAATCGACAACCGGCGTTGCGATGACGGCCCGCATGTTCATGGTGGACGCCGTTGCCGCGGCGATTTCAGGGAAGAAGTACTGGTCGCTGAAACAGGTCGTGCCCCCGCTCAACATCTCTGCGATGGCGAGCTCCGTCCCGTCTCGGACCATCTCCGAGCTCACCCATCGCTTCTCGGCGGGCCAGATGCCGTCGTAGAGCCAGGTTTCCAGGGGCAGGTCGTCTGCCATGCCTCGAAAAAGGGTCATCGCGGCATGTGTATGCCCATTGATGAGGCCCGGAATCAGCGCGTGATCGAGACGCTCAATCGTGGCGCTGGCCTGGTATTTTTCGGTCGCGTCGTCGCGCGAGAGTACGTCGATGATCCGGCCATCGGTGATGGCGACCGCGGCATTCTCGAGGACGCGGTCGGCGGCATCGACGGTCACGAGCCAGCGAGGAAGTATGATCAGGTCGCAATGTTCCATAAATATCTGATTTTTCTCGTTTTGGTAGCTTCCGCCAGCGCGTCCGGGAGCGCGAAGTATACCTGTGACGACGATGGGTTTCAGTGCCGCCAAAAACGCGGTTTTTGACTGCTGATTCGGTGCTGCTGTGGTATAATTTTTATCGTGTTAGTTGCGTATCTGCCGTCACCAGAAACGGCCCATTTCGCCTCTTCCAAATCAAATAAACCGATGTGTTGATTTGCGGGTTCTTGCTCTTGATGCAAGGCCTCGCAGACGTGGATTTTTATGTCTGATGTAGCCCAGGAATTACTTTCTGTCAGTCTCGAAGACGAGATGCGGCAGTCCTATCTCGACTACGCGATGAGTGTCATCGTCGGCAGGGCACTGCCCGACGTCAGGGACGGCCTGAAGCCCGTTCACCGACGCGTCCTGCATGCCATGCGCGAGCTGGGCAACGACTACAACAAGCCTTACAAGAAGTCGGCGAGGGTCGTCGGTGATGTCATTGGTAAATATCACCCGCATGGAGACTCAGCGGTCTACGACACGATCGTTCGCATGGCCCAGCCGTTTTCGATGCGCTACCTGTTGGTGGATGGGCAGGGCAACTTCGGTTCGGTCGACGGCGACGCGCCGGCGGCCATGCGTTACACCGAAGTGCGCATGTCGAAGATCGCCTCCGAGCTGCTGGCCGACATAGAAAAGGAAACGGTCGACTTTGTCGAAAATTACGACGGCTCCGAGAGCGAACCCAGCGTCATGCCAACGAAGGTGCCGCACCTGCTGGTCAACGGATCGTCGGGGATCGCGGTCGGCATGGCGACCAATATCCCGCCGCACAACCTGTGCGAGGTCATCAACGCTGCTCTCGCCCTGATCGAGGACGCAACGATCGACGTTCCCGGCCTGATGGAGCATCTGCCCGGGCCCGATTTCCCGACCGCGGGCATTATCAATGGCGCCGCTGGCATCTACTCGGCATACCGGACGGGCAGGGGACGGGTCTACATCAGGGCCAGAACCCATATCGAAGAGGTGGACAAGCGCGGCAAGGAGGCGATTGTCGTCACCGAGCTGCCATACCAGGTCAACAAGGCTCGCCTGATTGAGAAGATCGCGGACCTGGTCCGCGACAAGCGCATTGAAGGCATCACGGAGCTTCGAGACGAGTCCGACAAGGACGGCATGCGTATCGTCATCGAGCTTCGTCGAGGCGAAGTCTCCGACGTCGTGCTGAACAACCTGTACAAGCAGACGCCGATGCAGAGCGTCTTTGGTATCAACATGGTTGCCCTGCACGAGGGCCAGCCCAAGCTGATGAACCTCAAGCAGGTCCTGGAGGCATTCCTCGCTCATCGCCGCGAGGTGGTTACCCGCCGGACGATTTTCGATTTACGCAAGGCGCGCGATCGCGCCCACGTGCTGGAAGGACAGGCCGTCGCGCTCGCGAACATCGACGAGGTCATTGAGTTGATCAAGGCGTCGCCATCGCCGGCTGATGCCCGCGTTGCTCTCGTCGATCGGCTCTGGCAGCCCGGGCAGGTCACGGGCATGCTTGAGCGAGCCGGGGATACTGACACGCGGCCCGACGGGATGGATGCAGAGTTCGGCTTGTCAGAGAATGGCTACCGCCTGTCAGACGTGCAGGCCCAGGCGATCCTGGACCTTCGCCTGCATCGCCTGACCGGCTTGGAGCAGGAAAAGATAATTAATGAATACAAAGAGATACTGAATAAAATTAAATCTCTTTCTGATATTCTAGCAGACCCGGATGTATTGCTTGAAGTCATCAAGACCGAGCTCGTCGAGATTCGCGACAGTTACGGTGACGAGCGGCGGACCGAGATCGTCCAGGACCAGTCTGACCTAAGCGTCGAAGACCTGATCCCGCAAGAAGACGTCGTGGTTACGCTGTCCCACGGCGGCTACGCCAAGGCGCAACCGGTCGACGTCTACCAGGCCCAGAAACGCGGCGGTCGCGGTCGGTCCGCGACCAAGGTCAAGGATGAGGACTTCGTCGACAAGCTGGTCATTGCTAACAGCCACGACACCATTCTCTGTTTCTCATCGCGAGGAAAGCTCTACTGGCTCAAGGTGTACCAGGTACCCCAGGCGAGCCGCGGTTCGCGTGGCAAACCGATCGTCAACTTGCTGCCGCTGGAGAAGGGCGAGCGCATCAACGCCTTCCTCCCGGTCAACGAGTACGCCGACGGGCATTACGTGTTCATGGCGACCAGCGGCGGAACCGTGAAGAAGACGCCGCTAACCCAGTTCTCGAGGCCGCGTTCGAGCGGGATCATTGCCATTGACTTAAGGGACGACGATAAGCTGGTCGATGTCTCCATCACTAACGGTGAGGCTGAGGTCCTGATCGTCGCGAGTTCCGGCAAGGGCATTCGCTTCCACGAATCGGATGTTCGTCCAATGGGCCGTGGAGCGGCTGGCGTCCGGGGCATCAAGCTCGCGGAGGGACACGAGGTCATCGGCCTGTCGATCGTCGCCGAAGGGCTCCTGCTGACGGCAACAGAGAACGGTTACGGCAAGCGGACGCCGATTGCCGATTTCCCGACCCAGGGTCGTGGCGGGCAGGGCGTGATTGCGATTCAGACCACAGAACGTAATGGCCGGACGGTCGGCAGCCTGCTCGTTCAGGACGATGACGAGATCATGCTGATCAGCTCCAACGGCACCCTGGTTCGTACCGCAGTCGATGATATTTCGATCACCGGTCGAAACACGCAGGGGGTTCGCCTGATCCGTGTAGAATCCGGGCAGCGTCTCGTCGGCCTGGCCAGGATCGAGGCTATCGAGGACGAAGACGAAGAATAGTTGCAGGCGCTACTAATCAAGTAAATTCATAGGCTTACACTGCTATTGTCGTGCACGGCGAAAATCGAACCGAGACAATACAGCGGTAAACGGCCTCGCCCCAAGCACGCACGAAATCGAAGGAAACAGAATGTCCCGCGTACATAACTTCAGCGCAGGTCCGGCGGCTTTACCGCTTCCGGTTCTGGAAACCATCAAACAGGATCTGCCCGACTGGCAGGGCCTGGGCATGTCGGTGATGGAGGTCAGTCATCGAGGCAAGGATTTCGTTGAGCTAGCGGCGAGGTCGGAAGCAAACCTGCGCAAGCTGTTGGGCATCTCCGACGATTACAGCGTGCTGTTCACGCAGGGCGGTGCGACGTTGCAGTTCTCGATGGCGCCGCTCAACCTCGCTGGCCCGAACGATACGATCGACCTCGTTCAGACCGGCAGCTGGGGCAAAAAAGCCGCAGGTGAGGCTGCCAAGTTTTGTAATGTGAACCTGGCGGCCGATAGTTCCGACAAGAACTTTACTTACATCCCGGACCCTTCCACCTGGAATCGTTCGGACGATGCGGCCTACCTGCATTTCACCCCGAACGAAACGATTGCCGGCGTCGAGTTTCATTACGTGCCTGAGAGTGACGCCCCGCTGGTCGCCGATATGTCCAGCACGATCCTGTCTCGACCGATAGACGTCAGCAAGTTCGGCGTTATTTATGCCGGTGCGCAGAAGAACATCGGACCTGCCGGCATTACCGTCGTCATCGTACGCAAGGACCTGCTGGACCGCGCTCCGAAGAACGCGCCGCACCTGATGACGTGGCGCTCTTACGCCGAATCCGATTCGATGACCAACACGCCGCCGACCTTTGCCTGGTATGTCGCGGACCTGGTGTTTGCCTACCTGCTGGACCGTGGCGGGCTCGAGGCCATGGCCGCGGTCAATGAGCGCAAAGCAGCCAAGCTCTATGAGGCGATTGATGCCTCCGACTTTTACAGCAACCCCGTCGCGACCGACGCACGGTCGTGGATGAACGTGCCTTTCATCCTGGCCGACTCAGACCTGGACGCGACATTCCTGGCTGAGTCCGCTGCGGCTGGTCTCACCAACCTCAAAGGACATCGTTCGGTGGGTGGCATGCGAGCATCCATCTACAACGCGGTCTCGGAAGAGGCGGTCGATGACCTGATTCAGTTCATGGGCGAGTTCGAGAGCCGACACGGCTAGTGCCACCACTTGTGAGTGACTTCTAATGTTCAAGATTCTTACCCTCAATAACATCGCCCTCGAAGGCCTGCGACGCTTCCACAGGGAGCGGTACGAGGTCGCTTCGGAGATTGCCCATCCCGACGCGATCGTATTGCGCTCCTACAAGATGCACGACATGGAGATCCCGGACACCGTGGCTGCGATTGGTCGAGCCGGCGCCGGCACGAACAACATCCCGGTGGAAGCGATGGCGGCGCGCGGCGTGCCGGTATTTAACGCGCCTGGCGCCAACGCGAATGCCGTGAAAGAACTGGCGATCGCCGGCCTGTTACTGGGTGCGAGAAACATCTGTGACGCGCGGGAGTACGTCAAGACGCTGACCGAGACGGGTGACTCGCTCAATAAAAAGGTCGAGGCGGCGAAGAAGCAGTTCGTCGGCTTCGAGTTGCCGAGTCGCACACTGGGCGTCGTGGGCCTGGGCGCAATCGGCGTCGAAGTAGCCAACGCAGCGCTGGAGCTCGGGATGAAAGTCATCGGCTTCGACCCGGCAATTACCGTCAGGCGGGCCTGGCAATTGTCAGCAGGCGTCGAACAGGCCGAGACGCTGGACCAGTTGTTCCAGCACGCTGACGCCGTCTCTGTCCACGTACCGCTGATGGAGGCGACCGCTAACCTCGTTAATCGCGATCGACTGGCGCTGATGAACGACAACGCGATGCTCGTCAACTTTGCACGGGGTGGCGTTGTCGACAACGAAGCGGCGATTGCCGCACTCGACAGCGGCAAGCTCCACTCCTATGTTTGTGACTTCCCGACGCCGGAACTGATCGCTCACCCGAAAGCTGTCGTGCTGCCCCATCTTGGCGCATCGACCGCGGAAGCTGAGCAGAACTGCGCGATCATGGTCGCCGAGAACGTCAAGGACTACCTCGAGAACGGCAACATCCGTCACTCGGTCAACTTCCCTGAGGCTCGAATGCCGAGAATGGACGCGTATCGAGTGACGATCGCCAATGCGAACGTGCCTAACATGGTCGGACAGATTTCGACCTGCCTCGCGGATGCGAACCTGAACATCGAAGATCTGTTGAACAAGTCCCTGGGCGACATCGCGTACACGATCGTCGACGTCAACGGCGCGATCGATGAAAAGACGGAAGATGCGCTGCGCAACATTGAAGGCGTCCTTACTTTGCGAAATCTCGGCAAGCCTGTAACCTGACGATCACAGAGTGTGACCCAGGCGAGTTGGCTCGATCCTCGAATGGCTGAGAATGGCTGAAAAGAAAGCAAACGCACCGGATCTTGCCGAGATTCGGACTCGCATCGACGATATCGACGCCAAGATTCAGGCGTTAATCAGCGAGCGAGCCCGTTTCGCGCAGGCAGTTGGCGAATCCAAAGGCAAGCTGGTCAGCGCCGTGGACTACTATCGTCCGGAGCGAGAAGCTGACGTTCTGCGCCGCGTACTCGAACGTAATGAAGGCCCGCTCCGCGACGAGGAGATGCTCCGGCTGTTCCGCGAGATCATGTCTGCTTGTCTTGCCCAGCAGGAGCCATTGAAAGTCGGATTCCTCGGCCCTGAGGGCACTTTCACCCAGACAGCGGTGTACAAGCACCTGGGTCACTCCGTACGCGCGTTACCGTTTCATACAATCGATGAAGTCTTTCATGAAGTAGAAAGCGGTGCGGCGGATTTTGGTGTCGTGCCTATCGAAAACTCAACCGAGGGCTCCGTCAACAACACCCTCGACATGTTTCTGACCTCACCACTGAAGATCGCCGGTGAGATAGAACTCCGAATCGAGCAGCACCTGCTCGGCAAGATGAAATCCCTGGCGGACATTCAGCGGGTCTGTGCACATGAACAGTCCCTGGCGCAGTGCCGCGGCTATATAAGGGAATACATGCCGCACGTCGAGCTCATCGGCATGAGCAGCAACGCGGCCGGTGCACGACGCGCTCGCGACGAAGACGGGACCGCCGCCATCGGCCCCGATGTTGCGGCTGACGTTTACGACCTGAATATCCTGGTCAGCAATATCGAAGACCGGGCGGACAACGCGACGCGCTTCCTGGTGATTGGCAGGAAGTTGCTGGCGGCCAGCGGCGATGACCGCACCACGATCATGGTGTCCACTGACGATACGGCGGGTGGCGCGGGTGTCCTTCATGACCTGTTGAGCCCGCTTGCTGAACATGGTGTCAGCATGACCCGAATCGAGTCCCGGCCGTCCGGGAGAAAGAACTGGGATTACGTGTTTTTCATCGATCTCGAAGGACATGCGGAGGAATCGCCCGTCAAAGAGGCGCTCGCCGAGCTGGAGAAACGCAGTTCGCTGTTCCGAATCCTGGGCGCTTATCCACGGGCGATCATCTAGTCCCCAGGCAGGTTATCTCTCATGCACTTTCTCGTTAATCCCGGCGCCGTCACGTCGGGCATTGTCACCGTACCGGGCGACAAGTCGGTTTCGCATCGTGCACTGATGCTTGGCAGCATCGCCGACGGGCAGACTCGGGTGAGCGGCTTTCTGGACGGCGAGGACTGTCTTGCGACACTTGCGGCGATGCGATCGATGGGTGTGGGCATCGAGCGAATCTCGGACAGCGAGCTCTCCATTAACGGCGTGGGACGGACCGGGCTTTCGGCTCCCGACGTCGAGCTGGACCTGGGCAATTCAGGCACGGCGATGCGCCTGATGGCTGGTCTGCTCGCCGGGCAACCGTTCTCCAGTACGCTGACCGGAGACCACTCGCTGACCGGACGGCCAATGCGTCGAATTATCAAGCCGTTGTCGGCAATGGGTGCGCGAATAAACAGTCGCGACGGCATGCCGCCCCTCGTGATTGACGGCAACCCGTCGCTGACCGGTATTGATTACGCACTCCCCATTGCCAGCGCACAGGTTAAGTCGTCGATCCTGATCGCCGGCTTGTACGCCGACGGTGTTACGACGGTGACCGAGCCCGACGTTACGCGCGATCACACCGAGCGCATGCTCAGGTCGATGGGTGTCGACGTGAAAACAGACGGTAACCGGATTTCACTAGAAGGTGGGCAGGAGCTCGCCGCGGCGAATATCGATGTGCCCGCGGATCTGTCATCGGCGACGTTCGTGATACTCGCGGCATTGCTAGCCGACAATGCGGAGGTCGTACTCGAGAAAGTCGGTGTCAATCCGACCCGGACCGGTGTCCTGGATATCCTGTCCTCGATGGGTGCGGATATTGCGCTCGAGAACGAACGCAGTCTTGCCGAAGAGCCGGTAGCCGATATACGGGTGAAATCGTCCGAGTTGCAGGGAGAAAAAGTCGACCCGGCGCTGGTGTCGCTTGCCATTGACGAGTTTCCGGCACTGTTCGTCGCCGCTGCCGCTGCCCGTGGCACAACGATCTTCACGGGACTCGAAGAGCTCAGGGTCAAGGAGAGTGACCGTATCGCGAGCATGGCGGCGGGTCTGAAGGCGCTCGGTGCCGATGTCACCGAAACCGACGACGGTGCGATCGTTAAAGGTGGCGGATTCAAGTCGGGAACAGTAGAGAGTTTCGGCGATCATCGGGTCGCCATGTCCCTCGCCGTCGCCGGCACGGTGGCAGAGGGTGCGGTAACCGTTCTGGATACCCAGCCGGTTGAGACTTCTTTTCCCGGATTCGCGAGCATCCTGGGCAGCCTGGGCGCTGACATTGCGGCTGGTGAAGGGGCAGGAGCATGACTACGCCGGTGCTGACCATTGACGGACCGAGCGGGTCCGGAAAGGGAACCATCGCCCGTCAAGTGTCGATCGCGCTCGGTTGGCACCTGTTGGACAGCGGGGCGCTGTACCGTCTCGTGGGTCTTGCGTCTGCTAAGAAAGGCGTCAGCACCGAGATTCCGGGCGAGCTGGCGGAATTGGCGCGCCACATGAACGTGAGATTTGGCAGCGACGAGCAGGGCAATGAGCGGATCTGGCTCGACGGTGAGGAGGTCAGCGCCCAGATTCGGACCGAAAAGGCCGGCGAACGCGCCTCTATCGTCGCCTCGATCCCGGCCGTACGGGAGGCGCTCCTTCAGTTCCAGAGAGACTGCCGGAAAGCGCCGGGGCTCGTCGCTGACGGTCGGGATATGGGCACCCAGGTATTCGCCGATGCGGAGCTCAAAGTCTTCCTGACCGCGAGCGCAGAGGAACGTGCCAAAAGGCGTCATAAGCAGTTGAATGACAAGGGGATCGATGTTAGCCTTGCCGCCCTTTCGCGGGACATCGAGGACCGAGATCGTCGGGATTCCCAACGAACGGTCGCTCCTTTGACCCCCGCTGAAGACGCCCGGCTGATCGACTCATCGGACCTGTCTATTGACGACGTGACCGAACTCGTTCTCGGTTGGGCCCGGGAAATCTGGGAAATGTAATCCATCGGATCGGACACGAAGTCCGATCTTTTTTTGTACACCGCCTTTTGCAGGAAGCAGATGGGCGAATGGGTGAGGGCGACTGTCCTCTTGGTTTAATTCTAATGTCTGAAAGTTTTGCTGAGTTATTTGAAGAAAGTTTTGCCAGTCAACAAATAAAGCCGGGTTCTATTATTACCGGTACGGTTGTTGCCGTTAACGACGACGTCGTCATCGTTAGCGCAGGCCTCAAGTCAGAGGCCGTTATCCCCATCGATCAATTCAAGAATGACCTTCGTGATGGAGAAATCTCTATCGGCGACGAGGTTGAGGTTGCACTCGATGCCGTCGAAGACGGCTTCGGAGAGACCCGGCTGTCGCGCGAGAAGGCGATTCGTGCACGCACATGGACCGAGCTCGAGAAAGCGTTTGAGCAGGGCGAGATTGTCGAGGGCGTCATCAACGGACGCGTTAAAGGTGGCTTCACCGTCGAAATCGACAACGTACGCGCATTCCTGCCTGGATCGCTCGTTGACGTGCGTCCGGTCAGGGACCCCGGTTACCTCGAAGGCAAGAGCCTAGAGTTCAAGGTTATCAAGCTTGACCAGCGCCGAAACAACGTCGTTGTATCGCGTCGCGCTGTCGTTGAGCAGGAGTACTCAGCAGAGCGTGAGCAGCTGCTTGAAGAGCTGCAGGAAGGCAATACCGTCAAGGGTATCGTCAAGAACCTGACTGACTACGGCGCGTTCGTAGACCTCGGCGGGATCGACGGTCTTCTGCACATCACCGACATGGCCTGGAAGCGCGTCAAGCACCCGTCTGAGGTGGTTAACGTCGGCGACGAGATTGACGTCAAGATCCTCAAATTCGATCGCGAACGTCAACGCGTATCGCTCGGCATGAAGCAGCTGGGTGACGATCCGTGGAAGGCACTCAGCCGTCGCTACCCGACGTCGACACGCCTGTTCGGCAAGGTGACGAACATTGCCGATTACGGCTGCTTTGTCGAGATCGAGGACGGCGTCGAAGGCCTCGTGCACGTGTCCGAAATGGACTGGACCAACAAGAACGTCAACCCGTCGCGCATCGTACAGGTGGGCGAGGAAGTTGAAGTCATGGTCCTGGAGATCGACGAGGAACGTCGTCGTATCTCGCTCGGCATCAAACAGTGCAAGAGCAACCCATGGGCGGAATTCGCGGCCACCTTCAATCGTAACGACAAGGTTACCGGCCAGATTAAGTCAATTACCGACTTCGGTATCTTCATCGGTCTCGATGGCGGTATCGACGGGCTGGTCCATCTGTCCGATATCTCCTGGGACTTCCCGGGCGAAGAGGCCGTTCGCAACTACTCCAAGGGTCAGGAAATCGAAGCGGCCGTACTCGCAATCGACGCGGAACGCGAGCGTATTTCACTCGGCATCAAGCAGCTGGAGAAGGATCCGTTCTCGGCATGGCTCGCAGAGCATCCGAAGAACAGCATCGTTACCGGCACGGTTACTGAAGTGGACGCACGCGGCGCCACTGTTGACCTTGGTGACGGTGTAGTCGGTTCGTTGCGAGCTTCCGAACTGGCTATGGGCCGGGTGGAAGACGCCCGTACGGTGCTCAAGGTTGGCGAGGAAGTCGAAGCCAAGTTCACGAACGTCGATCGCAAAAACCGGACGGTTGCTTTGTCTATCAAGGCGAAGGAGCAGCACGAGGAAGCGCAGGCAATCAGCAACTACAAATCTGAGACAGGTACGGCTCCGGTCGGCACCACTCTCGGTGAGTTGTTGAAGGAAAAAATGTCCGGCGATAGCGACTAATCGCAAAAAACAGTAGCCCGGACCCTGTGGTCCGGGCTATATTTGTGAATATAATCTGATGGTTACGGCGGCCGGTACGGAAAATGACAAAATCAGAATTGATCGAAGCAATTTCTCGAAAGCAGAAACATCTTCCCGCGAAGGATGTGGAATTGGCCGTAAAACACCTGCTTGACCTGATGAGTGATTCGCTTGCCAAGGGTGAGAGGATCGAGATTCGCGGCTTCGGCAGTTTCTCTCTGCACTTCAGGCCGCCGCGCATCGGCAGGAATCCCAAGACCGGTGAGGCCGTCGCCCTGTCCGGCAAGTACGTGCCGCACTTCAAGCCCGGCAAGGACCTGCGGGATCGGGTCAACGAGAGCCGACAGTTCCCGATCAAGAATTAGTCGTTCTCGGGCTCGCACCGGTTACCAAATCCGCTCGCTCTGAAATACACTAGTCCCTGTTCAGGGATTGGGTCCGGGTATCTTCATGTTCAAACGCATAGGCATCGGCCTGGCTGTCATCGTTATCGTGGTTGCAATGTTCACATTCACCGCGCGCAACCGGGGATACGTCGAGATTGACCTGGCCTACGCCATGGTGAATCCGTCCATACCCGTCGCCTTTACCGTGACTTTCGTACTCGGCTGGTTATTCGGCGTTATCTGCATGGGTTTGTATGCGCTCAAACTGGTCAACGAGCGTCGCGGCCTCCGGCGGTCCCTCAGAGATACCGAGTCCGAAGTCAGTTCGCTGAGAAGCCTGCCGCTTAGCGATGCCGACTGAATCAGCGTTTATGCTCGCAGGCCTGTTCCTGCTGCTCGGTGCAGCGGGATGGGCAATGGGACGATTCGGCGAGCGCGATACGGAGGAGGCGCCGCCTCCATTGAATATCGACTATCTGAAGGGTCTCAACTTCCTCCTGAATGAGCAGACCGACCAGGCGCTCGAGCACTTCCTGAAAATGGTCCGGGTCGACGACAAGACCATCGAGACTCACTTTGCACTCGGCAGTCTGTTCCGGCGCAGAGGCGAAGTGGATCGAGCGATCAGGATTCACCAGAACATCATTGCACGCCCCGACCTGGCGGCCGAACAAAGAGACCAGGCGCTGTACTCGCTGGCAAAGGACTACCTGCACGCCGGACTTCTCGACAGGGCAGAGAAACTGTTCGCCCGCCTGGCGGATGGTTCCAGATACCAGGTGCAGGCGCTGGACAGCCTGTGCCGAATCTACGAGCAAGAGAAAGAGTGGCAGAAAGCGATCGATGCGGGCCAGCGCCTCGAGGTATTGGGCGGACGCTCACTTGGACTCCAGATCGCGCACTACTACAGTGAGCTGGCGGAGGCCGCAGCGGCAGAGGGCAATTTCACGGCGGCCCGTGGTTTCGTCAAAAAAGCGCAGACGGGACGTCCCAGAACTCTGCGTGGGGCGCTGACTCGTGCGCATATCGCACGGGATATGGAAGATAACAAGACCGCACTAAAGCTCTACAACCGCATTATCGATGAGAGCAATTACCTGATTGCCGAGACGCTTCCGGAGATCGTCGCTATCTATCGCAAAGAGAACGCTGTTGCCGACCTCGAAAAGGCATTGAGTTCCCTGATTGACAAGAACCCCGAGATGAGCAGCCTGGTCGCCTACACTGCGATAATCAACGATCTCGGCGGCATCGACGCCATTGATCGTTGCGTAGAGCAGTACATCCGCGAAGAGCCGACTCTCGCGGAATTCGTGGATGTGCAGTCGACGCTTTCCGGCGAGGGGGAAACGGAGACGCTGGGACGCATTCGCAGCGCACTCAGCAAGATCGCCCGCTCAACGCCTCGCTACCAGTGTCAGGAGTGTGGGTTTTCCAGTCAACGCCTGTTGTGGCAATGCCCCAGTTGCAGGAGCTGGGAGACGCAACGCCCGGCGTCACGCGTCCAGTTCGACACGGTGCTGCAGCACAGCATTATCGCTCGATAAACACCGTCGGCCGTGTCACAGCGGCACAGAATCTCTTCACTCCTCGCAATTTCTTCGGCGGCTAATCGCGTTGCGATCGCCTAGGTTTGCTTGTACCGCTCGAAACCGGGCGTGCCGACAAACCAAACGCAGGAGAATTGTAATGAGAATAATCTATCGTTGCCTTGGTGCTGCAGCTTGTGTCTTTCCGATCATCGCGCTTGCAGGACCCGTCAATATCAATACGGCAGACGCCAAGACCATTGCCAAGGAGTTGAGCGGCGTAGGGTTGGAGAAAGCCCAGGCAATCGTGGAGTACCGCGACAAACACGGCCCGTTCAAGCGGGCAGAGGACGTGACCCTCGTCAAGGGGATCGGAAAACGTACGTTCCAGGTCAACAGGAAAGATATACGGGTCGCGGAGCCGAAGAAGTAAAGACGAAGTAACTGATCGCGGCGGCCGATACGCGGCTGCTGCGATGCCGCGCCCTGACGAGACTCTGTTTTTTGGCTATGATGCCCCCCCTGTCAAAGGATGGAGAGTCAACTTGTCTTCCAAAGTCAGAGCAGCCGTTTTTCCCGTGGCCGGCCGCGGCACACGTTTTCTACCGGCAACGAAGGCGAGCCCCAAAGAGATGCTGCCGATTGTCGACAAGCCTCTCATTCAATATGCGGTTGAGGAGGCGGTTGCAGCAGGAGCGACAAAGCTGGTCTTTATTACCGGCGCCTCGAAGCGCGCAATTGTCGATCACTTCGACAGGGACCCCGAGTTGGAGAGGGCGCTTCAGAGTCCGGGTAAGGAGGCGTTGCTCCAGTCTATACACGATATTGTCCCCAAAGGTGTTTCCTGTCTCTTTATCCGGCAGGGCGAACCTCTGGGTCTTGGACATGCAGTACTCTGCGCTAAACCGGCCGTCGGAGACGAGCCGTTTTTCGTGCATCTGGCTGATGACCTCATCGCCGGTGACCCGCCGTGTCTGAAACAGATGGCTGATGAACATGACCGTCACGGAGGCAGCGTTATCGCGACGGAGCACGTTCCCAGGAGTGACACGAGCAGCTACGGCATCGTTGCGATCGATGAGAATGACGACAACCGTATACGCCAGATCGTCGAAAAGCCGGCGCCGGAAGACGCGCCATCGGATCTTGCGGTCGTCGGACGCTATCTGCTGACGCCCAAAGTCTTCGACAAGCTGGAGACAATCGAGCGCGGTGCGGGAGGGGAGATCCAGCTGACCGACGCCATTGCAGAATTACTCCCGGAAGAAGCTGTCTATTCCTATTCGTTTAGCGGCACCCGATACGATTGCGGCAGCAAACTCGGGTACCTGCAGGCCTGTGTTGACTTTGGGCTGAATCACCCGGAAACGGGCGACGCCTTCCGAGAGCACCTGAAGTCGATGAACCTTTAGCTAGCAGGATCGACGGAATCGCGCGGTCGGGTCGCCGATTTTTTGCGCTTCTGTATCTGGCTCCGTCTTCCTGTCTATGCGAGATTCGGCCGTCAGATTGACTGGCTATCGGAGCCCCGGACTCGAACCCAATCCGCCCGCCAGAAATTGGGCGTTGCGTTACAGGTTGGTGCGGATTGATCTTTAGTGCCGAGACGGCAAATGAGTCTTGGACCTCCCTGGGGAGTTCGTCTCGGGGCCCCAAACGACGAAGACCCCTCAAAGAGGGGCCTTCAGTTGTTTGGCTCCCCGACCCGGACTCGAACCAGGGACCAATTGATTAACAGTCAATCGCTCTACCAACTGAGCTATCGGGGAATAACTCATCCAGAGTACTCAGTACTCTGCGAGGAGCGAGATTCTAACCGCGGAAGCGTGTAAGTCAAGCGGGTACAGCCCGTTTTATGCGTTCCAGCGCTTGCGTAAGCTCTTCCATCGACGAAGCGAACGAGAGGCGCAGATAGCCCGGCGCACCGAATGGTGTGCCGGGTACGGTCGCCACGCCGGCTTTCTCTATCAGAAGCTCTGCAAACTCAAGATCCGACCGGAGTCCCAGCAGCTCGATTGCGCCAGAAACCCGGGGCAACAGGTAGAACGTCCCGTCGCCTTCGCGGCACTCGAAACCCGGGATGTTCCGCAATAACGCCACGACCGCGTCGTGACGCTCCCTGTACTCAGCAACCATCTCGGTCACGGCCGTCTGATCGCCATTTAACGCTTCTACGGCGGCCGCCTGCGACACACTGCAGGGGTTTGATGTGCTCTGGCTCTGGACCGTCTTCATCGCGCTGATTAACCCGGACGGACCGCCCGCGTAGCCGATTCTCCACCCGGTCATTGCGTAGGCCTTGGAGACCCCGTTCACTGTCACTGTTCGGTCGGCGAGCGCCGGGCAGGCTGCGGCGAAGCTGATAAACGGCGAGGGCGCCCAGTGGATGTGCTCGTAGATCTCGTCCGAGATCACCGCCACCGATGGGTAGTCTTCCAGAACCTCACCGAGCGCCCGTTGCTCCTGCTCTGTGTAGGCGATTCCGCAAGGGTTGCTGGGACTGTTGAGGATCAGGAGCCGGGTTTTTCCGGTGAGGTGACTTGCCAGTTGCTCCGGCGTTATCTTGAACCCTTCTTCGAGACCGGTTTCCATGATGACCGGGGTCCCGTCAGCAAGTCGCACGATGTCAGGATAGGACACCCAGTACGGTGCAGGAATCACCGCTTCGTCGCCCGGACCCAACAGCGCCAATGCGGCATTGAAAATGCACTGCTTGGCGCCACTACTAACAACGATATCTGACGTGTCGAACTGCAGGCTGTTTTCGCGATGAAATTTGTGCTGAATCGCCGATTTCAGTTCAGGCGTGCCGTCGATTGCCGTGTAACGGGTTTTCCCGTCTTCAATAGCCGCGATAGCCGCCTGCCGAATCGCGACGGGCGTGTCGAAGTCAGGCTCTCCGGCCCCCAGGCTGATGATGTCCTGGCCGGCAGCCTTCAACGCCTTTGCACGTGCAAGTACCGCCCCCGTCGCCGAGGGCTTCACCCGGGTCATACGATCCGAAACTGATACACTCACTCGTTTGCCTCCGAGATAGTTGCCGCCGATGGTACGTGAAACACAGAACGACAGCGATACGGAACCGCTACTCACGCTGGTGTCCGATTACAAGCCCGCCGGCGATCAGGAATCGGCGATCGCGGGACTGATCGAGGGCCTCAATGACGGCCTTGCGCGGCAGGTCCTGCTCGGAGTCACGGGTTCAGGCAAGACGTTCACGATGGCCAACGTGCTCGCGTCAGTGCAGCGGCCCGCGATCATCATGGCGCCGAACAAAACACTTGCCGCGCAGCTCTACGGTGAGATGCGGGATTTCTTCCCGAACAACGCCGTCGAATACTTCGTTTCCTACTACGACTACTATCAGCCAGAGGCCTATGTGCCGGCGTCTGACACCTTCATTGAGAAAGACGCGTCGATTAATGAGCACATCGAGCAGATGCGGCTCTCTGCTACCAAAGCCCTGATCGAGCGACCGGATGCCAT
Source organism: Woeseiaceae bacterium (assembly GCA_030065915.1). Lineage (GTDB taxonomy): Bacteria > Pseudomonadota > Gammaproteobacteria > Steroidobacterales > Woeseiaceae > UBA1847. The sequence continues at coordinate 93,708 of JASJCQ010000007.1, forward strand.
CATCGTTGCTACCGTATCGGCAATTTACGGCCTGGGTGACCCGGAGGCGTACTTCAGTATGGTTCTGCACCTGTCCCGGGGTGAGAAAGCCGACCAGCGGAGCATTCTGCGTCGCCTGGCGGAGCTCCAGTACCAGCGTAACGAGATGGAGTTGTCTCAGGGCAACTACCGCGTCCGGGGAGATGTCATCGACGTATTCCCTGCGGAATCTGAGAGAGACGCGGTCAGGATCGAGCTGTTCGACGACGAAATCGAGTCGCTGGCTTACTTTGACCCGTTGACCGGCGAGGTGACCCGTCGAGTACCCAGGCTAACCATCTTCCCGAAGACTCATTACGTGACGCCACGGGAGCGGCTGCTGGAGGCCTGTGAGCACATCAAGGTGGAGCTGAAGGACCGCCTGGAATGGCTGCGCAAGCATGACAAGCTCCTCGAGGCGCAGCGTCTCGAACAACGAACGATGTTTGACCTCGAGATGATCCGCGAGCTTGGATACTGTTCGGGCATTGAGAACTACTCGCGCTACCTTTCTGGCCGAGCGGAGGGCGAGCCACCGCCTTGTCTGTTCGACTACGTGCCCGCAGATGCCGTGTTGATAATCGACGAAAGCCACGTGACTGTGCCGCAGATCGGCGGCATGTATCGCGGCGATCGGTCACGCAAGGAGACGCTGGTCGAGCACGGGTTCCGTCTGCCGTCAGCGCTCGATAACAGACCGCTTCGTTTCGACGAGTTTGAGCGGCTTTCGCCGCAGACTATCTACGTGTCGGCAACGCCGGGAGACTACGAAAAGGACCGCAGGGACAACACGGTCGAGCAAGTGGTTCGACCGACGGGGTTGGTCGATCCGCGCGTCGAAGTCCGGCCGGCATCCACGCAGGTCGACGATGTGCTATCTGAGATCAACCTGCGGGTGGCAGCCGGCGAGCGAGTCCTGATTACGACGCTCACGAAGAGGATGGCCGAGGATCTGACCGACTATCTAGGCGAACACGGCATCAAGGTGCGCTACCTGCATTCCGATATAGGCACCGTCGAACGAACCGAGATAATTCGTGACCTGCGCCTGGGCGAATTCGACGTGCTGGTGGGTATCAACCTGCTCAGGGAGGGCCTCGACATGCCGGAAGTGTCCCTCGTCGCGATCCTGGATGCGGACAAGGAGGGATTTCTGCGGTCAGACCGGTCGCTGATCCAGACGATCGGACGCGCCGCTCGGAACTTGAATGGCACCGCTATTCTCTACGCGGACAAGGTGACCGGCTCGATGGAGCGAGCGCTTGAAGAGACGACCCGGCGCCGCGAGAAACAGCTGGCACACAACGAAGCGCACGGCATCAAACCGGCGTCGATCAAGAAGAACGTCGCCGATATCATGGAGGCAGCCTATCCGGCACCCGGCAAAGGGCGCCGGGCCGTGGCTGACCCCAGCGCCAGGTATGACTCGATGACGCCCGAGCAAATGATGCGCAAGGCGGCCAAGCTCGAGAAAGAGATGCTGAAGGCGGCCAGGAACCTCGAATTCGAGCAGGCGGCCAAGCTTAGGGATGAAATCAAGGAACTCCGGGATGTCAGTATGGGCCTGTCGGAACGACTGGCGGGATAGAAGGCTTGCCAAGCGGCTGGCCCTTCAGTAAATTACGCGGCCCTCGGTTGACCTTCCGAGGCGGAACTGGGCGATTAGCGAACGGGACCCGGATCGGAGCCTCTGAGCCATATGGGCTCTTTGCTAATAGCAGCACTGGCTCTGTGAGGCTCGTCTACAGGGTCAGAGAGGAATGAATGCTCCGGGACGCCAGGCTAGAATCCCGGCAAGAAGCCAAAAGAACGGAACTGGGCGATTAGCTCAGGGGTAGAGCGCCACGTTGACATCGTGGAGGTCGGTGGTTCGAAACCACCATCGCCCACCAGTTCCACAGCTCGCTCAGACGAGAATCCGCGCGAAACAGCCTGTTGCTTCCGAGCAACAAACCTGCTGTTTTTCCAGTAATTTCTTGCGGTTCGTGGTTGTTTATTCATTTCGACCTTATTAGAATCGCCTTCCCGTCGACGTGTCGACAGGGATTCCCTGTTTCGTTTGGAGGATTTTGGGATCGCCGTATCAAAACGCGTAAGGCGCAACGAGGAAATTGACGTTGCACAAGTCCGGGTCATTGACCAGGAAGGAGAGCAGCGGGGCGTAATGCCGATCGCGGACGCGATCGAGATGGCCCGGGACGAGTCACTGGATCTCGTTGAAGTTTCGCCGATGGCCGATCCGCCGGTTTGTCGAATCATGGATTTCGGCAAATACCTGTTTGAGCAGAAGAAGAAGTCTCAAGCATCCAAAGCCAAACAGAAACAGGTTCACGTCAAGGAGATCAAGTTCCGACCGGGAACGGAGGAAGGCGATTACCAGGTCAAGCTGAAGAAGCTTGTCCAGTTCCTTGAGAACGGTGACAAGACAAAAGTCACGTTGAGGTTCAGAGGCCGGGAGATGGCGCACCAGGAATTGGGTGCACAGCTGCTGGCCAGGGTCAGAGATGACCTTGAAGAGCTCGGTACTGTTGAGCAGATGCCATCGATGGAAGGCCGTCAGATGGTGATGGTGATGGCGCCGAAAAAGAAGTAAGGCCGGAAACGGCTTTGTCCCCGCCTGCAGCGGCCCGACTCGGGTACGTGGCATGGCCAGTTAAAGTGGAGACGACAAAATGTCGAAGATGAAAACGAACCGGGGCGCGGCCAAGCGCTTCCGCCGGACGGGTAAGGGCGGCTACAAGCGCGCTCAGTCCCACCTCAATCACATCCTTACGAAGAAGAAGTCCAAGCGTAAGCGCCAGTTGGGTCTCACCCAGCAGGTCGCCGAAGCGGACGTGAAGAGCGTGCGTCGCATGCTCCCTTACAGCTAAGAGGAGATTGAGACATGGCACGAGTTAAACGCGGCGTTGTCGCAAAGGCACGCCACAAGAAGGTCTTAAGCAAGGCGAAGGGCTACTACGGCGCTCGCAGCAAACTGTTCAAAACGGCCAAACAGGCTGTCATCAAGGCAGGTCAGTACGAGTACCGTGACCGCCGCCAGCGCAAGCGCCAGTTCCGCGCCCTGTGGATCACGCGCATCAACGCGGCGGCCCGTCTGCACGGATTGTCTTACAGCAGGCTGATCAATGGCCTCAACAAGGCAAACGTGGATATCGATCGCAAAGTACTTGCCGATATCGCTGTCCACGATCCTGATGCATTCGGCGCGATCGCCGAGCAGGCAAAGGCCGGTCTGGCACAAGCCAGCTAAGCGCTCCGTACCGAACCGGACGGGGCCAAGATGCAGGCACTCAAAGAGCTTGTTGATGCTGCGGCGTCTCAGATTGACGCCGCAGCTGACCTTGCCGTGCTTGACGAAATACGCGTCAGCTATCTCGGCAAGAAAGGCGAACTCACCGCTCTGCTGAAATCGCTAAGCTCTCTCTCGGCCGAGGAACGACCCGCAGCCGGGCAGAAGATCAACCAGGCGAAACAGGACGTTCAGCAACGACTGAATGCACGTCGAGAGGCGCTGGAGGCCGACGCGCTGGCAGCGCGCCTCGCTGCCGATGCCGTCGACGTCACGCTGCCTGGCCGGGGGCTGTCCGTCGGCGGGCGTCATCCTATTTCCCGCGCCCGTCTCCGCATTGAACAGATCTTCACCAATGCTGGCTTCGGTGTGCGTTCCGGGCCGGAAATCGAAGACGATTTTCACAATTTCACCGCGCTCAATATCCCGGACAACCACCCGGCACGCGCTATGCACGACACCTTCTATTTTCCGGGCGGCCGATTGCTGCGCACCCATACGTCGCCGGTGCAAATTCGGGCGCTCGTGAGCGAAGGTGTGCCGATCCGGGTGATTGCCCCGGGACGTGTCTATCGCCACGACTACGACCAGACACATACGCCTATGTTCCACCAGGTCGAGGGACTGGTTATCGACCACGACATCAGTTTCGCCAACCTGAAGGCCGTACTGCACCAGTTCGTCGAACGCTTCTTCGAGCGTAAGGCTGAACTCCGTTTCAGGCCTTCGTATTTCCCGTTCACCGAGCCGTCGGCTGAGGTGGACGTGCTGTGGGGCGAAGACAAGTGGCTGGAGATTCTCGGCTGCGGCATGGTGCATCCGAATGTTCTCGAAAGTGCCGGCATCGATTCCGAAGAATTCACGGGTTACGCGTTCGGCATGGGCGTGGAGCGCCTGGCCATGCTGCGCTACGGCGTGACCGATCTTCGAAAGTTCTTCGAGAACGATCTCCGATTCCTCGGACAATTCAGGTAATCGTCGATGAAAGTTGCTGAATCCTGGCTTCGGAATTGGGTGGATCCTGAATTGGACACGATGGCCCTCGCGCATCAGCTGACGATGCTCGGGCACGAGGTCGATGGCGTCGAGATAATGGGAGAGAGTCTCGACGGTGTCGTCATCGGTGAGATCATCAGCTTCGAGAAGCATCCCGATGCGGACCGGCTGAATGTCTGCCAGGTATCCGACGGTTCCGGCGAAACGCTCGAAATCGTCTGCGGTGCGCCGAACGTGCGTGAGGGCATGAAGAGCCCGTTCGCGCCCGTCGGTGTGACATTGCCGAACGGCCTGAAGATCCGGAAATCCAAGATTCGTGGCGTTGTCTCGCACGGGATGTTGTGTTCAGCGGTGGAGCTTGGTCTGGGCGAGGAATCAGACGGCATCATGGATTTGCCGTCAGACGCACCCACTGGCAAGTCGTTCGCAAGCTTCCTCGGGTTGCCTGACGCCGTGATCGACCTGGACCTGACGCCGAACCGTGGCGATTGCTTCAATCTCTTCGGTATCGCTCGCGACCTGTCAGTCGTCACTGGGGCACCTCTCACAAACCCCGATGTTAAGCCTGTTGCGGCGACCATTGACGAGATCCATCCGGTCGTCATCAAGGACACTTCTCTTTGCCCGAGTTTCGGCGGCCGCGTTATCAGCGGAATCGATCCGTCTGCCAGTACACCTTTGTGGATGTTCGAGAAGCTCAGGCGCGCCGGTCTCAGGCCGATTCACCCGGTCGTAGACGTCACGAACTACGTCATGCTGGAACTGGGCCAGCCCTGCCATGCCTATGATCTCGATCTCATTGATGGGCCGATCGAACCTCGCCTTGCGAAGCCGGGCGAACGTGTGGTGCTTCTGGATGAGAAAGAGATTGAGGTCAACGACAACACGATCGTGATCTCGGATGACAGCGGCGCTATAGGACTGGCCGGCATCATGGGCGGACTGTCCACGGCTGTGTCCGACAAGACCACGCGGGTGTTCTTCGAGGCGGCGTTCTGGCCGACAGAGCACATGGCTGGACAGGCGCGTTCCTATGGCTTACACACGGATGCTTCGCTGCGATTCGAGCGTGGCGTAGATCCTCAGCAGCAGATGCGGGCCGTCGAATTCGCGACATCGCTGATTCTCGACATCTGTGGCGGCAGCGCCGGTCCCGCCGAGCACACGGTGGATTCTGACGCACTGCCAAACAACGTGCCGGTCACGCTGCGGCGGAAACGCCTGGAAAGGCTGCTGGGTGTCGGAATCGACGATGCGCGCGTAGAGGCGATCCTCGGCGGCCTGGCACTCGATATCGAGAAGACTGAGGAAGGTTGGACGACAATCCCGCCCAGCCATCGCTTTGACCTGTCTATCGAGGCGGACCTCATCGAAGAAGTCGCTCGCATTCACGGTTACAACAAGATCCCCGAGGCGACCGCCGTCGCGGCAATGCCGCTGGCGACCTCGACGGAGTCAACGATTGACCTCGACACGGTTGCTTCGGTCCTGATGGGTCGTGACTACCAGGAAGTGATTACCTACAGCTTCATTGAAGAGAGTCACGACCAGCTGTTCTCTGGTAACGATACCAGCATCACGCTCAGCAACCCGATCTCCTCGGAGATGTCAGTCATGCGTGGCTCATTGTGGCCAGGTATGCTGTCGGCCGCCGTCGCTAATGTGGCCAGGCAACAGGACCGTGTCCGCATCTTTGAGATCGGCCGATCGTTTCATGGCACGCTCGAAGCGCCTGAAGAGGTCGTCAGGGTTGCGGGCGTTTGTATCGGGTTGCGGAAGCCCGAACAGTGGGGAGAGAAATCGGAAGGGACTGACTTTTTCGACTTGAAGGCCGATGTCGAGGCGATGCTTCGGCTGACAGGTCATGCAGCGGATATTCGATTCGTTGTTGAAGACCATCCGGCGCTGCAACCGGGCCAGTCGGCTGCCATCTTAAGAAACGGAGTTCACGTTGGCGTGCTCGGTAAACTGCATCCGACCGCTGCCAAGGCGATCGGCCTCAAGCTGTCGGCATTCGTGTTCGAACTCGATGCCGAAAAGGCGTTTGCATCCGAAGCACCGACGGCCGAGCCGGTATCGCGTTTCCCCAGTATTCGCAGGGACATCGCCGTCGTCGTCGACGATGAGGTCAAAGTTGGCGATCTGGTCGACACGATAATGGATAGCGCGTCGGGCCTCGTCAAAGGTGTCAGGATTTTTGACATATACACAGGCGAACGAATAGAAGCCGGACGAAAAAGCGTAGCTTTAGGCTTGATTTTGCAGGAAACATCGCGCACCCTTACTGACGAAGACGCGGACACCGCAACAGCTCAAGCAGTGCAACTACTGCAACAAAAACACGCAGCTGAATTGAGAGAATAGATTCAATGGCACTGACCAAAGCAGACATGGCGGAATCCCTGTTCAATGAGCTTGGTTTGAACAAGCGTGAAGCGCGTGAACTCGTCGATATGTACTTTGAGGAACTGCGAGCGTCTCTCGCAGTTGGGGAGCAAGTGAAGCTTTCCGGTTTCGGAAACTTCGATCTTCGGGATAAGAAAGAACGGCCCGGTCGCAATCCCAAAACGGGAGAGGAAATTCCTATATCCGCTCGCCGCGTTGTGACCTTTAGGCCGGGACAAAAATTAAAGGCCCGAGTGGAAGCATATGCTGGAACCGGGGAATAACGACCAACTACCTCCAATACCTGGTAAACGCTACTTCACGATAGGTGAGGTCAGCGACCTGTGCGCCGTGAAGCCTCACGTGTTGCGTTACTGGGAACAGGAGTTTCCGCAACTGAAGCCGGTGAAACGCCGCGGCAACCGCCGTTACTACCAGCGTCAGGACGTGTTGATCATTCGCCAGATTCGTAGCTTGCTCTACGACGAAGGCTTCACGATTGGTGGCGCCAGGCAGCGCCTTACCGGCGATGAAGCCAAGTCAGACGTCAGCCAAAGTCAGCAGATAATCAAGCAGATGCGCATGGAACTTGAACAAGTTCTTAAGATTCTGCGTCGCTAATAATCTCTTTCACATTCTTGGGTCGGCAAGTATCATTGCCGTCCCTGCACGTTCTTGTGCATCTCGGTCGGGGCGTAGCGCAGCCTGGTAGCGCACCACAATGGGGTTGTGGGGGTCGGAGGTTCAAATCCTCTCGCCCCGACCATTTCTAAATGCAAAACGCCGGTGCCTCACCCAGACGGGGCAGCGGCGTTTTGCATTTAGAAATGTGTCGCGGGTCGGGAACGTCACTAGAGGTTCAGCGATTCGCGAAGCGAATCACAACGCGCGAACGCGCGCCCCGAAGGGGTGAACGGCCTAGCCGTGAATCAAATCCTCTCGCCCCGACCAACTTTATCGCTGAGGTGGTCTCTCAGATCGGTAAAGGTTCGAACGAACGTGACGGTGGCCAAGTCGAACGATGACGGTAGGCTGACACTGATGGGGCAGGGGCTTTTTTCTTGGGTTCGATCATTGGTTGGGAGAGCTGGAAACTCCTTGTGAGTTCATCCGAGGGGAGCGTTGCTCGCCGACAAACGTCGCGCGGCGACGGTAAGTCCTCTCGCCCCGACCAACTTTGCCGCTGAGGTGGTCTCTCAGATCGGTAAAGATTCAAACGAATGTGACGGCGAATAAATCCAACGAAGAAAACCGTCTCGACCCTTCGCCTCTATGGCTTCCGTTCCGGGGTCGATTAACAAAGTCGAGCGACAGCGGATGGAAAACTCGTTTACGGACCCCGTCGCGCCAGTGCCAAGAGATAGTCGTACACCGCTTCGATCTCGCTATCGGTGAAACGTGAATAGCGCCAGCGAGACACGCCGCCCATCAGCTTCAACTCACGATCACCTATAGGCTTGCCGGTCTTCATCAACGTGGAGAAGTCCTCCGCGGAGTATGCGGCCACTATCTGTAGACCGGGACGTGGCGGAGCATCCATCAATGGTTCGGTACTGCCTTGCAGATCCATACCGTGACACTCGGCACACGTAGCGCGGAGGATAAATCGAGCGTATGCGTGTTCGGGCCCCAGGTCGGGCGGTGCCTTGTCTTTCATCTCCGCAACTTGTTGCACCGAGTCCTTGAAGTAACCGCTCTCAATTTGTTTAGCCAGTGTCGGACCTATGGTCGGATCAGGGTGCACCACTCCTTTGGCTGGCAGCGTCTTCAAATAGCTGACGAGAGCAGCGATATCATCCGGGTGTAACTCCGAAAAGAGATAAGAGGGCATGTCCATCAGCGCACGATCCGGACGCTTGCCCTCCGAGATCATCGTCGTCAATTCCTCTTCCGAGTAAACAACTGCGCTTTGTGTGAGATTCGCCGTCCACAAAACACCCAGCTCAGGCTCAGTCCAGTCCTCGCCTGTCAGATCGAGTGTATGGCACCCAATGCATCCGAGCACGGCCGACAAGCGTTCACCCTGCTCGCCGGGATCTCCCGAGACGACTTCAAAGCGGTAGGGTGTAGCCGCAACGGGTTGTTGCGAACTGGTCTCAGGTCGGGAGCTGGACGCCTCGTCGCCGAATGCGGCAAGCGCAGTCAGAAGTGGTATTGCCGCTAGCAGTCTCATCTTCACTCCCTTGAAAAACACCGGGCATCTCCTCGGATCTCTAAAGGTTCGCTATGTGTTATGAGCGGCCACTGTATCAGAAACAAACCAGGTGTCCGCTACGAGCGGCGATCTGAATCTGACCGGCGCGGAGCACCAATCCTCGCTGCACGGTCAGCCGGTAGCATGTCAATGATGTTTTTCTGGTTCAGCTGCGATGTCCCGGCCGTAGATGTCGTGATAGAAGTAAACCGTATCGTCGGTACCGACCCTGGCCGTAAGATAGGTCACCTGCAGAGGTAAGGAGGACGGCAGGGCGATCGTCAGCGTTTCGCCGCTGCGGATCTGCTCGTCGATCCGACCACGTTCCCAGCCAAGGGGCTCGAGTAAATGCTCCCCGAGCTCCAACGGCTGCGCGATGCGAATGCACCCGTGGCTCAGCGCTCGCGACGAGTTCGCGAACAGGTATCGGCTGGGCGTATCGTGCATACATACACCATAATCGTTGGGGAACAGGAACTTGATCCGACCCAGTTCATTCATTGGCCCCGGCCCCTGCACGAGTGTGTAGGGGAAGTTATTCTCATGCAGATTCGCCCAGTCGATATCCGCAGGCGCTGCGAAGCCACCTTCGGTATCCACCAACTCGTACCCGCCTCGGGAGAGAAACGTAGGGTCTTCCCGGATTTTCGGGACCAGTTCCTCGATGGCGATCTTCCTGGGCACGGTCCATGTCGGGTTGAGCACGACATGAGATATCGCCGACTCGAAAAGGGGTGTTTTAGTCTCGGGCTCACCAATAATGGCTCTCTCCGCCCAGACGATTTCTCCTCCACGAACCAGGTAAGCCTCATAGGCCGGTACGTTAACCAGCAGGAAATCCGTTCGATCATCACGGAAGACCTCAGGTATGCGCTCCAGGTTGGTGCGAAGCTGAGAGAGCCGTTCTGCGACAGTGACGTTCATTGCGCGCAAGGTCTTCTTGCCGACAAGCATGTCCGGTTCGAGCCCGTGCCGCGTCTGGAAGCGCAGTACGGCGTTACTCAGAGCATTTCCCGCGTTGCTGTCTACTTGTGCGTCGCTCGTGAGGTCCCCGGTTGCGGCAAGTCGTTCCACCAGTAGCGGTACGCGTGGGTCATCGCTACCGGGTCTGATCGTTGGGCCCGGCGGGATGACGGGCCATCCGCCGGACTCGGCGATACGTTCGTATCGTTCCAGCGCAGCGAGCATACGATCGTATTCCGGGCCTGCACGGGATTCAGGGCGCGCTGGCGCTTCAGACGTAATCGTTTCCGATTCAGCGAGAACCGTTCCGCAGACGGCACAAGTTGAGAGCAGCCAGCTGACGCATACCGTGCGAAAAATCAGTAATTTAGAACGATTACTTGAAATTTTGTTTAGCGATACCATACTGGCGTATCATCGATACTCAGCGGCGCCCGCCCCATACCTCTACAGGCACCATGACTTACACTAAAACTAGAACGATTCTGATCGCGTTGCTATTCGGTCTTTCGCTTATTTCGATTGCCGGTTTGAGCCAGGGCAAGATTCTTAGCGATACGCGTGAACTGTCTTTCTATCACACACACACCGGCAAGCATCTCCATGTCGTGTACTGGCAGGATGGCGAGTACCTCGACACAGCCCTCGATGAGATCAACGTGTTTCTCTCGGACTTTCGGACGGGTGATAAGGTCGACATCGACCCGAAGTTGCTCGACCTGATCTACGATGTCAGGGCGTCACTGGGCAGCGGCGGTACCTACCAGATCATCTCGGCCTATCGATCGCCGCTTACTAATGAGATGCTCCGCGCGCGAAGCGCATCCAGCGGTGTAGCGAGGAAGAGCCAGCATGTTCTTGGCAAGGCAATCGATGTACGTCTCGAAGGCGTTTCTTCCGCGGAGCTGCGTGACGCCGCAATCCGATTGCAGCGAGGCGGCGTTGGCTACTACGAGAAATCAGACTTCGTTCACATGGACACGGGGCGCGTGCGCCGCTGGTAAGTAAGCTTGGGTCAGCGGCCCGGACTCTATCCAGGCGGATTCAGTAATCGACAGGAAAGAAAGCAGCAACGGCAAGCTCAGCCGCTACTCTTCTCCGGCTGGACCTTCGTGCCAGACTCCGTCGCCTGGTCTGAGGCGCGAAACTCCGCCAGTCTCTCCTTCAACCAGTCACCGCTCGGAACTGGCTCTGCATCATCACACTCGATGAAGTAGGGCTTCTTCGACATCGAACTCTTGCTCGCGAGTCGATCGATGAAAGACTCGGCATCGCTGACGTAGCGTTTGCCACGCTTCAGTTTCATCCTCAGGTGCTTCTCGGCCGCCGTTGGAGAGTGGCGTTTGCCGTTCCTGACGAACGTGCAGCCGCTTACTGCAATGCTGTGGATCAGGTGTTCGATCTCGGCCGAGCTCTCTTCGTCGATGTCGGCATGTGCGGCCAGCGGGAGCAGCATAGTCGCGAACAGCAAAGCGAACCGTTTCATCGTGGCGTGATGCGGGTCAGGAATCGTTGCTCAGGACGAGCCTGACGTACATCGGGTTGTGATCGGAAGAATCCAGCTCGTGTGTCGTCGCCTGCGTCGCTTCCAGGCCTCGGACCAGGATGTGGTCCAGGGGCCAACCCATGAATCTCTTGCGGTGGTCTTCTTCGAACTCGACCGGGCTCAACTCATGGGCAGCCATCAAGTCTTCCACAAGACTGTGTCGTCCGCGTCGCCACGTATTGAAATCGCCGGACACAATGACCGGGCCGATGTGGCTCGAGATGATGTGACTTGCTTCATCAAGCTGCGTCTCGAGGGCGCCGAGTCCCATCGAGAAATTGACGCCGTGCAGGTTGATCACCAGCAGCGTCTCGTCGATACCGGAAATCGGGTAGTTTGTCACGAGCGTTGCCTTTCGCGTACGGAACACCGGCTCAAGTTCGGCAAACTGGCAGGCAGCAATCGGGCGTACGTCACTTAGCGTCATGACGCCGGTGAGATTGTCCCGAAAGCCGAAGCCCTCGGCGAATGACCAGTGGAGTCGGCCGAATTTTCTCGAGACCGGAAGGTCAGGCACGGCTTCCTGCAAGGTGACCAGGCTTGCCGTAGTGCCCAACCGTTCGAGGTCTGATGGCCACTCCGGGTGCTTTGCTTTCTTGATATTCCAATTCAGCAGGCTAAACCCATCCGCATCGAGTGCCTTGCTGTGGTTCTGTTCGCTGTTCTTCAGAGAGTCGACGCACGCGCTGAGCTCAGACTTGACCGGTACCTTCGCCAGATCGCCCGTCACCGGAGCGACAGCGCAGGATGCAAGGAAAACGAGGGTGGCCAGAAGACCTAAAAATCTGTTCATGCTGTCTGGAAAAAGGTGGTTGCAGGCCGCACTAGACGCGAACGTTGCCGTGCTGTGTTAACCCGCCGGGATCCTTTGCAGCGGGCAGCTTCTTGTCCTGAATGCCCAGCAGGATGGGTGGCGCGGTATCTCTGTAGATGTTCATCTTAGCATTGTATGCAAAGCGAGAGAGCCCATGCTTGTCGACAATTCTCAGTTTTCGGATGTCGAAATGCCCTTCGCCCATATGTTCGCCAGTCAGGTAGCACTTGATAGCTGTGACCCGCTCACCTGATAGCTCCATTCGGCTTAGCTTGCTCAGGCTGCCCTGGGCCCGCTCAAGGAAGTGCAGCGCGTCCATGCTGTTTACTGACGCAAGCTTTCGGGCCTCCTCGTCGGTGAAGTTCGCGAGAAAGTCGCCGACGAGGATCTGGCCGGGCAAAGCGGCATCGATCATTCTCGCGAGTTCTATCGTCACGTCACCGACGATGAAGTCGTGCATCGTCGGGTTCAGTCCTTCGGCCTGGTGAAATTCGTAGCAGCTACCGACGTGGAAACAGGCCCGGAGCTTCGGTACGGCCCGAGACGTCGACTTGCTCCTTGCGATCGCATTGTCAGCGAGGACGATGTGCAGGAAATGGTAGAGATTGACGTTGGCATCGATACCTTCGTCCCGGTTCCAGACGTAGAAGCCATCGCCGCTGGATGAGCGGGCGAAGTTGATGCCGACGTCCATCTCCAGCATCTTCGCGTGCGCCGAGTTCAGCGAGTAGGAGAGGCTGTTGAGCTGCGTCATCTGCTCGAACGGAGAGAGCAGGCTGAATCCGACGATATCGAACAGGGTCACCGCTCGACTGGCGATATAGTTGATGCCATACCGCCTGACCATTTTCTCAATGATCTCGCTTTCGACCGGATGGCCCGACAGCGGCTGCCGCAATGGGGTGTAAACGGGCTCAACGCCGAGCAGCCTTGCCACTTTCTGCATCTGCGTAAACGTCAGCTTTCGATTGCCTGAGATCAGGTCCGTGATAAAACGAGAGGACAGGCGAGGTTTTGCCTCGGTTTCCGCCGCGTACTCGGCGATCGCATAGTGAGGGACGACGAGGATCATAATCCCTTCTTCGAGCGGCGCCCAGCTCAGGATATTGTTCTGGCCGAGAGCCCAGAACTGATGAAGGCTGCGTTCAAGGTGAACGAGATTGCTGCGTTGTTTCAGCCCCATGTCCGTCGCCAGCCCGGCGAGCTGGTCCAGATGCGGCGAAAAGTCGGCGAGCCGCCGAATGCCGGACTGAGAAATATCGTCAAATTCCATGCCTGTCCCTAAAGCGAGGCAGATGGCGCGTAGTCTGCTGTTCTATCCGGGATCTACGTCTACATAAGGCTGTGCTCAGGCCAGGCCGTAGATGCGCCGCGCTCATCCTTGAACGAAAGTAATGCTTCGGACACGTCAGTGCAAGTATCGCGAAAAAGTGATTGAAATATAGTTAGATTTCGGCACCATCACAGCTGTTACAAGCGCGCTGAACCAAGTGATCCGCTCCTTGACGCGCGCAGGTTTCGGCCTCGGTACTTCCTATTATCGGCAGGTTTCCATAACACATGAGTCTTGAGCCCCCGACTATCGAAGAAATCTCCGCGCTTCGAGAGCGATTCGGCGACGAGATTGTCAGAACGCCGGTCATGTGGTGTCCCTGGGCTGAAGCCAGGATGGCGGAGGGTACGAAGGTGTGGGGCAAGCTTGAGTTCCTGCAGAAGACCGGGACGTTTAAGGCACGCGGCGCGCTGAGTAACCTCTGGTCGCTCGACGAGGACCAAAAACGACGCGGTGTAACTGCTGTCAGTGCCGGCAATCATGCGATCGCAACGGCCTTTGCTGCTGCCGCCGCCGAAACGTCGGCTAAAGTGGTCATGCTCAGGTCATCGAATGCTGCGAGGCAACAGGCCTGTCGGCACTACGGCGCAGAGATTGTCCTGGCGGAAGACGTGCACGAGGCTTTCGACATTGCCGCAGACATCGAGCGTGAGGAGGGGCGAACATTCGTGCATCCCTTCGAGGGTCGCGAAGTTGCACTGGGTACCGGCACTGTCGGCCTCGAAATGGTCGAGCAATGCCCGGACTTCGACACGCTGATTGTGCCCGTCGGCGGCGGCGGGCTGATCGCGGGCATCTCGAACGCGGTGAAACAACTCAAGCCGGAATGCACGATCATCGGTGTGGAGCCAGAGGGCGCTGATACGATGCGCCGGAGTTTCGAGGCGGGTACGCCCCAACCGATAGACGAGGTGACGACCATTGCGGATAGCCTCGGAGCGCCGTTCGCGATGCCGAACAGTTTCGAATTGACCAGAGACAATGTCGATCAGCTCGTCACTGTCACCGATGAACAACTCAAGGACTGTATGGGCTTGCTCTTTCGGGACATGAGGATTGCTGTGGAGCCCGCTTGCGCCGCTGCAACCGCAGCCCTGCTCGGTCCGCTGAGAGAGTCGCTCGCCGGACGACGGGTGCTGCTGACGTTCTGCGGCAGCAATATTGATTGGCAGAGTTTTGCGACGCTTGCGAACTTCGATGGATAAGGATCTTCTTAAATCACTGCAGGCCATTGTCGGGCGCAGTGGCTGCGTTACGGATCCAGGGGCGCTCGAACCGCACCTGACAGAGTGGCGTGGCAAGGCGCGTGGCAGTACAGCCGTCATGCTCGTGCCGGTCTCGACGTCGGAGGTGGCCGAAGTGCTGGCCTTCTGCAATTCGCAAGGCATTGCCGTCGTCCCTCAGGGCGGAAACACTGGCTTGTGTGGCGGTGCGATTCCGGACGATTCGGGCGAGCAGGTCATCCTCAACCTGCGAAGACTCAACAGGGTTCGGGAGATTCGCCCGGACGACTTTTCGATAACCGTCGAGGCGGGATGTCTGCTCGCTGACGTGCAATCTGCCGCCGCGGACGCGGACAGGCTGTTTCCGTTGAGTCTCTCCGCAGAGGGCAGTTGTCAGATCGGTGGCAACCTGTCGACGGACGCAGGGGGCATAAACGTCATACGGTATGGCACTGCGCGCGAGCAGGTTCTCGGTCTCGAAGTTGTGCTCGCGAACGGCGACGTTATCGACGGTCTCAGGAGCCTTCGCAAGGACACGGCTGGGTACCGACTCGAAACGCTGTTTGTCGGCAGTGAAGGGACGCTCGGAATCATCACGGCGGCGACGCTGAAGCTGTATCCAAAGTCCGGTGAAACGGTCACTGCACTCGTCTCCATTCCGGATGCATCGGATTCCGTTAATCTGCTGAGCCGCCTGCGAGGCAATTGCGGGGACTCGATCGATGCGTTCGAGCTGATTTCGAGAACGGCACTGGAGTACGTGGTACGGCATATCCCTGATACCCGCGACCCGTTCCACGAAACGCATGACTGGTACGTCTTGCTGGAACTCAGTTCCGATCACATCAGGGACTCTCTCGAGGCCGTGCTGATGTCCTGCCTTACGGATAAGCTGATCACGGACGTCGTCATAGCCAAAAACGATGCCGAGGCGGAAGCGTTCTGGAGGATTCGGCATTCAATTTCGGCTGCGCAGAAATTTGAAGGCGCAAGCCTCAAGCACGATATCGGCGTACCGATCGATCGTATTCCCGAACTGATTGAGGCAGGCCGCGAACTCGTTGAGTCCCGACTCCCGGGCGGGCGGCTCTGTGCGTTCGGCCACGTGGGTGACGGCAATCTTCACTACAACGTTGGCCAGCCGCCGGGCGTGGATCCGGGACAATTCCTGGCGTCAGGCGAGGAATTCACGGAGGCTCTGTATGACCTGGTTCGCCAGTTTGGCGGTACATTCAGCGCCGAACACGGCGTTGGCATGTTCAAGAAGCACCATTTGACGCGCTTTCGAAGCGAGGCGGAGCTCGCGTTGATGAGAACGCTCAAAGCGGCCCTGGATCCCGCCAACATCCTGAATCCGGGCAAAGTATTGCCAACTGGTTCCGATTCCGGGACCGGAAATGGCGATAAAATGGGGTATTAAGCGTAACTGTACCGTCCAGCTATTTATGACCTCGCAAGCCAGAAGCCGGTCCGAACAACTCGTCGACGAACTGTCTGATCTCGATCAGCGGTCCGGTCGTGAGACTGACGACGTGTCACTGCTCAAGGGCATGCGCGACGGTCTCAGCCGGTTGGTTGAAAGCGCGGACGGCAATCTCGAGTCAATCCGCGAGATGCTGGTGAAGAGTCGAGACAAAGGCGAGCTTCGGCAAGAGACTTTCGAGCTGGTCACGAGCATGCTCGACAGCTATCGCACGGAGCACCAGGCAACCATCGTCGACGACAGCGTTCAGGCCGAAACCGGGGCACCGGCAGATATCGACAACGAGTCAGACGACGAATTCGCCTCCACGATGGTAATCAGCAAGGCGACGGCCCAAGCCGACCAACCGGAGCGCAGCCTGCAGGTCGGCTCCGTGCTGAGGGATCGATTCCTGCTGCAGGAACAGGTGTCGGGCGGCAGCATGGGCATTGTCTTCAAGGCGCTCGATCGTCGACTGGCAGAGACCGGGCATGAAGCTCCGTTCGTCGCGATCAAGGTGATTTCTCCGGTACTGGCAAAGAACGCCAAGGCGCTACGCGCGTTACAACAGGAGGCGGCCAAAGGGCGTTGCCTGACGCACAACCATATCGTCCGCTTCCTCGACTTCGATCGCGACGACGGACTGCATTTCATCGTCATGGAATGGCTCGACGGAGAGAACCTGGCGGACATGCTGGATCGGGGCGCGAGCATGGATGCCAAGCGGGCGCTGAAGATCACTCAGCAGGTTGGGCAGGCGCTGGGCTATGCCCATCGCTGTGGCATCGTCCATGCCGACATCAAACCGGCCAACGTCATGATCCTGCCGAATGGCGATGCGAAGCTGTTCGACTTCGGAGTCGCCCGTGCACGTCAGTCGGCAGAACAATCCGATCACCCGCCGGGCGATCTCGGTGCGATGACTCCAGCCTATTCGAGTATGCAGGTCCTGACTGGCGAGGAGCCTGCACCGGAGGACGATGTATTTTCGCTTGCCTGCCTTTACTACCGGCTCGTGGCCGGCTACCGGGTCTTCGGGCCCCGTAACGCGGCGGAGGCCGCTGAGGCGGGAATGACGCCCCAACCATTGCAGGGCGTCTCGGACGATCAGTGGAAGGCGGTCAAAAAGGCCTTGTCTTTCGCTCGCGTCACTCGCTACGCATCCGTGGATGAGCTTCTCGATGATCTGACACCCGCTGAAGGCGAGGAAATCATCGCCGCGGACCCGGGCTCTCGTATTGAGCTTGAGCCCGTACTGCCGGGCTCGAGCAAAGGGCCGTGGTTGGCCCTGGTTGTCGTCATACTGCTCGCAGGGGCCGCGGCCTATTTCGGCGGCTTCCTCGACCCCTACCTTGAGGATCTTCGCGAAGGGCCGTCGGTGCCGTTGACCCAGTCGCGCGATGCGCCGGAGATCGGAGAAGCGATTGACGCCTCGAACGAGTCAGTCAGCGGCGCAGGCGTTTTTGAGCCAGGAAGCGATGACGACACCATCGAAGCAGTATCGACGGTTTCGGCCAATAAGCGGGGCACGGGCGACGAGTCATCGGTCACATCGCCGGAACCGGCCGTTGGCGACGACAAGCCGGAGATCGAAGAGGCGGTAGACGGTCCGGTAGAGAGCCAGGATTCAGCGCGCGCAGAGCGTATGAGCGAGCCACGGCTCGAGCGCTTTCGGGAAATTCCGCCGGGAGACGTCCGTTTGCTCCTCGAGCCTGGCGTAAGTGCAGACGTAGTACTGGAGGAGTCGGCCGGAGCGGTTGCGCTCGACGTCATCCGCACGAGCAGGCTGGATTCGAGTGAACGGGTATTCGTCCAAGTGGCCGAGTACTCTGGCAACCGATCGCCGATAGAGACGGGCGACCTCGCGGTTTCGCCGTCGTCGGTCATCGAATTTCCTCCGGGCGTCGACCGCATGCAACTGGAGCTGTCGACACGCGACGATCCGCTTCGCGAGGCCGACCAGACCGTTACGCTGCTCCTGCAATCAGAGTCCGGAGTCGATGCGTTGATCAATATTGAACTGATAGACGACGACCAGCGACGCTTTGAGGCAAGTCTTCCGGCCAATACCGTGGCATTCGCCGCGGGCCAGGTCTCGGTCGAGGAACGTGACGCTGCCGTCCAGCTCGATGTTGTCAGGTTCAAACCGGATCAGCAGCCACTCACCGTCTATTTCACGGTTAGCGACGTGACGGCAACCGCCGATGCCGACTACTTCCCACCAGCCAGTTCGACCGTTGAGTTCGCGCCCGGTCAACGAATCGCAAGGATTCTCGTGCCGCTGGTTCAGGACACCGAAAGGGAAGGGAATGAAGCGTTTGTTCTCGAACTCATCAGCTCCAACCAGGTGACCGACGCCGAGATCTACCAACGGATCGCCGTCATGATCCGCGACGACGATTAATTCGCTAAACCTGCCAATTTTTCCTTGCTAGACTCGTTCCCCGTAATTGCAGTGGAACCCAGGGATGTCAGAAAAAGAACTGCGCCGCTATTCGCGTATTGTCGTTGACGGCAAGGCGCAGGCGCCCAGCCGTGCCATGCTCAGAGCTGTCGGTTTTACCGAAGAAGACTTCAAGAAGCCGCAGATCGGAATCGCATCGACATGGAGTATGGTGACGCCTTGCAATATGCATATTGATGGGCTTGCCAGAGACGCCGCCGCGGGCGCAGACGAGGCCGGCGCAAAAGCCGTCATATTCAATACGATTACGGTCTCTGACGGTATATCGATGGGCACACCCGGCATGCGGTACTCGCTGGTATCGCGGGAGGTCATCGCAGACTCGATCGAGACGGTTGTCGGCGGCGAGGGTTTTGACGGTATCGTCGCAATCGGCGGCTGCGACAAGAACATGCCCGGGTGCCTGATGGCGCTGGCGAGGATGAACAGGCCCGGCATATTCGTGTACGGCGGTACCATCCGCCCGGGCAGGGACAGAACAGATATCGTCTCCGTGTTTGAAGCGGTCGGCGCTGCGTCGAGCGGGAAAATCACCGATGAGGAACTGCTCGACGTCGAACGGAAAGCGATTCCCGGGCCGGGGTCCTGCGGCGGTATGTACACAGCTAACACGATGGCGTCCGCGATTGAGGCGCTGGGCATGAGCCTGCCGGACAGTTCCGCCCAGGAGGCGGTATCCAGCCAGAAGCTGTCGGATTGTCATCGCGCGGGCGAGGCGGTCATGAGGCTCATCGAGCAGGACATCAAACCGCGAGACATCATGACGCGGAACGCATTCGAGAACGCCATCACGGTCGTCATCGCGCTGGGCGGCTCGACGAACGCGGTACTGCACCTCATCGCGATAGCCCGGGAAGCCGGGGTGGAGCTGTCACTCGATGACTTCACGCGTATAGGCAAGCGGGTGCCAGTTCTGGCGGACCTTCGCCCCAGCGGCCGGTACATGATGTCCGAGCTCATCGAAGTCGGTGGCATTCGTCCGCTCATGAAACGCCTGCACGACAAGGGGCTCTTGCACGGCGACTGCCTGACGGTCAGTGGCGTAACGCTGGCCGAGGAGCTTAAGGACGTGGCTGACTACCTCGGGGACCAGGATATCGTCCGGTCCTTCGACGATCCGATCAAACCCGACAGCCACCTAAGCATCCTGTACGGAAACCTGGCTTCGGAGGGTGCCGTCGCCAAGATCACTGGCAAGGAGGGTCTTCGTTTTGAAGGGACCGCCAAAGTGTATGCGTCGGAAGAAGAGGCGCTCGAGGCCATCCTCTCGGACAAGATAGAGAAAGGCAACGTTGTCGTCATTCGATACGAGGGACCCAAAGGCGGTCCTGGCATGCGCGAGATGCTGAGCCCGACCGGCGCAATCATGGGCAAGGGGCTCGGCGCCGATGTGGCGCTGATAACCGATGGACGCTTCTCGGGCGGCAGCCACGGGTTCGTCGTCGGTCACGTGTCGCCCGAGGCAGCGGTCGGCGGCACCATTGCCCTGATCGAAGATGGCGATCGTATCGTCATTGACGCTCAGGGCAAGACCATCGATGTCGACCTCGACGAGGAAACGCTCGGCAAACGCCGGGCGAAATGGCAAAGGCCCGCTTCCACGGTGACCGGCGGCGTGCTCGGCAAGTACCGATCGCAGGTGTCTTCGGCATCCGAGGGCGCCATAACCGTCAGTGAGGACTGGTAAATTTGCCGTTCGGACTTGACCTTTGCGCCGAGGTTGGTTGTACTCAGTGAATGGACGTTTTCGACACCCACGTAAAGTGCCACCGACGCGGCAAGCCCGCGGCGAATAAACTATTAAAACAAATGGCGCGCCAGAGGTGCGTGGGTGCCAGTAGCAGAGGTCTCGCCTGACGTAAATCAGCATCGAGCCCTGCGAACAAGCCCGCGAGACGCAACTCCGCGGGTTTTTTTTTGGGCGTAAGGAAACAGCAGTGACAGAACTGACAGAAGCTGGCTTTCAGGACAGCGGATCGCTTGGAGCGCCGGAGAACATTGCGGAATCTGAATGGCTGGTCATGAAGTTTGGCGGTACCAGTGTCTCTTCCGCGGAAAGCTGGGGCACAATTGCAAGCCTGGTGCAGTCGCGCCTGGACTCTGGTCTTAAACCGGTCATTGTGCATTCTGCCCTGAAGGGCGTTTCGAACAGCCTCGAGGCGCTATTGCTCGCAGCAGGCCAGGATGATCCCGCACCCGTTCTGTCCGAGATTCGCTCGGTCCATTACACGCTGGCCGACGACCTCGGAATCGACGGCCCAGCGTTGCTGGACGACTCCATGCACGAGCTCGAGCAGCTGTTCGCCGGCGTGAAGCTCCTGAAGGAGGCCAGTGTCCGGGTCAGGGTACGCATCATGGCGCTGGGGGAGCTGATGTCCACCCGGCTCGGGGCAGCCTACTTGCAGAAGGCAGGAATACCGACCGAGTGGATGGATGCGCGCGAACTCCTGAAAAGCGCACCACGCTCCGGCGTCGAAAACCAGCAGGATTACCTGTCGGCTGTCTGCAGTTACGAACCGGATGTGGAACTCGCTGACAAGCTCGATCGGCCCGGCAAGGTGATCCTGACGCAGGGGTTCATCGCGCGAAACCCTCAGGGCCAGACCGTGCTGCTGGGCCGAGGAGGGTCGGATACGTCCGCTTCCTATTTTGCGGCGCGGCTGCAGGCGCGGCGAATCGAGATTTTCACCGACGTTCCCGGAATGTTCACCGCAGACCCTCGCATCGTTCCCTCCGCCAGGCTGCTCGTCTCCCTGCGCTATGACGAGGCGCAGGAACTGGCGTCGGCCGGCAGCACGGTCCTGCACCCGCGATGCCTGTCACCACTCAGGCAGTACGGCATTCCGCTGTTCGTTCGCAGCACGGCGAGGCCCGAGCTGCCCGGAACCGTGGTCTCGGCAGTCACCGAGGAAACCGAGGACCAGGTCAAAGGGATCTGTGCACGAGGCCGTGTGACGCTGGTATCCATGGACAGCGTTGGTATGTGGCACGAGGTCGGCTTCCTGAGTCGCGCGTTTGCGGTCTTCAGCGAGCACCGAGTCTCTATCGATCTCGTGTCGACGTCCGAGACCAACGTGACCGTGTCGATCGACACTGCGTTTGAGCTCAACAGGGAGACACTGGACGCACTGGTGTCGGACTTGCTGCAGTTCTGCCGGGTCAGCGTCATCGAAAACTGCTCTGCCGTGAGCCTTGTCGGTCGCAAGATACGCACGATTCTGCCGCGCCTGGCGCCGGCGCTCGAGGTCTTCGAAGAAGAACGCATTCACCTGATGAGCCAGTCAGCCAACGACCTGAACCTGACCTTCGTCGTTGACAAGGAACAGGGCACCCGGCTGGTCCGCAAGCTGCACGAGTCGATTATCCGCAAGGGTGGCGGCAGCAAGGCTTTCGGCAAGAGCTGGGACGAGCTCTTCGGGCAGGAGTCGAAGCGTGGCATTCCGGTCGAGGAGCCCTGGTGGCTGACTCGGCGAGACGAGCTGCTGGCAATCGCTGACAGCATGGCAAACGCGTATATCTACGACCTCGACAGTGTAAGGAACGCTGCGACAGGCCTGAAGCAACTGAAGAACGTGGACAGGGTGCTGTACGCGATGAAGGCCAACTTCAATGCGGATATCCTCAAGCTGCTTGCGCGGCTCGACGTAGACTTCGAGTGCGTGTCGCCAGGCGAGGTGCGCTGGCTGCTCGAGGCAGTCCCGGACCTTGACCTCGATCGAATCCTGTTCACCCCCAACTTTGCGCCGCGCGGCGAGTATGACTGGGCATTTGCCGAAGGTCTGCGCGTAACCCTGGACAACCTGTATCCGCTGGAGGCCTGGCCCGAGACCTTCAGGGACAGGGAGATCATCGTGCGGCTCGATCCGGGCCAGGGCCGTGGCCACCACGATCACGTGAAGACAGCCGGTGTCCATTCAAAGTTCGGCATACCGTTGTTCGAGGTGGAGGAACTGAAGCGCCTCGCCAACAGAGCCGAAACCTCGGTTGTCGGTATGCACGCACACACCGGCAGTGGAATTCTCGACCCGTTGAACTGGCGTAACGTCGCTGGTTCCCTGATCGAGGCAGCGCAGCAATTCGATACCGTGAGATCCATAGACCTGGGTGGCGGGATCGGCGTACCGGAGAAGACCGGGGATCGGGCGTTCGATCTCGGTGAGCTGGACCAGTTGCTGGCTGAGGTCAAGGCCAGTTACCCGCAGTACGAATTGTGGATCGAGCCGGGCCGCTACCTGGTCGCGCAGGCCGGCGTTCTGCTGACGCGAGTGACCCAGGTGAAGGGTAAGGGCGAGATGAAGTACATTGGCGTCGGGACCGGCATGAACTCTCTGATTCGACCGGCGCTGTATGGCTCCTATCATGAGATTCTCAACCTGAGCCGCTCCGGCGAGTCGGCCAGCGAGACCGTTACCGTCGTTGGACCGATCTGCGAGACGGGCGACAGGCTCGGTACCGACCGTCTGCTGCCGCCGTCAGCTGAGGGTGACGTCATTATCATTGCGAATGCCGGTGCATACGGACGCGTCATGAGTTCAGAGTACAATCGACGGGAGATCGCGCCGGAGGTCACACTCTAAAAAATGAGAGGTAGGTCATGAAGTTCTATTACGCACCGAAGACCCGCAGCGTCCGGATAGCCTGGTTGCTCGAGGAAGCGGGAATCGATTACGAGATCGTACCGATAACGCTGGGTAACCCGGATCATCCGGCCGACTTCCTGGCCGCCAGTCCCATGGGTAAGGTCCCGGCGATCAGGGACGACAGTACAGCGATGGCTGAATCGGCTGCGATTTGCGTCTACGTGTGCGATCGATATCCCGAGGCAGGCCTGGCTCCTCCCCTCGACCACGAAGACCGCGGTCCCTACCTGTACTGGACGATGTACACACCGGCGGTTATCGAACCGGCAATGGCCGAAAAGATGTTCGACCTGGAGCCAAACCCGCGAAGTTTCGGCTGGGGCAGCTTCGAACTGATGATTTCGACGCTGGAGAAGCAGCTGGAGCAAGGTCCCTGGCTACTGGGTGAGGCATTCAGCGGCGCCGATATTATTACCGGTTCGAGCGTTGTGTACCTGCAGATGTTCGGCATACTGCCAGAGTCGGAGATTCTCTCAGCTTACGCTAAGCGTTGCCTCGATCGGCCGGCCTACCAGAGGGCGATGAGTCTCGACGCGAACTGACTACCGGTGACGGCCCTCGAGCGTTGAACACACGTCCGCGAGGCGAATACCGCGGGAGTTAATCAACACCAGCAGGTGATAGATCAGGTCGGCAGCTTCGTTCGTTACCTCGTCATCGCTCCCGGCCAGCGAGGCAATGGCCAGCTCTACGCCTTCCTCGCCGACCTTCTGAGCCACGCGTTCGGCGCCCTGGTCGAGCAGTCGCGATGTGTAGCTCGTCTCGCTGGGTGATTCGATCCGGTCGAGGATCGTCGCCTCGAGCGTGTTGAGAAAATCAATGCTGTTCTGGCTCATGTGCAGGTCCTGACGTGGATGCCGTTGTCATCGAGAAATTGCTTCAAGTCCGGAATCGGGATCTCGGCGCTATGAAATACGCTTGCCGCGAGCGCGCCGTCAACGTCGGCGATACGGAAGACGTCGAGAAAGTGCTGCTGGGCGCCCGCGCCGCCTGAAGCGATCAACGGAACCTGGCAAACCGCCCGTACCGCAGCGAGCTGCGTGCAGTCATACCCTTTGCGCACGCCATCCTGATTCATGCAGTTGAGTACCACTTCGCCCGCGCCCCGGTCCTGGGCTTCTGTCACCCATTCCACCGTCGTGCGCCTTGCAGCTTCAGTACGATCCGGGTCGCCGGTGTACTGGTACACGAAATAGCCGCCGTTCTCGTCACGGCTGTCGACCCCGAGTACGACACACTGGGAACCAAAACGCTTCGCGAGCTCGGTAATGAGCCCCGGGTTCTCGAGCGCCGGTGAGTTGATTGAGATCTTGTCAGCGCCCTTGTTCAGCACGTCCTCGGCATCGGCTATGGAGCGGATGCCTCCGGCCACGCAGAAGGGGATGTCGAGCACCGATGCGACGCGGCTGACCCAGCTGCGATCCACCGTCCGGCCGTCAGGGCTCGCCGTGATGTCGTAAAAAACGAGTTCGTCAGCGCCTTCCTGCCCGTAACGTCTCGCGAGTTCGATGATGTCCCCGACAATGCGATGGTTTCGAAACTGCACGCCCTTGACGACGACGCCGTCTCGAACGTCAAGACAAGGAATTATGCGTTTTGCTGGAATGTCGATATCTCCTCAGCGTTGATGTTGCCGTCAAGAATGGCTTTGCCGCTGATGGCCGCGGGCAGGCCCGCTTCACGAAGCCGCTGCATGTCATCGATGCTCCTGACGCCGCCGGATGCCTGCAGCTTGAGTCCCGGATAGCGCTCAAGCACTTCGCGGTAGAGTTCAATGTTCGGTCCCGCCATTGCGCCGTCGCGGCTGACGTCGGTGCACAGGACATGCGAAAGGCCCGCATCCAGGTAACTGTCGATACAGGACCAGAGGGTTAACTCTGACGAACGCGTCCAGCCGTGCGTCGTGATGAACGGCTCACCGTTCTCGATACGGACGTCCAGGGCCAGCACGACGCGCTCCGCGCCGACATCGGCAATCCACGCGCGGACCTCGTCGGGGTCAGTGACGGCAACGCTGCCGACGACGCAGCGCGTGACACCGGACGCCAGCCAGCTGTCCAGCGTTTCACGATTGCGGATGCCGCCACCCAGCTGCACGGACAGCGGCGTGGTCTCCGTGATGGCCCTGACGATATCGAAATTGGATTGGGTGCCCGTTCGTGCACCGTCCAGGTCAACGACATGGAGATATTTGACGTTAAATGCCGAGAAGGCTCGTGCGACGCCAACGGGGTCGTCGCTGTACTCGGTCGTCTGGTCAAAGTCACCTTTGAATAGGCGAACGCACTTGCCGTCTTTCAGGTCGATGGCCGGGATGATGTTCATTAAGCGAGCCCGAGAAAATTCGATAGCAGCTGTGCGCCGGCCGCAGACGAGCGCTCCGGGTGAAACTGCGCTGCGACGAAGTTGTCCTTGCCGATGACAGCGCTGAACATCTCCGCATGTTCCGCAGTTCCAATCGTGTTCTCGGACACGGGCAGCGCGTAGCTGTGCAGGTAGTAGAAGTAAGACCCGTCGGCGATCCCGGCCATGATGGGGTGTTGTCGCTCGGACCTGGTCGCGCACCAGCCCATGTTTGGCACGGGGCAAGTTACGCTACTGGGCAGCTTCGTCGCTGTCCCCGGGATGATTCCCAGACATTCGACGTCCTCTTCTTCGGAGGCGTCGGTCAGCAGCTGCATGCCGAGGCAGATGCCGAGCACCGGCTGCTTCAGACCGCGAATGGTATCAATGAGGTCGGCAGCACGAAGACGGTCCATCGCATCCCTCGCAGCGCCGACGCCGGGCAGTATGACGCGATCGGCGGCCTGGATGACCCGCGTGTCAGTTGTCAATTCGGCAGGCGTGGATAGCCGCTGAAACGCATACAGCAGCGATGCGATGTTTGCGCCGCCGCTGTCAATAATCGCGATAGACATCTATAGCACACCCTTTGTCGATGGCAGTCCTGTATCAGTCAGTCGCAACGACTGACGCAGCGCGCGACCGACGGCCTTGAAGCAGGCTTCCACCATGTGGTGGGCATTTTCCCCGATCACCTCGATATGAATCGCGGCACCGAGGCTCTCGGCCAATGAGCGGAAGAAGTGCTCCACCATCTCGGTTGAAAGGCCTCCTACGAAGTCACGGGGCCAGTTGCCGTTGAACAGGAAATTGCCGCGCCCGGACAGGTCGATGCTGACTCTTGCCTCACTCTCATCCATCGGCACAACGAAGCCGTAGCGGCCAATGCCGATCTTGTCTCCCAGGGCCTTCCTCATCGCGGTCCCCAGGGTGATCGCGACGTCTTCAACCGTATGATGCTCGTCGACCTCGAGATCGCCCGTGCTTGTGAGGTCGAGCCGAAACCCGCCATGCTTCGAGATCTGCTCCAGCATGTGATCGAAGAAACCGATGCCTGTGCTTATCCTGCCACTGAGCGTTGAGTCCAGGTTCACTTTGAGCTCGATCGAGGTCTCGTTAGTCTTGCGGGACAGCTCCGCCGTCCTGTCGCCCGTCGTCAGCGCCTCGACGACATCTTCCCAGCTGAACGCTGCGTCGAGTTTGAAGCCACGAACACCTATGCGCGCGGCCAGTTCGAGGTCGGTGTCGCGGTCCCCGATAACGGCCGATGCGTCGAGGTCAAAGGTGCCGGATGCCAGGTAACGCGTCAGCAGGCCGGCCCGCGGTTTTCGACATTCGCAGCCGTCGTCCGGCAGGTGAGGGCAGATGAATACTTCGTCGAACTCGATGCCCTGCGAGCTGAAGATCTGCATCATCATGTCCTGAGCCGGATGGAAGTCTGCCTCAGGGAACGACGGAGTTCCGAGTCCGTCCTGGTTGCTGACCATGACGAATCGAAAACCCGCATCCCGCAGCTTCAGCATCGCCGGAATCACGCCGTCGACGAGTTGCAGTTTCTCCAGCGAGTCGATCTGTAAGTCCTCAGGCTCGACGATGAGCGTGCCATCCCGGTCGATGAACAACGTCTTCACTCTTCTGTCTCCATGCTTGTCAGAACGCTCAGCAGCGCGTCGTTTTCCTCGTGCGATCCGATGCTGATCCGAATGCAGGATTCGAGCCCGCCGCCGTAGGCCCGGACGAGTATGCCGGCGTCCCGCGTGCGTTCGAGAACCGCGCTGGCATCTTCAAACCTCACGAGCAGGAAGTTCGCATCGCTCGGAAACACCTTGTCGACAAGACCCAGCTGCTCGAGGGTTTCGGCAACGCGATTGCGCTCTTCGATCGTCTCGGCGACTTCGTCAGCCGCCCGACTGGCGAGGTCGCCGCGTAGCGCATTTTCTACCGCTTCGACCACCGGCGTTGCCAGCGCATACGGCGCCTGCACCGCGTCGAGTATCGTGATGACCTCGTTTGTCGCAATGACGCATCCGCAGCGTGCACCGGCATAGGCCAGCGCCTTGGACAAGGTTCGAAGCACCACCAGGTTGTCCTTGCCCGACCGGATCGTCGTGCTTGAGGACTCGGAGGAGAACTCGATGTAGGCCTCGTCGACCACCACCGCATACCGGCCGTCAACCCGCTCCAGGATGTCGTTCAACTGCTCGGAGGCAATTGATGTACCGGTCGGGTTGTTCGGCGAACACAGGAAGACCAGCTTGGTGTGCTCGTCGCAGGCCGACAGCAGTGCGTCAGTGTCGAGCGCCCAGTCGTTGTCGGAATCCAGTGCGACCTCCCGAACGGCTGCATTCTGGATCGCGGCGTAATGCTCGTACATCGAGAACGTCGGCGACGTCGTCACGATGTTGTCGATGCCGCCGTTGCAGAATACTCGAATCAGCAGGTCGATTGCTTCGCTGCTGCCGCGCGTTACCAGCAGCTCACGTTCATCGCAGCCGAAACGCTCGGCAAGCAGCCTGCGCAGACCCGCGGGGCGAATCTCCGGGTAGCGATTCAGCGGCCGCCGAAACTGGTCGGCGTCGCTCTTCCACGACGATTCATTGGCGTTGAGACGGATCGTGTTCGTCACCTGTTCCGCGGCGGAGTAGGGCTGCATACCCCGCAACTCTCTGCGGATGAGCTGCTGAATACTCATGAACCCAGCCGACGGCTGACGGCTGCCGCGTGCGCATCCAGGCCTTCCAGCGATGCGAGTTCCAGGATGGACGGCGCCAGGCCCTCGAGGCCTTCACGCGTGAGCTCCTGTATCGTCATCTGCCGCATGAACTGATCCAGGCCGAGCCCGCTGTAATTTCTCGCAAATCCATAAGTGGGCAGGACGTGGTTGGTGCCGCTGCAGTAGTCGCCGACGGACTCCGGTGTCCAGGGGCCGACGAACACCGAGCCCGCATTTCGAATACCGGACAGAAGCGCTGATGCGTTGTCCGCCTGGATGATCAGGTGCTCCGGTGCGTACCGGTTGCTGACCTCGACGGCGGTGTCGAGACTGTCGACGACGATCAGGCGCGAGTGGCTGAGGGCGGCTGCCGCGATCTCCGAACGAGACAGGTCCGTGAGCTGGGACTCGAGTTCAGCCTTCACGCGTGTTGCAAACTCGGTGCTGGTGGTTAGCAGAACGACCTGTGAGTCGGTGCCGTGTTCCGCCTGGCTCAACAGGTCAGAAGCAACGTACTCGGCATTCGCGTTCCTGTCGGCGATCACCAGCACCTCGGACGGGCCGGCCGGCAAATCGATTGCTGCGCCATTGGCATCGCCGCTGACAATCGATTTGGCGGCGGTAACCCACGCATTGCCCGGCCCAAACAACTTCAGCGTCTTCGGTACTGTCTCCGTGCCGTAGGCCATGGCGGCGATAGCCTGCGCGCCACCGGCCTTGAAAATCTCGGAGACGCCAGCGCGAGTGGCGGCAACGATGACCGAGGGATCTGCGTGGCCGTCGGGGCGGGGCGGGGTGCAGAGTACTTTTGTCGGGCAGCCGGCGATGGCGGCAGGTACGGCGAGCATGACCGCTGCGGACGGCAGGGGCGCCGTGCCTGCAGGAACATAGAGTCCGACCGAGTCCAAAGGCTGGCTGATGCGTCGGCAACGCACGCCGGGCATGGTTTCGACGTCAACCTCAGCGGGCGCCTGCGCTTCGTGGAAAAGACGTACGTTGCGAATCGCGACATCGATAGCGTTGACCGACTCCGCCGACAGCTGTGACTCAGCCCAGGCCACCTCGTCGCGATCGACCCGCAGGGACTCGAGTTGAACTCCATCGAAGCGGCTGGCGTACTCGAGTACCGCTTCGTCCCCTCTCTGAATGACATCGTCAATGATCGACTGGACCTTGCTGCGTGTCTCCTGATCCGACTTCATCGCCGGGCGCTGGATCAACGCCTCGCGCTGATCTTCGTCCACGGATGCCCATTCAACGAACTGGATGTTCATGCCAGCATCTTCTCCACGGGCAGGACCAGCAGTGAGCTCGCGCCCGCGGCTTTCAGGTTCTCCAGCGTTTCCCAGAACACGTTCTCGCGACACACGGCGTGCACGGCGACCCGGTCGTCGGCGCCGTCCAGCGGTACAACCGTGGGTGCCTCGGTGCCCGGCAAGAGGTCACGGATCTCGTTCAGCGCGGAACGCGGCGCGTGCAGCATGATGTACTTGCTCTCGCGCACCTGCAGGACGCCGTCGAGCCGCTGCAGAATCTTGTCGACGAGTGCCTGCTTGTCTGCCGCAAGCGGAGCGCGCGTCTGGATAATGATCGCCTCGCTCTCGAGCAACGTGGCCACTTCCCTGAGACCGTTGGCCTTCAGCGTGCCGCCCGTCGATACGAGGTCGCAAATGTAGTCCGCCTTGCCGAGTCGCGGTGCAATCTCTACCGCCCCGGAGAAATACTCAATGTCCGCCGTGATGTTGTTGCGGTCCAGGTAGTCGCGCAGCACGCCAACATAGCTCGTTGCAATTCGGACGCCCTCGAGGGACTCAGGACCTTCGAACGGACGCTCTTCCGGTGCGGCCAGCGACAGGCGGCAGTGGCCGAAATTGAGGTCGTACACCTTGTCGAAGAGGGCGTCGCGGCCCTCAGCTTCGCGCTGCAGCCGCTTCTCCTCGACGACATTCTGACCGACGATGCCGAGGTCGCAAACGTCGTCGCTGACCAGGCCGGGAATGTCATCGTCTCGTACCAGCAACAGGTCGATAGGCATGTTCTCGCCG
Source organism: Woeseiaceae bacterium (assembly GCA_030065915.1). Classification (GTDB taxonomy): domain Bacteria; phylum Pseudomonadota; class Gammaproteobacteria; order Steroidobacterales; family Woeseiaceae; genus UBA1847. The sequence continues at coordinate 124,136 of JASJCQ010000007.1, forward strand.
AAGCAGAACAGCCTGTCCTTGCTGCGCGTAAACTTGAGTCCGCAGCGCTCCAGAAGATCTATCGAGTGATCCGTGAGCCGACCGTTCTTTTGCACTGCAACGCGAATGCGTTGCTCTTTGTTTGCCATGGTTCTGTCCTGAAAATGTCTGGAAGGAGTTACTTGCGGGTCCGGTCAATCGCGACCTGGTAGCCGCCAAAGCCATCCGTCGTGAAACGTGCGACTCGGCCGATCGTTGTCACGCTGACGCCGGTCAGGTCGTGGATCTTGCGATACGGGTGACCTTCCTGCAGCAGCTCGACGACCTGCCAGCGGTCGACGAGCGCTTGCAGCTCTGCCGGGGTGCAGAGGTCTTTCAGGAAGTTCCTGCACTCTTCGGCCGACTCCAGTGCGACGAAAGCGCGGCAGAGCGCGTCCTCGTTGGCAGACTGCTGATCGTCGTGTACGTCGCGATTAGGCTTCACGGATTCGGGTGTACCAATGTATTAACGTGTTAGTACGCTAATACGTTCCGAGAACAAACGCAAGCCCCGCAGGTAACTGTTTGTGTCAGTTCAGATCGGGAATCGAGCGGTGCAATGAGAGACTGATCGGGTGGGCTACGGTTTCATGCAAAACTAAAAAAACCGCCACAAGCGCTTGACTGCGAATAAATTAAGTCCCTAAACTGCAGCCATCATCGAGACCGGCTGAGGGACAGGCCCTTTGACGCCGGGGCAACCATCAGGGCTAACCACCCTGAAAAGGTGCCAACTCCTGCGGAATGCGCTCACGCATCCCGACAGATGAAGGTTCGTGCAGCAGCAAGACTGAAAGGGCACGGACATTTCCCGCGTACTCCGCAGGGTTCCGATGAGACGACTCAACATTGGAAAGCGGAGACTCTCAAATGACACACTCTGTCAATTCGGCCACACAAGCGGTTAGGGCGGCGATCGAATCCGATACGCAATACCGGGCTGTTGTACCCCCGTTGCACCTGTCATCCAACTTCGCCTTCGAGGGCTTCGGCCAGAAGGGTGAGTACGATTACACGCGCTCAGGTAACCCGACACGCGACGCGCTGGCAGATGCACTGAACGATCTGGAAGGCGGTGCTGGCGCCGTGATCACATCGTCGGGGATGGCGGCCCTGAACCTGATTCTCCAGCTCTTGAAGCCAGGTGACGTTCTCGTGGCGCCGCACGATTGTTATGGCGGTACGCATCGACTGTTTGAGAACCTGGCTGCAAAAGGACACTTCGAGCTGCTGTTCGTCGACCAGACTGACCTGACCGCGTTGTCGGCAATCTGTGTGGACAAACGTCCAGCACTGATACTGGTAGAGACGCCGTCGAATCCGCTGCTTCGAATTGTCGACATTTCTGCGGTAGCCGATATCGCGAAATCCTGCGGTTCTCTGCTGGCGGTCGACAACACCTTCCTGTCACCGGCGTTGCAGCAACCGATCTCGCTGGGCGCCGACCTGGTTATTCATTCCACTACCAAGTACATCAACGGGCACAGCGATGTCGTTGGCGGCTGCGTGGTCGCCGCTTCCGAAGCACTGGCCGAACAGATTGCGTGGTGGGCGAACTGTATCGGCATTACCGGCGCGCCGTTCGACAGCTACCTGACGTTGCGCGGAATTCGAACCCTGCACGCCCGGATCGCGCAACACGAGCGGTCGGCTAATTCACTGGCGACGATCCTCGACGAACACCCCGGTGTGAAGAAGGTCTACTACCCGGGACTGCAGACCCATCAGGGGCACGCGATTGCCAGGAAACAGCAAACCGGCTTCGGCGGCATGGTGAGTTTCGAAATCGCGGGTGGAGACGTCGCCGTTAAAGCGTTTATCGAGTCGCTGTCGCTATTCTCTCTCGCGGAGTCGCTCGGTGGCGTCGAAAGTCTCGTCTGCCATCCACCGTCGATGACGCACGCGCCCGTCAGTGAATCCGCTCTGGAGGAGGCCGGTATCCGGCAGAACCTCGTCAGGCTTTCCGTCGGGCTGGAGTCTGCGGAAGACCTGATCAGTGATGTGCTGACTGCGTTAGAGGCTGCCGAGGAAGCCCTGGCGCCGGCAAGGGTTGCTATTGCCTGAGCGAGGCTCTACGGAAACCCGGATCAGGAAAGCTGTTCGAGCACGGCCTGGGTAAACTCCTCGGTGGTCGCCGCTTTTGCACTGTCGGCGATATCGGCCGTGCGAAGACCACCGCGAATTACCGCTTCGATAGCGGCCTCAACGGCCTTCGCTTCCTCGTCCAGCGCCAGGCTGTAGCGAAGCAACAGTGCGGCGCTGGCAATCGTGCCGCAAGGATTCGCGATTCCCTTGCCTGCGATGTCGGGCGCCGAGCCATGGATCGGTTCGTAAAGCCCTCGATGAGTGCTTCCGAGTGACGCCGAAGGCAGCATGCCGAGCGAACCGGCCAGCATCGACGCCTCGTCGGTCAGGATGTCACCGAACATGTTTTCGGTCACGATCACGTCGAAGTCGGCAGGGCGGCTCAACAGGTGCATCGCCGCGGCGTCGACCAGCAGCGTCTCCAGCTCGATATCGCTGTATTCCTGAGCCATCAGTGCATCGGTGACTGAGCGCCACAGGCGAGACGTCTCGAGCACGTTGGCCTTATCGACCGAGCAGAGCTTGCCCCGCCGGCCGGCAGCGAGCTTGGCGGCGACACGGACGATCCGCTCTACTTCATGCCGGCTGTACGTGCACAAGTCGCTCGCCGAATCCTCCGAGCGGGTCTTTTCGCCAAAGTAGATACCGCCGGTCAGCTCGCGGACGACGATCATGTCCACGCCCTCGAGGATCCCGGGTTTCAGCGGTGATGCAGACGCCAGTTCCGGAAAGATCTTAACCGGACGCAGGTTCGCGAAGACTTCCAGCGTGCGGCGCAGCGCGAGCAGGCCCTGCTCGGGTCTTACCTTTGCGTCCGGTGCTGACCACTTGGGGCCGCCAACGGCGCCCAGGAGAACGGCGTCACTTTCCTTGCAGCTGGCGATTGAATCGGCAGGCAGCGGGTCGCCCGTCTCGTCTATCGCGATACCGCCGATATGCTGCTCACTGAAGGTGAAGTGATGGCCATGACGTTCGGCAATTCGAGCGAGCACGCTCCGGCCTGCTCGGGCCACGTCAGGCCCGATGCCGTCGCCGGGCAGGACCGTGATCAGGGCGTCCAAGTTCGGCGCTCCTCGAAGCCCTCGATAGCCTCCAGGTGACTCTGTAGGAATCCGAGCTGGTCAGTTCCCTCGATCAGGCAGTAGCGAGCGAATGCGTCGATCGGGTAGGTAACCGACTGACCGTTCGGCAACGTCAGCGTCGATGCGACGATGTCCACCGTCACTTCGGCGCCCGGATTGGCGATAAGCCAGGCGTGCGTTTCCTCATCCACAATAATCGGCAAGAGACCGTTCTTCAGTGAGTTGTTGCGGAATATGTCGGCGATCTCGGTAGAGATCACGGCGCGGAACCCGTAGTCCAGAAGCGCCCAGGGCGCGTGCTCGCGCGATGAGCCGCAGCCGAAGTTGTTACCGCCAACGAGGACCTGGCTGCCCTGCGTCTCCGGCTGGTTTAGTGGAAAATCCGCGACCGGCTCGTCATCCTTGCCGAAACGGAGATCGCGGAATAGTCCTTCGCCGAGGCCTTCGCGCGTCGTCGTGGTCAAAAAGCGCGCCGGAATGATCTGGTCGGTGTCGATGTCCTTGGCTGGCAGGACGACTGTTTTCGAAGTGATCAGTTTATTGCTCATGGCTCAGACCGGTGAACGCAGGAAGATACGCGGATCGACGATCTTGCCGGCGACGGCTGCGGCTGCCGCGGTCGCGGGGCTTGCGAGAATCGTGCGCGCGCCGATGCCCTGGCGGCCCTCGAAATTGCGGTTGCTGGTGCTCACGCTGAGCTGGCCACTCGGTACCGTGTCGCCGTTCATCCCGAGACACATCGAGCATCCCGATTCGCGCCATTCAGCGCCTGCCGCTTCGAATATCTTGTCGAGCCCCGCCGCTTCCGCTTCCTGCTTAACCTGCTGAGAGCCCGGCACGATCATCATGCGCACACCGTCGGCAACCTTGTTGCCATCCAGGATGCTCGCGGTCAATTCAAGGTCGGATAACCGTGAGTTGGTGCAGCTGCCGACAAACACGATATCGACCGCCTTGTCGATGAGTGGCTTGCCGGCGTCTACCTGCATGTAGCGCAGCGCCTTGTCGAAATTCTCATCGTCGGCCTGCTCGGGAACGGGCTCGTTGATACCCACGACCATGCCGGGGTTGGTGCCGAACGTGACCATCGGCTGCAGCGTGCTCGCATCGATGGTCACTTCCTTGTCAAAGACGGCGCCTTCATCGCTCTTTAAAGCTTTCCAGCGTTCGACAGCCGCATCCCACTCTTCGCCGCTCGGCGAACGTGGGCGACCTTTCAGGTACTCGAAGGTCACTTCGTCAGGCGCGATCATGCCGGCTCGAGCACCTGCTTCGATGGACATGTTGCAGATCGTCATCCGGGCTTCCATGTCGAGCTGGCGAATCGCGCTGCCCCGGTATTCGATGACGTGACCGGTGCCGCCGTTAACGCCGATCTGGCCAATGATTGCTAGTATCAGGTCCTTGGCCGTCACGCCGTCGGGGATTTGTCCTTCGACATTGATCGCAAGACTCTTCGGCTTGCGTTGCAGCAGGCACTGCGTCGCCAGCACATGCCCGATCTCGGTCGTGCCGATGCCGAACGCGAATGCACCAAAGGCGCCGTGCGTACTGGTATGACTGTCACCACAGACAATCGTCTTGCCCGGTTGAGTGGCCCCGAGCTCGGGGCCGATGACGTGGACGATGCCGCGCGAGTCGCTATCGAAGCCGAGCAGATCAATGCCGAAGTCCTCGCAGTTATTCTGCATCTGCAGAATCTGGCGTTCGGCATTGGGGCCGACGATCGCCAGGTCCTTGAGGCTGTTTACCGGTGTCGTCGGCGTCGAGTGATCCATCGTCGCAAGCGTCAGGTCAGGCCGGCGGACGGGCAGACCTTTCTCCCGCAGAAGGGAGAAGGCCTGCGGAGTAGTCACCTCGTGGATCAGGTGCAGGTCGATATAGAAGACGGCCGGTGTGTCGTCGGTCTCCGGGACAACAACGTGCTCGCTCCAGATCTTGTCGAACAGGGTAGTTGCGGTCATCGATTCAGATCAGTGCTTGAGAGGCTGTGGAGGAGCGGTTACTGGGCGCTCCGCGCTGTTCGCGACGGATGACGCGGTTAATGACGTCCAGGTAGGCACGACAGCCAGCCTCAACAATATCGACACTCGTGCCCTGTCCGCGATAGCTGCTGTTGTCGTATTCGACGGTAACCGTAACTTCGCCCTGAGCGTCTTCACCTATCGTGGCGCTGTGCACTTCGAAGTTCTTCAAGGTCAGGCCGATGCCGGCAGCGAGCTCGAGCGCGGCGAAACACGCGGCGACCGGGCCGTCACCGGTCGCTGTCTGCTCGACGGTGTTACCGTCTTCAGACGTCAGTATGACCGTTGCGGACGCGTCCTCGTCAGTTCGCGTATTAACCTGCATGGACTTCAGTGCCCAGGGGCCGGGCGATGAATTGTCGACGTCCATGACGATGGCTTCGATATCGCCGTCGTAGACGTCCTTCTTCTTGTCGGCGAGCTTCTTGAATGCCTGGAAGGCGCGATTCGTCTCGAACTCATCCAGGTCGAAGCCGAGCTCGACAACGCGGTCCCGGAATGCATGACGGCCGCTGTGCTTTCCGAGTACCAGGTTGGATTTGCTGATGCCAACGTCTTCGGGAAGCATGATCTCGTAGGTAGAAGCGTGCTGCAGCATGCCGTGCTGATGAATGCCGGCTTCGTGCGCGAAGGCATTCTCGCCGACGATCGCCTTGTTCCGCGGAACGTGCATTCCGGTGATGCTCGAGACCAGTCGCGACGTCGGGTACAGGCGCGTCGTTTCGATGCCGGTGTCGAGCTCGAAGAATTCACTGCGCGTTTTCAGCGCCATGACGATTTCTTCGAGGCTGCAGTTGCCCGCACGCTCACCGATACCGTTAATCGTGCATTCGACCTGTCGTGCTCCGGCATGCACGGCCGCGAGACTGTTGGCGACGGCCATGCCGAGGTCGTTGTGACAGTGAACGCTCAAAACAATATCGTCGATGTTTGCGACGTGCTCCTTCAAATGGCGAAACAGGCGGTCAAACTCCGCCGGCACCGTGTAACCGACGGTATCCGGAATGTTGACCGTCGTCGCACCCGCCTCGATAGCGGCCGATACAACCTCGGCGAGGTAGGACAGCTCGGTACGCGACGCATCCTCAGGGGAGAATTCGACGTCGTCGCACAGTTCCCTCGCCATCTTGATCGCGCCCACGGCACTCTTGATGATCTCCTCTTTGGCCATCTTGAGCTTGTGCTCGCGGTGGATGGCGCTGGTTGCAACGAACACGTGAATCCGGTGCTTGTCCGCGCCCTTGACGGCGGCGTGCACTTTTTCGATGTCATCGGGGTTGCAGCGAGCCAGGCCACAGATGACCGGACCGAAATTTTCGTCGGCAATCGCTTTGACGGACTCGAAGTCGCCCGGGGAGGCAGCCGGGAAACCGGCCTCGATGATGTCGACATTGAGTTCGGATAGCGCTTTGGCGACACGTAGTTTCTCGCTAAGCGTCATGCTGCAGCCAGGGGCCTGCTCGCCGTCACGCAACGTGGTGTCAAATATCCGAATTCGATCCGATGTCATCGCTCTCTCCGTGAATATTAAGTGTTCCTAGTCAATCGTCCTTAGTCCTGCAACCAGTCCATACGGCCGCGCAGGTCGGCGCCAACTTTCTCAATAGGGTGTTCGAGGTCCTCGTTCATCATCCGTTTGAACTCCGGCATGCCTGCCTCGTTCTCGGCGATCCAATTTCGGGCAAACGTTCCGTCCTGGATGTCCGACAGGACGGCCTTCATCGCCTTCTTGGAGTTTGCATCCACGACGCGTGGACCGCTGACCATGTCACCGTAGGCGGCCGTGTCGCTGATGAACTTGTGCATTTTCTTCAGGCCGCCTTCGTGCAGCAGATCCACGATGAGTTTCAGCTCGTGCATGACCTCGTAGTAGGCCACTTCAGGTTGGTACCCAGCTTCCACCAGCGTCTCGAAACCGGCGACGATCAACTCGGTCGTGCCACCGCAAAGGACCGCCTGTTCGCCGAACAGGTCAGTTTCGGTTTCTTCCGCAAACGTCGTTTCGATGACTCCGGCCCGGGCGCCGCCAATGCCCGCCGCGTAGGCGAGCGCGAGTGAGAGGGCATTTTCGTCAGCATCCTGGTGCACGGCAACAAGGCAGGGAACACCGTGGCCCTCTTCGTACTGACGCCTGACGAGCCCGCCGGGACCCTTTGGCGCTATCAGCACGCAGTTCAGGTCGTCACGTGGCTCAATGAGCTTGTAATGGACGGCAAACCCGTGTGCAAACAGCAGCGTCGCCCCGTTGGCGATATCGCCGACAAGTTGTTCATAAAGGCTCTTCTGCACCATGTCGGGGGTCAGGAACGCGACGATACGGGCCCCTTTGACGGCCTCGGCCGGCTCAGCGACGTTCAGGCCATCGGCCTCCGCCTTCGCCCAACTGGCGCCGTCCGGCCGAAGACCGACCACGACATTGACACCACTGTCCCTGAGATTTAACGCGTGAGCCCGACCCTGGCTGCCGTAACCAACGATGGCGACTTTCTCACCGTCCAGGCGACCTGCGTCGACATCGGCCTCTGAATACATTTTCATCTCGACTCCCTGCGTATTTCGTCATTTTGTTAAAAGCAATTAAAAAAAACCCCACAGTCCTTTCGGTTGCGGGGTTTGCGAATTTCTTTTTCTTGCGCGTAGCCCGCTACTGTCTCCAGCCAAGGAGAAGTAGGAGGGGGAGGAGCAGTACTACGATGCCCTTCGCTCTGTCGGTCGCGCAAAACATGCTCGGATCATGTTTGAAGGCCCGGGAGATGTCAACAGACGCAATATCAGTAACTTATGAAACCAACATAAGCGTCTGTTCAGCGGCCGGTCGAGGCCTTTGTTCCGGGCAGGAAGCGGCTCTGGCAGGTAGCGTTAGAAACTAGCCACGACGCCTGTCTGAAAGGCATCGGGTTTATGCCAGCAGCTTATATGGCCTCGGATCATGCGAAGCGTCGCTGATCAGCCGATTTAACCTCGCGGATATGGTCGAATTCCGGCGTTTCGAGACGGCAGAACTTAACGCTGTATCGGGCTGGTCATCTGGAAAGCATGTGTTATTCTTGCGGCACACTTTTCGCGACCTGTTAAAAAGTAAAGGAATAAATGGCGACGTACCGGGCAGGGGTAGTTCCGGATCGCCAAACAGACACACGAAGCAAAGGTCGTAACAAGATTTATCGCCGCGGCGAAGGTGGAGGGGGCCGCGGGCGCTGTAGTCGTATATGTGCGGCTGCGTTGAAGTATGTCCTCGTATCCCACGGGTACGTGGCATCCCACTCCCGCTTATTTATAAAAACTAGACCTTAAGTAAGGAGCGTCCATGAAACGGTGCACAACAAACGCCCGTCGCTACACGACAGCAGTTTTGTCTTCTGTTGTCCTCGCGGCTTCAGGCAGTGTTTTCGCCCAGAACGTAGATGATGTGCTGGAAGCCAGCGATCAGCGACTCGAGCTGGCCAGGCAATCCCAGGAACGTGTCAACAACGTTGTCGAAGGTACCCGGTCCGCAGAAGACCAGTACCGGGCGATAAACAAGGAGATTGACGGTCTTCGGGTATACAACCGTCTCATGGTCGCCCAGACGAACGGTCAGGAAGCGGTACTCGACGACATCTCGCTGTCACTCGAGCAGGTTGACATGATCAACCGTCAGATCTTCCCGCTGATGGAGCGAATGATCGACGGACTGGAACAGTCCATCGAGCTCGACGTCCCGTTCATGATCGACGAGCGCCGCGAACGTGTCGTGACGCTGAAGGACATCATGGAGCGCTCGGACGTTAGCGTCGCCGAGAAATTCCGCAAGGTCATGGAGGCCTTCCAGATCGAGAATGACTACGGCAACTCGACGGAATGGTACCGCCAGACGCTGACCCTCGACGACGGCACGACACGCGACTACAACATCCTTCGTATCGGTCGCGTCGGCCTGTACTTCCAGTCTGATGACACCCGCATCACCGGGCGCTGGGATACGGAGTCGAAGGGCTGGGTTATCGACGACTCCGCTCGCAACGAGATTCGCAAAGGCCTGCGCATGGCCAAGCAATTGATCGCTCCAGAGCTGATCATCGTCCCGGTTGACGCTCCGTCGGAGGCATCATAATGAAACGTATTACGACATTAGTAGCTGCCGGCCTTCTTTGTCTCGGCATGGGAACCGCTTCCGCACAGGAAGAGGCAAAGAGCATGGGCGAGCTCCTGAACCTCATCGAGCAAGGTAAAGCACGCGATTCACAGGAAGCGCGTCGCCGCGAAGCGGAGTTCGCACAGGCGCGAAACGAGCAGCAGAACCTGCTCAGGCAGGCTCGTGCCGAGCGCACCCGTCAGGAGAACGAGAGTGCTCGACTCGAGAACCTCTTCAAGAACAACCAGGAACGCATCGCTGCCGCACGTCAGAACCTCGACGAGCGTCTTGGCGCCCTGAAGGAGCTCTTCGGTGTTCTGCAGACGCTTGCGGGTGACACACAGGCACGTTTCAATGCGTCTCTGACCAATATCCACTATCCGGATCGCGGCGAGTTTCTCGTCGAACTGGGCAGCAAAATGGCAGGCGCCAACCAGCTCGCATCGATCGAAGACATCGAGCGACTCTGGTTCGAGCTCCAGCGTGAAATCAACGAGAGTGGCAAGGTGGTTCGCTTCACGTCGAACGTGACCGCGGCCGACGGCGAGGAAATCTCAGCCGAGGTTGTCCGCGTCGGCCTGTTCAATCTCGTCTCGGATGTTGGCTACCTGACCTACGATCCGCAGACCAAGCGCATCAGTGAGCTGCAGCGTCAGCCGGAGCAGGCGCGCTACACGGGCAGTGCCGCCGACATGGCGGAAGCGACGACCGGACCGGTCGCCTTTGGTGTGGACGTAACCCGTGGCGGCATTCTCGCGCTGCTGGTTGAATCGCCGACCATCAAGGACCGCATCAACCAGGGCGGTATCGTCGGTTACTGCATCCTCGCGTTGGGCGCCGTGGGCCTGTTGATCGCTATTCTGCGATTCGCTGCGCTTTCTACGGCCAGCCGCAAAGTGACGGCGCAGCTGAAGCGTGAATCGGCAAGCACGGACAACCCGCTGGGTCGTGTACTTGCTGCTTACGAGAGCAACAAGGGTGCAGACACCGAGACGATCGAGTTGAAACTCAGTGAGGCGGCATTGAAAGAAATGCCGGCCCTGACCAAAGGCCTGCTGTTCATCAAGGTTATCTCGGTCGTTGCACCACTCATGGGGCTGCTCGGTACGGTTACCGGTATGATCAAGACCTTCCAGGTCATCACGCTGTACGGTGCGGGTGATCCGAAGATGATGGCCGGCGGTATCTCGCAGGCACTCATGACAACGGTACTTGGCCTGGTGGTTGCCATCCCGATGGTACTGCTGCACACGATCGTCAGTGGCCAGAGCAAGAAGGTCATCAATATCCTTCAGTCACAAAGTGCGGGGCTGGTTGCTCAGCATTCCGAGAAGACTCACTAGTCGGGAGGTAAGCCATGCTTTGGCTAACTGACAGTATTGAGGCTATCCGTGACTTCATGGAGCTCGGTGGCCCCGTTCTTCGCTGGATTGCGCTGACCATCTTTCTGATGTGGGTTCTGATCATCGAGCGTCTGGTATTTTTCCGGACGCAGATGGCAGGCCTCGCGAAAGCGGTCCGTGATAACTGGGAAGGACGACAGGAACGTCGTTCCTGGCACGCTAAGCAGATCCGGGAACTGATGATCTCGCGATTCGATATGCAGATGAACCAGGGCATTCCACTGATTCAGACGCTTGTCGCACTGTGCCCGTTGCTTGGCCTGCTGGGCACGGTAACGGGCATGATCAGCGTGTTCCAGGTCATGGCGGTCTCCGGTTCCGGCAACGTCCGCGCAATGGCGGCCGGCGTTTCGCAGGCCACCGTTCCTACGATGGCCGGAATGGTCGGCGCGCTGTCTGGCGTCCTGTTCGTGACCATCCTGACCCGACGTGCCACGCGTGAAGTCGAGTTCCTCGAGGACTCGCTGACGATGGACCACTAGAGGAGAGATACGTGCGTAAAACTCCATCACAGATGGCGCAGGACGACGAGGACAATGAGATCAACCTGACGCCCATGCTGGACGTCGTGTTTATCATGCTGATCTTCTTCATCGTGACGGCTTCCTTCATCAAGGAAGCCGGTCTCGACGTGAATCGTCCCGATGTACCGGAGACCAACATCCCGGAACAAAACGTCAGCATCGTGGTCAATTTGACAGAGCTGAATGAGATCCGGATTGACGGTCGAATCATCGACCCGCGCGCCGTGCGCGCTAATATTGAGCGTATGCATGCTGAAGAGCCCGATGCGCCCGTGGTTATTCGACCTCACGTGAAGTCGAAGAATTCTCTGTTGATCACGGTCATGGACGCTGCCAGGCAAGCCGGCGTTTACAATATCAGCCTGACCGACCCTGTAACCTAGGGTCGCGTCGAAAGGACTAGAGCACTATGCGAAAAGATCATTCGCCCCAAGAAGAGGAAGAAAATGAGATCAACCTGACGCCCATGCTGGACGTCGTGTTTATCATGCTCATCTTCTTCATCGTGACAGCTTCGTTCATTAAAGAGCCTGGCATCGATGTCAATCGCACGGACGCACTGACCGCGGTCAAGATGCCGAAGGCAAATATCCTGATTGCGATCAGCGCGTCGGACGATATCTGGGTCGACAAGAAGCAGATTGACGCCCGAAACCTCAGAGGCAAGATCGAGCAGCTGCTTGCGGAGAATCCGAAAGGATCGGTCGTTATCCAGGCGGATAACGAGTCGACTCACGAGGCGCTGACGCTGGTTATGCAGGCCTGCAAACAAGCAGGAGTCAGCAACGTCGCGGTTTCCGCGCTTGATTAGGAAGACAATGTATCGTCACGCCTGGGGTGACGATAATCCGGGCAGCGATTGCTGCTCATGGGAGAAATAGATGATAGGTCGATACGCATTTTCGATTATTACAGGTGTCGTAGTAACCCTCGGACTGTTGTTCGTGATGCACCTGCTGATCGAGTACGGCGAGAGCGCAGTGACCAAGGAGCGAGTCAAGCACCAGCTCGACTTTGTTCGCGTCAAGCGCAATGAGAACCTCAACACAGAGGATTTCACCCCTGAGAAGCCGCCACCGCCGCCTGAAGTCCCGCCCGACGTCCCGCCGCAGGAGGTCGACTTGATCGACCCTAATGCGCCGAGCATCAACATTGCTCCGCCTTCGGTCAGCGCCAATACTGATATTGGTGGTCCGAGCGCGATGAATGTCGCGGAAGGTGACTATCTGCCCATCGTCCGTGTGGCCCCGGTATACCCGGCCCGAGCACTGTCTCGCGGGCTTGAAGGTTACGTGGACCTGAGTTTCACGGTAACGTCTGCGGGCACGGTATCGAATCCGGTGGTTGATTTCTCAACCAGCAGCCTGTTCGAACGAGCCGCTATCCGGGCCGTACTGAAGTTCAAGTACAAGCCGCGCGTCAAAGACGGCGTCGCCATTGACGTGCCAAACGTCAAGACCCGAATCACGTTCAAGATCGAAGGGTAGGACGAGCACCGGACACATCCGGAGCGCTGTATCAAGCGAGGATATGGAAGCTAATGCCAAATAAATTCATCAGCCGATTAACCGCCTTCGTTGCTATCGTCATGGTCGCAATGTCTCCGGTACACGCCCAGGACGACGAGCGTGCACAGCGTGACAGCAAAAAGACCAAACAGGCCCAGGCCGTCAGCAAGGATGTCTACGAGTCTATCCAGAAAGCACAGGAACTCGTGGATGCGAAGGAATTCAATGGCGCTCTAAGGATCATGCAGCGCCTTTACGATCCGGAGGAGCTGACGGAGTACGAGCAGGCCAACGTACTCAACTACCTCGGTTTCATCTACTACAACATGGATGATATTCCGAACGCGCTGAAGACCTACCAGCAGATGATTCGGGTGCCGGGGCTGGAGCCTCAGTTGCTTAAGGCGACAACCTACACCGTGGCGCAGCTGTATACGATGGAAGAGCAGTATGCGAATGCGTTGAGGGCACTCGATGAGTGGTTCGTGCTGGAGACCAACCCGGCCCCGGAACCGTTCATCCTGAAGGCACAGAACCTGTATCAGTTGCAGCGCTACGAGGAAATGATCGAGCCGGTCGAGAGCGCGATGGACGTAGCACGTGCGCGCAACAAGGAAGTTAAGGAAGACTGGTACGCGCTCCTGAACTTCGCGTATTTCCAGCTGGAAAATTACGCCAAGGTTCGTGATATCCAGAAGATCCTGCTGAACAACTGGCCGAAGAAGCGCTACTGGTTCTCGCTGGCCGGCGCATTTACCGAGTTGGGTGAGGATCGCAACCTCGTGAATGCCTACTACGCATCATTCATGCAGGGAATGCTCGAGAAAGACTCCGAGTTCGTCACGATGGCGCAGCTGTTTATGCAACGCGAAGTCCCATTCAAGGCCGCTGAGCTTCTCGACAAGGAAATGACGGCCGGACGGGTCGCCAAGAACGCAAAGAACTATCGTCTGCTTGCCCAGGCGCTGCAGCTGGCGATGGAAGACGAGCGCGCGATTCCGGCGCTGACCGAAGCAGCGAAACTGACCGAGGATGGCGAACTCGACGTACGACTGGGTAACACCTACCTGAACGTCGGCGAGCACGCCGAATGCGTGAAGTCGGTGCGAACGGGCCTGAGGAAGGGCGGACTCAAGAATCCCGACAATGCCCAGATCTCGCTCGGCATGTGCCTGTACAACCTGAAGCAGTACTCAGATGCCAAGGCAGCGTTCCGTGAAGCTGCCAAGACCAGTCGTTCACGTCGTATTGCGGGCCAGTGGATCACCGTCATTGATGCTGATATGGAGCGCAATGAGCAGATTCGCCTCGCCGAGAAGGCTGCACGGGACAAGCAGCGCGAAGTTGCAGAACGCCGCAGGGCCGCTGATCGAGCCTGATCGCTTCACGAGCAAAAAAGACCCAGAACCAGGGGCGTTGACCGGCTAAGGTCAGCGCCCCTAAACTATGCGCCGCTCGAAACCACGGATAGACAAACGAAATGCCAAAAGTTACCTACATAACGCCGGACGGAACCCGCCACGATGTCGAAGTGGACAACGGATACTCGGTCATGGAAGGCGCGATCAATAACCAGATCGACGGAATCGTCGCCGAGTGTGGTGGGGCATGTGCCTGTGCTACCTGTCACAGCTACATCGACGAGGCGTGGCTCGACAAGCTTCCGCCAATGGATGATATGGAAGACAGCATGCTGGATGCGGCTTTCGAGCGTAAGCACAACAGCCGGCTTACCTGTCAGATTGAAATCAACGACGCCTTGGACGGACTCGTCGTTCACGTCGCCGATAACGACTACTAGCAGCGTTCAGAGCCGCAGACCGCGGCTTCAACTCAGTAATGCTGGACGTTGCCTGCGCAGGGGCAGGTTGTCGCTACCGCGTCTGGCTCATCGCAGCCCGGTTTCGTGCCGGCCAATCACCATACGCTGAATCTCACTGGTGCCTTCGTAGATCTCCGTGATCTTGGCATCGCGGAAATAGCGTTCCAGCGGCAGCTCTTTGCTATAGCCCATACCGCCGTGTATCTGGACGGCCTGGTGGGTGACATACATAGCGGTCTCGGACGCATGCAGCTTTGCGATGCTCGCATTCAGGGTGTTCTTCTGGCCGGTCTCAGCCGCCTTGGCCTTCGCCCATGCCGCCTGCAGTACCAGCAGGCGGGATGCTTCGATACGCATCTTCATGTCGGCGATCTTGTTCTGGATGCTCTGGAAGCTCCCTATCGCCTCTCCAAAGGCCTTTCTGTCCCTGGAGTACTCCAGGGCCGCCTCGTAGGCTGCCTGTGCGATACCGAGCGCCTGGGCGGCGATACCGACGCGACCGGCGTCGAGGACGGTCATGGCAATCTTGAAGCCCTGGCCTTCATCGCCGATCCGGTTTTCGACGGGACACTCGTAGTCGGTCAGCTCGATCTCGCAGGTCGCCGAGGCGCGAATGCCGAGTTTAGGCTCGGTCTTGCCACAGGCAAACCCGGGTTTTTCCGCATCGACGATGAATGCGCTGATGCCGGCCTCCGTTCCGTCTGCGTGTGACGTGTGGGCGAAGACAATGACGTATTTGGCGACCGGTCCGGACGTGATCCACGACTTCTTGGCATTGATGACGTAGTGAGTGCCATCGCTGGATAGGGTGGCCCGGGCCCGCATCGCGCGTGCGTCGGAGCCGGATTGCGGTTCCGTCAGCGCGTAGGCGCCGTTTATCTCTCCGGAAGCCACGGGTGTCAGGAAGGTCTTTTTTTGCTCTTCTGTGCCGAATGACAGCAACGGAACGCCGAAGAGCGAGTTATTGACCGAGACGATCGTGCCGTGCGCGGCGTCGGCGGCCGAGATTTCGCTGATGACCAGTACGTAGCTGATGGGATCCAGGCCGGCACCGCCGTACTCAGTCGGCACCTCGACACCCATAAAGCCGAGCTCACCCGCTTTTCGAATGGTCTCGGCCGGAAACTCGCCGCTACTATCGAACTGCGCAGCTACCGGGACGATCTCGTTCTGGGCGAAGTCCCTCGCCGCATCGCGGATCATCTCGTGGTCTTCTGTCAGTGAAAAATCCATAAATCCTCCGTTGCACCGGGAATTATACGGTAGAGCCTGAACTCACAAATACTGGAAGGATGGTACGGAAGCAGCTTGTGCATGACGCGGCAATCGTTACCGAATACACTTGCGGATCGTCGGGGGCAAGCGCCCTCGATCCACATGACCCAAGGAGATTGACTATGGCAATTCAGGCTGGCGAAAAAATGCCGGATGGCGTTTTTGGCATCATGACCGACTCAGGCCCCGGAGCGATGAGCACGGACGAGCTGTTTGGAGGCAAGAAAGTTGTGCTCGTATCGGTGCCTGGAGCGTTTACGCCGACATGCTCAATGAATCACCTGCCTGGCTTTGTGGATCAGGCAGATGCGCTGTTCGGAAAGGGTGTCGATACCATTGCCTGTACGGCGGTCAACGACGTGTTTGTCATGGATGCATGGGGCAAAGATCGCGGTGTCGGCGACAAGGTGGTTATGCTGGCTGACGGCAACGGTGAGTACGCCAAGGCGCTGGGGCTGGAGATGGACGGTTCAGGCTTCGGTATGGGTATGAGAGGGCAACGCTTCGCCATCGTCGTTGACGATGGAGTCGCAACCCATGTTGCGGTCGAAGCGCCCGGTGAGTTTGAAGTCAGCAAGGCCGAGGCTGTTCTCGCCAGCCTCTGATCGACGTCCCACCAGATAACGCAGAACTGCAAAGGCGCCCCGACCGGGGCGCCTTTTCCGTTAGAGGTTCTCGGTCAGTTCCGGTAGTACCGTGAAAAGATCGCCGACCAGGCCGATATCGGCTACCTCGAAGATGGGCGCCTCTTCGTCTTTGTTGATCGCGACGATCGTTCCGGCATCCTTGATCCCGGTCAGGTGCTGAATGGCGCCTGATATACCGACAGCAATATACAGTTCGGGTGCGATGATCTTGCCGGTCTGGCCGACCTGGGTCTCGCTGGCAATGTAACCCGCATCGACGGCCGCTCTCGTAGCGCCTACCGCCGCCCCGATCTTGTCGGCCAATGCGTAGACCAGGTCGAAGTTCTCCTCGCTCGCCAGGGCTCGGCCACCAGAAACGACTTTCGCCGCGGTCTGGAGGTCAGGGCGGTCGGATTCGCTGACTTCGACGCCAACGAACCGTGTGTGCGTGGGAATTTCAGCGTCTACGGTCAGGGCTTCAATTGCCGCAGACCCGTCGTTTGCGGCTGACTGGTACGACGCTGTCCGGACTGTCGCGACCAGTTTGGCGCCCGCCGGCGCTTGCACCGTCACGACCGCGCTGCCGGCGTATATGGGCCGGTGAAATGTGTGGCTGCCGTTGACCGCCATGATATCGCTGACCTGGTTGACGCCCAGCAACGCGGCAACGCGTGGCATGACGTCTTTGCCAAATGTCGTAGACGGTCCGAAAACATGCGTGTAATCGGCTGCGGCGGCCACGATCTGCGGTGCCAGTATCGCCGCTACCGGTTGTGCGTTTTCGTCACGTTCGATCGTCACGACGCGACTGACGCCATTCAGCTTCGCCGCCTCGGCCGCCACCGCGCCGGCATCCGCGGCCAGCACCAGTACGTCTATCGTCGCACCGTCGATGCCTGACGCGCAGGTTACGCATTTGGCAGTACTCGGATTCATGGACGAGCCGTCATGCTCGGCAATAATCAAAATCTTAGTCATTACGCCAGTCCTTTATCCTTCAGCGCTCCAATCAGAGCAGGGACGTCCTCGACCATGATGCCTTTCTCACGGACCGCGGGCGGCTCGTAGGCAGTCGAACTGATTGCCGGCGCGCCTTCGATGGCGAGGTCGGACAATGGCAGTTCTTCCAATGGCTTCTTCTTCGCTTTCATGATGTCCGGGAGCTTCACGTACCGCGGCTCATTCAGTCGGAGATCCGCCGTGACGACGGCGGGCAGGTCAATCTCTATCGTCTCGAGGCCGGCGTCGACTTCGCGCGTGACGGTCGCCGTATCGCCATCGAGCTTGACCTCCGATGCGAACGTTGCCTGCGGACGCCCCCAGATCGCGGCCAGCATCTGGCCCGTCTGACTGTTGTCTTCGTCGATGGCCTGTTTTCCGAGCACGACCAGGCCGGGCTGTTCGCGATTGATGACCTCGAGAAAGATCCTTGCCCGTGTCAGAGGATCCAGCTCGTCATCGGTCGTAACGAGGATAGCCCTGTCGGCTCCCATTGCCAGGCCGGTTCTGAGCTGCTGCTGGGACTCGGAGGTTCCGATTGACAGCACGATGACCTCGGAAGCGTCGCCGCGTTCCTTAATCTGCAGCGCTTCTTCCAGCGCAATCTCGTCGAACGGATTGATGCTCATTTTTACGCCTGCCGTTTCCACGCCAGACCCATCGGACTTGACCCGGACCCGGACGTTGTAGTCCACGACACGTTTCAGCCCAACCAGAATCTTTTCCACCTGTTATCCCCCGCACATGCGCTATCGTTATGAGTCAACGCAATATTGTCTAATACGGTCTGCATGTGTACAAGAGGACGGGTGATGCGGCGAGATGAAATCCTTGTCACGGCCGATGAACTTCGACAGAAATTGGCCGAACCGTCCCTGCTCATTCTGGACTGCCGTTTCAGTCTGGCTGACCCAAAAGCAGGTTCTAAGGCGTTCGCTGAAGGCCATGTGCCCGGAGCGGGATTCGCCGACCTCGAAAACGACCTGTCAGCCGAATTGACCCCCGATAGCGGCCGACATCCTCTGCCGACCCCCAGCGAGGCCGCCGGTGCGTTTCGCCGTTTAGGCGTATCGAACGATTCAAGCGTCGTTGTCTACGACGATAGCAGTGGGGCGTTCGCGTCTCGCGCATGGTGGATGCTGCGCTGGCTCGGGCACACGGACGTCAGGTTGCTGGACGGCGGCCTGGCTGCCTGGAAACGTTACGGTTTGCCGTTGGAAGCGGGCGACGCCTCCGCGGAGGAGGGAGATTTTGCCGGCAACGCGAGAGCCGATCTCATCATCGGATCTGAGGCGCTGGGGAAACTCGACATGACATCGACGACGTTATGCGATGCCCGGGAGCCTGATCGCTTTCTTGGCAAGGCTGAACCTATCGACACTATTGCCGGTCATATTCCCGGTGCCCGTAATACGCCGTTCAGCCGTGCGCTGGATGCGAATGGCCGGTTTCTGGAGACGGAACAGCTTCGAGATCTGTGGGTCGAATACTTAGACGGTGACCTGCGCCGGGAGTGGACGGCCATGTGCGGATCGGGCGTGACGGCTTGTCACCTGGCCGTTTCATCGTTGCTGGCCGGCGCGTCCGAGCCCAGACTCTATGCCGGCTCATGGAGCGAGTGGATCAGGAATCCGGCCAGGCCGGTAGCGGGCCTGCGCTCGACGGAGGAATAACGCGCGCCGGCGACGTTGAATTTAGCGGAACCGGAGCCAATTCCGGCCCGAAACGGCCGCATTGTCAAGATGAATTGCCTTCGGCATTATTTGCGGCGCAGAGTTAATGTAGTTTCTGAAAAGAGCCCATAAAGTGCAATTAAAACAAGTTTTTATATTATTTTTATCAGGTATTTTATTAGGTTGTGCTTCGGTCCCGGATGCAGAACGCAGCGCCGCGGAATCGGATGTTGCGAGAGGCTCGGATTGCATATCTGAGGGCACTATCCGAGACTATAAGGTATTGAATGACTCCAACATCGTCGTAACGGCGATGGCCCGCCGCAAGTACCACGTCGAGTTGACTCAGCGGGCACCGGGACTGCGTTCCGCGTGGAGTATCGGGTTCACTTCGCCCACGAGTCGAATCTGTGCTGGCTTCAGCGATTTGCTCGTCGACGACAGCTTCGGACCCGAACGAGTAAGAATACGGTCGATCCGTGGCCTGACAGAAGAAGAATACGAAGACCTGCTATACCGGTTTGGAAAAGCTGCAGCGGGTAAGCAGGAGCCTCCGGCACCAGAGCCCATAGAAGGCGCGGAGGTAGAAGGGCTCGACTGATTCATCGTGCATTGCGAGCGGTGAGTTAGTCACGCAATCCGCATCTCCGTGCGGACCCAGCCCGGTCGGTGTCACAGCCGACCGGGTTTTTATTTGCGCGATGTCTCAAAACCACCCACAAAGAACGGGACACAAGCGAGGCTAATTGGTTATTCTCGAACGATTACAGACGTTCCGATACCAATGCTTGAGCAATCCATTATGAGCGATCCGGCCATTAACGTTAGCCAGTCGCTCGGCGACGTTAAATACGAGATCCGCGGACAACTCGCGAACCGGGCTTTAGAGCTGGAAAAGCGGGGCTACGAGATCATTTCGCTGAATATCGGCAATCCCGGCCTGTTCGGGTTCCGTACCCCTGAGACGATGCGCCTGGCAATGATCGAGAATCTCGGCCAGGCCGAGCCGTACTGTCATCAGAAGGGCATCTTCCCCGCGCGAGAAGCGGTTGTCATGCAGCAGCAGAATCGGGGCATCAACAACGTCTCTGCCGATGACGTGTTTATCGGAAACGGTGTCAGCGAATTGATTGACCTGTCGCTCAGGGCATTGCTGAACCCGGGGGACGAGGTGCTGGTGCCGAGTCCGGACTATCCTCTGTGGTCGGCGGCGGTCACACTGAACAGCGGCGTGCCGAAGTACTACGAGTGCCGTCCCGAAAACGGGTTCATTCCGGATGTGGCCGACCTGAAAAAGGCGCTAAGCAACGAGACGCGTGCTGTCGTACTCATCAACCCGAACAACCCGACGGGCGCAGTCTATCCCGAGAGCGTGCTCAGAGACATTGCAGACTTTGCTGCCAAGAACAACCTGCTCGTGCTAGCTGACGAGATCTATGACCAGATGGTCTACGACGACGCCGAGTTCGTGCCGTTTGCGACACTGGTTGGAGACGGTGTCTGCCTGACCTTTTCCGGATTGTCCAAGATCTACAGGGCGTGCGGTTATCGGGTCGGTTGGTGCGTTTTCGGCGGAGACATCGATCGTGCAAGAGACTACCTGCATGGAATGGAGCTTTTGTCAGCGCTCAGGTTGTGCAGCAACGTGCCGGGACAGTGGGCCGTACAGACAGCGTTGGGCGGCTTCCAGAGCATCAGGGAGCTGGTAACGCCGGGCGGGCGCCTTTATCAGCAAAGGCAGTGCGTGATAGACCGGGTCGCGGCCAGTCCGTATCTCAGTGTCGTTGCCCCTCAAGGCGCCATGTACGCATTCGTCAAGCTCGACGATCAGTTCGCCGGGAAACTCGACGACCAGGCATTCGCGCTCGAACTCCTCGAGAACAAGCACGTCCTCGTGGCGCCGGGCAGCAGTTTCAACACCAGCTACACGGACCATTTTCGAATCACGACGTTGCCGGACACTGACACGCTGAACATTGTATTTGACAGGATTGACGAACTCCTGGATCAGCATGCCTGATGTACGACCGGCTTGACGAAGCCCTGCGCAATGGCGCCCAGGTTGTCACCGCAAACCGACGCCTGGCCCGACTTCTCATCAATCGGTTCAACAAGGGCCAAATAGACCAGGGCAAGACCGCCTGGCGGCGACCTGAGATTCACGATTGGGGTACCTGGCTATCCGTGCTGGGTGACACGGCCGTCCCGACTGCCGAGCGGCCGGTTCGAATAAACACCCACCAGAGCCGTATCCTCTGGGAAAACTGCCTTAGCCGGGAACTGCCTGCGCGGGACGCAAACGTCGGCGCGCTGGTCAGACTCTCGCGCGAGGCCCGCATACGGCTCGTCGACTGGCGCGTCCCGTTGGCAAAGGTGGGGGAATACGCTCGCAGCGACGATGAACGCCTCTTTGCCAATGCGCTGAACGCTTATGTCCGGCTGCTGGAACGCAATGCGTGGGTCGACGATGCCGGCTTCACGCAGAACATCCTGATCCAGGTTCTCGACGGAGACCTGGCGCCGGCTCGGCACCTCGTATTGGTTGGCTTTACATCGCCGAGTCCACTGGTCGATGGCGTGGTTGCTGCGCTGCGAGACCGTGGCTGCCGGGTCGATTTCGCAGCCCCGGAAAAACCCTCATCCCTGCGTTCAATCGAATTCCTGGACGAAGCGCAGGAGTACCGGGCCGCCGGCGCCTGGGCTCGCCAGATACTCGGCGAGGATCCCACTCGACGAGTCGCGATCGTGGTCAGCGGGCTGGAAGGCAAAGCAGCAAGCGTCGGCAGGCTGGTGCGGGAAGGATTCTCGCCGGGCTGGCAACTCGGCAGCCACAGTGTCGAAAATGCCGTCAACGTCTCCTACGGACGGCCCCTTGCGGAATTCCCGGTCGTCTCAATTGCACTCAGCCTGCTCACCTGGCTGACAGGCGAGCCGCTTTCAGCAGCAGAAGTCAGCGTCCTCATCCGTTCCAGCCTGGTTGGGGCGCTTGACGATGATGCAAGGATCAAGACGGAACTCAGGCTTCGCGAGATGCCGGACCGGGAATGGACCCTCGACCTGTTCTCGCGGGCGTTCTCGCAAACAGGGGATAGCGACGGCACGACTCGCTGGATTGAAAGTCTTGAGCAGGCGGCAACACTGCTTCATCAACGTTCCTCGCTGGAATCGCTTGCCGAATCGCTCGATGAGGCACTTGCGGCCGCCGGCTGGCCCGGCGAAGAACCGGTCGACAGCACAGACTTCCAGTTGCTCAATCGTTGGCGCGAGCTGCTGAACGACTTCGTCAGGTTGTCATTAGTGCAACCGGAGTTCGTTCCCGGACAGGCCGTCAGCCGCCTCGCGACAATGGCCAGGGAAACCGTTTTCCAGGCGGAATCCGAAGGAGCGCTGGTCAACGTGCTCGGAGCACTGGAGGCCTCCGGAACCGAGTTTGACGACCTCTGGGTCACAGGGCTCACGTCCAGGCAGTGGCCGCCGCAGGCTCGACCACTGTCCATAGTCTCGACCCGGCTGCAGAGAGAGTACGGTATGCCGGATGCGACGCCATCCAATACCAGTGCCTACGCCAGCCGCTCGTTGTCGGCGCTGTTTTCGAGCGCAAGTGTCGTCACGCTGAGTCTCGCCCGCTTCGATGGGGACGCTGAGCAGGCGCCATCACCCATCCTGCCACGTTGCGAGAGCGTGGAATCCGCGGAGCTGGATCCTGGCTGGTTCGCGGAGACGCTCGTCGACCCGTCGCAATGCCAACACGTTGACGACGATATCGCACCTCCGATTCTCGACGGGGATACCGTTTACGGCGGGGCGTCCACGCTGGACCGGCAGGCGTACAGCCCCTTCGACGCATTTGCATTCGGGCGACTCGGACTGCGATTCCTGCCGCGCTTCAGCTCAGCCCTGCAGCCGGTATTCCGGGGAAACCTCGTGCATGACGCGTTGCGACGTTTGTACCTGCTGCATCCTGACAGACGTTCCCTGGCGACGCTGTCGGAGGAGATGCGGGTCAGGCAAGTCGACGAGGCTGTTCGCGAGTCCATGGCCGCAGAGTTTGCCCTTGCCGATCCTGTGCTGCGGCAAGTCCTGCGCTTTGAAGAGCGACGAATTCGCCGCCTCCTGCACCGGGTCATCGACTATGACGTGTCGAGACAGGATTTCGAGGTATCAAGTATCGAGGAGGATCGCGTGTTCAACTTCAGGACGCTGTCGCTGAAACTGAAAGCCGATCGAATCGACAGACTGGACGACGGGCACTTCCTGATTCTCGACTACAAGACTGGCGTCGAAAAGAAACTGTTCACGCGCAGGGAGTTAAACAGCTTCCAGCTGGTTCTCTACAGCCTGGCGTTCGAAGAAAACGTCGCTGCGCTCGGACTGTACAACGTAGACAGCCGTCTCGTCGGCATAAACGGCGCCGGAAAGACGCTGGACGACAGGGAGACGTGGCACAAAGACCTGGCCGGCTGGACTGCCGTCGCACTCGCTCATCTCGAACGGATGATAGACGGCGATTTGCGAATCAACGCCTACCAGTCGTTGCGGGACAGCAGGCAGACAGGCCTGTTGTCGAGAGTATCGGAGCTCAAGCGTGACTGATCGCGATCAGCTGGTGGCAGACGACCGGGCGCGGCAAGCGGCGCTGGAACCGGGCACTTCGTTCATCGTCCAGGCGCCGGCCGGCTCAGGCAAAACAGAGCTGCTGATCCAACGCTACCTGCGCCTGCTCGACACGGTTGAGCACCCCGAAGAAGTGCTCGCAATCACCTTTACCAACAAGGCCGCTGCGGAGATGCGCATTCGTGTCGTCGAGGCGCTGTCACGTGCCAAGAGGGCTGACAAGCCAGAGGCCGCACATGAGCGTTTAACCTACGACCTGTCGCGTGCCGTACTGGTCCGTGACGAGGCGCTGTCATGGGGACTTGCACAGAATGACTCGAGACTGAGAATCCAGACGCTGGATTCGCTGAATGCGCACATCGCGGCAATGCAGCCGTTAACCACATCGTCAGCGACCGCAGGCAACGCGATTCCGACCGAGGCGCACCTCGATGCGCTGTACGAGCTGGCGGCGGCTGCCACGCTTGACTACCTGGCCGATGCTGGCCCGTTCAGAGACGCAGCGGCCAATGTGCTGTCACACCTCGACAGCGATACCGGGCTCTACATCCGTTACCTGTCGGCAATGCTGAAGACGCGGGATCAGTGGTTGCCGTTGATAGGAGGCGGTATTTCGGACGCGGAGTCCGCAGAGGCCGCCCGCCAGGTGCTGGAGAGAACACTACGTGCCATTGTTGCCGACACGCTGGCGCTGGTGGTCTCGCATCTTCCGCCAGACTGCGAAGACGAGCTTCTGTCGGTGCTGCGTTATGCTGCGGAAAACCTCAAGGCAAGCGGGTCTGCGTCGCCGGTAGCTGGCCTTGCCAGCCTCAAAGATCTTCCCGGAGGCAAGGCCGAGGATCTCGCCACATGGGACGCCATTCGAGCCTGCTTGCTGAAAGCCGACGGCACAGCGTTCAAGAGCGTGAACAAGAACCACGGCTTCCCGGTCGACGACCACGAACAGAGAGCGTTCAAGGAACGCTACTACGAGCTATCAGAGGCTTTGTCCGGCACGCCGGGTTTCTTCGATGCGCTGCACCGGGTGAAGGTGTTACCCGCGCCTGCGTACACTGACGAGCAGTGGGACGTCCTGACCGCGCTCCTTAACCTGCTGCAGCTTGCGACCATCGAGCTTCGGGAGCTGTTTCGGCAGCAGGCTGCGGTCGACTATATCGAAGTCGCCATGAACGCCGACCTGGCCCTGGGTACGCCCGATGCGCCCGGCGATGTGGCGCTGCTGCTCGATTATCGACTACGGCACATACTCGTCGATGAGATGCAGGACACGTCCATCGCACAATATCGGATGCTGCAGGCACTGACTGCGGGATGGGAAACCGGTGACGGCAGGACGCTTTTCTGTGTCGGAGATCCGATGCAGTCGATCTATCGCTTTCGAAACGCCGAAGTAGCCCAGTTCCTGATCTCGAGGAAAGAAGGCATTGGCGACGTCAACTTGCAGTCACTCCTGCTGCAAAGGAATTTCAGGTCGGGTTCCGAGCTCGTTGAATGGTTTAATTCGGTATTCCGCCGTGTGCTCTCCGACAAAGACGACGCCAAGACGGGTGCCGTCAGTTATTCGGCCGCGGTATCCGCCGAACACCTGCAGGGCAGGGGTTCAGTGCATGTCCATCCCGTGATCGGTTCCGATGAGGCTCGTGAGGCCGCGACGAGCATGGAAGCACTCCGATCGATAATGGACGGTCATCCTGAAGACAGCGTCGCCGTTCTCGTGCGTGGCCGCGGTCAATTGCGTGAGTTGATCCCGATGCTCAGGCACCACGATATCGATTTCCGCGCCGTCGATATCGACCGCCTGACCGACCTGCCGGAGGTCATCGATCTGCTCGCCCTGACACGCGCAACCGTGCACCAGGGTGACCGGCACGCGTGGCTTGCCATACTGCGAGCGCCCTGGATCGGTCTGAGCTGGCAGGACCTTTACCAGCTCGTTCGTAACGATCGATCATCCAGCGTTCCCCGGCTGCTGCGCGATGACGCCAGGTTGTCGGCAATGTCCGCCCACGGTCGAGAGGCGCTGAAACGCGCCGGACCGGCCATTGAGGCCATGCTGTCAGACTCCCGGAGCGAGTCGCTACGCAGCCGGATCGAGCGCCTGTGGCTCCGGCTTGGCGGGCCAGTCTCGGTCAGCGACTCGAGGGTTATCGACAACGTCTATCGATTCCTCGATGTACTCACCGAGCTCGAGCAGTCAGGCACACTTGCTGACGTCGCAGAACTCGAAGCGCAGCTCGACAAGGAGCGGGTCTCGACCGTATCGGATGCTCGGCTGCAGATTATGACGATGCACAAGTCGAAGGGTCTGCAGTTCGATCATGTCGTTCTGCACGGGCTGGGTCGCCGACCGGCCGCAAGCAAGACCAAGGTTCTGAACTGGATGGACAGCGCATCGGAGGGCGGCGGCGAACGGCGAGTATTGGCGCCGGTTGGCCGACGCGACATGCTCGAAAAGGATCGCATTCATCAGTACATCGGCGAGACAGAAAAGCTCAAGGAGCAGTTCGAGAAGCAGCGCCTGTTGTACGTCGCCTGTACCCGGGCGCGAGAGTCCTTGCACCTTGTGGGCCACGCATCGGTAAACGAGAAAACCGATGAGCTTCGCCCTCCGGAGAACGGGTCACTACTCGCCTTGTTGTGGCCGATGCTGCGTGACAGCTACGAGGAAGCTTTCGCCGCTGGCGTATCCGGCGGTGCCGGCACGCACGAGGTGGAATGGTTGCTGACCAGGCTGAGACGGATTGACAAGCGCTGGTCAGCACCGTCACCGTCGCCTCTGCCGCAAATCGCTGAGCCGGGAACCGTGGCCGAGGACTCGGTTGAATTCTACTGGGCGGGGGCGGAGGCGAAGCTCGCCGGCACACTCGTGCACCGCTGGCTGCAGTGGGCGGCCGATGGGCGCGTCGTCCTCGAGCATCTCGCGGAGGATGACAGAGCGTCGCTGGGCCGCCGCTGGTTGGCTGAGCAGGGTCACAGCGATAGCACCGGCGCGGAAGTTCTGGAGCGTGTAGAGGCCGCCATCACGTCCGTACTCGATGACGATCGGGGCGCATGGATACTCGACGGTGACGGACACACGGAGCTCGCTCTGACCGGCCTCATCGACGGCAGGCTCCAGACCGGGATTATCGATCGCGTGCGAATCGACGGGGACGATCACTGGGTCATCGACTACAAGACCAGCACCCACGAGGGTGGCAACCTTGATCGTTTCCTGAGCGAAGAACGCAGACGGTATTCCGAACAGCTGAGCGGCTATGCGAGCCTGTACGAAGGATGGTCAGGCGTCAGGCCGCGATGTGCGCTGTACTTTCCGCTACTGCAGGCATTCGTCGAAATGCCCATGGAGAGTCGCTAGCCTGAGTATCTCACCGATTCGTGGGAAACGGCGGTCAGACCGGTGTCTGCACATGGGATTTTCGGATTGGGCGGAGTGCCAGGGTGTACTCCCGATCGAGACAATGGTCTCGCGCAGACAACGGACCCGACAGAGGCCACGCAGCCGGTGAAACACTCGGGCTAGAGACTGCCCTCAAGGCGCAACTCATGCTGCCCAGCTGCATTGCCATCCGGCAGGAACTCGATCTGGCGCGCGAGCTCGGCCGGAGTCGCCGGTTTCGCGGCCAGTTGCGCGAGAAGCGAGTAGGACCGATCGCTGGCGAGCGTCAACGTCCCCGCGATGTCGACAATGCCATCGGTATCCTCAATGCTGGCAATAACGCCACCGTCCAGATCGCTGAATTCGAGCATGTAGCCACCGAGGCTGCTGCGGTGCACCGTCGGAACGGTCATGTCCGCAATCTCGATCGTACCGTTGGCCGAGGTTGGCACGCCGTCCCGCACCGACAGCTGGTCGAACTGCAATGACGCGCTGCCCGACAGGTTGGGCACACTGATGGCGTCCGCGAACACCGACAGAGGCATGGACGCATTCAGGTCCGTGAGCGTAACAGCACCGTTGAGCCCCACGGCGAGCCCAGACTCCACGAAACCGCTGGCCGGCGCCGCACGCACGCTGAGCGCAAGTTTGCCCGTCAAAAACCCGATCGGTTTCGTCTGCCACTCGACATTTCTCAGGTAAATTCCGGACACCAGCACAGCGCCGGCGCGCCCGTTCCAGATCGTCCCGGAGGCTCTGCTGACCGAGACCGAATCGGGTACCAGCTGCAGCGCGACTCGGGCGGGAATATTAACGATCAGGCCGACGATGAGTGCCAGCAGGCCGATAGCGACCAGCTTGCGACGGTGATTCTTCAAAGTGAGCGTTCCAGGGTCATCGTTGCGTTGATGCGCCCGGGCGCAGACCGTGCCGCGGCGGAAAAGCTTCCCGCCTGAACGTCCATACCGTATTGGCTGCTGAGATCCCCCAACCAGACCACGAGCTCGTCGAAGGCGACGTTCTCGAATTCGACGCGAATTCCGGTGCTGGTCGTCGGTTGGCTGCGCTTCAGTGCGCGGTCCAGCCCGCGGCTCCTCAGCGTCTGGTCGATAATGACGACCGGCGTGCCGCCACGGACCGCGGCGGAGGAAGACTGACCTGGCGTTGCGCTGGCTCGCGCAGCCAACGGACCTAGCTCGGACAGGGACCGCTGCCAGGTAGACACAGCGTCCTGGCGCTGCTGCAGTCCACGGTCGAGCGGCAGCCAGACGAGACCCCAGAACAGTGCAACGGCGACGATGACCGCGCCGACCGAAACGAAGAGTTGCTCGCGCTTCTCTAGCGAGTCGAACCAGTCTCTCATGCGCCGCCCTCCCGGATCTGGATACGACTGTCGAGACCATCAGCGGATTGCGTCGTCGACTGGATCGTCGCCGTGAACCGGTTCGACGATGTGACGGCTTGCTGGATCTCATCCAGCGTTGCGACGTCCGGGGCCGTCAGTCGAACATCGATAACGCCTGCACGATAGCTGATCGCTTCGATCTCCACGGCATCGTTTGCCTTAATCGCGGCAGCGAGCGAACTGAGAGACGGCAGGAAGACCGGCGGCGCGGAAGGCCCTGTGTTCCCGCTTCGCTTGAGAGACTCAATGATAGCTAGCGGATCCAGGATTTCGCGCGTGTCAGCCGGTCGAAAAGCCCGATACTGCTCCGTGAACTGAGCGCGGAGCGCATCCTCTTCAATGCCCAGCCTGACGTAGTCTGCGAACTTCCCGGCTAAGGATACGAGCAAGAAGCCTACCAGCAGCAGTGCAGCCGCCTTCCAGGGCCTGACGAACGAGGCGTACTCGGTTCGCTCGCCAAAGCGACCCTGCAGCAGGTTGATGCCCGAGCCGCTCGCAACGGTGACAGCGAGCCTCGAGAATGCGCCGTCTGGAGACAGTCGCAGGTCCACGCTGTCGAGTTCGCTTCGAAGCAGTGCCCAGTCTCTGGCATAGGTTTGCTCGGCAGAAGGTTCGCAGTACACCTGCAACGCACGTCCGTCGGCGAGGGAGTCTCCCGATTCCTCGATCGGGTCCAGGTAGCCGCTGGCGGCAATGACGTCAGCGGGAGACGCATCGGAAAGTGCGAAGCTCATGCCATGGCCGTCATTGAACATGATCTCATCGTCGCTGATGATCATGCTCAGCGTGTTCGGCACGGATGCGACACCGTGATACTCGGCGACGATGCGCGCCGGCACGATGCCGACGGTCTGCAGTTGGTCAAGCCAGGACTCCAGCGTTGCTCGCGCGACAACGGCGACGGGCAGCGTACCGTCCGGGAGGCGCTTGCCGGGCGCAAAGTGCAGTTCGTCTACCTCGTCGGCGACGCTGTCCTCCAGGG
This sequence comes from Woeseiaceae bacterium, assembly GCA_030065915.1. Taxonomy (GTDB): domain Bacteria; phylum Pseudomonadota; class Gammaproteobacteria; order Steroidobacterales; family Woeseiaceae; genus UBA1847. Next base: position 153,669 of record JASJCQ010000007.1, read on the forward strand.
CATAGGGCAGGGCGGCCAACAGCTTGCTGCCCTTGACGGGAAGATCCGTAGTGACCGTTATGACATCGGTGGACGGGGCGAGAACGATCACGCTTCGGCCCGCTGCCTCCGCGGCCGCCTGCGCCAGGCTGCCGTGCGAAGCAGTGGACTTCCGCGTGCCCTGATCGTCGGCAACGATCCAGTCAACGCTGTCGTCCTGCCTCATTCGAATGACCAGGTAATCCATGTCAAATGCTTCCAAAACTTCGCAAGATGGGAACCACGTCGCCGCGTGGCCCTCGCTGGAATGTCGTGCTGTACGTGACGCGCACGGTATCAATCCGAACGGAGACCTTCAATTGAAAAAACTCGCTGGACTCCAGCAGTTCGTTCAATACCTCGGGCTCCACCAAAGACGAAAACGTGTTTACGACATCGGTAAAACCGAGATCGGCCCGCTCCTGAACCAGGCGCTCGACGTCACCGGCGGTCATCGAATCCGACAGTGACTGAAGCACGGCGGGCGTTGCCGTGTTGACATTGATGCCGGTTCGACCGGGCAGGGCGACGATATGCGGGCGCAGCAGATCGAAGGTCTGCTTGTCCATGCCGTCAATCGCGGCCAGTTCGCTGATATCGGCGATCGGCCGGTCGGCCGTACGATACGGCGGTATCTGTGTCGAGTAGAGCGTGTCTTCGGCGCCATCCGGGAAGCTGACCTCCTGGTCAGGGTCTATCCAGTCCGCCGTGATGCCCGCGAACCGGGGATCGATGCCGAGCGCTTCCAGGAGTCGGCGAAACTGGTCCAGCGCTTCCTCGTCGACTTCGTCGCCGTCAACGAGGTTATTGACATTGAATCTTCCCTGCAGGTCCTCGACTGCGCCGAAGACCTCTCCGCCCTCGATCGGCAACCCCGGCAACTCCGTCGCCCAGACCTCACCCAGGTGATCGGTTTCAGAGTCCTGCAGGTCCTGCGTCAGAATGGTCTGTACCCAGCTTTCTGCGCCCATGGCCACGTGGGCGGCCTGGTCGCGATGCAGGAGCACCATCGTTCTGCGCACGTCCAGCGCACTGTCCCAGGCGAGGCCCAGCGCGACCGACGCCACAAGCGCAGTAATCAACATAGCCGTGATGAGAGCGACACCCTTTTGCCTGTTCACGGCGCGATCTCCAGCAACCGGCGAATCTCTCCTTCGTTCGTCAGTGTCAGCAACACCTCGACAGCCCGAGGGCGCGATATCGGGTTCGGCGTCAGCTGCACCGTTCGTTCAGGCCACGTCGGAACCCATTCACCGTCCGGTTTCTGGAAAAGAAAGGTCAGGCTCTCGACACCGTCGAGCAAGACCGCTCGCAACGGCTCGTTGGCCAGCGTACGGTCGAGGACCACCCAGTGGTAACGGACCAGTTCGCCGTCCTCCACCCGGTAAGCGCTGCGCTGCTGGTTACTGCGCGGCAGGCCCGCCGGGTTATTCCATCCCAGGTGGGTCAGCTCGATCGCAAAATCGAAGCCGGCATCGGACAGGAACGCAGGCCTCGTCCCATCGGTTAGCGGGTCTCTGATCGGCCGGGGCGCCGCCTGCATCAGGTCGGCATCGATTATTCGGACGGCGCGCTGTACCGCCTTGAGACGCTCCATGCGTGTGTTCAGCAGGTCAGCATTGGACAGGGTTTGTCCCAAGGTCGCGTACGCAAGGATCGTCAGGATGCCGAATACGGCAAGGGCGACGAGGACCTCGATCAGCGTAAAACCTCTGGCGCTGCTCCTGGTCATTCCGTCACGTCCGTACGGGTACGGGAGGGGGCCCAGGCCTGGCTGCCAGCGCCGGGCGGTACCGGCTCGCCGACGAATCCGCTGACCTGTCGTACAAACGCCTCCTCGCCGGGCCTCGATACCGTCACGTCGACACGCAGCAGGTTGTCGACACCGGTCTCCGAGACCACGGCGCGCCAGGCCCAGGTGGAATTGGCGAAATCGACTTCGCCGCTGGTGGCATCGACGTCCGGCAACACGCCGGCCAGGCGTATCTCTGCAATCTTGTTCTGGGCAATCCAGCTGGCATACGTGCGGTCGCGCAGGGTATTTGCGGCGCCAATCATTTGCGACATGCTGATCGCCGCGGACGCGAGCGCGAGCGCAACGACGCTCAAGGCCACCATAACCTCGATCAGCGTAAACCCACGGGCGCGGCGGCGCAGCATCACGTCGACACTCCTCGGGATTCACTCGACGCCGGCACGTTCACTATGATTCCTCTTCCAGCAATTCGATCTTGCCGAACAAGTCGCCAGCCAGGATCACCCGTTCGTCGTTGATCGGCTGACGAAAAACAAGTTCGAAGGGCGTCATGTCGCCACTCGAAAATATGAAGACGTGTGGCTGGAATTGCTCAAGTCTGTCGTCGTCTTCCTCGCCGGAATCGAGCAGCGTCGCGTCGTATTCCAGCGGGATCTGCTTGTCTTCGATATAGAGCTCGAGTTCTATCGTCTCGGGCAGTGACCTGGCCCTCAGGACATCGTCACCGAGAATCTCGGTCCACTGCCGGGTCAGGGGGTCGAGCTCGACGAAACGGTATCCCTGCTGCAGTACCTCGAGCCCGTACTCGCGACCCTGCAACATGGATTCGTCTCGGGCCAGCTCCATCAGCGAGACGTAGCGGCGTACTTCAGTATCCAGTTCCTTGTTCTCACCAATCAACCCGAGCGAGAGGACCGCCATCGAGAGCACGATGCCGACTATCGTGATGACGACAAGTACCTCGATCAGGGTAAAGCCGGCGCGAGCCCGAATCGCTTTCATGGCGCCGTGACGCTAGTTGAGGTCCCAGTTCCCGATATCAGCGTCCACGTCCTCGCCGCCCGGTTTGCCGTCACGGCCGAACGAGTAAACGTCGATTTCACCCTTGGCGCCCGGGTTCAGGTACTGATAAGGATTGCCCCAGGGATCGAGCGGCAATGAAGTGCGCTCGAGATAGCCGCCTGCTTTCCAGTTCCGGATGTTCGGGTCGTTCGGCTTGGTGACCAATGCCTCGAGGCCTTGTTCGGAGGTCGGGTAATTGAAGTTATCGAGGCGATAGAACTTGAGCGCGCTCTCGAGCACGCGTATCTCGGATTTCGCTTTCGTCACGTTCGCGTCGTCGACTCGCCCGATGACGTTGGGCGCGACGATAGCGGCAAGAATGCCGATGATGATTACGACGACCATGATTTCGATCAACGTAAAGCCTTGCTGGCGGTATCGCCTGCGGTGCTGACTCACTTGAAAACTCCTGGAAAAAGGGCTGAAGTGTTGCTTAACAGATATTAACGGAAGTATATCAAACATGGGGTTACGGCAAATGACGCAAACCGCGCTATCCGGCGCGTTCTGGCCGACCCTGGTGATTATCGTTGTATCGGGATTGACCCTGCTGGCCGGCGAATCAGCCAGGCTGGCCCTGCGATACGAGCGCGCCGGGATCGAAGCGCTGGAACTCTATCGCCTGCTGAGCGGCCACCTGGTCCACCTGGGAGCGGGTCATTTCCTGCTCAACGCCGCAGGTCTTTTGCTGGTCGCTTTCCTGGTTGGCGCCGGACTCTCGGCAGCCGCCTGGTGGCTTGTGCTGGGCGCGAGCATTGCGACGATCGACCTGGCCTTCTGGTTTCTCAACCCGACGCTCATCTGGTATGTCGGCCTGTCCGGCGTGCTGCACGGCATGCTCGTGGCGGGCGCTTTGGTCCTGTTCAAACAACGGCCGCTCGAATCCGGCGTCATCGTCGGCCTCGTTGTCGCCAAACTGGCTTATGAGCAGCTGCTCGGCCCGCTGCCGGGCTCGGAAACCACCAGCGGTGGGCTTGTCGTCATCGACGCGCACCTGTACGGCGCCATCGGTGGTGTACTTGGCGTGCTCATTCTGGCTGGGTTACGCCGGCCCACATCCGTATAATGCCCGGCCTTTAGCGAAATCGGAGAGTGCCGTGAGTCTGGCAATGGTTTTTCCCGGGCAGGGTTCACAATCGGTCGGTATGCAGTCGGAGCTTGCCGACGCGCATGACAGCGTCAAGGCCACCTATGCCGAGGCCAACGCAATACTGGGCTACGACCTCTGGCAGCTCGTGCAGGAAGGGCCGGCGGAGAGGCTCTCGGAGACTACCGTGACTCAGCCCGCGATGCTTGCGGCCGGTGTTGCGACATGGCGAGTCTGGATTGCCGCGGGCGGCGAGGTGCCCTCGCACGTCGCGGGGCACTCGCTGGGCGAGTACAGCGCGCTCGTAGCAGCGAACGCCGTCAGCTTCGAGGACGCGATGAAAGTGGTGAAGCGACGTTCCGAACTCATGCAGGATGCAGTTCCCGCGGGCGTCGGTGCCATGGCCGCGTTGTTGGGTCTCGACGACGACGAGGTTATCGCCGTCTGTGCGGCGGCAGCCGGCGACGAGGTCTGCGAGGCCGTTAACTTCAATTCACCGGGCCAGGTCGTTGTCGCCGGGCACCGCAGTGCGATCGATCGTGCGATCGAGCTTGCCCAGGAAGCGGGCGCAAAACGCGCTTTGATGTTGCCCGTCAGTGTGCCAGCGCATTCAGCGCTGATGCGCGAAGCAGGCGAGGCCCTGTCGATCAGCCTGGCTGACGCCGAGTTCAGGACACCCGAGATTACCGTTATCAGCGCGTCGGATGCGAAACCTTACGGCGATGGTGGCGATATCCGCGAGCGCCTGTCGCGGCAGGTCTACAGCCCGGTCCAGTGGGTGCAGACGATTCAGGCACTGGTCGGCGGCGGGGCAGAGCGGGTGTACGAGTGCGGCCCGGGCAAGGTGCTGGCCGGTCTCGTCCGGCGTATCAGTCGTGGCACGGCGTTCGCAGCGCTGGAGTCTCCGGACAGCCTGAAAAAAGCGATGACGAACTAACTACATCGGGGAAGAAGAAAAATGACGACATTGTTTGGAGACATGAAATTGGATGGCGAGGTTGCATTGGTGACCGGTGCTTCCCGCGGTATAGGCGCAGCGATCGCCGCTCAACTGGCGGCGGCTGGCGCCAGGGTCATCGGTACGGCGACCAGCGAAAAAGGCGCTGCGGCAATCGGGGACGCGCTCGGTGACGGTGGCAGGGGCATCGTTCTCAATATCGGTGACGAAACGTCTGTATCGGAAGCGCTTTCGAACGTGCAGGCAGAGGAGGGTGCACCCACCATTCTCGTCAACAATGCCGGCATCACCCGCGACAATCTGCTGATGCGGATGAAAGACGAAGAGTGGGACGATGTCATCAACACCAATCTGAGCGGCATCTTCCGGCTGTCGAAGGGCTGCCTTCGAGGCATGATGAAGGCGAAACGCGGCAGAATCATCAGCATCGCGTCCGTGATCGGAATCATGGGCAATGCCGGGCAGGCCAACTACGCTGCCGCAAAGGCCGGGATCATCGGCTTTTCCAAGTCACTCGCGCGTGAAATCGGGTCGAGAAACATCACGGTCAACGTGGTCGCACCGGGGTTCATCGACACGGACATGACCCGAGTCTTGCCGGAGGACCAGCGCGACGCCATGCTCGGGCAGGTACCGTTGGGACGGCTGGGTGACAGTGCCGATATCGCGAACGCCGTCGTGTTTCTGGCCTCACCAGCAGCCGCCTATATCACCGGCGAGACCCTGCATGTGAACGGCGGCATGCTGATGGACTGATTGAGACCGAAAATCAAGCCCCATGCGTGTAGATTGGCTGTCGCTTATCACATACAATACGCTTCCACGACGGAGTTGCCCTTGATTTTTCAAGGACTTAGGTCGAATCAGGGTACTATTTTGAATTCTGCGCGACCGTCGGAATTACCTGTAGAGGGATTTCCGACTGCCGGGATCTGAATTTTTCGGGCCCGCAACGCGTACTTTAGAATCTTCTTAGGAGAAGAAAACACAATGAGCAGTATCGAAGAACAGGTTAAGAGCATTGTTGCTGAGCAACTCGGCGTTAAAGAAGACGAGGTGACAAACGATGCTTCCTTCGTCGATGATCTTGGCGCGGATTCGCTCGACACCGTTGAGCTGGTCATGGCTCTCGAAGAGGAATTTGAAACTGAAATTCCGGACGAGGAAGCTGAGAAGATCACGACAGTCCAGCAAGCTATCGACTTCGTAACCGCGCGCTCCAGCGACGGTTAATACTATCCGGCGGTGCCCGTCCGGGCGCCGCCGATTTTCATCCGGCAATCCTGCCAGCATAGGTTCAACTTGAAGCAGCGACGCGTTGTCATCACCGGCATGGGCATTGTCTCACCGGTCGGCAGTGCGATTGATGTCGCGTGGAAGAACGTTTGCGATGGGCAGTCCGGCATCGGGCTGCTCGAGAGCATCGATGTCAGCGAATTGCCGACTCAGATCGCCGGAGAGGTCAGCGGATTCAACGCTGACGACTACCTGGCGAAAAAAGACCAGCGCAAGAACGATCCCTTCATTCATTACGGCGTTGCCGCGTGCCTTGACGCGCTAAGCGACTCCGGCCTGGAAATCACTGAAGAGAACGGCGAACGTATCGGCGTGGCTATGGGTGCCGGCATCGGCGGCATCCAGTTCATCGAAGACAACCATGACCGCATGCTCGCAGGCGGTGCCAGGAAGGTGTCTCCGTTCTTCATTCCGGGCAGCATCATCAACATGGCGTCAGGGCAGGTCAGCATCCTCAAGCACCTGACCGGACCCAACATCTCTATCGTTTCGGCCTGCGCAACATCCACTCACTGCATTGGCTTTGCCGGTCGCAGCATCGCGTACGGCGATGCGGACGTCATGCTCGCGGGTGGATCCGAGTTTGCGACGACGCCTCTGACAATGGCGGGTTTCTGCGCCGCGCGGGCGATGTCGACAAGAAATGACGAGCCGGAGACCGCCAGCCGGCCGTTCGACCAGGGACGCGACGGATTCGTACTCAGCAACGGCGGCGGCTGCCTGGTTTTAGAAGAGCTCGAGTACGCGAAAGCACGTGGCGCGCGAATCTACGCCGAGCTGATTGGCTTTGGCATGAGCGGCGATGCCTATCACATCACGTCACCGCCGGAAGACGGCGAGGGCGCTAGGAAGTGTATGACGGCTGCGCTCAACGATGCCGAGATCGATCCGTCGGAGGTGGATTACCTGAACGCGCACGGGACGTCGACGCCCGCGGGCGACCTCGGAGAGACAACCGCGATCCGGCGCACGTTCGGCGACGCTGCGGACTCACTGCTGGTGAGTTCTACCAAGTCGACGACGGGGCACTTGCTGGGTGCCGCCGGCGTGGTCGAGGCGATATTCTCGATCCTTGCCATTCGCGACCAGGTCGTACCGCCAACGGCTAACCTGCACGACCCGGACCCGGCCTGCGATCTCGACTACGTGCCAAATGAGGCGAGAAGCGCCAATGTTCAGACTGTCGTCTCCAATTCGTTTGGATTCGGCGGTACCAACGGAACGCTCGTCTTCCGTCAACACAGCTGAGGCATCGAATTTGCCTCGGCATGGCGATTCCAGCGATGAGGTTCTGGCTGCGGATATCGATCTGCTCGCCTTACACGCTCACGATCCCGACTTCTATCCTTACCTCCTGCAGAGCACGTCTCGCGACGGTCGCCTCGGCCGCTACGATATCCTGTTCGCCAACCCGGAAGAGTCGCTCGTGCTGCGCGGCGACGGCGAACTGCAAGGCCCCGGAAGCGACGGCGCAAACCGCTTCCTGGACAGTCTCGACCGATGGTATGACGCCGAGCGCGGACCTGGCGGCGCGTTGCCGTTCAGCGGCGGGTGGTTTGTCTACCTCGGTTATGAATTGGCTGGCGAAATCGAGGACACGTTGCGTCTGAGCGACGACACCCGCTTGCCGGTGGCGTTCGCAACGCGCTGTCGGACCGCCATCATCCGGGACCATGTATTGAACGAGACGCGATTGGTTGCCGAGGAGGGCGTACCCGATCGCATCCTGCATCGCATCAGGAACGATGCGGAGAATTCGATCGCCTCGCCAGAGCACACCGTGTCGATCAACTCCATACGCGAAGACGAGCCGGGTTTCTTTCTAGATGCCGTGGCCAGTGCCAAGGCCCGGATCGACTACGGAGACATTTACCAGGCCAATCTCTCGCGCTCATGGCACGCGACAGTCGATGAAGACACATCGCCAGGCGACGTGTACCTGGCCCTTTGCGCCGCCAACCCTGCACCGTTCGCCGGTCTCGCGCGCTTCGAGAATGCCAGCATTATCTCGTCTTCACCGGAACGCCTGATTCGCTCGCGCGACGGATTAGTGTCAACGAGACCCATCGCCGGAACCCGTCCCCGATCCGCCGACCTTGCCGTTGATGGTAGCCTGTCAGCCGAATTGCTGACGCACCCGAAAGAGCGGGCCGAGCATGTCATGTTGATTGACCTGGAGCGCAATGACCTAGGCAGAATCTGCAAACCCGGCACCGTTTCTGTCGACGAAATGATGGTCATAGAGACGTATGCTCATGTGCACCACATCGTGTCCAACGTATCGGGTGAGCTGGACGATGACGTAACGCCAGGCGGTGTCGTGCGAGCTGTATTCCCGGGCGGCACGATAACCGGCTGTCCCAAGGTCAAGTGCATGGAGATCATTGCGAGCCTCGAGCGCGCGCCTCGCGGCGCCTACACCGGGTCTTTCGGCTATCTGAACAGGGACGGCAGCCTGGATCTGAATATCCTGATTCGGACCATGGTCCAGCATGACAACGAACTGACCTTGCGTGCGGGTGCCGGCATCGTCGCCGACTCGATCCCGAACGCCGAACTGGACGAGACCCGCGCAAAAGCAAAGGGTCTGCTGGCTGCACTGGGCGCATGAGCCGCTGGTTCGACATGGATGGCCCGGTCGACAGCGTGTCGGCAGACGATCGTGGGCTGGCCTACGGGGATGGGCTGTTCGAGACGATCGCAATCCGTAACGGGAAGCCGCGACTCTGGCAGCGGCATATGGACCGACTCGAGGCCTCGTGTGCCCGGTTGTCCATACCTTTTCCGGGCATTGATTCACTGTCCGGCTTATTGAAACGTGCGGTCGCCGATTCAGGTTACGCCGAAGCTGACGCTACGGCGAAGCTGGTGCTGACGGCTGGCATTGGCCAACGTGGTTATACCCGCCCACGAGACCTGTCCACGACGGTTCGGCTTGGCGTCTTTCCGTGCCGCGTTCCGGACGCCGCCTGCTATCGCGAAGGGATCGATCTTGTCGTCTGCGAAACGCGGCTGTCACAGCAAGCTGCGCTCGCCGGCATGAAGACGCTCAATCGTCTCGAGCAGGTACTGGGTCGTATGGAGATCGGCTCCGCGTTCGAAGGCGTCATGTGCGACGCCGACAAGCGCGTTATCTGCGGTACCATGAGCAACGTGTTCATCGCAAAAGACAATCGGCTGGCGACACCCAGGCTCGATCGCTGTGGTGTCGAAGGCGTGACTCGAGCAGAACTTCTCGAGCGAGCAAAATCCGCCAACGTCGACATAGACGTTCGCGACATCCCGTTGCACGATTGTCGCCAGGCGGATGAGATCATGCTCGCCAACAGCCAATTCGGTTTGCTTCGGGCGCGCAGCATTGATGAAACCCGCCTGGAGCAGACTGATGCATTTGAGCAACTTCGCGGTTTGCTGGCAGAAGCAGGCTTCGACGAGTACGCACAGTGAAACGCCTTAAATTTGCATTGGTATCGATCACGGCATTGGGCGTGGCCATCGCCGCATTTGTTGCCTTTGACTACCAGCAGTTTCTGAACACGCCGGTCGATGTCGCTGAAGACGGCCTCGTGTTCGAGGTTCGTTCCGGAAGTTCGTTGACTGCAGTCAGCAATGACTTGTCGAACGCGGGCGTTATAGACAACCCGACGTTCTTCCGCCTGCACGCCCAGTTGAATGACAAGTCCGGCTCGATCCAGGCCGGCGAATACCTGATTCTCCCGAGCATGAGCCCGCGGGACGTGCTCGAGCAATTCACGAGCGGTGACGTTCGGCTTTATGCGTTTACCATCATCGAGGGCTGGAACCGCTGGGAGCTGCTTGCGGCGCTCGCCGCCGACCCGAACCTCGAGGCGACTCTCAGCGACGAGGACTGGCCGGCGTTCCTGGAGACGCTGGCATCCGAATCGTCGAATCCGGAGGGCCTGTTCCTGCCCGAGACCTACCACTTTCCGAGGAACACCTCAGACCGCGACTTGCTCAGGGATGCTTACAGGGCGATGCAAAAGACGCTCAGCGAGGAGTGGGAACGCCGAAGCCCTGACGCTGCCGTCACCACGCCGTATGAGGCGCTGATTCTTGCGTCGATCATCGAGAAAGAAACGGCCCGCGTCGACGAACGTGCCAGAATATCCGGTGTATTCACGCGGCGTCTGAACAAGCGCATGCGACTACAGACCGATCCCACGGTCATCTACGGTCTCGAGCCCGGCTTCAACGGCAACATCACGAGGCGCGACTTGCGCACGGATACGCCATACAACACGTACAGGCGAGGCGGGCTGCCGCCCACGCCGATCGCGATGCCCGGACAGGCGGCAATTAATGCCGCGCTGAATCCTGCCGAGGGCACAGAATTGTTCTTCGTCGCTACCGGCCTGGGTGACGGCAGTCACAAGTTTTCGGACACCAAGGAAGAGCATGACGAGGCAGTGCGCGAGTACCTGGTTCGGCTTCGCAAAGGCAGCGGCACTTGAGCAGAGGCCTGTTCATCAGCTTCGAAGGCGTCGAGGGCGTCGGCAAGTCGACCCAGATCGCCGCGTTTGTCGAGACTCTTCAGGACGCCGGAATCGACGTTGTGCAGACCCGTGAGCCTGGCGGCACGCCGAACGCAGAACGTATTCGGGACATCCTGAAAGACCATGCTGACGAGGCCATGCCACCGGTGGCCGAACTGCTGCTGATGTTCGCCGCGCGAGCGATCAACACGGCCAACACGATTCGGCCCGCCATTGAGCAGGGCCGGTGGGTTGTTGCCGACCGGTACACCGATTCAACCCGCGCGTACCAGGGCGGTGGGCGAGGGCAACCCATGGATCGGATCGATGCAGTCGCCGACTGGGTGCATGGCGACGTCAATCCGGACCTGACAGTGCTACTGGATGCCCCGGCGGAGATCGGGCTTGCCAGGGCCAGCGGACGAGGGCAAGCGGACCGTTTCGAGACCGAGGCGGTCGCCTTTTTCGAAGCGGTCAGGTCGACGTATCTCGAGTTGGCCGCCAAAGAGCCGGATCGTTTCATCGTTATTGATGCGAGCGAC
>JASJCQ010000036.1 GCA_030065915.1 Woeseiaceae bacterium
TCGGCCTGGAACTCCGCGATCAGTGCGTCGATCAGGTCCGATTTTTTCCGGAAGTGGTAGTGAAGGTTGCCCGGCGAGATGTCTGTCTCGTCGGCGATATCGTTTGTCGTCGTGTTGGCTTCGCCGTGTTCGTTAAACATCACCAGGCTGGTGACGAGGATGCGCGTCCGTGTGTTCGGCCTGGCCACCGCGCCTCGTTATCCGCTAGAGCTGGCGCGGTCGTTTCGTCCTGATTGTATGTCGATGACCTCGGCGCTGTCCCGGTCGTCGTCTTCCTCCAGCTCGGCTTGATCCTCGTCGCGTAAGCCGAGCGTATCGAGATAGAGATCTCGAACTTCGTCGATACGGTTCTCCAAATCGTCGAGTTCCCAGTCGCTTACATGGATTGGGTCGAGAACGTCGACCGCGATATGCACGGGTCTCGCGAACAGGTCGCCTTTCGGTTGTGCATCGCTGGAATTGTGAATAACGACCGGAATGATCGGGACGCCGGCTTGCATGGCGATCCGGAACGGGCCTTTCTTGAACCGGCCCGGTACCGTAGACAGCGAACGCGTGCCCTCTGGCGCGATGACAATGCTGCGTTTTTCCTCGAGCATGAATTCGGCCAGCGGCGCGAGCGTCTTCACCGCGGACTCGGTGTTGGAGCGGTCGATCGGGATCATGCCCATGAAATCGAACACGGGGCCGACGATCGGTAGCTCCGCCAGCTCTTTCTTGCCCACGGGTGCCGCGTCCCGTCGCAGCAGCTTGCACAAGACCAGGGGATCGATATTGCTCTGGTGGTTGAAGATGATGACCGCGGGGCGATGCAGCCACAACTTTTCCTCGCCCGTGACCTCCATCGTAATGCCCATCAGCGCCGTTGCCAGGTCACTCCAGGTCGAGATAACGAAATTGCGCCCCTCGCGCTTGGAGCCTGTCAACCACCACATCGCGGCGCCTGTGAGCGCCGTCGGAACGAACGTCGAGATGGCCGCCAGGTTGCGTACGACGTTCTTGAAATCGGTGGCGCCCCGGCTACCGAAAAAGCGGATAGGCCAGCCGCGACGCTGGGCGATCTTCTTCAGTCCGCTGTTGGGGTTTAGAACCTGGGGGCGGCCGACATGTTCGAGGACCAGCAGATCGTCATCGCTGTCCGAGTAGAAAAAAGAGGCGTTGACATCGATGCCGTGTTCTTCGGCGAGCTTGTTGACAGCATTGACCTTGCCGACACCGAAACAGGCTTCCCCATCCAGCTTGCCATTGAAGTAGCCGTGTTCGACCTCGAATCTCGTGCACATCAGGTGATCAACTTGCAGGTCCTCGAGCGCTGGCTCGACCTGGTACGGCGTCGCCGATGAGACGATGGCGACCGTATGGCCCATTTGGAGGTGTGCCTGGATCAATGCGCGCGCCTCCGGGTATATCGTACGCGCAACCTTGCGTTCGTAGGCAGACTCGCCGTAGGCAACGAAAGTGCCCTCGGTGACACCTCTGATCTTCGAGGCAACCTCGACCATCAGATCATGATAGCTGCGCGTGCCGAGCTTGAAGTCGAGCCCTCCGCGAAAGATGTCCGAGATGTCTTGCGGCATCAGCAGGCCGTCGAAGAACTGCTCCTGCAGGAACGACGTGACCGAAAAGCCGCTGATGATGGTTCCGTCGAAATCGAAAAAGGCGCCGATGTGCGGGCCCTTCTCGCCTTTCAGGACGGTTTCCACCGTCTCCCGGTAAATGTGCAGATCCGTATTCATAAGTTGCCGATATTAGCAGGCTGCCGGGCTGTGGTCGCCGATTTATACAGAGTTTTCATGGGTCCGGCGAGGCCGCGTGACGCGGTCAGTGCGCCTGCGGCGGTCTGAATTCGCCAGGAACGTCGAGGATGCGTCCATTTGACGGCGCCCGGAAGGTCGCTCGTCACAGTCAGGCGCTTGTCAGCGGCCGGCAAACCGCCAAAAAATAAGGAGCCCGGTTGGGCTCCTTATCTCGCGCTTCAATACAGCGATCTAATGGCTGGCGATTTTCGCCTCAGAAGCGCCATCCCAGCGTAATGCTGTAAACGAGCGGTGTGATTTCAACCGTCTCGACTTCCACACCGTCGAGTTCAGCGTCGGTCTCGATGTCGATCCAACGAAGGTCGAAGTTGACGAACATCGTGTCGCTGATGTCGTAGTCGAAGCCGAGCTGTGCTGCGAGGCCGATAGAGTCGTCCAGCGACAGATCGGTTCCCGCCAGCGCACCCGTCGTTTCTTCGTCGAAGAAAAGCGTGTAGTTCAATCCGACACCGGCGTAGGGTGAGAACTTGTTGGATGTCGGGAAGTAGTACTGCAGGCTGAACGTCGGCGGCAGATGCTTGGTCTCACCGACCTTGGACCCGTCCGCCTCGAGGTTGATGTCATGAGAGAAGGGCAGTGATGCGAGGATCTCGAATCCAAGCGTATCCGAGATCATGTACGTGCCGTTGACAACTGCCGTTGTGCCGCTGTCCACACTGACAACGTCGCCATTATCTGACTTCGGGTCTACCGTGCCGATACCAGCCCTGATCTTCCAGTCGCCTTGCTCTGCAGTTGCGGTAGCGGCAAAAGCCATCAGTCCGGCAAGACACAAAGCCCGGCGCATCCCAAAACGCATGTTCATCTCTTTCTCCCAAAATAAAGTAGTGTTGATCAGTCTCGAACGCGGCCTATGATGCGTGTCCCCAGTCGCCTACGAATCAGAAGGTTTACCTAGCCTGTTTTGGTAACTACCTATTGCGAGAAATTCCCGCATTTGAAACCGTCTTGGACGCCTCTGAGCGTCGCCAACACGGCTTGTGTCAGTGCGGGTCGCGCTGCGAAAATGGGCAGGAATAAATCATCTTTCCGTGGGTACTGGTTCGCCCGTAGCAGACGAAAACGCAGAGAGCATTTGCGTTCCAGGCGTTGACTGACGCGAGAGAGTCTCCAAGACAACAGAGGAACCGCCGTGTATGGCAGCTGTGGACGGAAAACCGGATCTTGTATTCGGCGCCAGCGGCTATATCGGCACAAATCTCGTTGAATTTCTGCTGGACGAGGGACGTTCGGTCAGGGCTTCGGCGAGGAACATCGAGGTACTGCAAGGCAGGGGCTGGCAGGGCGCGCAATTGTGCGAAGCCGACGCGCTCAAACCCGAGAGCCTCGATAGGGCATTGGCCGGTGTCGACACGGCCTACTACCTCGTTCACTCGATGGCGGCCGGCAAGACGTTCCCCGAGCTGGATGCCGAGGCTGCGAGAAATTTTGCCGAAGCTGCCGCGCGACACGGCGTTAACCGGATCGTCTATCTCGGCGGTTTGACTCCTCAGGATCCTGCGTCGGTGCACCTGCAGTCGCGCACCGAGACTGGCGAGATCCTCCGGACGGGCAGCGTGCCGGTGACGGAGCTGCGCGCCGGGATGATCATCGGGCCTGGTTCGGCAGCCTGGGAGGTCATCCGCGATCTCGTCAATCACCTGCCGGTCATGGTGACTCCGAAATGGGTATTCTCGAGATCGACTCCGATCGCGCTCAGCAACCTGCTGCGATATCTTGCCGACGTCCCGTCACTTGAGGAGACCTCCGGAGAAGTGTACGACGTGGCTGGCCACGAGGTCCTGACGTACAAGGAGATCATGCTGCGTTATGGACAAATGGTCGGAAAGCGGCCTTACATCATCCCGGTCCCGATGCTGACGCCGCGACTGTCATCGTACTGGCTGCGACTGGTCACTTCAGTACCGACCAGCGTCGCACGGGCGCTGATCGGTGGCCTGTCGCAGGACGTCGTTGCCCAGGATCGACGACTCGAGTCACTGATTCCTCAGGACCTGCTGGATTTCGACGCCGCTGCCGCAGAAGCGCTGAATGCAGACCGACGACACGAGATTCCCGCTCACTGGGTGGAGAACGCCGTTGTGTGCGAGACATTCAGCCCGGACTACGGCTTCTATGCGAAGCAGGCATCCGGCGAGACCATTTCCACCGCATCCGCAGAAGCCATCTGGAGCGTTGTCTGCCGTTTCGGCAATGACGGTGATTTCTTTTACGCGCGAGCGTTGTGGTGGATACGACGAGTCATGGACTGGTTGGTCGGCGGCCCGAGTTTTCGACGGCGACGTCGACATCCGGACAGGCTTCGAGTCGGTGACGTCATCGATGCCTGGCGGGTCATCGCGATGGAGGACCGACGCCGGTTGACGTTGGTGATGGAGCTTCGCGCGCCAGGAGCCGGTGTGCTGGAATTCTCAATCGAAGATCGCGGCGATGACCGGCGCGTCGGCGTCCGGGGCTTCTTTCACCCGGCGGGCGCCTGGGGGCTGCTCTATTGGTATGTGACTCTGCCGGTCCACGCGATGCTGTTCAACGGCAGTGCACGCGAAATCGCCAGTCGGGCTGAGGCTATCGGGCAGGAACAAAATGCGGCTGTCCAGGGTCGGCCTGATCCGCGTTGAGCGTCATGCGCCGCTATCGGCCCAGTGCCCGCCTTGAGACAGAAGACAGCGCTGTCAATATTTGACACAATAGCGGCTTTGACGACAGGCGGGTCCGCAAACGGCCTTGATCGTTTGATCGCGACCATCGACTGACAAAACCAATAACGGGTCGAAGTAATGGGTGAGACAAGAGGAAGATCCTACGAGACGCTGCGTTCCATGGGTGTGAAAAGCCCACTGCAGATCGACAGGTACTACATCACCAGTATCAACTTTGTTGATGTGCTGCGGATCGTCTACGACCGACCCAAGGATTCCTTCCTGCCATCGAGTCGTGTGTACAAGTTTCCTCGCGTCACGGAGAAAGCCGGCACGAAGGACTCTGTGCCGACAACGCACCCGACGCTGCTGGCGGCTCTGGATGAGCTGAAGAAGATTCTCGACACGAAGTCCAGCAAAGCCAGCATTGCGGCCGAGATCATCGCTGAAATCGAGTTGCTCGAGGAAGACATATCGATTCGCAGTGAGTGCCTGAAGGCGCTGGCCAACAAACTACCCAGCGCCGACTGCTGATCCCCAGTGCCCCGGCGTTTTTGATTGCATGAGCGGTTTGCGCCAGAGCCTCTGTCTCCTGCTGCTGTCGCTCGCGGCCGTTGCTGCCGCGCAGACCCCCGGCCTGGAAGGCGATCAGATCTATCGAGTGGCTACTGTCCGCGCCGCGCCCGGGGCATTCTCCGATCTGATCGACTGGGCGCGTTCGGGTAACGGGGACGAATTCTACGTCGCCCGCCATTCGCAGGGCGATCACTGGGACCTGATGTTCATCATCCCGTTGGCAGAGGTCAGTATCGAGAATCCGCTCGCGGTCGTCGAGCCGCTCATTGCATTCCAGGAAGATATGTTTGCCTACGGTCCGGAGGTCGATGCGCTGGCTGAGGCCTACGCGGACAATCGTCTGATCCACATCGAAGTGTTCGCCGCGCTGCCGGGCAAGAAAGCCGCACTGCTCGAGCAGCGCCGCATGGAGAACAACTATCTGGCCAGCACGGGTCAGGTAGAGAACATGATCTTCGACAGCGTAGCGGGCAGCGACATCGATGTGTTCACCATCGGTTTTCACAAGGACCTGGCAGCCTTTGCGGCGTCTGGTCCGGACAGCGAGGAAGCCGGAGAGAAGGCGGCGAAGGCCGCGGGTTTCAAGAACCGTGCGGACCTGTCTTTCTACCTGCGTTCACTGATCGCGAGCCACCACGATACGTTGGCCGGCCCTGTCGACTAACCTGACCGCTTCGCAAAGCGACTTTTACAGAGCGTTCTTCAGGCGCTGCGCCTACGGGTAAATGCGGTAGTTGTATTCCGGAACGATGACATCGTAGTGCGGCTGCAGGTACATGACGATATCGGTGAGTTCCTGGACGGTCATATAGCTGTTGTAAACATACATCTTGGACTGGCCATCTTCGGACACAACGTCTTCCGGATAACCCTCGGCGAGTTTATGTGACGGGTTGATAATGGACGTCACCAGCTCGCCGTAGGTCTGCACGCGCGTCACCGCGCCGCCGAGTTCGACAAAGGGTTCATAGCCCGGGATCGTGGGCAGGCTTTCGCCTTCGATCGTGTGGCACTGGTTGCAGTGCATGTACAGAAAAGCCTCTCGCCCGGCCACCGGGTCGCCATCGGGCAAGCGGAAGCCTTTCTCGGACATCATCTTCTCGTTGTCACACGCGCTTGTCAGTGCCATCACGACTGACAGCAGTAAGAGCAGGATTCCTCTGTTCATCGCGTTACCCCTGATCGACACGAAAAAGACGCACCTGTGTTTTTAATAGCATTCGCACGCCGGTGTTGCGATAGGTGATAACACTTAAGAGCCGGCCAGGTGCGCCATTTGGCGACGGCTGCAGACCCTTGAGGTTCAGTGCTTACAGGACAGCCGCCGCGGCCCCGATAATGCCCGCGTTGTTCCTGAATCGAGCGATGTGAACGGGCACGGGTACCTTGATCGTGTGCTTGAACTGGTCGTACTTCCTGCTGGCCCCGCCCCCGAGGATGAAGTGGTCCGGCGTATTGACGCGCGCGACGCGCTCGAGAAAGTAGTTGAAGCGAGGTCCCCAGTCGTCCCAGCTGAGATAGCCTTCTTTTCTCGCCCGGTTTCCGGCGTAGTGCTCAATCGGATTGCCGTCTTTGCCCGGCATATGCCCGAATTCCATGTTCGGTATCAGCTGTCCGTTGTAGAACATCCCGGAACCGAGCCCGGTACCGATCGTGATCATGATGACGATGCCATCGAGGCGTTTCTCCGCGCCGACTCCCATGGCCATCTCCGCAAGCCCCGCAGCGTCCGCATCATTGAGAACGGAAAAGGGCAGGCCCGTCGATTCCTCGAACAGTTTGTCGACGCGCGTGCCCAGCCACGAATCGTGGATGTTGCCTGCCGTCTTCGCCATACCGTTGACGATGACTGATGGAAAACAGCAGCCCACCGGACCGTCGTAGTCGAATCCGGCCACGAGCTCCTTTACCGTCGCAGCGACGTTGGCCGGCGTCGAATGATCTGGTGTGCTGAGCCTCTGCCTGTCCGTCAGCAATTCGCCGGTCTCTGTATCCACCAGCGCAGCCTTGATGCCGGTCCCGCCAACATCGATGCCTAGTACTTGTGCCATGCGTGTTCCCGTCTGTTCGCTGGCGCAATGATACGCAGAAAGGACGGGCAGCTTAAGTCGGCAATGGGTGTTGCGCCGGTTGCCGGAGGTGCTGCATCGTCGATTGGGCCGGAATTTACAGGTGTGCAGAGTGTCATAGGATAGAGAGTCATACAGGGGGAGATGTATGAAGCACTCGAGAATGGCGCGCCGGGAGTTTCTGGCTGGCCTGGGCAGAGCAGTCGGCGGCTCCGTGATGCTGCGGTCGATGCTTGCAATGGGGATAGCGACTTCGGCATCAGGCTGCGGATCATCCTCAGCGGCTCCCACAGCCCCGGGTCCGGGCGGCGGGACACCACCACCGACTGCGCGTCCGGCATCGCCCAGGCCCGGCGACTGGCCGGCCAATATCGGCGCCGGCAGGAGCGTTGTGATCCTCGGTGGCGGTGTCGCCGGCATGGTATCGGCGATCGAACTGTCCCGGCTGGGTTATTCCTGCACGATCCTTGAAGCCCGCGATAGTGCCGGGGGGCGTGTCCGAACCCTGCGTTCGGGCGATGTTGCGCTGGAAACCGATTCTGTTCAGACCTGCCAGTTCGATATCGATGACGAGCTCTACTTCAATGCCGGACCGTCCAGGATCGCGCAGCACCACGAATTCCTGCTCGGCTACTGCCGCGAGTTCGGTGTGCCGCTGGAGACATTTACCAACGACAACAGAGGCGCGTGGCTACACTCGCCGCGCGCGTTCGCCGGGCAGCCGCAACCGGCACGCAGAGTTCTGAGCGACACACGGGGCGGTATCGCAGCGCTTTTGTCGACCGCGATTAATCAGAATGCGTTGGACGCCGAGCTTACCGCCGCGGACAAGGCAAACATCCTGGCGATGCTGCGCCAGTACGGAGACCTTGACGTTGCCGGCCGTTACCAGGGCTCCTACAGGGCTGGGTTCCCTGGCCAGCAGGATGTCGGGAGCCGTCAGCGCGGCGAGCTGCTGCCGGCACGCGAGCTGCAGGAGTTGGCCTCCGAGTTCTTCTGGGAGCTGCGCCTGTCGTTTTCGCAGGGCTTCGAGCAGCAACCGGTCATGCTGCAACCGGTCGGCGGCATGGACAGGATTGCGGCGGCGCTGGCTGCGCAGACCGCAGGTGACACGGTACTGGGCGCCGTTGTGACCGAGATACGCAAGACTGCGAGTGGCGCGAGAGTCGTCTATACGGATAGCGGGGGATCCCCGACCAGTATCGAGGCCGACTACTGTCTTGTCAGTATTCCCGCAACTGTGCTCGCCGGCATGGCGAACGACTTTTCGACGGCGCATCGCAGCGAGATTGCCGGGTTTAACTATACGTCGGCCGTCCGGGTCGCCTTCCAGTCACGCCGGTTCTGGGAGGAAGACCACAGCATCTACGGTGGCATTACGTGGACAGACCAGGACATCACGCAGATCTGGTATCCGAATAGCGCGTTCCAGAGTCCGAACGGCATACTAATCGGCGCGTATATCTTTGACGGGCCCGCCGGCGATCGATTCACCGGTTTTTCGCCGCAGCAGCGCCTCGATACGACATTGTCCCAGGCAACCGGCGTGCATCCGGAGCTGGCGGGCGAGGCGAGACACGGCATCAGTGTGGCCTGGGACAAAGTACCGTTTCAACTGGGCGGCTGGGGGACGTCAACGCCGGTCACGCTGCTGCAGCCTGATGACAACATCTTCTTCGCCGGTGAGCACCTGAGCATCCTGCAGGGATGGCAGGAGGGCGCGATTCTCTCGGCCTATCACGCGATCGACGCAATCGTGGAACGCGGCCTCGCTCCCTGAGATAATTCCGCCAATGCCGGGCCTTTCGTCCGGTCCTAATGAATCTCTCACGGACAGCCATATGAAATGGGAAGGTCGCAGGCGCAGCAGCAACGTTACGGATGCGCGTGGTCGCCGAGTCAGGGGGCGTTCGGCCGGAGCCGGCCTGGGCTCGGTCATTAATCTCGTCATTCGGATGTTTGGCGTCAAAGGCGTCCTCGTGCTCGCAGTGGTCGGGATTATCGGCTGGCAGGTCGGCCTGATCGATCCTGCGGCGCTGCTGGGCAGCGGCCAGGTTCAGGAGGTCGAGTACAAGGCATCGCCTGCCGAAGAACGATTGTTCCAGTTCGTCACGGTGGTCCTCGCGGACACGGAAGACATCTGGACTGACGAGTTCCGTCGCGTGGGCCGGGAATACGTTGAACCCGAGCTGGTGATCTACCAGCGCCAGATACGTACGGCTTGCGGCATGGGCGATTCAAGAATGGGCCCGTTTTACTGCCCGGGCGACCAGAAGATCTATATCGACCTGAGCTTTTATGACGAGCTGGCGCGCGTATTCGACGCCCCCGGGGATTTTGCGCAGGCCTACGTAATCGCGCATGAGGTCGGCCATCACGTGCAGAATCTGCTCGGCATCTCGGCGCGCGTGAACCGGATGCGCGGCCGACCGGACTTCAACGAGTACTCGGTGCGCCAGGAGCTTCAGGCGGACTTCTTTGCCGGCGTCTGGGCGAAACACAACCAGCGATACTTAGACCGCGGTGACATTGAAGAGGCCATGCGCGCCGCCAACCAGATCGGCGACGACGCGATACAGAAGAGAACGCAGGGCCGGATCGTGCCGCATGCCTTCACTCACGGCACGTCTGAGCAGCGGATGCGGTGGTTTCGGCGCGGACTTGACAGCGGACTGTTCGAAGAAGGGGATACGTTCGAGCCCGCTTATGAGGCGCTCTAGGCAAAAGCCCTGGCGTTCCGGGAACGCCAGGGCCAACACGAGTCGCGCGGTTTAATCAGTTTATCCGTGGTGCCGATGCCCATCAGCGAATGCCCGCGTCAGCGCGCAGAGACCGCCGAGTATCATCAACAGTATCCACGAAGCCGCACCGCCGCCACCGGAGTCTGAGTCTGCGACCGTCACAGACGTCCCGATGCTGTATTCCCCTGAAATACCACCCTCGATGGCCTGAACGTTCGCTCGCAGTGTGTACCAGCCGAGTTTTTTCGGCTGAGTTGATCCGGCCAGCTGGATCGTGACAACGCCACCAGGCTGGATCGTACCGAGCCGGCAGTCGGGCTCAGGCGTCAGCGAGCGGATGCACGTACCCTGCGACGAAGACACGCTAAAGTCATAACCCGTTCTGCTCCCTACCAGCGGCGTCCGGAACCACGACAGTTGCACCTGCGTATCGGTCGCGGGGTCCGGTCCATCGTTTCGAATCGTGATTCGGAATCGGCCGCTCTGTCCTGCAGGAATCGAATCGTCGCCGCCGAGGTATTCGATGTCCATCGTCATCGATACGGCACGAGGTTGTGGCGGAGGCGGAGGCGGAGGAGGTTCCGGCGACGGTTGCTGGCCGGAGCGAGTCCATGTTTCCCCCCGGTCGGCGCTCTTGTACACGCCGTCGAACTCGAGGCCGACGAGAACCGTTCCGTCCTGCGCGACAGCGACGCTGTAGAGCTTTGAGAAGTCGAACGGCGCGTCCTCGGCGATCGATTGCCAGGTCGTGCCGCCATCGGTGCTTCGCAGCACGCCTTCGGCTCGACTCACCGCGTAGGCGTTCAGTGGATTCTGCGGGTCAAACGCGAGGTCACGAATCTGCCCGGTAGCGGTCTCTTGCGTCCAGTTGTCGCCGCCGTCCGCGCTGCGCCAAATGCCGTCCGCCGACGCCGCCAATAATGTCGAGCTGTTGCCGGGATCGAAGACCAGTTCGTGGACCTGCCAGATCCACTGGAGATTGCTCAGCTCGGTCCATGTCACGCCGCCGTCGGTCGACCGAAATGCGCCGTCGCCGTCATTGGCGGCGTAGATCACGTTGGGATTCTCCGGGTCAACCAGCAGCGACTGGATGGTGTATCCGGACGGGCTACCCGGCAGGAGCGACCAGTTTATCCCGGAATTCTCGCTGACATACACGCCGGTGCTCGAGCCTGCGTAGTAGCGGCCGTCTCGCCCGGTAGTGACCGCAAAGACCGAGCCACTGATCGAGCTGCCGCGAAACTCGAAGCTGAAGCCGCGGTCTCTGCTTATATACACGCCCGGACTGACGCCATACAGGATCAGATCGGGATCCGTCGGGCTGACGTGAACCGACAGCGCCGGAACCCTCGCCGCGATCGTCGCTGTCCACTCGTTGCCGTTGTCGCAGCTTGTATAGACGCCGGCCCTGCCGGCTACGTGCAGGTTGCCATAAGCATCGAGGTCCATGTCGAAAGGCCTGCCATCGACTGGCATGGCATCTGCACATCCGGTCGGGTCCTGCGCCAGAGCGATCGAGCTGAGTGTCAGAAGCAGCGTTATTGTAATTGCGGATTTCATGAGAGCCTCCCCGTCGTGGATTCGAGGTCTCATGTTCCCGGGATCGGCGGCTTTAAACCTGTTGGCTCGCTAATCGTTTCCTGACGGATTACTGATGACACGCGTCAGGACGCGGAATCCACGCGTTTGTCGACAGGAATCAGTTACTTATGAAATTGCCGCGAGGGCTGGGCAAGTGTGATTAACTCTGGCAGAGTCCCTGTTCCGCCTGATTCCTTAACCTGAACTGATGCCGCTTGTCGCCCATTCAGATCTGCCGACATTCGCCAACCTGCGTGAGCAGGGGCACGAGCTGCTGTCTCTTGACCGTGCAGAGCACCAGGACATTCGCGAGCTGCACATCGGCTTTCTGAACATGATGCCGGACGCTGCGTTACGGGCCACCGAAAGGCAGTTCATTCGCCTGGTCGGCAGTTGCAACCGTATTGCACAGTTCTACGTCTACCCGTTCTCCCTGCCCGAGCTGAATCGAAGCCCGGAGGCGACCCGGTACGTGGACCAGTTTTACAGCCGTTTCGAGGACCTGAAAGCCGCGGGCCTCGATGCGATGATCATCACAGGCGCTAACGTCGCCAACCCGAGGCTCGAGGAAGAGCCGTTCTGGGATCCGCTAATGGACGTCGCGAGCTGGGCCAATGACAACGTTGCGTCGGTGCTGTGTTCATGCCTGGCCACGCACGCGTTGCTCAAGAAATTGCACGATATCGATCGCAAGCCATTGCCCAAGAAACGCTGGGGCGTATACAGCCACAAAGTCAGCGGCTCGCCGCATCCGCTGACGCGAGACATCAACACGCGATTCGATGTGCCTCACTCCCGTTTTAACGATATCTCCAGAGAAGCTTTCGAAGCCGCAGGGCTTCGTGTACTGGTAGACAGCGAGGAGGGCGGCGTGCACCTGGCGGTCAGCCCTGACCAGTTCAGGTTTATTTACTTCCAGGGGCACCCGGAGTACGACAGCAATAGCCTGCTGAAGGAATTCAAGCGCGAGGCGAGACGGCTGTTGGCCGGCGAGCGGTCGAGTAAGCCGGAACACCCTGAGAATTACTTTTCGCCGACGCTGCAGGAGGCAATCGAGCGAACGTCCGACGAGAGCCTCCTGAGCCTGCTTGAGGACGAGGCCGGGCTGCTGCTGGATAACACATGGGGTGACACGGCCAAGGCGGTAATCAACAACTGGCTGGGCCTCGTATACCAGACCACTAACCTCGAGCGAAGCAAACAGTACATGCCCGGCGTCGACCCGGACGACCCACTCAACCTGCGAAACTCCAATTGACCTTTGAGGACCAGAAATGAAAGACGAAACACTCGCGATTCACGCGGGCTTTAAGGCGGACCCGTCAACCAAAGCCGTTGCCACGCCCATCTACCAGACGGTGGCTTACGAGTTTGACGATGCAGCGCACGGAGCCGCGTTGTTTAACCTCGAGGTCGAGGGAAACATCTATTCCCGCATTATGAACCCGACGGTTGGTGTTCTCGAGCAGCGCTCGGCGGAACTCGAAGGTGGCATCGCCGGCCTGTGTCTCAGTGCCGGCAGCGCAGCTATCAACTACGCAATCCAGACCATCGCCGAGAAGGGCAACAACGTCGTTACCGTACCGCTGCTGTACGGCGGTACCTACACGCTGTTCAAACACATGTTCCCGAAACAGGGCATCGAGGTGCGCTTCGGCGAGGATGACAGTGTCGCGTCACTGGAGAAGCTGATTGACGATAAGACGTCTGCCGTCTTCTGCGAGACGATCGGCAATCCCGCCGGCAACATCGTCGACGTCGAGGCGCTGGCCAGGATGGCGCATGATCACGGCGTGCCGTTGATCGTCGACAATACCGTGGCGACGCCGGCGCTGGTGAAGCCCATCCAATGGGGTGCAGACATCGTCGTCAACTCGCTGACGAAGTACATGGGTGGGCACGGCAACTCGCTCGGCGGCGTTATCGTCGACGCGGGACAGTTCCCGTGGGCTGAGCATGCCGATCGTTACCCCATGCTGACCGAGCCTGAGGCGTCCTACCACGGCGTCGTCTACACCGAGGCCCTGGGACCGGCGGCATTTATCGGGCGTGTCAGAACCGTGCCGCTGAGAAATACCGGTTCGGCATTGAGTCCGATGAATGCGTTCCTGATCCTGCAGGGACTGTCGACGCTCCCGTTGAGAATGGAGCGCCATTGCGACAACGCGCTGGCCGTGGCGAAATACTTAAGCGAGCATCCTCGGGTCGAATGGGTCAATTACGGTGGCCTGCCGGACTCTCCGTACTATGAGCTCGCCCAGAAATACACGGACGGCAAGCCGTCTGCACTGTTGAGCTTCGGCATCAAGGGTGGATTCGACGCCGGCGTCAAATTCTACGATGCGCTGCAGATGTTCCTGCGACTCGTCAACATCGGTGACGTCAAGTCGCTCGCGGCACACCCGGCGTCGACGACACATCGCCAGCTGACTGAAGACGAACTCAAGTCGGCCGGCGTTACGCCGGACATGATTCGCCTCTGTATCGGTATCGAGCACATCGACGACATCATCGCCGACATTGAGCAGGCGCTGGAGGCATCGGCTTAAGGTCGAGGTGCTGCGCGGCGGCAAATCCCGCCGCGCAGTCTCACTCCGTACTCTCTGCGAGCATCAGCTTCGCTGCGCGTCGAGTTCTTTTGTTGGCGAGAAGGCCAGCGATGGGGACGTCCCAAGAACGAACCGGCTAATCGTCACGGCGAAGACGACGCAGGCGATCAGCGTGAAGAACATCATGTGTATGTAGTGCAGGGGGTTCCAGACGAACGAGAAGAACCCGTACAGCAGCACGCCCAGCACGACCGCGGCTATCGCCGCCCTGGCGTCGACGTCATTGAACAGCAAGCCGACAATGAATGCCGACAATATCGGCATACTGAGAAGGCCGTACAGTTGCTGGATCAAGTTGATGATGCTGTCTGCCGTTGCGTAGACGGGGACCAGCGTCAGGCCGATCAGGACGATGATGATCGTGATGACGGCGTTTAACCGTTTAACGTTCGGCTCGCCACCCACGTATTTTTCGTGAATATCGCAGACGTAGAGGGTTGTCGACGAGTTCAGAACGCTGTTGACGCTGGTTAGTACGGCAGCCGCGATAGCGGCTGCGAATGCACCGGAAAGAAAGGTCGGCAACACGTCGGCAACGATTCTCCCGTAAGCAGCGTCGCCGATATCGCCATACAACTTGTACGAGACGATACCCGGAATGACGATCATTGGCGGGACGATCAGCAGACGAATCGCGGCGGCGACGAGGACGCCTTTCTGACCCTCTTTCAGCGTGGGTGACGCCATCGCACGCTGCGTTATCGTCTGGTTCGTACTCCAGTAGAAAATCTGGATGAAAATCATGCCGGTCAACAGCGTGTGCCAGGGTATCGGTGAGTCGTTGCCACCGATCATCGTCAGCCGCTGCGCCGGTATCCCGGAGAAGTCGAAGCCAATGGCCTTCACCGCTAGGAAAACAACCAGTACACCGAGGCTCAACAGCAGCACGCCGCTATACGCGTCTGAAACGGCGACGGCACGGAGACCACCGAACACCGCGTAGGCCGAGCCTACGGCAGCAAACGCTATTGCGATCAGTATCAGCGGTGCCTGAACATTAAACATGCTCTGCATGAACAGCGAGCCGGTGTAGAGCATCGACGGTATGAATATCAGGACGTTGCCGAGCAGGAACAGCGTGCCGATGACAGCCCGGATGTGGTGATCGTTGTAACGCTTCTCGAGGAGTTCTGTCGTCGTTGTGCAGTTGTACTTGTAATAAACGGGCAGAAAAACTTTGGCCAGGATGATCAGGCCGGCTACGGCGGCGAGCTCCCACCATGCGAGCAGCGCCATCTGGTTACCGTTCATGCCCACGAGCTGTTCCGTGCTCAGGTTGGTCAGTGTGATTGAGCCGGCAACGAAGAACCAGGTTAGTCCGCCACCGGCGAGGAACACTTCCTTGTTGGCGTCGGCGACGGTGGACTGCTCGGTGTGCGGGGCGCGCCGGCACTTGATGTAGGTCAGTGCGGCGATCGCCGCCGTCAGTCCCAGAAACACGATGAACTGGATATCCATCGACTGAGCTATAGCACAGCCGTTGCGCCCGAACAATTCAGCAGCTTAGAGGGCCGCGCCCGCATCGCGAATTTCCAGGCGCGCCTTGCTATGCGACCGTGCGTGAAGGATGATCGCGCCTGTAACCAGGCGGCCGGCGAGACGCGGCGGCGGTCTGGCGAGGCAGGCAACAACGACCGGGGGATCGACAATGCTCACATTTGCAGGAATTGTGCTCGGCATCCTGCTCTTGCTCGGTGGCGGCGCTGTGCTGGTTAAAGGGGCATCCCAGATCGCCGCGAGTTACGGAGTGTCGCCGATGATCGTCGGGCTGACCATCGTCGGCTTCGGCACCAGCTCGCCGGAACTCGTTGTGAATGTCATCGGGGCCGTGCAGGGGGCCAGTGGGCTCGCCTTCGGCAACGTCATCGGCTCCAATATCAGCAACCTCGCGTTGGTCCTCGGTACGTCAGCGCTAATCAGCCCGATCGCTATCCAGGGCGTCCTCGTACGCCGCGAGTTGCCGTTGCTGCTGCTCGCGACGACGGCGGTCACGGTGATGGCACTCGACGGACCGCTGGAGGGCCGCTCGGCGCTGATCGGTCGCACGGATTCGATTGTGCTGATCCTGCTGTTCTTTATCTTCATCTATATCAGCATCCTCGACCTCGTCAGGGTCAGGCGAGAAGACCAGCTGCTCAGCGACATCACTCACAGTGAAATCGTCAAACCAACCGATTCGAAGCGCTATAGCTGGATGTTCGTCGTGGCCGGCTTCCTGCTGCTCTTCGTCGGCGGTGAATTAACGATCGAGAACGGCGTAGAGTTTGCCGAGATGCTCGGAATCGCTCCAACGATCGTTGGCCTGTTCGTCGTCGCTGTTGGAACCAGCATGCCGGAGCTGGTTACATCCATCATCGCAGCGGTGCGAGGCGAGTCTGACCTGGCGCTTGGCAATGTCATCGGCTCGAATATCTTCAATACGCTGATGGTTCTGCCGGTGAGCGGTTTCATCGCGCCAATAGCGGTGCCCGACGGGGGTATCTTCGACCTGGTCACTTCCTGGGTGCTCGCAGCCCTCCTGATCCCGGTCTTTTTTCTCGGCAAGGCCGTGCTTGGGCGCTTCGCCGGCATTGCGCTGCTGGCGGGCTACGCTGCCTACGCGGCCTATCGGATCGTCACCGGTTAACAGCATGCGTTGCAACAGGGGAATCGACCGCGGCACCGGTGCGTGTGTTCGCAGGTAACGCCGGCCCTCAGCGGCCGCAACGCGCTTCGCAGCTCCCGGTATCGGATGTGTGTCCCGACGTCCTGCGTCTGCGCCGAAGCTGCGGCGCGTACGTTTTGGCGGCGACGTCTTGCGGCTTCGCCGGAAACACATAGATACAAACCGACCCCGCAAGGTGCGAGCGCTGTGCGCGAAACAACGCTACCCTGAAGCCCCCGACTAAAGAGGAGTCATCGATATGTCCGGTGTCAAAATTCCCGCGCTTCTGATCGGCCTCGTTCTGTACAGCATCGCCATCGCCAGCGATGACGCGCCACAACAAGTTCGCCAGGACCTGATGAAGGACGTTCGCCAGGCCGCCAAGCCTGTCGGAAACATGCTTCGAGAGAAAGAAGCGTTCAACGCCGAGACGATGATGAGTTCGTTGATGGTCTTTGCAAAAGTTGCGGACCAATATGGCGCGCAGTTTCCGGAAGGCTCTGAGTCGGGATTCGAGACTGAAGCTGCGCCCGCAATCTGGGAAGACCGGGAAGGCTTCGATATGGCGTTGATGGAATTTGCCGAGGCAACGAAGATCGCCATCGAGTCCGGACCACAGACGCTGGAAGATGCTCGAACGACGGTCAGCCCGATCTTCAAGACCTGCAAGGGCTGTCACGACAACTATCGCATCGAAGACTAGGCTCCGCGGACCTGGACAATGAAGCGTGCCGGACTACTGCTGTTGCTGGCAGGCGTGATTGCCGGCTGGTGGATGCTTCGTCCGACGTCCTGGTCGGAGTCGGATTTGCCGACGCATACACCGGACGCTATAGCCGGCGAGAAGATCTTCTGGGCAGGCGGTTGCGCATCCTGCCATGCGACGCCAGTCAATGGGCGGCGAGCAAGAGACGCAGACCGCCTGCTGCTTGGCGGTGGCATGGAGCTGGACACGCCGTTCGGCGTATTCCGGATGCCGAATATTTCGCCGCATGTCTCCGACGGCATAGGCGACTGGAGCGAACTCGACTTCGTCAATGCGATGCAGTTTGGCGTCTCGCCGTCGGGCCTGCACTACTATCCGGCCTTTCCCTACGCGTCCTACGCCCGAATGAGGACGGAAGAGGTCATGGACCTGTTTGCCTACATCATGCAGCTCGAGCCCGTTGCATCGGAGCGGCCGGATCACGCGCTCGTGTTTCCATGGAACCTGCGCAGCGGCATCGGTCTCTGGAAACGGCTGTACCTGGACCCCGCTCCGGTCATTGTGCTGTCGACCGAAGATAGTGTACTGCAGCATGGCCAGGCGCTCGTCGAAGGCGCGGGCCACTGCGGCGAGTGCCATACGCCGAGAAACAGCCTCGGCGGCATCGACAAGTCCCGATGGCTCGTCGGCGCCCCCAATCTCGAGGGTCGAGGCGGCGTGCCGGACATCACGCCCGTCGCCGAAGGCTTCGGAGACTGGTCTGAGAGCGACATCGTCTACTACCTCGAGACGGGGTTTACGCCGGACTTCGACGCTGTCGGCGGAAGCATGGTGGCGGTTCAGGAGAACATGGCGATGCTGGACGCCGCCGACCGCGAGGCCATAGCGCGTTACCTTAAGGCGCTGCCCGCCAACCAGCCAGCCGAGTGACCGTTTCCAATGCCTGATCCCGCTCCCCAGCGAGGCGGCGCTAACCGTCGGCAGGCTGAGTCGAATCTGACGATTGCGGCTCCTCAGGCAACAATTCGCCCGTCGTGACGTAGTGATTGAAACGTTTGCAGGCCCACTCCTGGAATCTCTTTGTGCTCTCCGACGGCTGACTATCATTCAGGTCAGTCCACTGCAGGCATCGTAACGACAATTCCTGGCCCAGCTGCGAATACTGCCGGTCTCGTTCTTCCGCCATCTGCTCGACGGACAGCCGTTCTCCGATCATGAGCTGCAGGTTCTCGCTGGTTACCGCGAGTTGCTGATCGAGCTCTAGTTGTTCGTCTGCGCTAACCGGCTGTTGTCTCTCGTACCACGGGAGCCAGGCGAGAAAATAGCCGGCCAGGGCCAGGACCGATGCGACGAATACCAGGGCGCCAGTTGGGGAACGGCGATTTCCGGTGTCTGAAGACATGCGATAGTCTTAACAAAAACACGTGTCCAACTCCACCGGCGAGCCCAATACGCACTGAAAATCAGGGAACGTGATGCTATGTTCATCGCGGGGAACGGGGAGACGCTCAAACAGGTGCTTAACGAACTCGGTTCGGTATTGCAGAGACTGGCTGCGAATGGCCACCCCGGTGACCATCGGCGTGCCTGCTATCTGGTAAGTCGGTCGGTAGCTGACTCAGGGCACGATCCATGCTGATGTTCCTGCTCCTGGTACTCGGGCTGATCGGCCTCTGGTACGGCACCGAGCTCACGATTAACGGCGCCGTGTCGCTGGCGAAGCGTCTCGGCGTCTCCGAGTTTATCGTCGGTGTCGCGATCCTGTCGGTCGGCAGTGACCTCCCGGAACTGGCTATCGCCGTCGATGGTGCAATCAAGACCGCAGGCGCCGGCGATGCGTCCAATGTCGTCGTCGGCACGGCCATCGGCAGTACGTTGGGGCAGATCGGCCTGGTGCTGGGAATAACGGCGCTTCTTGCTTACCTGACCTTGCCGAAACGCACGGCATTGCGTCATGGCGCGGTCTTGCTCGGGTCGATCATTATTCTCGCGCTGATGGCTGCCGATGGATACGTCAGCGCCCTGGAAGGCATCGTCATGGTTGTCGTCTACCTGATCTATTTCGTGTTGCTGTGGACGGACGCCGGCAAGCACGACCCGGGAACTGGCGAAGAGCTGCAGCCTCCGTTGAAGTCGCTCGTGATTCTGCTCGTCGGCTTTACGATTGTCATCGTCGCCGCCGAGGTCACCGTGTCGTCGGCGATAGAGCTGGCCGAGCAGCTCGGTGTTTCTGAAACCGTCATTGCGATTCTCTTGATCGGTCTCGGCACCAGTCTTCCGGAACTTTCAATCTCGCTTGGCGCAGTCATGAAAGGGAAAGCCAGGATGTCGGTCGGTAACCTGATCGGCAGCAATGTCTTTGATACGCTGGTCCCTATAGGCGTCGCGGCGGCGATTTCCGGTGTCACCGTGGAGAGGAGCATTCTCTTCAAGGAACTGCCATTCCTGTTCATTCTGACAACGGTTGTGCTGTTCTTCTTCCTGCGTGTGCGGGGACTCCAGAGATGGGAGGCCGTCGTCATTCTGTCCATGTACGGCGGTTATGTGATTTCCAAGGTCTCAGGTAACCTGTGAAGCACCTTACGGGCGCCGGTTGCCGCTTGCGCCATTGTCTCTTTAGCTCACAAGCGCCATAATTCCTTTGGTCCGCGTCGGCCACCTCGCGACGGTCAGCCGTGAACCCCGTCAGGCCCGGAAGGGAGCAGCGGCAGCGGTGACACCGGGTGCCGAGGACCGGTTGGCGCGGACTTTTGTTTGAGC
>JASJCQ010000037.1 GCA_030065915.1 Woeseiaceae bacterium
GGCTTTACGTTCTCGAGCGCCGACTCCAGCAGCTCCAGCGCCTTGTCATCTGTCTGTGTCTCGCGCTCGGCAATCCGGTCAAGCGCGCCGTAGATGATGCGCTCAGCAACGGATTTCTTGCCGTCATTCATGATCATGTTCATGAACTTCGCCAGTAACTGGCTGCCGTACTTCGGGTCCGGCAGGATCGTGCGTTTTGGTGCCTGTGATCTTCTCGACATGGTTATTCTCTAATCTATCTCTAGCGATTCCGCCCGATGGCGGAGTTCCTGCCTATCCCTTCGGACGCTTGGTTCCGTACTTGCTGCGCCCCTGCTTGCGATCGGATACACCGGCGCAATCGAGCGTGCCCCTGACCGTGTGGTAGCGAACACCCGGCAGGTCCTTTACACGACCGCCGCGAATGAGGACGACCGAGTGCTCCTGCAGGTTGTGGCCTTCACCACCGATGTAGCTCGTCACCTCGAAGCCGTTCGTCAGGCGAACACGAGCAACCTTTCGCATAGCCGAGTTCGGCTTCTTCGGCGTTGTCGTGTAGACACGTGTGCAGACGCCGCGACGCTGCGGGCAGGCCTCGAGGGCCGGAACCGTGCTCTTCGCGCGCTTGGTTGCACGCGGCTTACGTACTAGCTGATTTACTGTGGCCATGGGCCGCTCTCTCTCAATAATGTTCTAAAAATGTTTCCCGACAGCGCTGAAAAAACGCGCGCACCCGCCGCCTGAATCGTCTCGATCCAGCACACGGGTGTCGGGCCTCAAGTTAAACGATTGAATCGCTTTGTTTTTTTAAGCCTAAGGCCGTAATGTTGAGGGCCCGCAAAAAGCGGGCCCTCCGTCATGAGGGCGGGCATTGTAGTGACGGGACCGCGAAGCTGTCAAGCCGCGCGGACCGCCGCTTTGATGCCTTGCCGACCAGAAGCCAATCAGGCTTCGGTCGAAGTCTCCTCGGCCGTAGCCTCGTCGCCTTCTTCAGCGCCGACTTCGGCCTCTTCCGCTTCCGCCGCAGCGGCTGCGTTCTGGGCGTCTTCCAGCTCCTGAAGCTGCTCCGCGAACTCCTGCTCTCGCGTCCGGCGCCGCTCTGCGTGGTGTGCAAAGCCGGTGCCGGCCGGGATGAGCCGGCCCACGATGACATTTTCTTTCAGACCGCGCAGCTCGTCCTGAAGGCCGCGAACCGCCGCCTCTGTCAGAACGCGCGTCGTCTCCTGGAACGAAGCCGCAGAAATAAACGACTCGGTCGCCAGCGATGCCTTGGTGATACCCAGCAGAACCGGCTCGACGGTCAGCGGCTCCTTGCCCTGGGCAACGAGCTCGTCGACGACCTCGAGGTAGCGGGCCTTGTCGATCTGCTCGCCGCGGAGGTAGCGGCTGTCGCCCGGCGTCAGCACGTTCACCTTGCGGAGCATCTGGCGAATAATGACTTCAATGTGCTTGTCATTGATCTTCACGCCCTGCAGTCGGTAGACGTCCTGGATTTCCTTGACGAGGTAGTCCGCGAGGCTCTCAACGCCCTGGAGACGCAGGATGTCATGCGGATTCGGCTCGCCGTCGGCGATCACCTCGCCCCGGGCAACCTGCTCACCTTCGAAGACGTTCAGGTGACGCCACTTCGGAATCAGCTCCTCGTGGCTGTCGCCGTTCTCATCGGTGATGACGAGGCGGCGCTTGCCCTTGGTCTCCTTGCCGAAGCTGACCGTTCCGGTGTGCTCCGCCATGATGGCCGGATCCTTCGGCTTGCGAGCCTCGAACAGGTCGGCAACACGCGGCAAACCACCGGTGATGTCACGGGTCTTGGAAGACTCTTGCGGAATGCGTGCGATGACGTCACCGACCGAGACCTCCTGGCCGTCGCTTAACGAGATGATGGCTCCGTCAGGCAGTGCGTAGACGGCCGGAATCTCGGTATTCGCGAAGAAGATATCCGATCCGTCTTCCGCCACCAGCCTCGCTACCGGGCGCAGGTCCTTGCCTGAGCTGCCACGGCTCTTCGTGTCGGAAACGACGATGCTGGTCAGCCCTGTGAACTCGTCGACCTGCTCGTTGACGGTAACGCCATCGATGAAGTCTTCGAATTTCAGCTTACCGGCAACCTCGGTAACAACCGGGTGGGTGTGCGGATCCCAGTTCGCGACGACCTGTCCGGCGCTCACCTCGTCTCCGTCACGGATAGAGATCGTGGCACCGTAAGGCACCTTGTAACGCTCACGCTCGCGGCCGAGGTCGTCGTTGACCGAGACTTCGCCTGAACGGGACACAGCAACCAGGTAACCCTTCTGGTGTTCGACCGTCTTGATGTTGTTCAGCTTGACGACACCACCGGACTTGACCTCGATGCTGTTCACAGCAGCAGAACGGGAAGCCGCGCCACCGATGTGGAACGTGCGCATCGTCAACTGCGTGCCCGGCTCACCGATGGACTGTGCAGCGATGACGCCCACCGCCTCGCCGATGTTGATGCGGTGACCGCGAGCCAGGTCGCGACCGTAGCACTGGGAGCAAACGCCGTAGCGCAGCTCGCAGGTGATCGGTGAACGAACGATGACGTGGTCGATCGAGTATTCCTCGAGCTGCGTCACAGTAGCCTCGTCGAGCATCGTGCCGGCATCGAAGGCGACCTTGTCGGTGCCCGGAACCAGCACCGCTTCGGCCAGTACGCGACCGAGGACGCGCTCGCGAAGCGGTTCAACGACGTCGCCACCCTCGACGAGCGGGGCCATCGAGACACCGTTCTTCGTCTCGCAGTCCACTTCGGTGACGACAAGGTCCTGTGCGATGTCGACAAGGCGACGTGTCAGGTAACCGGAGTTGGCCGTCTTCAGTGCCGTGTCAGCCAGGCCCTTACGGGCACCGTGAGTCGAGATGAAGTACTGCAGTACGTCGAGACCCTCCCGGAAGTTCGCCGTGATGGGCGTCTCGATGATGGAGCCGTCCGGCTTCGCCATCAGGCCACGCATTCCCGCGAGCTGACGAATCTGCGCGGCGCTACCACGAGCACCGGAATCCGCCATCATGTAGATGGAGTTGAACGACTCCTGGTCTACCTGTTTGCCGGCAGCATCCTTCACCTTCTCGACGCCCAGCTTGTCCATCATAGACTTGGCTACCTGGTCGTTGGTACGAGACCAGATATCGACGACCTTGTTGTAGCGCTCGCCGTCGGTGACGAGACCGGAACTGTACTGGTCCTGGATCTCCTTAACCTCGGCCTCGGCCACCGCCAGGATCTCGCTCTTCTCTTCCGGAACGACCATGTCGTTGACGCCGATCGACACGCCTGCCGTCGTCGCAAGACGAAAGCCGGTGTACATCAGTCGGTCGGCAAACACGACAGTCTTCTTCAGACCAAGCCGGCGGTAGCAGGCGTTGATCACGTTCGAAATCGCCTTCTTCGTCATCGGCTGGTTAATCAGCGCGAAATCCAGACCTTCAGGCAGGACGCGGGACAGCAGCGCACGCCCGACCGTGGTATCGACCACTGTCGGCTGCATGCTCGAGTTGCCGTCCTCGTCCGTGACGTGAATCGGCACGCGAATCTTGACCATCGCCTGCAGCTCAGCCGTGCCGTTCTCATAGGCACGACGGGCTTCGTCGACATCCGAGAACATCATGCCCTCGCCCTTCGCGTTGATGCGCGAGCGAGTCATGTAATACAGGCCGAGGACAACGTCCTGCGACGGCACGATGATCGGGTCGCCGTTGGCCGGCGACAGGATGTTGTTCGACGCCATCATCAGCGCACGGGCTTCCAGCTGCGCTTCGATGGACAGCGGAACATGGACGGCCATCTGGTCGCCATCGAAGTCGGCGTTGAACGCGGTGCATACCAGCGGGTGCAGCTGAATAGCCTTACCCTCAATCAACACCGGCTCGAATGCCTGGATGCCGAGCCTGTGCAATGTCGGGGCGCGGTTCAGCATGACCGGGTGCTCGCGGATGACTTCCTCGAGGATATCCCAGACCTCGGCGCCTTCACGCTCGACGAGGCGCTTCGCCGCCTTGATCGTGGTTGCTTCACCGCGGAACTGCAGCTTCGAGAAGATGAACGGCTTGAACAGCTCCAACGCCATCTTCTTCGGCAGGCCGCACTGGTGCAGCTTGAGCGTCGGACCGACAACGATGACCGAGCGGCCGGAGTAATCGACTCGCTTGCCAAGCAGGTTCTGGCGGAAGCGGCCCTGCTTGCCCTTGATCATGTCGGCGAGCGACTTCAGCGGACGCTTGTTCGTGCCGGTAATGGCACGGCCGCGTCGGCCGTTGTCCAGCAGAGCGTCAACCGACTCCTGCAGCATGCGCTTCTCGTTGCGAACGATGATGTCCGGTGCGTTCAGCTCAAGCAGTCGGCGCAGTCGATTGTTGCGGTTGATAACGCGACGGTACAGGTCGTTGAGATCCGACGTCGCGAAGCGGCCACCGTCCAGCGGCACCAGCGGGCGCAGGTCGGGCGGCAGAACCGGGAGAACCGTCAGAACCATCCACTCGGGCTTGTTGCCTGACTCAATGAACGACTCGAGCAGTTTAAGACGCTTCGACAGGCGCTTGATCTTGGTCTCGGAACGCGTGGCATCGATGTCCTCGCGAACCTGCAGCACTTCACGCTGCAGATCGATGGTCATCAGCATCTCGCGCACGGCTTCGGCACCCATGCGGGCATCGAACTCGTCGCCATACTGCTCCAGCGCGTCGAGGTACATCTCATCGGTCATCAACTGGCCGCGTTCGAGATCGGTCATGCCCGGATCGACGACGACGAACGCCTCGAAGTACAGGACACGTTCGATTTCACGAAGCGTCATGTCCAGCATCAGGCCGATGCGTGAAGGCAGCGACTTCAGGAACCAGATGTGCGCAACCGGGCTGGCCAGCTCGATGTGTGCCATGCGCTCGCGGCGTACTTTCGTCTGTGTGACTTCAACGCCACACTTCTCGCAGACCACGCCGCGATGCTTCAGACGCTTGTACTTGCCGCAAAGGCACTCGTAGTCTTTGATCGGGCCGAAGATCTTGGCGCAGAACAGTCCGTCGCGCTCTGGCTTGAAGGTACGGTAGTTGATCGTTTCCGGCTTTTTGACTTCACCGAACGACCAGGACCGAATCATCTCCGGAGAAGCCAGACCGATGCGAATCGCATCGAAATCGTCAACGGGGTTCTGGTATTTGAAAAGCTTTAAGAGATCTTTCATTACTCTGTCTCCAGCTCAATGTTAATGCCAAGAGATCGAATCTCCTTGACCAACACGTTGAACGACTCAGGCATGCCTGCATCCATTTCATGTTCGCCGTCGACGATGTTCTTGTACATCTTCGTGCGGCCCTGGACGTCGTCCGATTTCACCGTCAGCATTTCCTGCAGCGTGTAGGCGGCGCCATAGGCTTCCAGTGCCCAGACCTCCATCTCACCGAATCGCTGACCGCCAAACTGCGCTTTACCACCCAGCGGCTGCTGGGTGACCAGGCTGTAAGGCCCGGTAGAGCGCGCGTGCATCTTGTCGTCGACCAGGTGGTTCAGTTTCAGCATGTACATGTAACCGACGGTCACATCGCGATGGAACACCTCACCGGTGCGGCCATCGATCAGCGTTGACTGACCGCTCTCGTCGAGCTCAGCGACCTCGAGCAGGCCCTTGATCTCGGCCTCGGTAGCGCCGTCG
The DNA here is from genome assembly GCA_030065915.1 of Woeseiaceae bacterium. Classification (GTDB taxonomy): domain Bacteria; phylum Pseudomonadota; class Gammaproteobacteria; order Steroidobacterales; family Woeseiaceae; genus UBA1847. Next base: position 5,646 of record JASJCQ010000037.1, read on the forward strand.
AACACCGGCGTCGCCGTCGGCACGCCGCTGGTCAGGTTGCTGGCCAGCTCGAGCACCTCGGCGTCGCTGAACGACTTGATGTCCTCTACCTTGCCGCCGGTCTTGTTGTAGATCGTCTCCAGCAGTTGGCGGATCTTCGCCGTGGACTCCTGCGCTTTCAGCATCGTGTCGATTCGCTTGCCGAGGCCTTTGGCCGCCCAGCCGAGATGCGTCTCGAGCACCTGGCCGACGTTCATTCGCGATGGAACGCCCAGCGGGTTCAGCACGACATCGACCGGCGTACCGTCCTCCAGGTACGGCATGTCCTCGACGGGAACGATGGTGGAGATAACACCCTTGTTCCCGTGGCGGCCAGCCATCTTGTCACCCGGCTGAATACGGCGCTTGACGGCCAGGTAGACCTTGACCATCTTCAGCACGCCCGGCGCAAGGTCGTCACCGGCGGTGATCTTGACCTTCTTCTCTTCGTAGCGGCGATCGAATTCCTCACGCTGCGACTTCAAACGCTCCGACGCCTTCTGCAGCTGTTCGTTGGCTTCGTCGTTTTTCAGACGAATCTCGAACCACTGCTCGCGCGGTACCTCGTCGAGGTAGGCCTTCGTAATCTTGCTGCCCGACTTCAACTTGTTCGGGCCACCCTGGGCAACCTTCGAGGTCAGCATGCGCTCGACGCGCTCGTAGATGTCCTCTTCGAGGATACGCAGCGTATCGTCGAGGTCCTTGCGAACGCTCTCGAGCTCAGCGCGCTCGATCGACAGAGCACGAGCGTCCTTCTCAACGCCGTCTCTCGTGAACACGCGAACGTCGATCACCGTGCCATCCATGCCCGGTGGAACGCGCAGGGACGTGTCTTTAACGTCCGATGCCTTCTCACCGAAGATCGCTCTCAGGAGCTTCTCTTCCGGCGTCAGCTGCGTCTCACCCTTCGGCGTTACCTTGCCGACGAGGATGTCGCCTGCCTTAACCTCGGCACCGATGAACGCGATACCGGACTCGTCGAGCTTGGCCAGCGCCGCGTCACCGACGTTCGGGATGTCGGACGTGATGTCTTCCGGCCCGAGCTTGGTGTCGCGTGCGACGCACTGCAGTTCCTCGATGTGAATCGTCGTGAAGCGATCTTCCTTGACGACGCGCTCCGAGATCAGGATCGAGTCCTCGAAGTTGTAACCGTTCCACGGCATGAACGCGACCAGCATGTTCTGTCCGAGAGCGAGCTCTCCGAGGTTAGTCGAAGGACCGTCTGCGAGAACATCGCCGGCAGCGATCTGGTCACCGCCTTTAACCAGCGGCCGCTGGTTGATACAGGTGTTCTGATTGGAACGCGTGTACTTGGTCAGGTTGTAGATGTCGACGCCGGACTCGCCTGCCGTCGTTTCATCGTCATTGACGCGGACGACGATACGCGAGGCATCCACCGAGTCGACGACACCGCCGCGCTTCGCTACGACCGTGACACCCGAATCAACGGCAACCGCACGCTCGATACCGGTGCCCACCAGCGGCGCTTCGGCGCGCAGGGTCGGGACAGCCTGGCGCTGCATGTTGGATCCCATCAATGCTCGGTTGGCATCGTCGTGCTCGAGGAACGGAATCAGCGCCGCGGCGACCGAGACGATCTGGCGGGGGCTGACGTCCATGTAGTTGATGTCTTCCGGGTTTGCCAGCGTGAACTCGTTCTTGTGACGAACGGCGACCAGCTCCTCCAGGAACTTGCCGTTCTTGTCCAGCTCGGAGTTGGCCTGTGCGATGACGTACTGGCTTTCTTCGATCGCCGACAGGTACTCGATGTCGGCGGTCGCCTTGCCTTTCACGACTTTGCGGTACGGCGTCTCGAGGAAACCGTAAGCGTTGGTACGTGAGTAGACGGCCAGCGAGTTGATCAGGCCGATGTTCGGGCCTTCAGGCGTCTCGATCGGGCAAACGCGGCCGTAGTGCGTCGGGTGAACGTCGCGGACTTCGAAGCCGGCGCGCTCGCGGGTCAGGCCGCCCGGGCCCAAAGCAGAAACGCGTCGCTTGTGCGTGACTTCCGATAGCGGATTGTTCTGGTCCATGAACTGCGACAGCTGGCTCGAACCGAAGAACTCCTTGACCGCGGCAGCTACTGGCTTGGCGTTGATCATTTCCTGCGGCATCAGGCCTTCGGTCTCGGCCTGTGTCAGGCGCTCCTTGACCGCGCGCTCGACGCGCACGAGGCCGACGCGGAATGCATTCTCGGCCATCTCGCCTACGCTACGAACGCGGCGGTTGCCGAGGTGATCGATGTCGTCAACCGTGCCATAGCCGTTACGAATATCGATCAGGGTCTTCAGGACGTCGAGGATGTCTTCCTTGTCCAGTACACCCACACCCTCAGACTCGTCACGCCCAACGCGACGGTTGAACTTCATGCGGCCGACAGCCGACAGGTCATAACGCTCGCTGTTGAAGAACAGGTTCTGGAACAGGTTTTCGGCAGCTTCCTTGGTCGGCGGCTCGCCAGGACGCATCATCCGGTAGATCTCCACCAGCGCTTCGAGGCGGGTCGTGGACGGATCGATGTTGAGCGTGTTCGAAATAAACGGACCGCGATCGAGGTCGTTGACGTACAGCGTGCGGATGTGATCGACACCCGCTTCGATCAGCTCCTGGACCAGCTCGGGCGTCAGCTCGGCATTCGCGGCCGCCAACAGCTCACCGGTCTCGGTGTTGACGATGTCATGGGCGAGAATCTTGCCCTCGAGGTACTCGACCGGAACGACGAGCTTGTCAACCGTGGACTTGTTCATGTCACGGACGTGCTTGGCGGTGATCCGGCGGCCTTCTTCGACGATGGTCTTGCGTCCGAGCTTGATATCGAAGCTCGCCGTCTCGCCACGCAGGCGCTCCGGCACGAGACCCATCTTGATCTCTTTCTCCGACAGGTAGAAATCGTTGTTCTCGAAGAACAGGTCCAGCATCTCTTCGTTCGTCATCTCCAGCGCACGGAGGATGATCGTGACCGGCAGCTTGCGGCGACGGTCGATACGCGCGAAGACCGCGTCCTTGGGATCGAACTCGAAGTCCAGCCAGGAACCGCGATAGGGGATGATGCGGGCAGAGAACAGCAGCTTGCCCGAGCTGTGCGTCTTGCCCTTGTCGTGATCGAAGAAGACGCCCGGCGAACGGTGCAACTGGGAAACGATGACGCGCTCCGTACCGTTGATGACGAAGGTGCCGTGGTCGGTCATCAGCGGCATTTCACCGAGATAGACTTCCTGCTCGCGAATGTCCTTGACCGGCTTCGGCGTGCCACTGGCTTCCTTGTCATAGATGACGAGGCGAACCTTGACCCGGATCGGTGCTGCGTAGGTCAGTCCGCGAACCTGGCACTCCTTGACGTCGAACACCGGCTCGCCGAGTCGATAGCTGACGTACTCCAGTGCCGCATTACCCGAGTAGCTGACGATCGGGAAGACCGACTTGAAGGCCGCGTGAAGACCGAGGTCTTCGCGATCTTCGATCGTCTTGTCTGTCTGCAGGAACTTCGCGTAACTGTCGACCTGGATCGACAGCAGGTAAGGAACGTCAAGAATCGTCGGCCGCTTGCCGAAGTTCTTGCGGATGCGCTTTTTCTCAGTGAACGAATAAGCCATTAGGGACTACCCTCGTTGTCGAAAGAGCCTCGGCGGAATTGCCGGCTCTCTCACATTTTCAAAAAAATCGTCTGTCAGGTTTGTATCCGACGCCAGATACAAAACTCACAGATACGAGCAAGCAGCCAGTCGAACCCCGACTGGCTGCTCACCCGTTTGGACCATCAGGCCCGCTATCAAAAGTGCAAGCCGCAAGTGCTTACTTGAGCTCGACGGTTGCGCCCGCCTCTTCAAGCTGCTTCTTGATTTCTTCAGACTCGTCTTTCGATGCGCCTTCCTTGATCGTTGACGGCGCGCCTTCGACCGCGTCCTTGGCTTCTTTCAGGCCAAGACCGGTGATCGTGCGAACAGCCTTGATGACCGCAACCTTGTTGCCGCCAAAGCTCGCCAGGACGACGTCGAACTCGTCCTTTTCGGCTGCTGCTTCGCCTGCGTCACCACCCGCGGCCGGGCCCGCTGCTACTGCAACCGGTGCTGCTGCGGATACGCCCCACTCGTCTTCCAGCATCTTGACGAGCTCAACGACTTCCATGATGGGCTTTGCGCTCAGTTCTTTGAGCAGATCTTCGTTTGACATTGCCATGTCTGTATTTCCTCTTGTCTTTATTCCTGAGTCAGGAAAATTAATTCAAAGTCAGGCCGCTTCCTGCTCTCCCCGCGCGGACAACGTCCGTGCGAGCATCGCGGGAGGCTCGGCCAAAGTGCGTACCAACTGGGACATCGGCGCAACCATGACGCCAAGCAACATTGCACGTGCCTGATCGAGCGTCGGCAGATCTGCCAACTTCGCAAGATCGGACCCGGGCATCAGTTGCCCGCCGGCTGCAAGAGAAACCGCCTTCAGAGCTTCGTGCTCCTTGGCGAAATCCTTGATTACCCTGGCAGCGGCACCTGGATCATCTTTTGCAAACGCGAGCAGCAACGGTCCTTTGAGCGTGTCTTGCATGCACTCAAAGTCCGTACCTTCGACTGCACGGCGTGCCAGCGTGTTTTTGACGACACGCAGGTAGACGCCAGCGTTGCGCGCTTCTTTGCGCAATGCCGTCATTTCTGCAACCGAAAGTCCTCTGTATTCAGCCGCTACAGCCGTAACAGAGTCACCCGCAACCGCGCTTACCTCGGCAACAAGTGCTTTCTTGTCTTCGAGTCTCAGTGCCATAAATACCTCCTGGCCTACGGTTACTACATAAAGGCTCCGGTTCCGTCACACGCCCACCGGATCAGTCTCCGGACGAACGCCTGATTGAACCGTTACCCAACCTACGGAGATTTCCTTCTCCTGTCGGATGGCAACCGTTGCCAGTACTCCTGACTCAAGTCCACCATCTGCGTAGGCGTTTATTAAGACGGGCCTAAAGGCCTGTCGCCTACGGTCTTCGACGATCGCCGCGTCCTTGCGGCTATCACCCTTCCACCCGTTCGGGCGATCCGGTGAATACGTTCAACGACCCCTGTTGACGCCCTCAGGCGTCTACCGAGCTCCGGTCCACGGCCACGCCGGGACCCATCGTTGATGAAACAGTTAACTTCTTGAAGTAAGTACCCTTCGCCGATGCGGGCTTGCCTTTCTTCAGGTCAGCCAGAAGCGCCTCGAGGTTTTCCTTCAGTGCCGTCACTTCGAAATCCACCCGCCCAATGGCGCAATGGATGATGCCGGCCTTGTCCGTGCGATAGCGGACCTGGCCCGCTTTTGCGTTCTTTACAGCCGTCTCGACGTCCGCCGTCACCGTGCCAACCTTCGGGTTTGGCATCAGGCCGCGCGGGCCCAGGATCTGACCGAGCTGACCGACGACTCGCATCGCGTCCGGCGTGGCGATGACCACGTCGAAATTCATGTCGCCGCCCTTGACGCTCTCAGCGAGGTCGTCAAAACCGACGACGTCAGCGCCCGCAGCCTTAGCCTTCTCGGCATTGTCGCCCTGCGCGAACACGGCAACACGAACCGTCTTGCCCGTACCGTTCGGCAGAACCGTCGAGCCACGAACGACCTGATCCGATTTACGCGGGTCGACGCCGAGGTTGACAGATACGTCGATACTCTCGGGAAACTTGGCCGTCGCAAGGTCTTTAACCAGCGACAGCGCAGCGTCAATCTCGTAAGCCGTGTTGGAATCGACTTTTTCGCGCGCAGCTTTCTTGCGCTTGCTCATGACAGCCATTAGTTCACTCCCTCGACTTCCAGGCCCATGCTCCGGGCCGTTCCAGCAATCGTCCTCACGGCGGCGTCCATATCGGCCGCCGTCAGATCAGGCATCTTCGTCGTTGCAATCTCTTCGAGCTGCGCGCGCGTGACCTTGCCCACCTTGACGGTGTTAGGCGTGCCCGAGCCCTTCGGTACACCGGCTGCCTTTCGAAGCAGAACGGCCGCCGGCGGCGTCTTGGAGACGAACGTGAAGCTGCGGTCGGAGTACACCGTGATAATCACGGGGATCGGCAGGCCCGGCTCAACGCTTTGGGTTTCAGCATTGAATGCCTTGCAGAATTCCATGATGTTGACGCCGTGCTGACCGAGTGCCGGACCAACGGGGGGCGACGGATTCGCCTGGCCCGCGGGCACCTGCAGCTTGATATAGCTGGATACTTTCTTTGCCATTGCTTTACTCCCGAGTTCAAACGCCAGGGTCAAGCCCTGGCTCCTCGTCTTAAGTTCGAGCCTCCCGACCTAGCGGGAAACTACCGATAATTCTTTAACGTTCCGACAGGCATCGCCGACCAGGCGACCGTCTTTACGTCTTTTCAACCTGCCCGAATTCGAGCTCAACCGGCGTCGGCCTGCCGAGAATCTGAACCGCAACCTGCAGCTTGCTCTTCTCGTAGTTGACCGCTTCGACCACACCACTGAAGTCGTTGAACGGACCGTCGGTCACGCGAACCACCTCGCCGGGCTCGAAAAGAACCTTCGGACGCGGCTTGTCGACACCTTCCTGCACTCGCTGCAGGATCCGGTCTGCCTCTTTCTCGGTGATCGGCGCCGGCCGATCACTGGAACCACCGATGAAACCGAGAACTTTCGGCACTTCCTTTACGAGGTGCCAGGTCTCGTCGTCCATCTCCATCTGTACGAGCACATAGCCAGGAAAGAACTTGCGTTCGCTGCGGCGTTTCTGCCCTTCCCGCATTTCCACCACCTCTTCGGTAGGGACGAGAATTTCGCCAAACTTGTCCTCGAGGCCGAAACGCTTGATGCGCTCCTCGAGAGAAGTCTTCACCTTGTGCTCGAAATTCGAGTAGGCGTGAACGATGTACCAGCGTAGGGCCAAGTTTCTTACCTTCTATATTCAGCTGAGCCCCGGCACCAAGGCCGTCAGCGCGCAGCTTGTGGAATTCCTGTTTCTGTATTTAGCCGACCAGCGTGCGAGTGAGCCACAGCAGGCCGGAATCCAGCGCCCAGAAAAACAGCGCCATAATGAGTGCAAACACAAACACAGCAATGGACGTCGTCGTGGTTTCCTGCCGCGTCGCCCAGTGGACCTTCTTGAGCTCGATGCGCGAACCCTGAATGAAGTGCCGCAGCCTGTAGCCCTGCGTGCTTGTCATTGCGATACCGATACCAACGCCGGTGCCACCGAGAACCATCAGTACGCGCAAAGGCAGCGCGACGTCGTTGACGTAGTAGTAGTAGCCATAGAGGCCGCCGATCAGCGCAGCCGCCGCAACCAGCAACTTGATGATATCTAAGAAACTGCTTTCGTTTGTCTCGGTTTGTGCACTCATGCCTACCGTCCCGCGGCCCCTGGCTCGCGTCTTTTACCTGCCGTCTCTCTCAGAAACTGGCAGGCCAGGAGGGAATCGAACCCCCAACCTGCGGTTTTGGAGACCGCCGCTCTGCCAATTGAGCTACTGGCCTAGTTCCTAATCGCGCTGCACCAATCGCTTGGCACGACGCGCCCTCTTTGTAGCAAATCGCTAAGGTGTGCCGCCCCGCGGCTCCTTAACCCAGCGCGTTGTCACGAATGTCTCGATCCAGCGCCCTCTTTGTAGCAAACAGCTAAGGTGCGCCGCCCCGCGGCTCCTTAACCCAGTGCGTTGTCACGATGTCTCGATCCAGCGCCCTCTTTGTAGCAAATCGCTAAGGTGCGCCGCCCCGCGGCTCCTTAACCCAGTGCGCTGTCACCTACGTATCGACTGAGTGTTTCCGTCCTTGTCTGACATAAACGAAGGGGCCAACTCCCCTATCGCTGATCCACCCCGGTTCGATACAAGCCAACGCCTTTTCGAAGACACGAGCGGCCCGCCAAGGCGGGCCGCCCGTAAGCTTCAGCTGTTTTACTCGATGATCTTGGCGACGACGCCGGCGCCCACGGTACGGCCACCTTCGCGGATCGCGAAGCGCAGACCGTCTTCCATGGCGATCGGCGCAATCAGCTCAACCGTCATCTGTACGTTGTCACCCGGCATCACCATCTCGGTGCCTTCCGGAAGCTCTACCGCACCCGTCACGTCCGTCGTGCGGAAGTAGAACTGCGGACGGTAGCCCTTGAAGAACGGCGTGTGACGGCCACCCTCGTCCTTGGTCAGAATGTAGACTTCTGCCTCGAACTTGGTGTGCGGCGTGATCGATCCCGGCTTCGCCAGTACCTGGCCACGCTCTACCTCTTCACGCTTCGTACCACGCAGCAGAACGCCCACGTTGTCACCGGCCTGGCCCTGGTCTAAGAGCTTCCTGAACATCTCGACGCCCGTGCAGGTCGTCTTCGCCGTGTCCTTGATGCCGACAATCTCGATCTCGTCACCGACGTTCACGATGCCGCGCTCGATACGACCCGTCACCACCGTGCCACGACCCGAAATCGAGAACACGTCCTCAACCGGCATCAGGAAGTCACCGTCAATCGCACGCTCCGGCTCCGGAATGTAGGAGTCCATCGCCTCGACCAGCTTGATCACCGACGGAATACCGATGTCTGACGTGTCGCCCTCGAACGCCTTCAGTGCAGAACCCGTCACGATCGGCGTGTCGTCACCCGGGAACTCGTACGTCGACAGCAGATCGCGGACCTCCATCTCGACCAGCTCCAACAGCTCTTCGTCGTCGACCTGGTCGGCCTTGTTCATGTAAACCACGATGTAAGGAACACCCACCTGGCGGGCCAGCAGGATGTGCTCGCGCGTCTGCGGCATCGGGCCGTCAGCTGCGCTTACCACCAGGATCGCGCCGTCCATCTGCGCCGCACCCGTGATCATGTTCTTCACGTAGTCCGCGTGTCCCGGGCAGTCAACGTGCGCGTAGTGACGGTTAACGCTCTCGTACTCAACGTGTGCCGTCGCGATCGTAATACCGCGCTCGCGCTCTTCCGGCGCATTGTCAATCTGGTCATACGCCTGAACCGCACCACCGTGCAGGTCCGCCATGCACTTCGTCAACGCCGCCGTCAGCGTCGTCTTACCATGGTCAACGTGACCAATCGTGCCTACGTTTACGTGCGGTTTTGTTCTCTCAAATTTCTCTTTTGACATTGCCCCGTTCCCGGATGGTTCTTCAGTTAATTAAAA
>JASJCQ010000024.1 GCA_030065915.1 Woeseiaceae bacterium
TACCGCGCGTCCAAGGCGGCGCTCAACATGGTGTTGAAGACGGCAGCCATCGAGCACCGCCGCAGTCGGCCCCAATCGATTCTCCTGGCGCTGCACCCGGGAACCGTGGACACGCGCCTGTCGTCGCCTTTCCAGCGCGGCGTGCCCAAGGGCAAGTTGTTCGACGCCGCATTCTCTGCCGGCAAGTTGCTCGAGCTTATTGACGGTGCGCAGGCTGATGACTCCGGCGGTTTCTTCGCCTGGGACGGCCAACCGATAACATTCTAGTCAGACCCCGCCTTCACCCTTGATTCGGCGCCGGTCCGGGGTGACACTCGAAGACCGCCCGGCGAAGTTGCCATTTGAATCGCCCCGGGCAGACTCCAGAGCCCTTGAGAAGGACAACAAGCAATGGGTGCTATTCGTCGCTGGATACTGATGCTGGTGCTCGGCTTTTCCGGTGGCGTTATCTTCCTGCTGCCGTTTCTGCGCGAATTCCTGTACAAACCGCTGTCCGATGCGCTGGCGCTGAACAACACCGAGTTCGGCATGCTCATGAGCGTGTTCGGTATTGCGTCGATGCTGGCTTACATACCCGGAGGCTGGGTGGCCAACCGCTACTCGCCACGCAAGTTGATCACGCTGTCGTTGTTCATCATGGGTGGATTAGGCCTGTACTTCTCGACCTTTCCCGGTTATCGCGCGAGCCTTCTCATTCACGCGGGCTGGGGTGTCGCCATCACACTGATGTTTTGGGCATCAATGATTCGCGTGACGCGCGGCTGGGCGCCTCCGGACGAGCAGGGGCGCGCTTTCGGGATACTCGAGACGACTCGCGGTGTGGCCGAAATGGCCGTCAACGGCTCACTGCTCGCGATCTTCGTCTGGCTGGGCAGCACGAACCAGGCCGTCTCCACTGTCATTGTCGTGCTGTCGGTACTGACGATTGCGCTCGGCGTTCTGAGCTGGTTGGTGATCGAGGACAGCGTGGCCGACCGCGGCGACAGCGAACAGATCAGGCTCGCAGACGTGCGCCGCGTCCTGGGCATGCCCGTCGTGTGGCTGATCGCACTGGTTATCCTCGCTGCGTACTCTGCCTACTGGACGTCGTTTTACTTTACGCCTTACGCGACCGACGTGTTCCTGATGTCGGCCGGCATGGCCGGCGCCGTGTCGATCGCAAGGATGTGGCTCAAACCCGGCGCCGCCGTGCTTGCCGGATTTGCCGCGGATCGCTTCGGCATCGCGCGGACGACGGTCGTGCTCTTCGTTGTCCTGATCATAAGCTTCAGCCTGTTCGCGGTGACGCCTGCCGACCCGGCGATCGTCTGGCTCATGCTGGCCAATATCGCGATCGCCGCGATCGCGATCTTCGCGCTGCGCGGCATCTACTTTGCGCTGCTCGAGGAGGGCGGCGTTCCGGTCGCGGTGACCGGAACTGCCGGCGGTGTCGTCTCTTTCGTCGGTTACACGCCGGACATCTACATGCCCTACATCGGCGGTGTCCTGCTCGACGCTTACCCGGGCGTCGACGGCTATCGTTACTTCTACCTGATCGCCGTCGGGTTCTGTACTCTTGGGTTCATCGCCGCTCTGCTGATCTATCGCCGTACCCGAAAGCACCATGACTGACCCCGTTTCCAAGCTTCTGCAGCAACAGCCGGCGGGGCGCTCGCTTCTGCGAGGCTTTTACACCGAGCCGGCCGTCTATCGCGCCGAGCTGGCACGCATCGTCTACCCGAACTGGTTCGTCGCCGGCCACCAGTCCGAGTGGCAGGCGCCCGGAGATTTCAGGGTCTTCGAGGTCGCCGACGAGTCGGCGATCATTGTGCTCGGTGAAGACGGTGAGCTCAGGGCTTTCGCGAACGTATGCCGCCATCGAGGATCGAGGGTCTGCCTCGAGCCGAGCGGCACGACGCGTGCGTTCTCCTGCCCGTACCACGGCTGGAAGTATTCCCTGGACGGCGCGCTCGTCGCTGCGCGCAGCATGCCTGACGGCTTCGACAAGAGTGACTATGGCCTGCGGCCGGTGTCGATCGGCATCGTGCACGGCATCGTCCTGATCTGTTTCAGTGACTCGCCGCCGTCGCTGGACGGCGCGGTTCACGACCTCGAGGAGCCGATGCACGTGCTCGACTTCGAGGGCATGAAGGTCGCGGCGCGACGCAGCTACGCGATCCCCGCGAACTGGAAGCTTGCCGTCGAGAACTACCAGGAGTGTTATCACTGCTCAACGTCGCACCCCGAGTACGCGCGCATGCACACGTTGACCATCGACCATCGCCGGCGCGGCCCCCTGCAGGACGCGCTGAAGGACAAGCTCGCGGATTCGCCGCTGCCGGACCGTGTGGTCGATCGTCTCGATACCAAGGCGCGCGACGGAGAGATGGGTTACGGCTATAGCCGGACGGCCTTGTTCGAGGGCTACCTGACAGGCAGTCGCGACGGGCAGCCCGTCGCGCCGCTGCTCGGCGAACTCACGAGCTACGATGGCGGTGCATCAGATTTTTCGTTCGGCGCCTTCTCTTTCATGCTCGCCTACAGCGATCACGTCGTCTGTTACGTGTTCAAGCCGGTCGATCTCGAGAACTGTTGCTGCGAGATTACGTGGTTTGTTCGGGGAGACGCCGAGGCGTCGAAGGACTACGATGTCGACGAGCTCGTATGGCTCTGGGACATTACGACGCAGGCCGACATGAAGATCATCACCGACAACTATGCAGGTGTTAAGTCACGCTACTACGAGCCCGGGCCTTTCTCCGAGATGGAAGCGGCCGAAAGCGTGTACGTGTCCTGGCTGCTGACAGAACTCGGCCGCGTGACTTCATGAAGAAGTACGACGTCGTTGTTGTCGGCGCGGGCCACAATGGCCTTACGACGGCCGCGTTCCTCGCGAAGGCCGGCCTCGATGTCGTCTGTGTCGAGAAGAACGACTATATCGGCGGAGCGGCGGTCAGCCGCGAGCTGCACAAGGACTGGATTTATTCAAACTGCTCGTATGTCTGCAGTCTGCTGCGGCCCGAAATTTTTCGCTCACTGGAGCTGCACAAGCACGGCCTGCAGATAACGCCTTACGGCGGATCGCTGACCTTCATGCAGAACGGTGACTACTTTGGCTCGTACCACGACCCGGAGGTCAAGTACCGGGAGATGTCGCGGTTCTCACGACGCGATGCGGACGCCTACAAGCATTACGCCGCCGACACGCAGCGCCAGTGCCGGTTCATACGGGACTTCCTGCTGACGACGCCGCCGGACCCGACCTCGTTTCACCCCCGGGACCTGGCCGGGCTGCTAGACATCGGCAAGCGATTCGTCGACATGGGCGAGGATCGCATGTACGAGACGCTGCGTTTCTGGACGATGAGCGTCGCCGATTATCTGAACGAATACTTCGAGACCGACGTCATCAAGGCGGCGCTGTCCGGCAGCGGCATCATCGGCACGGCACTGGGCATTCATTCTCCCGGCACCGCGTATGTGCTGCTGCATCACTACATGGGCGACGTCGATGGCAACGTCGGCGCCTGGGGATTTGCGCGTGGCGGCATGGGCGCGGTGTCCAATGCGATCGCCGGCGCGTTCCAGGCGAACGGCGGCGAGTTGCGCACGGAGTCCGGGGTCGGGCACATCCGCATCCGCGATGGAAAGGTTGTCGGCGTCGCGCTCGAGAACGGTGATGAGATCGATGCAGACACCGTCGTCTCGGCGATGGACGTCAAGCGCATGTTCCTCGACTGCATGGACGAGAGCGACCTGCCGTCGCACTTCGTCAGGAAGGTCAAAGAATTCAAGATTCGCGGCTCGTCCGGCAAGCTGAATATCGCGCTCGACGGCATGCCGGAGTTTCCGGCGCTGCCGAAAGGCAGCACGCTCTACAGCAGCGACATGCACTTCGTCGATTCGATGGAGCGCATGGAGCGCGCCTACGACGATTGGACGGACGGTACCTGGTCGCAGGATCCGTACATCGACATGGTCATGCCGACGATGAACGATCCGACGATGGCGCCGCCCGGCAAACATTTCATGAGCTGCTTCGTGCAGTACTGCCCCTATGAGATCGACGGGCGTGCGTGGACCGATGAGGAGCGCCAGCAATTCGCCGACACCGTCATCAACCAGATTGCGAACTACAGCCCGAACTTCAAGGACCTGATCCTGCACTACGAGATCCGCACGCCGTCGGACATCGAGTCCCAGATCGGGATCACCGAGGGCAATATCTTCCACGGCGAGCTGACGATGGACCAGCTGCTGTTCAACCGACCGGTACCCGGCTACGCGCAATATCGTGCGCCGGTGTCCGGCCTGTATATGTGTGGCTCGAGCACGCACCCGGGCGGTGGCGTCATGGCTGCGCCGGGCGCAAACGCCGCTCGCGAGATCCTCAAAGACCTCAAATACGCCAACACGGTGCCGGAGAACTTCGGCGATGACTGAGCGATACGATGCAATCGTCGTCGGCGCCGGCCATAACGGGTTGGTCTGCGCCGGGCTGCTCGCCAAAGCGGGCAAGAAGGTATTGGTCTTGGAGGCGAGGGCCGAGGTGGGCGGCGCCGCCGTCACGCGCCCCTTCGCCGACGGTTTTTCGGTGTCTGCGGGCGCGCACTTGCTGCACCAGCTGCAGCCGCGTGTCATGAAGGCGCTGGGCGTGCGGATACCGCTAAAGAGCGAACGCATGCCGACGATCGCGCTGAGCCAAAGCGGCGATCACGTCTTCATGGATGAGCAGACGGCGGTCGGCGTCAGCGACCAGGACGCACAGGCATTCACCGAATTCATGGAGTGGAGCGACACGTTCGCTGGGTTCCTGAACAAACAATTGATGAAGCCACCGCCGAGGCTCGGGTCCGGCAGCTTCAATGACACGATCAAGCTCGCCAGGCTCGGCCTCGACCTGCGCATGCTCGGCAAAGCCGACATGCGCGACTTCCTGCAGCTGATCGGGCAGAACATCTACGACGAACTCGACGCGCGCTTCGAGAGTGATCTGTTGAAGGGTGCGATCGCACTCGATGCCGTCACCGGCACACACACGGGTCCACGCTCGCCCGGCTCGATGATCACGTGGCTGTACCGGCTCTGCACCGGAGGGCATGTGTCGCAGCCGGCTGGCGGTCTCGGCGCCGTCAGCGACGCGCTCGCCGAACGGGCCGAGGCGCTCGGCGTGACGATCCGTACCGACACGCCGGTCGAGGGTATTGTCGTCGACAACGGCCGGGTCGTCGGTGTTGATACCGCGGCGGGCCGGTTCTCGAGCTGGAAGGTCATCTCGAATGCCGACCCCAAGACCACGGTCTTCGGACTCGTCGGCGCGCGGCATTTTGAGTCGACATTCGTGCGACGGGTCCACCACCTGCGCAGCAAGGGCAATGTGGCCAAACTGCACGTGGCGCTCGACGCGCTGCCCGAGATCAGCGGTCTCCGCCCCGAGGATTTCGGTGGCCGTCTGCTGGTGGCTGCGTCGGCGGAAGCCGTCGAGCGGGCATTCAACCCGGTCAAGTATGGGCGCTGTTCGAGTCAGCCCGTGTTCGAGCTCTCATTCCCCAGCGTATCCGATGACAGTTTTGCGCCCGCCGGCAAGCACGTGATGTCGGCGCTGGTGCAGTTCGCGCCTTACGATCTCGCCGGCGGCTGGTCCGACGTCGCGCGAGCAGACTTCCACGATGCTGCACTGCGCGTGCTCGAAGAAACGCTGCCGAGATTGCGCGATCTTGTTCTCCATTCCGAGTTGCTGACGCCCGTGGATCTCGAGGCTGAGTTCGGCATGTCCGGCGGGCACTGGCACCACGGAGAGCTCGGGCTCGATCAGTTCATGTTCGTACGGCCGGTCGCCGGCGCGGCGCAATACCGGATGCCGCTCGAAGGACTCTACCTGTGCGGCGCCGGCACGCACCCGGGTGGTGGCGTCACCGGTGCGCCCGGCTACAACGCCGCGCAGGTGATACTGGAGAGGGAGCGTTCGCGATGACCGAAGTTCACCAGGGTCGACTCGAGACGCCTTTCTACGGTCGCTTCAAGGCCATCGACACGCTGAATGAATGGCATACGTGGAACGGCTACACCGTCTGCAATTCACCCTACTGCGCGGATCTCGAGTATTTCGCCATACGCAACGCGACGGCCGTGTTCGACCTGTCGCCGATGAACAAATACCGGATCACCGGGCCCGATGCAGGCGCCTACCTCAACCGACTGGTCACGCGAAACGTGTCGGTGCTTGGGCCCGGCCGAGTCGGCTACAGCGTCTGGTGCGACAACGACGGCAAGGTCATCGACGACGGAACCATCTTCCACCTGGACGAGGGCGACTATCGCGTCTGCGCCGCCGGTCGGCACGCGGCCTGGTTTGCAGACGCAGCGATCGGTTTTGACGTCGAGATCGACGACGAGACGGCCGACGTCGCCGCCCTTGCCGTGCAGGGCCCGACCTCGTGGAGCGTGCTGACGCGCGCCGGGTTCGAGGGTCTCGAGTCGCTGAAGCCCTTCGGCCTGGTGCATATGGAACTGGGCGGCAGGCCGGTCATGGTGTCGCGTACGGGTTTCACCGGAGACCTCGGGTACGAGCTGTGGATGTCTCCCGACGATGCCGGCGTTATCTGGGACCGCATCTTCGAGGCCGGGGAGCTGACCGGCATCCGAGCGATCGGCACGGACGCGCTCGAATTGTCGAGGATAGAAGCGGGTTATCTCGCACCGGGTCTCGAGTTCCTGCCGGCCGACGAGACGGTCAGGACCGGGCGCAGCCGATCGCCTTTCGAGCTGGGCCTCGACTGGCTCGTGGATTTCACGAAACCAAACTTCAACGGCCGCCGTGCACTAGCCGAAGAGCAGCGCCGGGGATCAACCTGGCGACTCGTGCGACTCGACATCGAGGGCAACAAGCCGGCGCACAATGCCTATGTCTTTCCCCGCGAGTCACGCAGTCGATCCGACATCGGTTTCGTGACCAGTGCGGCGTGGTCGCCCGTGTGCAAGAAGAACGTCGCCCTCGGCACGGTTCGACAGCCGCACGGACGTCCGGGCACAACGTTGTGGGTCGAGATCTACTACCAGCGTGAGATGCACTGGCAGCGCAAGATGGCGCGAGCGACCGTGGTCGAAGGACCCTTCTGGGCGCCGGATCGTCGTCGATTGACGCCGCCCGAACCGTACTAGAGAGGAGTGTGGCATTGATTACCGTTGTCGAACTGCATGCGTATTCGAAGTTGGACCCGGAGCGGGGCAGTGTTGATGAGCTTCAATTCGAGGTCGACGGCATCGTCGGCGATCGACATCGAGGTCATCTTCGCGCAGCAGGCGGCAACGATAAACAGCCGAAAGGCACGATGCGGCGCAACGAGCGCATGTGGTCCGCCATCTCGGTCGAGGAGCTGGAGCAAATCTCATCGGACATGGGCCTGGCGTCTCGACTTTCTCCCAGCGACATCACCGCCAACCTCTGTCTCGAGGGCGCCCCCGATCTGTCAAAGCTGCCGAAAGGCTCGATGCTCAAATTTCCGTCGGGTCTCGAACTGCTTGTCGAAGAGTTTTGCGCGCCGTGCTTAAGCAAGGGTGAGCTGCTCAAACAGCGCTACCGAAAAGCTGACGGCAGTGAGCTGATGCCGACCGCCTTCGCAAAAGCGGCCAAACTCAGTCGCGGCCTGCTGGGTGTTGTAGAGCTTGCCGGCGTTGCGCGGGTCGGCGATGTCGTCGAGATCGTCGAGTACGCACATCCGGCCTGGCTAACGAAGACCGCCGATTAGTCGATGACGGCGTAAGTTGCGCCCTCTGTACTTACACTTTGTTGCCATTCCTGCGGTCCCGATGTGATAAAACGCAGCCACCCCAATCTGAGGAGAAGAACCTTGAGGACTTTGATCGCAATTACAGTGGCCATGATTTCCGCACTGGCTACATCTGTCGCCGTCGCGGGTGACATCGATGCCAAGGTCGAGGCGGCACTGGCCGCCGAAGCGCGACCGGAAGCAGACCGCGTCCGTGACCGGAACCGTCGGCCGCTCGAGACGCTGAAGTTCTTCGGCCTCGAGGACGATATGCGGGTACTCGAACTGATCCCCGGCGGCGGCTGGTATACGCGCGTACTCGCGCCCGTGCTTGCGGAGAACGGCCAACTGTACGTGTCGATCGGCACCCGCCGCGTCAGCGAGGGTGTGCTGACCGAACCGGGCTTCGAAGACGTTGAGCTTGTCGAAACCTCGGCGAACCTGCGTCGGGAGGAGGGCGCCCGCTTCTACTCGCTCGACGACTTCGATTTCGGCCTGTCCGATCTGGACATGGTGCTCACGTTCCGCAACGTTCACAACTTCGACCCCGAAGCACGCAAGATTCTGAACGATGCGGTGTTCAAGTCTCTGAAATCCGGTGGCCTGTACGGCGTCGTCGATCACACGATGCGCCACATGGAGCCGGCCAACTATGAGAACCGTCGCCGTATCGACCCGGTGCTCGTCATCAAGGAAGCGCTCGAGGCCGGTTTTGAGTTCGTCGACTACTCCGATCTCCACTACCGTGCCGACGACGAGCTCGAGTACGAAGTCGGCCGTCGGTCGGTCAGCGGCAACACGGATCGATTCACGTTCCTTTTCCGCAAGCCTTGAACGTCTCGCCAGCCCGCTGATGCATAAGGGCAGAATCCAGCGGTGAGCAAGACGACGCCCGCTACGCTATACGCGTTTTCTGGTCTGCCCGGCGTGGGCAAGACGACACTGGCAAAGCGACTGGCGGCGTCGGTGAATGCCTGCTTCATCCGTATCGATACGGTGGAGCAGGCGCTCCGCGATCTCTGTGATTTCGATGCTGAGGGTGAAGGCTATCGGCTCAGTTACCGGATAGCCGCTGACAATCTCTTGAACGACGTCAGCGTCGTCGCTGATTCCTGCAATACGATTGCACTGACGCGCCGCGAGTGGGAGGCCGTTGCCGCTGACGCAGGCTCACGCTGCGTCAATATCGAGGTCGTGTGTTCCGACCGGCAAGAGCACAAGGCCCGCATAGAGAGCAGGACCTCTGACATCGTTGACCTGTACCTGCCGACCTGGGCCGATGTCGAAGCTCGTGAATACGAGGCCTGGACCGAAGAGCGGCTGATTATCGACACGGCAGGTCGGACCGAGGACGAGGCATTCGCGCAACTCGATCGCTGTCTTGCGGTCGAACGATGAGATACTGGCGTCCCGTTGCCTTCTTCCGCAAATGAGGCAGAAGCGCCATGAAACACCCCAAAGAGGCTAGCAGCTACCATGTGCGATGAGTTCACCAACAAAGACGAAGAAGACTTCCTGCGTCGCAACTCGATTACGAGGCGGGAATTCACCAAGAGAGGCGCCGCAGTAGCGGCGACGACGCTGCTGCCGGCCGTAGCGGGTGCCGTGGATGTCACCGAGCAGGACGTCACGGTCGAAACACCGGACGGAATGGCCGACGCCTATTTCGTGCATCCGTCTTCCGGCAAACACCCGGCCGTCATCGTCTGGCCGGACATCAAGAGCATACGCAATGCGTTTCGCGCCATGGGTAAGCGGCTGGCGCAGTCGGGCTACTCTGTCCTCGTCGTTAATCCTTACTATCGAACCCACAAGGGCGCGATCCTGCCGGACGGCGGATCGTTCCGTGACCCGGCGATTCGAGAGCTCCTGATGCCCCATGCAAGAAGCCTGTCGCCGGAGACGTGTGTCACCGACGGCAAAGCCTATGTGAAATTCCTCGATGCACAGGAAGCGGTCGACAGCTCGAAGAAAATCGGAACCACCGGTTACTGCATGACGGGTTCCTACACGTTTCGACTGGCGGCGGCGATGCCGGATCGCATCGGTGCCGGCGCCTCGTTTCACGGTGGCGGGCTCGCAACCGACAAGCCGGAAAGCCCGCACCTGCTGGTGCCCCGGATCAAGGCCGGCTTCCTGGTCGCCATTGCAGAGAACGATCACGAACGTTTTCCCGAGGAGGAGCCCCGGCTTCGGAAGGCATTTTCAGAGGCGGGTGTGAGCGCCGAGATCGAAGTCTACGACGGTGCAATGCACGGATGGTGCCCCCCGGACAGTGACGTCTACAACGAAGTCCAGGCCGAGCGCGCCTGGAGTCGTTTACTGGTTTTGCTGGAAAAGGAACTCGTCTGATACCACGCTAGTTCTCTACCGGCTCATGCTTGCTCGCGTGAGCGCTTCGGACCTGTAAGTATCGCTCAGGTGATTTGAGGTAGGATGACCCATGACTGCGCGAAGCCGCCGCTCAAGAACACGTAGCGTACGTCTATGAACGAATTATTGGGACTCCTGCGAAACGCCGAGATCGCGCTTCATCAACCAGATACTCGGCGTGATACATCACAAGTTCAGGCGGTACTGCACGAGTCTTTCCTGGAGTTTGGTCGATCGGGCACTATCTACGATCGGCCCGCAATCCTCGATCTTCTGGCTTCCGAACAATCTGTTGGTCGTGTCTTGTCTCAGGATTTCGAATTGATTCCGCTGGGCGCCAGCACTGCGTTGCTCACCTATAAATCCGCGAGCGTCGACGAATCCGGAGAGATTCATAGATATACGCTGAGAGCTTCTATCTGGATACTGAGTGCGGACGGCTGGAAGATCAGGTTTCATCAAGCAACACCGACTGAGGCGTTCGATGTAACTGCCAATGACTGCTAATGGCTGTAACCCGTCGCTCATTGAATGTCCGCTATACTGACGCCTCCTGACCCATTGCGGTCATTGGCTATTCGTTCAAAAAGACAAAATCCTTCAGCGTGAGTCAATGGACGCGCAACCTTCCGGCAGATTTGAAGTTACCGATCACTACGAACTTTCTGGGCGTGGCGCGTTTGTCATTGGTTACATTCGCGAGGGCAAAGTCAAAGTTGGCGATTCTGTTCCTTTGCCTGACTCTTCAGTAAGTTGGACGATCAGCGGCATCGAGTTTTTGGACAATATCTCCAAGCGGAAGTACTGGAATGCTCTTCTCTTCAAAGAACACCCAGCACGCGCCGATGTCGAAGCGGCTTTCCCAGTTGGATCGTTCGTAGACATTTACGAAGATGTGCCGGAGAGTTAGCGGCGGCCGACTGGTTTTGGCCGGAACCAGTCGTCCAGGCATATAGAGGTAGAATGACGGCTTCCGACACTTTACAGCCGCTGGGTAACACCCAATATGTCGTCTCAATGAAGATTCTCAGCAAGGTCCTGATCGCGACAATACTGGCCGGCATCGCATTCTCGCCGGTTTATTTGTACAGCGGCGCGCCCCTCAGAGTTCATTTGGCGGATGCGCTTGGCCTATTGATCGCATTCTGGATTCCGGCGTTGATGATTCGTAGCTGGGAGGACTTGAAACGCCGAGCTTTGCTCTTCGCTGCCTTCGTTGTGTTTGGGACTTTGGCATGGGACGCAGTCACTGCTTCAGTCATAAGCAAGCGCGACTTCCTAATGGGCGCTGCAATCCTTTATCCAGTATCCCTGATCGGCTGTTTTGCGCTGTTTTCGATCCAGGCGGCACTTCTTAAGCTGTTCAAACAAGAGACTGTCTGAGCATGAATTGAACTTCCGCTACTGGCCGTGAGCTGCCAGCCAGGTATTTTGAGGTAGCATGACCCCTAGTGACCCATTGCGGACGGTCACAGATCATCGAAACAGGCGCTAAATGAACAGCAAACCTCTCGCATTGGGGATCATTTTGGCCGTACTGCTATTCGGGGCAGGATGTAGCCGTGGAGATGTCGGTCTGACACCCTCGCAGCAAGTCTACGAAGTCGTAATGAATGAGCGTATGCAGGACGCACTGACTGAAGTAATCGTACTCAGTCACACCGAGGCACAGTACCTCCGCGAAGGAAGCAAAGACGAACTGTGGTCGTACATTCAGCGAGAAGTTAACATGCCCGATGCTCTCTTGGACCGGCTATTCGAGTCAGCCGAAACTAGCGTAGAGCTTGAATGGTCGCCAGTAATGATCAATGCCAAGTTTGTGGACAAGGCCGAGATTTCCTCCGAATCGAACTGGCGGTCGCGTAAATTCGCTGAAGATTTTCGAGCCGCATTTCCGGAGCACCAAGAGTTTTACGCACTGTCAGATGTGGCGCTGAGCGATGATCAGTTAGAAGCGGCTCTGGTACTTTCGTACTACTGTCCTGCGATGTGTGGAAGCGGAGAGTTCTTGCTCTATTTCAAGAAAACGGGGATGGAGTGGAACATAGAAGGTTTCACAGTCTTCTGGATAACCTGATGCCAGTATTTGGGACGCGGCCACAGAATGCTTCTTGCCGGAAGGCGTCGGCCAGGTCCTCTGCGTTAAACTGGCAGCTCCTGATCCAAAGGCGACATCGACGACTTGATCAGTGAATATCCTAAAGTTCAATGAAGAGTTTTATCGTCGCTCGTACAAAGCCAGCGAGTCTTTGCGACATCATCGAACTCAAATCATCGCAGGAGCCCTCGTGTTCTGGACTGGGATGTTGACGGCGATCGGTTACTTTCGCGAGTTCGGGCAAACAGATGCGCGGTTTCTGATCTTCGGGTTCTTTTGGATGACGATTCCGATGTCATTAGCTACGTATGGCATGCCTAGATTACTACTACGCGTAGTGCCACTCATGAACGGCTACAAACCGGAGAATGATGGGTAGCTGTTTTCTTGGAAATCGTGATTGTCACCGTCAGCCGATCGCCGTTTCCAGCCGCCCCTGCATTTTCGGTTAGACTGACGGCTTCTGACCCAAAGCCGACTCTGAAGAACTCAATAGCCTTGTTGTCAGGCCTCAAATTATTCTGGCTCGAGCATCGTAGTGAAGTAAGAGGATGGGCCATCGTTCTCGCAATACTCTTCGCTTTCCTGTCGGTGTTGTTCGCTTACGACCGCATGTACAACCCGGAAACAGACTTCCTAGGTACAGAGAAAGGTCAAGTTTCCAAACTTGTCAGAGCATCCAAGCCGGGAGACTACGCCATGGGTTCTTCTCTATGGGAGCTGGAGATTGTGCTATCTGATGGAAAGAGGATCACAGCACAGAGCCCCTTTCTCGTACCGTCGGGTTCTGAAGTCTGTCTGGCATCGTTCACAAAGGGATGTTGGGGGCAAGGTCACTGGGTTATCGGCGAAGTGAAAGTCATGGTCGAAGAAGGTGTCGATTGCTCGACTTGGCAACCAGCAAGCGAGAATCGTTGAGTCCGCTTCTGGCCGTTAGCAGGCCGTTCGGAACCCATCAATAGCGGCCTGTCTGGCGGCCGGTCGCCCACAATAGCGGTCACTCGACAACAAACGCGTCTACGCTGGCCGGCAGGAATCCTGCAGACAGCTGATACTCGGAGAAAATCCGGACAACCAACGTACCGCCGTCGAAGCGGCGCGGTGTACCTATGCCGTATCGATCTGCTACGTCTCTCGCTTCGCCGGCACCGTCGACCCAGGATGCCTGCACGACACCGAAAGGCTTCTTGCTGAAATCGTGCAGTTGGATCTCGGTGCCAGCAGGCAAGTCACCGATCGTAATCGTCTCGTTCGAGAATCGAACCTCGACGTTCGACATGTCCTTGCTGGACCAGTTCTTCACACGCACCGAGTAGCGCTGGTCTTCGAATGCCGGCTGAATGTACCAGGCTGCGTAAGCTGCGACCGCGACGCCAAGGGCGACCGCAAGCTTGCGACGGTGGCGCCGGAAGACCGAGATGCGACGTTCTTTCCGGCAATACCAGTGAATGAGACCGAAGAACACGGACGCCAGCACCCCAAGTGCAAGACCGATGCCGAGCGCCATACCTTCGCCGGCCGGATCCTGGCCGGACCCCAATATCATGCCGAACAGCCACCCAAGCGGCAAGGCGGCCAAGGCAGCCGCGCCGGTCCAGCGGGTGGCTTGCGGCAGAGGTGTCTTCTCTTTGTTGGTCATGCGGGTAGCGCTGCCGGCGCACTCAGGTCAGCGCGTCCCATAGTCCCGTCTGGTAGACGATAGCACCGACGATGACGACGGTCGGCGCGATCATGCCGCGCTTGAAACAGGCCCTGGCCGTCTCCGAGGTCTGGAAGGCGAGTACCAGATTCGTGATCAGCACGACCGGCGCTGCGACGATGGCGCCGAGGAATATGCCGAGTGCTGCAAATTCTGCAGCGCCCGCGCGCGTATCGGCGTGCATGATGACAAAAAGCAACGCTGCCATGATGACGATCGGGAACACCACTCCGTAGAGCAGTCGATCAAGGGTGCGCAGGGGCGTGGACACGTCGGAACCTTCGCTCGCGTCGGTTCCGTCCGCGATGTTCATGCTGCTGGTCCGGCCGCGGTCCGTCGTGGTGACAGCGCGTCAGCGATTACCGCTCGGCGCCGTTCGTGATCCAAAGCCGGATCACGTCGATGTCGGCCTGCGGTACCGGCGCGCGACCCGGCGGTGGCATCACGTTGCCGGTAATGCCGGCCGCGTTCTCCATCTTGCGGATCAGGTAGCTGGCGTCCGGGTCACCGGCGGCCACGAGCATGACGTTCTCCTGGCCGGTCTGGTTGCTGAACTCCCCGACCATCTCGGCATAACTGGTGTCGGCGTCAGCCAATGAAAGGCTGGCGGCCTGCGTCGTGTTGTCGTGACAGCCAGACGTTGCGCAGTCCGGTGTGAAAATGGCGCCCTGGATCTGATCGAGCGTCGGGCCGAGTACGACCGGGGTCGTCAGCGTGAACCGCGAGACAAAGTCACCGCCCGCGGTGCCGTTGCCGGATGGGAACACGCCTGCGAACTCACCGTCGAGTGCGTTCGCATCGAGGTCCATGATGACCGACGCTCCGCTGCCGAGCAGCCGGATTCTATAGGTATCGTCGGCGAGCGTTATGCCGCTCAGACTGAAAACGGCGCTCTGCGGGTTGCCGCCCGGTACCGTGATTGAGGCGGCCGTGATCGCTATGTCGTCGCCGTTGTCGAATACGCCGTCGCCGTTGCTGCCCTCGAGCAGGAAGGTGTTTGCATTAACCGAAGACGCGTCGAGCTCTCGGTCGAAACCGGCCGTGATCTGGGCCGGTGTGGTCTGGATGGTGCTGTTGAACGCGACCGACAATGTCGTGACACGAATCGGACCGGCCGGCGGTGCAGCGGTATCGTCGACCGCGCCGTCCGTGATCCATTGGCGGACAACGTCGATGTCAGCCTGTTCGATGCTGCCGCCCGGCGGCATGACCTGCCCGGTGTTGGCGGTTCCTTCCATCTTCTGGATCAGGTAACTCTGGTCCGGGTTGGTCGGGTTGACCAGCTGCAGCCCAGCTTCCTGCGAACTCGCGACGCCGACGATCATGGCGTAAGAATTCGCCGCTTCCAGGTTGAGTCCCGCCGCGGGGCTGCCGCCGGCATGGCAGCCAGAGGTCGCGCAGGTTGGCGTGAATACGTTTGCCTGGACTTCGGAGAACGTGGGTCCGAAACCGGCACCGGTTGGCGGTGGTGGCGGAGGAGGTGTCGGCGTCGGGTCTGGCGTCGGCGCCCGGTTGGCGAAGAACTCTTCGGCCGCCTCGTCGTACGAGCTTTCGCAAGCACCGAATGCAACTGCCGAAAGCAGTACCAGCGCAACTCGGCTCGTGCCGCCACGTCCTGATTTCCGTCCAAAATTCAACATGTTCGTTTCTGCCGGACCTTATTACTCTCGATCCTACCGTCTGGGTTTCGCAAAATCGTGACCCCTATCACACTACGGTGCCTGCGACTGAATCAACCGAAAAAGCGTCTGTATTCGCCGACAATCAAGGTTTTCCGTAAATCGTCCCGAAATCGCCTTTTTCACTGCAATAACACGTCGTTAACAATGAGCTGAAGCCGCGTCAGTGCTATCTTTGGCTGCAGTAGCATCCGCGCTGGTGAGTCGAAGTGCTATCAAGCCTGTTCGGAAAACAAGACCGGGAGCGCGTCCTGCCGGGACACTCGACGCGCGAACTGACAGACGCAAAGAAGCGTTGTAAAGGCGAGTTGTGCGCGGCGATCTACCTCTACGACGACAGTGTCTTCATCCTGTCCGCCATAGCCGGCCATACGGAAGCCGGTGAGGCCGTCGTCCTCGATGTCGATGTCTCTGACGAAGCGCTGGGTGAGACCTTGTGCGACAAGCTGATCGAGTACGAGCCCAACGATCGCCGCGAGAGGCCCTCGCACCCGGTTCGCGACTGGGCCGTATTCCGGGCCTCCGGCGCGCGGTCCGGCCGAGGCTTCGAGGAACGTTCTTTTTACGGCTACGTGAGGACGATCAACACCGCGATCCGCATCGATGTGACACCGCGAAAGACGAATCATCCGGAGATCAGAGCGTCCTGTAGCCTGTCAAACGGACAGTCCCATTCCTCAATCGGCGCGGCCGTCAGGCGCGCTTTCGAAGCCTCGAAGATCCTGCGCCAGGCCGGGAAAGTCTGACTTACTGTCCGGCACGCGCGAGCGTGCCGCCTTCGATCACGTTACACTCCGCGGCGTCGACCACGTTCGGGCGTTGCACCGAACGGGCGATGATTGAAACCTCGAGGAGCATGCCGTGGCCGGTGCCAGCCTTTTAACACTGCTTGATGACATAGCGACGCTGCTCGACGACGTCGCGGTGCTGACCAAGGTCGCGGCGAAGAAGACCGCCGGCGTGCTCGGCGACGACCTGGCACTGAACGCACAACAGGTGACGGGCGTGCGTGCGGAGCGTGAGCTGCCCGTCGTCTGGGCCGTCTTCAAAGGGTCGGCGATCAACAAGCTGATCATGGTGCCGATTGCACTTGCCTTGAGTGCGTTTCTGCCGTGGATCATTACGCCACTGCTTATGTTAGGCGGCGCATTCCTATGCTACGAGGGTTTCGAAAAAATCGTCCACAAGTTCCTGCATCGTGCCGAAGAAGAAGTCGAACACCAGAAACGTCTCGAGGCCGTTTCCGACAAGAAAGTGGACATGGTCGAGTTCGAAAAGCAGCGCATTCGTGGAGCGATTCGCACCGACGCGATCCTGTCCGCCGAGATCATTGTGATCGTGCTCGGCGTCATCAAGGATGTCGACCTGACGACCCGAATCACCGTGTTGTCGGTTGTCGCGGCGCTGATCACGGTCGGTGTTTACGGCCTTGTCGCCGCAATCGTGAAGCTGGACGACGTCGGCATGCACCTCATTGACAAACCAGGTGAAGGACGCTGGGTCCGGTTCCAACAATGGCTGGGTGCGTGGATTCTGCGGCTGGCGCCGAAATTCATGCGCACGCTGTCGATTGTCGGAACGGCGGCCATGTTCCTGGTCGGCGGCGGCATCCTCGTGCACGGCATCCCGGCGGTCGCAGAACTGTTGCACCACTTCGAGGAATGGCTGCAGGCGCTGGCCGTGGCAGGTAAGCTGCTCGCGATCCTCGGCGCGCAGCTCTACAACGGCCTGTTCGGCATGCTGATCGGCGCCATCCTGGTCGGCCTGCTGTCGGTCGGCCAGCGCTTCTGGCCGAAGAAGGCCGAACCGGCTGCCGACTGACTGTCCTCACATACAAGCTGTTACCAGTGAAGCATTGCAATCGCAGTCGGTGCGTGCCGAAATGCGCGCATGGCCGCGAATGACAACACCCTGGTCCGCCTGCGGGGCTTGAGCCGTCGTTTCACCGAGGGCGAGCGCGAACACGTCGTGCTCGATGGCGTCGATCTCGATATCGAGCGAGGCGAGTCGGTCGCTATCTGCGGTCGCAGCGGGTCCGGCAAGTCGACATTGCTCAACCTGATTGGCGGAATCGATGCGCCGGATGCCGGCGAGGTCATCGTCGATGCGGTCAACCTGACGACGCTGAACGAGCATGAACGGACCTTGTTCCGACGTCGTCACATCGGCTTCGTCTACCAGGCGTTTAACCTGATTCCGACACTGTCGGTCAGCGATAACATACGCCTGGTCCTCGAACTCAATGACGTCAAGGGACGGTCGGCGACGATACGCATCAACGCGTTGCTCGATGCCGTGGGTCTCGACGGACGCGCCGACAGTTACCCCGATGTCTTGTCAGGCGGCGAACAGCAGCGTGTCGCGATGGCGAGAGCCTTGAGCCACGAGCCCGCCGTACTGATCGCGGATGAGCCGACCGGCAATCTCGATGACGCGACGGCAGAGAGGATCATTGCGCTCCTGAGCGACATTGTCCGCGAGCACGGTACGACGCTCGTCATGGCGACTCACAGCTCGCGGGTCGCCGCAACCTGCGATCGCGTCATCAACCTGCACAACGGAAAGATCGACGCCGCAGACGCCGTGCCAGCCGACCCGGATTCCGGCTCGTGACGCGGACGACCTGGCGCGCCAGCTTCTCCTACATGCTGCGCCACCCGTGGCAGCTCGCTCTCTCGCTGATCGGCATCAGTATCGGCGTTGCCGTGATCATCGCTGTCGATCTTGCCAATTCCAGCGCTCGAAAGGCCTTCCTGCTGTCGATGGACGCGGTGACGGGCCAGGCGACGCACCAGGTGATTGGCGGGCCGCGCGGAGTCGACGAGTCGGTCTACGTGAGTCTGCGAACGGATGCCGGTTTCGAGGCCGTCGCGCCTGTCGTCGAGGGCAGTGTCAGGGTCGACGACGTCGATCTCGATCTGCTCGGTGTCGACCTGTTCGCTGAGCAGGAAATACGTACGTTCACACAACAACCGTCGAGCAGCGACTCGACGTCGGAGTCTTTGTTCCGGGATTTCCTGCTGCAACCGGGCAGCGCGACGATGTCCGAGGGAACGGCAGCAAACCTGGGTATCGGTGTCGGCGATACCTTCGTCGTTGAGAGCGTGGGCAGGGTCTTTACCGGCAGGCTCGTCGCCGTGTTTCCGGATGCCGAATCGGCCGCGCTGGACCGCCTGATGACGGTCGACATCGCGACGGCACAGGAGTGGCTCGGGAAAGCCGGCTGGTTATCCCGGATCGACGTCCGCATCGAGGATGGGGACGACGCGGCGTTGGCCGAGCTGAATGCGGCGCTCCCCGACAGCGTTCGGGTGTTTGACGCCGAGGGCCGCAGCAATACGACGGCCGACCTTAGCGCGGCATTCATGACCAACCTGACTGCGATGAGCCTCCTAGCATTACTCGTCGGCCTGTTCCTGATCTACAACAGCGTCAGTTTCTCCGTGCTGCAGCGGCGCCGGCTGATCGGCGTGCTGCGTGCGCTGGGCATCACGCGTCGCCAGGTGCTTGGCCTCGTTCTCGGTGAAGCGCTCGTGCTCGGCACGCTGGCGGCGGTGCTGGGCGTCGCGCTCGGCATCGTGCTTGGCGAGGAACTACTGTCGCTGGTGTCCCGGTCGATCAATGATCTGTACTTCCGCGTTACTGCAACCAGCGTCATCGTCGATGCCGCATCGATTATCAAGGGACTTGCCGCCGGGATCGGTGCCTCGCTGGTCGCGGCGGCCGTTCCGGCGATCGAGGCCACGGGTTACCAGCCGCGCCTGACGATGACTCGCTCTACGCTCGAATCCGGCACCCGGAGCCTGCTGCCGTTCGTCGCGGCGGGTGGCCTCGCGGTGATGATCCTTGCAGCCGTCGTGCTGCTTGGCTCGGGCCGCAGCCTTGTGGCCGGGCTTGCCGCCGTCTTCATGCTGATCCTCGGGTTTGCGCTGTGCATACCGCTTGCCGTGCGCCACGTCAGTCTTGCCGTTGCCCCGGTTGCGGGTCGAATAGGACGCTCTGCCGCTCGGCTTGCCGTCGCCGGCGTGGCGGCCAGTCTGAGTCGAACCGGCGTCGCGATCGTCGCGCTGGCGGTCGCCGTCTCCGCGACGATCGGCGTCAGCGTCATGGTCGACAGCTTCCGCGGCTCTGTTAGCAGCTGGCTGGACCAGACGCTGCGGGCAGACATCTACACCGGCGTACGGCGCGGCGCATTCGACCCTGGCCTGCTTCGCGATATCACGTCGCTGCGCGAGGTCGATGCCTTCAGCACGAGCCGAAGCGCGACGATCGAGGGCATCGGCGGAGACACCCGGATTCTGGTCATCGACATGGCGCCCGAGGCTTACGCCGGCACCGAGCTGACGGACGCCGACCCGGCCGAGGTCTGGCCGGCATGGGAGAGCGAGGACGCGATACTCGTGTCCGAACCCTACGCCTACCAGCAGCGCAAACAGCCTGGTGACGCCGTATCGCTCAGGACCGAGTCCGGCGATCGAGACTTCACCGTGCTCGCGACCTATCGCAGCTACGACGCCAGTGGCAGTGCCGTGCTGATGAGCCGTACGACCTACGACCGCCACTATCGCGATGACGGTATCGATTCCATTGGCCTGTACCTCGTCGATGGCGCAGACCCCGACGCGATGATCGAGACGATTCGCGAGCTTAGCGTCGGACGACAGGAGCTGATGCTGAACTCGAATGCGAAGATTCGCGAGCTCTCCCTGGAGATCTTTGACCAGACCTTCGTCATCACCGATGTCCTTTACTGGCTCGCAATCGGCGTGGCGCTGATCGGCATTCTGTCGTCGATGCTCGCGCTGCAGCTCGAAAACGGCCGAGAGCAGGGTCTCTTGCGAGCGCTCGGTATGACGCCGTTCCAGGTCGGCGGCATGATCACGGCGCAGACCGGTTTCATCGGCGTGCTCAGCGGTCTCGCATCGATACCGCTGGGTGTCGTCATGGCCTACGTCCTGATCGAGGTTATCAACCGCCGCGCGTTCGGCTGGGAGATCGACATGGTGGTAGCACCCGGCATTTTGCTAAGCGCCATCCTGTTCGCGTTCTTCTCGGCGCTCGTCGCCGGCATCTACCCGGCGTGGCGCGCGGGACGAACGCAGCCGGCGCTGGCGATGAGGGAAGAATAAGGATGTGGTCGAGACTCATCCTGGCGGCGCTGTTCGGCATCGGTTTGCCTGGCCTCTCTTGTGCTGACGAGACAACGGCGAGCAGCAGATCGGAACTCGCTGGCCTGCTGGGAGCGGGCGAGGCGGGCGAATTCGCCAGGGCAGTGGAGCCACGGTCGTTCTCTTTTCCCGCCGATCACGGGCCTCACGAGGCCTTCCGCAACGAATGGTGGTATTTCACCGGCAACCTCGATGGGGAAGACGGCCGTCGCTTCGGTTTTGAGCTGACAATCTTCCGCTTTTCTCTGTCGCCCGATCCCGTCACCGCAGACACCGCCTGGCGCACGAACCAGGTCTACATCGCCCACTTCGCCGTCACGGATGCAGAGGGCAACGTATTCTATGCGACCGAGAAGAGCGCGCGCGGCGCACTCGGCCTCGCCGGCGCGCAGGCAGAGCCGTTTCGCGTCTGGATCGACGACTGGGAGATCCTGGGCGTCGCTGAAGATACCTGGCAGATTCGTGCGGGCGAGGATGACTTCGCCATCGAACTCGAACTTGCGGCACTGAAGCCGCCGGTGCTGAACGGCGACGCGGGCCTGTCTCAGAAGTCCGACGAACCGGGCAACGCGTCTTACTATTATTCGATGACGCGCTGGCGGACCGACGGCGAGATACGCATCGGCAACGACGTCCACGCCGTGACCGGCGCGTCCTGGCTGGATCGGGAGTGGAGTACGAGCGCGCTGGCCGACGATCAACAGGGCTGGGACTGGTTCGCGCTTCAGTTTGCCGACAACACCGAGCTGATGTTCTACGGGTTGCGCAAGACCGATGGGACGCAGGACGCCCTGAGTTCAGGCACGTGGATAGACGTTGACGGTACGTCTGAGAAACTGTCGCGGGAACAGGTCACCGTCGAGGTCACCAGGCTCTGGGAAAGCCCGAAGGGCGGTGTCTATCCTGCCGGCTGGCGGCTCTCAATCGAAGACAAGGACCTGTCCGTCGAAGTGACACCCGTCATCGCCGACCAGGAGCTGTCGACCATCGTTCGCTACTGGGAGGGCGCCGTCGACGTCAGCGGTACGCGAGACGGCGAGCCGATCGGTGGTCGCGGTTACGTCGAGCTGACGGGATACGCGGAGAGCGAGGCGGAGCGGGATCGATCGGATTGACCGTTATCGTCGCTGTCGACTCACGAACGAGATTGCGCGGCACCGGACGACATGTCCAACGAGCCGTCTGGCCGCCAGTCCCCGTTCTATCCACGCCCTGAAATTCTGACCCCGTCCGCCACGCGATCGCTCGGATGCGCGACCACTCTCTCTCCGGCCGCCAGGCCGCTGCTGACTTCGGCGATGATGCCATTGCGTTGCCCCACCTCGACGTGACGAAGCACGGCGCGACCGTCCTCCTCGGCAAACAACGCCCATTGCTCACCGTCCCTGAACAGGGCAGTCAGGGGTACGGTCAGGATGTCGTTGGCCTCCCAGAGCACGACCCTGGTTTCGACCTGGTAGCCGTGACCCAGTCGCTCCCAGCCGTCGTCGCTTGCGAAGTCGACGATAACGTTGACTCGCTGCTCCTCGATGCCGAGGGCCGATACCTTGAGGAATCCGAAGGGCTCGACGAGTCGTACGCGGCCGTCCAGTGGTTCGTTGCCACCCCAGTTGTCGATGATGACGCGCTGACCGGCCTCGATCCTGACCGCGTCCATTGACAGGTAGTCGACGACGATTTCGAGGTCGCCCGGGTCGCCTATCTGAATCAGCGCCTCTCCCTCACGCACGACACGTTCGCTGCGATCGGCGATATTCAGCACGCGGCCGCTGACCGGGGACTTGACCGGTATGCAGTCGCAGCTCTCCCGGGTGCCCTGGGTTTCGAGCGGGGAGACGAGCTGCGCCTGTGCGAGCTCGAGTTCAAAGCTCCGCACTTGCTGTGCGGCTCGCGCGGTATCGAGCCCGGCGCGGCGCGCTTTGAAGTCGCGTTCGGCGGCATCCAGCTGGCGCTCCGAGATGCTGCCTTCGCCGATCAGCTCCTGCATTCGAGCAAATTCCGAGCGCGCAAACTCATATTGTGCTTCGGCGTCCTTCACGGCGGCTGCGGCCAGGTCGCGGGCGGCAGTCGCAGCCTGGACGGCCGCGCGTGCCTGCGCCTCGCTGCGCGGGTCGAGGAAACTGGGATCGCCCGGCTGGATCTGTGCCAGAACGGTATCGTTTGCCGTGACTTCGTCTCCAACGTGCATCTCGATACGCTGTACGCGGCCGGCAACCGGCGCCGACAGCGTGTAGACATCGTGCACACGCGTCTCGCCCTCCTCATCGAGCGTGACCACGAGCGGGCCCGGCTCGATCTCGACCAGATCGACCATTACGGGTCTCGGCGCGAAGCTCAAGGCCAACGCGACCGCGATGACACCGAGGATGACCACCCACATCACTATTCGTTTGCTATTGGCATTCACGTTTCACTCCCGGGTTTTCAACACCTCGATTAGATCCAGGTGATCGAGGCGATGGCGTACGATCAGTGCCGCGATCACTGTGGCCGCCAGCGCGATCACGACGGACAGCCCATAGGTCGACGGCTCGATTTTCAATGGAATTCGAAACAGCTCCGTATTGAACGAAGCCGCCATGAGTTCAGACAGTGCGCGGCCGAGCAGGCAACCGACCGGCAGCGCGAGAACGATGAGCAGCCCTGTTTCGCCGAGCAAGATGTAGGAGATCTCGCCGCGGCTGAACCCGAGAACTCGCAGCGTCGCGAGTTCGCGGCCGCGCTCGGAGAGTGCGATGCGTGCGCTGTTGTAGGCCACACCGATACCGAGCGCACACGCCAGCGTCGAGAACATCGTGATAAAGACCATCAGATGCTCGACGATCGTGCTGTAAAAGGAATCGATCGCCGCCCGACGCAGCATTACCGCTGAGATCATCGGCAGCTCTTTCAGCCTTGCGTAAAACGCGGCTTCGTAGCGGCTATCGAGCAAGAGATTGACGTACTCGGCGCTGGGGCGTTCTTTCAGCAAGCGATTCAGCGCATCGACGTTTACGAATGCGGGCGTGCCGATGTAGGTTTCGATGAGTCCTACGACCGGCAGCCTCACTTCAGGCCGTCGTCCCTCGAAGATCTTCACCCAGACCTGGTCGCCAACCGACGCGCCGAGCTTCTCGGCCAGGACCGTGCCGAGGACGAGGCCGTCGGCCGGAACCGGTACGACGCGTGACTTCGAATCGTCGAATATCGGTTGCAGCCAGGCGCCGGATTTCAGTCCGGTCAGGGAGCCTCGATGTGTTACGGATCCGACTGACAGGTCCGCGCTGACGATCCGCATCGGCTCTGCCGCGAGCACGCCCGGCAGATGCTCGAAGTCGTGCTTGATCGTCTCGGCCTGCGGCTCGGCGAGGCCAACGGTGACATCCTGGTGCTGTGCCTTGAAGAAATAGCTGTCTCCAAGGTAGTTCAAAGAATCGTTCCACTGCATCGCGAGGATCAGCAGGCTGATCGAGGCTGCGACGCCAAGTGTCGTCATCGAGGATCGTTTCGGCGCGCGCATGACGTTGCGAAGGATGATGCGCGACCCCTGGTCCATCCAGCGTGCTGCTTCTGATTCCCAGATTCGCATGCGACGGAAGACGGCGGGCGCCGGCGGTATCATGGCTTGCGCCGGTGGCAACTGCGACGCGCGCCGCACCGCGCCTACCGATCCTAGAAGCGCAGCGGCGAGGCTCACACCGACAGCCGTTACGATCGCGCTCGTGCTCGGTCGATAGAGCAGTATCGGGAATCGGTACAGGTCGGCGTACATCTCCGTGTTGATGCGCCCGAGCCACGTTCCGGCGAGGACGCCGATCAGGCTGCCAACGAGGACGATGCCAACCACGAACTTGCCGTAGTGGAGGCCCACCTCGTTGCTCGAGTAGCCGAAAGCTTTCATCAATCCGATCTGGCTGCGCTCCGTCGCGACGAGACGACCCAGCACCATGTTGGTCAGAAAGGCCGACACGACGAGGAAGATCGTTGGCAGGATCAGCGACGTGGTCTTCAGCTGCTCCATCTCGTTCATGACGAACCAGTTGGACAACTGGTCCTTGCGCGCAATGGAGGCGACTCCGCCGTAGGGCTCAAGGATTCGGTCGAGCCGTCGCAATACCTGTTCGACATCCGAACCTCGCTCGAGATCGAGCGAGACGCTGTCGAAAGCGCCCTTGAGGTCGTAGGCAGCGGCCAGCGCTTCGTGCCCCATCCAGAAGATGCCGAAGCGCCGGTCATCGGGCATCAACGCGCCCGGAGCGATTGCGTACACGAACTCGGGCGACAGCGCTGTGCCGACGATCGTGAGCTCACGTCGATGGCCGTTGATGACGGCGATGATCTGCTGACCGATCGCGAGCCGGTGCTCCTCTGCGAAGGGCTCGTTGATGACGACCTCATAGTCGGCAGCGGCATCCGGCAGGCGGCCGCTGCGGAGTGCCAACTGGTTCAGAATCGGCTGTCGTCCCGCGGGAATGGAGACGAACTGGCCCATCACGGGTTCGGCGACACCGTCGAGATCGATCGTCGCGAAGCGCGACACACGAAGCTGCACCGTGCGCACCCCGGGTATGGCTGCGATGCGTGACTCGACGCTCTCCGGCGCCCGCGTGGCCCAGGCGAAGACTTCGCCGAAGCGGTAGCGCTCGTAATAGGCGTCCGTCGTATCCTCCAGCGCCTCCAGCGTCGACAGCGACATGATCAGTGCGGCAATGCCCGCCGCGATCACCATGCCTATAGCGAGCACCTGCCCGCGCAGGTGCCATAGATCGCGAAGTACTTTTCGGTCCAATGCGCGCATCACCAGGCCAACTCCGCCGGCGGGCGACGCACGTCATTCTGGTCGATGCGCGCGATAACGCCGTCGGCGACGTGCAGCACACGATCGGCCATCGAGCCAATGACCGTGTTGTGGGTGATGACGGCCGTGGTTGTCCCGAGTTCACGATTGACCTGGTCGATCGCCTCGAGCACGAGGATGCCGGTCTCGCTGTCCAGCGCGCCGGTTGGCTCGTCGCAGAGCAGTATCTCCGGCTGTTTGGCGATCGCGCGCGCTATAGCCACTCGTTGCTGTTCGCCGCCGGATAACTGTGCCGGAAAGTGATGCAATCGCTCATTCAGGCCGACAATACTGAGCGCCTCTGCCGGGTCGAGCGGCCGCTCCGCGATTTCAGTGACGAGGGCCACGTTCTCCTCGGCAGTCAGACTCGGAATCAGGTTGTAAAACTGGAACACGAACCCGACGTGGTCCCGCCTGAACCGGGTTAGCTCGGCCTCATCGGCACCGGTGAGATAGTGGTCGCGAAACCGCACGTCGCCGGACGTCGCGGAATCCAGGCCGCCGATGATGTTCAGCAAAGTAGATTTGCCCGAGCCTGACGGGCCGAGGATGACCACCAGTTCTCCGGCGTAGAGATCAAGATCCGCACCGCGCAGCGCGTGCACTTCGACCTCACCGGTCTGGTAGACCTTGGTGACATCGCGGGCCGTCAGCGTCGCCTTCATAGCACACCTCATCAGATCCATGACAGATTCAACTGCATGTCGCGCCGCGCCTCAATCCGCATTAGCCGCTGTAGCGTTTCGGTGTTTTTGGATACGGAAGGATCGGTCCTCGATCGACGTGTGACGCCCGGGGACCAGACCCGGCAGTGTCGTCCATGACTGGCTCCGATGAACCAGGTCGCGGCAATCATCCGCTGTTGCTCGGCGCGCGGGAAGCCCGTATAGACAACGGGCGCTCGTATTGCTACTTGAAGTAGTGCGGCCGCAAAGGGCGGGCGCAGGAGGTTAAAGACATGCCAGGCATCGAAGCACTGTTTGAAAAGACGGTCGGTGAGATCGAAACGATGCTCAACTCGCGAACGGTCGTTGGCGAGCCGATCAAGATCGACAACCACACATTGATTCCGCTGGTGAACGTCGGCTTTGGCGTCGGGGTCGGAAGTGGCGAAGGCACGGAACCGAACAAAGGCAGCGGCCACGGTGGCGGCACGGGCGGCGGTGGCGGTGTCAAACCGGTAGCTGTCGTCATCGTTGACGACGATGGCGTCCGCATCGAGTCGATCAAGTCGGGAACGGCGTCCGTCATGGAGCGTCTCGCGGAAACGGTCGGCAAGGCAGCATCGGCCAAGAAAGAAGCAGCCTCGGCCAAGCGGGAAGCGGCCACGACCTGAGCACGGCGCGCGACAATGTTGACCGGTCTGCTGGTGTTTTTTCTGCTGGCGGTTGCGCTGCTCGCCGTGCCGCTGACGCTCTCGTGTCAGCTGTCGTCGCGGCCGGGCCGCCCGAATTTCGTTGCTGTAGGCTGGGGATTCGGACTGGCACAGCACCGTATTCCGTTGGATCGCGACGTGGCAGACTCCACGGAATCAGAACCCGCAGAACCCGCAGAACCCGCAGAACCTGCAGAACCGGCGGAACAGAGCCCTTCCCGGAATCGTATGGATCTCGAGCGCGGTCTTGCCGTGATCCGGCAGGAAGGGCTCAGACGTCGCCTCGCAAGGTTCGTCGGCGATTTGTGGCGTGCTGTCGACAAAGACGACGTCGAAGTCGATTTGCGTATTGGCCTCGGCGATCCCGCCGACACCGGACAGCTCTGGGCCGTTGTCGGACCTGTCGCCGGCGTGCTTCAGGGTGCCCGAAGCGCCCGCGTGGCCGTCGTTCCGGACTTCGTCGATGCCGCGCTCGACTTTGACGGTCGTGGCAGGTTCCGTTTGATTCCCCTGCAGGTTCTATACCTGTTTGTCGCCCTGTTGCTATCGGCGCCGGTGTGGCGTGCGGTCTGGGCGATGACGCGGCCGGCATAGATCATGGAGCGGCTGCGACTTCGCGAACTGCATCGGGACGCTCATCGTTCAATCCACGTCGTAGAGTCCGTTTACGTTGACGGCGGGCACTCGCACGATACGTGCAGGGTGTTCGTTAGGCTGCAACCGGTTGCGCTCATCGTTCGCGACGACAGGGTACGGGTGTTCGATTTGAACGCCCCGGACCAAGTGTCTCCATAGCGATAGTGCTGACGAAGGGCCTTTGCAGCTCGTATCCAGCCAGGTAAGGGAGAACCCAGCCGCTCGAGAAAGAGTATCTAGCTGGTGTGCGACGTGTTCTTATCAAAAAATTCACCGTTGTGCCCCAGAGAAAGAGACCGATACGAATCAAGACCGCCAAGAGCCGATCCGACCGGAATGAAGTTCCAACCCAGAGTCTCGCAAGCGGTTTGATCCCATGCACCGTCTCCGAAGTAAGTTACGGAGCGCACGCCGTCGCCCGCTTGCCGAAGCGCAAATTGCATGATCTCGACCCGGGAGTGCGATTCATCGCTCGTCACCAGAGGAATACCTGAGACATCGAACCCGGCGCTGGCGAGCTTCAAAAGCGCCGATTCCCGCCACCCGCCTGTGGCGAGAGCTGTGAACACTTCGTCCGACGCGCGGAGCGACCGAAGGAACTGGCTCGCGCCCGAAACTTCCTGGAACGGCCCGACGGCCTTCGTGTGTCGTCTCAGGCGGTCGACGAATTCGCGCTTGATGGCATTCAGGACACCATCGTCCGCCGGGTGTCCGTTGTCAGCCAGAACCTCAAGCAGGATGCCGGTGTCCGTGACGTGCTCGTAATCGACCAGCCGGCGAAATCTGACTGGCCCCAGCACCCCTCGGATAGCATCGAAATACAGGTCGGCATCGACAGACGCAGAGTCGAGTAGCGTTCCATCAATATCGAAGATGACTGCGTGCATCGCGCGTCAAGCGATTTGCCTGCCAATACCGCAATCAGATCTTTCGCAGAACCAGCTGTCCGGTGCCCGGCGCGCCGAGCAATTCGGTGAAGCCCGTCATCGTTGCATCGATCGACGTGCCGGACTCATCCAGCGACCCGATGATGGAGCCGAAGTGAGACTTCTGCTGCTCGTCACCGCGGTACTCGATCTTCATGAACTGGCCGTGGTGGAAACCGCCCGTCAGGACCTCCACGTCAATGACGTACTTGTTCCCGTCCTGCTCGGTCTCGAGCTTACCGTAGCCGCTGAGCTGTCGCATTGCGGCCTCGAGATCCAGCTTGACCTTGTAGACGATCGTGTCTCCGTCCTGCCCGGTCTTCGTGCTTTCGCCCTGCCACGTGCCGGACAGCTGCCGCTGCCTGCCAGCCATCGGATTGTAATCCGCGATTTTCTCCGCGCCGCTCTTGATTGACACGAAAAAGTACGTGGCGGCGGCGCTCGCTACGCTGGCCATCAAGACCAGGCCAATGTTGTCCATAACAACCCCCTCAATTCGCTGTTTTGCCCGTTTACTATGCGTGTAAAGCGAAGTGGCTTCCAGTCGTGACGTAAGGCATTGAAATTGCGGCCGTGACGCTCGCGTTCGGCCGTCTCTACTCTGCACGGTCGACTCCGGTTATAGTCGTCGCCCTGCAAAGCGTTTTGGGGATAGTCGCGTGGCGGTAAGACAGATTCTGAGGATTGGTGATCCAAGGCTCCGCGAAGTGTCGAAGCCCGTCGAGGATTTCGGTACGCGAGAACTCGATGCACTGATCAAAGACATGTTCGACACGATGGCGGCCGCGGATGGGGCAGGACTCGCGGCGCCACAGATCGGTGTGCAGCTGCGGATCATGATTTTCGGCATCGAGTCGAACCCGCGCTATCCCGACGCCGAGGCCGTACCCACGACGGTGCTGATCAACCCCGAATTCACGGTGCGCGACGACTCTATTGTCAGCGGCTGGGAGGGCTGCTTGTCCGTGCCGGGCATGCGCGGTTACGTACCGCGCTATCGTGCTGTTACCTACTCGGGCTATGACCAGGAGGGCAAGCCGGTCGCGCGCGAAGCGGAAGGGTTTCACGCGGTCGTGTTCCAGCATGAATACGATCACCTCGACGGCGTGCTGTACCCGGACCGGATCGTCGAACGCGACAAGTTCGGCTTCGAAGAAGAGTTGATGGCGGCAGCAATGCAGGCGGAGGAGCGGGCCAGTGCTTGACGACATCAAGACCGCCGTCGTTACCGGCGGCGGCCACGGCATCGGGCGTGCGATTAGCCGACGCCTGGCGAAGGAGAACATTCACGTCGTCGTCGCAGACCTGGACCAGGCCGCCGCGGAGCGCGTCGCCGTTGAAATCGGTGGCAGCGCATTCAGCGTCGACGTCGGCGAGGAGGCCGACATCCGCGCGCTCATCGACGAGGTCGAGACCGGCATCGCGCCGATCGACCTGTTCGTGTCGAACGCCGGCGTCGGTCATGGCGACGGCGACTCGGGCGCGGCATCGGCCGAAGGCGGTATGGTGCCGGTAGACGATCGCTGGGACGCCTGCTGGAAAATCAACGTCATGGCGCATGTCTACGCGGCACGCCACCTTGTCCCACTGATGAAGGAACGCGGCGGAGGCTACCTCGTCAATATCGCATCCGCTGCCGGTCTGTTGAGCCAGATCGGCGATGCGGCATACTCCGCGACGAAACACGCGGCCGTCGGTTTCGCCGAGTCATTGGCGATTACTCACGCGGACGACGGCATCAAGGTCTCGGTCGTCTGCCCACAGGCGGTGGCGACGCGCATGATCGGCATCGAGGATGACTCCAAAGACTTTAGTGGCGGGTTCGGCGGCAACGACGTCGATGGCATCCTGTCTGCTGACGAGGTTGCGGACATTATCGCGGATGGCATTGAGGCAGGTCGTTTCCTGATCCTGACTCACCCGACCGTAACGACCTATGTCGAACGCAAGGCAGCCGATCGCGATCGCTGGATCGACGGTATGCGTCGCTTCCGGCAGAAACTCATCGAGACGAACAGCGCCGACGATAGCGGCAACAAGGCGTAAAGGAGCACAATAATGAAAACGGATCTGTCGGGCAAGGTTGCGCTCGTAAATGGCGGCTCAAGGGGTATTGGCGAGGCGATCGCACACGGACTGGCCGATTGCGGCGCGACCGTCGTCCTGAGCAGCCGCAAGATCGAGGGTGTGCAGGGCGTCGCCGACGACATCATTGCGAAGGGCGGCAAGGCTGTAGCTAAGGTCTGTCATGCGGGTCACCTCGACCAGGTGCAGGCGCTGATCAACGAGATTGGTGAAGAGTTTGGCAGGCTCGATATCGTCATCAATAATGCGGCGACGAGTCCCTACTATGGCCCCGCGATCGACAACCCGCCCGAGGCATTCGACAAATCGGTCGACGTAAATCTCAAGGGTCCTTATTACATGATGGCCTATGCCGTCCCGCTGATGATCAAAAACGGTGGCGGCCGCATCGTCAACGTCGCATCGATCGCGGCGCTGGCGTCTTTGCCGGGGCAGGCTGTCTATTCGATGACCAAGGCCGGGCTCGTGAGCCTGACGAAGTCTTTCGCGAAGGAGTACGGCCATGCCGGCGTCCGCGTCAATGCGATCCTGCCGGGCGTCGTCGAGACGAAGTTCGCCGAAGCGCTGACGACGGATCCGAGAATCCAGAAGTGGATGGCGAAGATACCGGCGGGTCGTGCAGGGCAGCCGGAGGACATGGTGGCCGGTGTGCTGTTCCTCGTCTCTGACGAGTCGGCCTACACGACGGGTACCGCCCTGGTGATGGACGGAGGTGCGATGTTGTAGGTTGCGTTATGCTCTGCGCCTGTGCAGAGCAGTCTGAGCAAGCGCGTGTTGTCCGACGATTCAATTTAAGATGGGAGAGAGACAGATGGAACTCGGTGCATTTTCAGTAAGCCTGGCGGTCAAGGACATCAAGGCATCGATCGCTTTTTACGAGAAGCTCGGTTTTTCGACGATGGGAGGACAGCCTGACGAGAACTGGGCGATTCTGAAGAACGGTGACCACATCATCGGCTTATTCCAGGGCATGTTCGACAAGAACATCCTGACGTTCAATCCCGGCTGGGACCAGGACGCGAATAATCTCGACTCGTTTACCGACGTTCGCGAACTGCAGAAGAAGCTCAAAGAGCAGGGCGTTACGCTGATCCAGGAAGCCGATGAGTCAACATCCGGGCCGGCGAGCATCACGATGGAAGACCCGGACGGTAATCCGATACTGATCGACCAGCATCGGTAGCTTCGAAGCATCGGCAGAGTATTGCCACAAAAAAAAGGGGATCAGCGCTTCGCGCCGATCCCCCGCCAAAGGCTGGTTGAAGCTCGGGACTAGTCGTCTATCTCCACGACGTCTGCAACACCGTCTCCGTTCTCGTCGTCCAGTTCGACGAAGTCGTCGACTTGCGGCACGCCGTTCTCAAAGAACGTCTCAGCGCCAATGGTGAACGCAATGCCGAGAACGCTGATCGACACATCATCGATTGCGGTGACCGGCCCCTCGATCTCATAACCCCGGTCGTCTTCGATGTGCAGCGTCGAAGCGTAGATGCTGCCATCACTACCTCTACGAGCGTCGATCTCAACCTTGTCATTGGCCGTGATGCTGTTCAGGTCGTAGCGAACGGTCGCCGTGTCATCGAGGAAGATCGTGTCGGGCGTAACGCGAACGTCGATCGTGCCGATCGCAGGGCCGAATGACAGCGTGATTGTGCCGTCGCGAGGTGCTGTCGCAGTGACACTCTGCACATCCGCCTTGAACTCCAGGTCATCTTCTTCGAGCTCGATTTCATCGACGAGCAGGACGTCGTCGACGTAACGGCCCTCGACCTCGACATAAAGTCCATCGGCAGAAAAGTCTGCGATGCTGTCTGCGAGGCTCATCGGGAAGTACTGTGTCTGGCTGTCGAAGCTTAGTGCGACGCCCATGACCGACCAGGTTTCCGTCCCGGCATCGTACGACAGCGTACCTTTGATCTCGATGTCGTCATTGTCATCGTCACCGAGACGATCCTCGTCCTCGAGTTCGACTTTGGTCGCCAGCAGGTCGCTAGGTGCATTGACCGGATCGGGAATCGTGCCCTCAACCTCGACATACTGCTCGTCGGCGATACCGGCGGACGGTATCTCTGCGCCTGCGGCGATCGTTACGTTGAGCGTGGCCCCGTTCCTTAAAACCAGGACGAACTCGGAGCCGCCATCGTAGGCGGTCACAGTGCCTTTGGCTTCGAAGTCATCATCCGACGCATCCTGCTTCTCGATATAGGACGCGACCAGGACATCACCGTCGAACGCGCCGCTGACTTCGACGTTGTCGCCATTCATGATGGTCAGGAAGCTGAAGTCGGGATCGTCCTCAGCATCGAAGTTCGTGCGGCCCTCGATGGCCCGGGTCGACACGCCGAAGATTGTGAACGTCTTGACGCCCTCATTGGCCGGGTCTGCAGCCAGGTTCTCGACAATGCCCTCAATGTCGTCATCGTAGCTGATGCTGCTGGCTTCGCCGGAGCTGCCGTCCGCGCTTACAGTGCCCTGGATCTTGACTACCATGCCAACGGCCAGCGCGTCGTCACCCGATGCCGTGTCGTCATCGACGTCGTAGGTCGCACCCGACGTGTCGTAGCGCACGCCATTGACGTAAACGCTGCCAAAGCCAGTAATTTGCCCGACGGTAGTCTGCGGCGTTGCCGCTGCCGGCAGAGGATTGTTGTTAGAAGTACTGTCGGAACCACCCGAACCGCCGCAACCTGCAAGAAGTGCTGCGAGCGAAAAGCCGAGCAATCTGACGAATGTCTGGATCTTCATTTTGAACTCCCAAGCGTGTTTATGCTTTCTTACACGAGCTGAGTGCGCAAAAGGTTCCATCGAATGACATTGTGTCGCCAGGTACAGACAGTCGCCAGAAACTCCAGCCTGTACATGCGTTTTCGTTCGTTTTTTGCATTCCGACCGTCCAGCACTACAAGGCGTTTGCACTAGCGCAACCCAACAACTGCTCGCCGGTGATCGGTCTACGCGCTGAACGGCGCTAGGCTATCTTGTTCCTTGGGTTCACCGACAGTCTGGATCGCATCTCGCGCCACATTGCCAGGTACTTGTCGTAGGCCTCGGTCCCGGTGACCAGCAGGGGCTGCAGGTAGAAGCTCCTGTCGATGCGCTGGTCGCGCCAGTACTCCATGACCGGGGTTCTGACGGCGTAGTCGCTGTCGCCGAACTTGTTGTAAACCTGTGGCAGCCTGAAGACGTCCGGCATGCTACGCAAGTCGTCAGCGTAGCCGGCATAGAGCCCCAACGGCTCCAGGTACTTCCAGCCGAGACCCTCACTGAGATAGTTCGTCTCGTCGGCGACGAGTCTCGACAGCCACTGGTCTGAGAACCAGGCTTTCCAGCCGGGCAGAGGGTCATGTGTCCTGTGATGCAGGACCCTGGCCTCCTGTATGCCGGTGAAATTTGCCAGCATCCGGTCTGCTATCACTTCACTGGCGATGAAGCCCTCGCAGTACTCCATTGACCAGATTCGATCGGAGTAGGGCTTGATCTTGTCGACGAATAGCTTGTCCCTGACCTTGAAGGAGCCGAAGTCTGTCTCGTGATGAATCGGCAGCGTGTCGGCGTAATCCCTGTTCGCGGCCGCGACAGTATGGCTCTCATTGATGACGTGCTTCGGCGTCAGTACCTGGAAGTCATACTTCCGGGCCTGTGGCCAGGTCAGATCGAAATGTGTGCGCATC
The DNA here is from genome assembly GCA_030065915.1 of Woeseiaceae bacterium. Classification (GTDB taxonomy): domain Bacteria; phylum Pseudomonadota; class Gammaproteobacteria; order Steroidobacterales; family Woeseiaceae; genus UBA1847. Next base: position 34,275 of record JASJCQ010000024.1, read on the forward strand.
TCGCAACCCGCGCCCGTTTCGAAGGCCTTGACGTAGCGCTCGGCTTTCGCGGTTCCCCAGACCAACCAGGGCGAACACATGTCCCTGGCGATGATCTCGGCTATCTCAGGGTCCTTGCAGGCGCGGCGTTGATCGTTGCCGAAGAAGCGGACCTGGACTCTCATTGCCTGGACCTGTGGATCATTCGGGAAAGGCCGGCTTATCGCATCCTCAATACGACTTTGCCCAGCGCGCGTCTGCCGGTTATCGCGCCGAAGGCCTGTTTGAAATCGTCGAGCGCATAGGACTCGGTTACCCGCGGTTTGAGCGTGCCGGCCTGGATCATCCCTGCCATCTCGATGACGTTCTGTACCTGCAGTTTCGGGTTCTTCTGTGCCCACGTACCCCACCAGACGCCGATGATGCTGGCTTCTTTCAGCAGCGCAATATTCAGCGGGAAGGCCGGGATATCGCCGGCGGCGAAGCCTATGACGAGGTAGCGCCCGTGCCATGCGAGTGAGCGATACGCCTGCTCGGCAAGGTCACCGCCGACCGGGTCGTAGACAACGTCGGCGCCTTTCCCGTCCGTCAGCGATTTCACGGCGTCCTTCAACGGCTGGTCCGTGTAGTTGATCAGATCGTCGGCACCTGCCTCTTTCGCGAAGGCGAGCTTCTCGTCGGTGCTGGCTGCGGCTATAACGTGGGCGCCCATCGCCTTGGCGATCTCGACGGCGGTGATGCCGACGCCGCCGGCGGCGCCCAGGACCAGCACAGTCTCACCGGGCTTGAGCTCAGCACTCTGCTTCAGCGCGTGGTAGCTCGTGCCGTAGGTCACACTGAATCCTGCGGCCTGTTCGAAGTCCAGCCCTTCGGGTAAAGGCATGCTAAGGATCTCGTCGGCCACGCACTGCTCGGCGAATGCGCCGCCACGCGGCATGACGATGACCTTGTCGCCGACCTTGAAACGCTTGACGTCATTGCCGACGGCGCTGACGACGCCCGCTGCCTCGTTGCCGGGCACGAACGGCGGCTCTGTCTTGACCTGGTACTGGCCAGCGACCACGAGGATGTCCGGGAAGTTCACGCCGGCCGCGTGGACGTCGACGAGAATCTGGGCATCCCCGATGTCGGGCGTCGGACGATCTTCGATCGCCAGCGTATCCGGCGGGCCGTAAGCATTGCAGACCAGTGCGCGCATGTTGTTCCCCTTAGTTGTTCAGGTCGATACCGAGTGCCTGGGCACCCTTCTGTGCAAACTTCAGTGTCTGGTCGGAACCGACCTGCAGTTCGCGCATGCCGTCTGTGTCGCTGATGGCCTCCCACGCCGCCGCGATGCTGTCGGCGCTGAGATTGTCGGGCAGCAGATTCACGCCTTCCGTTTCGAAGTTGCGGTTGACGGCAAAACCGCCACCGCCCGCGCACAGTATCGTACGACTCGGCGCGGCGTCGCTGGCCAGGAACACGACGCCATGACTGACTGCCTCAGGCGCCAGGATCTTGTACACGGCGTCGGGAATCAGGCCCTCGGTCATCGCCGTTCCGGCGATCGGAGCGAGGCAGTTCACTCGGATGTCGTACTTGGCGCCCTCGAGATGCAGCGTGTTCATGAATCCGACGACCGCCATCTTGGCTGAGCCGTAGTTTGACTGGCCGAAGTTGCCGTAGAGACCCGAGCTCGAGCTCGTAAAGACGATCCGCCCGTACTGCTGTTCGCGCATGATGTCCCAGACCGCCTTCGTGCAGTTGACGCTACCCATGACGTGCACTTCCATGACGAGGCGAAAATCGTCCAGCGACATCTTCGCAAATGTCTTGTCTCGCAGGATGCCTGCGTTATTGACGAGGATGTCGATCCGACCCCAGCGGTTCATCGTCTCCGTCACCATGGCTTCGACCTGCTCCATGTCCGAGACGTTTGCGCCAATCGCCAACCCTTCACCGCCCGCCGCCTCAATGTCGGCGACAACCGCGTTGGCGCCGGCCAGGTTGCCGTCCGCATCCGCGAGGTCACTGACGACGACGCGCGCACCTTTCTCTGCCAGTGCCAGCGCGTGTGCGCGGCCCAGCCCACGGCCCGCGCCGGTTACGATGGCGACCTTGCCGGTCAAATCGATACTCATTCGATATCCCCTGTTGGATTGGCGGCCTGCGCTGCGGCAGGCACACAGTTACTTCACAATAAACAGCGCCAGCATCTCGGCAATCAGCGCCGGCTTTTCTTCGCCCTCTATCTCGACGCTGACGTCGACCGTCAGCAGCCACTGGCCCGGACTCTTCTCCGTGATGTCCACGACGCGCTGATGCGAGCGTATGCGCTTGCCGACACGCACCGGCGACAGGAAGCGCAGCTTGTTCGAGCCGTAGTTGACGCTCATCTTCGTACCCTCCGGCACGATGATGTGTTGCTCATTCAGGTGAGACAGCAGCGACAACGACAGGAATCCGTGCGCGATCGTCCCGCGGAACGGCGTGAATTTCGCCTTGATGCGATTGACGTGGATGAACTGGTGGTCATTCGTCGCGTCAGCGAACTGGTTGACGCGATCCTGCGTGATCTTCAGCCAGTCCGATGGCTCAAGCTGTTTGCCAACGTATCCGGGCAGGTCCTCGACTTTGACGAACTGTGGCATCGAGCTACCTGATGTACTGCTTCAGTTCCTTGCGGGCAACGACCATGCGATGCACCTCGTCCGGCCCATCGGCCAGTCGTAAGGTCCGGGCGGCCGTGTACATGCTGGCCAGCGGGAAGTCCTGCGAGATGCCCGAGGCACCGTGCATCTGGATGGCATCGTCAATGATGTCGATTGCGATGGTCGGGACGACCGCCTTGATCTTCGAGATCCATAGCTGCGCTTCCTGCACGCCCTGCGTGTCGATGGCATAGGCCGTGCGCAGCGTCAGCAGGCGTGCCATGTCGATGTTCATGCGGGCCGTCGCGATCTTGTCGTAGTTCCCGCCGAGCTTGGCAAGCGGCTTGCCGAAGGCCGTTCTCGAGACCGAGCGCCTGCACATGAGTCCCAAGGCACGCTCGGCCATGCCAATGGCGCGCATGCAATGGTGGATGCGTCCCGGGCCGAGCCGGCCCTGGGCGACTTCGAAACCGCGGCCCGGGCCGAGAACCATGTTCGATTCTGGCACGCGCACGTCGGTGAATTTCAGGTGCATGTGCCCGTGTGGCGCATCGTCCGCCTCGAACACGTGCATCGGTCGGACGACCTCGACGCCCGGCGCGTCCATCGGCACGAGAATCTGCGAGTGCTGCTGGTGGCGTGCGTTGTCCGGGTTCGACTTGACCATGCAGATCAGCAGCTTGCAGCGCGGGTCGCCGGCGCCGGAGATGTAGGTCTTCTCGCCGTTGATGATCCACTCGCCGTTGTCGAGGACGGCGCTGGTTGAGATGTTGGTCGCATCCGACGACGCGACATCCGGCTCAGTCATCGCGAATGCCGAACGAATCTCGCCGTTCAGCAAGGGCTCGAGCCACCGCTTCTTCTGCTCGTCGGTGCCGTAGCGCTCGATGACCTCCATGTTGCCGGTGTCCGGCGCGCTGCAGTTGAACGTCTCAGCCGCGAGGTGAGAGCGCCCCATTTCTTCGGCGAGGTAGGCGTACTCGACGGTCGTCAGCCCGTAGCCGCTCTCGCTGTCCGTCAGCCAGAAGTTCCACAGGTTTTTCTCTTTGGCACCCGACTTCAGCGTGTCGAGGATCTCGAGTTGCCGCTCCGTCAGCGTCCAGCGATCGCCGTTGTTCACTTCCGCGAGGAACTCCTCGTCGACCGGCTGCACCCGATCCCGGATATAGGCCTTAACCTCGTCGAGAATGGGGGTTAAGCGTTCAGTGACACCGAGATCCATAGTGATTCCTTTCTATGCGCTGACAGCCGATACGGGGCCGCAGAGTTTGACAGATTGCGGCGTGCTTGACGAGGTGGCTCAGGCCTCCCCGGACAGCGCCTGGCGTGCACGCTGTCGATGAAACTTGATGCCCGGCACGACGATGCCAAAGACGATGTAGAAGACGCCAGCCGAAAAGAGCCAGCTGTCGCTCGTGTATATGGCGAGCACGACCGAACCGAGCGGAATGAGTGTACTCGCCAGCCAGAAGCTGACGGTCGTAAAGGTATCGAATTGTTCTGTCGGCGAGAGTTCGATTTCCTCCGCGACGTTCAGTGCGTGCCAGTTGAGCATCATGATGATGAATGACAACGAGCTGTATCCGAGCCCGAAGATAATCAGAACGGCGCGAAAGTCCTCGGCCGACGCATAGACGAAAGCCGATTCAGGCGTGACGCCCGGCAGCCACAGAAACGCGCCTGAGTAGATCGCCTTCAATGGATACACATACACGAGGACGATGAAAATCAGGATCATCGACAGGAACGTCGATTTCGCATCCTCCAGGCCGTAACGACGGCTCCACGCATAATGCGCGTACCAGAAGAACGCGATGTTGGCGAAGCACAGTGCAAAGGCGGGCACCTGCTGCATCGCGAGCAGGAATTCGTCGTAATTTTGCGGAATGTTGTCACCGCCGCCAACGACCAGCAGCGTTACAGCAAACGCGAATGCCGCATCGATGAATGTCTCGAGACGCGTCATCTCGGCGCCACGAATCAGGAACCCGTCTTTGGTGTGTGTCTTTGACACGAAGTCTCGCTTCAGCGGCCTGCCTTCCGGTGGAGTATACCGGGCCGCTGGGCTATCGTTTCATCAACGCCAATCGAAGGGTCTTCCATGCGCCGACTGCTGGCGATCATCAGCGTGTTCTGTCTGCTCGCGCCCCAGGGCGTGTCGGCTGACGATGACGTGCTTGTCGCTGTCGCGAGCAACTTCGCACCAGCAGCGCGGGAGATCGTCGAGCAATTCAACGAGACCACCGAATACCGTGCCACGCTGAGTAGCGGATCCACCGGCAAGCTCTATGCGCAGATTGTCAACGGCGCGCCGTACGACGTCTTTCTGTCGGCCGACGTTGCGAGACCCGTATTGCTGGAGCAGCAGGGGCACGCGGTGCCGGACAGCCGCTTTACCTACGCGGTCGGCAGGCTGTTGCTGTGGGCGCGAAACGAAAAGGGCGATGCAGACGCCTGCATCGACGCATTCCTGGATGACCGGTCGTCGAGGATTGCGATTGCCAACCCGAAAATTGCGCCCTACGGCGCGGCGGCCGAGGAGTATCTCCGGCAAGCCGGTCTCTGGGAGGGCGCGGTCGATCGACTGATCGTCGGGGAGAACATATCGCAGACGCTGCAGTTCGTCAGCGCCGGTGGCGCAGCCTTCGGTTTCATCGCCGCGGCACAAGCGCCGTTTCTCCCACCGGACGCCTGCCTTTGGGACGTGCCGACGACACTGTACGCGCCAATCCGCCAGCAGGCCGTGCTGCTTACGCGCAGCCGCGAAAACGAGGCAGCCACCGCCTTTATGAGCTTCCTGCGCGGTGACGGGCAGGGGATCGTGCTTGGTCGCGGCTACGCAACGGAGACTGGCGGTGACTGACGGCTGGCAGGCGCTCTGGCTGACAGCGCAGCTGGCGGCTATCACCACGGCGATCCTGATGGTAGTCGCGACGCCGATGGCCTGGTGGCTTGCGAATACGCGATCGGTCTTCCGACCGCCCATCCAGGCCATCGTTGCCTTGCCCATCGTCTTGCCACCCACGGTCATCGGCTTCTACCTGCTGGTCCTGCTGGGTCCGACGTCAACGTTGGGCGGCTGGTGGGTGCAGCTGACGGGCAGCACGCTGACTTTCTCGTTCTCAGGTCTGGTCATCGCATCCTGCATCTACAGCCTGCCCTTCGCCGTACAGCCGTTGCAGAACGCGTTCGAGCCGCTCGGACAAGCCGAGGTGGAGGCCGCTCGCACGCTGGGTGCGTCGAAACTCGACGCCTTCTTCAGCGTCGTCGTGCCGATGAGCAAGCCGGGTTTCATCAACGCCGCGGTCTTGAGCTTCGCGCACACGATCGGTGAATTCGGCGTCGTGCTGATGGTTGGCGGCAATATTCCCGGAGAGACGCGCCTGATATCGATCGCGATTTACGACAGCGTGGAGTCGCTGGATTACTCGACCGCCCACTCAATGTCCGCGGTGCTGTTGGTGCTCGCCTTCGTGACGCTGCTTGGCATGTTCCTGTTCAATCGGAGACGGGCGGCATGAACTCGCCGGTTCGCATCCGGCTGACGCTGCCCCGGGACGCATTTCGCCTGCATGTTGACCTGGCGCTCGAAGGGCAAGGCATTACCGGTTTGTTCGGCGAGTCGGGATCCGGCAAGACCAGCCTGTTGCGATGCCTGGCTGGTCTCGAGAAGGTCGCCGACGGCCATATCGAGGTTGGCGGTGAGACGTGGCTCGATACAGAGGCCGGCGTGAATCGCCCGCCGCATGAGCGCTCCCTGGCTTACGTCTTCCAGGAGCCGAGGTTGTTCCCACACCTGAGCGTGGAGCGAAACCTTCAGTACGCGGCAAAGCGCGCGGAGTCTTCCGCGGTGTCTTACGATCATGTCGTCGAGCTGCTGTCTTTGACGAGACTGCTGCCGCGGAATGCGACACAACTGTCAGGCGGAGAGGCCAAGCGCGTGGCGATTGCCAGGGCGTTGCTTCGATCGCCGTCCCTGTTGCTGATGGATGAACCCCTGTCATCCCTCGATGCCGGAAAGCAGAGGGAGCTGCTGCCGTATCTTGACCGCCTGCAGGCTGACCTGACGATACCGGTAATCTACGTCAGCCACTCGATAGACGAGATCACTCAGCTCAGCGATCAGCTGGTGGTCCTGGCGTCTGGAGCGGTGCAGGCCGCGGGCCCGCTCCAGGAAGTGCTGTTGCGGACCGATATCGAACTGCTCGGTGGCGCCGAGGCGGGCGTCATCCTCGAAACGGATCGAAAAGACTTCGACAACCAGCACAGGCTCACCCGACTGCAGTTCTCTGGCGGCGACCTCTGGGTCAGCGCCGATGTGCCCAGCCCCCATCCGAGAGTGCGCATTCGCGCCAATGACGTCAGCCTGTGCAAGACGCGTCCGGCCGACAGCAGCATTCTGAATATCGTCCCGGTCGTCGTCGAGGAAATTACTGCCGACGGCGAAGCATCGGTGCTCGTCGAACTGCATGCGGGCAGCGACCAGCTGCTGGCTCGTATAACCCGCCGTTCGCTAAGGGATCTGGACATTGCCGTCGGGAGCCAGTTGTTCGCTCAGATCAAGTCGGTTGCGGTCAGGAACAGCGCCGTCTCGATCTAACCTGCTCCATGAGGCATCGCCTGAGCGCCCCCCCCCTCGGAAAATACGGATAATTTCCGCAAAAATCGTCCCCATTAGAGAGGTAGTGGCTGGCTATTCGAGGCCATTGTGACAAACGGAGGACATCCTTATGAACCTGATTAACTGGTCGCCGTTCCAGGATACGGACGGAATCTTCGACCGATACTTCAACCTGCGAGACAGGCTGCCCGCAGCGGATGCGAGTTCATCAGGCGCTCTGAACTGGAGGCCCGTCGTGGACATCAGTGAAACCGCTTCCGACTACCTCATCAAGGTAGAGCTCCCCGAGGTCGACAAAGACGATGTCGACGTTACCGTGGATAACGGAATGTTGACCGTCAGCGGCGAGCGTCACTATGAGAATGAGGAAGAGGACGAGACGCGGCATCGCATCGAGCGCATGTATGGTCGGTTCTCTCGCAGCTTCGCGCTGCCGACGGATGCCGATGAGCAAGCGATTTCGGCGAAGACCCGAAATGGACTTCTGAAGGTCCGGATTCCGAAAACGAAAGTGGTCGAAGAGACGGCGAAAAAGATCAACGTCGACTAAGACCCTGATCACACTGGTCGCGGCTCGATCGGGGTTGCGACCAGGCCTTTCCTGCGCCTTGAAATTGACAACGCTGTCATTACTGTCTATACAAACACCCGGTCCCGGGTCGCCGTACCCGGAATGAAGTACAACAAGTCAACGCGGGGGGCGTATCTTGAATGTGCTCAGGGCGCCACCCGGCGCATCTATAAAAACAATCGCGCCGTCGCTGTTTCCAGCGGCCGCAACCGCAATCCCCCGTTTCATTCACACCACCCGTAATGCGCGCCGTCTGCGCCGGGTGTTTGCCGCGATCTGCGGCTTGAGTATCGCCATGAACGTATCCATCGCCACCGACGCGCCGAAGCTGAGTGTAGAGCAGCGCGTAGAAGCCCTGCTCGAGCAGATGACCCTCGAAGAGAAGATCGGACAGATGACCCAGGCCAATTCGCCCGGCGGGCATCTGCCGGACGACTTCCGTGAAGCGATCAAGGCAGGGCGCATCGGGTCCACGCTTAACGAAGTCGATGTCAGTGTCGTCAACGAGATGCAACGCGTTGCGGTGGAAGAGAGTCGTCTCGGTATTCCGCTGATCGTCGGGCGCGATGTTATCCATGGCTTCAACACGATCCTGCCAATACCGATCGGGCAGGCCGCAAGCTTCAACCCGGAACTCGTGGAAGCAGGTGCGGCGGTCGCTGCGGCCGAGGCTGCACGTGCCGGTATCGATTGGACGTTTGCGCCGATGATCGACATCAGTCGTGACGCGCGCTGGGGTCGAATCGCGGAGAGTCTCGGTGAGGACCCGTATCTTGCCAGTGTCCTCGGTGCCGCAATGATCCGCGGCTTTGAGGGTGACGACCTGTCGGCGCCGCACACGATTGCCGCCTGTGCGAAGCACTTTGCCGGCTATGGCGATGCCGAGAGCGGGCGGGATTACGCGACGACTAACATTCCCGAGAACGAGCTCAGGAATGTGCACCTGAGGCCGTTCAAGGCCGCCGTGGATGCAGGTGTCAGCACGCTAATGGCGTCATTCAGCGACCTGAACGGCGTGCCGGCCACGGGCAACGAATTCCTGATGAGGCAGGTCCTGCGCGACGAGTGGGGCTTCGAGGGATTCGTCGTCAGCGACTGGGCGTCGATTTACCAGCTGAAGATTCACGGTTTCACAGCGGACGACAAGGGTTCGGCGTTCGAGGCGCTGAATGCGGGCGTCGACATGGAGATGGCGACGCCGTTGTACATGACGCATGCGGCCGAGCTGGTCAAGGAAGGCAAAATCCCGGAAGACCGGATCGACACGATGGTTCGCAATATTCTCAAGATAAAATTCGAACTCGGCCTTTTCGAGCGCCCGTACACGGATCCCGATGAGTTGCCAGAGTTTGCGAACAAACACGCGCTGGAGACCGCACGCAAAGCGGCACTGCAGAGCGTCGTCCTGTTGAAGAATGACCATGGTGCACTGCCGATCAAACGGGACGAAATCGACTCTATCGCCGTGATTGGCCCCATGGCTAACGTGCCGTATGAACAGCTGGGTACCTGGGTTTTCGACGGCGATCCCGAGCTCAGCGTGACGCCGCTGGAGGTGTTGTTCGAGCTGGACGGCATCCAGATCAATCACGTTCGTGCAATGACGACGACGAGGACAAGAGACACCGATGAGTTCGACGACGCCGTCAAGGCGGCCAGGGGATCCGATGTCGCCGTCCTGTTCCTCGGCGAGGAATCGATCCTGTCCGGCGAGGCGCACTCGCGCGCGGACATCAGCCTGCCGGGCAACCAGGCGGAACTGGTTCGCCGAATCAAGGAGACCGGCACGCCGGTGATCGCCGTCATCCTGGCGGGTCGGCCGCTGACGCTAACCAACATCGTCGACGAGGTCGACGCGATACTGTTTGCCTGGCACCCGGGCACGATGGGCGGGCCGGCGATCGTTGACCTCCTGTTCGGTGTCGAATCGCCGAGCGGCAAGCTTCCGGCCACATTCCCCAAGATGGTCGGGCAGATACCGATCTACTACAACCAGAAGAACACGGGTAAACCGCCATCGCCGGAAACCATCGTTCATATCGACGAGATCGACGCGCGCGCGCCGCAGACCTCGCTGGGCATGACCGCGTTTCACTTAGACGCCGGCTACGAGCCGCTGTTCCCTTTCGGCCATGGCCTTTCCTACACGGAGTTCCACTACGATCACCTGCGCGTCAGCAAGCCGGAGTTTTCGAAGGACGAGACGTTATTCGTCTACGTCAACCTGACGAACGCCGGCGACGTTGTGGCCGAAGAAGTCGCGCAGCTCTACGTCCGGGACCTGGTCGGCAACGTGACGCGCCCCGTGCGTGAGCTCAAGGGTTTCCAGCGGGTACGCCTGGCCCCCGGGGAGACGCGCACGCTGACCTTCGAGCTCACAGCGGACGACCTTGCCTTCTATGGCCGGGACAATACGCTGATCGTCGAGCCCGGCGATTTCCACGTCTGGGTCGGCGGCAGCTCGGAGACCGAGTTGCACACAGAATTCCAGCTGGTGGATTGACATGGCTTCCCAGACCCGCGCAACCGCACTAATCTCATTGCTGGTTGCCCTCGGCGGCTTCCTGATGGGTTTTGACGCATCGGTGATTTCCGGCGTGGTCGGATTCATCGAGACGGAATTCGAGCTGACCAAGATCGAACTCGGCTGGTCGGTTGCATCGCTGACGCTGACGGCGACGTTGGCCATGATGGTTGCCGGGCCCTTGAGTGACCGGCTCGGCCGGCGCCCGGTGTTGCAGATCGCCGCGGCAATGTTCGCCGTTTCCGCCATTGCATCCGCGCTGGCTCCGGACTTCGTTACGCTCGTGATCGCGCGAATGCTCGGCGGCTTCGGCGTTGGCGCTGCCCTGATTATCGCGCCGATGTACATCGCCGAGATCGCGCCGGCGGAACAGCGTGGCAAGCTCGTCTCATTCAACCAGCTCAACATCGTCATCGGTATATCGGCCGCGTTCTTCAGCAATTACCTGATCTTGAAGCTCGGCTCGTCGGAGGCGGACTGGGCCGTCGCGCTGCAGTTCGACGAGTGGGCGTGGCGGTGGATGCTTGGCGTCGAGGCGTTGCCTGCGGTGCTCTACCTCGTCGCGCTGCTCTTTGTCCCCGAGAGCCCGCGCTGGCTCGCCATGCGAGAGAGAAATGACGAAGCGCTGACTGTCCTGACCAAGGTATCCGCAACGCCGGAAGCCGACCTCGAGTCCGTAAAGAAGGCCCTGGCCGAGGAAGCGGAGCTCTTCAACGCATCGTTCATTGAGCTGTTTCGACCGGCAATGCGCCTGGTACTGACCATCGGTGTGTCGGTCGCCATCCTGCAGCAGCTCAGCGGCATCAACGCCGTGTTCTTCTATGCGCCGATGATCTTTGAGCAGTCGGGTATCGGCACGGACGCGTCGTTCATGCAGGCGGTACTGGTCGGGCTCGTGAACCTCGGCTTTACTATTCTGGCGATGGCGCTGATCGACAAACTCGGTCGTCGACCGCTGTTGGGCACTGGCCTCGCCGGGATAGCGATTTGCATGCTGCTGCTGGCCTATGGGTTCGGGAGCGCAAGCTATTCATTCAAGGATGCCGACCTGGCCGAACTGCCGGAAGGTGTCGATGTCGCCATGATCGAATCCGTGCAGGACAAGGTCTGGAACAGCGACGTGGCCTTCCGCGAAGCCGTAACGGGTCTGCTCGGTGAGTCCGTGTACAAGGAGCATGAATCGGCGCTGGTCAGCCTGGCCATCGATGCGAATCCGACGCTGATCCTGTTCGGCATCCTGGGCTTCGTCGCGAGTTTCGCGATGTCGCTGGGCCCGATCATGTGGGTGCTGTTCTCCGAATTGTTCCCGAACAGGTTGCGCGGTCTCGCCATTTCCTTCGTTGGCCTGATCAACTCCGCGGTCAGCTTCGTCGTCCAGCTCGTGTTCCCGTGGGAGCTGGAGGTGCTCGGCAACGCCGGCACGTTCTTCGTGTTCGGCGTCGTGGCGCTGTTCGGATTCTTCCTGATGATGCAGATACTGCCCGAGACCAAGGGGCGCTCCCTCGAGGAGCTCGAGCACGAATTGCTCAAAGCGTGACGAGGTCGGGCGCCGTTACGGGTCGCTCTCAGCTCGTGAAGCACACAGGACGGGTCCGACTGTATTGAGCTAGACTCGCGACGATGAACGAGCAGCTGATCAGCCAGTTCGAAGCGAGTCTGGGCAGCGCCGGTGTGCTGACCGGTGACGACGTCAGCAGCCGCAAGGCGTCCTGGCTGAGCGAAGACCCCTGTGAGGCAATGGCCATCCTGCGACCGTCGACGACCGACGACGTTGCGGCCGTCATGCGGCTCTGTTTCGAGGCCGATCAACCCGTTATTCCGCTGGGTGGAAATACCGGGCTGGTGGAGGGTACGCGAGCCGGTTCCGCCGACGTGATGCTGTCACTCGAACGTATGAATCGCATCCAGCGTATCGACGCGATGAGCGGCACAGCGATCGTTGAGGCGGGCGTACCGTTGCAGACCATCCATGATCGAGCCGAGGAGGCCGGCATGCTGTTCCCGCTGGACCTGGGCGCACGTGGCAGCGCCACCGCGGGCGGGACGATCTCGACCAACGCCGGCGGCAACGCGGTGATCCGCTACGGCATGATGCGTGAGCAGGTGCTCGGGCTAGAGGCGGTGCTCGCGGACGGTACCGTCGTGTCGTCGATGAACGAGATGCTGAAGAACAATGCCGGCTACGACCTGAAGCAGTTGTTCATCGGCACCGAGGGCACGCTCGGCATCGTAACTCGCGCCGTGCTGCGCCTGCGGCCGGACATGCCCAGCAGGAACACGGCGATGGTCGCCGTGGACGCCTTCGACAAGATTCCCAGGCTACTGCGCGAGGTCGAAGCTGGCCTTGGCGGCACGCTGTCGGCGTTCGAAGTCCTGTGGAAGGACTTCTTCGACACCGTGGTCGTCGACTCATCAACACACGCGCCGCCTGTCGAACAAGGCTTCCCCTTCTATGTTCTGATCGAAGCGAGGGGAGGGGACCAGGCGTTCGACGAGGAGCGGTTTCATCGCGTCTTAGAGTCTGCCTTCGAGAAAGACCTGGTCACAGACGCCGCCATCGCCAATAGCGGTGCACAGCGCCAGGCGCTGTGGGCCATCCGGGACGATATCGACGGACTGGTCGCAAAACTGGCACCGGCGATGGCCTTCGATGTCAGCCTGCCGATTACGCATGCAAACGACTATACGAGTGCAGTCCATCGAAGGTTGGGCGAGGCTTTTCCGGATGTCTATCGCGGCACCACATTCGGTCACCTCGGCGACAGCAACGTTCACTTCATGCTGACGGTAGGAACCAGTGACCACGCCGCCCAAAAGCAGGCGATGAAGATCGTTTACGAGGAGCTGCAGCCCTACGGCGGTTCCATCTCGGCGGAGCACGGCATCGGTACGGAGAAGCGGGAGTTCCTCGGGGTGTCGCGCAACGATACGGAGATCGAGTTGATGCGCACTCTGAAAAAGGCGCTCGACCCGAAGGGTCTGCTCAATCCGGGTAAGGTCTTCTGAAGACCCGTCGGCGGACAAAAAAAAAGCGGCCGGCGAAGCGGCGGATAATCCAGCCAGGGGAAGCTGGTTAACCAGGGGCGTCCTGCAGGCACGGGGATGGTGCACAGGATCAGCTAAACGATTCACCGCTCCGGCCGGCCAAGGCTTGGGGGGAAATCAGACGCCAGAAGACGTCTACCTAAGCAGACCGGGGCGGGTCCGGATTTATTACAGCCCCCCGGGCACCGCAACTAAAGGGCTGCCACCGCGCGGCCGGCGACGTTAAACTCGCTCGCATGCCCGATATCCTGACCATACGAGACCTGCACAAGACTTATCCCGGCGGCTTCGAGGCGCTCAAAGGAGTCGACCTCGATATCGATCGAGGCGAAATCTTCGCGTTGCTCGGACCTAATGGTGCTGGCAAGACGACGCTGATCAGCATCGTCTGCGGAATCGCCAACGCCACGTCCGGCAGTATTCGGGTGGACGACTTCGATATCGTCGACGATTTCCGCGAGACACGATCGCGAATCGGCCTGGTGCCGCAGGAGCTGCCTGTCGATGCATTCGAGACGGTTTGGGACACGGCGACATTCAGTCGCGGGCTGTTCGGGCGAGACAGCAGTCCGCAACACATCGAGAAGGTGTTGAAGTCGCTGTCGCTGTGGGACAAGAAGGATTCTCGCATCATCGACCTGTCGGGCGGCATGAAGCGGCGCGTCCTGATCGCGAAGGCGCTGGCACATGAGCCTGAACTGTTGTTCCTCGATGAGCCGACGGCAGGCGTCGACGTCGAACTGAGGCAGGACATGTGGGACGTCGTCCGCGAGCTCCGCGAGAACGGTGTGACGATCGTCCTGACGACCCACTACATCGAAGAGGCCGAGCAGATGGCCGATCGCGTCGGCGTCATCAACAACGGCGAGATCATCGTTGTCGAAGACAAGACGCGACTGATGCAGGAGCTCGGCCGCAAGCAGCTGTTCATCCAGTTGCAGCAGCCGCTTGATGCCCTGCCAGAGCCACTGAGCGACCTGCCTGTCGAATTACTGCACGACGGCCACGAGCTCTGCTACACCTACGACACCCGCAGCGAGAGTACGGGCATCACGGCGCTACTCCGAACGTTGCAGGAGTCGGGGATTCACTTCAACGACCTGCATACATCGCAGAGCTCACTCGAGGACATTTTCGTCGACCTCGTGAGGCGGACCGAATGAACGTCAACGGTATCAAGGCAATCTACGGCTACGAGATGGCGAGAATGCGAAGGACGCTGGTCCAGAGCATCGTCTCGCCTGTGCTGTCGACGTCGCTCTACTTCATCGTATTCGGTGCCGCCATTGGTTCGCGCATCAGCGAGATCGACGGCATCGCCTACGGTGCGTTCATCGTGCCCGGCCTGATGATGCTAGCGATCCTGACGGAGAGCCTGTCGAACGCGTCTTTCGGCATCTACTTCCCGCGTTTCACAGGGACCATCTTCGAAGTCCTGTCGGCACCGGTGTCCTGGGTCGAGGTCCTGCTGGGCTACGTCGGTGCCGCGGCGACGAAATCGATCATCATCGGTGTGATCATCCTGCTGACCGCCAACCTGTTTGTCGATATTCGCATCGCGCACCCGCTGGTCATGCTGCTGTTTCTGGTCATGACCTCGGTGTCGTTCAGCCTGTTCGGTTTCATCCTCGGCGTCTGGGCTGACGGGTGGGAGAAGCTGACGATCGTGCCAATACTGGTTATAACCCCGCTGACCTTCCTCGGCGGCACGTTCTACTCGATCAGCATGCTGCCGCCGGTTTGGCAGACGCTGAGCCTGTTCAACCCGGTTGTCTACCTGATCAGCGGATTTCGCTGGAGTTTCTACGAAAATGCCGACGTATCGGTGGGTATCAGCATCGCCATCACCAGCGGCTTCCTGCTCGCTTGCCTGCTGGTGGTGCGGTGGATATTCAAGACGGGCTATCGTCTGCGCAGCTGACGTTGCGGCTACGCAAATTAGCTGGCACTCTACGCGACCCCCTCTGACAGGCAGGTGCTGCAATGCGCTGGCTGATGCGCTCCAAGATTCACAACGCCACGGTTACCGAGGCAGACGTGAACTACGTGGGTTCAATCTCGATAGACGAAGAGCTGATCGAGCGCGCCGGGTTCTGGCCCGGTGAGAAAGTCCTCGTCGTCAGCAACACGTCCGGGGCTCGTCTCGAGACCTACATCATTCCCGGCGAGCGCGGTAGCGGTGTTATCGGCATGAACGGTGCCGCGGCGCACCTGATCAAGGCCGGAGAGCAGGTGATCATCATCGGATTCGAGCTCGCCGATAAGCCGATTGAGCCAAGTGCCATTCTCGTCGACGAAGACAACCGCTGGGTCAGAGACCTGACCGAGAAAGCCGGCAGCACGGTCGACGATTGCGACTAGGTCTGTCGCCCCCGGCGGCCCACGGCCACAGACTGCGTAAAGACCGGTTTGTCGTTGCTGGTTTCGCGACGCGCAAGTTGCGATAAGCTCCCGCATCAGCATTCAATTGTCCCTGCTCTTCGCACCAGGGTCGTTTATGCATGAACCCGGGAGAATATTATGAGAGTGACGCTCGCCTGTTTGTCTGTCCTGCTTCTTTTCGCCCCGCTTTCCGTGCTGTCTGACGAGCACGAGGGTCAGAAGGCCGTGCTGATAACCGGAGCATCCACCGGCATCGGTCGCCTGACCGCGGAAACACTCGCCGAGGCCGGCTACTTCGTTTATGCCGGTGCTCGCAAGAAAGAAGACCTCGAGGCGCTCGATGCTATCGACAACATCAAGGCGGTACGTCTCGACGTCACCGTGCAAGAGGAGATCGATGCGGCCGTCGAGCTGATCGAAGACGAAGGCCGCGGACTTTGGGGGCTGGTCAACAATGCTGGCGTCAACGTCATCGACCCCCTGATCGAATCCGACATGTCGGATCTCGAGTTCATCTTCGACGTCAATGTCTACGGCGTGGTCAGGGTCACCAAGGCCTTTGCGCCAATGATCATCGAGTCGCAGGGTCGCATCGTCAACATCAGCTCAATCGCCGGCGTGCTTGCGGGCGGGTTCGATGGCTATGGTTTCTACATCATGAGCAAGCATGCGATAGAAGCGTTCAGCGATCAGCTGGCCTGGGAGATGGCGGGGCTCGGTGTGTCGGTCAGCTCGGTGCTGCCGGGCGGATTCGAATCCCGGATCGGATTCTCTCGCTGCAAAAGGATGCTGAGGAACCAGGCGGAGAAGAAATACAAGTACTTCGCGGAGAGCATGCAGTACTACATCGATTCCTGCCAGAAGCGGATGTCGGGTGAAGATCTGGATCTCGGACCGAAGCCGGTGCCTGTCGCCAGGGCAGTCCAGCGCGCGTTGTTCGATGAAAAGCCGCTCGAACACTACCTCGTGCCCGGCGAACCGACGGAGGCGCGGCTGACGATCGCCAAACTCGTTGAGGAGATCGCATCGCTGAACCAGGACGAGGCGCACGCCGTGTCCCGGGAAGACCTGCTCGATATCTTCGACAATGAAATGCGGATTGCGCGGGGCGAGCAGCCGCGAACGATGCCGGGCTTTTATGGAGAGGACGCCGACCAGTAAGACGGTCGGTCGTGAGTACCTGATCGCTTCCGACTCGTACCTCACCCGGCCCATCTCTTGGCCGGGTGAGGTTCGGATTCGCAGGAAAGACCTGCGGCTCTCAGGGACTGCTTAGCCGGAACGCGTCGCTATCGACGGAGCGATCCGGGTTGCCCGCCGGGCCGGTCCCGCGACGGCGGCCTGGCCGACCAGCCACAGGATGATCATCGCGACCGGTACCACCCACCACGCCATGGGTGTCAGCGCGAAGGTCTCGACCATGAAGATGTTCAGCCCGATGGCCAACGCACCACCGACGATGACACCGACCGAACTGATCATGAAGTTCTCCAGCATGAAGTAGCGCATGATCGCCGGCTTGGTGGCGCCCAGTGCGCGGCGAATACCGATCTGGCGAGTGCGGCGAGACACGTTGAAGCTCGCGAGACCCACGATGCCGAGGCCGGTGATGATCGTCAGCAACGTGATCACGAAGCCGAGAATCTTGATCATCGCCGAATCGCCGAGATAAGCGCCTTCCCTGACCTCGTCGAAGGTCTGCGCGCCGCGTATCAGTCGCGTCTTGTCGGCGCTGGCGAGCATCTCCTCGAGCTGCGGCAACAGCTCGTCGCGCATTCCGGGCTCGGTACGCACGACGTAGCGCGCGAAACCCTCGGCGCGTTTGACCGGTGAGAACAGCGCGTGCTCGACGTCGTCCCAGCCCTGCCAGGGCGCCTGCAGCTGGTCGATGACGCCGATGATCTGCACCGGGTCGTTCTGGTTGATGTACGCGGTCTTCCCGACGACAGAGCCTTCCTCGTCGGGGAACAGCGTCTTCGCCAGCGCCTCGGTGACGATGACGTAGGGCTCCCAGCGGAAGTTGTCCGGATCCAAGAACACCACCTGTTCCGGCGAGAAGTTCTCGCCGTCGATCAGCTCGACGTCGAAGGTCTCGATCATGTGTTCGTCGCCGAAGTAGATCGCGGCTCCGACGCCGCCCATGTCCTCGCCAGGCTCGGTTTGCAGTCCCATCGACCAGCCGCCGCCACGCAGCGGGAAGGAATTGGTACCGACCGCGTTGATGACGCCCGGCGTATTCCTGAGCATCTCGAGGTCGTTGATGTAGGTTGCGCGCAGGTCGGCGTCAGCGGCAAAACTGATACTCGCAAAAGTGAGTGTGTTGGCCTCGTCCATGCCACTGGGTCGCTGCATGTTCGTCGCCCGCTCCTGCATGATGGCTATCGAGTTGACCATGATCGCCATCGTGACGGCGATCTGCAGTGCGATAAGGATAGCTCCGCCTTTGTTCCTCAGGAGCGCTCTCCAGATAGGTCCGAATTCCATGATGTCTTCTCCTTACTGGATGCGTAACTGGCTGGCGGGGGTGACCTGGCACGCGCGCCAGGTTGGATACAGCGCGGCGGCAAGCGCCGACACGACTGCGAGTACGATGGCCAGTGCGGTCATCGACCAGTCCATGTGCGTGAGCTTCTCCACGAAGTCGAAGCGGTTGAACAGGTTTCGAATGCCCAGCAGGCCGAGCCAGGTCGTGCCGATGCCGAGCAAACCGCCGGCAACACCGATCATGCCGGCCTCGATGATGTACTGGCTGAACAGCGACGCCTTGCTGGCGCCTAAGGCACGCCTCAGGCTGATGTCCTTGGTCCTGCGCATCACCTTGGCGAGTAACAGGCCGATGGTGTTCAGCAGGCAGACGATCAGGAACAGGACCGCGAGTCCCAGCAGCACAGAGACGTCGTCGTCGACGACCTCGTTCAGGATCATCCACTCCTCGACATCCGGCAGCCGGTTATCCAGTGGGCGAGGAAATCGGCCAAGTTCCTTCTGCTGCTCGACGTAGGCGTCGAGGTAGTTCATGTACTGAGTCTCGGCGGCCTGGTCGGGTATTTCGACCCAGAACTGGATCCAGATGCACTCCGAATTCAAGAAGGCTGCACGATCCCCTCCCTCGGGCGGCTTCCAGCAGTTCGTATTGCCCTCATTGCCGTACTCGTTCGCCATCGCGGTGGAGAACGGAAAGAAGGTATCTTCAACCGGCTCGTGCGGGTTGTTGTTCAGGTCGTAGAATTTGACGACCGGCGACCACGTGTCGAGTACACCGACGATTCGGAACGTGTCCCCGTTCATCGTGATGCGCCGACCCGTCGAATCCTCGCCACCGAACATGCGTTCGTTTAACGGCTCGCTGATGACGACAACAAACTCCTCTGACAGGTCGGCCGCAGCATCCCAGGCGCTGCCATACTTGAAGGGCACGTCGAACATCGCGAAGAAGTCCTTGGACGTAGCGCGCCCGCTCACTGTGTAGGGCAGCTCGTCCGGGTCCTCGGGCTCGACGATTCGGCCCGACTTGAATGTCGCGATCTGGCGCACGGCCTGTTCGGCGGCCAGCAGGTTGCGAGCGTCGGTATAGGTCAGCTGGATGGGCGGATTGGCGCCATCGTTGTAAGGGTTTGCATCGCTCCAGCTGTCCATCTGCACGTGCCGCAACTGGGCCGACTTGTGCGGGATAGGGTTGGAACCCATCATGTGCTGGATAGTGAAGATCGTCATGCAGGCGCCAATGCCGATGGCGATCGCAGCAACCATCAACGCACTGAGTGCCGGGTTGGCGCGAATACTGAGTGCGCCGAGTTTCAGGTAGTAACGAAACATGGGTGCTCCTTATCCGTTGGCCGCTCGCAGGAACTCGGGCGCCGCGTCGGTGACCTGGCCGTCGCGGACGAAGATGTTTCTCTTCGCGCGATCCGCGAGCGTCAGCTCATGGGTCACCATGATGATCGTTACGCCGTTGCTGTTGATCTCGGACAGCAGGTCAAGCACGGAATCCGCCATGTGCGTGTCGAGGTTTCCGGTCGGTTCGTCTGCCAGCAAAAAGCGCGGCTCGCCCGCCAGGGCTCGAGCGATGGCGACGCGCTGCTGCTGGCCACCGGACAGCTGGGCCGGCTGATGCTTGAGGCGTGATGCGAGGCCCACCATGTCGAGGGATTCCTCGATACGACGCTTGCGTTCCGCCGCGTTCAGGCCGCGGTAGCGCAACGGCACGTCCACGTTGTCGAAAATATTCAGTTCGGGGATCAGGTTGAAGCTCTGGAAAATGAAACCGATCTTCTCGTTGCGTACGCGGGAGCGTTCACGATCGTTGAGCTTGGAGATGTCGCGGCCGTCCAGTTCATAGGTGCCGCTGGTCATTTCCTCGAGCAGGCCGGCGATGTTCAGGAATGTCGTCTTGCCGGATCCGGACGGACCGGTAACGGAGACGAACTCGCCTTCGTCGACGGTCAGCGAAAACTCGCGTAGCGCGTGCGTCTCGACCGTGTCTGTTCGGTAGATCTTGGAAACGTCTGTCATTTTCAGCATGTTCTGCTCCCTGTGCAGAGGGTCTAGTTGGTCAGGCGCACTCGTTCGGCGCTGCGGAATGGATCAAGGTTGGAAATTACGATTTGCTCGCCGGCGTCGAGTCCAGACACGATCTCGACGGCGCCGAGACTGCGAGCACCGGTCTCAATGGGCCTGCGGGTCGCGAGGCCGTCTTCGCCGATGACATACGCCACGCGACCGGCGCCGCTGTCGAGAAACTGGCCGCGCTGCACGAGCAGCACGTTGTCGTGACGAGCGAGCAGGATGCGTGCCTGCAAGCGCTGATTCTGGCGCAGGTTGACCGGCTGATTCTCGCCCACGAAGCGCAGGCGGGCCTTGACTTCGTTGTCGATGATCTCGGGTGACACTGCGACGATCTGCGCCGTGAAATTGCTGCCGCCGACGGAGACAATCGACTGCATGCCGACGGAGAGATCGTCGGCGTAGCCTTCGGGAACGCCTGCCTCGACCTCGAAGCGTGACAGGTCCACGACCGCCATCACAGGTGTGTCGCGAGTCACCGCGGCTTTCTGATCGACCAGCAGGTCGCCGACGATGCCGTTGACCGGCGAGTTGATGGACAGGTCATCCACCTGCCGCCTGAGGTCGTCGACAAGCAACCCTTGTCGATTGACATCGAATTCGCTGGCGCGCAATTCGAAGTCTAGTCGCTCCTCGAACAGCTCCGCGTCCGCGACGGCGTGCTGGTGCGCGAGCTCGGCGTTACGCAGATCGTCCTGCGCTTTTTCGTAGTCGATCCGGGGTATTACCCCTTTTTCGTTGGCCTGGTCGGCTCTGCGTTTCTCCCGCCGTGCAGCAACAAGCGCAACGTCGGCGAGGTCAGCCGCCTTGCGTTTCTCGAGCGCCTGCTGGCGAGATTCGATGCGCTGCCGTTCCAGTTCCATCTGGCGCTGTTCCAGCGTCGATTGGGCCTGCTGCCACTGGCTGGTCAGCTCGGGGCTGTCGACGGTCGCGACCACTTGTCCGGCCAGCACCCGCTCGCCGGCTTCGACGTTCAGCGTGATCGAGCCGGGCGCCGTGGCATACAGCGTCGGACTCACGGCGGCGACAACACGACCCTGGATCGAGATGTCGCGAACCAGGTCACCGCGGGTGACCGTCGCGACCCGCACGCGCTCGAGCGGAACGCTGATCGTTGCGTTCGCCCAGCGCTCAAACCACGGCGCGGCTATCCATGAGATGCCTATCAGAACAACGGCCGCGGCTGCGACCGAGAAATACAGTTTATTTTTGCCAGGCGGTTCAAGTCGAACGTCCTGGCCGGATGTGTCTGCGATTTTCAGCGCTCTTCCCCTTCCAAGTGCCAAACCACGAGCGTGTCCCAAGTCACGCCGTTTTTTAATTGTTAGGGGTTAGATGCGCGATATCGCGAAAAAGTTGTAAATCCGTTTATCGTCGATGGATATTTGCCGCTGCTGATCGTTTTCCTTTGAGACACCCGCGACTGGAGGATTGGGCCCATCTCAAGGCGCGGAGCCCCGTGAATACTCGCCTGCGCGGTTTCAATCGCGTCGGAACAGCACGTCGGCTCGCGTATACTGCCCGCCAGGTTGTCACGGAGCTCGCAGTGTCGCGTTGGCTGACCCTGTTCACACTGATTCTCGCCGGCGAAATGGTTTTTGGCCTGCCGTTCAACACGGCGCGTTTCTTTCGCCCGACGCTGCTCGAGGCGTTCAACTTCACAAATACGCAACTGGGCGATCTGTTCGCCGTGTACGGCATCACGGCGATGCTGTGCTATTTCCCCGGTGGTGCACTCGCGGATCGCTTCCAGGCCAGGACGCTCCTGAGCCTGTCACTCGTTGCCACCGCCTGCGGCGGATTCGTCATGATGAGCTTTCCGCAGGCCGAGACGATGGCGCTGCTGTACGCCTTCTGGGGTATCACCTCGGTTCTGCTGCTGTGGGGTGCGCTGATCCGGGCGACGCGCGAGTGGGGCGGCGCGCGTCAACAGGGCCAGGCATTCGGACTGCTCGAGGCCGGACGCGGGATCATGGCCGCAGCGGTCGCCTTCGTCGCGTTGAAGGTATTTGCGTGGAGTCTCGCCGGTGACGTCATCGATGATTCAAACCGGCTCGCCGCGTTTCGCAACGTGATCCTGGTCTATACGTTTGTGACACTCACCGTGGCGGCCATGGCATGGTTCTTCATTCCGACCAGCGACGGTTCGACATCATCCAGACCGAGCCCGCTGCTCGGCATGCGTCGCGTCGTCGGTCGACCGGTCATATGGGCCCAGGCGGGAATCATCATCGCCGCCTACTGTGGCTACAAGAGTGTGGACAACTATTCACTGTACGCCGTCCAGGTGTTGGGCTTCGATGAGCTTGAGGCTGCGGAGCTTTCGGCTATAGGTGCGTACATTCGGCCGGCCGGCGCGCTGGCCGCGGGGTTTTTCGCGGATCGCTTCAGTGCTCTGCGCTCCGTCGGGATTGCGTTTGTCCTGATGCTTATCGCCTACGTTGCCTTGTCAGTTGCAACGCCCGACTCAGCTGGCCTCACGCTGATTTTCATCAACCTGTTCATCAGCTACTTCGCGGTTTGCGGACTGCGTGGCGTGTATTTCGCGCTGCTGGAGGAGAATGAAACGCCGAAACAGATCACCGGTGCGGCCGTCGGTATGATCTCGTTGATCGGATTCACGCCCGAGATCTTCTTTCATCCGATCACGGGGCGCATACTGGATGCCGATCCGGGGGTCGTCGGGCATCAGAACTACTTTCTGTTTATGGTCGGGGTGGCCGTAATGGGCCTGTCTGCCACGCTGCTTCTTACCTGGCTCAGACGGCGCGGGGGGTTGTGGACGCAAGAGATCAGGCATGGGGCAGGGCGGCCCGCAGGCAAACTGGAGACAGAGTGATGAAGCAGAGAATTCCGTTCAAAGACCAACTGCAGAGAAACGCAGTCGCGATCATCAGCTTGTTTATCGCAGTGAGCGGCCTTTTCTACAACACGTGGCGGAACGAGCTCACCGAGGCAAACCAGAACCAGCGGACCGGTTGCTTCGAAGTGCTGCTGAAGCTCGGCGAGCTGGATCAGCTCGTTAACCACCTGCACTTCGACATGGACGACCGGCTAAGCGGCAATCAGCGGACCGGCTGGGCGCTGGTCCAGACGATCAATGACATCTCCACGATCATCGACGATCCTGTCGGGGACGCGGCGGCCGAGTTGAAGCAGGTCTGGAGCCAGCACGAGAAGGGTCTCGGCGAAAGCGACGCCAGCGTGGAGGCCATCAGAGGGGCGATTGATAACCTGCGTTCTGCGACCCAGGAGGTGCTCAAAGGGCTGACCTAGCCATCCGCGAGGCGCGGTCGACGGCCGATTGCTTCGAGACTCGGCCAGCAATCAGGCGATGCCGTGGGCTTCTGGAATGGCTGAGGGGCTGCCGGCCGGGAAGGCGGTCAATTCCGCCTCGCTGGCGCCCTCGCGATACCTGGCCAGCAGGTCTTCCGGGTCGAACTCGACGCCGACCGGGTTGCTGGCGAACGCGTTACTGCGCATGTAGTCGAAGGCCTCCTGAGAGTTGCAGGACTCCACCTGCAGCTCGATGCGATTGCCGTCCGGGTCCTGGTAGTACATCGATAACGTGAAGCCGTGATGGACAGGCCAGTAGGGCGTGACGCCCTGTTTCCTGAGCCGGGCATACGTCTCCAGCAGGTCCGCGGCCGTCGGGTAGGTGTACGCGATGTGGTTGAGGCCGATCTCACCGTGGCCGGAGTCCGCCGGCGCGTCAGGCTTGAGGATATCGAGGTTCGCGATGGCAAAGCGATGACTCTCGTCGTCGTAGGTCAGGAATGCGAGGGCGGCATCGCCGTGCACGATCTCCGCGCCGAAGACGTTCATGTACCAGGCCTTCATCTCCTCGAAGCGACGAGTCATGAAGACAACATGTGAAAAAGTGGGGGAGCTTGTCATCTCAAATCTTCCTTGTTGTTATTGTTGTTCCGGGCCACGCATCGTACGGCTGAGTCATTAACCCTTGAACGCTTCTCGATGCTGCTTGCCTGCATCTCCGATTTCATCCCAGGCGGCTTTGGAGTCCACGTAGATGTGGTGGATCACCTTCAGGCCCTTTGCGCTGTCCGGGAGCAGTCCGGCCGGCACAAACATCCGCGAGTCGTCGTTCTTGCCCGGAAGCCGGGAGCCGCAGACGGAGCAGAACCAGTTTTGCCAGTCCGCGCCCGGCTTTCTCCAGGTCACAATCTTGTCTTCGCCTCGTGTCCATCGAAGCGCGTCGTTGTCGACGACGACAACAGCGATGCCGTTGCTGCCGGACGATCGACGACAGATCGAACAATGGCACACGTAGACGCCGGACAGTTCGGCGTCGATTTCGAATGCGACGGCGCCGCAGTTGCAGGCGGCTTCGATCAATACGTTCTCCAGACAATTGCCATGGCTATGACTCCGCACGTGGCCCGGGCTTAGTGCCTGCGAACTTGGCTCTGACCAGCAACTCGGCCAGCCGATGCCGGCCCAACAGCATCGGGATCGCGACAAGAACCTGGATGATCGAGGGCAAGCGCTGCGACATCGCCGTGTCTCCAGCCGCGTTGCTGATTGCTCCCATACCGGCTTCTGCCCGCATTGCGATGCTGGCCTCAACTCGAGCGATGTTGATGATGCCCCAGGTCAACAGGTACAAGCCAAGCAACGAGACACCGACCAGCATGAAATCCGAGGCATCGACGGTCGACGGCTCCTCGTCCGTCAGGCCGGGCAGTACGCGCTCTGCGTTGCGCCACAACCACCACGCGCACAAGGCCGGTATGACTACCGTCGAGAGTCCCAGCCATAGCGACACCGAACCCAGCATAGCGAACGCTGACAGGCTCGACATGCCGCCGGTGCCGAAATTGAACAGCGCGGGCAGGGTATAGGAAAGGCTCTGTATGGCTGTGACGACGAGGTAGATGCTGAACAGGCGGACCATCACGATGCCCATGGATTGTGCGGTCATTGCGCGCGCTCCTTACTTTTCTTCGGCGCCAGCGGCCCGAAAGTACGGCCTTTCGCGATCAGTGTAGCCGAAAAGTCTCCGTTTCCGCTCAAGGCCTCACTCGCGGCGGTCAGTCAGTATCCTCGACAGTTGCCAGTATCTTAGAGCTGCAATCGGACAGGGCACGTGAAGAATCGTTGTCTCTCGCGAACTCCCTCATCTGTTGGCAGACCGACTGCGCCAGCGAGAACGACTTCGACTCGATGGACAGAGTGATCTCGCCCGAAGGGCTCTTGGCATTCCGGTAGACGATCAAGTGCCGCCGCCCTTCGAATTCAACGGGCAGGGGCTCGGCGAAGTCGTTGTAGCGGGGTAAGGCTTCCGCGAAGTCGGTGTAAATCGGTACCGGCATCTCGAGGCTCAGGTCTTCGTTGAGTCGGGACAGAAAAGCAGGGACCTGCTCTACCGTCAACGTCATCGACACATCGTATTCCGACGGCGCGTCTTCCGTGCAGGCGCTCAGGCCGAATGCCAAAAACGTCGCAGATACCCTGGTGAGTGCTTTCAAGTGGCTTTTCTCATTGGCGCCGTCCGCCCATTGCCTGCCGACATCATACTCTGCGTATTGCGCCTTAGCGCTTGTTCGCGATCCAGCGGCCAACCATAATCGGCGTTTTCGGGGTCGGGAGGCCATTCGTGCGTATTTCTCTTCTGTTATTCACATTGTTCGTTCTTGCTGCCTGCGGGTCACCGTCGACCGATACGAGCAGTACTGCTGATGCGCCGGAAGTCGAGGAGCAGGCGGTTGCTTCGAATCCGCTGCAGACCGTGCTCGACGCCCAGCCGGATGAGGTCAAGGCGCGCTACCAGTATCGCCACCCGGAGGAGACGCTGGAGTTCTTCGGCATTGTGCCCGGCATGACGGTGCTCGAAGGTCTGCCAGGCCGCGGCTGGTATACGAAGTTGCTGCTGCAGTATCTCGGTCCCGACGGCACCGTGCTCGCCGCCAACTACAACCTGGAGATGTACCCGCTGTTCTCGTTCTTTACCGACGAGATGCTTGAACAGCAGGCGGCCTGGGCCGAAAACTGGCAGGAGTCTACGGCGGACTGGGGCGGTGACAACGGCGCATCGTCTGCCGCGTTTCACTTCGGTTCTATGCCGGAGGAGTTGGCGGGTACCGCGGACGCTGTCTTCTTTCCGCGCGTGCTGCACAACGCGGCGCGTTTCCAGAGTGAGCGTGAGGGAGACTACCTGACCGAGATCCTGGACGACGCGTATGCGGTGCTCAAGCCGGGCGGCGTACTCGGCGTGGTTCAACACGAAGCCCGTGAGGACAAGAGCGACGAGTGGGCAAACGGCAGCCGTGGCTACCTGAAGAAGCAGTTCGTCATCGACCGTATCGTAGCGGCCGGATTTGAGTTCGTCGCCGAATCGGATATCAACGAGAACCCGAATGACCAGCCGGGCGACGAGGATATCGTCTGGCGATTACCGCCCAGCTTGTCGACCAGCGGCGGCGATGAGGCGCTCAGTGATAGCTACAAGGCGATTGGCGAGTCCAACCGCATGACGTTGAAGTTTGTGAAGCCCGCAGAATCGGGCTAACCGCCGCCAAAAACCGACGCAAAAAAAGAGGCCTGGTGTTCAACCAGGCCTCTGCTTTTCTGAGTGCTTCAGGACTCGTGGATCGCTAGAAGTCCATGCGCAGGCCGAGGCGAATCGAACGACCCGGCAGCGGCGCAACGTCCTTCAGTGGCGACGTGTGCCGGCGAGCGTCTTCGTCGCCGAGGTTCAGGCCGCGCAGGTAGACGAGCATGTTCGGCTGGCCGAAGCGATAGCTGAGTTCCGCATCGACCATCGTGTAGCTGTCTGTCGGCAGTTCGTTCAGCGCGACTTTTTCCTGCTCCGAGTAGTTGACTACGCTGACGCTGGCATCGAACTGATCCTGTGCAAAGTGCAGGCTTGCGCCCAGGCGCATCGGCGTGATGCGTGGGAGGTAGTTGCCGTTATCTTCCTCGGCATGGACGAAATCACCGAAGACTCGAGCGTGCAGGTGGCGACCCTCGGTATTGATGATGTCGAACAGCGCCTCCGCCTCCAGGCCATACAACTCCGCATCCGACTGGCGGAAGTCGAAGACCTGGAATCCATCTTCTTCCTCGGCTGTCGGCGACAGCAGGATGTAATCGCTGACGTCGTTGTGGAACGCGGTCACGGCCCATGTGAAGCGGTCGTAGTCGCCACGCAGCGTCACGTCAATGTTGGTTGAAGTCTCTTTGTCGAGAACGCCGTTGCCCAGCGTAACGGAGCCACGCTCGAAACGCTCCACGGCCACGTGTGGACCGTTTGCGTAGAGTTCCGTCGAATTCGGATGCCTCTCGGTCAGCGCTAGGTTGGCGGACAGTACCAGCGTATCTGTCAGGTCGAACAGCGTGCCAACCGACGCACCAAATGCGGATTCGTCGTACTCCGGGAAGTCCGCCGTCGTAATGGTTTGATTCTCGAAACGAGCGCTGCCCTGCAGAACGAGGCGATCGGAGACCGTCCACTCCTGGAACGCGTAGATGCCGAGCTGCTCAGAGTCGCTGGGTGGAACAAACGCTTCTTCTCCAACCGCGTCGAAATCCAGTTCCTTGTAATGCAGTCCGACGGTGCCGGCGAGAACGTCAGATTCTTTCTGAAGGAGGTCTATCCGAATATCCGTACCTTCGTTCTGATAGACCGTGCCGACTTCCGCACCTTCGAATTCGGTGTGCTCATAGTCAGTGTGGGCCAGGCTCAGCCGCGCTGCATCGAAGAAACCACCGAGACCGAGCTGGCCGCGAACCTCGTAGCGAGTCTGTTCCAGGTCGATGCTGACGACCTCTTCCTCTTCCTCGCCGTGCTCCTCGCCATGGTCTTCGTCGCCGTGGTCCTCGTCATGGTCTTCGTCATGCTCCTCACCGTGTTCATGGCCGTGTCCGCCCGGGAGGCCGTAATTGGTCTCGTAGTTGCTGACGGAAAAGCCGAGGAAGTTGTCTCCGGAGCCTAAAAGGGAGAATCCGAACGCTGACGATTCCGTCTCGCTCGCGCTGTTCTCGATGAAACCTTCGTTTTCCTCTTCCTCGCCTTCTTCTCCCGCTTCTTCAGCTTCCATCTGGCGAAGGATCGCTGATTCCGCGAATCCGGGAATCTCGACGTCATCGGAGCTGCGTCGCATGAAATCGAAATGGCCGATAAAGGTTTCATCACCGAAGTCGATCTTCGCAGCCCCGGCGTTGGATCCGAGTGCGGAATCCGACGTAACAGAGACCGCGCCGCTGAAGTCCGACTCTAGCGGCGACGTGTGAATGCGCGAGTCGACTACGTTGACGATGCCTGCGGCTGCGCTGCTTCCGTAAATCAATGTCGCAGGTCCGCGAACGATCTCAACGTGATCGGCAAGCAGGTTGTCTATGGTAACGGCGTGGTCTTCGCTAAGCGCCGACACGTCCAGCGAATCCAGGCCGTTCGACAGAACCTGAACGCGCTCGCCTGCCTGACCACGGATGACTGGCCGCGACGCAATCGGGCCGAAATAGGTTGAGCTGACACCGAGTTCGTCGGCGATGGTCTCTCCGAGGCTGATGTCCTGACTGCGCGCCAGATCATCGCCGGACAAAACGGTCGTTGGCTGCGTTAGCGCCTCAACGGTTTTGCCGAGAGGCAATGCGGTGACGACAATTTCGTCGACCTGTTCCTGCTCATCGTCCTGCGCAAGCGCCGGACCGGTAACCGCGACGAGTCCGCATACCGCGACCGCCGGGAATTTCTTAGATTTCATTTCTAACTCCAAAGACTGATTTCAAAAGTGCGTCTCCACGACGCAAGGCGAGAAATCAGATGATCGGAGGGGCGCGCACGGGCAGGCGGTAATCTGTTCTGCCGGAGAGAAATTCTTCGGGTTCTGCCGTCGTGCCCGTCCACCAGACGCTCTCTGCCAGCGGATCGCCGGGTACGGGCTTGCCTGCGCTCGAGCCGTCGAGGTGAATGCAGGTGACACAAGACTCGGTTTCTTCGACAGAACCGTGGTCGTGCTGGTGAGTGAGCTCAACAAGTTGGACACACGCGCCCACCAGCAGCAACAAAGTTGCCGCTCGAAAGCGAAGCGTGCGTCTCAGGGAATTCATACTGATAATCGGCTGGAGGTCGTTTTTGTTACATTATAACACGTTAGCTGTGCTTGGAAAGCCCGAGCTTGCGGGCATCGGGATGCACTACGCACATCTTTATTGGACCATTCTGGCTGGAAACAAGTTTCGGCCGGTAACATGAAACTTATAGCCGCTTTACTGTAGCCTCGGGAACTCGGGCTTAGGAGCGCACTCGGCAGGCATAATCTCGGTACTCGGAAAGGCTGTGAACGAATCGAAGACTCTGGGTTGCGAACTGTACGACTACGTAGAACTCGCCTGCATGTACCACTACAAACTCCGCGTTTGCACAACCGACGGGCAGTCTCTCGAGGGTACAGCTATGGACGCCCGCGCCGACGGCAACGGCAACGAGTTCATGGTGATGCGTTCGCCGGGTAGAGAGCTGCTCATTCGACTCGACGCCATAACGACAATGGAAACGCTCACCGAGGGTGCAGGCGTCGGCGAAGTTCGTTTCCGGTGAGGGTTACTGTGCCGTCAGCTGCAGTCCGATAATCAATGGATCATGATCGGACGATCGATACGGTGAATCGCCGTCGAACCAGGCGGGATCCCGATCGCCTTCGAGGTTGTAATCGACCAGGCGGGGCTCATCGGCGTTGACGTGCCAGTCCAGCGCGCCGGTGACCTGCGCTGCGAGGCTCTCGTTGGCAAGCGCATGGTCGAGCGCACCCGACTCGCCCCGGAATACGAATGAATAGCTCTCCGCGTTCTGCAGCGTCGCCGTCAGGTTGACGTAGCCGGCATCGGCGAGCGCCGTCAGCGGGTCTTCCATCGTGTACGCGTTGACGTCGCCGACGATCAGCACATCGCCATCGCCGCTGCCGGTCGGGTCCCCGGCAAGCCATTCACCCATGGCTTGTGCCGCCGCCGTCCTGGTCAGGTTGCAATTACCCTGACCGTCATTGCGGTTGGGATCACCGACGTCGTCACAATCCGAGCCTTTCGACTTCAGGTGATTGAC
>JASJCQ010000023.1 GCA_030065915.1 Woeseiaceae bacterium
CTGGAGACCCAATCGAAGCGCCAGTTCAGCCGGGCCTTATAGGCGAGGAGCTGCGACAGCGGCGCGGTCGATACCGTCACGAAGGCGGTGTCTCTTGCCGCGAGATGTCGGCCGATCCCATCCAGATTATCCATCCAGAACGAGTAGCTGGGACAGCCATCATCCCAATCGGCTCCGAACATAAAATGATAAATGATGAGCTGTCCGTGCCCTTTGAAGAGATCGCCAAGCGTCTCCGGTCCGCGCTCGGTCTCGAAGGTGTAATCCGTCTCGATATGCACCAAAGGCAGTTGGCGCCGTGCCGCACTCAACGCGTCGCGCTCGCGCGTGAAAGCCTTTTCTTTCTCCAGAAGCGCTTTGCGTTTATCCAACCAGGTATTGCGATCGACAAATCGCGGCGAGGAATCGCTCGTCATCTCGTCACCATCCTTTTAGGCTTCGTACCGCGCCGGCCCAGCGATTGGCGTTCTTCAGTCTTTGCGGAATAGGATGATCGACGAAGCTGGAAACCATCAGCGCAGTCGCCCCGGCGATATCGGCGTAGGACAGCTCGTCATCGACCACAAAGGTGCGGCCATCCGCCAGCTCCTTGTCGAACCACGCCCAGCGCTTGTCCTGCAGTCGCAGGCAGCCTTCGGCGTAGCTTGGATTCTGTTCTACTTTCTCAGCAAAGATCGGAAACGTGTGCAGCCCAAAATCGCCAACCGGCGCGCAGATTTGTTGTTCCATTCGCCGGGCCCACATCTCGACCTTGCCCGCATGGAGCGGATTTCGGCCCATGAGCGGGCGTTCCGGATAGATACTTTCCAGATAGCGACAAATCGCGGTGCTCTCGCTCAGGAACGTTCCGTCTTCGAGTTCCAGGACTGGCGTTTCGCCGAGACTGTTTCGCGTCAAGTGTTCATCTTTGCGCGTATCTCCATTCAGCACGTCGAGCCAGACGGTGGGGAGCTCCAGACCCTTCTCGGCGAGAAAGATGTTCACGCGCAGCGGGTGAGGGGCATTAGCAGTGAAGAGTTTCATGGCGGCCTCGCAGATACTGAACTGAGTGGTAGACTATCAGTTGGGCCCCACAACAGTCAACCATGTAGTAGACTATATGGTGATGCGAATACGGGGGCTGACGTGCATCGGTTTGCGGCCGGAGCGTCCTGCCGCTCCTGGCGCTCTGCAGGAGAAATCGGATGACTTCACTCGACACGGTATTCTCGGCTCTCAGTAACAGCGCGCGCCGGGATATTCTGGCGCGCCTTACCCACGGCGAAGCCGCGCTTTCGGACCTCGCTATGCCTTTCGAGATGACGCAGACCGCCGTCACCAAACATGTTCGCATACTCGAAAATGCCGGGCTGATCGAAATGGAGAAGCGGGGACGCACTCGATACTGTCGCCTGTCTACTGCGCCTATGAAAGAGGCCGCCGACTGGCTGCAAACCTACAAGGCCTTCTGGGAGGAACGATTGGACGGGCTCGCCAAATATGTGGACGAGAATCCATGAAGCTCCCATTTCTGAAATCCGTTCCCGGAGCAGACCCAGTTGTAGTCGAGGGCGTTTTCAACACCAGCGCCGCGCGCCTCTTTCGCGCCTGGACGAACCCGGATGAGATCGTTCGGTGGTTCGGGCCCGGCGACACGCCCTTGCTGTCGGCGCGTGTCGATCCTCGCGAAGGCGGACTCTGGGAATTTGCCTATTCCGAACGAGACGGCGTTCAGGATGTGATGACGGGCGAGTACGTTTTCGTCGTACAAGACGAACAGCTGATCTTCACCTGGCGCCATGAACGCCGTCTCTCTGGCGGTAACGTCGAGAAGACGTCGCCGTCGCTGGTAACGGTCACATTCGAGGATGTCGATGGCGGTGCACGCCTTCATCTGCGGCACGAGCGCATTGTCAGGGAGAGTGGTCGACTGGGCGTCGGCGATGGCTGGAGCGGCAGCTTCTCCAATCTTCAGCAGCTCGTCGAGCACCCGGCCGTCGATTGACTGTTTAATGAATCAGCAGGCAAAGCGTCTCAGCCCGCATGGGCGATCAACTTCGCCATCTTCTCGATCGCCTGCTCCCAACCGCCAGCGCCGCGCGAGTCTGCGGGAACACCGACATGGGTCATCTTCATGGACGTTTTCCCGCTTGTTTCAGAGAGCTCGACGATGACTTCCGTCGTCTCCGGGTGACCGGCCGGCATACCCATGCTCTCAGGGGACAGAATGTTGCCCTGTTCGTCACACATGCTTTCAGTGTAGACGAGCCGGTTCGGCGGGCTAACTTCCTGGTACTCGCCGATAAACCACATCGTCATGGTCCTATCAGGCATCTCCATCTTCATGCAGATCTTTCGCTGTCCGCCAACTACCACGTTCATTTCGGCGACGGGTACTTCCATCCCGTTTGGCCCGTACCATCTTTGAAACAGGTCTGATTGAGTCCACATACTCCAGATTGTTTCGATAGGCGCTTCGAATTCGCGTTCAATTCGCACCCAGTCTGATTCAGTTTGCATCTCTTCCCTCGGTCAGTTGCTTTAAAACGGATTCCAGCTGATCGAATCTGGCTTCCCAGATCGGCCGGTACTGTTCGGCCCATGAAGCGACTTGCTTCAGCGGCACAGGATTCAAGGTGCATGGCCGAAATTGCGCCTGCTTTCCCTGCGAGATCAGCCCCGCTCGCTCCAACACTTTGATGTGTTTGGAAACAGCCGGCAGGCTCATATCGAACGGCTCGGCCAGTTCATTCACAGTGGCGTCTCCATGGGCCAGGCGGGCAAGCATTGCACGCCTGGCCGGGTGCGCCAGCGCCGCGAACGTTTCATTCAATTGGTCTGTGTTGCTCATGCGATAGTATTAAACTAATAGGTTAATAAATGCAATGGTTAAATATTGTGAGTGTCCGTTCGTAACGAAACGGAGCAGCGGAACATGCAAGGAAGCAACCGCCTATCGCCTGCGAACTTGCGGCCGTGCCTCTCGACATCGTCTTCAATACGCGCAAGACCCCGGGGTGATTTCAGGATCTTCTCCGCCAGCGCTACAAGCAGATCGCTCGCCTGAGACTCTCTGCGCTGCACGGCTGCCTGACCTGCAACAAGCAGAACACGAAAGGGGCGGCATTGTCCGGGCTGACTGACGCCGAAATCAGCGCAATCATGGGCGACTACGACGCGTCAGACACACTAACGGCGGCGGACAACGCCGTGCTCCGCAACGGGGATCGGGTGGCGATGACGAATCCGCAGGGGCGACTCGACGATGAGCTGATTGCCGCGTTGCAGACGCATTTCTCCAGTGCGGACATCTGCGAGCTGGGCACCGTGATGGCCGTGATATCAGGAATGGCGAAGCTGTCTTTCGTCATGGATCTCGTCGAGAAAGAGGACTGCTGCGAGTTTGCAACGGCTAGTTGGCCTGGCGCGATCCTATAGTCTTCATGCTGCTGTAGGCGTTAATGACAGGTCGCCAACGGTCTGTATCCGCGGATGGCAGCTTTTCGAAGAAGGAGCCGCTTCAGCAGCAGGGCCGGGGACACAGGAAGCTTCCGTTTTCAGCCAGAAGCTGCTGCCTATACCTCCTTGGATTCGGCTGTTCTCTTTCCAAGAAATACGGCTACTAACCCAAGTCCGATCAGAACCAAAGTTGGTGTATAAGAAGAAGTCGTCGCAACAATCTTCTGGTACGCAGACTGGTCAGATGTAGACAGCAAACCAGTTGGGGGGGCTACAGGCAGTAGGTCGCCTAAAGGTGTCAGGACAAGTACACCTGACACAATCAATACGTAACCGATGCCTACAAGCGCCTTACTCATAGAAAGAGGGTTTGCCTTGTGTCAGTAGCAGCCAGTCTACTTAAAAAATCCTGGACGATCGAACACGGCAGGTCGAGTCACATGCACGCTGGTCAGGACCGGGGCTGCGTATGATCTCCGTTGGCAGACCGATCTTCTGGTTTGTGACGATCCTCAGCTACAAGTCGCCTCATATCGCTATGCAGGCGACCCGTCGAAAATGGCATTGCTATGCCGATGATGACAATTGCGACCCCGGTAAGAAGCATGGTCACCTTTAATGATGGGAGATTTCGAGACTCAAGAACTACACCTATTCCGAGAATGACAAACGGGGCAGCAACCCCTTCAAGGAGCTTCTTCTTGCGATATATGGTGGCGAAAAGTGACGTACGAAACTCGTTGTCCATCTCACACACTTCCACAAGCATATCCCACTCCTCCTGGAAGTTGTCTTTAGCGAAAGCCTGGAAGAAGAAGTCTGATGCGATCATCAGAATTGATCCAACCACGTACAAGAAAGCAAGCACTGGAATCGCTGCTATCACGCCGAATGACTGGCTGCTCACATAGTGCTCAAATTGACTCAGGAATGCTGGTTCGAGGGAGTCAATAATCAAGAAACTGCCGAGTGAAAAGACCGACCCTACCGCTACTGCGGTGGCAAGCTTTTCGATCTCAAGTGGAATCGCCGTGGAAGCCATTCGTCTTGGTCCTCACGCACCCTGGTCAGAAACGTCTCTTTCGTTTCAGATCCTGTGGGCGCGGTTGTCTATTCCGGTTCGGAAGCCGAAATCATAGCAGACGTATGCTCAGGGGCTTCTATCCGTGACGAGCCGCCATCAAACCTAGATGTCCCAAATCGAATTGAACTCGGCTTCGGTTATCTCTTTGGCCTGGAACTGTGAATCTCGGTTGATTTCGGCTATCT
This sequence comes from Woeseiaceae bacterium, assembly GCA_030065915.1. GTDB lineage: Bacteria > Pseudomonadota > Gammaproteobacteria > Steroidobacterales > Woeseiaceae > UBA1847. The sequence continues at coordinate 4,708 of JASJCQ010000023.1, forward strand.
CGGGAATCCGTGACGAACTCAGGCGGGTGCCACCTTGCTCGAAATTTCTGGATGCCAGCGCATACGATCCGCCGACAAAGTACTCGACTCTTCGTGCCTCATAGCGTTTCGAAGTGAGTTCAGAGTAAATCAGAATTGGCTGGTGACTGAAGGTGTGAATCCACTTCACCTTCATCCAGGATCTTTGGCCTTTTGCCACGAGCAGAGCCTTCAAGGATCTTTGCGCGAGTGTGCACTATGGGTCCGAAGCCGTCAGTCTACCTGAGAAAGGCCGAACGTCCGGAGTCGGAAAAAAGCGGTCGTTCACCTTAAATCTGAGGACCGAATTGTATTGACTCAATACCCTCGAAAGCGTGTGCATTCCACCCGGCACTCCTGGCAGCGCGAACGTATGAGCCGGAGTCGTCCCAGAAATGCACGGTGTGCGCCGCAACGCCAATCTCGGAGGCGATACGATCAAAGAAACGCCTGTCAGGCTTCGTGCATCCCAGTTCACACGAAAAGAAAAGTTGCTCAAACATCGATTCGAACCCCATTCGGACACGAATAAAGTCTGCTCGAGTCTGCTCCTGATTTGACGCGACATAACACTTGGCGCCGTTATTCCTCAGTTTTTGAATGTAGCTAAGAACCTCGGTATCCGGCCTGTCGTCCGACTCCATCCAGAAGTCAATAAACGCCTGAACCGTATCTGGCCAGCGCCACCGATCCAGATACGGCGCTACCGATTCAGACAGGTCGGCATCACCCCTCAGACACAGTTGGAACGGCCCGGCAAAAAACGCCTTTGTCACATCCGGTGATATGCCGTATTCGGCGTGCAGGGCTCTCGCAAACCCCCACGGTTCTATGACAACCCCATCTCCGTCGAATACGAGTACGCTGGACGCAGCTTCCTGATCACTGATCATTTTCTGACGCCGTTCTCGTCATGCATTAGCTTTCGGGGACATATCGAAAGGCCGCAATGGGTCCAAAGCCATCAGTCTACCTCAATACGTTTCGACGGCCGGATCCGGCCACTAGCGGCCGTCGAGAAGGTTATACGCGTTTGCAGTCTCGCAGTCGCGAGGAGGGCTACGGCTTTCGAACGGTCTTGCTGAGTCGAGGAAGCTTCGCGCCATCGGAGAAGTCCCGACGGGCCTAACGAATCGCTGGTAGTACAAAACGATCCATCATGTCGAACGGCCGTTCCATCTCCGGAAAGCGCCCGTAATTCTCTCCCGTGAATACCGCGACCAAATCGAGGGACGGGAATACAAGGATGAACTGTCCGCCGTTTCCCCATGCTTCAAAGGAGCGGACTGTACGCCCCCCTACCTCTCGGTCGATCATCCGCCAGAGGTATCCGAAGTCCTCTCCGTACAGGTCGCTTGTCGCGTGCTTTCGGGTCGACTCTTCGATCCAAGCCTCCGGGATGAGCCGTTCGCCGTCCCAGACACCGTTGTCCAAGTAAAGTTGGCCGAACTTCGCCATATCGCGGGGGCGCAGATTCAGTCCGCCCCCCGTCATCGCCAGGCCCTGGTTTCCACGCGAGTTCGTGATGGGCCAGCGGTACTCCGTGATCCCCATTGGTCCGAAGAGATAACGGTCCGCAAAGGCAGGCACGCGGAGCCCTGAGGCTCGCGTGATGACGTTTCCCAGCGTTACCACCCCGCTCGTGGCGTAGGAGAACCTCTCACCGGGCGCAGCCGCCAGCGGCTGGTCGAGATAGAACTTGATCCAGTCATCCGTCGGGTACATCGCATCTTCATTGCCGCGGACGCCGGACGTCATACTGAGGATATGCGCGAGGGTGATGTCCTGCTTGCGATCGTCCCAGTTCTCGATCTCGTCTGCATACTCGGGAAAAAACGGCAGTAGCGGAGCGTCTACCGATTCAATGTAGCCTTGCTCGATAGCGATTCCAACAAGTGCTGACGTGACAGCTTTCGACGCCGAGCGCGTTGAGTGAAGGTCGTCGCGACTGGATTTGCCGAAGTACTCCTCGAAAACCAGAACTCCCCTGCGAGCCAGGAGCATGCTAGTGACACCCTCAAATTCTCCGGCTCGACTCCGCTTGAGCATCTCCACGATGGGAGCCGGATTGATATCCTGATCGGCCAGCGATGCCGTCTGCCATCCGTCGCCGGTTTGTTCAGGAACGCGGTAGTCGAGTGAGCCCGCGTCCGAACCTGGTGCAGATTGGCCACAACCGGCCAGAGTGATCATCAGGAGCACCGACGCGAGATGCCGCGGATCAGTCACCACTGAAGACTCCAGGGGTCTCGCGTCGCTACAAAACGCCAGCTATTTGCGGCGACAAAAACGGTTGAGGGAACAGCCGGTCTGAGGTGTCTTTCCACGGCTCGGGGTGTCCGCTTGGCGTCAGAATCGGCCAGTCTACCCTAAGGCGCCTGGATGGCTGGTTTCGGCCAGACGCGGTAGCCACAAAAAAGCTGAGAGAGGGGCATTCCACCTCCACATATTCCTACTTGGACCAGGACTCGCCGATTCTCTCGCAATGCCTGAACGCGTAACCTCGTGTATCCCAGACATCCTGACCAATTTGGGCATCGCAACCCAGCTTTTCGATGACGTAATCTCGATTCGGGTGCTCGAGTGTTCGCTGCTCCGAATAGGTCCATGCGTACCCCTCTGAGTAGCCTTGCAGTCGACGAGTTGTCTTGATTTCACAGGCTCCGTACCTGTCTCCCTCGTGTACCCAGCCATCCAGCTCACCGTCCCACTCGTAGACTTCACCCTGCGCAAATTCTATGTTCGGCGAACAGTTGCGAGGGTTGTGTCCTCCTGACCTGTAAATGAAATCCAGAATGACTTGTTCCTTTTCTTCCTGAGTAACCGAAAAACACAACTTCGCCGGAAATTCCTTGTCCATGCGCAAGCTCCGGTAGCCATTGGCGCGCTCGTTTGGGTCTAAACGATCCAGGGATGAGCACGTCGGACTAAGAAGCAGAAGATGCTGCTGTACTTCTTCGTGTGATATTTCACGAAGGGTGGGGCGCTCGAAGGTGACGGTTACTCGGTCGCAGCTGATTACGTTCCCTGAGTCTTCTATCGGACGACAACTGATGTGATTCAACGAATCGCTGGAAGATGAATCATCCGGATAAAGCGTAAATTCGACCGGATAAACAGCAATCGGCGCGCTTGAGGATCTCTCCTCACCAAAGCAGCCAACAACGGAGAATGCGATTAGCAGGCAAGTCGCGGCAATCTTGGCTTGTATCATTCAATGTCCCCGCTCGGGCAACGGCAGAGTCTTTCGTTGCTGTGCTGACGAACGCTACTCGCGGAAAGTCTGCTTCGAGTCTGAAACCGAAGTCCACAAACTCCGAAACCAGCGCTTCGATCGGCCGGTTTGGGAGTGGAACCGGCCCCTAGCGTCCTGTCTTGCAGGCCGTCCTGTCAGTCCGTGTGGCGGGGCCAGTTTCCTCGATTCAGCCGGTCTTCTTTGAGCCAGTAAGCATCGTCCGGATTCAAATCACGACTGTCCTCGCTGAACGGGCTATTCCCTGATCTTGTTTCTAACCGCGTTGGCGAACCGTTCTCCGTCCCCGTTCTCGTGCGGCAGCACAAGGTACAGCCAGTTGTCCTCGCCAGGCGCGGTCACCTGGTAGACGCTGTACTGCGTGGCATCGCCCTGCTGGACCAAGGTTACCGATTGAATGCTGTCGTTAAGTATGTAGTAAGTCTGGATCCGGCCTTCCTCATCCTGTTCATAGGCGATCACGCGACGGTCAGTCAGGACGCTGCCCGCCTCTGTGACCGACAACAAACCTTCCGAGTAGAAGAACTCTATCGATTCGTCCGGCTCGACGATCCCTTCAGCGACGAGCGCATGGTATTGATTGTCCGGAATCTCCTGTGAGCTCAGGACGCGCTCCGACGGCACATGCCCGGTGTCCATAAGAACGCCAAGGATGCCGAGCGCCAGGATGCCCAGAACTATCACGAGACCTATGGCGCCGAGCACCATGCGAACCGGGCTCCGGCGAATCGGAACGCGATCGACCGGGAGGTATTCCTTAACGAAGTGGTTGGCGTGATAGACGGTGATCAGTTTCTCGAAGATCAACAAGACGGCGAATACGCCGGCGGTCACAAGGTCGCCGTCCGGAAAAGCGCTGGTTGGTATCAGTGCTGTGACGATAATGAAGAGGAACAGGAGTTCAATGACTGCATCCACAACGCCAAGGTATGGATGGCCCGTGAAGAAGTAACCGCCGCCCGGGAGCCAGATCGACAGGTTTCGAGCCTTGGTACGGCTTCTGAATTCCTTTCCGCAGCTCGCGCAATCGAATCGATCGACTTCGAGTTCGCTGGTGCACTGCGGGCACAAATGCACACGCTTGCCGATGCTGCTTGTCTCGCCCTGCAAATTTGCCGCCTCGAGCAGAAGCCGGATCTTCTTTCGTTCCGACCGCCTGAGATACAGGAAGAGCTCCTTGTCGCCCGACTTGTACGCGATCTTGAGCCGGCTGCCCTTTTGTGCGATCGACTCCACGTCACCGTAACGTATCTGAGCCACGGACTGGCGGTAGTCGTAGCTCATCGTAGTGGGCACATGAAAAATTCGACGGTCCGTGAAGACGAGCAAGCATCGTCTGATATAGAGGAAGATAAAGCCCGTCGTCCACTGCTCGAGGAATGACGTCGGCGAAACAGCGGTGGTCACGGTCAGTACCTGCTCGCCGTCTTCGAGGAATTCCTGCAGGAAATCGACTTTCGCCAGGAGCTTGCGCTGCTTCTTCTCAATTCGCGGTTTGTGGACACCCTTGTGATCCGAGAACATCGTATCTTCATCGATAGGTAGACCATCCAGGCCTTTCGTGCCGGCAACGTACGAGTCCAGAGAGAGGGTGTCGACCATGATTGCTCCTTCAGCTTCTTCTTAAGCGTACCTTAGTGTCGAACGACTGTTCGGGGCAATAGCTGCCAACGCGGTTAGTAGCACAGACTCACCGGATTCGGTCAGGAGCAGGCAGTTGAGTGACTTGGTCGTCAAGTCATCGTCGCCCTGGAAGCCTGGTTCTACTCAATATCGCCCGATAAGAGGGCTTCATGTCGGAGAATTCTGGCGATGATCGCCAGGCCAGTCTTCAGGGCGGGCCTGTCGCGATGACAGTTTGCGGTCCCGGATACGGAACGTGAAACCAGTACCGTCGTTGCTCCTGATCGACAGATCGACCCACCACACTGTAAATGTGAATCCCCGGTAGCCGACCCATCTTCGAGTCGAATGGAGTGTCGCTCCGTGCGGCATCTTGCCGGTGTCCGCAATCTCTTGATATCGATCAAAAGTCTCTTCGGGGACGGGGCGGGTGGATGGATCCCAAGCTCGAATAGCCGCAATAACTTCTTCCTGCGTCAGCGGCGGCTGAGACTTGCCGACCGGATCTGTTCGCGCCTCCACGTTGAACGTCCGGACTGCCGCAGCCAGTGTCTGCACTTCGGCGCGACCTGCTTGAGGTGAATCACCGCGTGTGGCTTTACCAGCGCACGAACTGATCCCAATCGCAGCGATGATTAGCAGGGCAATGCGTATAAAGAACGTCTTGTTCACTAGCGATCCTGGATTCGACAGGGCTGCTCTACGGCCGTCTACTTCGTGTCAGGAGCCGCCAGTCTATATCAAATCCTCTGACCGGCTGCTCATGTCCGATAGCAGCCGTTCGTGTATCAGGTAGGCTAGTCGTAGATACTGGAAGACCGATGGAGGTCGGGGCATGTCTTCGAAGATTTCTCAACCCAGGTTCAAGCTCTACTACTGGCCGCTGACGTTCAGAGGTTGTTTCGTCAGCTACCTGTTTGCCTATCGAGACGTTCCGCTGCTCGAGATAGCGGATTTCGATGAGATTCTGGACCTGACGAACCGGCATCCCAGCGACCAGGACGTCCCCTTCATGGGGCCGCCGGTGTTGCAGGATCTGGAGTCGGGTCGCAGTCTCAGCCAGATGCCAGCCATAGTATTGTTGGTCGCAGGCGAACTCGATCTCATTCCGGAGGATCCGTTTGATGAGGCGATGTGCATGAAGGTCCTTATGGACTGCAATGACGTGTTGATGGAGATCTGTCGCTACAATGGTTCGATGATGTGGGAGCGTGAGGCGTGGGCTATGTTCCGATTGCAACGCTTTCCCCGCTGGTTGGATATCTTCGAAGAATCTCTGAAACGAGGGTTTCTCGGTCGAGACGCCGTCAATTTTGCCGACATTGGTGTGTTTGCGTTGTTCGGCAAAATGATCAGGTGTCTTCCGGAACTTGAACCTGATGTGCTCAGCCGCGCTCCCGGTATACATGCCATCTGCCAGAGCATAGGGTCCAAACCCTCGCTCGCACAGTTTGTCGCGGATCAGGACCGGAAGTACGGCAAACTCTATTGCGATGGCCAGATCGAACAGTCAATTCGCAAGATGTTGAAAGTGGATGCGGCCAATAAGTAGCAGTGACACCTGCAACGGCCACTTGGGGTCAGACGCTGGAGGTCAGACTCAGGTCGCGTGGACGACTGTTTACGAGCATCTGCGGCCATATGCTTCTATCGCGGTCCTTGCTCGAAACACTTCATCAGCCTGTAGCTATCCGGTTCGGCAAGCGACCATAAGTCGACACCAAGCCACTCAAGAAACTCCACGATCTGACCGCGAGTGAACCGGTCCCTGATTCTTCGTTTCCTGTAGCGCTCCGGGTCTTCGAATTCCCGCAGGTCCCCTGTGTTGCCAAACTTCCAGCCACTGGTGTCGAGCGCAGCCCAGACGTGTCGTACGAATCCGCCTTGCGACTCATTCATCAGGCAGAACTCTTCGATAGGCCATTCGTCTCGTCCGGCTGGTTTGCTCCGCACCATTGCCAAGGTTTCTGCAGGAAGAGCGCGCGCCAGCATTTTGGAGAGACTCCGATACCCGTCAGTGAGATTGGACTCGATCAAAATCGCCGGGGACGGTGATTCCAATGCGAACAGGGCAACCCTTAATCGGGCCGGGTTGTATTCTTTTGGCAGTTGCAGGGGGGCTAGTGGCTCGTCACCCTGACAAGTCCGAACGCCCGTCTTCCACCAATTGCTTAGCTGGCGCTCCACGGCGTCAACGACAACGTCTTCTGGAGCGAACGCAATAGTAAACGCCCAGAAATCGATCAGGTCGAGTTTATTCGTGGTCATCGACTTATCGCTTTGTCCGGGAGGTCGCCAACATGTGCTCAGGGTCTTGGGCCGTACGTTAGTCTCAACCCGCCTGTATATCCGGATACGGCCAGTACCGGACCGCGGTTTCTTGAAAACGAAACTCGACAATTGCACTCGCAGTTGCTGTCGGGTGGCCGCTGCAGGTCAGGGAGTTTCAGTCTACCGCAAATCGCCTGTTCGGCGAGATTTCGCCATGAGCATCGAGATGATCCTGGTCAACGCGCGACGATGATCGAGGTCAGTACAGCGGCCGCCAGCGCGCCTACGGTGTACATGGAGCTAAGCGTCGCTTTGTAGGACTTCTCAATGTCGCCAGAGATCAATTGAGATGCTCCCCGAAATTTCCCGAACCGGTTCAGTGTGTAGCTACCGGATGAACCCACTTGAACGAAGTAGTCCGTGTGCCGATTCAGCAGCTTCTCAGTCCGATCCAGCGGCAGGCCCAGGCGAGCCGAAATGGAACGGAGCGCCACACCTTCTCGTCCTGCACGATCCAGAACTGATACGGCGGCGATTAAGGAGTCTGCTTCCTTTCGACTGGCTACGTTCATCTGCTGGCTCCGCGTGGTTGTCTGGAGGGGGCAGTCGTTGTCAGGATAGCAGATGTTTTCCGGGTGGCTATTCACCGAACGAGGCGGAAGCATTGCTCTCGTTGGGGGCGGCACGGACGGTGCGGGTCTGGCTTTACTCCAGGTCGAGGGCGTAGGGCTTGAGCGTCTCCAGGGGCACTCGCTGCAGCGCGCGCCGGTGGGTCGATCTCAGGTAGACCCGCGGCGCTACGCCGTGACGTTCAGCCTCTTGCCAGCGGCTTGCGCACAGGCACCAGCGGTCCCCGGGCTTCAGCCCGGGAAAACCAAACTCGGGACGCGGTGTAATGAGATCGTTGCCCCGCTTGCGGGAATACTCGAGAAATTCCTCGGCAACAACGGCACAGACCGTGTGCGAGCCACCGTCCTGTTTGCTGGTATTGCAGCAGCCGTCTCGGTAGAAGCCCGTGACCGGATCGTTGCCGCAAGGCTCCAGCGGCTCGTCGAATACGTTGAGTGATTGATCCATGACGTTCCCGATAGGTTTAGTCGAAATCGAAGTCTGAAACTTGCCGTCGCTTGGTCTGACGCTTTCACAGCAGCTCAGGACTAAAACGCGTCTTGATTCTGCCGTTCGCGCTCATTCCTCCGGTTCTTGAATCTGCCACTCGGTACCGATCGACTGCCTGGTCGCCTGGCATCCAGGAAGAATGTGGCCAACCTCGAGCAATGTCGAATCCAGATCGACCACCTCACGCATGCTTACTATCATGGCGTCATCCACGGACACTGATGCTCCAGTCAGGAATTGCCAGCCGTGATCATCCAGGTCGTGAACAACGAGTAATACTGGCGCTCCGTCTTCGACGATCTGACGTAACGTGAAGCATGCAACGTTCTCAGCCTGGTCGAATGTCCACTGCATTCAGATACCTTGATTGAAGTCCAACCCGGACGTCAACTTCGGGTTAGTAAGACCAATAGAGTTCACAGCGTAGAAGTCTGTTTCTTGCTCGGGTATTCAGAACTGAACGATGGCGCCACCGTCGACATTGAGTCCGGTGCCTGACACGAACTGCGCTTCCTTGGATGCGAGAAACAGCGCGGCGACAGCGACCTCGTGAGCCTCACCGAGCCGGCCGATCGGTGCCTTCGCCTCCCAGTAGGCCTTGAACTCCGGATCGTCCATGAACGGTGCTGACAGCTTGGTCACGATCGAGCCTGGCTGCAGGTAGTTCGCCGTGATGCCGTACTGGCCGAAGTCGACGGCCATGCCCTTCGTCAGTCCCGCCACCGCGTGTTTGGACGTGCCGTAGATAGAAAGCCCGGGCCCTGCCACGTCCGACATGATCGAACCCAGGTTGATGACCCTGCTGCTTCCGGATTTTTTCAGGAGTGGCAGCGCTTCTCGCGTCAGCCGGAATATCGATCGCAGGTTGACGTCCATGATGCGATCCCACTGTTCGTCGGTCAGTGTTTCGTAGTCGCCGGCGATGACAATGCCGGCGTTGTTGACGAGTATGTCGATGCCGCCGAGACGCGACGACGCGGTGTCGATGACCTGCTGCTGAACGCTGGCATCGGTGATGTCACCCGTAACGGTCGCGCATTCGTCACTGTCCGTGAACGCCGCCGAAAGATCGTCGGCGTCCAGATCGGTAGCCAGGACCTTCGCGCCGTGTTGCAGGAAGATCTCGGCGATCGCCTTGCCGATGCCATTCGCGGCGCCCGTCACGATGGCGCTTCTGCCAGTCAGGTCAAACATACTCTCGGTGTCCAAAAAAAAAAGCGGCGCGACCCGGGGGGATGGGTGCGCCGCTTTTACCAAAGGACTAGTCAGTCAATGAACTAGTCGGCGTAGTTGTATCCGAACTCGACGCCGTAAGTGCGCGGCGGGCCGTAGTTGCCGAAGGTCCACAGAGCGCCGACAGCCTGCGCGGCGGTCTTGTAGCGATCGTCGGTCAGGTTCTTACCAAACACGGATACGTAGAACTTGTCGTTCGGGAAGCGATAGGTCGCGTTCGCGTTGACGATGACGCGTTCCTCGAGAATCGTGTCGAACTCACTACCGATGTCGTCGTTGTAATAGTAGACATTCTGATCTTCGAAATTCACGCCCAGGTTGTAGCGAATGTTCCCGCCATTCGCGAGATCCTGCATGTAGGTCGCATCCAGGCCAGCGGTCAGCTCCGGTGCGCGCACCACTTCCCGGCCCGAGAAGTCTTCGAAAACGCCGTCGAGGTTACGATCCAGCAGGAATTCGTTGTACTCGGCGTCCAGCGTGCCGAGATTCGCACTGATCGTCAGGTTGTCTATCAGCAGGGCTGTCAGTTCGAACTCGAAGCCACTGGCGTCGACGTCTGCCGCGTTGAACGTACGTGTTTCCTGGAAGGCCGTGCCCGGAACGGTCACGACCGTGCTGCGCTGGAAGTCTTCGTAGTTGACGAAGAAGTAGGTCGCGTTGAGGCGAATTCGGTCATCCATGAAGCTGTTTTTCAGGCCAACTTCATAGCTGTTTGCGAATTCCGGGTCGTAGGACGCCAGCGGGAAGTTGTCGAAGCCACCGGAACCGGCCTGGTCGTTGTAGCCGCCACTCTTGAAGCCGCGTGAGACCGTTGCGTAGCCATACATGTCGTCGCTGAACTGGTACGAACCGGTCAGACGCCACGTGGGCTCCGTCCAGGACTCCGAGTCTCTCTCGACTGCAAACGACGCCAGCGAGAAGTCCGCACCGTCGAGCGGATCGCCGCCGTCCGGAAGGATCAGGATCTCAGGCAATCCCTGGCGAGCCGTATATTCCTTGTCCTCTTTCGTCAGTCGAACGCCGAGACCGAGCTGGAAGCGCTCGGTTATGTCGAGGGTCAGATCTGCGAACAACGCCACTGAGTCTGCATCCTGCTGGTTGCACAAGAGCAGCGGTGCCTGGTTGTCCAGTACGCCGGGAACGGCGGAGCCGAAGAACTCAGTAAGGCCCAGCTGCTGGCGGACGCAGAATTTCGCGTCGTTCTTCTGGTAGAACAGACCGGCGACGTAGTTGTACGGGCCGGAAAGGTCGGACGCGAAACGAGCCTCGACCTGGAACGTGTCGCGATCGTCATCACGCGATGCGGCGAAGAAGCTCTCGTAAGGCGTGCCGAGATACTCGTTCGGAAGGCGCGACTCCTGCCTCCTGACGCCCGCAACAGCGTAGAACGTATGATCCTCGAGCTCGTATTCGATATTCAGGTAGGTGCCCAGGACGTCGACAGACTGCTTGCCGTCCAGCCCGACAACGCTACTCGAATGGATACCGGCCTGCTCAAGGGGATCGCCCGAGGACACGCCCGGGAAACCCAGCAGCGTAGCCAGCTGGCCGGCGCCGTTGGGTGTAATGTTGACGACCGGCACTGGATCGCTCTTGTCGTCGATAAACTCGACCTGCGCCAGCACTGACAGCTTGTCACTGGCTCGCCAAAGCAGCTTGCCGCGCAGAGACAGTACGTCCTTGCCGCCAAGCTCATCGCCGTCGCCCGCTACGGGAGAGCCGTCCGTCTGACCGGCGTCACCGATGCCGGCACCGAATGCGTCGATTGGGAAGTCGACCTTGCCATTCTCGTAGTAGCCATCGCTGCTCTGGTACATACCCGCGAACCGAACTGCGACCGTCTCGCTCAAAGGCTCATTGACCGCGAAGCGCAGCTTCGTGTCCGAGTAGCTGCCGTACTGGACGTTTGTGTCGATCGTCGTCTCGTCGAAGCTCGGGCGCTTCGTGCGAACGTTGATCGCGCCCGCCGTCGTGTTCTTACCGAACAGCGTGCCCTGCGGTCCGCGCAGGACCTCCACAGCTTCGATGTCAAACGGCTCGAGCAGCTGTGTCTGTACGTGGGGGATAACGAAATCATCGACGATGACGCCGACTTTCGGGTCGAAGTAGACGATGATGTCCGTCTCGGCGGCGCCGCGCATCGCGAAGGATGCAGCGTTGAAGCCGGTTACCGTGGCGGCCGAGAAGTTCGGCACCAGCATCGCGATCTCGCCGATGTCCTGGGCGAACATCTGCTCGACCTTGTCGCCGGTTACGGCCGTGACGGCAACGGGCGTCGTCTGGATGTCGGTTTCCGCGCGGCGGGTGGCCGTCACGGTGATTTCTTCAAGGCCTTCCTGTGCGTAGGAAAAATCGGCAGCAAACAAGGCCAGCGTGCATGCCGTGGACAACGAAAGTGTCCGGTACAGCGATGTCTTACGTTTGATCATCTGGTTTCCCCCGAAATCTATCAACGTAGACCGTGACTTTCGTTGGATTTTTGAAAAAAGTCAAGCACGACTGTTTTTTTCCGGCTGGGCTGCACTATACTGTGTTTCAGCTGATTTCGAGGGACACGAGCTATGCTGCGATCTCTAACTGCTGCCTGCCTTGCCACTCTGCTGGCCGCCTGCGGTCCGGCGATGGACGAAAATGCGAGCGCGGAGCCGCAAGCCGAACCGAGTCGCGTCGAAACCACGGACGAATTCAGGGCCCAGAGCGTCGATCTGGGTCCGCGAGACCAGATGCCCGGCGCCGCGCTGTACGCGCAAAACTGCAACAGCTGTCACAACGGCACCGTGCCGAAAGCACCGCACATCACGTTCCTCGAGATGCTGAGTCCCGCAGCGATCCTGAAGACGATGAACGAAGGCATCATGATGGCCCAGGCTGAAGGGCTGTCCGGCGAGCAGCGCAGGCAGGTCGCCGAGTACATCACGCAGAGCCCGGCAGACGAGGAGATGGCGCCGGCCTACGCGATGGCGTGTCCGGACGATACGCAGCTCGATCTCGGCAAAGGCATACGCAAGGTAGGCTGGGGCCACGACACGCGGCGCTTCTCTGACGCAGAAACGGCGGGGATGACGGCGCAGGACGCCGCTTCCCTGGAGCTCAAGTGGGCCTATGCGTTTCCCGACGCGTTAAGAGCGCGATCGCAGCCTTCCGTCGGCTACGGTGCCGTCTACGTCGGCAGCCATGACGGCAGCGTTTACTCCTTCGACCTCGAGACCGGCTGCGCGCACTGGCGATTCCAGGCCGATGCCGAGGTTCGCACCGGGATCATACTCATAGACGGCACCGACGAATCTCCGCCACTGGCGGTATTCGGTGACCTGCTTGCACGTCTGCAGGCCGTCAACGCGTTGACCGGCGAACTCGTGTGGTCTTTTAAAGTTGACGACCATCCCAGTGCAACGCTGACCGCGACGCCGACGCTGCACGACGGTGTGCTGTACGTGAACGTATCGTCGCTGGAAGTCACAGCGGCCGCCGACCCAACGTACCCGTGCTGTTCATTCCGAGGCAAGACCATGGCCGTCGATGCCGCGACCGGGAACGTCGCGTGGACACATTACTCGATCCCGACGCCGCCGGTGGAAGTCAAGAAGACCCGCGTCGGCACGCCGGTGCTTTCACCGTCCGGCGCACCGATCTGGGCCAGCCCAACAATCGATGCGGATCGCAGGCGAGTCTATGTCGGAACGGGCGAGAACTATTCGTCCCCGGCCGATGAGAACAGCGACGCCGTGATCGCGATCGACATGGATTCGGGCGAACGCGTATGGCAACGCCAGACGTTCAGCGGCGATGCCTGGAACGTCGCCTGCATGATGGCCGACAATCCGAACTGTCCGGAAGAGAATGGGCCGGATCTCGATCATGGCTCTAGCATTCTCCTGGTAGAGACCGATGACGGAGGCGATATCCTCATCGCCGGGCTGAAGACCGGCGGGGTTATAGCACTCGATCCGGACGAGAATGGCAAACTGGTCTGGTCGGCCAAGGTTGGTCGAGGCAGCATTCAGGGCGGTGTCCATTTTGGCCTCGCGGCGGAAGGCAGCACGGTCTACGTGCCCATCAACGATATGAACGATACGCGCAGCGGTCACGTGTTGTCGGCCGAGGATGCGCGCCCCGGCGTCCATGCGCTGGACGCCGCTACCGGTAAGCTGCTGTGGAGTCACGTGCAGGACAATGTCTGTCCCGATGAGCTGCAGTTCTGCGACCCTGGTGTGTCGGCACCCGTGACCGCGTTCCCCGGCGCCGTGGTCGCGGGGCATCTCGATGGCTTCATTCGAATTTACGCGAAGGAAGACGGTGAAGTTCTCTGGGAATACGACACAAAGCAGCCTGTCACGGCGATCAACGGACTGAAGGCTATTGGCGGCGGCATGAGCGGGGCAGGGCCGATGGTGGCGGACGGCTACCTGATCAGCAATTCGGGCTACGGCCTGTACTTCCACGAGCCCGGCAACATGCTGGCTGTATTTGCGCCGACGGACAGATAGCGGTGACCGAACCGACCCGAAAGACGGCAATCCAGAACGCCTGGGTCGTCAATGATATCGAGACGGCGGCGCGACAGTGGTCGGAGACGTTGGGCATCGGCCCATTCTTCATCGGTCAGTACAGCAACAAAGTGTTCGAATCGCTCGAGTACCGCGGATCGGAAGGCACGCTGGACATGACCACGGCGATCGCCTTCAGCGGCGACATTCAGATCGAGCTGATTGAGCCCAAGGGATCGGCGCCGTCGGCGTACAGGGACATCTACGAGTCCGGAGAGACCGGCTTCCACCATCTTTGCTTCTGGTCCGACGACATCGACGCCGACCTGGCGCACTACGCGTCACTGGGCTGTGAAGCAGCTAACGTCGGCAAAATGCGCAACGGTCCCAGGTTCGCCTACGTCGATGCGTGGGAGCGATCGGGCTGCATGATTGAGCTGCTGGAGTATGTCGAGCCGCTGGCCAGGTTGTTCGATTCCTGGCGTGAGGCTAACGAATCCTGGGACGGCAATAACCCGATCGTGCGTCTTTAACGACGACCCCGGCGTTCCTGTTGTGGGTTGCGGAAACTGACGGCCGCTTGTTCTGAAAGCAGTCGCCCGGATGCCTGATATCTCGAATCTTGAGCGGTTCGCCATCGGCCAACAACGAGTAGGATTTCCGGGCAAAGAAGCCAAGTCGTAGTCTTCTGCTATTCGACCGCTCCGAGGCGGCTACGCAGTGGACTCGTGCCAAGCTCTCAGAACCTCTTTCTCACGCTTGGCATCAATGCCAATTCGTAGCTTCCTACGTTCTTGTTCTGGCCGCTCCTTATGCCATGCCAAGGTGTCGGCCGCGGTCACGGCAAGCGGCCTGAAGGTCAAACCAGCATCCACTGCGAGACTGTTGTCCACCGATGACAACGGGTCACCCGGGATCCAGATTGGCATGTCGACGTACGGTCGAATATCTACACCGCGCAAGAATGAAATGGGCACCCAGCTGAACTGCACGCGGCTGCTCGTTACCGCACGAATTCCGTAGATCATCTCAGCCATGGAAAGAGGGGAGCTGGGTCCAACGCCATTAAAATCGCCAAAGGTCGATGATTCGGCCAGGCGCACCGTGAACTCCATAAGGTCACGAACATCGACAATCTGAATCTGATCCGTACCGTCACCCGGCACCAGGATTTCTCCGCCTGTGTCGATCCGAGCTGGCCAGTACGTGAACCGATCGCTGGGGTCACCGGGCCCGACTATAAACCCTGGGCGCACCACGGTTGCGCGGCCCGGAAACGCCGCTCTTACAAGTTTTTCGGCAAGTGCCTTGGAAGGCCCGTACGAAAGTTCCTGGCCCATCTCAAAGCCGTCGGGGGGCTGAGCTAGAGAACTGCTAGCGCTGATTTGTGGCCCCGAATAGGGGTTGTCTACCAGCGCGTATCCAGTCGAAAACGTCTCTGCGGCATATGCGGAGATCGTCGAGATGAAGACGTAATGCTCAGTACTGTCCTTCAGAAGATCAGTCGAGAGTTTCACCCAACGATAGTCGCGAGCGTTATTGTCGATCACCACATCCCAATGGTGTCCTTTCAACGCGGAGAGGTCGTTGTTGCGATCGCCAATCATATGCCTGACGCCCGGCACGTCAGATCTTGAGCGTCCACGAGAGAAGATCGTGACTTCGTGACCTCGTTCGACAGCGTACCGGACTGTCGGTGGGCCAATGAACCCGGTGCCACCAAGAACCAGGATCTTGAGCTTCGACGGTGTCGCAGGCGCCTCCTGCATAAGAGGTGCGGCGGCTGCATTGAGGGTCAGGCTTGCGCCAATGGCGCCGGAAAGAAAGTCGCGTCTTCTCATTTGTGGCAGGTGTCCGATTTGGGTCGGTAGCAGAAATACTAACTCAAAATGCCTGGCCGGCTGGTTTCGGTCAGGAGCAGCCGGTCCGTTGAAACAAACCAGGGGCACGACTGGTCACGGAGGTCCGAGCGCCCGTCTTGATTGCGAGTCTTAACGTTTCATTCCGCGAGATAACGCATTCCTGGCGGTATTTCTTCGCGTTGGCGACACACGCTTTTCCCGCTCATACATCGCAAGGAGGTTTCTCTCGAACTGCTTTATCGCCGGGCTGTCACACGTTGGCTCCGTCCATCGCGAGACCTGCATCATAGTTTTCATAAGGTCGCCAAGCGAGTATGTCTTCCCGGAATCCAAGTCGCCGATTGCAGCGACCGCAGACGTCGCCCCAGCACTATTGCATAGATCGTCACACGCCGATGTGAACTCCTCGTTCAGTCGTACGATCGAGATCGTCGTCTCACCAGGAATCCGTGAGGTTTCCATTCCGTATTCGTCAAATTCGACAATATCCGGCATCTTGATCTTGTACCTGCGTTCGAACCAACCGTCAGTCAGGCATGCTTTTCCGTAGGTGTCGTAAGAATCCATGTAGAGCGAAAGAACGTGTTCCAGTACGGTCAGGTCCCGTACATTCATGTCGGACGTCATCAGTGATGCAACGCCTGTCAGCATTACGCTGAACGCCGCACCATGACCGTCGTTCATCTCCTGCAGGTATTCTCGGGCGAGTTTGTCTTGCCTGTCGTAGTCGCCGTTGTAGATAGCATCAAGATAAGTACCGCCCGGCAGTTTGGAGAATGGAGTAGCTTCTTGTTCTACGTCGGTTTCTCCATTCGTCAACTCGCCGCGTGACGCAGTGCGTGGTGTGGTTTCACCGACGCTAATCAATTCCACCTCATATACGAGCACGCTGCCTGCTTTGATATTGCCGACGTCACGATCGCCATAGGCCAGATCCGGCGGAATTGTCAGCAGGATCTTCCCGCCAGGTCTGAGGAGCTTTATGCCTTCGCGCAGTCCCGGGATCACTTGATTGAGCGAAAAAACGGGCGCTTGTCCACGCTTGTATGAGTTATCAAATTCACTGCCATCAAGAAACGTGCCGATCATATGCACGGTAACGGTATCGTCGTTTTCAGGTTGTACCCCGTTTCCCTGGCTGATGACTTCATACTTCAGGCCCGAAGCTGTCGTCGTAACGTCCGCTTCAGAGGCGCCCCAGAACAGGAACACGCCCATCACCAAATAGATAACTCGATTCACTTGATTTCTCTGCTATGGCGCATCGACAGAACGCCATCGTAGCTCGAAAGTGGCCCTACGTGGAGCCGGTACGGGCGATGGATCGTGCTACCAATCGTCCAGTCCTGACCTAATACGGCCAGTGAGACGAACGTCCGCAACGGGTCAGCAGCCGCTAGTCCGCCTCAAGACATCCGGACGTCTGGATTCGGCCACATCCAGCCTTTGACGCGGACTACGGCCCTGAAACGCTGAATTCGAGAATCTCATCTCCGTGGTCGTCGAATGTTTTCGTGGAACGCCATCCCAGATGCCTGTAGAAACCGTATGACCTGTTCTTTGGATCGGGAGAACAGCCAAGGAACAGCTTTCGATGCCCAAGCTCCGCCAGGTCCTTCGTCATCCGTTGCAGCAATTCGCGACCGATCCCCCGATCTTCGAAGTCAGGTAGCAACGCAAGAACGACTATCTCTCCGCTGTTGCTCGCGCCGAAACAGTAACCGACGATCTTCCCCCTCACTGTGCAGACTTGGCCGGGCAGCGCGCCCGTCCTGATGTCATCGCTCCACGACCTGGCGGTGATACCGCGTATCCGAAGCTGATGCTCCGATATGGCGTTCTCCCGCGTCATGCCGCGCATAACGACGCACTCCGCAGCGTCTTCCGTCGTTGCCGTCCTGTATCTCACGTGCATCTGCGGAAGACCGGGTACGGATGTTTGTGTTGGGACGATCTCGGGAGTAAAGGCGTCATCGCACCCCCATGCGCGCGAGTCTGCTCTGGGTCAGAAGCCGCCAGTCTACCCCTAAATGTGTAGGTGGCAGGTTTCTGCCATTAGCAGTCATTCGTTACTGGTCGGACTTCCACTTCAGAAACTCTGCAGCGGCTTCGCCTTCAAGCTCCAATATGGCTTCGGCCATCTTCGCGTTTCCTGCGGCGACGGCAATAGCCGCCCCGCAGGTCAAGCACAGCGTGTCGTCCATATTGTCAACACGAAGTCGTCCGATGATCCGGGGCATGCTTTGAATAGCCGCCTCGTATCTGTCCTTTAGGGATGCCGGAATCCCAGGTCCTTGCCCGGTGAGTCGTGCAATCTCGATGCTTGTCGGGAGCAATAGAAAGTCATATGCGATGCGTTCCGGTTCGGCCTCAGCCAACTGGAGCACGTACGGAACAGCTGCGTATGCTGCTGTGTTTGTGTCGCCTTGGTGGCAGAGCGAACTCCAGAGACTGAAGAACGGCTCGGAATCGTATCCACTTTTGGATGGGTAGTTGGCGAGTTGGGCCAACAGTTCAGGAATGTCGTCAGCCGCGCCATAAGCATGGTTGAGCTGGGACCAATCGATACTCTCTAAATCCGCCACAGTTGCACACTCACCCCGAATGCCGCCTTACAGTCAGCAGCCGTCGTTGTAGCCGATTGCGACTGGGCGGCTGATTCCGGCCAAAAGCCAACGCCAACCCCCCTAAAACGGGCTGTCTTTTCTCAACGACTTGTGCAGCGCCCATCCGCCAAAAAGGAACACCAATCCCAAGATGAGCAGGGGCACCACTACGGTAAGCGGCGGCTGTTCGAAATCGGGCTGAACTCTCCCGGTCAACAGGTAATAGACTTCTATTGAATTCCAACCGACCAACAGGGCCCCAAGAAGAGCGATAAGACCGCTGCCAATATCCAACAACCTCAGTAGGATCACTTTCAGCGTCATTACCTCCTCCACGCTGAATGACGACAAAGGGATTCAAACTGTCAGTCTACCGCAAAACGCTTCTGCCGCTGGTTTCGGGCAATAACTGACTATTCGACATACCACTTCCACGGGAGGGCGACGAGTAACACAGAAACGATGACAGTGGGAGCGAGGGTAAGCCAACGTAACCAGAGATGTTCAAGCATGCGCCGCGACGCAAACCAACCCACGAAACTCAAGACTGCGATCGGCGCGGATACGAACACCGAGTAGATACCGATGCCTTGTAGCGAAAATATGCCTCGCTGGTTCACATAGACGAAGAATGCAAGGTTCGCCAGAGCCAGAACAGCCAGGGCGATCATCAGACCAACAGACAGGCCTTTGCGGAGTCCGATGTCGTCCTTGCCAACCAACCCTGTCACCTACCATTCGTAGGCCGTCAGTCCAATTCGATACGCGTCGATGGCCGGAGTCGGCCAATAGCAAACGGAACGCCTCATTCCGTTCATGCAGAACTCCTTTCGAACCGCATAAGCACGCGCTCATGAAATCGGCCAGGAAGCATTGGAGTTATGTACGGCATGACCTGTGAGTCGAAAAAGATTGAGGTCCGATACATAAGCGGTCTTCTCGCCACCGCTCTCGAAAACACTTTTGCAAAGATACGATCGGCGAACTGGTAACACGTCCCTGTTGTTTCGACGTGCCGAAAGCCCTCGGATTCCACTGTCTCGATCCAGTCAGTCACCGGGCGCGAATAGAAGATGCGACCTGAGCCACACATTCTTGCGCCTTTCGATTCCAGCAGAAGAAGTTGGCCACCCGGCCTGACCACTCGACTGAGTTCGCGAATCAGCGCGTCCTGGTTGACGTATGAATTATGGTGTAGAACTGCGATGCAGAACGCGAGACAGAAACTCGTGTCTTCTGCGTCTATCGTGAAGTTGTTGAGGCGGGAGAACTTACTTTGCGGGTAATTTTTTCGCGCAATGTCTAGCATCTCAGAGGATATGTCGACCCCAAGGTAAGCGTCGAAGTTGGCATCAAGATGCGGGAGCCATCGACCCACGCCACACCCGAAGTCCAACACACGCTCTGTCTTTCCATCAAGGCTTGATACAGCTCGCCGCAGAGCCCGACCGACGACTATCCTCTGAGCATTCTCGATGCATCGCGTTCGAAGCTCGTCGTCTACACCAACTGCACGGCTCGGGTTGTCCTTGTTGGCACGTGCTTTCTCATCCCAGAACTCGTTTGTTTCCGCTTCTGAGGCCTGAGAGTAGTCTTCTGTCATACCCGACGATCCACGATTGAGAGTGAAATTACTTCGCTCCGGCGATGAAAAAGTCGACCTGGCCTGGAATCGAATTTCGCCTGAACGGGCTTGTGCTCAAGGACCACTCTGGGTCAGAAGCTGCCAGTCTACCGCAAAACGCACGAACGGCAGCTCTTAGCCAACGGCTGTCATTTATCCCATTCGCTTGCGTCAGTCTCCGGCTGCACTCGAAGCAATTGCCCGCCAGACGAAGGAAAAGTCATGCTTCGACACGCTGATCTATTTTGTCGCCTGCTCTAACCACCGTCGACGCAGGATCGGAAGCGAAATGACCGTGCCGAGGTAAAAGGTCGCAACGACCATCGGGATCAACGTCAGACGCGACTCCGGGAACACTGCCCACATTAACGTGACCAGCACGGTTCGTGCCGCCGCATGGAGCCCGAAAACGGGCGATCCAAATGCCCAGCTCATGACATAGAAGTCGATCGACAGGAGTATCGCCATCGCCAGCAGTTGAATGTGCGGATCGTATATTGCGGCAATGATGAAAATAGGAAACGAGAGCGAAACGACGCTCATGTGTGAATAGCCGACCAGCTGGCCGAGCGGATTGTCGTTGCAGAACGGATCGGCCCGGATCAGCCTGGAGACCAGGACGGCGATCGGAAACACACCGAACGTCAGCGCAATCCAGACCATACGCCCGGTCTCTATCGGCGTCGTCAGGTTAGTGACCAGAATCCCGATCCACAGCAGCAGGCCGGCAACAAAAAAGCCAATATTCCACGCGCTTCGACGCGCAAGATCGATGCGCAAGTCCTGCAGATCTGCGGTCTTATCATTCATCTTGAGAAACCTCGGAATTGGTGGGCACCAAGCGGATTGATGAATCAGGATAAGTCCTTCAGGACTGGAGCTGAAGTCACAGCCCAGCTTTTCTCCGCTTCTGCGCACGTCGAACCGCTTCAGTCCCCAGGCCGGCCGTGCCGGGCACGAGTCAACAAGTCTCTTGGACGGTTTCAGTCTTGGCTGGGATCGGGTGCCAGGGGTCGCGAGAGACGGGTTACCCCCAGATTATGACAAAAACTGAGACTTTGCTCCCAGAATCCGAGACGTGAGTCTGTGACGATTATCGGAATCCTGCATCTGGAGCACCTGTCAATGAAATCAGTGAATTGCACGAGTTTTTGGTTGCTCGTTAGCGCCTTGGCACTCAGCGGCTGCGACAACTCGGCCCCGTTTACCGGCGCCACGAGCGGCGGAGGCGGGTCGTCCGGCGGTGCCGGTGGTAACCCGGGTGGCGGCTCCGGTGGCGTGACAGAACCACTGCTGCAGTTTGACACGGACTACCTGAACGGGGATTTCGTGGCAGGTCGAATTTCAGGCGATGGCAGCACCCTGGTGTGGGTCGACACGGCAGATCCACTGGGCACCAATCCGAACGGGCGCACTCAGCTTTTCGCCAAGAACCTGATCAGTGGTGCTGTCAGGCAGATTACCCTCGGTTCTGAGACCTTCAGTTACGCAACCCGCGAGTGGGACATCACCAACAATGGCGATTTCGTCGTGTTCGTATCGCGGCAGGATATTGCGGGCCTGAACCCGAATCTTCAGGACAATGTCTTTCTGGCTTCTACGTCCGGTGCCGCCACTACGCAGGTGACACGTATTGACGCGAGTGCCAATTCCGTCAGGCATCCGCAGATTGCTGATAATGGCGTCATCGTGTTTTCGTCGGCCGCCGACCTGACGGGTGACAACCTGACCGGTGCTACTCAGATCTTTTCCATCAATTCCGACGGCAGCGGGCTGGCGCAGGTAACAACCGGGCAACTCGATGTGGACGATCTCGCGCTAGCCGCCAACGGCAGCAAGGTTGCCTTCACTTCGTTTCGCGATCCGTTCGGTACGAACATTCCCAGCACCGACGAGATCTTCGTTATCGACATCGATGGCAGCAATCTCACTCAGCTCACCGAGACCGATCAGGACTCGGAGATACCGAGGATCTCCGACGACGGGAGCAGTGTCGCGTTCGTATCCTCGGCCGATCACGCGGCTGGCTTGAACACCGATGGCAACAGCGAGGTATTTGTGGCGGCGTCCGATGGCAGCTCGATCGTTCAAGTATCGAATAGCGCCACTCGTTCATCCGGCAGATATACCGGCATAGGAACAAACTCCACGACCCCCACCAACCCGCTGACGGGCCCTGGCTCTTTCGACCTGTCCGGCGATGGCAGTACGGTGGTCTACGGGTCGCGCGCCGACCATACGGGCGACAATCCGAACGGCTACCATACGATTTTTGCAGCCCCCGCCGATGGCACCGGCGTGACCATACAGGTGCTTCGTGAAGGTACGGTTGCGCTGAGCGCTCCGAACTTCAGGGGAGACCGGCCTTCGGTCAACAATGACGGCACTGCCGTGATGTTTATCAGCCAATACAACCTGACGTCCTTCGATCAGAATGTTGGCGACTCGTTTCGGATCTACACGAGCGATGTCGAATAGTCTGCTTCGCGGCTGATTCATCCGAGGAAGACCTGTTTCCCGCTCGGAGCCTCCGCAGACGCGGAGGCTTTACGCGTTGCCGATCGCCCAGCGAATGCCGCGACGCAGTAGCTCGTAATACTCCGGCGTGTCCCAGCTGCAACGTTCGACCTCCGGGTAATAGTCCGTTAAAGGACGCATGTCGTAGTGGCCGCGACAGTGGCCCAGTGTCAGGTACAAGACGGCACCCTGCTGGTGATCGTTCAGGTACATGACCGGCTGCACGTTGTTGTCTCGCCAATCTGAAGACTCGAATGCGGACATCTCGCCGTCGAAATTGCAGTACAGCAATACGCGCGGGTTGCCGTACAGGCGACACAGATAGATCTCGTCGTTGGTGCTGAAGGTCTCGATGCCATCGATGAGTTCGTGATCGTCGTCGGCGGGGTGCACGTCGAAGTCGCAGATCGGCGGGTGAGCCTGGAACTGGCTGCCCAGGAGTTGCATGAAGTCCGGCGCGACGTCTGGCGTTCGAATCTTCAGGGGCTTGCCGCTGACGAACTCGATGACCGAGTTCGTACCGTGCAGGGCAAACCATCGGCCGCCGCGCTCCAGCCAGGCCTGCAGACGAGCGGTCGCCTCGTTGTCGGCTACGACGTCGCAGGTATAGCTGATCAGGCAGTCGTAGTGGTCGAGCTCGTCGCCGAAGTCATAGTCGGCGACGACAGTCGTCCTGGCATTCGGGATGTCCGCCAGCAGTTTCAGGAGCTCGAGCCGGGCGAAGTCGATGTCGTGAAACTTGCCCGCGCAGACGAGCGCGACATTGCGAATCGGTTTGTTCACTTGTGACGTCGCATCGCGCGGGCCCTGCGATGTTACTTATCGCCGTTGATGTAGCGATCGAGCTCGGTCTCGAAATGACGCACGCGCTGCTCCTGTTCGCCGTAGAGCGAACCGCGGAAACCGCGTGACCGGACGCCTTTCTGCACGATTGGCAGAAGCTCCGCATCCTGGTCGAGGACTTCGCCGAGATTCGGTGATTCGCCGACAGGCACGTGAATGATGTCCGGCCGGACCTCTCCCGACGTGTCCGTTCCCTCGGGCAGTCCCATCCAGGCGGGGACCTTGTAGCTCGGGTCATCGACAGGCCGATACAGGATCATCGTCTCGTAGTAGAACAGCTCAGGGTCGTCGGCATCGGGCAGGAAGCGCATGATGAAAACGCCTTCCGGGTGCATGCCCATCTGCACGTTCGGGAACAACCCTGTCGCCCAGCTGTCGGTGAGCTGGCCGTCGGTGAAATTCTCGTAGTGGTCGAGCCCCACTTTCTTCGCGCGCTCGCGCTTCGCCTGCTGCACTGCTTCACGCACTTCCTGAGCAGTGCCACTGAAGGTCTCGGGGTCGATGCCGACCTCGGCCAGCATGAATGCCTGATACGGATCGACGGACTCCTGATCCTCGATACGGTGCGACTTGGTGCAGATCGGAACAATCATCCGCGACGCCCCGTTGGGATACAGGTCGTTCTGCGAAAAGTCTTCCATGACGCCCTGCGTCTGTGGGTGCACATGCGGAAGGTGATAGGTCTCGTAGAATGCGTCAACGCCGATCTTCCAGTTGGCTTTCCACGCGCTGCGAACGTGATGAACGACCTTCATTTTGTCGACTTCATACTGTTCTATGTAACCGTCGGGAAGCCCGAGGTACTCGCGTAGCGGTGGCGCCTTGCCGTCCATGTTGATGAAGATGATGCCGCCGACAGAGTCGCAGCGAACCTCGTTGAGTCCCGGGCGATGCGCAATCAGGCGCGGGTCGAAGGTCTCTTCATCGGTGATGCTCTCGAGCTTGCCGTTGATGCCGAAGCGCCAGCCATGAAACGCGCAGGTGAACGACGCTGCACTACCGCTCTCGTTCAGGCACACGCGATTACCCCGATGCGGACAGACGTTGTAGAAGGCTTTGATCGATTCGTCTTCCTGGCGAACGATGATGAACTGTTCGCGACCGACCTCGAAGGTCGTGTAGTCACCGTCCTCAGGGATATCCGATGTAACGCCGGCGAGCAGCCAGACGCGGGGCCACAAACGCTCCATCTCGAGATCCATGAATTCCTTCGAGTAGTAGCGAGAAGGTGGGTAGACGTCGAGGCCGTTGTCGATGTCTGGCTGCTTCGCCTCGAGTGATTCGGCGGGTGCACCCAGGTCCATCGGCCACTTGGCCTGGTAATTTGCGCTCATAGCATACCCTCTTGTCCTCGTTCCGGATCGGTCGAAAAGTCTAACAATCGCCACGGCCGAAAACAATCAGGCCTGACGGTTTTACTGGCCTTCAGTCAGCTCGGCGAACACTTTGCCGTCCTCGACGGTGGTGGAATAAGCGCAGATCGGCGCTGTCGCCGGCGGACCCAGTGCGCTGCCATCGCGCATGTCGAAAGGCGCACTGTGCAACGGACAGAAGATCTTGTGTCCCCGGAGCTTGCCGCCGGTTAGACGTGCCTGGGCATGCGAACACTGGTTCGCGATGACGTAGTAGCTGCCGCCGGAATTACAGACTAGCAGCTTGTGCTCGCCCACAGAGATCGGCCGGGTCTTACCCTTCTCGACAGCGTCAGCATCGATGATAAATGTCTTGCTCAACGGCGTTCTCCTTGAATCTCGACGTGAGGAATACCATCGCTGGATAAAAAAAGAAACAGTTCTGACTGTTTTTTTTCTGGGCCGCGGTGGTATGCTTGGATCCGGTTCAAATTCGGGGGAATCCATGGCTATTGTCTCGTTTCTGTCTCGCATGAAAGTGCATGCGGACAAAGAACAGCAGTTCATCGACTGCTGTAAGCAGCTCACCGAAAAGGTCCTCGCCTATGAGCCCGAGTGCCTGTATTTCCGCTTCTACAAATTGCGGGAAGAAGAAAACGGCTATGCGGTATTCGAGTCCTTTCTCAACGAAGAGGCCGAAGAGGCTCACATGAAGACCGACTACTTCGAGAAGATCGTTCCGGGCCTCGTCGAGTGCCTCGACGGGCCGTACGTCAGGGAATACCTCGATCCGCTCGAGGGCTAGCGTTAATGTCCGACCGCCTGATTCGCACCAATAGGATTAATGTCACGACGCTCGGTGACCTGTTGCTGAGCGCGGCCGACGACCACGCCGATTCACCCGCCATCGTCTTCCCGGATTTCCGACTGACCTACGCAGAGTTGCGTGACCGCGCGATGCGACGGGCCCGAAGCCTGATCGCGCTAGGCGTCGAGCCCGGAGAGCATGTCGGCATCCTGTTGCCGACCTGTCACCAGTTCCCTGAGCTATTTTTCGCCGTGTCGCTGTGCGGCGCCGTCCCGGTGCCTGTCAATGCACGCTACCAGGCGCATGAACTGGCCTACGTCATCGACAATGGCGACCTCGTTACCGTTATCACAACCGATGAGATTGCGGAGCAGGTGAATTTCGTCGAACGCATGACCCGTGGACTGCCGGATATCGCGAGCAACCGGGATCCCGCCAACCTGAGCGTGTCGAACGCCGCCAAGCTCCGATCCCTGGTGTTGATGGGATCCAGCGAGGAACCGGGCTTCATGCCCGAAGCCGCCTTCGATGCTCTGGCCGACAAGGTAACCGACGACGACGTCCACGAGCGGCGTATGCGCGTCTCGGTACGCGACCCCGGCCTGATGCTGTACACGTCGGGTACGACGGCAAACCCGAAGGGCGCTGTCATCAGCCACGAGGCGATGGTCAGGAACTCAATCGCGCTCGGCCGGCAGCGTTATCGGCTCACGTCCGAAGACAGTTTCTGGTCACCGCTGCCGATGTTCCACATCGCCGCGATCTTGCCGATCGTCGCGTCCTTCGATGTCGGTGCGGCCTATCTCACAATGTCGTATTTCGATGCCGGCGTTGCGCTCAAGATGCTGGAGCAGGAGAAGGCAACTGTCACGTATCCATGTTTCATCACGATCATGGCGGATCTTATCAACCACCCCGACTTCGAGAAGACGGACCTGACACACGTTCGCCTGATGAATTCCAACTTCGCCGTGCAGCCGCCGGGGATCGCCGAGGCAATGCAAAAGGCCATGCCGAACACGATCCAGGTGGGCACTTTCGGCATGACCGAGACAGCCGGAACCGTCTGCACCAGCGAGCTCGACGCGCCCCTCGAACGTCGAATCACTCGCCTTGGTACGCCGCTGCCCGGCATGGAGGTCCGCATCGTCAACGCCGACACCGGTGAGGATGTGCCGAACGGTGAGCGAGGCGAAATCCTTGTGCGCGGCTACAGCCTGTTCGAGTACTACTACAAAGACCCGGTCAAGACGAAGGAGTCCAAGGACGAGGACGGCTGGTACCACACAGGCGATGTAGGCTCGCTGGACGACGACGGATCGATCATGTTCTACGGCCGCACCAAAGACATGCTGAAGGTCGGTGGCGAGAACGTCGCGGCCGCTGAAATCGAGACCTATCTCGCGCGCCACGACGCCGTCAAGATGGCGCAGGTCGTTGGCGTTCCGGACGCGAGGCTTGGTGAAGTAGCGGCAGCATTCATTGAACTGAAGAGCGGCGCCTCCGTCGAGCCGCAGGAGCTCATCGATTTCTGCAAGAGCGAGATCGCGAGTTTCAAGGTGCCTCGCTACGTCCGCTTCGTAACTGAATGGCCGATGTCCACGAGCAAGATTCAGAAGTACAAATTGAAGGACCAACTGACCGCTGAGCTGGAGAACGCATCATGATGTCTTTTATTGCGACCCTTGTGGTCAAACCGGACCGGACCGAGGAATTCGAATTGCTGCAGGCAAAGCTTGCGAAGCTCGCCTACGAGCATGAGCCGGATCTTGTGGCCTACCATGTCATCAAGCAGCGCGAAGCCGACAATACCTACGTCGTCTATGGCGCGTTCAAGGACGAGGCGGCCTTCGATTACCATATGGGCATCGAGTTTCATGATGAGCTCGTGCCGCCGATCCTCGACTGCCTGGCTGAGGAGATGGATCTCAAGCTCTACGACGGCTGATCAGGGAGCTGCCACGGTACCCGTTGCAAGCTAGACTCCATGTCGTTCGCACACAAAAACGATTCGGACGCAATAAACTGCCGGAGGATTAGCTTGGACAACACCGCACTGATCATCGTCGACGTGCAGAAAGGCCTCGATGAGCCCTCCTGGGGCGTCCGGAACAACCCGGACGCGGAGCAGAAGATCGTGGCGCTGCTGGCCCAGTGGCGCGACAAGGGCCGGCCGGTGGTCCACATACAACACTGCTCCGTCGAGCCCGACTCGCCACTTCGTCCCGACCGGCCCGGCTGCGAGTTCAAGGATGAGGTAACACCCGTCGCTGGCGAGGCGCATTTCAAGAAATCGGTCAATAGCGCCTTCATCGGGACGGGGCTCGAAGACTATCTGCGGGATCGGGACATCAGCTCGCTCGTCATCGTTGGCCTGACCACGGATCACTGCGTGTCCACGACGACACGAATGGCCGGTAACCTGGGATTCGACGTGACGCTGGTGTCCGATGCCACGGCGACCTTCGACCGGGCCGGCCACGATGGCGTGCATCACTCAGCCGAGAGCATCCATGATATCCACCTCGCGAGCCTGAACGATGAGTTCTGCCTCGTTCGATCCACAGAAGATGTCCTTTCCAGTTCGGGAAGTTAATCTGCAACCGGTGTCGCCGGGTATCGCTGCCGGCGGTAGCCCGCAACTCATGAACCACGTAAGGTAGCTGTATGGAGTTCCAACTTGTTTATCCGATGGCGGCAATGGTGCTGTTGACGGCCGTGGTAGCGATTCGCACCGTTATCGGTCGCGTGTCCGCCGTCAAGCGCGGCGACGTCGACGCCCGTTATTACAAAACCTTCCAGGGGGAGGCGGGCGAGCCTCGAAAGATGGCGCAGCACACACGGCACTTCGTCAACCTGTTCGAGAACCCCGTGCTGTTCTATGCCGCTTGCATCACGGCAATGGTCGTAGGGCAGGGCACGGGCTTGCTGCTCTGGCTCGCCTGGGTGTTCGTGGTCTGTAGAGTGGCGCACGCATTCGTGCACCTGGGAACCAACAGCATTCCACCGCGCATGTACACGTATGGCGCCAGCTGGATTGTCCTGGTCGCGATGTGGGGTGCAATTGTTGTGCGCGTTGCGTCAGCCGCATAGCGATCAGAATCGAGAGAAACTTGCCCGGCATTCAGTCGCGGTGTCCGGAAGAAAATCAGCTCACGATTCGCCCAGGAAAAACGAGAGTCCCGATATGCCCAAGACCGGCCTGCTGCTTCTCCTTTTAATACTCGCTCTCTCGTCGGCGCACGCAGACGAGGACTACACCATCGCCATCATCGGCACGGGCAATATGGCGAGTGCGTTGGGGCCGAACCTGGCGCAGGCCGGGCATACTGTTGTTTATGGTAGTCGCGATCCGGACCGCGAGAGCGTGGCAGAGCTGATAGCGAGAACCGGAGAAAACGCTTCCGCGACGACCCAGGCGGAGGCTGCAGTGCAGGCGGACATCGTCATTCTCGCGGTGCCATGGTTCGCGGTGGAAAGACTGATACCGGCACTGGGTAACCTCGATGGCAAGATCATCATCGATATCACGACAGGTGACCGGCAGGGAGCAGACGGTTACCCGGAGCTGGCCGTGGAGACATCGACGTCAGAGATGATCCAGGAGTGGGCACCGGCAGCGCGTATTGTAAAGACGCCTTTTGCTGGCGCGCAGACGGTTCGCAACCAGATCGTTGCAACGAGACCTGTGATCACCTACCTCGCTGCCGACGACCGGAAAGCGAAAGAGATCGTCGCAGGACTCGCGATCGAGCTGAATTTCTTTCCCCTGGATGCCGGCCCGCTGCGTATGGCGAAGACCATAGACCACCTCGGACTGCTCTACCTGACGCCGTTGGTGCAGGGTCGAGAGCTCATCTACGGTGGATCGGGCGTACCGGTCCTCAATCTCGAACTGTCCTGCATTCCTAAAGACGGCTGGTTCGAGCCGGTCGCCGATGCAGGCGACCTGGCGAAGTTTCCCAACCTTGAGAATGTGAGTATCGAATGCCCGGATTTCGAGCCTGCAGGCGACTAAGCGGACTCGCCGTCCTTTCGTTTGCCGCTACGGCATGCACGACGACGCAGGACCTGCCCGATCCGCTGCAGGCTGGTTGGCAGGGCGAGCCCGTCTGCGAACGATTGCATGAGGATAAGAGTCAGCGAGTGCTCAGATGCACGTTTCCGCCGACCGTCGGGCACGAACGCCATTTTCACGCGCCTCATTTTGGTTATGCGATCGCCGGCGGCCGCGTGAGAATAACCGACGCCAACGGAGTGCGTGACGTCGAGTTTGCGACTGGCAGTCATTCGGTAAGCGAAGGAACAGAGTGGCACGAGATCGTGAATATTGGGGACACAACAATCGTCTATTTGATCGTTGAGCCGAAATGACTGTCTGTCGCCCGCCTGAGCGCCCTATGCCGGGAACTTACAGGGGCCGAAAGCGATCGAAAACGGTCTGAGCTCCGAACAAGGAAAACAACAATGAAGCTGCGAACCCTCGCGTTCCTGTTCCTTTTTTCATTGCATGCTGCGGCATTCGCGGACGATGAACATGGCTGGGGCGCGCGTTACCTGGCAAACGCCGGTGTCATGATAGAGCAGGGTGAAACCAAGGTGCTGTTCGATCCGTTTTTCAGAGACGGCTTCGGCTTCTATGACCTTGTGCCGGAAGAAACCGAGTCGGCGTTGTTCGATGGCGTAGCTCCGTGGGACGGAATCGATGCGATCTTCATCAGTCACTACCACGGCGACCACTTCCACCCGGGTGTGGTCACGGATTATCTGCGTCGATGGCCGTCTGTGCATGCCTATGCGCCGCAGCAGGCGGTGGACGCGTTGCTCGCTGAAGTCAACGAGCCGTCAGAGGAACTACTCGCCCGGATCCATGCCATAGATCTCGAGCGCGACAGCGAGGCGCTGGAGTTCGAACTGGAAGGACTGTTCATAGAAGCGGTTCGCATTGCCCATGCCGGCTGGCCAAACCGTCACAGTGACACAGAGAACATCGTCTACCGGGTTACGCTGGATGATTCGGCGACGGTCATGCACCTTGGCGACGCCGATTCCGGCAAGGAGCATTACGAGGTGCACGACGAATACTGGCAGAAGCAAAAGTCGGATCTTGCCCTGGTGCCGGTGTGGCTGATGTTGTCAGAGAAGGGCCAACACGTAATCGACGAGCATGTGGACGCCGAACACGAGATCGGCATGCACGTGTTCAAGAGCATTCCGGACAACCCGGAAGAGCGAGAGCCGAAGTTCGAGGGGCTCGATATCTTCACCGAGCCTGGTGAGACGAGAAGCTTCGAGCAGTAGCGCGGCGTAGCTGGTGAAGGCGGCAATCTATCGCGAGTTTGGCGGGCCGCTGGCGATCGAAACGCTGCCCGACCCGGAACCACCTCCGGGTGGCGTCGTCATCGCCGTCAAGGCTACCGGCCTATGCCGCAGCGACTGGCACGGCTGGATGGGACACGACCCCGATATCCGATTGCCGCATGTCCCGGGGCATGAGCTCGCAGGCGTCGTCGAATCCGTCGGCCCGAAGGTGAAGCGGTGGCGAGCAGGAGACCGGGTCACGCTGCCGTTCGTGTGCGGCTGTGGCAGCTGTCCTCAATGTGACTCCGGTAACCAGCAAGTCTGCGACAACCAGTTCCAGCCTGGCTTCACGCACTGGGGTTCGTTCGCCGAGTACGTCGCGATCGACTACGCAGACGTCAACCTCGTTCGTCTGCCCGGGGAACTCGACTTCGTCACAGCGGCGGGCCTGGGTTGCCGTTTCGTCACCGCCTTTCGGGCGATCGTATACCAGGGCCAGGTCTCGGCCGACCAGTGGGTAGCGGTCCACGGCTGCGGCGGTGTCGGGCTATCGGCCATCATGATCGCCAAAGCGCTGAACGCTCGTGTCATCGCCGTCGACATCGACGACCGGACGCTCGAGTTTGCGGAGCAGATCGGTGCTGACATGCTGATCAACGCCAGTGAAACCGAATCCGTCATCGACAGCGTCAGAGCTGTCTCGAACGGCGGCGTACACCTATCGATGGACGCGTTGGGTAGCGGCGTCACGTGTGCAAACTCGATCGGGGGCTTGAGAAAGCGCGGCAAGCATATCCAGGTAGGTCTGATGGTGGGCGGCGACGGCAACCCCGAGGTGCCGATGGACCGGGTCATTGCGGAAGAACTGGAGTTGATCGGTTCGCACGGTATGCAGGCGCATCGTTATCCTGAGATTCTGGATATGATTCGCAATGGCGAATTGCAGCCCGAGTTGCTGATCGGGAAGACCATCGACCTGGATGAAGCGATCGCGGCGCTTCCCGATATGGACAGATTTGAGAGCACCGGCGTGACAGTCATCGATCGCTTCTGACTGCTGTCGTGCGTATTCGCAAACGATCCCCGTCTCTGGCACTCTGCGAGGAGCTTTCGGCTCCCGGCTGCGCGCTGCGGAGTTGAATGTGGCAAGAAGAACAACAACCCAAGTCACACGGACATTGTCATGAAAAACCATCGATTGTTTATTGCGCTCGTAGCATTCGCATTGTCGGGTGTCGCCGTCGCGCAGGAAGCGGCCCAGAAGGCCGTACTTGTGACCGGCGCCAGTTCCGGCAGCGGCCGCGTCATCGCTGAGACGCTCGCTGAAAGAGGCTACTTTGTTTACGCGACTGCGAGAAAGCAGGCGGACCTCGATGAGTTGAACGCAATCGACAACATCCAGGCGATTCGTCTCGACGTTACCATCCAGTCCGAGATCGACGCAGCCGTCGAGACCGTTCGCAAGGGAGGCCGGGGGCTCTATGGCCTCGTCAACAACGCGGGCGTCGCTGTGCTGGGGCCGCTGGCTGAAATCCCGGAATCCGACGTCGACTTCGTCATGGATGTCAACGTCATGGGTCCGTATCGGGTGACCAAGGCCTTTGCGCCTTTGATTATCGAGTCGAAGGGGCGCATAACGACGACGGGTTCGATCTCCGGCATCCTGTCGGGCGTGTTCTACGGACCCTATAGCATGAGCAAACATGCGATGGAGGCGTTTACGGACTCGCTGGCGGCCGAGATGGAGAAGTTCGATGTGCACGTCAGCATCATCGAGCCGGGTGGATTCAACTCGAAGATCGGCACGACGACCTACAATCGAATGAAGGCCAATGGTTTTGACTTTGACGAATCACTGTACAAGGAAGAATGGGAGCAGAGTTGGCTTTTACAGGACGAAGGAAACTACGACCTGAAGAATAACGTCCCTGAAGAAATCGCCAGCGCGGTCATCGACATTCTCGAGTCCGACAACCCGAAGACGCGCTACATGATTGTCGGAACCCGAGAAACGGCTAAACGCACTGTAGAAAAAGCCATGCAGGAGATGGTCCAGCTCAATGAGAGGCAGGCACACACGTTGAGCAGGGAAGAACTCATCGAGATGCTGGATGCGTTGATGGCGGAATAAATCGCGACCGAGTGACGCTGGCGACAATAGAGTCCCGTGTGAGTGCTTGTGCATAGAATATTGCGAGGACAGTCGAACGGGAGGGTGCAATGATTGAGCTAGTCTTCTTGACAGTTATCTTTTCGATGGATAATCCGCGGTTAGTGATTAGTGACCTGATCGCGGAGCGATATCTGGAAGCCCATGTTCCCGAAGGTACGCAGGTCAAAAGGCCCCCGATGATACTGGACGCGCACTTCGATAATGACGTTCATCAAGACAAATTGCTTGTCTACTCTATCGAATCTACCGACGACGATGACTCAGAACTCGAAAAGTTGCACGTTGTTGCCTATTTGTCTGAGTCCGAAACCTGGACAGACGAGTTCGTAATTCCTCAATCGGAATTGGTAGCGAAGACGTCCGGTCGCTACTCAGTTTCGCCGGGTATGGGTAGGGTTACGATCTTCGGTAGAAAACACCTGCCAGGGGATGAAGCTTGTTGTCCTTCTGCCGAGGCGCAGCTCACTCTGAGCGTGTCCGAGAGGAAACTCGTAGTTCTCTCCGGCATGTTTCGGCGGACAGGGAACTAAGAACTGACACCGTAGAGCGTTTCAGTCTCAATCAAAAAGCTGGGCGGGGCTTTCGAGCGTCTCTTTCAGTTTGCCCAGGAACGCCGCACCCGCGGCACCGTCGAAGGCGCGGTGATCACAGGACAGCGTCACACGCATGATCGTTGCGACCGCGAGTTCGCCATCTCGCACGATGGCTTGCTGACTGGCACGTCCGACAGCGATGATCGACGTCTGCGGCGGGTTGATGATGGCCGTGAAGCCGTCGACGCCAAACATCCCGAGGTTGGACACCGTTGTTGCGCCGCCCGTGATGTCGTCCTTTTCGAGCGTGCGTTCCTTCGCGGCGTTGGCAAGTCGCCGCACGCCGATGCTGATCGTCTTCAGGTCGGAACGCGCGACGTCTTTTAGCACCGGTGCGACGAGGCCATCCGGCGCGGCAATCGCGACGCCTACGCCGTCATCAGCCGGGTACAGTTCGTCGTCTTTCAGAACGACGTTTACCGATGATGAGTCTTTTAGCGCTACCGCGACGGCGCGCATCAACACGTCGTTCAACGTGACCTTGCAGTCGTTGGCGCGGTTGTAGTCCGCTCGCAGTGCCTGCGCGGCATCGCACTCGATGTCGATGTCGAGGTAAAAGTGCGGGATGGCTTGCTTTGCCGCCTGCATGCGCGACGCGACGGTCTTCTGCATCCCGCTGCGCTTGATGGGTTGTCCGGCGCCCTGTGCGGCTAGCGCTGCCTCGACGTCTTCCTTCGATATGCGGCCGTTGCGACCCGTGCCGACAATCGACGTGTAGTCCAGGCCATTGGCTTCTGCCAGCCGTTTCGCGATCGGGCTGATGCGCACGCGTCCGCCGGTCGCAGGCGCTGCTGCAGGTGTTGGGGCAGGAGCCTCGGGTTCCGGCGCAGATTCGGGCTCTGCCTCGGCACTGCCGGATCCGTCGAAGGAGGCGTCCACCGGTACGAAGCTCTCGACGAAGGCGTCGATTTCCTCCTCTGACTCACCGGCATCCGACAGCACGCCAAGCAGAACGCCGACGTCATACACGTCACCGACGTCAGCGAGGATTCGCCTCAACGTCCCGGAGGCGGGCGCCTCATGCGTGTTGACGATCTTGTCCGTCTCGAGGTCGACGATCTCATCGCCCTTGTCGACCGTTCCGCCCACGTCCACCTTCCACTCGGACAGCGTGGCCTCCTGCATCTCGATGCCCCACTTGGGCACGGTTATCGCGTGAATCGTCATATCAGTAGGCCACCACTTTGCGAATCGCTGCGGAAATATCGTCTGGGCTTGGCACGTAGGCTCGCTCCAGGTCCTTGGCGAACGGCACCGGCGTGTGCGGCGCGGTCACCATCTGGATCGGCGCCTTGAGCAGGTCGAAGCCTTCGGAGGCGACCATCCCCGCAATGTCCGACGCGATGCTGCATCGCGGCGGTGACTCGTCGACGATGACGAGTCGGCCAGTGCCCTCGAGGCTCTCGAGTATCGTGTCGAGGTCGAGCGGGGACGTGGTCCGCGGGTCGATCAGGTCGCAGGTGATGCCGTTGGCTTCGAGTCCGTCCAGCGCCTTCTCGGCGAAGGTCACCATGCGGGCGATCGCGACGACGGTCGCGTCCTCGCCTTCGCGAACCAGCGCTGCCTCGCCAAACGGGATCATGTATTCGCCGTCGGGCACTTCGCCTTTGCGCGGATACAGCGCCTTGTGCTCGAAGAACACCACCGGGTCGTCATCGCGCAGCGCCGTCGTCATCAGGCCCTTCGCATCCGCCGGGTTCGACGGGATCACGACCTTCAATCCGGGTACGCTGGTCACGATCGGATAGATCGTCTGCGAATGCTGCGCGCCCATATTCATGCCCGCGCCGGTCGGCATGCGCACGACGACCGGGCAGCGTGTCTTGCCGCCGAACATGTAACGAAACTTGGCGATCTGGTTATACAGCTGGTCCATCGAGACGCCGATGAAGTCGGCGAACATCAGCTCGGCTATCGGACGGTAGCCGGCAAGCGCGGCGCCCGCCGCGGCGCCGATGATGGCCGATTCACTGATTGGCGTATCGATGACGCGCTCTTTGCCGAATTTGGTGTAGAGCCCGGCACTGACACCGAAGATACCGCCGGCAGCCTCCTCGACACCCGTGCCGCCGGCTCCGCCCGCCACGTCTTCACCGAGAATTATGATCTTCTCGTCGCGCGCCATCTCGGCGTGGAGTGTTTCGTTCAGCGCATCGCGCATGGATTTTACTGGCATGCCCTGAACCTCCTAGTAGCTGATGTAGACATCGGTTTCGAGTTCCGAGATCGGCGCCGCCGGCGCCGCTTTCGCCTCTTCGACGGCACGATCGATCAATTCGGCAACCTCGGCATCGATCGCGTCGAGGTCGCTGTCGTCGAGCAGACCCTCGCCGGTGACTCTTTGGCGGAAGTTCTTCAGGCAGTCCTTGCTCTCCCGGAAGTTCGCGACCTCGTCCTTGGCTCGATAGCGCTGCGGATCGCCTTCGTAGTGGCCGTAAAAGCGAGTGATCGTGCACTCGAGAGCTGCCGGGCCATCGCCGGCGCGCAACTGGTCGAACAATTCGCCGGCTGCCTCGTATACGGCGAAGAAATCGCCGCCGTCGACCTTCTTCGCCGTCATGCCAAAGCCCTCGCAACGCCCGGCGATGTCGTCGCTGCCGACGGCATACGACGTACCCGTATGTTCGCCATAGCCGTTGTCTTCGTAGACGAACAGGGTGGGGAGCTTCAGTACGACCGCAAGATTCATCGCTTCAAACACGGTGCCCTGGTTGGAGCTGCCGTCGCCGCCGAACGACGCGCTTACCTTGCCGTTTCCATCGAGCTTGGTCGCGATAGCTGCGCCGGTCGCAATGGGTGGGCCGCCGCCCACGATCGCGTTCGCGCCGAGCATGCCCTTGTCGAAATCCGCAATGTGCATTGAGCCGCCTTTGCCTTTGCACAGCCCATCGGCACGGCCGTAAATTTCTTTCATCATGCCGATGACGTCGCAGCCTTTGGCGATGCAGTGACCGTGGCCCCGGTGCGTGGAGACAATGTAGTCGTCGTCTGAGAGATGCATGCAGACGCCAGCGGCGACCGCTTCCTGGCCGCTGTACAAGTGCGTGAACCCGGGAATCGCCCCGGTCGCGATCTCGACGTGGAGGCGCTCTTCGAACTCGCGAATGGTCTTCATCACTCGATAGGCTTCGAGCAGTCTGGTCTTATCAAGCGCCATTTCCGTCCCCTCACGGCGAACCTTGCTGGAGCTCACGATTGTACAAGTCGAGCGTCAAAAAAGAAACAAGCCTGACTGTTTTTTTCTGACCCGGTTAAGGACTGGCAGGCGGCTGCAGACGGCTGTTTCCGCATTCATTTGTCGGGCGAATAGAAACGCAGACCAGACCGGGGGTCGGACCTGTCTGTCAATGCTTGATTCGAGCCGCCCGGGCTGGCGCGTCAGTCTTCGAGGTAGCTGTCCAGCGTCTGGTGAAAGTGCCGAATACGCACTTCGAGGTCACCCAGCCACAGGCCCTCATAGGCGGCGCTGTTCATACCCGCCTGGACCTTCGGCAGGTTGCCGCCGTCCTGGTCGATCACCATGCCTAATGACTTTTCGCCTTCCTTGACGTGTCGGTGTCGCGGGCGACGTGTCGGCAATTCTTCGTCGTCGACGATGTACTGAATCGTCCACGTGTCGAAGAACATCTTGTTCGGGTCAGAAGGGTGCGGCCGATGCCGGAACAGCATCAGGTGGTCCGCATGCGTATTGAAGGTCAGGTTAGGGAAAACGAGGTAGTTGAAGTCGTCGGTCAGCTGGTCGTCATTCAACTCCGAGAAGTCGAAACCTTTCTCGCCTGCCGTTTCGCGCAGGTGCTTCTGTACAGTCTTTCGAATGCCGTCGACCGGTCCCTCGTAGCTTGCCGGGTCGAGTCCCGCCTCGTGCATCATGAACTTCAGCGGCGGCGGAATCTCCGGGATTCGTTTGATCTGTGGGCTGGTCATGCCGAATGGGACGAGATAACGCGAATGGCGCTCGTAGCAGTCGATCTGGATGTCCATTTCATTCAGGTACCACAGCAGCTGTGGATGCGTTGCCGCGACGTGGTAGGTCTCATTGAATGCATCGACGGATGCTTTCCAGTTGCAGCTCCACTCGATGGTCACGTCCTTGGTTACGACCATGCGTTCGAAGTGATAGGGCTCGAGATGGCCGGCGATCGGCGCCATGTACTCTTCCAGCGACATCACGTCCGGGTCGAGGCTGAAGAACACGAGGCTGTTCCATTCGCCGCAGGGCAATTCGACGAGGCCCTTGCAAGGTTTGCCCTGCGGGAACAACTCACCATTGGGCAGGTTGACGAATCGGCCGTCGCGCCCGTATTCCCAGCCGTGGTAGCTGCACTTGAATGTCTCGGCGTTGTCCATGCCCTCGGCGACCAGGCGGTTACCGCGGTGCATGCAGACATTGTAAAAGGCCTTCATGCCACCGTTCTTCTGGCGCACGACAATGACGGACTCGCGCCCGATCTCCGTGCAGATGTAGTCGCCGGCTTCTGCCAGGTCCTGCGCCAGGCCGGCGAGCAGCCAGACCTTCGTCCACATGTGCGTCCATTCGCGCTGCATGTATTCCTCGGACGTGTAGCGTTCCTTCGGAATCATGTCGTAGCCGAGATCGTCGGGCGGCGGCACGTGATCGATCGGGGTGCCGCCGGAGACCGCGTCCTTGACCCGGTCGACCTTCTTGTAGGACTTCTTCAGCACGTTTAGAAATGCACCGCTTTCGTGAATCCGCCGTCGACGACCAGGTTGGAGCCGTTGCACCAGGACGCCGCCGGGCTCGACAGGAATACGATCGCCTTCGCCACCTCCTGCGGTTTGCCTAGCCGACCGGTCGGGTGGTCGCGCAACGTCGCTTCGTAAAACTTGGGGATCGTGTCCTTGATCATGTCCCAGCTGCCGCCCGGGAATTCGATTGGCCCGGGTGACACGATGTTGACTCGAATCTCGTCCCTGCCGTGGAACTGGCCGAGCTGTTTCGCATAGGTGTACAGCGATGCCTTCATCGCGTTGTAGGCCTGCGGTCCGGCGAAGGTTTCCAGCGACGCCGTCGTGCCCAGCATTGTGATGGCGCCGCCGCCGGACTCCTTCATGTGCGGGATGACGGCCTCGCAGCCCCTGACGGTGCCGAGCACGTCGGCCTCAAAGTTCTTCCACCAGTTCTTCTCGCTGTCCATGCCGCCGCCGGCGCTGACGTTCGGAATGAAGATATCGACGCCGTCCATCGTCTCGACCATCTTCTCGATCCACGCTTCGTATTCTTCCTTGTCTCGAATGTCGCAGACGTCACCGTAGACTTGCGCTTTTCGCGTGGAACACTTTTCGAGCGTCGCTTCGACGTCTTCGATCGAGCGCGAGCAGGTTCCAACGTTGCAGCCCTCGGCAATAAGCAGCTCAAGGATCTCCCGGCCGATGCCTTTCGTCGCGCCGGTGATGATTGCGTTCTTGTCTCGTAGTCCAAGGTCCATTGTCTTCTCCGGTTACTGAACGGTCAGCGCGTTGTCGATCAACAACTCAGCGCCGTTCACGAACTTCGACTCATCCGAGATCAGGTAGACGACCATGTGTGCGACATCGGACGGTTCGCCGATGCCAACCGGATCTTCCGGGTCGGGCTCGATGCCGAGTGCCTCGTTCGCCGTCCGGACCATCTGCGTGTCGATCGCCCCGGCGTGCACCGAGTTGACCCGGATATTGTCTTTCATCATCTGGCAGGTCACCGCCAGCGACTTGGTCATCGCCCGAACGGCGCCCTTGGCGGCGGAGTAAGCGAAAAAGACCGGATAGCCCAGGTGTGACGCCACCGAGGACATGTTGACGATCGAGCCGCCGCCGCTCTTGCGCATCAGGGGCAGGGCGGCCTTGCAGCCCAGGAAAACGCCCTCGGACATGACCTTGTTGATGAACCTGAACTGCTCCAGGGTCGTGTCCTCCGGCATCGCGATGACGACTACGCCTGCGTTGTTTACGAGACCGTCCAGGCGTCCGTAGTGTTCGTCGGTGGCCTTGATGACCTCGTCCCAGCGAGCTTCATCGCCAACGTCCTGGTGCAGGAAGATGGCTTCGTTACCCTGCCCGCGCAGCGTTTCCGCCAGTTCTTCGCCCGCCTCGGCGTTAACGTCTGTCAGCACCAGCCGCGCACCTTCGGCGGCCAGGTGTTCGGCGTCAGCACGTCCCAGGCCCGATGCGGCTCCCGTGATTAATACGACCTTTCCGTCTACTCGACCCATTGTTTCTCACCCTTCTCCGAGAGTCGCCAGATATACCAGTCAACCCATCCGGTTTCAATCCGCTTTGACTTTTTTTGTCCAAGGCGCGAAAGTAATGGGGAACCGGCGACGCCGGCGCGGGGTGATATCAATGAGTGTAAAGACGGGCAAGAAGTCGAAACCATCGGCGCAGAATCCGGACAGTTGGCAGGCGCAGAAGAGCGCTTCGACGCGAAACCAGATCGTCGAAGCGGCCATCAAGGCCTTCGTCAAACTCGGTTACGCGAACACGACGACGACGCATATTGCGGCTCAGGCCGGCCTGTCCCGCGGCGCGATGCTGCATCACTTTCCGTCGAAAATGGACATCGTCCAGGCTGCAGTGGAGTTCCTGCACGAAAAGCGCCTGTCGGCATTTCGCCGCTCGATGTCCGAGCTCCCGGAGGACGCGGATCGCGTCAAGCTGGCTGTCGAATCCTACTGGGGCCACGTCCGGCACCCGATGTTCGTCGCATTCTTCGAACTGTCGGTAGCAGCGCGTACGGACAAGGAGCTGCGTGCCATCCTCCGCCCCGTGCAAAAGGAGTTCGCGGTCATGTGGTACAAGACGGCAGAGGAACTCTTCCCGGAGTGGGACGGCAAGCGGGAGGCCTTCGACCTGGCGCTGGACCTGTCGGAGACCATCATGGAGGGCCTGGCGATCAGTCACCTGACCCACTATGAACCCAAAAACGTCGAGAGACTGCTCGAATATCTTGAGCAGTGCCTGCGTGAACTGCTCAACGCGTAAGCGCGAGAGCTGCTGACAATTCGTCTCGATGAGCAGGGTCAGCGATCGCAATCAGGCGCTCCGCGCGCTTTGCGGGCGTCGTGTCACCGATAGCAGCGACGCCGAATTCCGTAACGATGTGCGTTGCAACCCCGGCCGCGACGGTCGGCGATTCATGGTTGGCGAGCCTGGCGACGATACGGGACACGCCCTTGCGGGTGTTGGCGGCAGGCAGTGCGATTACGCTGCGCCCGCCCGGCGCTCGCGACGACCCTGTCGCAAAGTCAGGCAGGCCGCCGGGGCCACTGACCACACGCGGCCCGATTTGCTCGGCGTTAATGCTGCCATCCAGCGCGACTTCGATGCCGCTGTTGATTGCGACGAGATTCTCGACGGTAGCGATACGCTCAACGTCATGCACTTCAGCGACGTCGCCCACCCGGAAACCCGGCCGGCCGTCCAGCCACTTGAACAGTGCCTGGCTGCCAAGCGCCATGCCGTAGAGGTGCTCAGAGTCCGCCGCCAGGACACCCGCCTCGGCAAGCAACATGACCGAGTCGCCGACCATGCCACTGTTGATCCGAAGTCCGCGTCTCGTCCTGAGTTCGGCGAATACGGCACCAGGAATGACACCGATGCCGGTCTGAAGCGCATCGCCGTCCTTGATCAGTGTCGCGACGTGACGGGCGATGCCCGACGAGACGTCGTCGGCCCGAACCGCTCCAGGGTATTCGATCAGTTCGCCTGCGCTGCATGCGCGATAGTCGATCCGGTCCGAAGCGATGACACAGCCGTTGACGGGAATTGGCAGCGACGCGTTCTCAAAGACGCATACGCGTTCGGCCTTCTCACACGCCGTCGGGATCAACTCGCCGGATACGCTGGTAGAGACGTCTCCGTCCGGCAACGGTCGACCGTGGAAGAATGCAAGATCGAGTCGTTCGAGGCCGCGAAGATAGCCCGGGACCTTCGAGTACTGCAGTCGCAGCGCCTCGGCGTCGCCTCGCTCGATCGCATCCGCAAGGACGGGCTGGGCCATGAAGGTCGTCAGCTTCGAGTCTGCGGCGAGACCGGCCAGCGAGACCGAGTTGATGCCCGGAATGAAGCTCGTCAGCAGGTGTACGCCGGTTAGGTGCTCGGGGTGCGCGGCAAGATAATCGACGAATGCGCGTGGCTCGGTCGCCGTGCCGTGAATGAACACCGTCATGCCGGGACGCAACAGGCTCGCCGCATCGCTGAGTGTCAATTGGCCGGCCACAATGTCATTCCTTTTCCCCGTTCAGGCCCGGAGAATCTTACTTGAGTCAGTACATATTGCATCATTTCGACGCGTCGCCCTTCGCCGAGAAGGTGCGGCTGGTTTTCGGATTGAAACAGCTCGCCTGGCGGTCCGTGCAGATCCCGATGATCATGCCGAAACCAGACCTGACCTGCCTGACCGGCGGCTATCGCAAGACGCCCGTCCTGCAGATCGGCGCCGACATCTATTGCGATACGTCGCTGATCGCACAAGAGATCGACCGGCGCACCCCGGCCCCGCCTCTGTTTCCTTCCGGACAGCGTGGATTGACGCTGGCGCTCAGCCGCTGGGGCGACAAGACCTTCTTCGAGCCGGGTGCCGCGCTGTCGATGGGCGAGAACCCACAGGTGCCCGATGTGGTCATCGAGGATCGCAAGGCGTTCTTCAACTTCATGGACTTCGGCAAGCTTGCCGAGTCCCTGCCGGCGGCGCGCATGCAGTTGCAGGCAAACTGCGCGCTGCTGGAAGATGCGTTGTCCTGCGACAGCGACTATCTCGACGGAAATGCACCCGGCTACACCG
Organism: Woeseiaceae bacterium; assembly: GCA_030065915.1. Lineage (GTDB taxonomy): Bacteria > Pseudomonadota > Gammaproteobacteria > Steroidobacterales > Woeseiaceae > UBA1847. The sequence continues at coordinate 47,170 of JASJCQ010000023.1, forward strand.
ACATCCAGGCCTGGTTCGTGATCTGGATGACGCGCGCGAACGTACCAAGTGCCGAATCCCTGCTGGCGCCGTTCGCACTCATCAATCGATGGTCCGGCCGAATGGCGACGATCGGGCATGGAGATTCTGAGGACATACCCGCGGACGAAGCGTTGGGCATCGCGAGATCGACGAGCCCCGGCGATGAAGGTTCGGTCATGGCCGATAATCCCCTGGGTCTTGCGCGAGGGGACGCGGTCGTCGTCTCGGCGGACGACTATGGACGGGACGAGGTCGCCGGCGAGCTGCTTAATCTCGACTTCTCGAGCATCAAGATCCGGCGGACAGACGATCGGGTCGGCGATCTGAATGTGCACTTTCCGCAGCTCGGCTACCAGGTGCGAAAGCGGTAAATGTCTGAACGGAAACGTTTTTACGAAGACCTCGAGGTTGGCAAGGTCGAAGTCTCGACGCCGATGACCGTTGACCGCGACGAGATGATCGAGTTCGCGCGCCGCTTCGACCCGCAGTACTTTCATGCCGATGAGGCCGCCGCGGCTGAGTCACGTTTCGGCGACGTCATAGCAAGCGGACAGTACACGATGGTGCTCTGGCGACAGCTGGATCACCGCATTGCGCATGACATTGCGTGGATCTGTGGCGTGGGCTGGGACGATGTACGTTGGCCGCTGGCCGTTCGAGGCGGGGACGAACTTCGTGCGCGGAGCTGCTGTCTCGACAAGCGATTGTCGAACAAGGACCCCGGCCGCGGTGTCGTACGCTACCGGTACGAACTGCTGAACCAGGATGACGACGTTGTGTTCAGCTGTGTGTCGACCAATCTTGTCGAGACGCGCACTGGAACGGACGGTGCGAGCAACAGCGCATGAACGAGACTAGAATGATATTGAATGAGCGCCTTTCCGGTCGCTCTGGCTAAAACCGATGTATTGCCTGGAGAACTGAAATGACTGTCGCCTATATCGTCGACGCCGTAAGAACCGCTGGTGGCCGCAGGAAGGGCCGCTTATCCGGTTTGCATGCAGCCGATCTCGGCGCCGTTAGCCTTGATGCCCTCGTCGAACGAAACGGTATCGACCCTACTGCTATCGATGACGTCATCATGGGCTGCGTAACGCAGGCTGGCGAACAATCGAACCACGTTGGTCGAAACAGCGTGCTCGCATCGAGCCTGCCAAACAGCGTGCCGGCCGTGACGATCGATCGACAGTGCGGATCGTCCCAGCAGTCCATCCAGTTTGCTGCGCAGGCCGTCATGTCCGGTACGCAGGACGTCGTTATCGCCGCCGGCGTCGAGAGCATGACGCGCGCACCGATGGGCAGCAACGCGCTGCTGGAACAGGGCAAGGATCCATGGAGCGACGCGATCAAGCAGCGTTTCGGCGTCAAGTTCTTTTCGCAGTTCGTCGGCGCACAGATGATCGCGGACAAGTATGAATTCTCGCGCGAGTCGCTGGACGAGTTTGCACTGGAGAGTCACCGACGAGCTGCCGCGGCGACGGAGGCCGGTGCGTTCAGTAACGAAATCGTGCCTGTCGACGTCGCAACGGAGGAAGGCGATACCGTCACCCACGATAAGGATGAGGGCATACGTTTCGACGCCTCCATGGACGGGCTTGCCAAGCTCGAGCCGCTGACCGACGGCGGCGTCATAACGGCCGGCAACGCCAGCCAGATCTGCGACGGCAGTTCAGCCGCGCTGATCATGTCGGAGCAGGCCGTAAAGGATCATGGCGCGGAACCGATGGCGCGCATCGTGAACCTGACGATTACAGCGGGCGATCCGGTCATCATGCTCGAGGAGCCGCTGTTTGCGACGGGAAAGGCGCTGCAGAAAGCGGGCCTGGGCTTGGGCGACATCGACTTCTTTGAGGTCAACGAGGCCTTTGCGCCGGTGCCGATGGCGTGGCTGAAGCACCTCGACGGCGATCATGATCGCGTCAACGTCAATGGCGGCGCCATCGCATTGGGTCACCCGCTGGGCGCCACCGGCGTCAAGCTGATGGCCACGCTCCTGAACACGCTCAAAGCACGCGGCGGTCGCTACGGCCTGTTGACCATGTGCGAGGGTGGCGGCCAGGCCAACGTCACGATTGTCGAGGCGTTGTAGCGTCCGGGCTTATTCGGCCTGTTCGCCGGGCACGACCGGCAACACCAGGTACGACAAGTGCCCGGGCGCGTGGTGAATCGTATTCGTCGCCGCCACGCCTTCCGATTCGTCCACGTTGTTGCCGCCCGTATTCAGGTTGCGCACGTACTTCGGGAAGCTGGATGACGAGACTTCGACGCGAATACGGTGGCCCTCCTGGAATTCGATCGACGTCGTCATCGGCGTGAAGTCGATTTCATAGATCTTGCCGTCTTCCATAAAGACTTCCCGGTCGTAGCCATCACGATAACGGGCACGCAGAATCGTATCGTCGACGATGTAGGCCGTGCCGTCGGGCAATACGTCGACCAGCTTGACGGTGAAATCCGTGTCCCTGGCGTCGGAGGAAACCGACAACACGGCGTCGACGAAGCCGCTAACCTCCAGCGGTGCCTCCAACGGCTCGCTCGTGTAAACGAGCACGTCAGCCCGTGCCTGGATCGGACGCTGGTCAAACGCGCCCGGGATCACCGTGCCGCCGTTGCAGCAGTCGCCGCCGCCTATCGTCTGCACCGGGTTCATCGGGTCGTAGACGAAGCTGTCCGAGCCGCTTGATGCCGGCGGCTCGAAAGACAGGCGGCCGTCCCCGTACAAGCTGTTCGCATTGCCGTCGCTCGACAGGTACAGCCGGGTCTCCTCGGCGGCTTCAGGCGGCCAGTTGTCCGCCGCGCTCCAGCGGTTGCCCCCCATGGTGTAGTAACGAACGCGAGGCGTTTCACCGCCCATGGCATTGCCGTCGCTGGCAACGAAGCGATCGAAGAACGCGTAGATTTCGCCAATCAGGTCGAAACGCGTATCGCCCATGTCGCGGGCGCCGACGATCGTTTTCTCCTTCATGCCCATGACGTTGCAGTGTTCGACCGGTGCAATAACGGCAAACTGGTTGTTACGAACTTCGCTGTCGTTACCATTCTCGCGGACATGGTTGTACAGAGCCATGTTCGGACCAATGGACACGTCGTACCAGGAATTGAACCAGAAAGCCGGCACGCCCCAGCCCTCATCGTCATGGTAAAGGCCGCCTTCGTACCAGCCCTTGTCGCCCGGTTTGCGCGCGATGAATTCTTCGAAGGTCCCGGGCGGTTCCCCAAGCTCTAGCAGCAGGTCTTGTATCGGCAGAAAGTTAATGTGCTTCTTCCAGTCGACTTTGGGCTTGTCGGTCGCCAGGTCGTTGTAGCCCGAGATTCTCTCGCGCGTCTCGCGGTCGAGGCCGGTCGGAATCTGCGCGCGCAGCGGGTTGTCGACGAAGTACAGCCACGGATAGAACAGCGTGCGCTGTGCGCCGCCGCGGTACCAATTGCCCTGTTCGTGGAAGTCGCCCACTCGTCCGATGCCGGCCCCTGAAGCCATCGGCACCATTGCCGTGTGCGCCGGGTGGTCCATCGCAGCCAGCGCGAGCTGCCACTCGGCAGACGACGAGCATCCGATCGTGCCGACGCGGCCGTTCGACCAGTCCTGTTCTGCAATCCAGGAGATGGCGTCGTAGCCATCGGTCCGCGGGTTGCCGAGAATGGTGAATTCGCCTTCCGAGAAGTAGCGTCCCCGCTCGTTCTGGATGACAAAGGCATAGCCCCGGCTGACCGCGACGACCGCCTGTATAAGCCGCACGCCGCTTAGCGAGTTGTAGTTATAGGGTGTTCGCCAGAAGATTGTCGGGACGCCGCCGCTCGTGTCCTTCGGCAGGTAGACATCGGTCGACAGGTGTATGCCGTCGCGCATCGGAACGTTGACCTTGCGGGTCGCGTCCGCAATGCGTGCGAGCTCCTCTCGCAGCTTGTCCTCATCCCACTGAAAGTACTGTTGTGCCGGCGCCGCGCTGGCCAAACCAAGCAGCAGGACCGCAAGTATGGATCGCATCGTAACTCCCCCTGGACTGCGAGTGTTTCAGTATAGCCCAGCGCCTGAGCAACACGGCACATGGACGCCAGCAACGTCGGCCACCGGGCTGTGATACTGTCGGCGAAATAAGCAAGAACAATGAAGGGGATCCCATGAAGAAGTTATTGCAAGCCGCACTGATGCTTATTGTCTCGTTCGGTCTCGTTGGCGTGTCTGACGTCCTCGCCGACGAGCACAAGCAGTCGATATTGATCACCGGTGCCAGCACCGGCATTGGCAGACACCTCGCCGAGTCGCTGGCCGAGGAGGGTTACCACGTATACGCCGGCGCAAGAAAGGACAAGGACCTCGCAGCGCTCAACGCGATCGACAACATCACGGCGGTTCGCCTGGATGTCACCAAGCAGGATGAAGTCGACGCAGTCGTCGCAATGATCAAGGAGAAAGGCACGGGCCTGTACGGTCTCGTCAACAACGCCGGTGTTGGGGGCGGAGGTGAGGTTCTCGATACGCCGATCGACGACCAGTCGTTCGTCTATCGGGTCAACGTCGAGGGTGTCTATCGCACAACGCAGGCGTTTGCGCCGATGGTGATCGAGTCGAAGGGCCGTATCGTCACGACCGGTTCGATCGCCGGTACGCTGTCAGCGTTCCCCGGTTTCAGCTCCTATGCCGGGAGCAAGCACTGGATCGAGGCATTCACCGACGGTGTCGCGAGCGAGCTCGAGCCGAAAGGCGTCTGGGTGGCGGTCGTCGAACCCGGCAACTACAAGTCCAACATCAGGCGTTCGAGCATGGCTCGTGCCATGGACAAGATAAAAGCCGGTGGCGGCGAGGTCAGCGACGAGTTGAAGGAAGCCTACGAGGCAACCGCGGCACGCGAGCTCTCCTACAAAGAGCCCGACGAAGTCACGGAAGCTTTCATGCACGCGTTGTTCGACGACAAGCCTCTGCGACGCTACATGGTCGTGCCGAATGCCGAGGAGCAGAACTGGACGATCGCGACGAAGATTAATGAGCTCGTTCAGCTCAACACGTGGGGCCCGTACAGCTACAGCCGCGACGAGCTGGTGGCGATGCTGGATGAGGCGCTCGCCGGCGACGACGCCGAAGAGTAAGACCCGGTCGGTCCCCGGGGCGGTTCTGCCCCGGGGAGGGCCGGTATACGCAGAATTCGCTATCAACTAAAGATTCTGCACGGCGTAAACTAAGCTGTGGTTACTGAGTCTAAACACATGCCTTCTCACCGCCGCCCAGCATCCATCTTGTTGCCGATCCTCGTGATCGGACTGATGATGCGCGCGCTGATTCCGGCCGGTTATATGCCCGGCTCAGCAGACGGTGGTCCGTGGTTTGTCCTGTGTCCCGACAGCCTGCCCATGTCGATGAACATGGCGCACCGCGATTCCGGGCACCACCATCATCATCACGACCACAAAGACTCGCCTGAATCGGCGCTCAGCGGTGATTGCAGCTTCGCACACTTGCTGGCCGGCGCCATTGTCGCGACGGATACCGAACCGCATCCAGTGCCTCGATTCGACGCCGTACCGTCGATCGCCGCTTCAAGCGGGATCATTCCCAGACTTCGGATCGAGAATCCGACCACTCGGGCCCCACCGGTAGCTTCGTAAGAACAACCAGACTTTTCTGACTGTCCCGCGAGCAGACGGCTCGCGGAAAAACGGAGCGAAATCATGAAAGCAGTATCAGTCGCTTACGCGGCCGCCTTGCTGTTCGTCGCCTTACCTGCCGCCGCGGCGGACAAGGGCGAAGTCGATGCGCAGCGTGGCAACATCGAAGAAATCACCGTATTCGGCAAACACCTGTCGCCCAGCGCGGTACACATTGACGTCATCAGCGAGCCGGTCCTTGACGCGGCCGAATCGCTGGCCCGCCTGCCGGGCGCCGACGCCAACGTGAACGGCCGCTTGTCCGGCATCGCACAGTACCGCGGGCTCTACGGCGACCGCGTCGCGGTCACCATCGACGGCATTGGCATGGTCAGCGGCGGTCCCAACGCCATGGACGCGCCGCTCTCCTACCTGTCGCCGATGATCACTGAAGAACTCATCCTGGAACGCGGGATACCCGGCGTCGCCAGCGCGCCCGAGAGTGTGGGCGGCCACGTAGACGCCCGGCTTGCACGCGGGAGTTTCGGCAGCAGCGACGAGTTGCGCCTGTCCGGCATGCTGGGTCTGCGCTACTCGGGTAACGGCGACACGCAGACCAGTGCCGGTCGTCTGACCTATGCCAATCGCACGCATCGCCTGTCGTTGCTGGCCGAAGCCGACCGTTCGGATGGCATAGACACACCGGCAGGTAGGATCTCACCGTCGCAGGTCAGCCGGGATCGTTTCGATGCCAGCTACGCCTACTCGGGCGAGTCGACCGATGTACTCTTTTTCGTCGGCGCGCTCGAAACGAAAGACACGGGCACGCCGGCTTTGGCCATGGATATCCGCGACATCAGCACCGCGATCTACGGCGCCCAGTTCAGCCGCCAGCTAACGCCCACGTGGGAACTGCATGGCAAGGTCGGCTACAACGACGTGGACCACATCATGGACAACTTTGGATTGCGGTCACCGCCACCGCCAATGCGCGTTCGTCAGAACGATACCGAAGGCAAGGGCGGGACCTTCGAGTTGGCGTCGACCGTGGAGCTAGGTGCGGCCACGCTGACGTTTGGCATCGACGGTCGGCGCGCCGAGCACGCATCGCTGATAACAAACCCCAACAATCCCGCGTTCTTTGTCAGCAACTTCAACAATCTCGAGCGTGACCTGACCGGCGCGTTCGGCGTTGCCGTTTTCGAAACCGCCAACTCGAATTGGGAACTGGGACTGCGCTACAACGAAGTCAGCATGGACACCGATGTCGTCGGCTCCGGCGGCATGATGGGCATGATGGCGATGAATGTTCAGGAACTCGCCGATGCGTTTAATGCGTCGGATCGAAGCAAGACCTTCGGCAGCGTCGATGCCGTTCTGAAATACCGCCGGACCCTGTCCGACGACCTGGACCTGATTGTCGACGTTGGCAGCAAGGCGAGGGCGCCGTCGTACCAGGAGATGTACCTGTGGCTGCCGTTAAAGGCGACGGGCGGATTGGCCGACGGCCGCAGTTACATCGGCAACCTGGACCTGCAGCCTGAGCGGAACAACGAGGTCGTGCTCGGATTGCACTGGTCCACGGGGCGCTTCGAGTTATCGCCGCGCATCTATCACCGCGATATCGATGACTATATCCAGGGCGTACCGACGTCGAACATGACTGCGAACATGGTCGCCACGATGATGAGCGGCGCCGGGGCATTGGAGTTCGCTAACGTCGAAGCGGAGATAACCGGTGCCGACATCGGATGGCGTTACTCACTGTCTGAGCGCATCGTGCTCGATGGCAACGCAGCGCTGTCTAACGGGCGACGTACCGACGTAGCGGACAAGTTGTATCGCCTGTCGCCGGCCAATGCGACGATTGCGATCAACCTGATTGACGACAAGAGTTCGGTTCGTGTCGAGTGGCTCGGATTTGCCGAGCAGGATGACGTGTCCGTGTACAACGATGAGTCGCCGTCAGCAGGCTACGGCATCGTCAATGCACTCTGGGCCTGGGAACCGATGTCGTCGGTGCGCCTGGAGTTACAGGCGATCAACCTGCTCGATAAGGGCTACCAGCCGCACACAGCGGGTATTAACCGCGTTTCTGACGTCGATATTCCGGTCGGAGAGAGACTCTACGGTGCGGAGAGGAGTGTCATGATCGGAGCGATGCTGCAGTTCAACTAATCTGGCCGGTCCGGACGACGCGACGCACGCCTCGTTCGGACCCCACTCGGTTGTGGCGTCGCGTAGGAAGCCCCTGGTTCCTGTCATATTCCGGAAATGACTCGCTGCGAGCCGACGGGCAGTGCGTCGATTGCGGGTGAGTTCATCCACAACACCACCTAGGGTAGCTGCAAGGTTGTACTCAGCACATTGAAAGAGCTGAGCTTTAGCACGCTGCCCATCGAGTGGTTCACCTACTAGTCCTACACCGGCCCCGATTTCGGACGTCGTGCCGACCTGGCGGAGGATTTCCTCGAGTTCGGCCATGCGCTCGCGACCAAGCTCGAGGGCGGGTTCGCGCGATTCGACCGACTCGGCTGGTTCGCGGAACTCGAGGTCTACGAGAACCGCTCGCGACTGAAATTGGGTTTAGAACTGGATCTGCGTTGACATAATGGATCGATATATCGCGCAGCGCCGTTTCCGCAGCGCCGGCCCTTGATTGCGTCGCTGCCGTCTGAAAGAGTGGGTTCCAGGTAGGGTCGCAGTTCGCCGACCCTGCCGCTTGGGCAAAAATTTGAGGATATCGATATGAATCGTGCACTTTCAGACGTACGTGTTTCTTTGCTCGCGCTTGGCGCAGCGCTATTGTGTGTCTCGTTGCCGGCGCACGCCGACGGCGGCTTCTATGCGGGTGGCAGTATCGGTGGGGCGACCATCGAAGCAGATTTTGATACCACTGATTTCCCGGAGCTTCCGGCCTCGATCGACGAGGACGATACCGCCTTCAAACTGTTTCTCGGCTACAAGCTCGATCTGCCGGTCATCGATCTCGGTATCGAGGGTGGCTATGTCGATCTCGGCGAGCCGGAGATTGAAGTCGATACGATTATCGGAACGCAGGAAATCGGACTGGAGACCACCGGCCTGAACGTCTGGGGCACAGCGGGCCTCGAAGTGGGTCCCGTAGACGTCTTCGCGAAGCTCGGCTTCATTTCTTGGGATGTGGAGGCCGGAATCGATGGCTTCGATTCGGTCAGTGACGACGGGTCCGACACGGGCTACGGCCTCGGCGTATCGTTCGAACTGGCATCCATCCAGATTCGTGGCGAATACGAGGTCTACGACATCGAAGACGCCGACATCGAGATGTTGTCCGTGGGAATCGCGTTCCGCTTCTGATTGTCGATTCGGGCAAGCGCGCTCGGTGGCCCGCCATGTTCCCCGGTCACCGAGTAGCGAGCGCTCGTCTTTCACTCAAGCGTTTGATTGTCACAGGCTGCCGAGGATTTCCTCGGTGTGTTCACCGCGGCGTGGCGGTGACAGCGGCTCCCCAGGCGTCTGACCATCGAAGCGTGGCGCGGCCCTGGCCTGCAGCTGCCCGTCGACGTCCACCCAGATTTCACGCGCGGCGATGTGCGGGTGCCTGGCCGATTCTTCGGGATTCAGAACCGGCGCCGCACAGGCATCAGAGTCTTCGAAGATGCCTGACCATTCATCCAGCGTCTTCGTCGCGATGATTGCCGCGATGCCTGCGGATAGCGCCGGCCATTTCTCAGGATTCGGGTTCTGGTCGAAGGCGCTGTCTTCTTCGACGCCCAGCTTGCTGCGAAACTCCATGTAGAACTTCGGCTCGAGGCATTGCACCGAAAGCCATCTGCCGTCTGCGCAGGCGTAGCACCGTGACCACGGAGAGCCGTCGAGAATGCTGGTTCCCCGTTCTCTGCCGACCAGTCCGACGGCACGGGCCGTCATCAGCAGGTTCATCATATGCGCCGAGCCGTCCACCATTGCGGCGTCGACGACAGCGCCAATACCGGAGCGCTGGGCTTTGATCAGCGCGGCCAGAATACCTGCCACGAGGTACAGCGCGCCGCCGCCGATATCGCTAACCAGTGTTGGAGGCGCAAAGGGCGGCTCATCGTCCTCCGATGCATACCAGAGCGCACCCGACAACGCCGCGTAGTTGAAGTCGTGTCCGGCGCAATGAGACTTCGGTCCGCTCTGACCCCAGCCGGTAAGCCGACCATAGACCAGGCGCGGATGGTTCTCCTTGAATTGCTCCGGCCCCAATCCGAGTCGCTCCATGACACCCGGGCGAAAGCCCTCTATCAGTGCGTCCGCGGTGGCGACCAGCGCGATGAGCGACTCGCGATCCTTTGTGTCTTTCAGGTCCAGGATAACGGACTTCTTGCCGCGATCGAGCAGGCTATGGTCGACGGCCGTGCCCGCAGGAGCTGTCTCACGTTGCACGACGATGACTTCGGCGCCCAGATCGGCAAGCATCATGCCGGCAAAAGGTCCGGGCCCAAGTCCCTCTATTTCGATAATTCGGATGCCATCCAGCACTTGATCCTCCCGTCAGCCCGCTACGTATTCGGTGATATCAGAACCCCAGGATTCGATGTCCGATCCCGAGCCAGTGACCCGCACATTGCCGCCGCGAGCAGCGACCGGTCAAATGCTGCCCGATACGACCCGTATTTTCGCTCAAGAAACTACCGGGCGCTGCCGTTAACCGTTCCAAGAATCAAGGAATTCCTGCGCTCGCGCAGTCTGCAAGGGTCAGTCGTGTCAGCAACCAGCCTGAATAGAAAGCCCACTGGCGACGAATCACCGCTCGACAAGATGCGGCGAAAGGTCGATCAGCTTCCGCTGCTGCCGCAGGTACTGGTCCGTATTCTGCAGCTGGACCCATCGCAGATGGACTACTTCGAGGAAATCGACAGGCTCGCACGCGAGGATCCACCGTTTGCCGTTCGGCTGCTGGCGATGGCGAATTCCGCGAGCTCCTCGCCGGCGGAACCCATTACTTCTATCAAGGAGTCACTCACCCGGATCGGTGCGGTGACGATCGGGAACATGGTCGCGTCTATGGCCGTGCAGCGGGTGTTCATGCCCAAATCGCCATCGCAGGTAGGGCTCTGGACTCATTCGCTGCGCGTAGCCGTCGGTGCGGAAACCCTCGCACGAATGCTGCCGGAGCTGAAGATCCTTCCCGGTACCGCGTATCTCTCCGGTTTGCTACACGACATCGGACGGTTTGTCATGTTCGAGCACGCGCCGGAAGAACTACTGGCGGTCGATGAATCGAAATGGCACTCGCCGGCGGAACTGCTCGACGCCGACGTCGAGGTCTTCAAATACACGCACAGCGAGCTTGGCTACCTCGCGTGCCGCCACTGGGGCCTGCCGGACGCGACGGCCGATGCCGTTCGGCGACACCACGACAAACTCGATGGAAAGATCGCGCCGGCGAGCATCGAGGCTACCGTACTGCTGATCGAGGTTGCGGACTGGCTGGACGTGACGATCTTCAACAGTGAAGGTTTCGCAGGCCTGTCCGACGACGAACTGATCGATGAGATAAACGAGCACTGCCTTCCGACAGAGAGCTTTCGCCAACTCGTCGATGCGGCGGATCTCGCCAGGCGTGCCCCGCACATCAAGGACCAGGCCGACCTGCTGGTCCAGGGGCTCGGACTCGCGTAACAGCGACAGTTGAACGCTTTTTTTTGATTCCGACACGTACTTGCCCGTGGCCGGTTTCGCTGCGCCAGCCAGAAAAGCAATGGCCCCGCCGCCCGTTGCCGGGAGGCCCATTTATTGAAGCCAATGCGCTCGACGCCCAATGTCGAGGTTTAAGCTGACCTATAATCGCCGCAGCCATGCTTGCCCTGACCAACATCGGACTCCGTCGCGGCCGTAAGCTGCTGCTCGAACACGCGAACGTGCAAATCCACGACGGGCAGCGCATGGGCGTTATCGGCGCCAACGGCTGCGGGAAGTCGTCCCTGTTTGCAATGTTGCTCGGCGAACTCGAGCCAGACGAAGGAACGCTGGCGCTCGATAATGCCGATGTCATTGCTCACGTCGCGCAGGAGAGCCCGCACGGCGCTGCAGCGGCGGTCGACTACGTCATGGACGGCGATGCCGAACTCCGGGATGTGCAGCGCCGAATCGCAGACGGGGAGGCGGCGGGTAAGACCGATCTCCATGACCTCTACGAGCGCATGGAAGTCATCGACGGATACACGGCCGAGTCACGCGCCTCCCGGCTGTTGCATGGCCTGGGCTTCGCATCGGAGGAGTATCGCAAGCCGGTCGGCGACTTCTCCGGTGGTTGGCGCATGCGCCTTAACCTGGCACGCGCCTTGATGTGCCGTTCCGACATCCTGTTGCTCGATGAGCCGACCAACCACCTGGACCTGCCCGCCATCCTGTGGCTCGAGCGCTGGCTCAGGGCATACGAAGGCATCCTGCTCGTGATCTCGCACGACAGGGACTTCCTTGACGCCGTCTGCACGCGCGTTGCCCACATCGAGCACAAAGCGCTGAATCTCTACACCGGCAACTACAGCGACTTCGAAAAGCTGCGTGCCGAGCAGCTGTCGTTGCAGCAGGCCATGTACGCCAAGCAGCAGAAGCAGATCAAGCATCTGCAGAGTTTCGTCGATCGCTTCCGGTACAAGGCATCGAAAGCGAAACAGGCACAAAGCCGGCTGAAAATGATCGAGCGCATGGAGGAGATCGCGCCGGCACATGTCGATTCGCAGTTCAGCTTTCGATTCGTCGTGCCGGACAAGCAGCCGCAGCACCTGTTAGGGCTCAGCGACGCATCGGTCGGCTACGGCGAGACCGTCGTCCTCGACAACATCAACCTGCACCTGTCGGCGGGCGATCGTGTCGGCCTGCTCGGCGTCAATGGAGCCGGCAAGTCGACGCTGGTCAAGGCGTTGTCGACCGGCAGTACGCTCTTGAGCGGTGAACGCACCGTCAGCAAGGACACCAGGATCGGCTATTTCGCACAGCACCAGGTCGACCTCCTGAAAATGGAGCAGAGTCCGATAGATCATCTGCGCGCCATCGCGCCCGACGATCGGGAGCAGGAGCACCGCAACTATCTCGGTCGATTCGCGTTCGGCGGGGAGCGTATTTTCGAGCCGGTAGCGCCGTTTTCCGGCGGCGAGAAGGCTCGCCTCGTCCTCGCGTTGATGATTCGGCAGGGTCCGAACCTGTTGCTGCTCGATGAGCCGACGAATCACCTGGACCTGGAGATGCGACAGGCGCTGAGCGTTGCTCTGATCGAATACACGGGCGCCCTTGTCGTCATCTCTCACGACCGGCACCTGCTGCGCAGCGCCTGTGACGAGTTATTGATCGTGCACGATGGACTCGTCGATCGCTTCCATCGCAGTCTCGACGACTACCCCGCATGGTTGCGTGAGCAGGACGAGAATGCCGCCGATGCCCAGTCAAAGTGGCAAGAGCAACCCGCCAGGAGCGTCAACAAGAAGCAGCTTCGCCAGGAGCAGGCAGAGCGGCGCAGGCGCTTGAAGCCGCTGCACGACAAGGTCAGGCAGGTCGAGACTGAGCTTGCACGGCAACGAGCAGCGCTTGCCGTTTTCGAGGAGCAGCTGGCGGACGAGTCGCTGTACGCCGACCAGGGACGCAAGGACGAGCTCAAGCAACTGATCAGGGACCAGGCCGATGCCAAGGCGTCGATAGAGGCGCTGGAATGGTCGTGGCTAGAGGCTAGCGAGGCCATTGAGGCGGCGTCATAGCGGCAGTCTCTGTCGCGCGACGATCAATGCGCAGTCTACTGCTTGTTACGGTGTCGGCAGCCTGCAGGCCGGCCCAAGTCGTTGTTTTTCCGGAAGTCCAGCCTGAATCGCAGTAGTTTCCGCAACTAGGAGAACCTGCGTTGGGTGTTTATTGTTACGACTGAAATTAAGCGTTTCAGTATTCGAGGTCGTCGCATTCGAATCCCGGAGGACATCCAGTGACAGCATCTGACCCCATCGAGCGCCTCGCCAGGCTACGCCACGAATTCGGCGAACATGGCGGCGTCAACATGTCCATCGAGGCAAGCACGACATTCACCGTCATGAAGCCAGGCACGATGCCTGAGCTCTTCGCCGGACGGAAGTCGGCGCCGGAAGGCTGCTACCTGTACGGCCGGCACTTCAATCCAACCGTCTATCACCTCGGGCAACAGCTCGCCGCGCTCGAGGGTACGGAGGCTGCCTATTGCGCCGCCAGCGGCATGGCCGCGATTTCTGCTGCGATCCTGCAGCTCTGTGAGAGCGGCGATCACATCGTTGCGTCCAACACGGTTTACGGCGGCACCTACGCGCTGCTGCATGACTTCCTGCCCGCCAAGGCAAACATCACGACGACCTTTGTGGATATCTCGGACCTGGATGCCGTCAAATCGGCGATGACGGACCAGACGAGCATCGTCTACGCTGAGAGTATTGCGAATCCTACGCTGCGCGTTGCCGACATACCGGCGCTGGCCGACATCGCGCACAGTAGCGGGTCGCAGTTAATCGTGGACAACACGTTCAGTCCCTTGCTGATCAGTCCGGCGGCGCTGGGCGCGGACGTGGTCGTGCACAGCATGACCAAGTTCATCAACGGCGCGTCCGACATCATTGCCGGTGCCGTGTGCGGCAGTACGGAATTCATCCAGGGCCTCATGGACCTTCATCTCGGGCCTCTGATGATTCTCGGTCCGACGATGGACCCGTCCGTCGCGTCCAAGATCAGCCTGAGAATTCCGCACCTGGCGTTGCGGGTCAGGGAGCACGCCGAGCGCGCCGAGTATTTTGCGAGAAAACTCGATGAGGTTGGCGTGAAGGTCGCCTATCCGGGCCTTGCTCACCACCCGGACCACGAACTGCTCGACCGGCAACGCTGCGAGGACTATGGCTTCGGCGGCATCCTGACGCTGGACCTCGGTTCGGAGGAGAAGGCGAACGCACTGATGGACTCGCTGCAAAACGAGCATCGTTTTGGCTACATGGCCGTCAGTCTCGGCTATTTCGACACGCTGATGTCCTGCCCGAGCACGAGTACGTCAAGCGAGATGTCGGACGAGGACCTGTCAACGGCCGGCATTGGCAGCGGCCTGGTCAGGATGTCCGTCGGCTACACCGGGACGGTCGAGCAGCGTTGGCAGCAGCTGCACGCGGCCCTGAGTGAGATCGGCGCCGTCTAGCGAACACCGAGAACGCTCGCGCTGGATGCAAACAGCCAACGCGAGCGGCGTGTGATCATCTCACAACAATCAGTGTTTGCCGCGGCCTTCCCGTTTGATGGCGAACTGGGCACGCGCCGTGTTGTATTTCTCGAGCGCTGCCTGCAGTTCCGGGCTGGACGCAACGGCCGCCCCCAGCTTCTCTTCGAAGATAGCGGACTTCCTCGCAAACTCCGGATTCGCTGACTGGTTCGCTACCCGCGATACGTCGCCTCGGTTCCTCGCCGCGTGTGCGGAGAACGCATCGGACACAAACTTGGCGCGACAAACATGATTCTTGATTCTCGTGCCGGTCGCCCGCTCGTAAAAGCAGTCGACGTCATAGTCGTCGTCTTCATTGATCTCATTGAAGAGCTCGTAAAACGCTTCTTCAGACTTGTACAGCTCGGATCTGAGTTCGCTAAGCGATTTCTTCGCGACGATCATGTCGTCTTTGCTCTTCGAATCGTCCGCGGAAACGGACGCGAAGGGAAGCACTGCAAGCGATACGAGCAGCGCCACGATTCTCTGCCTGGTCATTAGACTATCCCCTGGTCTATCACCCTAATATTTCTTAGATGCGCTGGCCGGCGGCTTGGTTTAGGTCAATTGGGAATAAGGTCGTTTTCGGCGATCGAGCATAGCTGAGACACACGCACGGTCCATAAGCGTCATCGCCGATTACACTGGTGCGGGCAAATGGTCCAAAAGGCCTCGACATGACGCAGAGCAAGGAGACAGAACGGCAGGAGGAGCTGGTCCGCTACGGCTACCTGTTGCAGTGGTCCATGCTCGTCATACCACCGATGTTTTTCGCGTCCCTGGTCTACCTCCTTGTGCTGCGCCTGCGTATCACGCATTTCGAGCTTCGCACACACGTGAAGTGGCAGCTGGCAACCTGCATCATGATTCTCGCGTTAATCGCCGCTGGCCTCGTACTCCTCTTCGTCGGTTTGAGCGGCGTGAACACGGATGCACCGGTCTCCGTCATCGCGACCTTTGTCCTGATGGGCGGCTCAGTGGTTTTCTTTCCGTGGCTGCTTTACCGACTGCTTTACGGCAACTGGCGTTTCGCGCAGCAAGTGCCGATGAAGTCCGTGCTGCTCTGACTTTCCGCGCCAGCGAACGCGCCCTGGCCAGGTCCTCCGGGAGCACCTCCGAGTTACACCACCGTGCTATTCGACCGGAAGCGGGCTCGGCAGTAGAATGCAGGCCGGCATAGGATGACCAGTTATTCTCGACTGGCAATGTGAGGGGGATCACCCGGATGGGCAAGGACACGTCTTCAGGTAACCGGATGGGCGCGCGCGACTTCAGCGTGTCCGGCTTCTTTTTGCGATTGCTGGGGACGGCGACGATGATCTTCGCCACGTACAACCCCACCGGCTGGTCGTTCTTTCACTGGGTGCGCGACTCGATGGCCGACGGCGCGCTCGGACCGGCGCATTTTGTCGTCGGCATCGTCCTGATCATCGGGTGGATCATCTTGCTGACGGCGACATCACGGTCCATGGGGGCGCTCGGACTCATTCTCGGCAGCGCGCTGTTTGCGGGTATCGTTTGGTTGCTCATCGATCTCGGCTGGCTGAACATCGACTCGCGTTCGGATCTGACCTGGGTCGTGCTGATTGTGCTGTCCTTCCTGCTGGCGATCGGGTTGAGCTGGTCACATGTCTGGCGACGGCTCACCGGGCAGTACTCGACCGACGATATCGACTAGTTCGACTGCCTCTAAAGCAGCTGCCACCCGATCGCTGCAACGACATGAACAAGCCCGAGGATCGCCAGGAATTTCATGTAAGCGTTGCGTCGACGGATGACAATGCCGTTAGCCTGCTGCACGAAGTGAGTGATCTGTCACGTGGGCGCATCAAGTCGGCGATGGGCAAAGGAGCGGTCTGGATCACTCGAGGCCGTCGGACTCGGCGCCTGCGCCGCGCGAAGCGCTCTTTAACGGTTGGCGACGAGCTGCACTTCTACTACAAGCCCGAGGTTCTTGATGAAGTGCCCAGTCCGCCAACGCTGGTGGCCGATATTGGCGATTACTCCGTATGGAACAAGCCCTACGGCTTGCGCTCACAGGGCTCGAAGTGGGGCGATCACTGTACCGTTGGCCGCTGGGCCGAGCAGCATCTGCAGCCCGAGCGACCGTCATTCGTTGTCCACAGGCTCGATCGCGCCGCCAACGGACTGATCCTCGTCGCGCATACGAAGAAAACGGCTTCGAAATTGTCCGCTCTTTTCCAGCAACGGCAAGTGGAGAAGCGCTATCGAGCCAGGGTGGCCGGTGACTTTTCCTCGCTACAGATGCCTGTGCGAGTCGAAGAGCCTGTCGATGGCAGGGAGGCGATCAGCGAATTTAACTTCCTACACAAGGCGGATGGCTCGAGCCTTGTCGATGTTTCGATCGAGACTGGGCGCAAGCATCAGGTCCGTCGCCACCTGGCGTCGCTCGGGTTCCCGATCCTTGGCGACCGCCTCTATGGCGACGGGGAGAACGACGGTGTCGACCTGCAGCTCACTGCCTGTCTGCTGAGGTTTCGGTGCCCGGTGACCGGCGAGATTGTCGAGTACCGACTGTCAGAAGATGGGGGAAACCCGGCACCTCTCTGTCCCACATAAACCTCTAAATTAATTGTATTTTTCTGAGTTTTTGACCAGTTCCGTCTGCAACCGGGAGGGAGCTTCAGTCGGTTCGATTTTTGCGGTCAATATGATCGATTAAATGATTCGTTATAGAGAAAACAAGAGAGTATGGTTATTGAGCATTTACCTTAAACGGGGGTATCAAAATGCTTAGAAAAACTTACTCAACAATCGCCGCTGTGGCGATTGTGGCAGCGCTGACAGCGTTGCCAGGCGCCGCCCAGGCACAGGGCGAAGCCAAGTCCAACCA